>DFLT01000007.1 GCA_002375465.1 Alphaproteobacteria bacterium UBA3612 | reverse complement strand
GCCGAATGTTCTGACGACGGACAGCTATGTCCAAGCAAGCGGGCCCACATCTGCAATCTCTACTACATGCACTTCAAACCAAGTGAGGTCGCCTCACGCGGGATGATGCGGCAAGCTTCTGTCCTGGCCGAAGCCTTCGCAGATCAGGGAGCGCCTATCGTTTGCGTAGAGGACGGCCGGGTGATCGAGCGCTTCACCTCGGGCTTTCCTGTTCTTGACGGCGTAAGGTGATGCGCTTCCGATTGAGAACCAAGGCCCGACAAAGGGGGAATCGAGCCTAGTAGGTTTTAGTGTTCACGGGAGCAGACGGGGACCACTGCCATGGCGCAGCGGTCCAGCAGCAGCGGTATAATATTGTTCCAACAGTAAGAACATATATTGTCAGTTTTGCTCCGTCAGTATGACGTCAACCTCCGTCAGTATGACGTCGACCATCGTCTGCCAAACGCTACTCGTTCGGGTTTCTGTAATTAGATCAGCGGTGTGCTGACCGGCGCGGGTCTGTATATAGCTCGGAATACGAATGGCCTCGAGAACTGCGCGAACCTGATCTTTCAATGTCTGCTGCAATTGCTCATCCAGCGATTCCCAGTCATCGGTTCCCTTTTGCACTTTGGCGAGGGCACGGGCTGCGCGTTCGAGTTGCGTCATGTCGGGCTGCTCCCACCTCGCGTATTCGAGTCTTGGGAACCTGCATATCATATTGTTTCGTGTGCGTCACTAAAACGCATTCCTTTGCGCAGCGTCTTTAAGATGAGGGGCTGGAGGTCCGCAGCTTAAAAGGAGGTGCCGAGACGTTCACCCGCGGGATGCGTGGCAAGCTCCTTGGCCCTCTCCCGAGGGAACGCAATTCTGACTCCTCCCACCTTCTCTGCTCCGGCCTTGGTTTGCTCCAAATTTGGGGGCCGCGAATGGTATCTAGAAATTCATGCGATAGATGCGGTGTTTTGGCTGCCAATCGAACCCAAGCTACACAGATTAGCAGCGTCGACCAATCCGGCTTCGTGAAGCGGCGTCACACATAATCAATACCGCTTTGAATGTCCGTCAATGTCGAGAAGGGTGATCTGTGTCTGCTTCCACAGCGAGCAGAATATCTCTGATTAACTCCTTGTCCAGTTTCATTCAGCGGTCAGTCCGCGCTCCACCAATCGACGAATAGCTTCAGGTCGGGAAGGTTCGCCTTCCTGAGAAGACCTCCACAAATCGATAGTGTCCGCCAACTCGCGCTCCATTCGTACTGTGATTGGGATGGTATCTACCGGAGGGCGACCTTTAGGCCTTTTGAAGTCATTTGATGTTGCCATGCAAGTTTTATAACATCAAAAAAGCGGACGGCAATGGAGTTCGCACGTCCCAAGCCCCGCTAACCAAAACTGATCATGTGCAGAAATTTACTATAGGGGGAAGAGCGTTGAACGACACGCTCGGACATTTGACGGATCCAGCAATTCATGCGGCTTTGGACGCTCTACCGGAACGTGTTCTGCGCCGATCTGGATCGGTTTTCTACACCGGCCCTGACGCGTTTGCTGGCCCGGCGGATCTTTATATCCTCGGACTCAACCCCGGCGGATCGCCTATTGCACAGGCCGACGAAACGGTTGCACGAGATATTGAAGAATGGCGGCAGCTTAAGCAAAGCTGGTCGGCTTATGCCGATGAAAGCTGGGCGGGCAGGGTGCCCGGTAAGTTTGGCATGCAGGCCCGCATGCTGCATATGTTCGACGAAGTGGGTCTAGATCCGCGCAAAACGCCGGCTTCAAATATGTTCTTTGTCCGATCGGAGGGTGAAGCCCAGATGGCGGCTGAGAAGGCCGACCTTATGCAGCTTTGTTGGCCTGTACATGCGGCTGTTATTGACGCGGTCCAGGTTAAAACCGTCCTTTGTTTAGGAGGTACCACCGGCAATGGCATGCGTGCCCGCTTACGAGCGGACCGCGAAATAGCGCGCTGGTCAGAAAAGAATCTGCGCGGATGGACCTCGACGGCTCATGAGGCCGAAAACGGAACGGCCGTAATCACAGTTAGCCATCCCAGCCGTGCCGACTGGCGGAACCCAGCCAGTGATCCTTCACCACTCATCCGCGAGGTGCTGCGCAGATGAAAGCCAAAACATTAATTGAGATTGGCCGCGCTAGGTGCCTCAGCTTGCCTATCTCCGACCCTAAGCAGTGACCCTGGTGAACGAACGTAGCAACGCCGCAGGCTCAGTCGTTCCAACCGATAAGATTTAGCAGTCGCGTTATATGTGATAATGTCCTTATCACATATAAAGTAGCTGCTAATCGTCGAGGATGAATGTCCCGACTAGATCGCCTAACAACCAAAGTGATCTGCCCCCTTCTGAGTGGTCCAAAATCTTTGGTATTTTGGATCATGAAGGAGACGTTGAATGCCATCTAAGAAGCACACGCCTGAGGAGATCATCGGGAAGCTGCGTGAAGCGGAGATCGTGCTGGCGCAGGGTGCGACAACACTGGAAGCGTGTCGGCGGATCGCGATTAGCGAGCAGACCTATTACCGGTGGCGCAAGGAATATGGTGGTTTGAAGACTGACCAGGCGCGTCGGATGAAGGACCTGGAGAAGGAGAACCAGCGACTTCGCCGAGCGATCTCGGATCTGACCTTGGACAAGCTGATCTTGCAGGAAGCTGCCCGGGGAACTTCTGAGCCCCGCGCGGCGGCGGCGCTGCATCGATCATGTGCGGAGGGAACTGGCGGTGTCCGAGAGGCGCGTCTGCCGGGTGCTTGGCCAGCATCGATCTACACAGCGAAAGACACCGCGCGGGGCAGATGACGAACAGGCGCTGACCGAAGACATCATCGCTTTGGCGAAGCAGTATGGCCGGTATGGCTATCGGCGGGTGACGGCGTTGCTGCGCGAAGCAGGCTGGACGGTGAACCGCAAACGGGTGGAGCGCATCTGGCGGCGGGAGGGACTGAAGAGCCTGCCCCGGCGAAGGCCGGGGTGCCGCAAAATCAACCGAAGCGTGGTCGGCTGTGGCTGAACGATGGATCTTGCATCCGGCTTCGGCCAGAATATCCGGACCATGTTTGGGCATACGACTTCGTAGAGGGCCGCACGCATGACGGCCGCAAGTTCCGCATCCTGACGATTATCGACGAAGCGAGTCGGGAATGCCTGGCGCTTATCGTTGCCCGCAAAATGAAGCACCAGGATGTGCTGGCGGCGCTGGCCGATCTGTTCGTGTCGCGCGGCCCGCCGGCTCATATCCGGTCCGACAATGGCAGCGAATTTATCGCCAAAGCCGTACAGGAATGGTTGGGCCGGCTCGGCGTGAAGACGCTGTACATCGCGCCGGGATCACCGTGGGAAAACGGCTATAACGAGAGCTTTAACGGCTCGCTGCGCGATGAACTGCTGAACGGCGAGATCTTCTACAGCCTCGCTGAAGCCAAGGTGCTGATCGAGGCCTGGCGGCGCCATTATAATACGATCCGTCCGCACAGCAGCCTTGGCTACCGACCGCCAGCGCCGGAAACGGCCATACCGCCACCGCCGCCGTCCGGTTCCGCTTTGCTCCACCTTCCGGCGGCAGTGGCGGCGGAGGTGACAATGCACTAACAATCAAACCGGACCACTCGGTGGCGGCCGGTCATAGCTAGGCGTGAGGGCCACCCGCCGCCCTTAGATGATCAAGGCGATCACTGAGCTGCGGAACAAGTTGAATGCCGCCCAATGAGCGCCTTTTTTAAGCACCTGTTCGGAAAAAGCGAAGGCAATCGAGCGACGCTCGGCGGTCGGTCGCAGCGACCTTTTGATATCGACGAGTCCAGCCATGCCTCGTCAGCGTCAAAGCGCTCGACCAATCGTCAAAGCTTTCTAATTATCACACCTATTGTCGTTATCATTAACTTGTGTGTCTTACAGTCAGGTCGGCGGCGGTGACGGCCTCTACCTTTACGTGCAGGTCGATACGGTCGAGAAGTGGACCGGACAGTTTCGCCTGGTAATCCGCCGCGCATTTAGGCGCGCGTGCGCATGCAAGAGCCGGGTCGCCCAAATGACCGCAGCGGCAAGGATTCATGGCAGCGATCAATTGTACCCGCGCGGGGTAGGTGACGTGCAACGCCGCCCGCGCCACGGAAATCTCACCCGTTTCAAGCGGTTGTCGCAGGCTATCAAGAACGCGACGTTCGAATTCCGGCAATTCGTCCAGAAACAGGATCCCCAGATGCGCCATGCTGACCTCGCCCGGCCGCGCCTTTTGCCCGCCGCCAACCAGCGCGGGCATGGAGGCGCTGTGATGCGGCGCGCGATAGGGGCGTTGCCGGATCAGACGCCCCGCCTCCAGCGCGCCCGCGACCGACGCGACCATCGACACCTCCAGCGCCTCCTCCGGCGTCAATGGTGGCAATATTCCCGGCAATGTTGAGGCCATCAGAGACTTTCCGGAACCCGGTGGCCCGGACATCAGCAGATTATGGCCGCCGGCGGCTGCGATCTCCAACGCGCGCTTTGCCGTTTCCTGACCCTTCACCGCGCTCAGGTCGGGCGCAGGCGCACCCTCTACCGCCGCGGCTGGCGCCGGCGCTGCCAGCAATTGCGTGCCGCGGAAATGATTCAGCAGTTCCAGAAGGCCGGGGGCGGCCAGCACCTCGATTCGCCCCGCCCATGCCGCCTCCCCGCCCTGCGCCGCAGGACAGATCAGGCCGAGATCGTTGCCGGAGGCATGCAGCGCCGCCAGCAAGACGCCGGGCACGGTCGCGACGCGGCCATCCAGTCCCAGCTCGCCGACGATCAGATATTCGGCCAGTTGCTCTGCATCGACGATACCCATGGCCGCCAGAAGACCGAGCGCAATCGGCAAATCGTAGTGCGAACCTTCCTTTGGCAGGTCGGCAGGACTGAGATTTACCGTGACACGTTGAAACGGCATGGCGAGGCCGATCCCCGACAGCGCCGCCCGCACCCTTTCCTGCGATTCGGCGACCGCCTTGTCGGCCAGACCGACGATGGAAAATTTCTGACCACCCTTCGCGATCTGAACCTGCACGTCGACGGTGCGGGCCTCAAGCCCAAGAAAAGCCACTGTCGTGACATGTGCGACCATCTGCGAAATCCCCCTTTGCCCGCCGCGTTACCGAGCGGGCCTGCGGAAAGTCCATGAAGTTTTCTGTCGTGGGATTGAAAAGACACCGCGCAGGCCTTCATGGGGGTGTCTGACAATGCCCGATTCTCCCCACCCAACCGATCCTGTGCATCCGGGCTCCCAGCCGCCGGGGGAGATAGCGCTGCGCGTCCAGCTGAAGCGCCGCCGCCCCCTATGGCGACGCTGGTCCGAACTGGTGGCGGGAATTGTCCTGTGTCTGCTGGCGCCGCCCATAGGCGGCCTCGCCCCCGGCCCTCTCGGTTTGGCGGGATTTGCACTCGGCATGACATTGATTCTCAGAAATTCTCGGTGGGCGAAAAGGCGCTATGTGCTGTTCGTCAGGCGATGGCCGCGCTGGGGTCGCTGGGCAGACTGGCTGTTACGACGCGGCCCCCGGCCGTTCGGCGCGGGCTCTTAGCCATCGGATCAGGACCGGCAACAACGCCAGAACCGCAAGGCCGACGATCGGCAGCAGCACTGCAGGATCGGTCAGTACGCCGGACAGGCTGATCTGGTCGCCGCGTGCAATCACGGCCCCCGCGCCAGCGCCAATGCTGGCGAACACGAACGTGCCAGGAATGATGCCCAAGCCGGTGCCCAGCACATATGGAAGCGTTCGCATACCGAACAGTCCGGCCGCTATATTGACGAGGAAGAAGGGAAAGGCGGGCACCAGCCGCAAAAAGAGCAGATAATTAAAGGCGTTCTCCTCAAAGCCGTCGCGCAGCTTTTTCACGCGCGGCCCCGCCTTTTCCCGCAACAGGTCGGCGAGGGCGGTGCGCGCCGCCAGGAATATGATCGTGGCGCCCAATGTGGCACCGACGACTGTCAAACTGCCCCCTAGCGCAACGCCGAACAGCAACCCGCCCGCAATGGTCAGCGGTGCGGCACCCGGCACGCTGATCGCCGTCACCAGCGTATACAGCGCCATATAGGCAATGGCGGCAATCAGTAGGTTTGCCGCAACATAGGCGGTTAAATTGGCATATTGTGCGCTGAGAAAGTCGAGGCTGATATACTGGCCGCCGCCCAGCACGAAAAATATGATGAGCCCCGCCGCCAAGAGGGCGATGGGCGCAAACCTTCGAATCGCTGGCTTGCCCTTACCGGTATCGGCCATGCACACGGCTCCCCGTTCATCGCATCATGTTCGATCCCGACTATGTCCTTTAAAGAAGAATGAAAGTGTTTTCGCAAAGGCGCCGGACGGTCGAAGAGGATTGCTCCCCCCAACAATATTTGACTTTTGGGGCGCTGCGGACTATCCGCGCCACAGACGATGAAGGTCGCCCCGCTTTGCAAGATTCGGCGGCAGGTGGCCCTTTCTTTTGATAAGCACAGGTGATGTCCGATGAAGCGCACGTTTCAGCCCTCCAATCTCGTCCGCAAGCGGCGGCACGGCTTTCGCGCGCGCATGGCCACGAAATCGGGTCGTCAGATCCTGAACGCACGCCGCCGTCAGGGCCGCAAGAAGCTCAGCGCCTAGGCCAGAGCCGCGCCACGCGCATCGAAACGCTGCGCAAGCGCCGGGATTTTCTGGCTGCAAACCGGGGCGCGCGTGCGGCAACCGACGCGTTCGTCCTACTTCTTCATCCACGGCAGGACGGGAACGATATGGTCCGCGTCGGCTACACAGTGACGAAGAAGATCGGCAATGCCGTCATCCGCAATCGCCTGAAGCGCCGCCTGAGAGCGGCGGTTCGAGAGGTAATGCCCTCTGCTGCGCCCGCTGGCCATGACATCGTCCTGATCGGGCGAAGCGGCGGTCTTGGCCAGGAATTCGCGAAATTGACGCGTGATCTTGCCCGGGCGATACCCCGCGCGAACGCAAAACTCTGACATGCGCGCGGCGATCATCCTTCTTATGCGCGGATGGCAGCGTTTCATTTCACCGCTGCTGCCGCCCGCTTGTCGTTTTCAGCCCACATGCTCGCAATACGGGATAGAGGCGGTGAGGAAACATGGCGCGCTGAGGGGCGGCTGGCTGACGCTGGCCCGTATCGCGCGCTGTCATCCGCTGGGCGGGTCGGGCTATGACCCCGTGCCGCATGGAAAAGCAGGGACACGGACCAAGTGAATTCTGATAACCGCAACCTTCTGATCGCCATGGTGCTGTCGATTGCCGTCCTGTTCGGATGGTCGGCATTCTCCCCCGATCCCGTAGTACCGACCGCATCCGAACCATCGACCGAATTCGTCGATGGCGAGCAGGTGGTGGTGAAAGACGGGAACGAAGGGCCGCTGGGTGCCGCAGCGCCAACTGTGATCCGGGAACGTGCGGAGGTGCTGGCGGAAAGCCGCCGTGTTCCTATCGAGACCCCCGCCCTGTCCGGCACAATCAACCTGTCCGGCGCGCGCCTCGATGATCTGCGGTTGCTGCGCCATCATGAGAGCCTGGACGGCGAAGCCGACATTCGCCTGTTCTCACCATCGGGCGCGCCGGACAGCTATTTTGCGGAATTCGGCTGGACCGGACAGGGGGATCTGCCCGACGCATCCACGCAATGGACCGCCGATGGCGAACGGCTGACGCCTGAAACGCCCTTGACGCTCGCATGGACCAACGACGTCGGCGTACGCTTCCTGATCGAATTGTCGGTCGACGAGGATTATTTGTTCACGGCGCGGCAGCGTATCGAAAATCGTGGCGACCAGGCCGTCGTCGCACGTCCCTACGGACTCGTCGCCCGTGATGGCACGGGCCCCGACGAAAGCACGTTCAACGCCCATATCGGCCCCATCGGCGTATTCGACGGGGAATTTGCCGACGTGGAATATGAGGATATCGTTGACGAGGGCGGCCGCGTCGACAACAGCTCGACTGGCGGATGGCTGGGCTTTACCGACAAATACTGGCTGACCGCGATTATCGATGAGCCCAATGCGCCGGTGCGCACGAACTTCCGCGCGAGCGGCGACCGCTATCAGGCTACCATGCAAGGCGAGCCGATGGCGGTAGGTCCCGGCACTGCCGCGGGCGACACGTTCCGCTTGTTCGCCGGCGCCAAGGAAGTCGAGGTCCTGGACCGTTACGAGAACCAGGTCGGCATTCCGTTGCTGGAACGCTCCGTCGACTGGGGCTGGTTCCGCATCATCGTGAAGCCGATCCATGCGCTTCTGACCTGGTTGTTTGCCTTTGCGGGGAATTACGGCGTCGCGATCATCCTGCTGGTCCTCATTATCCGCATCGTGCTGTTTCCGATTGCCAACAAGCAATTTGAATCCATGGCGAAACTGCGCCGCATCCAGCCCAAGATGAAGGCGATGCAGGAACGCTACAAGGACGACAAGCCGAAGCTGCAGCAGGAAATGATGAAGCTGTATAAGGAGGAGAAGGCCAACCCCATCGGCGGTTGCCTACCCGTCCTGCTACAAATTCCCATCTTCTACGCGCTCTACAAGACCCTGCTCTTGTCGATAGAGGTCAGGCATCAGCCCTTTGCCCTGTGGATCAAGGATCTGAGCGCGCCGGATCCGCTGACGCCCGTCAATCTGTTCGGCTTTCTGCCCTTCGACCCGCCCGGGTTCATGGCGATCGGTGTGCTGCCGATCCTGCTGGGCATCACCATGTTTATCCAGTTCAAGCTGAACCCCGCGCCCATGGATGAGATGCAGAAAAAGGTGTTTTCCATCCTGCCATGGGTATTCATGGTCATCATGGCGCCATTCGCGGCAGGTCTGCAGCTGTACTGGATGGTCAACAACATCTTCTCAATCGCCCAGCAATGGTACCTGATCAAGAAATTCCCGGCCGACCCTGCGCCGGATGCGGCCAAGCCCGCGAAATGACCGGCGCCGCATCGTGACCGGAGAGGAAAAGCACGCGCGCAACCTGTTTCGCGACGGCGCAGCCTTTTCCATGTCGGTTGCCCGCCTGGAACAATTGCCCGTCGATGAGGTGCCGGAAATTGCCTTTGCGGGCCGCTCCAATGTCGGCAAATCATCACTGCTGAACGCCCTGACCACAAAGGACGGGCTGGCGCGAACGTCCAACACGCCGGGGCGCACGCAACTCCTCAACCTATTTCCGGTGGGCGAGCCGCCATTGATGCGCCTGGTCGATATGCCGGGCTATGGCTATGCGAAGGCCCCGAAACAGGTGGTAGAGGGCTGGAAGCGCCTGGTGTTCGATTATCTGCGGGGGCGCCGCAATCTGAAGCGCGTCATGCTGCTGATCGACGCCCGCCGCGGGCCCAAGCCCGTCGATGAAGAAGTGATGTCGCTGCTCGACGAGGCGGCGGTGACCTACCAGCTGATCCTGACCAAGGCGGACAAGATAAAGAAGGTTGAGACGGTTCAGGAGCTGGCGGCCGAGGCCGTTCGCAAACGCCCGGCAGCCTTTCCCGAAGTCCGTGCGACGAGCGCGGAAAAGAACCTGGGCATCGACATGCTGCGGGTGGAAATTCTGGATACCGCGCAAAACTGATCGCAGGCATTCTTGCCGCGCTCAATAAAGATCAGCGGACCACGCGCCAATGCCCGTCCGCTATCGTGGTACAGGCCCATCCCATCTCCGCGCAGAATAACGGCACATCCTTTTTGGCCGCCGGATCATCGGCGATGAGTTCGAGGGCGGTTCCGGGCGCCAAGGGCAGTGCCACCTTTCGCAGTCGCAATACCGGCAAGGGGCATCTGAGGCCACGGGCGTCGATGCGTACGCCCTGAAAATCATTTGGTCCGGGCATGGGCGTTGGAATGGGGGCGTGTCGTTCACTCATCAGCGATGCCTAGCATACGCCGCTACGCTACGGCCGCATTAGCCTTTTCCTCTCCCCCTTAAAAAAGGAAAGGGCCAGCGCATGACTACGCCGGCCCTCGTCTCGTTCCCTGCGGATCGCTTTAGCTCGCCGTGTTATCCACGATCGGAACAAGTTTGATTTCCACGCGGCGATTTTGCGCCCGCCCGGATTCCGTATCGTTCGATGCGATCGGCTGCGTTTCGCCATATCCCTGCGTGGCAATGCGCGCGCGCTGTACGCCGTTCGCGGCGAGATAGGTGGACACGCTCTCCGCGCGGCGCTGCGACAGCGTCAGATTATAGGCATCGCTGCCCGTGGAGTCCGTGTGGCCGTAAACGTCCACAAAGGTCTTATCATATTCCTGCAGCACCGATGCCACTTCGTTCAGGGCCGGACGGAAGGATTCGTTGATGATCGCGCTGTCCACGCCGAACGTCACCTGGCTTGGCATTTGCAGCAACAGGCTGTCCCCCTGCCGCTCAACATCGATGCCGGTGCCCGCCGTGCGTTCGCGCAGCTTCTTTTCCTGATTGTCCAGATAGACGCCGACGCCCGCGCCGGCGAGGGCGCCGATGCCGGTACCAACCAGCACTTCCGTGCGGTTGGACTTGCCGCCGATTATTGCGCCGAGAGCGGCGCCGAGGCCTGCACCCGCTGCACCCGTCACGGCTGGGCGCGCAATCCGCTGGTTTCCGGTTTCGGGATTGGTAACGCAGCCTGCCAGCACAAGGCTGGAAGATGCGGCAAGTGCCAAAAGCTTTGCGTTAATATGCATGGACGACTCCTAATGTTCCCCGTGTTATCGCGCGTTCTACGCAGGGGGGGTCGCGTTGGTTCCTTACTCCCCCACGCGCGCAGCAGCCAGCGGGCGGCAATGGATTCATCGGATATTTCCGGGCCGCATGACGCGTTAACGACCTTGCGCGTTGGTTTGCCGTTACATTTGCGGCAGATTAACGGTGTCGTCAGGAGCGGCGGTGGAGGAGCAATTCTTCAACTACCCTCGCCATTATGTGTGCGACACATTAAACGCCCGGCCATCATGCCACCATTTCCCTGGGTCGACCTTCTCATCATTCTCGCGCTCATCGCCGCGAATGGCGTCTTCGCCATGTCAGAAATGGCGGTGGTATCGTCGCGTGAGGCGCGTCTGCAGGCAATGGTCAACAATGGAAAGGCGGGGGCGGAGGCGGCCCTGCGCCTGAACCAGGAACCGGGGCGCTTTCTGTCTACCGTACAGATCGGCATTACCCTGGTCGGTATCGTGGCCGGTGCCTATTCCGGGGCGACACTGGGGCAACCGGTTGCCGCCCGGCTGGCTGCCCTCGGGTTGCCCGCAGATACCGCAGCGACGGTCGGAATTGCCCTTGTGGTCAGCGGGATCACTTTCTTGACCCTGACCATCGGGGAACTGGTGCCGAAACAGTTCGCGCTGAGAAGCCCGGAGACGATTTCCAGCCTTATCGCGGCGCCCATGACGATACTTTCGCGCATCGCGGCGCCGCTCGTCTGGCTGCTTAGTGTGACCACCCGCGCACTTCTGCGTCTGCTGGGCGCAAAGGCACAGGAAAAGACCCATGTCACGGCGGAAGAACTGCACCTGATCGTTGCCGAGGCGCAGAAATCGGGCGCCATCGAAGAGAGCGAACGCCTGATGATCTCTGGCGTCATGCGCCTGGCCGATCGTCCGGTCCGTGGCGTAATGACACCCCGCACGGAGGTCGACTGGCTGGACCTGGCGGCGGCGGAGGCAGACGTCCGCGCCCATCTGATCGACAGCCCCCATACGCGCATTCCGATTGCCGACGGCACCGTCGACAAGATCATCGGTGTGATACAGGCCCGCGACGTGCTGTCTGCCGTGCTGGCGGGAAAGCCGCTCGACATTCCTGCCCTGATGCAACCGGCGCCGCTGATTCCCGATGTCATGGACGCATCCGATGCGCTGGAAATCTTGCGCCGTGCTGACGTGCCCATTGGCATGGTCCACGACGAATATGGACATTTCGAGGGGATATTGACCCCCGCCGACCTGCTGGCCGCCATCGCCGGCGTGTTCAAATCGGATATCGACGAGGGTGAAGAGGATCCTGCGGTACAACGCGCCGATGGTTCCTGGCTACTCTCAGGGTCGATGCATGCCGATGAAATGGCCGACCGCCTGCGAATTTCGATACCGGAACCGGATGACCGCGACTTCGAAACCGTGGCAGGCTTCGCGCTGGCCGTCCTCACCCATATTCCAGAAACCGGCGAACAGTTCGACTTCGATGGATGGCGGTTCGAGATCGTCGATCTGGATGGGCACAAGATCGACAAGATACTGGCGAGTGCGATCGATGAAAGACACGAGCAGGAATAGCGCCCCGCCTTATTCCGGCACGCTATTCCCCTGCCAGACGCCAGCAGCAGCCAGCCGCTCCGAAAATCTAGAAAAGCTCGTTCAGGAACCCCAGAAAGTCTCGCCAGCTGCGCTGATCTGCCTTGGGATCATATGCCTTCCCATCGGCCTTGGCGTCGGCATCCTTGTTCGTGAAGGCGTGGACCGCATTGCCATAGGCGGTCAGGTACCAATCGGCCCCTCGCTCCGACAGTTCCTTGCCGAGCTGCACCACATGTTCAGGCGGCGCCATCGGGTCGTCCCACCCGTGATAAACGGCAATGCTGGCAGTGATCTGCGGCGTGTCGAGCCCCTCCGGCGCCGCGAACAGGCCGTGGAAACTGGCAACCCCGCGCACCGCCGCACCCGCGCGTGCGGTGTCGAGAGCGCAAAGCCCGCCGAAGCAATAGCCGCACGCCGCGAGCCGACCGGCATCGACTTCCTTCTGTCCGCCGACCGCATCGACCAGAGCCAGCAACCGCTGCCTCAACACCTCCCGGTTATTCAGCAGCGGCGTGATCAGCGCCTGATTTTCTTCGTCAGAGGCGCCGCGCTTCTTGTCACCGAACAGGTCGGTCGCGACGGCCACATAGCCCTGCCGGGCCAGCTTGCGCGCATGGTCCTCCTCATGGGGGGATCGACCGGACCATTGCGGAAAGATCAAAACCGCGGGGAAAGGGCCGTCGCCATCGGGCACCACCACCAGGCTTTTCAGATTGACGTCACCGACCGGCGTTTCGATCTCATACTCATGCATATCTATCAGGCTCCTGCTTTCTTTGCTTGTTCCCAGGCCAATCGCCCCAGGGGCTCGACCTGTTCCGCCATGGTGGCGGCATGTTTGCTGGAGGCGGTGCCGCGAATGTAGCGCCCCTTGATTCCGTGGATGATGGCCGTCACGCGAAACATGTTGAACGCCATGTAATAATCGGTGTTGGGTACCGTCGTGCGCCCCGTCCGGCGGCAATATGCCTCAACATATTCCTGCTCGCTGGGAATGTTTTGCGCCGCCAGGTCTCGCCCCGCCAGCCCCGCCGTGAATGTGGGCGGCATCCGGTACATCATGGCATGATAGGTAAAATCCGCCAGCGGATCGCCCAGCGTGGACAATTCCCAGTCCAGCACGGCGATGACACGCGGCTCCGTCGGGTGGAACACCATGTTGTCGGCGCGGAAATCACCGTGGACGACGCGGGTTTCCTCCTCCCCTGGAATGTTTGCGGCCAGCCATTCGTACAGCCGGTCCATCTCCTCGAAATGACCGGCTTCCTCGTCCGCCTTGTACTGGCCGCCCCACCGCGCGATCTGGCGCGCCAGATATTCGCCATGTCGGCCATAATCCCCCAGGCCAATGGCATCCGGTTCATAGCTGTGCAGTTGCGCGATGGTGGCGTTCATCGCATCGAAATAGTCGCGTCGCTCGGAATCGGGGACGTCGGGGAAGGCGGTGTCCCAGAAAATCCGCCCCTCCGCCATATCCATGACGTAGAACCATGTGCCGATGACATCCTCGTCCGTGCACAGGCCGTAGGTGCGGGGAACAGGGAAATCGGCCCCTCCCAGGGCGGTGATGACCCGATATTCCCGGTCGACGGCGTGGGCGGATTTCAACAGCTTCCCAGGCGGCTTTCGCCGCAGGACATAGGTCTTGCCGGGCGTGACGAGTTGATAGGTGGGATTGGACTGTCCCCCCTTGAATTGGGCGACCTGCAAGGGGCCGGCAAAACCGTCGATATTCTCCGTCATCCAGCGCGTCAGCCGCGCCTCGTCGAAGCGGTGCGCTTCCCGAACCTCCTGCGTGCCGGAAAAACGCTCCTGCCTGTCGCTCATCATGGCCTCCCTAGAACCTGTGCCGCTTGTGCCCCGCACAAAGCCGATTGGAAAGGGTGTGACCTGCCGAATGGACGAAAATCACAGGGTCGCGCGCTAACGGCCCTGAAAGTGCGGCGCATATTGTCGCTGGGGGCGCGTCGACCGAGATTTTGCATTAGGAACCATTCTCGTGAATCCGATCCGGCACAGCATCGCCCATGAAATCCGTGCCATGTTCGCATCTGACGACGCGCGCAGGAACGATTTCAAAAGGGGCATCGGCCTCTTTCCCGAACATGCCGTAGCGCGCCGCGTTCATGGCGATGTTGCCACCATGATGATCGGCGGCATATCCGCCCTGCTGTTGCAAATGCTGCATCCGGGCGCGCTGGGCGGTGTGTGGGACCATTCCAATTTTCGGGCGGACATGCTGGGACGGCTGCGGCGTACGGCCCGGTTCATTGCCATGACCACCTACGGCCAGACGGAAGATGCGGAGGCGGCAATCATGCGCGTCAGGACCGTTCACGATCGCGTCAACGGGACCTTGCCGGACGGAACGCCCTACAGCGCCAACGATCCGCACCTTCTCAACTGGGTACATGTCACCGAACTGATCAGTTTCCTGGCCGCCTGGAGACGCTATCGAGAACCGAATATGACGCGTAGCGACCAGGACCGCTATTTTGCCGAAAATGCTGTGGTGGCGGAACGGCTGGGCGCCCGCGACGTGCCGGCGGACAAGGCCATGGCCGAGCGCTTTCTGCGCGATGTCCGGTCCGAGCTTCTTGTCGACGCGCGGGTAAGGGAGATTTCTGCGGCCCTTCTTGCCCATCGCGCGCAAAAGCCGGCGCTGCAGCCGGTTGTGGACCTGCTGATGCGCTCGGGTCAGGACGTGCTGCCCGATTGGGCGCAGCGTCTGCACGGCGTTCGCTGGATGCCCGGCGAACGCAGCGCGGTCCGCATCGGATCGCGGGGGCTGACCCGAACGATCGGCTGGGCAATGACAGAATGATGAACTAAGCGGCCCGCTCAACGTTATGTTGTGCGGCAGGCGAAGGATCGGCCTTCGCCCGCCCGGGGGATTACGGCGCTGTTCGACACATTGCTGGTTTTCATACTGGTGGGCTTTACGGCGCAGGTGGTGGACGGTGCCCTGGGCATGGCGTTCGGCGTTATCTCCACCACCATTCTGGTCAGCCTGGGCGTGCCGCCCGTGCTGGCCTCCGCCAGTGTGCATGCGGTGGAAACGGCGACGACAGGCGTATCGGGCCTCAGCCATCTTTATCACCGCAACATCGATTGGCGCCTGTTCCGGCGGCTGGCCGTCCCGGGCGTCGCGGGCGGCATATTGGGCGCCTACGTGCTCAGCTCGGTCGACGCCAGCGTCGCAAAGCCGTTCATACTGACCTATCTGGCCGTTATCGGCCTCGTTCTGACCTATCGCGCCTTGCGCTGGCCACCGCAGATCCGCGAACCGAAATATGTCGCGCCTCTCGGCCTCGCGGGCGGTTTTCTGGATGCTGCGGGCGGTGGTGGCTGGGGTCCGGTGGTCACATCTAATTTGCTGCTGCAGGGGGCAAGCCCGCGAAAGACGCTCGGCACGGTGAACAGTGCGGAATTCTTTCTGGCTGGCGCGGTGTCCGCAACGTTCCTGCTGTCGATCGGACCCGAAATCCTGACGCAGGCGACGCTCGGCCTGCTGATCGGCGGTGTCGCGGCGGCCCCGCTGGGGGCCTATCTGGCAAAGAGAATTCCAACCAAGCCGCTTCTCCTGATGGTCGGCGTTATCCTAACCTTGACGAGCCTCTATGGCATCGCACGGGCGTTGGAATGGTTCTAGGGCGCGACGGCCCTGCGGCCGGTGGTCGTCCGCTTGCCAATGGCGACGCCGACGCCAATATGAGCATGCATGACAGCTTCCACAGACCGCATCGCTGCCCTTAGGCAAGAATTGAAACAGCGAGAACTCGACGGCTTCGTCGTTCCGCTTACCGACGAACATATGTCGGAATATGTCGGCGAATATGCCAACAGGCTGCGGTGGCTGACAGGCTTTCAGGGGTCCGCGGGAAGTGCCGCCGTGCTGCAGGACAAGGCGGCGATCTTTACTGACGGCCGCTACAAGGTTCAGGTTCGCGATCAGGTCGACGGCGGGCTCTACAGTTACCAGGATGTACCAAGGGTGATGGCCGCAGACTGGCTGGAGCAGGAAGCCGCCGACGGGATGCGCATCGGTTACGATGCATGGCTCGCGACCCGGAAATGGGTGAACGGCACTGAAAAGCGTCTGCGCGCGAAGAATATGGCCCTGGTCCCGGTTGCAGATAATCCCATTGATGCCGTGTGGACCGACAGACCTGCGCCCAGTGCAGCGCCTATCAAGGTCCATGGCGAAGCCTTTGCCGGCAAAAGCTCGTCGGAGAAGCGCGCCGATATCGCCAAATGGCTGACCGAAAAAAAGGCCGACGCCGTGGTGATCGCGGCGCTCGATTCGGTAGCCTGGCTGTTCAACATTCGCGGCACGGACGTTTCCCGCACGCCCGTCGCACTCGCCTTCGCCATCGTGAAGAAGGACGGCACCGCATCGCTGTTCACCGCGCCCGAAAAGGTGACGCCGGAAGTAGAGGCGCACCTTGGCCCCGACATTACCGTTCGCCCTCCGGATGCGTTTCCCGACGCATTGGCAGACCTAGCGAAAACGGGCGCTGCGATTGCCCTCGATCCCGACACATGCGTCGCGGCGATTTTCCAGATCGTCGGCGATGCCGGCGGCAGGATCATAGAGAAGCGTGACCCGGTCATCCTTGCAAAGGCCGTCAAGAACGAGGCGGAGCTTTCCGGCACACGCGCCGCCCATGTCCGCGATGGCGCAGCGCTGACCCGGTTCCTGAAATGGTTTTCAGAGACCGCTTCGTCCGGCGATCTAGATGAATTGACCGCAGCAAAGAAGCTGGAGGATCTGCGGCGGGAATCGAACATGCTGCACGACCTCAGTTTCGACACGATCAGCGCGGCCGGTCCGAACGCCGCCTTGCCGCACTATCGCGTATCGCCGGAAACGAATCGCAACATCGAATGCAACAGCATCTATCTGGTCGATTCGGGCGGCCAATATTCCGATGGCACGACGGACGTTACCCGCACCCTGATCAACGGTAAGCCTACTCAGGAAATGAAAGAGCGCTACACGCGCGTCCTGAAAGGGCACATCACGCTTGCGACGCAGATTTTCCCCAAGGGCACACGCGGGTCGCAGCTGGACGCGCTCGCCCGCATGCACCTGTGGCGGGCCGGGGTCGATTATGGCCATGGCACAGGCCACGGTGTTGGTAGCTTCCTGAGCGTGCATGAAGGACCGCAACGGATCGTCGCCGCCACCAATCCCGCCGCAGCGCCCGACGAGCCACTGCAGGCCGGCATGATTCTTTCCAATGAACCAGGCTATTATAAAGAGGGTGCTTTCGGCATCCGCATCGAAAACCTGGTGATCGTCGTCGAAAAGGACGTCGATGGTGGCGAGGGCGAATGGCTGGGATTCGAAACCATCACCTTTGCGCCCATCGACCTCACCTTGGTCGAATTATCGATGCTGACGGACGAGGAGCGCGCATGGCTGAACGGCTACCACGCTGAAGTTCAAGAAAAAATTTCCCCAGAGCTGAAATCGCCGGAGGACATGTCGTGGCTGGCGACAGCGACGCGCGCCGTCTGACGATCAGCGTTCCGGATCCTGCTTTGGCGACGTATCGGCGGCCTCACCCTTGATGGCCGTTTTGCGTCGCCGCAGGTTTTCCCGCAGCGCTTTTGCCAGCCGTTCCTTGCGCTCGTCCGCCTTTTCCGACATTCTCAATGCTCCCATTCGCTTGACATTAACCCGCCTGCGCTCATAGCAGGCGCGCATTCCCGGAACATGCTGCCGTGGCTCAGGGGTAGAGCACTCCCTTGGTAAGGGAGAGGTCGAGAGTTCGAATCTCTCCGGCAGCACCATTCCCCTAGGGAAGCGCGATCGTGGTTTGGGCTTTAAGGTAACGATATGCGTCCCCTCGCGATATGCACGTTTTTGTCATTATCCGTTGCATCGGTGGCCTCGGCGCAACCCAGCATGCCGGATGCCGTACTGACCGACGATGAGGCAATTTCCTCGCCGGAAGGGTTTGTCGGCGACGCGGCGGATCAACCCATCGGCACAGCATCGGAGCGGCTGTTTCGCGCACTGTCCGCCGAAGAAAACGGATCCGATGTCGACAAGCTGGTCAGCGCGGTAATGACCGAGGTCAATGCGGACTGCCCTGCGGTCGAGGCCTATCAGAATTTCGTGCGAAGCGGGTCGTTCATGTCGCTGAAGATTAAGTGCGTCGACCGCGCGCTTTATGCGGTGACGGTCGGCCCCAACGGAATCGGCGTCATTTCCGGCGGCGACGGCAGCGTCGAACGGATGAACGCCGAACAGGGCGAAATCCGCACCCTTTCCGGCAATGCCCCTGCCACCACGGCGCCGATACGCCGGCCTTCGCCCATTTCGCTGCAAACCCTTGCCATCATCGCCGGCGTGCTTGTTTTGCTCGTGATCGCCGTCAGGCTCTACTGGACGCGGCGCGCAAAGATCGTTGCGCCATGGCGGGGCCTCCGCAGCGAGGAAAAAGATCGCATTTTGGAAGAGGCTGACGAGATTTGGCCGGATGTCTTCCATCATCCCAGCGGAATATGGATCGCGCGCGGCCGCCGGGGCAAACGCCGCCTGTTTCGCAACCAGATTTTCGCGCTGGCTTATGCCCGGCACGGCATGAAGCTGTTCCAGGTTCGCTAGAAACCCTGTCCTTCGCGTGGCGAGGGCCTGACGAACGCAACACCGTGCAGCGTGTTGCCGCGCAGGAACAGGGCCAGCGCCCCTATGGCAACGACACCGGCAAGGGCAAAGGCCGCGCCCGGCAGGTAGATGACCGCCCCCGGCGCGGTGAAGGCGTAAAAGACCCGCGTATATACGAGCGGTCCGATGACGGCGGAAAGGCTGGAAATGCTGGCCACGGCGCCCTGCAGTTCCCCTTGGCTGCGTTCGTCGACAGCGCGGCTCATCAGGCCATTGATGGATGGTTGCACCAGGCCCTGCAGCGATCCGACGGCAATGGCGATCGGCACCCATATCTCATGCTCCGCGAACAGGTAGATCAGCGCAGCCGCAAGTAGGCACCCCACCCCCAACATAACCGCGCGGCGTTCGCCGACACGCGGCACGATCGTCCGAATCAGCACGCCTTGGACGATGGCACTGGAAAGCCCCACCCCCGCCAGGGAAATGCCGACCATGCGCTCCGACCATCCAAAGGCTTCGATTCCGTAGAATGCCCAGATGATCGGATAGACCATGTGCGCCGTCATCCACACCAGCAGCGCGCCCGCATACCAGATCACCACCTTGTCCTGCCGGCCAAGCTCCCTCAGCGCGCTGACGGCGTTCGACCGGATGAGCGAGAACGGGCGACGCTTTTCAGGCGGCAGACTCTCATTCAGGCAGAAGAAGCCGAAGACGGCGTTGGCCAGCGCGAGGCCCCCTGCAGCAAAAAAGGGCAAGCGGGTGCCATATTCTCCCAATATGCCGCCAAGCGCGGGGCCGACAATAAAGCCCAGGCCGAAAGCGACGCCGATCAGACCGAAATTCTGCGCCCGCTTCTCGGCCGGCGTGACATCGGCGACATAGGCATAGGCCGCACTGAAACTGGCGCCGGTAATACCCGCCAGCAGCCGCCCGACGAATAGCCAGAGCAAAGTCGGCGCCAGACCCATCAGGGCGTAATTTATCGAATAAGCGAGAAGCGTGGCCAGCAGAACGGGGCGGCGGCCGAACCGGTCGGACAAATTGCCCATGATGGGGCCGAAAATGAACTGCATCGCTGCATAGACGAAGGCCAGCCATCCCGCATCGACCGCCGCGCCGGCAATCGTATCGCCGGTCAATTCGACGATCAGCGCGGGCAGGACCGGCATGATGATGCCAAAGCCGATCATGTCGATGAGGACGAGCGCAAAAATAAATAGAAGGGAGCCGCGCGTTGCGGAAACTGGGGCGGCGGCGGTCATGCGCCTCTCCTAATGCGAAGCGGGCGTCCGGCAAGACTTCGCACGGACCCCCTTGCATAAGGGAGGCAGATTCTTATTCGCGGATAGTATGACTGAAGAGCCCCCCGAACTTCGTTCGCCCCCGCCTCTGTCCAGCCTGTCGGTGGTATCGTTATTCCTGGATTTCGACGGGACGCTCGTCGCCATCGCTCCCGGACCCGACCAGATCGAGGTTCCCCAAGGGCTTGGGCTAGCCCTGGAGACGCTGGGAGCGCGTATCGGCCAAAGGCTGGCCCTCGTAAGCGGCCGCGCCTTGCGCGACATTGAACGGCATCTGGGAACGCCTGCGATCGCCATGGGCGGCTCCCACGGCGGGGAGGTGCGTCTGGCGGATGGAAAAATGCTCAGCCGGGCCGCCCGCTCGCTGCCTGGCACGGTGCTGCAGGCGATCCGGGCCTTTGCGGATGCGCATGAAGGGGTAATCTACGAGGAGAAACCCATGGGTGCCGCCCTCCACTATCGTGCGGCCCCCGATCGCGCTGAAGAAATCCTCGCCTTCGCCGACGAGATGGCACGGCAGCACCCGCTGCAGGTAACGCGCGGAAAGATGGTCGCAGAATTGATGCCATCGGGCTTCCACAAGGGCGCCGCCGTCGAGACACTGATGTACGAGGCGCCCTTTGTGGAGAGCTATCCGGTCTTCATCGGTGACGACATCACCGACGAGGACGGGTTTTCCGCGGCGCGGTCCATGGGCGGTTTCGGCGTACTGGTCGGGCAAAGTCGTCCAACCGCAGCGCAATATCGCCTGGAGGACACCCGGGCCGTTTACGACTGGCTGGAGCTGAACCTGTGAATATACCGAAAAGCAGCCTTAACCTGTGGCCCATCGGCAATTGCCAGGTCAGCGGCCTGATCGATGAAACCGGCGGCCTGGTGTGGGGATGCGTCCCCAGGGTCGACGGCGATCCGATATTCTGCTCCCTTCTGAATGGAGAGCGGCAGGATCGCGGCGTCTGGCGCTTCGAGCTGGAGGGGCAGGTATCGTCCGAACAGCAATATGAACGCAACAGCGCCGTCCTCACCACCCGGTTGACTGCAAAGGACGGCAGCGCACTCGAAATCGTCGATTTCTGTCCGCGCTTCGAACGCTCCGGTCGCATGTACCGCCCCGTCGCCTTCGTTCGTATCGTACGCCATTTGGCCGGCAGCCCCCGCATGCGCGTGCGCCTTGCCCCCATGCGCGGACATGGAGCCGAAATCGCGCCCACCACGAACGGGACCAATCACATACGCTACATCGTCGGGCCGCAGGCGATCCGTCTGTCGACCAACGCGCCTGTCGGCTATGTTCTGGAGCAACGGACATTTCGCGTCGAACGCGATCTGCATTTCTTTCTTGGCCCCGATGAGCCCTTTGCCGGCAATGTCACCCAGGACGTCGAGAATATGCTGCGCGAAACGCTGCGCTACTGGCAGGTATGGGTCCGCGGCCTGGCCACGCCGATGGAATGGCAGTCGGCCGTCATCCGCGCCGCCATCACCCTGAAACTTTGTCAGCATGAGGAGACAGGCGCCATCGTGGCGGCGCTGACCACCTCGATCCCGGAATCTCCGGGATCTGAACGCAATTGGGATTACCGATATTGCTGGATCCGCGACTCCTATTACACGGTTCAGGCGCTTAACGGCCTCGGCGCATTGGACGTGCTGGAAAAATATCTCGGCTATTTGCGAAACATCGTGGACAATGCGGCCGGCGGCCAGGTGCAGCCCCTTTATTCAGTGATGGGCGTTGCCGAACTGGATGAAAGTGTCGCCACCTCTCTGTCTGGATATCGCGGCATGGGACCGGTCAGGATCGGCAACGCCGCCTATACGCAGGTGCAGCACGATGCCTATGGCCAGATCGTGCTGCCGACCGTGCAGGCCTTCATCGACGACCGCCTTCTGCGCAGGGCCGACGACCGCGATTTCCGCAGCCTGGAAAGCGTGGGGGAAATGGCGTGGCAGATGCACGACCAGCCCGACGCGGGACTGTGGGAATTCCGCACGATGCAGCAGATCCACACCTATTCCAGCGTCATGAGCTGGGCCGCCTGCGACCGCCTTGCCAATGTCGCGGAGCGGCTTGGCCGCGAAGACCGCCGCGCTTTCTGGCGTGAACGTGCGGAAAAGATCCGCGCCACGATCGAGACGCGCGCCTGGAACGAGGAGGCGGGGCATTATGCATCGTCTTTCGAAGGCGAAATTCTCGATGCCAGCCTTCTTCAAATGGTCGAGCTGCGCTTCGTGAAGGCCGACGATCCACGTTTTCAGGCAACCTTCGCAGCCATCGAAAAGGACCTTCGGCGCGGCGAACACATGCTGCGCTATGCACATGAGGATGACTTTGGAACGCCCGAGACCGCGTTCAACATCTGTACCTTCTGGCTGATCGAGGCACTGCATCTTGCGGGGCGCGACGAGGAGGCGCGGGAGCTGTTCGAAACGATGCTGGGCCACCGCACACCCTCCGGCCTGCTGTCGGAAGATCTCGATTTCACAACGGATGAACTTTGGGGAAACTTTCCGCAGACTTACTCGCTGGTAGGTATAATCAATTGCGCCAGCCTGTTGTCCGCAAAGTGGAGCACCGTCAGATGAGCCGCCTGATCGTCGTGTCGAACCGCGTTTCCGTGCCGAAGGCCCGGGGGGCTGCGGGGGCGCAGGGCGGGTTGGCGGTCGCGCTGGGTTCGGCGCTGAAGGAAAACCGCGGCATATGGTTCGGCTGGTCGGGCAAGGAAATCGACACCTTCTCAGGCAGCCTCAACATGGAACGGGTCGAGGGCGTAACCACCGCCACGATCGATCTGGAGCATCAGGACGTAGAGGAATATTATAACGGCTACGCCAACAGAACATTATGGCCGTTGTTCCACTACCGCATCGACCTGGCGGAATATGAACGTGAATTCGGGCGCGGCTATGAACGCGTAAATGAACGGTTCGCCGAAAGCATGCGGCCTCTGGTCGAACCAGACGATCTGATCTGGGTTCACGATTATCATCTGATACCGCTTGGCGAACGCCTGAGGGCGAAAGGTGTGCAGAACCGTATCGGATTCTTCCTGCACATCCCATGGCCCCCGACCCGGTTGTTCGTCAGCCTGCCCTATCATGAGCGGCTGGTCCGAACGATGCTGGAATATGATGTCCTCGGCTTCCAGACGACGGAGTGGCTGGAAAGCTTCTTGCACTATTGCGACAAGGAACTGGGCGCCGAAGTTAGCAGCGACGGCACCGTCCGCTTCGGCGGCAGAGAGACAGTTGCGCGCGCCTATCCTATCGGCCTGGACTATGAGGAGTTCACGGCGGCGGGTGACAGCGGCGTGGCGCGGAACGCACAGCAACGCATCCTTTCCAGCGCCCGCCGGCGCAAGGTCATGCTGGGCGTGGACCGGCTCGACTATTCGAAGGGACTGCCCGAGCGTTTCGACGCGATCAGCCGCTTCCTCGATCAATATCCCGAAAGCACGCGCGATACCGTCTTCATTCAAATCGCGCCCCCCAGCCGGGAGGACGTCCAGTCCTATCGCGACATTCGTGACCTTTTGGAGGCCAAGACCGGCAAGATTAACGGCGCACGGTCAGAGGTCGACGTCGTTCCCATCCGCTACGTCAACAAGGGCTATCCAAGGGCCGAACTCTTCGGCTTCTACCGCGCGGCGAAGGTCGGATTGGTAACGCCGCTTCGCGACGGCATGAATCTGGTCGCAAAGGAATATGTCGCGGCGCAGGATCCCGAGGATCCCGGCGTCCTGATCCTTTCCCGCTTTGCCGGCGCCGCACTACAACTTGACGGCGCCGTTCTGGTGAATCCCTATTCGAGCGAGGATGTGTCCGAAGCCATTCGGCAGGCACTGGATATGCCGCTGGAGGAAAGAAAGGCGCGTTGGGAAAAGATGCACGTCAGCGTGAAGAATGAGGACGTAATCTCCTGGCGAAAATCCTTCGTCGATACGTTGCGCGGGTAAATCGCCCCCTTCAGGTCGCATCCGACAACAGGGTCGCGGGGTCGAAGCGCACCCCATTCCACCATAGGCCCCAGTGCAGATGCGCGCCGGTCGCCCGCCCCGTGGCCCCCACGGCGCCGATAAGATCACCCTGTGCCAGCACGTCACCCTCTTTCACGTCGATCCGCGACAAATGGAGAAAGGCGGAAAAAAGGCCCAGGCCATGGTCCAGGATGACGAGATTTCCTTCGAAGGAATAACCGCCACCCGCCAGGACGACGCGCCCCGACGCGGGCGCAGAAACGGCCGCCCCTTCCGGTGCGGCGATATCTAGGCCGCCGTGCGGACTGCGCGCTTCATCGCCATAGAAGCGCTGGGAACCGAAGACACCGGAAATCCTGCCCTCTGCCGGGGCTGTGAAATCGTCGCGCCAGCCTTCGAAATCGCTGCGTTCTGCACGAGAGGCCGTGATGCGGGAAACCTCTTCCGCCCGTTTCCGTTGAAAATCTGCGGAGGCCTCAATGCGCTGCGTGATTGGCGGCAGGCGGCTTTCCGGAAAGGCGACATCCGCGATTTCTACCGGGCGGTCTATGCTGGTGCCGTCAGCATAGCGCACCTGCAACTGCACCACAGGCGGTGCGTCGCGCTGATAGGCGATGAAGAAGCGCCCTTCATCAGAAAACGGTACCGCCTCCCCATCCAGCAGAATCTGCGCCACTTCGCCGCCGGTCGCTTGTCCCCGGCCATAGCCGCCCTGAACGGGCGCTCCTGACAAATCTATCTTATGAGCGGCAACCGGCGCCTTACCCGCTGGTAAGGCAGGGCTGCCGCTCCCACCAGAATGGGCTGGAGTAGGCGGTGCCGGGGCAGATGGCGCTGGGGGTGGCGGTGCAGGATTTGCGTCCACCACGTCCACCCCATGCGCTGTTGGCGACGTACAGGCCGCAAGCAGCGCGACCAGTGCAACTACCCTCACAGCAGCCCCTGCTCGCGCGCTTCTGCATAGCGCGCCACCGCGATCTCGGCGGTTGCATAAGCCTCTTGCAGTTCGTGGCTCCAATAGCGCAGGTCCGCCAGTGCGATCTCGGCACCTGACACGGCGCAAATCACATGCGTCCCTTGCGCGACGACACGAAAGGTTCCCGGCTGGTAATCGAGGCGGGCCGGGCGGTGCTTACCGAGTGTCAGCATGGTGAAATCTTTCTCATGGCGAATAAGCTATCAGATCGGGAGGCGCCCTTCAGCCCCGTTCCCGTGCCGAGCCAATATAGTTCACGCGGACATCGTCCGACAGGACGAACCCGCGCGCAGGATCGAGTGAAATCCCCTCGATTTCGCCGACGTGGAAATCGGCCTGCTCCAATGCCGCCGACAGTTCGTCGGGCGTCAGGAAACGGTCCCACTCATGCGTCCCGCGCGGCAGCAGGCGCAGCAGCCATTCAGCGCCGACGATCATCACTCCAAAGCTCATTGCGGTGCGGTTGGGCGTCGAGAAGACGAGCAGCCCTCCTGGCTTTAACAGGGACCGCAGGCTGGATAGGAAGGCGGGCACGTCGGCGACATGCTCCACCACTTCCATGCAGGTAATCAGGTCGAATTTCGCACCCTCCTGCACCAGCACCTCGGCAGCGGCGAGGCGGTAATCAATGGCAAGCCCCTGTCCCCCGGCATGCACACGCGCGACCTCTATGCTTTGTTCGGCCGCATCAATGCCGGTCACCGTCCCGCCAAGTCGGGCGAGACATTCCGTCAAAATGCCGCCACCGCAACCGACGTCCAGGCATGACAGATCCTGCAGCCACGTCGTGCCGTCAGTATCCAGATCGAAATGGGTCGCCACCGCCTGCCGGATGAAGGCAAGCCGCACGGGGTTTACCTTGTGCAGGATCGCCGAGGAACCGGATCGATTCCACCATTCGGCCGCCATTTCGGAAAAGAGGTTTGCCTGTGCGGGGTCGACGCTGCTCATGATGCGGCTATCGCGATCCAGCGCGGTGATGGCAAGGGGTCAGAGCGTCGCTGTATTCCGCCCCTCGCTTTGACCGGTCGCGAGGTCGCTGCGCTGCTTCCCTAAACGCGCGATGGGCGGAACCGCGAAATGCAGCCCCGCCCATTGCCGAAATGGAAATGTCGAAAGCCTGACCTCAGGCGTCCTCGTACTCATCCTCGGTCATCACCGGGCCGGAATCCTGCCCCTTCGCTTCCGTGTCGCGATCAACCAGTTCGATGATCGCCATGGGCGCGGAGTCGGACTGACGCATGCCGAGTTTCAGGACGCGCGTATATCCACCGGAACGGTCGGCATAGCGACTTGCCAGCACGTCAAACAGCTTCTTCAACTGCGTTTCGTCCATCAGGCGGGCCATGGCGAGGCGGCGGTTGGAAAGGCCACCCTTCTTCGAAAGCGTAATCAGCTTCTCGACATAGGGCCGCAGGGCCTTTGCCTTGGGAACCGTGGTCTTGATCTGCTCGTGCTTGATCAGTGCAGCCGCCATGTTGCGCAGAAGCGCCTGGCGATGGCTGGAGGTACGCTGAAGCTTCCTGAGGCCGTGACGATGGCGCATGGGTCTTTTCCTTCGTTCGTAGAGGGGCCGTATCAGGTACCCCGGTACAGGCGGCGCTCAACGGGGGCCGCCCGAAAACCCGTTCTAGCCCAGAAGATCCTGTTCCATCTTCTTGGCCATTTCCTCGATATTCTCCGGCGGCCAGCCCGGCAGTTCCATGCCGAGACGCAGGCCCATAGAGGAGAGAACCTCCTTGATCTCGTTCAGCGACTTGCGGCCGAAATTCGGCGTACGCAGCATCTCCGCTTCGGTCTTCTGAACCAGATCGCCGATATAGATGATATTGTCGTTCTTCAGGCAATTGGCGGAACGCACCGACAGCTCCAGCTCGTCGACCTTCTTCAGGAGGAAGCGATTGACCTGTTCGTCATTGTCGTCCTCGGCAGCCTGCGCCGTTGACGGAGCAGCCTGGATCGCGCTCGGCTCCTCGAAATTAATGAACAGTGCCAGCTGATCCTGCAGAATGCGTGCAGCATATGCCACGGCGTCTTCCGGCTTTACCGTGCCGTCGGTCTCGATCGTCAGCAGCAGCCGGTCATAGTCGAGTTCCTGGCCAACGCGGGCGTTCTCAACCTTGTAGCTTACGGTGCGAATGGGCGAATAGAGCGAGTCGACGGGGATCAGGCCGATCGGGGCATCCGCCGCGCGATTGGCAGCAGCCGTCGCATAACCCTTGCCGCTGTTCGCGGTCAGCTCCAGGTTCAGCGTCGCGCCATCGTCCAGATGACAGATAATGAGGTCGGGGTTCATGATTTCCATATCGGAGGAAACCGCGATCTGGCCCGCCTTCACTTCGCCCGGGCCGGTGGCGGTCAGCTGCAGGCGCTTCTGCTCCGTGCCTTCCATCTTCAACGCAACCTGCTTCACGTTGAGGACGATGTCGGTAACATCCTCCCGAACGCCGGGCAGCGAAGAGAATTCATGCAAGGCACCGTCGAGCTTGATCGACGTGATCGCGGCACCCTGAAGCGAAGATAGAAGCACCCGCCGCAGCGCGTTGCCAAGCGTCAGGCCGAAACCCCGCTCCAACGGTTCCGCGACGAAGGTCGCCCGATTGTTCGTGACCGATCCCTTCGTTTCGAGAGCGGTTGGTTTCGTGAGTTCCTGCCAGTTCTTCGCGTTGACGGCCATCAATGGGTTCCCTTCGGGAGTATCTAGAATACCGGACAATCAACGTCCGGCAGTAAGCGGGGACAGGCGAGCGCCCGTCCCGGCTCAAAGCTCAGACGCGGCGGCGTTTCGGCGCGCGAACGCCATTGTGCGGGATCGGCGTCACGTCGCGGATCGCGGTGATCGTGAAGCCGATGGCCGACAATGCGCGAAGCGCGGACTCGCGTCCGGATCCCGGACCGCGAACCTCTACCTCGAGGGTCCGCATGCCGTGCTCCTGCGCCTTGCGACCGGCGTCCTCGGCAGCAACCTGGGCGGCATAGGGCGTCGACTTGCGGCTGCCCTTGAAGCCCATCATGCCGGCGGAGGACCAGCTGATCGCGTTGCCCTGTGCGTCGGTGATCGTCACCATGGTGTTGTTGAAGCTGGCGTTCACGTGCGCGACGCCAGACGTAATGTTTTTGCGTTCCCTGCGCCGAACGCGGGCTGGTTCTTTTGCCATTGTCTCGCGTTCCTACTTTTTCTTGCCGGCGATCGGCTTCGCCTTGCCCTTGCGGGTGCGGGCGTTGGTGTGCGTACGCTGACCGCGAACGGGAAGGCCCCGGCGGTGGCGCAGGCCGCGATAGCTGGCAAGGTCCATCAGACGCTTGACGTTCATCGACACCTCGCGACGAAGATCGCCCTCGACCTGATAGTCGGTGTCGATCGTTTCGCGGATGCTGATGACTTCCTGCTCGGTCAGGTCCTGGACCCGGCGATCGCGCGGAATATTCAGCTTGTTGACGATATCGAGAGCAGACGTGCGTCCGATCCCATGAATATATGTAAGGGCGATCTCGACCCGCTTGTTGGTCGGGATATTAACGCCCGCGATGCGTGCCACGAATAACTTCTCCTCAGCTCCACGGACATGGATGGCCGGGCGGGCCATCGTCCATCTCACAGCATTGTATCAATGCACCGCACCGGCGAGGGCGAGGGCCCGGCCGGTGCCGTTCATGCAGAATATCGGTATTGCGCCGAAGCGCGTCAGATAGGTGCCGACTCGGGGAGTGTCAAGACTCGCTTCAGGGTTCGTCAACCCTTTTGGCCGAAAACGGCCTGGCCGCCGCAGCCCTGCGCCTCACGCCCTTATTTGTTTAAAATACTTGCGATGCTAGCCTTCACCGCGTCCATCGGGGCCATGCCGTCGACACGCGTCACCATCCCCCGCTCTTCGTAAAACGGCAGAATGGGCGCCGTCTTCGCGCGATACTCCGCCAGGCGGGTGCGCACCGTCTCCGCATTGTCGTCCGGTCGCCGTTTGAATGCGTTCGCGCCGCAAACGTCGCAGACGTTCTCAACCTTGGGCAACTTATAACGGTCATGATAGCCCTCGCCGCATTGGGAGCAGGTAAAGCGCCCCTCAACGCGGTCTACGAGCGCCTCTTCGTTGATCGCCAGTTCGATGACATGATTCAGGGTCATCCCCTTTTCCGTCAGCATCGCATCCAGCATCTCGGCCTGCACCTGCGTCCGGGGGAAGCCGTCCAGGATGAAACCGGCCTTCACATCATCGGCATCGAGCCGTTCGGAAACAATACCGGCGACGATCTCATCCGACACAAGCTCGCCCGCGTCCATGACCGCCTTCGCCTGCTTTCCGACGGGTGTTCCCGCCTTGACAGCAGCACGCAGCATGTCCCCGGTGGACAGCTGCACCATGCCGCGCTCGCGCTCCAGCATGCTTGCCTGCGTGCCCTTACCTGCTCCCGGCGGACCAAGAAGTATAATATTCACTGGCCGAAGGCCCCCCTTGAACTGAAAATCTAGCGGCGTTTTCCGCGCAACTTAGCCTTCTTGATAAGGCCTTCATATTGATGCGCAAGGAGGTGCGACTGGATTTGCGCAACCGTGTCCATCGTCACGTTGACGACGATCAGCAGACTGGTTCCGCCGAATAGCAGGGCAAGCCCATAGGCACCCATCACCCATTCCGGCAGCAAACAGATGACCACCAGATAAGCCGCGCCGACGGTCGTAATGCGGCTCAGCACATGGTCGAGATAGTCGGCGGTACGTTTGCCAGGACGTATACCGGGAATGAACCCACCTTGGCGCTTCAGATTATCTGCCGTCTCCTCGGGATTGAAAACGATCGCCGTGTAGAAAAAGCAGAAGAACGCGATGCCCACGCCATACATCGTCATATAAAGCGGCGTACCGTGTTGTAGTGCCGCCGTAACCTGCAGCATGAAGTCGCTGAACCAGCCGCCACCCCCCGCAGCCTCACCGGGCGCCCCTTGCGCGACAGCGCCCTGCCCGGCGAACTGCGCAACGGTCAGCGGCATCAACAGCAGCGAAGACGCGAAGATCGGCGGGATGACACCCGCAGTATTCAGCTTCAGCGGCAAATGCGATGTTTCCGCCTGTGCCGGACGCCCCCGCGCCGTCTGCCGCTTCGGATATTGCACGAGAACACGCCGCTGCGCCCGCTCCATGAAGCAGATGCCGGCGATGACGCCCAGCGCGCCGACGATGATGAGAATGACGGCGAAGTCGCCAATGGCGCCGGCGCGATTCTGTTCAAAGATCCCGACAAAGGCACCGGGTAGCGTTGCAACGATGCCGGCCATGATGATCAGGGAGATGCCGTTACCGATGCCGCGCGCGGTGATCTGCTCACCCAGCCACATCAGGAACATGGTGCCGCCCAGCAGCGTGATCATCGTGGTGATGCGGAAGAACCAGCCCGGATCGATCACTGCGCTGGCGTCGCCGCCCCACCCCTCCAGGCCAACGGCAATGCCATAGCCCTGGAAAAGGGTCAGCACGACCGTTCCCATACGCGTATACTGGTTGATTTTCTTGCGACCGCTTTCGCCCTCTTTCTTAAGGGCGGCCATCGTCGGCGACAGCGACGTCATCAACTGAACGATGATCGATGCGGTGATGTACGGCATGATGTTCAGCGCGACGATCGACATGCGCTCCAGCGCGCCGCCCGAGAACATGTTGACGAAGTCGAGAACACCGCCGCGGGTGCGGTCGAACAGCATTTCCAGCTGCTGCGGGTCTATGCCCGGCAAAGGCACGAACGAACACAGGCGAAAGACGATTAGCGCACCCAGAGTAAAGAGGATGCGCTTCTTTAGGTCGGAGGCCTTCGAAAAGGACGACCAGCTAAGGCCTGCGGCAAGCTGTTCGGCTGCTGATGCCATATGTCTGAGGTTCCCGCTTCACTGACTGGTTCGGAACATAGGGAGGGAAAGGTAGGAGTGCCACTCCCCTCCCTTTCAAAAGGGCGGGGAAGTGGTGCCTCTATCCGCCAGCGCCCACATCTACAAGCTGGCCGCTAAGGGAAGATTTGGTTATCATCGTCTAAGCGCAGGGGCGGACCTGCCCCGAAGGAAGGCGCGGAGCGGATTAGGCCTTCACCTTTTCCTTGGGCTCCTTGCGGACCTTCGGGCCTACCGTCTGTGTGACGGAACCACCGGCCTTTTCCACTGCGGCCACAGCACCCTTCGATGCGCGCGCAACGGTCAGCTCGACCTTCTCCTTCAGTTCGCCCTTCGCCAGCAGGCTGACGCCGTTCTTGCCACCGCGGACCAGGCCCGCTTCGCGCAGTTCGGCCTCGCCCAGCGTTCCGGCCTGAAGCTTCTTGGCGTCAAACGCCTTCTGCAGCATGCCGAGGTTCAATTCGGCATAGTCCTTGGCGTTGGGATTGTTGAAGCCGCGCTTCGGGATCCGCATGTGGAGCGGCATCTGGCCGCCCTCGAAGCCGTTGATGCTGACGCCGGAACGGCTCTTCTGGCCCTTCTGGCCGCGTCCGCTGGTCTTGCCCTTGCCGCTGCCTTCGCCGCGACCGACGCGCATGCGTGATTTGCGGGCGCCCGCATTGTCTTTAAGGTCTGAAATCTTCATAATTTGCACTCGCTTTCGCTTTGTTCGCGCTTGTTTTCCTCCGTCGGAGGAGTGGGGCGGAGTCCCCTGCCTGCTTCGAAAAAGCAGGCCTGCGTAACGCTATTCTTCTACGACCTGCACCAGGTGCGGGATCGAGTTGACCATTCCGCGTGTGGAGGGCGTATCCTCCAGCTCCACAACCCGGTGCATCTTGCCGAGGCCTAGACCGCTTAGCGTCGCACGCTGCTTCTTCGGGCGGCGGATCGGCGAACCGACCTGCTTCACCTTCATCGTCTTTTTCTTGTCTGCCATGTCAGTTTACTCCGCAGTCGCTTCGGCGGGCTCGGCATCTTCCGCCTGCGGCGCAGCCTGCACGTCATCCCGGCGGCCGATCAGATCGGCGATTTTCTTGCCACGACGCTGCGCAACCGTCTTCGGGCTGGACTGGTCGCCCAGCGCTTCGAACGTTGCGCGGATCATGTTGTAGGGGTTCGACGTACCGACAGACTTCGTCACCACGTCCGCAACGCCCAGGCTTTCGAACACGGCGCGCATCGGGCCGCCGGCGATGATGCCGGTACCCTGCGGCGCGCTGCGCACGTGAACCTTGCCGGCGCCAAAGCGGCCATAGCCGTCATGGTGCAGCGTGCGACCGTCGCGCAGCGGAACGCGGACCATGGCCTTCTTGGCCGCGGCTGTCGCCTTGTTGATCGCCTCCGGCACTTCGCGCGCCTTGCCATGGCCAAAGCCGGCACGACCCTTGCCATCGCCAACAACGACGAGCGCTGCGAAGCCGAAGCGCTTGCCGCCCTTCACCGTCTTCGACACGCGGTTGATGTGAACCAGCTTCTCGATCAATTCCTCGCCGGTATCGTCGCCGCCGCGACCGCCGCGATTGTCGCGTCCGCCGCGACCGCCGCGATTGTCGCGTCCACCGCGACCGCCGCCGCCGCCAGGTCCACCGCGGCCACGACCGCCACCGGGGCCGCCAGGACCCCCAGGGCCACGACGTGCGTCATGGTTGGAGGGCGCGCCCTGCGGGTTCGACGCAGCTGGCGTTTCCGAATTCGGGGTAGGATCGGTCGCAGCCGAAGGAATGGTTTTTTCGTCTGCCATAATCAGAACTCCAATCCGCCTTCACGGGCGGCATCGGCCAGCGCCTTTACGCGGCCATGAAAGATGAAACCGCCGCGGTCGAAAATGACACGACCGACACCGGCTTCCTTCGCGCGTTCGGCAACGCGCTTGCCGACATCGGCAGCGGCAGCGACGGTTGCACCGCCATTTGCCTTCACATCCTTCTCAAGCGAAGAGGCAGAGGCAACCGTAATGCCCTCCACATCGTCGATCACCTGAGCATAGATATGCTTCGAGGTGCGGTGGATACTGAGGCGCGGCTTCAGGCCGCCCTTGGCGCGAAGCGCGGTGCGGACGCGGCGGCGGCGGCGAGCGAATGGGGACAGTTTCTGTGCCATATTACTTCTTCTTGCCTTCCTTGCGGAATACATATTCGCCGCGATATTTGATGCCCTTGCCCTTATAGGGTTCCGGCTTGCGCCAGCGGCGAATTTCCGCTGCGACCTGACCGACCTGCTGCTTGTCGATACCAGAGATTTCGACCGTGGTCTGATCCGGCGTCTTGATCTCGATCCCTTCCGGAATCGCATAATCGACGTCGTGGCTATACCCAAGCTGCAGCTTCAGCGTCTTGCCCTGCGACTGCGCGCGATAGCCGACGCCGGAGATTTCCAGCACCTTCGTAAAGCCTTCGCTGACACCGGTTACGAGGTTCTGCACCAACGTGCGCTGCATTCCCCAGAAGGGGCGCCCACCCTTGCGCTTCGGCGTGACCGAAACCGTACCGTCCTCGATCGTATATTCGATCTCGTCGCGGGTGGCCATGGACAGCTCACCCTTCGGTCCCTTGATCGACAGGGTCTCTCCGGCGAGGTTCGCCGAGACACCGTCGGGCAGCGCGACCGGCTGTTTTCCGATTCGTGACATCGATTTACCTCCTAGAAGACCTGGCAGAGCAATTCGCCGCCGACATTCTGTTCACGCGCTTCCGCGTCGGACAGAACGCCCTTTGGCGTCGAAACGATGGTGATGCCCAGGCCCGAGCGTACCTTAGGCAGGTCGTTGGCGCCGGAATATACCCGGCGGCCCGGCTTCGACACGCGCTGCAGATACTGGATCGCAGGCGCACCTTCGAAATATTTCAGCTCGATGCGGGTGAAGGTCTTGTTGCCCTCCAGCTCCTCATCGGAATGGCCGCGAATATAGCCTTCGCGTTCCAGCACGTTCAGCACGTTACGGCGCAGCTTGGACGAAGGAGTCACGATGGAATCCTTCTTCGCCTGCTGGCCATTACGAATGCGGGTCAAGAGGTCCGCGAGCGGATCGGTCATTGTCATCTCAGCGCTCCCCTTCTTACCAGCTGGATTTCGTCAGGCCTGGGATCAGGCCCTTATTGCCCAGTTCGCGGATCATGATCCGCGACAGGCCGAACTTGCGATAATAACCGCGGCTGCGGCCCGTCAGCTCGCAGCGATTGCGCACGCGCGTCGGGTTCGCATTGCGGGGAATCTCCGCCATCTTCAGGCGAGCCATCAGACGTTCGTCATCGTCGACGCTCTCGTCCTCTGCAATCGCCTTCAGCTTTGCATACTTCCCAGCATATTTCTTAACGAGCTTCCTGCGATGCTCATTCTTGTTCACGGAACTCAGTTTCGCCATGGACTTAAGTTCTTTCCTCAATCTGCGCTCCGGCCAGGCCGAAACTTCGTTAATTGATCATCCGGGCCTTCTGCCCATGGATGACAATATATGTCGGACGGCCTCAGGCCGCCTTCTTTTCCTCGTCTTCTTCCATACCGGTGAAAGGCATCGAAAGGCCTTTCAGGAGCGCGCGGCCCTCATCGTCGGTATTGGCCGTCGTCGTGATGATCACATCCATGCCACGGGTCTGATCGACCTCGTCATAGTTGATCTCGGTGAAGACGATCTGCTCCTTGATGCCCAGGGCATAATTGCCGCGGCCGTCAAAGCTGTCCGGATTGGTACCACGAAAGTCGCGCACGCGCGGCAGTGCGATGTTCACCAGACGGTCGAGAAATTCCCACATGCGCGCGCCGCGCAACGTGACCTTCACACCGATCGGGTTGCCTTCACGCAGCTTGAACGTCGCGATCGACTTCTTGGCCTTGGTGATGACAGGCTTCTGACCAGCGATCTTCGTCATTTCGGCGAAGGCGTTGTTCAGATGCTTCTTGTCGTCGACGGCCTTGCCAACGCCCATGTTCAGGACGATCTTCTCGATGCGCGGGACCTGAAGCTCGTTCTTGTAACCGAACTGCTCCTTCAGCGCCGAACGCACCTTCTCCTGATAGATCGCCTGCATACGCGGCGTATATTTCTGTTCCTCAGCCATTGATTACCTCGCCGCTCTTCTTTGCGATGCGGACCTTCTTGCCGTCGCGAACTTCGAAGCCGACACGCGTCGGCTTGCCCGTCTTCGGATCTTCCAGCGCGACATTCGAAACCGCCATCGGCGCTTCGAACCGGTCGAGCCCGCCCTGTGGGTTACCCTGGCTGGGCTTCCGGTGACGCGTCATGACATTCACGCCCGAAACGACGACCTTGCCGTCGCGCGGGAGCACCTGGGTCACGTCGCCGTGCTTGCCCTTGTCCTTGCCCGAAAGGACGACGACACGGTCGCCCTTCTTGATCTTAGCCGATGCCATCAGAGCACCTCCGGTGCCAGGCTGACGATCTTCATCAGGCCCTTGCCGCGCAGCTCGCGCGTCACCGGACCAAAGATACGCGTTCCCAGCGGTTCCTTGTTGTTGTTGATCAACACCGCGGCATTGGTGTCGAAACGGATCACCGTTCCGTCGTCGCGGCGAATATCCTTGGCGGTGCGAACGACCACGGCACGGTGCACGTCGCCCTTCTTAACGCGGCCACGCGGCTGTGCTTCCTTGACGGAAACGACGATCGTGTCGCCGACGCCGGCAAAGCGGCGCTTCGACCCGCCCAGCACCTTGATGCACTGGACGCGCTTCGCACCGGAATTGTCCGCTACCTCAAGGTTTGACTGCATCTGGATCATTTAATTCGCCCCTTCCGCAGCCGCGCCCGACGCGTCGTCCGAAACGCCGGACTTGCCAGCCTTGCCGATCACTTCCCACGTCTTCGTCTTGGAGATGGGCTTGCATTCCTGAATGCGAACCTTGTCGCCCATTGCATAGGCGTTCTCCGCGTCGTGCGCGTGATATTTCTTCGAACGGCGAATAATCTTGCCGTAAAGCGGGTGCTTCACGCGGCGCTCGATCAGGACCGTTACCGTCTTGTCGCCCTTATCGGACACGACCTCGCCGGTCATAATGCGCTTCGGCATGGCCTTATCCCTCTGCCGAGCTGCGGGCGCGCTCGGTCTTCAAAGTGTTGATCTGCGCGATGGTGCGGCGCACCTCCTTCACGCGGCTCGGCTTCTCCAGCTGCCCGGTGGCGGACTGAAAGCGCAGGTTGAACTGCTCCTTTTTCAGCTGTGCCAGCTCGGTGTTCAGCTCGTCATCCGATTTGGTTTTCAGGTCGGCAATCTTCGCCATGATCAGACCTCCTCGCCCAGACGGTGAACGAACTTCGTGCGGATGGGCAGCTTGGCCGCGGCGCGTTCGAACGCGGTGCGCGCGATTTCCGCCGATACGCCGTCCAGCTCGAACATGATACGGCCCGGCTTTACGCGCGCAGCCCAATATTCCGGTGACCCCTTGCCCTTACCCATGCGGACTTCCGCCGGTTTCGAGGAGACGGGTACGTCTGGAAAGATGCGGATCCACAAGCGGCCCTGGCGCTTCATCGCGCGGGTGATGGAGCGGCGTGCGGCCTCGATCTGGCGCGCGGTGATACGTTCCGGCTCCATGGCCTTCAGGCCGAAGGCGCCGAAGTTCAGCTCGGTACCACCCTTGGCATTGCCATGGATGCGGCCCTTGTGCGCCTTCCGGTATTTGGTGCGTTTCGGTTGCAGCATTGTCTAGCCTTCTGACAGGAAAAGAGGTCCTCGATCAGGCGTCAGCCGCGGTATGTTCGGTTAGGAACTACCGCGCCGGACGGACCCCCGATGTTTGTGCGTCCATCATGGCCTTTTCCTGGCCAAGCGGGTCATGCTCCAAGATTTCACCCTTGAAGATCCAGACCTTGACGCCGCAGATGCCATAGGCGGTCTTTGCCTCGGCTTCTGCATAGTCGATGTTCGCGCGAAGTGTATGGAGCGGCACGCGCCCCTCACGATACCATTCGACGCGGGCGATTTCGGCGCCGCCGAGACGGCCACCGCATGTGATCTTGATGCCTTCGGCACCCAGACGCAGCGCCGACTGAACCGCGCGCTTCATGGCACGACGGAATGCGATACGACGCTCCAGCTGATCGGCGACACCCTGTGCGACAAGCTTGGAATCGACTTCCGGCTTGCGGATCTCGACGATGTTCAGCGACACGTCGGAGGACGTCATCGATCCGATCGCCTTACGCAGCTTGTCGATGTCCGCGCCCTTCTTGCCGATGATGACACCGGGGCGGGCAGCATAGACGCTAACACGGCACAGCTTCGCAGGACGCTCGATCACGACCTTCGAAATTGCCGCCTGCGGCAGGGTCTTCATGATATATTCGCGGATCTTCAGATCCTCGACCAGCTGCCGCGCATAGGTTTCACCGTCGGCGAACCAGCGGCTGTCCCAGGTGCGGTTGACCTGCAGGCGCAGGCCGATGGGGTTCGATTTATGACCCATTAGTTCTGCTCCTCTTCATCACGTTCGCGCACAACGATGCGGATCCGGCTGAACGGCTTGACGATCGCCGCGGAACGGCCACGCGCACGTGCCTTGAAACGCTTCATGGTCAGCGATTTCCCGACCGAAGCTTCCGCCACGATCAGAGCGTCCACGTCCAGATTATGATTGTTTTCCGCATTGGCGATTGCCGATGCCAGTGCCTTCTGCACAGGTTCGGCAAATCCCTTGTTGGAAAACTTCAGGATGTTCAGCGCCTCTTCAGCCTTTTTGCCACGGATAAGTCCGGCGACCAGGTTCAGCTTATAGGGGCTTCCGCGCAGCGTATTTGCTACGGCCAGCGCTTCGCGCTCGCCAACCCGGCGGGGATTCTTCTGCTGTCCCATTACCGCTTCGCCTTCTTATCGGCCATGTGACCGAAATAGGTGCGCGTCGGAGCGAATTCGCCCAGCTTCATGCCCACCATTTCCTCGTTCACAGCGACCGGGATGAATTTCTTGCCATTATAGACGTTGAAGGTCAGGCCGACGAACTGCGGCAGGATCGTCGAACGACGCGACCAGGTCTTGATCGGCGTCTTCTTCGAAGCTTCCTGCGCGTCATCTGCCTTCTTCAGAAGGTGGAGGTCGACGAACGGACCTTTTTTTAGCGAACGTGCCATACCTACCTCTTCTTCTTCCGCGCATGGCGCGAGCGGATGATCATCTTGTTCGACGCCTTCTTCGGATCGCGCGTCTTCGCACCCTTTGTCGGCTTGCCCCACGGCGTCACAGGATGACGACCGCCCGAGGTCCGGCCTTCACCACCGCCATGGGGGTGATCGACCGGGTTCTTTGCGACACCACGCGTCAGCGGGCGAATGCCGCGCCAGCGGTTGCGACCAGCCTTTGCCAGCGTCTGATTGGAATTGTCGGGGTTCGAAACCGCGCCAACCGTCGCCATGCAATTGCCGGGAATGTAGCGCGTTTCGCCTGATCCCAGACGGATGATCGTCAGGCCGCGATCCTTGCCGACCACCTGGGCATAGGTGCCGGCGGATCGTGCCAGCTGACCACCCTTACCGGGTTTCAACTCGACATTATGGATGATCGTGCCGACCGGCATCTGCGACGTCTCCATCGCATTACCCGGCTTCACGTCGACCTTCTTGCCGGCGACGATCTTGTCGCCTGGACCAACGCGCTGCGGCGCCAGAATATAGGTCTGCTCGCCATCGGGATAGCTAACCAGCGCGATGAAAGCGGACCGGTTAGGGTCATATTCCAACCGCTCGATCGTGCCCTCGACGTCCCATTTACGACGTTTGAAGTCCATGATGCGATATTTACGCTTGTGACCGCCACCGATGCCGCGCGACGTGACATGGCCTTTATTGTTGCGGCCGCCCGTCCTGTGCAGTCCTTCGGTCAGCGCCTTTACGGGGCCGCCCTTGTGGAGCTGCGAACGGTCGACAAGCACGAGGCCGCGACGGGCCGGGCTGGTCGGACGATATTGTTTGAGCGCCATCTTACACTCCGCTCGTAATGTCGATCATGTCGCCGTCAGCCAGCGTAACAATCGCTTTTTTCACATCGGCGCGCTGATAGGGACGACCCTTCCAGCGCTTCACCTTGCCCTTGGCGATCATGGTATTGACCGCCGTCACCTTGACGTCGAACAGCGATTCCACGGCCGCCTTGATCTCGGGCTTCGAAGCGGACTTCGCCACCTGGAAGGCAACCTGGTTATGCTCCGACATCATCGTCGACTTCTCGGTGATAATCGGGGCGCGCACCACATCATAATGGGACAGCTCCGCCACGGTCTTTTCAGCTTTTTTAGCCATTGAACCGCGCCTCCAGCTTCTCGACCGCGGCCTTTGAAAGGACCAGCGTGTCATGGTTCAGGATGTCGTAGACATTGGCACCCGCCGCCGGCAGCACATTCATGTGCGGCAGGTTGCGAACAGCCTTCGTGAACATGTCGGGCTTGTCGCCATCGATGAACAGCGCCTTCGTCAGGCCCAACTTCTCCAGCGAAACCTTCATCGCGGATGTCTTTGCATCCTTAATGTCGAAATCGTTGACAACGATCAGCTTGCCCTCTGCAGCCTTCACCGACAGCGCCGTCTTCAAGCCGAGTGCGCGAATCTTCTTGTTCAGCGACTGCTCGAAGCTGCGAACACGGGGACCATGCGCCTTGCCGCCGCCGACGAAAATCGGCGCGCGACGGTTGCCGTGACGGGCGGTACCGCCGCCCTTCTGGCGACCGAATTTCTTGCCGGTGCGGGCAACGTCGGAACGCTCGCGCGCGGCACGGGCCACAGCGCGACGATTGGCGAGCTGCCATGTGACGACGCGGTGCAGGATATCGGGGCGCGCTTCGAGGCCGAAGATTTCATCCTTCAACTCAATGTCGCCCGAGGCCTTGCCGTCCAGGTTTGTGACCTTGACCTTCACTTACGCCTCCGCATTTTCGCTTGCGGCGTCATCGGCCGTCTCGGCGGGCGTATCAGCCGCCTGGGTTTCGGAATTCTCGTTATTGTTCGCACCGCGAACGCTGCCGGGATAGGGCAGGTCGGCAGGTTGCTTCACCTTGATTGCGTCGGATACCAGCAGCCATCCACCCTTCGATCCCGGCACGGAGCCACGAACGAACAGCAGGCCGCGCTCGGCGTCGGTCTCGACAATCTCCAGATTCTGCTGGGTACGCAGACGGTCGCCCATGTGGCCGGCCATCTTCTTGCCCTTGAAAACCTTGCCCGGATCCTGCCGCTGGCCAGTCGAACCATGCGAACGGTGCGACAGCGAAACGCCGTGCGAGGCGCGCAGGCCACCAAAGCCCCAGCGCTTCATCGCACCGGCGAAACCCTTACCCTGGGTACGACCCTGGATGTCGACTTTCTGCCCTGCGGCGAAATGATCTGCGGAGATGACCGACCCGACATCAAGTAGCGCATCGCCCGAAACGCGGAATTCCGCGAGGCGCGCCTTTGGCTCGACTTCGGCCTTGCCATAAAAGCCACGCTGCGGCTTCTTGACGTTCTTCGCCTTTGCCGTGCCGGCACCCAGCTGTAACGCCGTGTAACCGTCGCCATCTTCCTTGCGATGTCCGACGACCTGACAACCTTCCAGGCTCAGAACCGTCACCGGTACATGCCGGCCGTCCTCCTGGAACAGGCGCGTCATGCCCATCTTTTTCGCGATCACGCCAGTGCGCATGATCATTCCTTTCTCTCAGAGGCCCGCCGATTCGATGCCGGAGGGCTTGGTTAAAATTTTTGGTCGCACCAGCACATGCCGGTGAACCACCTTACCTAGCGGCTTACGCCCCCAGCTTGATTTCCACATCCACACCGGCGCTGAGATCCAGCTTCATCAACGCGTCGACCGTCTGCGGCGTTGGCTGCACGATGTCCAGAAGACGCTTGTGCGTACGAACCTCGAACTGCTCACGGCTTTTCTTGTCGATGTGCGGGCCGCGATTGACTGTAAATTTCTCGATGCGGGTCGGCATCGGAATGGGGCCGCGAATCATCGCGCCCGTACGCTTTGCCGTATCGGCGATCTCACCGGTTGCCTGATCCAGCACGCGATGGTCAAAGGCCTTCAGGCGGATTCTGATATTCTGCGTTTCCATCGGACGTTCGACCTCAAACCCTCAAAACAAAAGAGAACCGGTCCGACATTGCGCCGGACCGGCCCTTTGGCATATTGCCATTTTTACTTCGTGATATCGCCCACAACGCCGGCGCCGACCGTACGGCCGCCCTCACGGATTGCGAAACGAAGGCCTTTGTCCATTGCGATCGGTGCGATCAGCTTGACACCCAGGCTCACATTGTCACCCGGCATAACCATTTCCGTGCCCTCTGGCAACACAACTTCGCCAGTTACGTCGGTCGTACGGAAATAGAACTGCGGGCGATAGTTCGCGAAGAACGGCGTGTGACGGCCACCCTCGTCCTTGGAGAGGACATAGACCTCTGCGGAGAACTCGGTGTGCGGCGTGATCGAACCGGGCTTGGCCAGAACCTGACCGCGCTCGACGTCCTCACGCTTCGTGCCGCGCAGCAGGGCGCCAACATTGTCGCCAGCCTCGCCGCGATCCAGCAGCTTGCGGAACATCTCAACGCCCGTGACGGTCGTCTTGACGGTGTCCTTAATGCCGACGATTTCGATTTCCTCGCCAACCGTGACGATACCCGTTTCGATACGACCGGTCACAACCGTGCCGCGACCGGAGATGGAGAACACGTCCTCGATCGGCATCAGGAACGGCTGGTCCAGCGGACGCTCTGGCTGCGGAATGTAGTCATCGACTGCCTTCATCAGCTCCAGGATCTTCTCCTTGCCGATATTGTCGTCGCGGCCCTCGAGGGCAGCAAGCGCCGAACCCGCAACGATGGGAATATCGTCGCCGGGGAATTCATAGCTCGACAGCAGTTCGCGGATTTCCAGTTCGACGAGCTCAAGCAGCTCTTCGTCGTCGACCTGGTCGACCTTGTTCATGAACACGACCATTGCAGGCACGCCAACCTGACGTGCGAGCAGGATGTGCTCCTTCGTCTGCGGCATGGGACCGTCGGCTGCGTTCACCACCAGGATCGCGCCGTCCATCTGGGCGGCACCGGTGATCATGTTCTTCACATAGTCGGCGTGGCCGGGGCAATCGACGTGCGCATAGTGGCGGTTGTCGGTTTCATACTCGACGTGCGCCGTCGAAATCGTGATGCCGCGCTCGCGCTCTTCAGGCGCCTTGTCGATGTTCGCGAAGTCGACGGCCTCGCCGTGACCGGCCTCGGCCAGAACCTTCGTGATCGCAGCCGTCAGCGTCGTCTTGCCATGGTCAACGTGACCAATGGTGCCGATGTTGCAATGCGGCTTGTTGCGCTCGAATTTTGCCTTACCCATATCTAATAACCCTCTTCACTTCCTAGGTTAATCTCGTTTGTACAAAGCCCGGGCGTTAGCCTGCGAGCTTCGCCTTGACTTCGTCCGCAACGTTTTGCGGCACTTCTTCATAGTGGCTGAACTGCATCGTATACTGGGCGCGGCCCTGCGTCATCGAACGCAGCTGGTTCACATAGCCGAACATATTGGCCAGCGGCACCATGGCTTCAACCACCTGAGCGACACCGCGGACTTCAGTACCCTGAATTTGCCCACGGCGAGAGTTCAGATCGCCGATGACGTCGCCCATGAAATCCTCAGGGGTAACGACTTCGACCTCCATCATCGGCTCCAGCAGCTTGATGCCGGCCTTATCGGCAGCCTCTCGCATGGCACCACGGCCGGTGATTTCGAATGCCATCGCGGACGAGTCGACGTCATGATAGGCACCGTCCGTCAGCTCGACGTTGAAGTCGATGATCGGGAACCCGATCAGCGCGCCTGATTCGGCCACTTCGCGAATGCCCTTCTCGACGGAGGGGATATATTCACGCGGAATATTACCGCCCTTGACGCTGTCGACGAACGTCACGCCGGAGCCACGCTCACCAGGCGAGACTGTCATCTTCACGCGACCGAACTGGCCCGAACCACCCGACTGTTTCTTATGGGTGTAATCGATGTCGACAGTACGCTTCAGTGATTCGCGATAGGCGACCTGCGGTGCGCCGACATTCGCCTCGACCTTGAATTCACGCTTCATGCGGTCGACCAGAATGTCGAGATGCAATTCGCCCATGCCACGAATGATCGTCTGGCCGGATTCCTCGTCGGACTGCACGCGGAAGGACGGATCCTCCTGCGCCAGGCGATTGAGCGCGATGCCCATCTTTTCCTGGTCCGCCTTGGTCTTCGGCTCCACGGCGACGGAGATGACCGGGTCCGGAAACTCCATACGCTCCAGAATGATCGGCTTGGACGGCGAGCACAGCGTGTCGCCCGTCGTGACGTCCTTCAGACCCACCAGTGCGACGATATCGCCGGCAAAAGCTTCCTTGATGTCCTCACGGTCGTTCGCGTGCATCAGCAGCATGCGACCGATCTTTTCCTTCTTGTCCTTCACCGTGTTCAGGACCTGCGACGATGCTTCGAGCTTGCCCGAATAGATACGGGCAAAGGTCAGCGTGCCGACGAACGGATCGGACATGATCTTGAATGCCAGGGCAGAGAAGGGCGCATCGTCGGAGGACGGACGCGTATCGGTCTTCGGCTCTTCATCATCGAGCGTGCCGGGAAGCACGCCCTTGATCGCGGGAACGTCGGTCGGCGCCGGCATGTAATCGACCACAGCATCCAGCAGCGGTTGCACACCCTTGTTCTTGAACGCGGAACCGCACAGCACGGGAACGAAATCCTGCGCCAGCGTGCCCTTGCGAATCAGACGCTTCAGCGTGGCGACATCAGGCTCATTGCCTTCGAGATAGGATTCCATGACCTCGTCGTCCTGCTCGACGGCCATTTCGATCAACTCGGAACGGGCGGCGGCGGCGGCGTCCTTCAGATCGTCGGGAATGTCGACGATGTTGAACTCGGCGCCCAGCTTTTCGTCTTCCCAGATGATCGCCTTGTTCTGTACCAGGTCGACGATACCCTTCAGGTCCGCCTCAATACCGACGGGCAGCGCCAGAACCATCGGACGCGCGCCAAGACGATCCTTGATCATCTCGACGCACATTTCGAAATTGGCACCGGTACGGTCCAGCTTGTTGATGAAGCACATCCGCGGAACCTTGTACTTGTCCGCCTGGCGCCAAACAGTCTCCGACTGCGGTTCAACACCGGCCACGCCGTCGAACACGGCAACCGCACCGTCGAGTACGCGCAGGCTGCGCTCCACCTCGATGGTGAAGTCAACGTGACCCGGCGTGTCGATGATGTTGACGCGATGGTCTTTCCAGAAGGTCGTCGTCGCGGCGGACGTGATCGTGATGCCGCGCTCTTGCTCCTGTTCCATCCAGTCCATCGTCGCGGCGCCATCATGCACCTCGCCGATCTTGTACGACTTGCCGGTATAATACAGAATCCGCTCAGTCGTCGTCGTCTTACCGGCGTCGATGTGCGCCATAATACCGATGTTACGGTACATTTCGATCGGATGTTCGCGGGCCATGGGGGACAGTTCCTGGTCGAGAGTTCTAGGGTACGACTACCAGCGGTAGTGGGAGAAGGCGCGGTTTGCTTCGGCCATGCGGTGGGCATCTTCGCGCTTCTTGACGGCATTGCCACGGTTCTGGCTGGCATCCATCAGTTCGGACGACAGGCGCTGTGCCATGGTGTTCTCCGGACGGCCGCGCGCTGCGGAAATCAGCCAGCGAATGGCCAGTGCCTGTCCGCGCTCGGGGCGAACTTCCACAGGCACCTGATAGGTTGCACCACCGACGCGGCGGCTGCGCACCTCTACGGCGGGCTTCACATTGTTCAGCGCCTCGTGGAACACGTGCAGCGGATCGGTCTTCATCTTGCCCTCGATCGAATCGAGCGCACCATAGACGATGGATTCCGCGACAGACTTCTTACCCTGATACATGACGAGGTTCATGAACTTCGTGAGAATCGTATCTCCGAAGCGGGGATCGGGCAGAATTTCGCGTTTTGCGGGACGGCGACGACGGGCCATGGCTCAGATAATCCTTATTTAGGCTTCTTGGTGCCGTACTTGGAACGGCTCTTCTTACGGTCGCCGACGCCCTGCGTGTCGAGCACGCCGCGCAGCACATGATAACGCACACCGGGAAGATCCTTCACACGGCCGCCACGGATCAGGACAACGGAGTGTTCCTGCAGATTGTGGCCCTCGCCAGGGATGTACCCGATGACTTCGAACCCGTTGGTAAGACGAATCTTGGCAACCTTACGAAGCGCCGAGTTCGGCTTTTTCGGGGTCGTCGTATAGACACGCGTACAGACGCCGCGCTTCTGCGGGTTCGCCTCAAGCGCGGGGACCTTGTTGCGAGCCTTCTGCGGCACGCGCCCCTTCCTCACCAGCTGGTTGATCGTTGGCATCTATTCACCTTCACGAGCGTTCGAATTGATGTCCGGCCCGACGACGCGCGCACGAACGAAAAAAGACAGACCGGATGAGACCGAATTAGGCTCCACCCGGACCTGTCTGTAACTGTATCAACGTAAACGGAAATTTCTTTCCGCCTCGCCATCGGACCGCGTTTAGGGGCTTACCCTACGAGCCAGTCCGCGAGCTGTTGTGAGCCAGCATATAGGAAAGTGTGCCGATGCGGTCAACGGGATTCGGGGGACACGGCCCGGTGGCCATGCGTGCAGGTGCCCTTGCGTGCCAATGCAGCTGCTGCCCCATTTTAGGCATTGCACTGTCCGCCAAGAATGGTGACACCGTTATCGAGTTGATCGGGTAGAAGCGAGGCTAGGGTGGCAAGGAAGACGCGGGCTCGGAAAAGGCGGGTCCGCAAGGGCGGCTTTCGGCCATTCCGCTTCCTCGGCAAGCTTCTTCTGGCCGTGCTGCTGCTTACCCTCGCCTGGGTGCTGGTTTACCGGTTTGTCCCCGTCCCCGCGACCAGCATCATGATCCGCGACTGGACGAATGGCACCGGCGTGACGCGTGATTGGGTCGGCTTCGATCAGATCAGCCCCAACCTGCCCCGCGCCGTGATTGGCGCGGAGGATGCCAAGTTCTGCGCGCATTGGGGTTTCGATTTCGAGGCGATCGAAAAGGCCATGGAGACGAACGAGGCCGGCGGCCAAATGCGCGGCGCCTCGACCATTTCGCAGCAGACAGCGAAGAACGCCTTCCTGTGGCCGGGACGGAACATGGTACGCAAGGGGCTGGAAGCCTATTTCACCGGCCTGATTGAGGTCGTGTGGGGCAAGAGGCGTATCATGGAGGTGTACCTCAACGTCGCCGAATTCGGTGTCGGCGTCTATGGCGCGGAGGCCGCAAGTCGCCACTACTTCTCGAAAAGTGCAAAGGATCTGACACGGACCGAGGCTGCGCGGCTTGCCGCCATTCTGCCCGACCCCATCACCCGCAGCGCCTCTAGCCCCGGTCCCTACACCACGCGCTATGCCGGAAACATCGAACGCTGGATCCCGATCGTCGACCGGGACGGGCAGGATAGCTGCCTGGGGATCTAGGACGGGGCGGGAGCGTCGCTATGCTACTCGCCACCCCCAAGGGGCGCGGCTACATCACCCGCGTATTATAATGATGCCAGCACAGGATCGCCGCCGCCCCACGATGGGGACGCCAACCCTCCGCCAGTGCCCGGGTCTGCTTCTCTGACGGGCGCCCCTCGTGACCGACCATCTCGCCCGCCGCCACCTGTATGGCGAGATCACCCGCCGGCCACACGTCGGCCCGGCCCTCGGCGAACAGCAGATAGACCTCGGCCGACCAGCGCCCGATACCCTTTACCGCAACCAGCTTTGCGATTGCTTCCTCATCATCCTCCGGCAGCGCATGAAGATCGAGCGCACCAGAGGCCACATGGGCGGCCAGATCGCGAACATATTTCACCTTCTGTCCCGATAGCCCCGCCGCGCGCAGTTCCGTCTCCTCCAGCGCCAGAAGAGCGTCCGGAGACTGTATGTCGCCCACCAGGTCTGCAAAACGCGCCCAGATTGCCGCCGCCGCTTTGACGCTGACTTGCTGCCCGATGATCGTCCGCAACAGCGTCTCATAGCCCGCGTCCCTGCCGCGTGGTTCTGGGTAGCCGATGCGCGTCAGACAGGCGGCGACATTCCCGTCGATCGCCGCCAGTGCATCGAGGCTGGCCTTGAGCTCAGTTTCGTTCAGTCCCATGGCACCATCCGTTTTGACAGGCATTCACGCTTCGCTATGAGCGACCGTCAAATCAAGTGTCCGAGCTTACGGGAGGTAAAAGATGCCAAAATTGATCGTCGTCACGCGCGACGGAACGGAAAACAATGTGGAGGCAGAGGCAGGCCTGAGTGTAATGGAGAATATCCGCGACGCAGGTTTTGACGAATTGCTCGCCCTCTGTGGCGGCTGCTGCAGCTGTGCCACCTGCCACGTCCACGTCGCGGAGGATTGGCTGGCAAAGGTCGGCCCGCCCAACGAGGACGAAGAGGATCTCCTCGAATCATCCGATCACAAGCGCGCCAATTCTCGCCTGTCCTGTCAGATCGACATGACCGAGGAACTGGACGGCCTGAAAGTGCAGATTGCCCCCGAAGACTGAAAGAGTCCCGTGCGTCGCAGGCGCTGGCGATAAAAGGCCAGCCCTGCTACCAGTCACGACATGAAGCCCGACACTACCCGCACGAAGGGTTTCTTCGCAGACAAGAATCGCGCCTTCTGGCTGCTGCAGGGCGGCGGCTGGGCCGGCTATTTCTTTCTGCGCGCCTTTGGCGGCCTCGCCAATTCCATGGGCATCAACTACATCCTGCCGGCGCTGATCGTTACCGCGACGGGCTTTTCGCTTACCCTGCTGATGTCGGCTGCGTACCGGCGCATCATTCGCATGCGGCCTGTGTTCGTCTGGACCCTGACGCTGCTGGTGATCGTGGTGGCGTCGTCGGTTTTTTCGATTTTGGAGGTCTGGGCGCATGCCCGCTTCTTCAATCCGGAGTTCCGGCCGGAGGGGGTGCAGTTTTTTGGCGCCATCCTCCTCGACCTCAGCGTCCTTGGCGCATGGTCCGGCCTCTATTACGGCATCAACTTCTACCTGATGCTGTCGCAGCAGACGGAGGACATGTTGAAGGCGCAGGCACAGGCATCACAGGCCAGCCTCGCCATGCTGCGGTATCAGGTGAATCCGCATTTTCTGTTCAACACGCTGAATTCGATTTCCACCCTCGTCCTTTTGAAGGACGAGCGGGCGAACTCCATGTTGTCACGGCTTTCCTCTTTCCTGCGCTATTCGCTGTCGGAGGACCCCGGCACCCGCGTCTCGCTCGAACAGGAACTCGCCGCCCTGAAGCTCTATTTCGATATTGAACGAATGCGTTTCGAGGATCGCCTGCAAACCAGCTTCGACATCGAACCGGGCGCGGAAAAGGTCTGCATTCCATCGATGATCCTACAGCCGCTGGCGGAAAATGCCGTGAAATACGCCGTCACGCCGCAGGAGGAAGGCGCCTCGATCATGGTCAGCGCACGGCGCGTGGGGCAGGACCGCGTCTTCATCGACGTCGCCGACACCGGCCCGGGCCTCAACGCCGCCCGCCCCATTTTCGTGGATGGCACCGGCGTCGGGCTGAAGAACATTCGCGACCGTCTTGCCGAGAGCTATGGCGACAAAGCGAGCTTCATGTTGGCGGATCGCCCGGAGGGTGGCGTGGTAGCGCGGCTCGATATCCCGTATGATACAAATACAGGGAAGCTGGAGGAGCCAAGCGCATGACCATTTCCACAATTCTCGTCGATGACGAGCCTCTCGCCACGAAGGGCCTGGAGATGCGCCTGGCGCCTCATGAGGACATCGAGATCGTCACCACCTGCGCCAATGGGCGAGAGGCGATTCGTGCCATCAAGACGCACAAGCCCGATCTCGTCTTTCTGGACATACAGATGCCCGGATTTGACGGGTTCAGCGTCATCAACGCACTGCAGGACATAGACCCGCCGCTGTTCGTCATGGTGACCGCCTATAATGAATTCGCGCTGAAGGCCTTCGAGGCTCATGCCGTCGATTATCTGATGAAACCGGTCGACGAAGACCGCCTGTCGGACACGCTGTCCCGCGTGCGCCAGCGCCTGACCGAGCGCAATGCCGAGGTGGAGCGTCGCCAGTTGAAGGAGCTGTTGAACGAAGTCGCTCCGGAGGCGGCGGAAGCCCATGCCGAAGGGGGCGGCGCCGCCACGGATCCCGGCCGCTATGAAAAGCTGATCAACATAAAGGACCGGGGTCAGATATTCCGCGTGGAGGTCGGCAGCATCGAACGCATCGATGCGGCTGGCGATTATATGTGCATCTATACCGGCGATAACACGCTGATCCTGCGTGAAACGATGAAGGACCTGGAAAGGCGTCTGGACCCGAAGATGTTCCAGCGCGTCCATCGCTCAACCATCGTCAACCTGGATCAGGTAAAGGAAGTGAAACCGCACACCAATGGCGAAAGCTTCCTGACCTTGGGTTCCGGCGCACAGGTAAAGGTCAGCCGTTCCTACAGGGAAGTCATCGCGCGCTTCCTCTGATCCGGCGCGGATGCGCCCGGCACCGTTTTCCGCACAAGCGGACGGCGCCCCCTAACTGAATGGCAAGGGAGACGCCGCAAGGCGAAATCCCTATCCCACCTGTCTGGAAATCAGGGACTCAAGGGACGTCGCCAGATGAACTTCGACTATTCCGAAACGCAGACAATTGTCCGCGACACGCTTCAGCGATTCCTCGCCGACCGCTATGATTTCGAGACGCGGCAGAAGATCAGCCGGTCACAGGCAGGCTGGTCGCCCGACATATGGAAAGCCTTTGCCGAGGAACTGGGCATTCTGGGTGCGCCCTTTTCTGAGGAGATGGGCGGCCTGGGCGGCGGTCCGGTCGAAAACATGATCATCATGGAAGAGATCGGCAAATCCCTCGTCGTCGAGCCCTATTTGTCGACCGTCATACTGGGTGGCGGCTTCGCCCGAGAGGCGGGCCGCACCGACCTCATTGAGGGGATCATCGCCGGCGATGTGCGTTTCGCCTTCGCCTGGGCCGAGCCGAAGGGCCGCTATAATCTGGATCATGTCGAGGTCAGCGCCACCAAAACGGGCGGCGGTTACACCCTGTCGGGACACAAGGCGGTCGTGCGCGACGCGCCCTGTGCCACGCATCTGATCGTCAGCGCGCGCACCTCTGGCGAAAAAGCCGATGCAGATGGCATCAGCCTGTTCGTCGTCCCCGCCGATGCGAACGGCGTCAGCCGCACCGACTATCCCCTCGTGGATGGCGGAACCGCCTCCGAGATCACATTCGAAAATCTTGCCATTGGCGAAGACGCTCTCCTTGGTCAGGAGGGCGCCGCCAGCCCCGTCATGCGAAAGGTCGTCGACGAAGCCATTGCCGCCCTGTGCGCGGAGGGGGTCGGCGTCATGCGCCAGCTGCACAAGCTGACGATGGACTATACGAAAGAACGCAAGCAGTTCGGCGTGCCCATTTCAAAGTTCCAGGTACTGCAGTTCCGCATGGTGGACATGCTGCTGGAGGTTGAACAGTCGCACTCCATGACCCTGATGGCGACGCTGAAACTGCCCGACACCGCCGCCGTGGCAATGGCAAAGGCAAAGGTGGGCAAGGGCCTCGTCTTCTGCGGGCAGGAGGCCGTGCAACTGCACGGTGGCAACGGTATTTCAGACGAATATGCCGTCGGCCATTATTTCAAGCGGGCCACGATGATCGAAAACCAGTTCGGCCCCACCGATCATTATCTACGCCGATACGAACGTCTGACCATGGCGGCATGACCGCCTTTCAGACGCCGTTTCGTACCGAACTCTACATCTCGAATGTTTCGGGCGGCAGGTCGAAGGGTTCATCTTCCGGAAATTCATCCTCGGGATAGTCCTCCGCCGGCGCCTGACTGCGAGGGGCAATCACCCCGGCCCACTCTTCACCACCGTGCATCAGCATGCACCCAAGCCCCGTGCGCGCCAGCGTCGTTACCAATTGGCCGTCGCCCAGCATCGCCAGCTTGTCCTGCACATCGGCCAGGGTCATGGTTTCCAGGTCGTTCCGCGTCATGGCGGTCTCTTTCGCCATTTCCGACAGCACTGCCCAATCATCATCTGTCAACTGGGCCAGGCCCGATCCGACGCAGGACGCCTGCTCCTGATTCAGACCGCGCGCGCCCAGCAGCAATTCGATGTCCGCGGGATGGGGGCGACACGCCGATGTCAGTGCCAGCGCGGCAAGGGAAAGAGCAGCGGCAAAGCGCATGGGTATCCAGACTCCTGTCCTACGATTCGAACGCACGATATCCGGGTGCAGATGAACCTTTGCTGAGACGTCGCTACGTCGCAGGTGCATTGGCGGATCAGGTGCACTATATCGCATGGCAGCATGTCCGTCGCCACCGGCCTCCTTCTCGCACTCGCAACCGTCCTCTTCATGGAGGCGTTCGCCTATGTCATGCACCGCTGGGTCATGCACGGCTTCCTCTGGAGCCTGCATAAATCGCACCATGAGCCGCGCACCGGCACGTTTGAGAAGAACGACTGGTTCGGCGTCATCTTCGCCCTGCCCTCCATCGCGCTCATCGCCATGGGGACGCAGTTGGGCTTCTGGCCAGGCCTCGCCTGGATCGGCCTGGGCATCGCGCTGTACGGGCTGATCTATTTCGTCTTTCACGATCTGATGGTGCATCAGCGCCTGCCAAATCGCTACGTACCGAAATCCCGCTGGATGAAGCGCATCGTTCAGGCCCACAAAATCCACCACGCCGCCAGTTCCAAGCATGGCACGGTCAGCTTCGGTTTTCTTTACGCGCCGCCGGTTCGCGACCTGAAGGCGCAGCTTGCACGCAACCAGGCCCAGCTACGCGCGCCCAGGAATAGCGTTCGAAGTTAAAGTCAGAAATCACTGGCCCACCGCCGGACCGTCGCTCGATAGCGGAGCAGAATGGCGATAGGGGGCGGCAGATGACTGATATTGTCCCCCGCCCCACCGTCCGATTCGCGAATCGCGCGCTTTCGACGCTGTGGCGACAGGGCTTCGCGCCGCCGCCGGTCCTGACCGCCAAGGCGCTGATGGAGGATGCGCAGCGCGTCTCCGGTCTGACGGAGTTCAACGAGCCGGGCCTTGCAGCGCGGCTAGAGCGTCTGGCCGAGGCTTTGCACGAGGAGGCCGGACTGACCGCGCTTGGCCGGACGCTGTCCTATGGCGGCATTCGGCGCGCCCTCGTCCAGCGGTTGCGTTGCGAGGCGATGCTGGCCGCCGACCTGCAAATCGAGCGTCGCCCGGTGGCAGCGCCGATCATCATTGTCGGCTCAATGCGCAGTGGGACGACGCGCCTGCAACGCCTGCTTGCCGCTGATCCGCGGTTCGTGTCCACCCGCCTGTTCGAGGCCCTCAACCCCGCGCCCGACCGCAGCGACCGGCATCGCATTCTTGCCACGCGCGGCCTGCAATGGGCATCGGACCGGCTGAACCCGGCGATCCGCACGATTCACCCCGGCGGTCCGCGCGACAGCGACGAGGAACTCGGTATCCTCGAACTTGCCCTTTCAGGCGCCCAGATAGAGGCGCAGCGACCGATCCCGTCCTGGGCGCGCTGGATGGAACGGACGCCGCAGCGGGGCGCCTATCGCTGGCTGAAGCGCTGGATGCAGTTGACGGGCGAGCGGCGCGGCGATGATCCGGCAAAGCCATGGGTTTTGAAAACGCCGCAATATATGCAGGATCTGCCAGAGCTGCTGCAGGTCTTTCCCGATGCCCGCCTGATATTCATCCACCGAGCCCCGCGGCAGATCGTGGCGTCGGCGGCGTCTCTGGCGTGGAACTATATGCAGCTACAGTCGGATCGGGTGACCCCCGAATGGTGTGGCGCCGAATGGCTGCACAAGACGGCATGGCGGGTGGAATCGATGCAGGCATTCCGCCGCGCCCATCCGCATGTCGCCGCCATCGACGTGCGTTTTGAGGACATGAACGACGATTGGACGCGGGAGATTGGCCGTATCTATGACTGGCTGGGTCTCGATCCCACCGCCGGTCCGGGGTCGACGAGCGGCCTGGAGAACATGCGTGCGTATATGGCTCGCGCCCAGACCCGACATCTTGTCACCCCCCACCGCTACAGTCTGGCAGAATTTGGCATTCAGCCAGCTCAGGTCGATGAGCGCCTCGGCTCATATGCGGAGGATTTCGACCTTTCCCGCTGACGCCGCGCCGGCAGCCGCCACCACGGCTCCGACGGGTAAAGATGATGCTCGTGATGATAGCCGCCGAAATGGAAGCAGGTCAGCAGCGACAGCAATTCCGGAAATCGCGTGGAGCGCGCCCTGTGCCGGTCGGCGAAGGTATCCTCGCCATGTCGATGCGGCAGATAGGTGCCAAAATAGAACAGCTGCAGCAACGCCAGCAAGGCCGGCACCGCCCAGAACACGACGATATTGGCCAGCCCTGCCCCCGTTAGCATGTAGATGATGGCGACCAGAGTGATGCGGCCGATCTGCGCATGGGTGTAGTAACGGCTGAAAAATGCAACCAGCCACGGGGCGAATTGCCGGGGGTTTTCCACGTGAAAATCGGGATCGCGCCCCGTTCCGACATGTTTGTGATGGTCGAAATGCTTCGGTTCGAACGCGCGATAATCGATGCCGGCATAGATCATCAGCGCCAGGCGCCCCACCGCCCGCTGCAGTCGGGGCCAGCGCGGCGCCAGCGATCCGTGCATGGCATCATGGGCACTGATGAACAGCGCCGTCGACAGCCAGCTTTGCAGCACGATCAGCGCCAGCGTCAGGCCCAGCGTTTCCCACCCAAGCGAAATCGTGAAGATCGCGCCGAAATGCACGCCCAGCCATGACAGGACAAAAAGACCCGCAATGCCAAGGCCGATCAGGGACTGCCGCGTGGCGCTCATGCGCCTCCGTTTACAGGTCTTTCCGGCGGATACCAAACGGCGGAGTCGCCCCATGTCCACAATCCCGGCCGCTTGTCGAGAGGCTGCGGCGGCGCCTGCGCCTCTGCGCGTGCCGCTAGCAACATGCCCGCCTTTTCCCATGTCGACGTGTGCTGCCGCTCGTCCCAGGCGGCTGCACCCGCCGCGCGGACCTTCTCCCCGATCGCGCGATAGACCTTCTCCGCCGTCAGGACGGCCCACGCCGCTCGTGGCGGCAGGTGCGTCGCCCCCACCCGCGCGCTGGCATAATAATGATCGGCAAGGTCCAGCAACTCGCCCACTACATCGACCAACGCACCCCTGTGTTGCGGTCGGGCATGGTCGCCCGGCGTCACGCCGCGCGCTGCCAGCATCTCATCTGGCAGATAGCAACGATCATTGGCGGCATCTTCCAGCACGTCGCGCGAAATATTCGTCAGCTGAAAGGCGAGGCCAAGATCTGCCGCGCGCGTCAAAACGTCCTCCCGCTCAGGCGAGACGCCCATGACCACGGCCATCATGCGGCCGACCACGCCCGCGACATGCTCGCAATAATCGAGCGTATCGGCGAGCGAGCGATAGGGCCGCTCATAGGCGTCCATGGCAAAGCCATCCAGATGCCGCATCGGCAGTTCGTGGGGCAGGCCCGTCTCTGCCGCGACCCGTCCAATTGCCGCGAATGCGCCGCTCTCCGAATCGGGATCGGCAAGTCCGGCGCGCGTCCGCTCGCGCAGTGTGGCGAGGCGCTGCAGCACGTCATTATCGGCAGTCACCGACCCGCGCCCGCCCTCCTGTCCGTCGACGACATCGTCGCAGTGGCGGCACCAGGCATATAGCAGGCGCACGCGCCGCTTTGTGTCGCGATCGAACAGGCGAGAGGCGAGAGCGAAACTCTTCGACCCCTTCGCAATCGATCCGGCCGCCCATTTATCGAGATTTTCATCAGACGTCATCGCCGACCGCAATAGGGGCAGAGCCCCTCCGGGAAAAGCGCCATGACACCTTCACGAACGGCACGAACGAAGGCAGCAGCAGAAATCGCGCGGCTAGGGCGCCGAATGCTGCCGGGGCGGTGCCTGCCTGCGCGTGTACCGGCCCAGTTGTTCCTGCCGATCGAGATCCTTCAGCATCAGTTTGGCTGTCGCCTTCGCTGAGCCGACGACGCCCGGAATTCCCGCCCCCGGATGCGTGCCTGCCCCGGCGAAATACAGGTTCCTCACCACATCGTCGCGGTTATGAACCCGGAAATAGGCCGACTGCCACAGCACCGGCTCCAGGCTGAAGGCGGACCCCAGATGCGCGTTCAGTTCGGAGGAGAAATCCTTCGGCGTGAAATGATGCCGTACCTCGATATTTTCCCGCAGGCCGGGCAACAGATGTTCCTCCAGATAGGCGAGCAGCCGGTCCCCATAGGGTTCGGCGACCGCATCCCAGTCGCCCTTGTACCTGCCCATGTGCGGCACCGGCGCAAGCACGTAGAAGGTGGAGCGTCCGGGCGGTGACAGGCTGGGGTCGGTCGCCGTGGGGTGGTGCAGGTACAGGCTGAAATCGTCCGGCAATTCGCTGCGCCCGTAAATTTCGGACAGCAGTTCCTTATAGCGATTGCCGAACAGGATATTGTGATGGGGGACTTCGGGATATTCCCGCTTCACCCCGAAATAGAGCACGAACAGGCTGGGTGAAAAGCTCTTGCGCTTCAGCGCCGTCGCCGCCTGCTTTCCGCGCGGATGCCCGCGCAGCAAGGCATCATAGGTGTGGACGATGTCGCCGTTCGACGCCACCGCATCGAAACGGCGGCGGGTGCCATCGTCGGTCACGACGGCAGAGATGCGATCCCCTTCCGTCTCCAGTTCGGCAACCGCCGTGCTCAGGATTGTCTCGCCGCCCAGATCGGTGAACAGCTTTTCAAGGCCTCGGACGAGCGCATGCGTGCCGCCCTTCGGAAACCACACGCCGTCGCGTTTTTCCAGCGCGTGGATCAGCGCATAGATGGCTGACGTCTTGAAGGGGTTTCCGCCCACCAGCAGGGTATGAAAACTGAACGCCTGCCTTAGCTGCTCGTCCTTTATATAGCGGGACACGATGGCATAGACGCTTCGATACGCCTCATATTTCATCAGCGCGGGCGCCGCGGAGATCATGGAACGGAAATCCAGAAACGCCTCGTGCCCCAGCTTCTGATAGCCTTCGCGATAGACGTTTTCGGCATAGGCCATGAATTCGCGATATCCGGCTACTTCACCGGGGCCACGCTCGGCCAGCTGGGCGAACAGCTTCTCGTCGTCATTGGTGTAATCGAATGTGCGGCCATCCTCCCAATAAAGGCGGTAGAATGGCTGAACCGGCACCATGTCGACATAGTCCGCGATATTTCGGTCGGTCAGGCTGAACAGCTCTGCCAGGCAGGCCGGATCGGTCACGACCGTGGGGCCGGCGTCAAACGTGTAGCCTTCCTTTTCCCAGGCATAGGCCCGTCCGCCGGGCTTGTCGCGCCGTTCGATCAGCGTCACCTGATGACCCGCCGATTGCAGGCGTATGGCCAGCGCCAGCCCTCCGAACCCGGCACCGATAATTGCGACTTTCGACATCGAACGGCTCTTTCATCTTAAGCCCCCGAAACGCCGGGGCGGCCACGGAATTACTCTATTCTTCCTCGCGGGCACGCCAGCGCGGTCGCCAGGATATTTTCGGAATCGATCGAGACAGAACACCTACCGCCTTAGGAAGGGAAACCGGCGGCTTGCCGGAAAGGATCCGCGCCTTGTCCGCCGCCGTGGACTGCGCAGCGTAGAATCGCTCTACCAGGTCTTCGTCCATGCGATAGAAATGCTGCAGCGTGCGATAACGGCCTTGCGGTGTCGCCGCCTCGAACATCATTCGATTCAGCAGGCGGTAGAATCCGCGCTCCTTCCATGTCGAGACACTATGGTCCCTTAGCGAACGATAAAGCGGCGCCGCATCGACGCGGGACAGCGACTTCACCATGTCCGCCGTTGCGACCGCATCGGCGAAACTATATCCGGTGATCGGGTTGAACAGGGCGGCGGCCATGCCCGCCTTCGGCACGTCATCCTCGGCCCAATAGGCCTCGATATCGCCGTCCAGCGCGATCGGCAGGACGCCGCTTTCGGTTCGCCCTTCGGTCACATCGCCCAGGCCCATGCCGGCGACATAATCGCGCACGCGGGCCAGCACCTGCTGTTCCGACAGGTCAGGACCATCCGAATAATAGGTATCCTCAACCAGCAGCCCCGTCTCGCTGAAGGGCAGCACATAGACAAAGCGATAGCCGTCCAGCTGATCGACACGGGCGTCCATGATCACGGGCCGGGTAATCCCGTGCGGCCTCGCCGTCTCCAGCTCCAGCCCGACGAATTTCTGCCAGGCGAGCTTCAAATGCGGCGAGGAACGCTGCCCCCGGCAGTCGATGACGGCCCCCGCCTGCAGAACGTCGCCGCCGTCCATCCGCACAAGCGTCGGTGTAACGGCATCGATGCGCCGACCTGTAATGATGGCCTCCGCAGGCAAGCGTGCCCGTACTGCCGCGTCCAGCCGCTCCGACCGGACGCTGGCATAGGGCGTCGACAGGGTCCGGGAATATGCAGGGAAACGAACATCGTACCCGTCCTGCCAGCGGTGCGCATATAATTCCTGCGTCCATTTCAGCTGCGGACCACGCAAATCGCTGTCGAAGCGGGACCAGATATGGTCACCGCCGATGCGTTCGCCGCCGTCTATGATCGCAACCGAGATACCGGGCCGCACATCGGCCAGCCGCATGGCGATCAGGCCTGCGGCGAGGCCACCGCCCGCCAATATGATATCGAAGTCTCGCACCCGGCAGGACGTAGGACCTGTTGCCCCCGGCGTCGAGATATTAACCGCCAATGGCCGGGGGCGTGGCGGTCCGCCGCGCCCCCCGGCCTGGCACATAGACTTAGGCGCGTTGAAAATTAGGCGGGACGGCGACGCACGCGCGCTCCCAGACCCAACAGACCCAGCCCGAACAGGCCCAGCGCAGCGGGCGCGGGGACCGCGGCCACGGGTTCAAGTGCCAGCCCACCGTTCGTGTAGAAATTATCAACGGTCGCACCGCCATAAAAGCCGAGGCCGATGCCCGTCCCGCTGAACGGCGAAACCAGGGATCGCGTGACCGTCTGTCCCGTTTCTTCGACGAAGACAGAGATCGTGCCATCAAGATTATCCGTCAGCTCAAAGAAACTCTCTTCTATTTCAAATGAAAGATCGAAGTAATTATACCCCTGTACCGCACTATAGGAATAATTATTCCCGGAATACATGAAAACGCGATCAAACTTTCCGTTACTATTGTTATCCTGCATTTTGACAAACAGATTGTTGGTCAGGCTTTCATAGTTCATTACCAGCGCCACATACTGAATTGAATCTCCGCTGGACTTGGCATTGACGCCAATCTTCGTGGCCGAAGCACCGTTCAAGGTTGCAACTGACATGTTCGATCCAGAAAACGCCCCACCAACTTCGGTGATCGTGCCCGACTGCGCCGTCCAGGCAGAGGTCGATCCGTCGTTGAAATTGTCGACGACCGTCGCAGATGCCTGGGTAGAAACCGCGATTGCGGCGATGGCGATCATCGACTGGTGAAAAGCGCGCATTTTGTATCTCCTATGCCAAGCCGCCGGCTCGTTATGTTCGTGTTGCATGAGGATGTAGCAATCATCGTGCCAAAATGGCCGGAATGCCGATTAACAAATCCATGGGTGGTTTACGGCCTTACTTAACAAAAAATTATGTAAGAATATCCGACGGTTTCAGGCGTTTTGGTGCATGGAGACGCTGCCTTTCGACAGTGCAATCCGCACCTATTAGGCCCCACCCAACGCAGAAATCGCCTGCGCCAGCGTGTCGATATCCTCGTCCTGACTATCCCATGCGACCACCAGCCGCGCTTCACCGGAACCCGCATCGCCCCAGTCATAAAATTCAAAGCCCTGTTCGCGCAGGCGCGCCGCACCCTCCACGCCGACCCGCACGAACAATTCATTGGCTTCGACGGGATACATCAGGCGTTCGCCCGCCGCCTGTGCCAGCCGCGTGGCGGCCTGATTGGCGGCGCGGGCATTTCGGCTCCATGCGCCGGATTCCAGCATTGCCAGCAACTGCGCGGCGGCGAAACGACCCTTTGACGGCATTTGCCCGGCACGCTTGCGGCGCGATGGAATGCTTTCCGCCAGCGACTTGTCGAAGATCACCAGCGCCTCCGCCGACAGGCCGCCATTCTTGATACAACCAAAGCTGAGCGCATCGACGCCTGCGCGCCAGGTGATGTCGCCCGGGTGGCAATCCAGCGTGACCAGCGCATTGGCAAAGCGCGCGCCGTCCATGTGCATTTTCCAACCGCGCCGTCGTGCCTCGTCGCCCAATGCGGCGACTTCGTCAGGCGTATAGACCAGGCCATATTCCGTCGCCTGCGTGATCGACAGCGCACGCGCCTGAACCTGATGCACGTCGCCGCGCATGGGTGCCATCACCGATGCAATGCTCTGCGGCGTCAACTTGGCCCCCTCGCCTTCGGCCAGCAGCAGCTTCGCTCCGGCCGTGTAAAATTCCGGTGCGCCAGCCTCATCGACATGGATATGCGCTTCTTCGTGACAGATCACCGCACCATAGGGCGGCAGCATCGCGGCCAGCGCCAGCGCATTGGCGGCCGTGCCGGTCGATACGGGAAATACGCGGCATTCGGTGCCGAAAAACTCGCCAAATACGCCGTCCAGCCGCGCCGACAGCGGATCGCCGTCGTAGGATCCCTGCGTGATGTCGTTCGCGTCAATGACTGCCTGTAGCACTTCCGGGCAGGCGCGGGCGGCATTGTCTGACAAAAAGCGCATGGGACTCCTTCTCTCGCTCAAGTTCCGGGTGACGTAGGCGAAGGCCTTTGGCATTGTCCATCCATGGTAAACGGGAGGTCTTCTTGAACATCGTCAAATCGCTTCTTCTGGCCGGCGCTCTGGTCGCTGCGCCGGCATATGCCGCCAACGAACAGGTGGCGCTGGACCGCATTGCTGCGGACCGCGACACCAATATCGCCATTGCCGACAAGATCTGGTCCTTCGCCGAGGTCGGATATCAGGAAACCCAATCGTCCACCCTGCTGCAGCAACATCTGCAGGATGCAGGATTTGCCGTCACCGCCGGGCTGGCGGGTGCGCCGACGGCATTCACCGCAACCTACACCAATGGCGACGGCCCCGTGATCGGCATCATGGGCGAATTCGACGCGCTACCGGGGTTCAGTCAGGATGCCGTTCCGCAAAAGGCGGGCATCGCCGATACCGACGCCGGCCATGCCTGCGGCCATCATTTGTTCGGCACGGCGTCCGCCTCTGCCGCCATTGCCGTTAAGGACTGGCTCGAAGGCACGGGAACCAAGGGCACCGTCCGCTTCTACGGCACGCCCGCCGAAGAGGGCGGCGCCGGCAAGGTCTATATGGTGAGGGAGGGACTGTTCGACGATGTCGACGTCGCCCTGCACTGGCATCCCAGCGCAGAAAACAGCGCCGACATCGCCACATCGAACAGCAATAAATCGGCGAAGTTTCGCTTTCACGGCAAATCGGCCCACGCGGCATCGGCGCCCGAATATGGCCGTTCGGCGCTGGACGGGGTCGAAGCGATGAACGTGATGGCGAACATGATGCGCGAACACATGCCGCAGGACAGCCGCATGCACTATGTCATCACCAATGGCGGGCGCGCGCCGAACGTGGTGCCGGATTTCGCCGAAGTTTTCTATTATGTCCGCAACCCCGATGCCGAAGTCGTCCGTTCGACCTTTGAGCGGCTCGCAAAGGTTGCGGAGGGCGCGGCCACCGGTACGGGAACGACCATGGAATATGAGGTCATTCACGGGGCGATGCCGCTGCTGCCAAACGAAACCCTGCAGTCGCTGGTACATGAGAATATGACCCAGGTCGGCGGCGTTGACTATGACGCTGAAGAGACCGCGTTCGCTGAAGAGATTATTCCGACCCTTGGCAAGTCCGACGTCGATATGTCCGAAGCTGCGAAGATTCTGCCGATGTCGGAGAGTCACGGCGCAGGTTCGACCGATGTGGGCGATGTATCATGGGCGGTGCCGACGGCCGGTTTCCGCACGGCGACATGGGTGCCGGGCACCTCGGCACACAGTTGGCAGGCCGTGGCTGCGGGCGGCATGTCCATCGGCTGGAAGGGCATGCAGAACGCGGCCCAGGTCCTGGCACTGACCGCCATCGATCTTTTCGAGCGGCCCGATCTTGTTGCGGAGGCAAAGGCGGAATTCCTGCGCCGCAAGCCGGAGGGATATGAATATCGTGCGCTGCTGGGCGACCGCGATCCGCCCCTCGATTACCGCGACTGAGGCATCGGCAAGCGGCGATTTGCCCCCGCCGCCGCCAGCCTCCGGGCTGGACGGCGGAGTGGCTCGCCTTACGGTCTTAAGACGCGAGTACGTAATTCCGATCACGACTTTCGGTGGTACCCAGGGGCAACACCGTGTTGCAGAACGCGCATTCTGCGGTCGCGCGGCCAATATACCAGTGCGCATGCCCGCAGCCGGGGCAATAGTTGGTCGCATGCAGGTGGTAGGTGATGCCATAACCACGCTGCGCGGGATTGATTGTCGTTGGCGTCATAGCCTGTCTCCTGTTGGGCGTTGCAAGAACGCCTGCCAGTAAAACAATGCATAAGCGCCGTTCAGGTTGCCACCTGCAAACACCTGTTAATCAAGGAGAACGGGGATTACCGCGCCAGGTGTGTTTTTCAGGTAACAGCCGCTAGCAGGAGCGGTGGGAGGCCTATAGGCCAAGTTCTTCGACAAGGTCCTCGACCGCCGTCCCCTTGGGAACGATGTGCCACAGCTTGCTGTCGCAGCCATTGATCACAACCACCGCATTTTTCGGGCAGACGCCCAGGCATTTCACCTCGACGATCCCCATGCGGCTCTTGCGGCCCTTTCCGGTTCCCAAGTGCGCCCGCAACGCCTTCATCAGTCTCTGCTTGCCGTCGGTGCCAAAGCCGCCGCCCATCTTGCGCGAACATTTCGAACAGATCAGCAGCGCGCGCGCCCAGTCGGACCGGACCGTTCTCGTCACGCCAGGCTCACCGGCGCGGCATTACGCTCCGGCACCTTTCCACTCCCGCATTTCCTCGGCGGTCTTCAGGATATCATAGGCGGCCTGTCCGGCCTGGAACTTGCGCGCCGCTTCGGCATCGCCGGGTTTACGGTCGGGATGATGCTGCTTGGCCCATTTGCGATAGGCCAGCTTGATCTCTTCGAACTTCGCATCGGGTTCCAGCTCGAACAATTCCAGCGCGTCCAGCTCGCCGCGGGTGCGGCTGCCATCGCCCGATCCGGCCCATTCATAATGACGGGAACGCGCATGCTTGGCGCCGGCATTTTCGTGGTTCGCCCGATCCTGCGCCTGTTCCTTGGTCAGGCCCTCGAAGTAATTATAGCCCTTATTATACTCGCCCGCGTGCTTCTGGCAGAAATACCAGCGCTCCTTGGAATTGGGCGATTTGGGCGCCGGGCAGTCGCCCTTTTCCTCGCACCCATGGCGGTCGCAGATGCGCACGGTGGCGGCATCGAACCCCTTGGCCTCATATTCACCCCAACGGGGCAGGCCCCAGCTTTTCGTCGTTCTCGATGGTGGCATAGACCTAACCTAGTGCCTGCTTTGCCGGAAAACCACGGGTAGACCCCGAAGTTTTCCGGCATGATCCTGACATCGGGGCGTGAGCAGGTTCAGGCCGCCTGGGGCGCCGCCTGCCGAACGCCCTCGTCCACATGCTCCTCGAACTGAGAGAAGTTCTTGATGAACAGGCCGACCAGATCGCGCGCCTTCGCGTCATAGGCGTCCTTATCTTCCCAGGTAGAGCGCGGATCCAGAATCGCCGTGTCGACGCCGGGAACCTCGACGGGCACCTGAAATCCGAAATTGGGATCGGTACGGAATTCGACATTCTTCAGGCTGCCGTCCAGCGCCGCGTTCAGCAGTGCCCGGGTCGCCTTGATCGGCATACGATGGCCAACGCCATGCGGCCCGCCCGTCCAGCCGGTATTGACCAGCCAGCAATCGACGCCGCCCTCGGCAATGCGCTTCTTCAATAGGTTGCCGTAAACGGAGGGATGGCGCGGCATGAACGGAGCGCCGAAACAGGTCGAGAAGGTGGCCTGCGGCTCCGTAACGCCAATCTCCGTTCCCGCAACCTTTGCCGTATATCCCGACAGGAAATGATACATTGCCTGATCGGGCGTCAGCTTCGCGATCGGCGGCAATACACCAAAGGCATCTGCCGTCAGCATGATGACGTTCGACGGCGGCGGCCCCAGATTCTTGTCAGACGAATTCGGGATGAAATCGATCGGATAGGCGCCGCGCGTATTCTCGGCCAGGCTGTTATCGTCGAAATCCAGTTCACGCGTTTCCGGATCCATGACGACGTTTTCAAGGACGGTGCCGAACTTCCGCGTCGTGGCGTAGATTTCCGGCTCCGCCTCTTCGTCCAGATTGATCATCTTGGCATAGCAGCCGCCTTCGAAATTGAAGACCGCCGTGTCCGACCAGCCGTGCTCGTCATCGCCGATCAGCGTGCGAGAGGCATCGGCGGACAGCGTCGTCTTGCCGGTCCCTGACAGACCGAAGAACACGGCCGACTTGCCGTCCGGTCCAATATTCGCGCTGCAGTGCATGGGCATGATGCCGTCGGTTGGCAGGCGGTAGTTCAGCAGGCCGAACACCGACTTCTTCATCTCGCCAGCATATTTCGTACCGCCGATCAGGATCAGCTTCTCGGTGAAATTCACCGCGACGACGACATTGGTGCGCGTGCCGTGGCGTTCCGGATCGGCGACGAAGGTCGGCAGGTCGATGATCGTGAATTCCGGCTCGAAACCCGCCAGTTCCTCCCGTTCCGGACGGCACAGCAGCGTGCGGATAAACAGATTGTGCCAGGCCAGTTCGTTGATCACCCGCACGCGAACGCGGTGTTCGGGCTGCGAACCGCCATAAAGATCCTGGACAAACAATGTGTCCTTCTCCGCCAGCGCCTCCAGGAAGTCCTCCTTCAGGGCTGCGAAGTGCGCAGGGTCCATGGGCTTGTTGCCGTCGTTGAACCAGACATTGCCGTCGGTTTCGGAATCCTTGACGGTAAACTTGTCCTTCGCGGAGCGGCCGGTGCGGTCGCCGGTTTCGACCACCAGCGCGCCATGCTTCGATAATTGCCCCTCGCTGCGAGCGACCGACGCTTCGACCAGGGGCGCGGTAGTAAGGTTCCAGTGCAGCTCGGCTTTCGTTTGAATGCCTTGCTTGCCGAGGTCGAACGTCGGTATTTGATCCGCAGCCATCTGGGCTGTCTCCTTGTCGTCAAGAGAATAGGCAGACGCAAGCGAACTGGCCGCGCGTCCGCTTTTTATGAGCAGGGGGACTGCTCTACACGAAAAAGATCTTATCGGTCAAAAGCCACGCGGACGGAATTACGTAAGTTTATCGCTGCGCGATGATACGGCTTTATTACCGGCCGTTAGGCGGACTGTGGCGGCCTGGCCTCTGCCCCTCCGCCTCTTCCATGGCCTGCAGCAAAGCTGACACCAGCACATCGGCAGGCGCGGGTTTTTTCAAGACGCGCTGATTCGGAAATTGATCGGCAAGCGAATCTGGATCGGCGAAGCCGGTATGGAACACGAACGGCGTACCGACCTCCATCAAATGGCGGGCGATGGGACGCGCATCCTTGCCCGCGACATCCAGATCCAGAACCACTGCATGCGGCTCGAAATCGCTGTCTATGACGGCACGCGCGCCGGCAAGGCCGTTCGACAGCCGTACCTGTTCCGCCCCCGCATCCAGCAGAATGACCTGGATCGACATGCCGGGATAGACCTCGTCCTCCACAACCAGAATACGCAGGCCTTCCAGCGCATCCTCGGCCGGTGCATGGCCGCTGCCCTGATCGCGGGCGGCGCCCTCTTTCAGACTCTCGATCCGTTCGACGAATTTCAACGCGGCGCGGCGGCTTCCCTCGGGCGGCAGGGGAACGGCGATCCGGCGAATCTGTTCGGCCGCCTTTTCCAGCAGGCGTTCCAGCCCCTTCACCCTCGCCTCGGCATTTCCCAGTTGGTGGCGCAAATGATCTTCGTTCGTACTCATTCCGGCACCCCTAACCTGCATGTATTAATAACGCACTCACGATCTCCGCTCTCGGACCGGCGGTTGGCCTTGCTGCGCATATCAGGGTCGTGACCTTCCCCCTTGGCGGCGCTAAGGCAGTGGACATGTCCGCCACCATTGCGCTGGTCGATGACGACCGCAACATTCTTACCTCCGTGTCCATTGCCCTGCAGGGCGAAGGGTTCACGGTGCGTGTATATTCCGACAGTGTCGCGGCGCTGAAGGCGCTTGTCGACAATCCGCCGGACCTTGCGGTTCTGGATGTAAAGATGCCCCGCATGGACGGCATCGAGCTGTTGCAGAAACTGCGCGAGAAAAGCGCCATTCCGGTCATCTTTCTCACATCGAAGGATACCGAGATCGACGAGGCGCTGGGCCTGAGGATGGGGGCGGACGATTATGTCGGCAAACCCTTTTCACAGCGCCTCCTGATCGAACGCATCCGCGCGGTCCTGCGCCGCGCCGCCTATCGCTCCCAGCCGGAGGGTGACGCGGAGGAGGAAAAGGAGCGCGTCATCGAACGCGGACGCCTCAGCATGGATACCGGCCGCCATCGTGTCCTGTGGGACGGCAAGGATGTTTCCCTGACGGTCAGCGAATTCCTGATCCTGGAAACGCTCGCCGAACGTCCCGGCTTCGTAAAATCGCGCGATCAGCTGATGAATGCCGCCTATCAGGATGACGTCTATGTGGACGACAGGACCATCGACAGTCACATAAAGCGGCTGCGCAAGAAATTCCGCGCTGTCGACGATGAATTCGATTCCATCGAGACCCTTTACGGCGTTGGCTACCGTTTCAATCAGAGCGGAACGGCGGCTGGCAAGGACGCCGGAGGAACGAGCGACGGCTGAGCCGCTGCCTTCGGAGCCGGGCGACGATTCGCAGCTTCGCTGGTCGCGGCGCTGGTCGCTGACGACGCGGATACTCGCGGTCAATTTGTTCGCCGTTCTGATGCTGGCGGGCGGCGTTCTTTATCTGGACAGTTTTCGCGTGCGCCAGATCGACCAGCGGGTAGAGGCGCTGCGCGGCGGCGCGGCCCTGATCGCAAGCAGTCTGGGCGAGGGCGTTGCCGAGGACGACGATGCGGCCACATTGCGTCAGGCGGCAGCGGTCGGCCGCACCACGGGCGCGCGTGTCCGTATCTATGGGCCTAACGGTACGAAGATTCTCGACAATTGGGACATTCTTGGTCCCACCTACACGCTGATCGATCCTTCCACCGAGCCATGGCGCAAGAACGCCGCCCGCTTTCTCGACCGGATGATCGATGCCCTGGTTGGCGCGCGGCGTGTGCCACGTCTCGATGTTACGCTTCCCGATCGGGCGTCAACCTTTCCTGAGATCGAAGAGGCGCGTCGCACTGGCCGCGTCGCGGATCGGGTGCGCCTGGCGCCCGACCGCACGCCCGTCACTTTTGCTGCGGCACCTTTGGACGACGGGCGCGTCATGTTGCTGACCCAGAATGCGCGCGATGTAACGACGGATGTCCGCTCGGAACGGGCAACATTGTTTCTCGTCTTCCTGGGCGTGCTGGGCCTCTCCCTCCTTTTATCCAGCTTCCTTGCGCGCACTATTGTCCGCCCCTTGCGTCGTCTGGCGATCGCGGCACAGCGGGTGCGGCTTGGCCGCGCGCGCGATGTCACAGTGCCCCGATTCCAGCTGCGCCGCGACGAGATCGGCGAACTCGCCCGCAGCCTCAGCGATATGACGACCGCCCTGCGCATGCGCATCGACGCGACCGAAGCGTTCGCCGCCGATGTCGCACATGAAATCAAGAACCCGCTCGCATCGCTGCGCAGCGCGGTCGAGGGGATGGGCCGGGTCGAAGATCCCCAGCTACGCCAGCAACTCCTCGCCATCGTCACGGCGGATGTCGACAGGATCGACCGGCTGATCAGCGATATTTCCAACGCATCGCGGCTGGATGCCGAACTCAGCCGGACCCGTTTCGAACCCGTCGATCTCGGCAATATGCTGGAGGGGATCGTCGGCCTTTACGAGGAGCGGGGCCTGCCGCGCGGAATCGAATTGGCACTCGCGCGCCCTGCCGCCGGCACAGTCCGCGTCATGGGCGACCCCTCGCGCCTGGCACAGGTCGTGCGCAATCTGATCGACAATGCCATCAGCTTTTCGCCGGACGGCGGCCTCGTTCAGGTCAGCGCCGCGCGGGGGCGTCATTCGGTGGTCATGCGTGTCGAGGATCGCGGCCCCGGTATTCGCCCCGATGCTGAGGAAAAGATTTTCCAGCGTTTCTACTCCGAGCGGCCGGAGGGGGAGGATTTTGGCCAGCACAGCGGTCTGGGACTGGCGATCTGCCGCTCGATCGTAGAGGCGCATGACGGCAAGCTGAGCGTCGAGACGCGCAAGAATGGCGGCGCCCGCTTCATCGCCAAATTCCCGGCCGCGGCATGAACGATCGCTGCCATGCCAGCTGTGTACGCTTGGGGTCCGCAGGCATATTGCTTACCGGGCCGAGCGGCAGCGGCAAGTCGGACCTCGCCCTGCAATTGATCGACCGTGGCGCGATGCTGGTTGCCGACGATCAGGTAGAACTTTCTGTGGATGACGACCGCCTTTTCGGCGCCTGCATCGCAGGTTTTTCCGGCATGATAGAGGTGCGCGGCATCGGCATTGTCAGACTGGATGCCGTGGCGGAGCCGGTCCACCTGACGCATCATTTCGAGCTGGGAGAGGCCATGGAGCGCCTGCCCGCCCCGCGATCCTGCACATTCCTCGGCATCGCCCTGCCCACATGGCGCCTCGATCCGCGTGCGCCATCCGCCGCATTAAAGGTCGCACTCACTATCGAGAAGGGCGTCTGTCCTGTAGCCTGATGCATATGTCCGATTCGAAAAAACACGCCGAGGAGGAGAAAAACGGAACCGCCGGCAAGGGCGAGCCGCGTCCGCCGCTGCTGATCGTGACCGGCATGTCGGGCGCAGGCAAATCGACGGCGCTGCGCGCGCTTGAGGACCACGGTTATGAAGTCGTGGACAATTTGCCGCTGTCGCTGCTGTCACGCCTGCTGAAACTGGATACGGCGAAGGAATTTGCCGACCGCCCGCTCGCCGTGGGCATCGACGTGCGCACACGCGCCTTTGCGGCCGAGAAGGTCGTGCACAGAATCAAGGATCTGCGCGACGACGGCAATCAGGCGCGCGTCCTCTTCATCGACTGTGCCGGGGGGGAACTCGTGCGGCGCTTTTCAGAAACGCGCCGCAGGCATCCTCTGGCAAGCGACCGACCGGCAACCGATGGGATCGCGCGCGAGCGGGAGGTGCTGGCACCGCTGCGGCGCTGGGCCGACATCGTCATCGATACGACGGACTATAGCGTCCACGATTTGCGCCGGGAGATCACCGACAAGTTTAGCGGCGGTTCGGATTCCGGGCTGACCCTTACGGTCATGTCCTTTGGATTCGCCCGGGGTGTCCCGCGCGATGCGGACATGATGTTCGACATGCGGTTTCTGGCAAATCCGCATTGGGTCGACAAACTGCGTCCGCTTACCGGCCTTGACCCCGCCGTTGGCGAATATGTTGCTGCCGATGCTGCATTTTCAGATGCCTTCGAGCGTATATCCGGCCTCGTGACCACGCTTCTTCCTGCTTACAAGCGAGAAGGAAAAGCCTATCTTACCGTCGCGATTGGCTGTACGGGCGGTCGGCATCGTTCCGTTTACGTTGCGGAACGGCTTGCGGCGCATCTGCGCGACTCCGGGATGGAGCCAAACGTGGTGCACCGCGATGTGTTGGGACGTAGTGAAGGCGCCCGGCGGAAATCGGTCGGCGCAGAGGTGGCAGCTTAGGCAACATGTTGGGTATGGTTCTGGTAACGCATGGCGGTCTGGCGCGCGAATTCGTTTCCGCCATGGAACACGTCGTCGGAAAGCAGCGGCAGATTGCCGCCATCTGCATAGAGGCGCATGACGACATGGAACTGCGCCGCAGCGATATCGCCGATGCGATCGCCGAAACCGATTCGGGCAGTGGCGTCGTCGTCCTGACTGACATGTTCGGTGGCACACCCTCCAACCTTGCGATCAGCCTGATGGGCGCTGGCCGTTCCAGCGCGGTCGAGGTTATTGCCGGAATGAACCTGCCGATGCTGATCAGACTGGCCAGCGTGCGCGACCATATGTCGGCCGAAGACGCCATTGAGGCGGCGCAGGAGGCGGGACGGAAGTATATTTCCGTCGCCTCCAAGATCCTGGGCGAAGTCGCCTGAATACCCAGTCGGAGACAGGGACGCTGCAACAGTCCGTTACCATCCGCAACAAACGCGGATTGCATGCGCGCGCCAGTGCGAAATTCGTGACCCTGGCGACAGAATTCGACGCCTCTGTCATCGTCGATAAGGACGGCACCACTGCCCCGGGCACGAGTATCATGAGCCTGATGATGCTGGCCGCCGGACCCGGCGACACTGTGACGGTGCACGCCAACGGCGCCGATGCCGAGGCGGCGATTACGGCCCTCGTCGGCCTGATCGAGAATAAATTCGGCGAGGAATAATGCCCCGCCAGATCACCAGCTTTTCCAATGCGACCATCAAGCGCGTGCGGGGGCTGGCCCAGAAAAAGAACCGCATCGCCGAGGGCCTGTTCATGGCGGAGGGCCTGCGCATCTGCACGGAGGCGCTGGAGGCTGGCCACGTCCCGCGCGTGATGATCTTCGCGGAGGGCGACCGGCATGAACTGACCCTGCGCCTGATCGATGAGACGGAGGCATCCGGTGGCGAGGCTCTGGCGGTCAGTCGTGATATTCTCGCCAAGGTTTCGGGCAAGGACAATCCACAAGGGGTCGTCGGCGTATTCGATCTGCTGGACACGTCATTGTCGCGGTTGGACCCTGCCGCCGCAGCCATCTGGATCGTCTGCGAATCGCTGAAGGATCCGGGCAATCTCGGTACCATTCTGCGCACGGCCGATGCCGTCGCGGCGGGCGGCGTTATCCTGCTGGATCAAAGCTGCGACCCGTTCAGCGTCGAGGCCGTGCGCGCGTCGATGGGCGCACTTTTCACCACCCCGATTGCGCAGGCAGCGGGAGAGGACTTTCTCACTTGGCTGCGCACGACCCCGGCGATGCTTGTCGGCACCAGTCTGAAGACCGAGCAGGATTATCAGGCGGTGGCCTATCCGCGCCCCACATTCGTTTTCATGGGCAATGAGCAGTCCGGCCTGCCGGATCATTATGAAGCCGCGTGCGATGCGCTGGTGAAGATGCCAATGCTGGGCAAGGCGGACTCTCTGAATGTCGCGGTCAGCTGCGCCGTCATGCTTTATGAGGTCCTGAACCAACACCGCCATCAATGACCGAAAAAGTAAACCTGACCGGGCGCCTGGTCCGGCCGGAGGGTAATTTCATCCTTGCCTGCGACGACGGGCGAAAGCTGCGCCTGATACTCCCGCGCATGCCTGTCGACCTCGTCGAAAAGATGGTCGTCGTCACCGGCACTGTCCGCGACGACCTTGTCGAAGTTGAGGGCGTCGCAGCTTTCTAAGGTATCTTTCGGCTCACTCCGCCGCGTCTCGCGTTTCCGCGCTCGCATCCTCCAGCTTCGTAAGCGGGCGTATATCAACTGACGCCGTGGGCAACGCTTCCACCGTCTTCTTTGGCGTATCGATGGCCTTCTCGCGCAGGCGGTGGGCGGACGTCATGACCTGCGATTCCAGGCTGCCGACCATCTTGTTATAGGCGCCCGACGCCAGGTCCAGATTGCGTCCCAGCTTCGCGACATGCTCGCCCATTGTTGCCAGCCGGTCGTACAGCTCCTTGCCGATCGCGGAAATCTCCCGCGCGTCGTCCGCAGCCTTTTCCTGCTGCCACACCATCGCGACGGTACGGGCAATGGCGATCAGGTTCGTCGGACTTGCCAGCAGGACGCGCCGCTCGAACGCCATTTCGAACAGATCCTGATCCGTCTCCAGCGCGGCGGCCAGGAAGTTCTCGCCCGGCACGAACATGATGACGAAATCCAGCGTATCGTCAAATTGCTGCGTATAGCTTTTGCGCCCCAGCGTCTCGACATGGGCGCGCATCGCCTTTGCATGTGCAATCAGATGCAGTCGGCGGTCCTCGTCCGTCTCCGCTGCGGCCGCGTCCTGATAGGCGTTCAGCGACACCTTGGCATCGATGACCAGCACCCGGTCATTCGGCAGGTTCACGACGGCGTCGGGCCGAACATTCGGTCCATCGGCAACGTCCCGATGCACCTCCTCCGAAAAATCGCAATGTTTCGACAGGCCCGCCATTTCCAGCACCCGGCGCAGCTGGTGCTCGCCCCAGCGGCCGCGCGCCTTGGGCGCGTTTCTCAGTGCGCCGACGATCCGCTGCGCCTCTTGCGAAACGCGCTCCTGCCCCAGTTTTACATCGGCAATGGCGTTCGTGATCGCGCCATAGGCCCCGGCGCGCTTTTCCTCCATCTCCTTCAGCTGCGTCTCATATTTGGTCAGCGTTTCGCGCATGGGAGAGATCAGCTTGTCCAGCGCCACGCGATTCTGCTCAAGCCCCTGCCCCGCCGCCTCGCGGTGCCGCACCAGCGTTTCTTCGGCGCGTTTCAGGAACGCTTCCGTCGTCCGGCCAAGTGCCTTGTCGGCCAGCTCATCGAACCGACGATTAAGGTCCGCCTCCCGCTCCAGAAACGCCTTTTCGCGTTCCGCCGATGTGGAAATAAGTTTTTCATGCGCCAGTTCGATGGGTTTCAGGCGCTCCACCTCGACACGGATTTCCTCCAGCCGGGCACGAATATCCTCAGCGCCCTTCTCCGCCAGCGCCCTGTCGGACCGGGCCACGTGCAGATCGCCCTCTGCCTTTTCACGCGCCGCGCGCGCCTCATCATGTGCTGTTTTAACCGCCGTCAGATCGGCGCGTATCGCCGCCAGGCCGCGCGCCCACATCAGCCAGCCGAGCAGTACCCCCAGCGCAAGAGCGACGACAAAGGCAATGAGGATTTCGGGCGTCATGCTGCGCTTTCACCGGCGGAACGAAAGATGAACGCTTAACGAAGGTTCACCGTCCGGACAAGCCCCCGGCCCCCGATCAGGTCAGCGCCGCCACGCGGGCTTTGACAGTCGCCAGGTCTTCCCTGAATCGCGCCCGCTCCTCCTCTGCCCGGCCCTGATCGGGGATGCGCAGCAAATAGCTCGGGTGCACCGTCACCCATCCTTCCGACCCGTCCGGCAGTTCGATGGCGGCCCCGCGCGTCTTTGAGATCGTGACGGTTTTACCCAGCATCGCGCGCGCTGCGCTGGCCCCCAGCGCCACCGTCACTTTCGGCTGCACGAGGTCGATTTCCTGCGTCAGCCACCATCGGCAGGCATCGATTTCGCCGCCATTCGGCTTGGAGTGGATGCGGCGCTTGCCGCGCTGCTCATATTTGAAATGTTTAACGGCATTGGTGACATAGGTGGCACTACGGTCGATACCGACGTCCGACAGGAAACGGTCCAGCAACTGCCCCGCCGGCCCGACGAAGGGCCGCCCGGCCAGATCCTCCTGATCGCCCGGCTGTTCACCGATCAGCATCAGGGCTGCGTCGACCGGCCCTTCTCCGAACACCAGCTGCGTCGCCGGCTTCCACAGATCGCAGCGGCGACATCCCTCTGCCTCCTCGCGCAGGGCCGACAATGATTTCGCGCGATTGTCACCGGCGCGGGCAATGCCCTCTCTGGATGTCTGCACCATAGTCATCTCCCGCGCCCGCGCACCCGCGATCATGTCGGGGATCAGCGCGCTTTCCGGCATGTTTTTCCAGTATTTCTTTGGCATTTCCGCCGTCATCGCCTTCACCTTCATCCGCGCGGGATTGAAGATGGAGGCGAAATAGGTTTTCCACGTTTCCTCGACCGGGTCGCCTGCCGGGGCGTCGGCCTTCGTCGCCCCCTCGGTAAAAGACAGCGTTTCGCCATCCCAATGCGCGCACAATTCCGGCGTCAGAATCGACCAGTTCATGCTCGCGAAGCGGCGCTGAAAAAACGGAGCATTGGTACGGACGATATGATGTTCCGGCTCGAACCAGGCGACGAACCGCGTTTCGTCTTCGGTCTGCACCTCCCTGAACCGCACGAAGGCGCGCATCTTATGAATGTCGCGGGCAACCGATTTGCGCAGTTCCTCCAACCGTTTCCGCAACGGATCAGCGCGATCCTGCAGCGCCTCCCGGTTCTTTTGAAGCCGCAGCAGCATCCGGTACAGCAGGGCAAACCGCTCCCGCTCGGAATGACAGATCACGCTCTGCGCCAATTGCAGGAACGGCTTTGGCACGGTCAGGGTTGCCCGGCTATTGTCCTCCAACACCGCCTCGTCACCGAACAGGTCCTGCGGCGTGTCGCCCACCTGCCAGGTCACATCCTCCGGCGGTACATTTGCCAGTGCAAGGGCGCGGGCGGCAGTGCGCCACCCGTCAAAATCCTCTTCATGTTCCAGCGTTACACAGCGCATCGGCGCATCAAGCCGCGAACAGTTCCAGCTGTTCCCTTTTCGGCACGATCAGCGCCTTCAAATCCGCCAGGTCCGTGGTTCGGCCGGGCGACCACCCGACGCAGGAAATGAAGGGACGGATTTTCCGCACCGACTGCGTCAGGCGCGCCACGTCCTCCAGCCGCAAATTGCGATAGCGCCGCGATGACAGGATCGCGCCCACAGCTTTCGTGCCAAGGCCCGGCACGCGCAACAGCATCTCTCGCGGCGCCCGGTTTATATCTACTGGAAAGCTGTCGCGAAACTTCAATGCCCATGCCAGCTTCGGATCGATATCCAGCGGCAGCATGCCATCATCTGTCGCCGCCACCACCTCGCGCGGCTGGAAGCCATAAAAGCGCATCAGCCAGTCCGATTGATAAAGGCGATGTTCGCGCATCAGCGGCGGCGATTTCAGCGGCAGCACCGCACTGGCATCGGGAATCGGGCTGAAGGCGCTGTAATAGACCCGCCGCATGTGAAACCGATCATACAGGCTGGACGCCTTCACAATGATATCGCCGTCACTCGCCGCGTCCGCCCCGACGATCATCTGGGTGGATTGACCAGCGGGCGCATATTTCGGCGCAGATTTGTAGCGCTTTTTTGCGTCCCGGCCGTCTTCGATGGCGGTTTTCATTCCGCCCATCGCGCCCTCGATACGGCCGCCATCCTTTTCCGGTGCCAGACGCTTCAGACCATTCGTGGTCGGCAATTCGACATTTATAGAAACGCGATCGGCATAAAGGCCCGCCGCGCGCATCAATTCAGGGTCGGCATCCGGGATCGTCTTTAAATGAATATATCCGCGGAAATCGTGAACCTCGCGCAATTGGCGGGCAATCTCGACAATCTGTTCCATCGTATAATTCGACGATCGGATGATGCCCGACGATAGAAACAGCCCCTCGATATAGTTCCGCTTGTAGAAGTTCAGTGTCAGCTGAACCACTTCCTCGACCGTAAATCGCGCGCGCCGGACGTTCGAGCTTTTGCGGTTGATGCAATAATGACAATCGAAAATGCAGCTGTTCGTCAGCAAAATCTTCAACAGCGATATGCAGCGACCGTCGGGGGCGTAGGCATGGCAGATGCCCATGCCCTCAGTCGAGCCAAGCCCCTTGCCCCCGGCGCTGTCCCGCTTCGATGTGCCCGATGAAGCGCAGGACGCATCGTATTTCGCCGCGTCCGCAAGGATCGCCAGCTTTTCCCGAGTGTCCAATTGCGCCATTCGTTCAGCTTATGTTCTATCGACAAGAGAGTCGATAAACATCGATAAACTGCGACAAACAGTCGTCGATCCGCTCCGCGATGGCGGGGATCACGGGGGGCCGCACGTCAGCCCCCCCCAATCCGTCGGGCGCCTATTCAGCCGCCTGCCGCATCTCCATGCCCTGCGCCAGCCGCCACAGCTTTTCCGGCGTTGCGGGCATATCGACATGCTGGCCGCCCAGCGCATCGACAAGGGCGTTCATGATCGACGGCATGGCGCCGATCGTGCCCGCCTCGCCGCAACCCTTCGCGCCCAGCGGATTGTTCGGGCTTTTCGTCGGCAGCGTGTCGAATGTCATGCCCAGCGGCATGTCGTCGGCGCGGGGCATGCCATAATCCATGAAACTGCCGGTCAGAAGCTGTCCCGTTTCATCATAGACGACCTCTTCCAGAATGGCCTGCCCCAGACCCTGGGCGACACCGCCCTGCACCTGCCCCTCGACCAGAACCGGGTTCACCAATGTCCCGAAATCATCCAGCACGGTATAGCGCGTCACCTTCATGATGCCGGTGGCGGGGTCCAGCTCGACCTCCGCGATGTGACAGCCATTGGGAAATGTCGGCGTCGGGTGTTCGGTCTTGAAACTGCCATCCGCATCCAGTTCGCCGGGATGCGCCTCTGCCAGTTCGAACAGGCTGCGGGTTTCGTTGGAACCGCGCGCGCGGAACACGCCCTCGTCGAAATCGACGTCGCCACCCAGATCCGCTTCCGCCAGCTTGCGCGCCTTGTCGATCACCTGATCGGCGGCGAACAGACCGGCCGCGCCGCCCCACACCATGGAGCGAGATCCGCCCGTGCCATGGCCCCGGTTCAGCCGCTGCGTGTCGCCCTGTTCGATCAGAACATCCTCCAGGTCGATGCCCAGCCGCTCTGCGATGACCTGGGCATAGGCTGTTTCGTGCCCCTGGCCGTTCGACTGCGTGCCGATGGCGGCATGAACCTTGCCCTTCGTGATGCGGATATCGGCAAATTCCTCGGTAGAGCCACCGCCGGCAATCTCCACATAAAAACCAATGCCACGACCATATAGCATGCCGCGCCCGGCCGCCTCCGCCTTGCGGGCATCGAATCCGTTCCAGTCCGCCCGCTCCAGCGCGCCATCCAGCAGGGCGGGGAAATTGCCCACGTCGAATGTCAGGCCCAGGCCGTTCTGATGCGGCAGTTCGTCCGGCAGCAGCAGATTGCGCCGACGAATCTCATCCGTCGTCATGCCAATTTCGTGAGCCGCCGCCTCGATCAGGCGCTCCATCGTATAGGCCGATTCGGGACGTCCCGCGCCGCGATAGGCATCGATCGGGGTCGTGTTCGTGACGACGCCATGCACCAGATTGTGGATTGAGGGGATGCGATAGACGCCGCCCATGATGCAGCCACCGGCAAAGGTCTGGATACCGGGCCCGAACTGCGACTGATAGGCGCCCAGATCCGCCCAGCTTTCAACCTTCATCGCCAGGATGCGGCCATCGGCGTCCAGGGCCAGCGACGCCTCCGACACCATGGCCCGGCCATGGACGTCGGTCTGGAACGCGTCGCCGCGTTCGCCGGTCCATTTGACGGGAACGCCCAGATCGCGCGTCGCGTGCAGCACCAGGCCATATTCGGGATACAGAAACCCCTTCATGCCGAAACCGCCGCCGACGTCATGCGTAACGACACGCAGCTGTTCCTTGTCGATATTCAGCATGGCCGACAGGTCTTTTCGCGCGCTGACCACACCTTGGCTGCCAAAAGTAATCGTGAACCCGGCGTCCGCATCATATTCCGCAACGGCGGCGCGAACCTCCATGCTGCTGGGGGCGATGCGATTCTGGATCAGGCGGCACTTGGTCACATGCGCAGCCTTGGCAAAGGCGGCATCCGCCCCTTCCGCATCGCCCGCATCCCAGTCGAACAGCTTGTTGCTGCCGGCCTCCTCCCATAATTTCGTCGCGCCCTCCTTCAGGGCGGCATCAATGGAATGCGCGGCGGGCAGTTCGTCATAATCGACCTCGACCGCTTCCGCCGCCAGGCGCGCCTGATCGCGCGTTTTCGCCACCACGAAGGCAACGCCGTCGCCGACGAAGCGGACCTTGTCTCCCGTCAGCAGGGGCCGTTCCGCCATCCCCGGCCCGGCGAGCGGCAACAGACAGGGGATGCGGCCATAATCGGCGATGTCCTCGGCGGTATAGACCGCCAGAACGCCGGGCATCTCCCGTGCCGCAGCGGTGTCGATGCCGGCAATGCGTGCATGGGCGTAGGGCGAACGCACGGTTACACCATAGACGCAGCCATCGGGCTGCAGATCGTCGGTATAGCGCCCGGCCCCCGTCAGCAGGCGGTCGTCTTCCAGGCGTTTGGGGCTTTGGCCGATACCGAATTTCATTGGGTTTCCTCCATATGTATGGCCGCAAGACCGCTTCTATAGTCAGGATAGCGAAGGCGCGGCAGCAAATCTCGCTTCATCCTGCCATTGGCGACGCGCCGCGTCTCCGTGTAAAATCCGCGCGCGGCGGGCGACAGCCGCGCCTCCTCCAGCGGGATAAGCGGCGGCACCACCATTCCCAGCAGCCGCGCCGCATAGGCTGTCACATCCGATGCCGGGGCCGGCTCGTCATCGGCAAGGTTATAAATTCCACTTGCCCGCCCGCTCATTGCCGCACGCACGGCCGCGCAAATATCGTCCACATGGATGCGGCTGAAAACCTGACCCGGCGCATCTATGCGTTGCCCCTTTCCCTGCCGCAGCCGGTCAAACGCCGAACGGCCCGGACCGTATATGCCGGGCAGGCGGAATATCGCGACCGGCCGGTCCAGCGCCTGCCAGCCCAGGTCGGCGGCAATTCGCGCCCCGCGCCGCCCCGGGCCCACCGTCGCCGTCTCATCCACCCATGCGCCCTGCGTGTCGCCATAGGTGCCGGTAGAGGAAAGATAGCCGACCCAGGCCTCCGTCGCGCTCAGATCGTGTGAATAACGGTCCAGTACCGGGTCGCTTTCATCGGCGGGGGGTGTCGAGGACAGGATATGCGTCGCGCGCGCGATCAGATCGGGAAGGGTGGGATCGTCGAGAGGGATGATGCCCGGCCGCGCGGTCTGCCCGGTCGCGTCTATGGTCCATTCGCCACGTGGCAGGCTGCTCGTCAGCCGCGTGGCCGTATAGCCCTTGCCGAATATCAGCAGGCGGGCAGGCTCTTGGCTCACGCCGCGGCGCGCTTGTCGGCGGGGCCGCCCTCCAGGATGAAGCGCCGGTCGCAATAGCCGCAGTCGACGAACCCGTCGGCGCCCATTTGCAGATAAACGCGTGGATGGCCCAGTGCGCCGCCCTCGCCTTCACAGGATGTGCGCGTGCTGGCCACATACAGGGTCTCGGGATTTTCGGGATCGGGGGCGATGCGTTGGCTATCCATGCGGGGCGGGATAGCGCGCGCGGCGAAGCGGCCCAAGCGAAATATCGGCGCTGCCCGGTGCGTCCTGCCCGCCGGATTGCACGGCCCGCATTCGCATGCAGTCATTGTCGCGTCATAATGGCAAGTGTATAGGCCCGCCGCAGGGGACGAGAGGGTGACGAGGCGTGACCCCTCCCGTGGAGTAACTTTATGACGAATCAGTCGCTTAGCAAGGATACCACCGGTACCGGCAATAGTGAGTCGGAAATTGTGCCAGCGGACTACCGCCCGTCGGAGGACGAGGAATTCATGTCGCCGCGGCAGAAAGCCTATTTTCGAAAAAAACTGCTGGACTGGAAAGCGGAGCTTGCGCGGGAGGCGCAGGAAACGCTCGACAGCCTCGCTGTCGACAGCCTGCAGGAACCCGACATGGCGGACCGCGCCAGCACCGAATCGGAATGGTCGGTGCAATTGCGTACCCGCGACCGGCAGCGCAAATTGACGGCCAAGATCGACGCGGCGCTGCGGCGGCTCGATCGGGGCGAATATGGCTATTGCGAGGTCACCGGCGAACCGATCAGCCTGAAGCGGCTGGATGCCCGTCCCGTCGCCACCCTGTCGCTGGAGGCGCAGGAGGCACATGAAAGGGTGGAAAAGGTTTCGCGCGACTAGCTGCCGCTTCGACGCACTACTCCCGCCACCAGCTCTGCCGCCATCCCGTGCGGTCGCCGACCGGCTCGCCGCGTTCGTTGCGGGCGGGCTCATAGCGGAATCGTTCGGTGATCAGGCGGCATGTCGTTTCGTCCAGCGCCGCGTTGCCGCTTGAACTGGTCACCTGGCAATTCTCGACCCGGCCGTCGGGGCGGATGTCGAAGAACGCCTCGACGACGCCCTCCGCATTCGTCCGCCGCGTCGCGCGGGGATAGTCGCGGTTCGTGATATCGCCGGCGATTTTTTGCGCGCGGCTGATCCCGCCGCCACCAGAGCCACTGCCCGACTGGCCGGTGCCGCTTCCCGAACCGACACCGTCCGCTTCTCCGCCCGACGGCGGCGCTGCGCGGATCGGCGGGGGCGGCAGTTCGACTTCTATGTCAGGCGGGGGCACTATGACGGGTATGGGGTCCAGCCGGACTTCGGGGGCCGCCGGCGCGCCTTCCGGCTCGGGCGGCTTTTCCGGCACCTCCAATATATCGAGGGCCGGCAGTTCCTCCGGCGCCAGCACCACGCCGACGCTCTGCAGCAGGACAAGGACGATCAGGACGTGCAGAACCGCGACCGCCAACGCCGCGCGCCAGTCCCGCTTCCTGTCCGATCCGCCGTCGATGAACGACATGTCTCATTTCCCTCTTGGCTGGCGCAAGGCCGCTCATAAGGCTATCGGGCACTCATTATGAACGCCGATCAAACAGCGCCGCACGTCTCGTCCACCCGTTTGCCCGTCAGCTACAGCGATATTATCGCCGCTCACGAGGCAATCCGGGGGCAGGTCATTCGCACACCCTGCCTGCATGCGAAGACACTCAGCGAGATTACCGGCGCCGAAGTCTGGCTGAAGTTCGAAAATCTGCAATTCACCGCCGCCTACAAGGAACGCGGCGCGCTCAACAAACTCCTCTCCCTCAACGAAGAACAGCGTCAGCGCGGCGTCATCGCCGCATCCGCCGGCAATCACAGCCAGGGGCTCAGCTATCATGCTGCGCGCCTCGGCATACCGACGACGATCGTGATGCCCATCACGACGCCGCTCGTGAAGATCAGCCAGACTCAGGGTCACGGTGCCACGGTGGAACTCTTTGGCGAGAATTACGACGAGGCCTATGCCCACGCCCGAACGCTGGAGGCGGAACGCAATCTGACGTTCGTGCACCCCTTCGACGATCCTTATGTCATCGCCGGCCAGGGTACCGTCGCGGTCGAGATGCTGGAGGACATGCCCGGCCTCGACATGCTGTGCGTCCCCATCGGCGGCGGCGGCCTCATCTCCGGCTGCTCGATCGCCGCCAAGCACATGAAGCCCGACATAGAGGTGATCGGCGTTCAGGCGGCGCTCTATCCCTCCATGTATGGCAAGCTGAAAGGCGAGAGCATGATCTGCGAGGGTGACAGCCTGGCGGAAGGGATCAGCGTCAAGGCACCGGGGGAACTGACCTTCCAGATCGTCGAACAGATGGTGGACGACATCGTCCTCGTCGCAGAGGCAGAGCTGGAGCGGTCGGTCGCCATGCTGCTCGGCATCGAAAAGACCGTGGTGGAAGGCGCCGGCGCGGCAGGGTTGGCAGCGCTGCTGACGCACCCGGACCGCTTCCGCGGGCGCAAGGTTGGCCTGCCGCTGTGCGGCGGCAATATCGACACGCGCCTGCTGGCGAACGTGTTGCTGCGCGACCTTGCCCGCAACGGCCGCCTCGCCCGCCTGCGTATCCGGCTAAAGGACCGGCCGGGCCAGTTGATGAAGGTCACGCAGATATTCCTGGAACATCAGGTCAACATCCTCGAAGTGTCCCATCAGCGGATCTTTTCCAGCCTGCCGGCAAAGGGCCTGATCACCGATGTGGAATGCGAAACACGCGACGGGCAGCATCTGGAGCGCCTGCTGGACGGCCTGCGGGGCGAGGGGTTCGACGTCAGCATGGTCGAGCTCGCCTAGTCCCCGCATGGCCAGCAGGTCCGCCATGGCCACGGGGTTCCGTTCTGGTTTAGAACGAGCCCTGTGACCGACCAGAGCTTTCGCCTGCCACGCTTTTTCGTGACCGCGCCCACGCCGTGTCCCTATTTGCCTGACCGGCTGGAACGAAAGGTCTTCACCGAATTGCACGGTCCGGAGGCGGACCAGGTTCTGGAGGCGCTGGCCCGGACGGGGTTTCGCCGGTCGCAGAATGTCGCCTATCGGCCCAGCTGCGATGGTTGTCGGCAATGTATCTCTGTCCGGACCATCGCCAGGGAGTTTCAGCCCAGTACCTCGCAGCGGAAATTGCGCCGCAGGCATTCCGACATAGATGTCGCCGCCTGCGAAACGCGTGCGACCAGTGAACAATTCGCACTGCTTCGCCGCTATTTGCAGGCACGGCACCCTTATGGCGGCATGGCGAACATGAGCGCGCGGGACTATGCCGACATGGTCGAACAGACGCCTGTCGGTACGCTCGTCGTCGAATATCGCGAACCGCCCGCAGAGGGGCGGAAGGTTGGGACACTTGTCGGCGTATGCCTGACGGACCAGCAAAGCGACGGCCTCAGCATGGTCTACAGCTTCTACGATCCCGATAATGAGGCGCGTCGCGGCCTCGGCACATACATGATCCTGGATCATATCATGCGGGCGAAGGCGGCCGGCCTGCCTTATGTCTATCTTGGCTATTGGATCGATGGGTGTGAGCGGATGAATTACAAATATCGCTTTCGCCCGCTGGAAGCCCTGGAGCCATCCGGCTGGACCCGGCACGACTGATTCAGTCGCAAAACCGCTTATTCGCGCAAAAAAGCGCGAATTTAGCGACCGGGCGGTAAAATCCAGCGACGAACCGTGAACCCAAGTCCATCTGACTGCGCGTTCTTACCCTGCCTAACAACGAAGCGCCTTCAAACTTCCCCCCACGGAGGCGCATGAAAGGAGTAAGGCCATGAAGAACAAGATTATTCTCACCGCATCGACGGCAGCTCTCTTGGGTTTCGCAGGCTCCGCCTTCGCTCAGGGTCAGGAAACAATGCCTGACGGCACCCCCATGGATCCGGCGATGGAGGACACCCAACCCACCGGACAGCCGCCGATGACGGATGAGGCGAATCCCGACGGCATGAGCGGCCCGGAACTCGACCCCACGGTTGATACTGACACCGACGCCGACACTGACACGGATGTATCGCCTACGGTACCCGGCCCACAGCCGGATCCCACGATGGATGAAGAGCCTGAGCTTTAAACCATGGATCAACGGCCCGGCGGCCCTTCCCTCCCCCGCTCGTCGCCGGGCCTAAAGGAAAAGCCGGATCTCCTGAAGGAGGTCCGGCTTTTTATTGATCTCGACTTAGCTGGCTCGCCCGCTTGCTGCCGGGGCTAGAGGTTGGGCCGCAGCCACCTTTCCGCTTCGTCCACCGCAATTCCCCGCCGTTCGGCATAATCCTCCAGCTGGTCGCGGCCGATACGGGCAACGCCGAAATACTGGCTGTCCGGATGCGCAAAATAAAAGCCTGAAACGGAGGAGGCCGGCAGCATCGCCATGGATTCTGTCAGCGTCACGCCGGTATTCTCCGTTGCGTCCAGCAGGTCGAACAGGATCGGCTTCAACGTATGATCGGGGCACGCGGGATAGCCGGGTGCCGGACGAATCCCGCGATAGCGTTCCTTGATCAGATCCTCATCGGACAATTGCTCATCGGGCGAATAGCCCCACAGTTCGCGCCGCGTCAGCGCGTGCAGATATTCTGCAAAGGCTTCCGCCAGACGGTCCGCCAGGGCCTTGAACAATATGTCGGAATAATCGTCATGATCGGCCTTGAAGCGTTTGGAGATTTCCTCCGTTCCCGCGCCCGATGTCACGGCAAAGCCGCCCAGCCAGTCCGCATCCGGCGAAATGAAATCTGCCAGGCACATGTTCGCCCGCCCTTCGCGCTTCACCATCTGCTGGCGCAGCATGGCCAGACGCGCGACCTCATCGGTGCGCTCTTCATCGGAAAAGACCATGATATCATCACCGTCGCGCCGCACGGGCCAGAAGGCGGCAACACCGCGCGGTGTCAGCCATTCCTCCGCCTCTATGCGGTCCAGCATCTTCTGCGCATCCTCGAACAGCGATGTCGCGCTTTCGCCAACAACCTCGTCGTCCAGGATCGCGGGATAGTTTCCCGCCAGTTCCCACGAACGGAAAAACGGCGTCCAGTCGATATAGGAACGCAGCATTTTCACCGTGACATCGTCGATGATTTTCGTTCCGACCAGATTGGGACGCAGCGGCGTATAGGCGGCAAAATCGGCATCGAAGGCATTTTCGCGCGCCTCGGCGATGGGTGACAGCTTCGACTGCCCCTTATTGGCGCGGTCGGTCCTGATCTTTTCATAATCGGCGCGGGTTTTCTCGATCAGCGTCGTTCCGCCCTCTCCGTCGGAAGTCAGCGCACTGGCTACGCCGACCGCGCGGCTGGCGTCCAGCACATGCAGCGTCGGTCCGTCATAGGCCTGTTCGATCTTCAGCGCCGTATGCACCTTCGACGTGGTCGCCCCGCCGATCAGTAGCGGCATGGTCATGCTCGCCTTCTGCATCTCCTCGGCGACAGTCACCATCTCGTCCAGCGAAGGCGTGATCAGGCCAGACAGACCGATAATATCGGCGTCATTGTCTGTCGCGGCCTTCAATATATCCTGCCACGGCACCATGACGCCCAGGTCGATGATCTCGAAATTATTGCACTGCAAAACGACGCCGACGATGTTCTTGCCGATATCGTGAACGTCGCCCTTCACCGTGGCCATGATGATCTTGCCCTTGGCCTTGGCGCCTTCCTCCTTCTCTGCCTCGATATAGGGGATCAGGTGCGCGACGGCCTTTTTCATGACGCGCGCGGACTTCACCACTTGCGGCAGGAACATCTTGCCGGATCCGAACAGGTCGCCGACGACGTTCATGCCGTCCATCAACGGGCCCTCGATGACATGGATCGGTTTGTCCGCGGCCTGCCGCGCTTCTTCCGTGTCATCGACGACGAACTCGTCGATGCCCTTCACCAGCGCATGGCTCAGCCGTTCCCGAACGGGCAGTTCGCGCCAGGACATGTCCTTGACCTGCGCCTTCGCGCCGCCGCCCTTGTAACGCTCCGCCAGTTCCAGCAGCCGGTCCGTGGCGTCGTCGCGGCGGTTCAGAACCACATCCTCGCATGCCTCGCGCAGTTCGGCGTCGATATCGTCGTAAATGTCCAGCTGGCCGGCATTGACGATGGCCATGTCCATGCCCGCCGGAATGGCGTGGTACAGGAACACGGAATGCATCGCTCGGCGCACCGGCTCATTGCCCCTGAATGAGAAGCTGAGATTTGAGAGGCCGCCCGAAATCTTCACATGCGGGCAGCGCTTCTTGATCTCGCGCGTCGCCTCAATGAAATCGACGCCGTAATTATTATGCTCCTCTATGCCCGTCGCGACGGCGAACACATTGGGGTCGAAAATAATGTCCTCGGCCGGAAAACCGTCGGCGACCAGCAACTTATAGGCGCGCTCGCAAATCTCGATCTTGCGTGCGGCCGTGTCCGCCTGCCCGACCTCGTCGAACGCCATGACGACCGCGGCGGCGCCATATCGCCGGACCTTGCGTGCCGATTCCAGGAACGGCTCCTCGCCCTCCTTCATGCTGATCGAATTCACCACCGCCTTGCCCGCGACACAGCGCAGGCCGGCCTCGATCACTTCCCATTTCGACGAATCGATCATGATCGGAACGCGCGCAATGTCGGGTTCGGCGGCGATCAGCTTCAGGAATGTCTCCATCGCGACGACCGCATCCAGCAGGCCCTCATCCATGTTGATGTCGATGATCTGGGCACCGTTCTCCACCTGCTGCCGCGCCACCTCTATGGCGGCGTCGTAATCGTCACCCATGATCAGCTTCTTGAAACGCGCCGATCCGGTAACGTTCGTGCGTTCCCCGACATTGATGAAATTGGTGGCTGAAGAGGTCATAAAATGTGCTCAAATATAATAATGGTCCGCGCGTGCGGAGGACTTCCGGCCTTCATCGAAGGCGGCAAGACATTGGTCACGCGGCGACAGTAAACGGCTCAAGCCCCGACAGGCGCATGGCCGCCGCCGCCGACTTCACCTTGCGCGGTGGCAGGTCGGCGACGGCCTTGGCGATGGCGGCGAGATGTTCCGGCGTGGTGCCACAGCAACCGCCAAGAGCGTTGACATAGCCCTGCTCCGCCCATGCCTTCACCAGTGTCGCCGTCGTCTCGGCCTCTTCGTCATATTCACCCATTTCATTGGGCAGGCCGGCGTTCGGATAAACCATCACCGGCGCGTCGGCGATCTTGGCGAGCGCGGCGACATGCGGCCGCAATTCGGTCGCACCGAACGAACAGTTCAGGCCGATGGTCAATGGCCGGACATGGCGCACCGAATACCAGAACGCCTCGACCGTCTGACCGCTCAGATTGCGGCCGGCCATGTCCGTCAGGGTCATGGACAGCATGATGGGCAGATCCCGGCCCAGCTCGTCGCCCGCCTCCATCGCCGCCATCGCCGCTGCCTTGGCGTTCAGCGTGTCGAATACGGTTTCGATCAGGATGGCGTCGACGCCGCCTTCGACCAGGGCGTCGATCTGCTCGCGGTAGACGGCTTTCACCTCATCGAAATCCACCTCCCGAAAGCCGGGATTGTTGACGTCTGGCGAAATGGACAGCGTCTTGTTGGTCGGCCCGATCGCGCCGCAGATGAAGCGGCGGCGCCCGTCCTTTTCCTGGCGCTCATCGACGGCGTCGCGCAGCAATTTCGCCGCCGCGCGGTTGATGTCGCCGACCAGATGCTGCGCATCGTAATCGCCCTGGCTGATCTTCGTCGCGTTGAAGGTGTTGGTGGCAAAGATGTCGACACCCGCATCCAGATATTCATTGGCGATATCGGTGATGACGTCGGGCCGCGTCAGGTTCAGCAGGTCGTTATTGCCCTTCTGATCGGCCGTCAGGCCGGTGTCGCCGCGATAGTCGGCCTCCTGCAGCCGTCGTTTTTGAATCGCGGTGCCATAGGGACCGTCCTTGATCAGGATTCTTTCCTTGATCAGCGCATTGAATTCATCGCGAACGCTCATGCCGCATCTCCTTCCGGCTGCGGTCGCATGCCCAGCATATGACAAATCGCATAGCTCAGCTCCGCCCGGTTCAGCGTGTAAAAGTGAAAGTCGCGGATCCCGCCCGCATATAGCCGCCGGCACATTTCCGCCGCGACGGTTGCGGCGACCAGCTTGCGCGCATCCGCCATCTGGTCCAGCCCCTCGAACAGCCGCTCCAGCCAGCCCGGCAATGCCGTTCCGTTCATCTCGGCGAAGCTCTTCGTCTGCTTGAAATTCGATACCGGCAGGATGCCGGGAACCAGCGGCGCATTGATACCGCGCGCCGCCGCCGCATCCCGGAATCGGAAGAACGCTTCGGGAGAGAAGAAAAATTGCGAAATGGCGCGCGTGCCGCCGGCATCCAGCTTGCGCTTCAGATTGTCGAGATCGGCGTCCAGCGTTCCCGATTCTGGATGCTGCTCCGGATAGGCGGCCACCGAAATTTCGAAATCGTGCCGCTTCTTCAGCCCCTCGATCAGGGTGGCTGCACAATCATAGCCGTCGGGATGCGCCGTGAACCGCTCGCCCTGCCGGGGCGGATCGCCCCGCAGCGCGACGATATGGCGGACGCCCGCATTCCAATATTCGTCGGCGACCTCGTCTATTTCACCTCTTGAGGCATCGACGCAGGTCAGATGCGCCGCCGGCGTCAGGCCCGTTTCCCTGACGATCCGGGCCACCGTCGCATGGGTACGGTCGCGTGTCGATCCACCCGCGCCATAGGTGACGCTGACGAACTTCGGCTGCAAAGGCTCCAGCGTCTTGATCGACTGCCACAGCGTCTGCTCCATCTTTTCGCTCTTGGGCGGAAAGAATTCGAACGACACGTCCACATCCCCCGCCAGATCGGCGAACATGGGGGACGCATTGGCACGCGCCCGCTCGGGCGGCGGGGCAGGATTATGGGTGGCCGCGCCTCCCGCAGACACCTGTCTGTCATCAAAGGGAGCCTCGCTCATGCTGCGGCTCCTACGGTGCGATCCGGGCTCTCGGCCAACCAGATTGTCACGGTCAAAGGTCCTTCCAGATGTTGCGGCGCATGTGGCCTCAGTCCGGCCTTTTCCAGCCAGGACTTCATTTGTTCGTCGGCGAAGCCCAGGCGCACATGCGCGTGGTTCCGCCGTAATTCCTCGCGGTCGTGCGGGGCAAAATCGGCGATCAACAGCCGCCCGCCGGGCGACAGCACCCGCGCCGCCTCCGCCACCGCCGCGTGCGGTCGATCGGCGAAGTGCAGCACATGGTGCAGCACCACGGTGTCGACACTCGCATCCGCCTGCGGCAGTGCGAACATGTCGCCTTGCCGCACCTGACATTGCGTCAGGCCCGCCGCCTCCAGCTTGCCACGCGCGGCGCGCAGCATTTCGGCGCTTCGATCGATGCCGATGGCGTGCGACGCGCCGGGTGCCAGCACCTCCAGCATACGGCCCGTCCCCGTGCCGATATCCAACAGGGTGCCCAGCGGGCGCGATCCCAGCGTCTTCGTAATCGCCGCTTCCACTTCGCTGTCGGCGACGTGCAGCGCGCGGACCCGATCCCAATTCTCGGCATGGTCGGCGAAATAGCGTTCGGCTTCCTCGACCCGCTCTCCGCGCACGGCTTCCAACCGACCTATATCGTCCTCCGGCGGTTCGGCCGCGTCCAGCAGCGCGCCGACATGAGCCGCCAGTTCGCCGCCCGCAAAGCGAACGAAAACCCACGACCCTTCCTTGTGCCGCTCGACCAGCCCCGCCTCGCCCAATATACGCACATGGCGCGACACGCGGGGCTGCGATTGCTCCAGCACGCTCGCCAGTTCACCGACGGTCAGCTCCATGCGCCGCGCCAGCCGCGCGATGCGCAGTCTCGTCGGGTCCGCCAGCGCACGGAGAATGTCGATCAGCGAAAGCATGCCCCCAGCACATATAAAGATATCTTTATATGTCAATCAGAGTCGGCATTTTCCTTGTGGAGAACGCAGGGCTCTGACCCATCCGACAGCCAGTTCGCGGCATCCCCCGTGGAGTCACTGGACCCCTACCCCGCCGCTGCATAGAAGGGCGCGTAACTGCCCCGTGTGAGTTTGCCAATGATTGTCCGACTTCTTCCCCTCCTATTGCTTGGTGCCTGTGCGACAGCCCCGGCCACCTATCAGGAGGGTGACCCCGCAGAGGGGTTCAACCGCGCCATGTTCAGCTTCAACAATGCCGTCGACGGCGCTGTCCTGAAACCAGTGGCAAAGGGCTATCGTGCCGTCGTCCCCCGGCCCGCGCGTACCGGCATCACCAACGCATTGAACAATGTCGGCGAACCGATGTCGTTCTTCAACGCGCTTCTGCAGGGCAAGATCAAACGCGCATTCAGGGCCGTCGACCGCCTGGCGATCAATTCAACCTATGGCGTGCTCGGCCTTTCCGACCGTGCTGCCAAACTTGGTCTGCCGGAACAGGACGAGGATTTCGGCCAGACGCTCGCCACCTGGGGTGTCGGTTCGGGGCCGTTCCTGATGCTGCCGATATTGGGTCCATCGTCGCTGCGCGATGCCGTGGGCTTCGGCGCGCAAAGAAGCGTCGACGCCTGGGGGCGTTTTCAGAAGCGCACGTTCGACCTCTCCCGGACCGAACGATGGGGTGTGGCAGCGGGAGAGGTCATCGACCTTCGCGCGCAATTGGTCGAAACGGCAGACCCCCTGATCGCGAACGCGCTGGACCCCTATTCGACGATGAAATCAGCCTATATCCAGTCCCGTACCGCAGAGATTTATGACGGCAATCCACCCATCGCCGAGGACGGCTTTGGCGAGGAGGGCGCATTCGAGGCGGACGAGGAATTCGTACCCGACGAAGAATTCATCCCTGAGGACGAGGAAGAGTTCGTTCCCGAAGACGATACCGCCCCTCAGCCGGATGCAGTGCCGGACGCAGCAGCGCCCTCCGACCCGACAAACGCTGACGAAGCGCCATCGGAGGAGACGCCAGTCGAAGACATTCCTGCGGACCCACCCCTAACGGAGCCTCTGGCACCTCAGCCAGATGGTGATGGCTGATAAGGTTCTTGCGCCAGACCGCTGTGGTCCTCCCCGACAGGGGAACAGGCGCGGCGCTATGCCGGCTTGACCGCCACGCTCTGCACAATCGGAAACAGCTTTGGAAAGGGCAAGGCCCTCTCCATCTCCTGAACGACGGGGGGCAGGTCAAAACCGACGCTGCGAATAAGCGCAGGCGTATTCCGGTTCATGTTGCAGCCCACGCCGATCATGCGTTGCAGCGGGTTCAGCCGGTCCTGCCACGTGGCGCGCTCCGGTACGTCCGACCGCACATGCTCCATGAAATGGAACCGGCCCTCCGGCTTCAACACGCGCATGATTTCCGCCAGCGCGCGCTGTGGGTCGCTAACGCTGCACAGCGTCAGGCTGCACGTTACATGGTCGAACTCTGCTGCATCGAACGGTAAAGCCTCCGCCGTCCCCGGCAAGAAGGTGACGGGGACGGACGCTGCCCCGGCGCGACGCCGCCCCCGTTCGTTCATCCCTTCCGACGGCTCGACCGCGACCAGTTCGCGAACGGCTGGCGGATAGAGCGCCGCTGACAGGCCGGTCCCGAACCCGATTTCGAGAACGCGCCCCGCCACATGGGCGAGCATATGGCGGCGTCGTTCCTGCAGCGCCGGCACGGCCATCGCCCGCTCGCACAGGCCTGGGAATATTCGCTCGGACCAGAGCCGCATGAAAATCCTTTCATTCTGCGCGCACTTTGGCAAAGTGTGCCCGCTTTGGCACGCAATGCCTCGGCATATGACAACCAGTTTTAGGGAAATATCAATGACCAACCTGACCAAGGGCTTCGCCGCCGCCGTGCTCGTGGCCGGACTTGGCCTCTCCGCTTGTGGCGATTCCGACAGTGCCGTGGAAAACGATCTGGAAGCGGCAGGCGAAGAATCCGAAATGGCTGGCCAGGCCGCCATCGACGATATGGAAGCCGGCATGGACGAAATGGGCCAGGATCTCGACCAGATGAGCGACGAGATGGGCGCCGAATTCGACGAAATGGGCAATGAAATGGACGCGGCAGCAGCTGACGCGGCCACCAGTGTCGACGCCGAAATGGACGAGATGGAAGCGGATCTCAACGAAGAAGAGATGTAATTCCCCGGGGCTACCGCCCGGACTAAACAGGGAAGGCCGCCGCACCCACTCAGGGCGCGGCGGCCTTTTTGCTAGGCCGTCGGCGCTGGGTCTGCCTGCTGCGCCCCGCCGCTCTTCGCGGGTGGGGATGCCCGATCCGACAGTGCCCGCAGGCCGATGAAGTAGGACAGCGCCGCGCCGATCAGATTGGCCGCCAGTTCAGCCGCATAGATGCCGGTTTCCCCTGCCAGGGCGCGGCCGATCAGCGCGGCGGGTATCATGACGGCCGCCACCCGGACGATGCTGACAACCATCGCCGTCGTCGCCCGGTCCACCGCATTCAGCGCCCCATTGGTAACGATGACGATGCCATAGCCGGCAAAGCCCCATGCGGCGATTTTCAGATAGTTGCCGATCTGCGCGATCACGCTCGGCTCATCCGAGAATATCCCCGCCGCCTGGTCGCGAAAAGCCACCAGCAGCGCCGCGATCGCCAGCCCGTAGATGACCGAGGCGAGCGATGCCTCGCGCAGCGCCAGCCGCGACCGGTCCGGCTGTCCCGCTCCCCAATTTTGCCCCACGATCGCACCGATCGCCGACGACATGGCGAGAAGCGGCACGACCGCAAATGTCTGAATGCGTCCGGCAACGCCGAAGGCGGCAACGGTCGCATCACCGAAATTGGCCAGCAGGGCGGTCAGGATGCTCAGGCCGACGGGATTGATGGAATTCGACAAGGCCGCGGGACCGCCAATTTTTGCAATGGCGAGCACGCCCGGTTTCCAGTCCGTACGGCCCAGCATGGATGGATGCAGGCCCAATGCACTGCGCCCCGCCAAATACAGCCCGACGGCCCCGGCCAGCACGAAGGAGATGGCAGAGGCATAGGCCGCCCCGGCTATGCCCAATGCGGGCGCAGGTCCCCACCCTGCGATCAACAGGGGGTCCAGCAACCAGTTCGCCGTCGCCATCGTCCCAAGGATAATAGCCGAATCGCTGGCGAGGCCCTGCGCTCTCAGGACGCCATTTGCGCCCATGCTCATCAGCAGAAAGGGAAAACCGCAGGCGAAGGGGAACATGTACGCTTCGATCAGCGCTGGCAGCTCACCCTTCGCCCCCATCAGGGCAAATATGGGGTCCTGCAGCAGGTAAAGCAGCACCGCCGTCGCCAGCCCGAACAGACCCGCCAGCGCGACCCCCTGCACCGCCCGGCATGCCGCCAGGTCGGAATCACCCGCCCCCAATGCGCGCGCCACGACGGAATTGATTCCCACCAGCACGCCCACGCCCAGGCTGGTCAGCGCCAGCGTGACAGGGAATACGAAGCTGATCGCCGCAAGCGGCGCCGGCCCCAATTGGCCGACGAAATAGGCATCGACGATGCCGACCGACACGATGCTGGCGACACCCAGCAGCATGGGCGCCGTCTGTTCCCACAAATGGCGGCGGATCGATCCGCTGACTAGTTTGGCATTTCCCGGCATGCAGCCGCCTTACGCAGGCAGACGGCGATTGGAAGAGCCCGCGAGGTGGGGCGGCGTGACGCATGCATGCCAGTCGGCCACGCGCGAAATCGCAACGCTCAATCGCGCCTCGGCGCGGTCACATCGCGCTCTTCGTCAGCATCCAGATACCCATTACCACCATCATCAGATTTTCCGTCAGCGACACGAAACCCAGCGGCACATTGCTGGAACCGCCGACGCACGCGCATTTCAACTCGCGCCTGTCGACGTAAACCGCCTTGAACACGCTGACTGCCCCAATCGTCCCGATGAACAATGCGACGGGGGCGGAAATGAACGTCAGGGCCCCCGAAATCATCAATATGCCGGCCAGCGCCTCGGCAAAGGGATAGACATAGCCATAGGGCACCCAGCGCCGCGCCAGCAGGTCGTAATTCAGGAACATGGTTGAAAAGCTGCGAACATCCTGCAGCTTCTGGACCGCCAGGAAACACATGGAAAAGGCGATGAACCACTCGCCCGCCCGCATTGTCAGCAACTCGCCAAACGCCGCCCAACTGGTCGCCAGCGCCATCAGCGCCGCGACGGCGAAAATGGCGATCACCGGCTGATAGCTGGTCTCGCCCTCCTTCTTCACCGGCTTGTCGAAATAGGCGCGCAGTTCGGTATAGCCGCCGATCCGCCTGCCATCGATGAAGGTCTGCGGCGTGGTTTCAACCTGATGCTCTTCCTTGAAGGCATCGGTTTCCACCCTCGTCGTCAGGTGATGATCCTCCACCCGATACCCTTGCCGTTCCAGCAGATCCCTCGATTTCAGGCCATAGGGACAGACATGTTTGTCCATCACCATACGATATAGCTGCGCCGTTTTCCGGGTCATTGTGCGACCTCCCTGTTCTGGCGGCTCGGGTCTGCCCCCTGCGCTTCCAGATCCGCGACCAGCATTTTCATCTCGCCGATTTCCTCGCGCTGGGTCTTGATGATGGCGTCGGCCAGCTCCCGCACGCGCGGGTCGCGGATATTCGCCCGCTCGCTGGTCAGGATGGCGATGCTGTGATGCGGGATCATTGCGTTCATATAGGCGACGTCGCCGACGGTATCCTGGCTGCGCAGCAGGTATAGCGACCCTGCAAAGACGATTGCCGCACCGGCGAAGATCGCCACGTTCACCTTCGTTTTCTCATACATTTTCAACATGAAGGCCAGCATGACCACCGTCATCATCGCGCCCATATAGACCGCCATCCAGACGCGCGTCTGACTGAACTGGACGTGATCCAGCTGATAGGTATTCAGGTACATCAGGCCGTACATGATGACGGTCGACGCCGCGATCATGGCCGCAAATCGGGCGTAGGACATGCTACCTCCTCGCTCTTTCCATCAGATCAATCAGTTCGCGGAACTTCTGTTCCTGTTCCCTTTGATCCCCCGACGCGATGGCATCCGCGACGCAACACGCAGCGTGATCCTTCAGGATTTCACTCTCAGCCCGCGCCAGCGCCGCCTTCACCGCCTGCAACTGGTTCAGGATGTCGATGCAATACCGGTCGTCCTCCACCATCTGCGCGACACCACGCACCTGCCCCGCAATCCGGTTCAGCCGGTTCATCTTCTGCTTCTTGCGCTGCGCAGTCATACGGCCCCTCATTGCATATACCCTATGGGGGTATATATGGACTGATTGATCCGTTGCAACCTGCGGAAATTTACAATGATTCTCGCTCGCCGAAAATTTCTGTCCGGTGCCGCCCTACTGTCGGCGTCCACCCTTCTTCCCGTGCCTGCCTGGGCAAAGGGCGCCGACCTCGCCATGGCGGCAAAGGGCTTTGGCACCTTGTCGGGCGACGACATTCGCCTGTCGATCGATGCCCATCGGTTTCAGACCGGCGGGCGCGTTGGCCATGCGGTGGCGGTGAACGGCAGCGTGCCGGGCCCTCTCATCCGGTTGCAAGAAGGGCAGACAGTGCGCCTGCACGTGGAGAACAGGCTGGCGGAACAAAGTTCAATCCACTGGCACGGATTGCTGGTGCCCTTTCAATATGATGGCGTGCCCGGCGTCAGCTTTCCCGGCATCGGCCCTAGCGAGACATTTACCTATGAATTCCCGGTCCGGCAGGCGGGCACCTATTGGTGGCACAGCCATTCCGGCCTGCAGGAACAGGCCGGACATTACGGCCCGCTGATCATCGATGCCGCGGATGGCTCCGACGACCGCTATGATCGCGATTACATTGTCCTTCTCAGCGAATTCACCCCCCGTGCGCCGGATCAGATTATGCGAAAGCTGAAACTGGCCGAGGGCTATTTCAACTATACCAAGCAGACCGCTACGAACGGCGACATGGATCTGGCGCAGCGCCTGAAATGGGGTCGCATGCGCATGGACCCGCGCGACATCGGCGACGTGACGGGATCGACCTATACCTTCCTGATCAACGGCCACGGCCCTGCCGACGATCTGGAATATCTGTTCAACCCTGGGGAGCGTGTCAGGCTGCGCATCATCAACGGCAGCGCCATGACCTTCTTCAATTTCCGCATTCCCGGCACGCCGCTGACGGTGATTCAGGCCGATGGGCAGGATGTCGACGAAGTGGTGGTCGATGAACTGCAACTGGGCGTCGCAGAGACCTATGACGTCGTCGTGACCCCCGGCGCGGGCGCACACCGCATCGTGGCAGAGGCGATGGACAGGTCTGGCATGGGGGTGGCAAGCCTGACGTCACAGCCGGGATCTCGCGCTGCCATACCGCCGCTGCGGGAAACCCCTACGCTCAGCATGGCCGATATGGGCATGCCCGACATGCGTATGGAACAGCCCACGCCGGCACATGCGACGGATCATGCACCCATGAACCACGCTCCGATGGATCATGCATCTATGGACCACGCGCCAATGGATCATGGCGCGATGAATCACAGGATGCGCGATACCTCTCTACTGCCACCACAGGTGGAGGCCGGGCCCGGCGTCGACATGGTTTCCCCCGTCCCGGTCGACCGCATGGGCTTCCCCGGTCTGGGCCTGGATCAGGTGCCGCACCGCGTTCTACGCTATACGGATTTGCGCGCGCGTCATGCAAACCCAAAGCGGCCGCCGGAGCGGCAGATGGAGATTCATCTGACCGGCAATATGGAGCGCTATATGTGGTCCTTCGACGGCCGGAAATTCACGGCCGTCAGCGATGATCCCATCGGCTTTGCGCTGAACGAGCGCGTTCGCGTGAAGCTGGTCAACGACACCATGATGGCGCACCCCATCCACCTGCACGGCCACTTCTTCGAGCTTGTGAACGGCGCCGAAGACGACCGCCAGCCCCGGAAGCACACGCTGATCGTACAGCCCGGCGGCACCGCCACGTTCGACCTTACAGCGGACGAGCCCGGCGATTGGGCGTTTCACTGCCACCTCCTCTATCACATGCACGCCGGCATGTTTCAGGTTGTGACAGTGCGCCCCCTGTCGGGAACGGCATCATGAGGCGCATCGCCCTCGCCCTTCTCCTGTCAACCAGCGCCGCGGCCCCTGCACTGGCTCAGCACATGGATGGGCACCATGCGCCCGACCCTCATGCCGGTCACGACATGCCCGAGACGCCCGCCACTCAGGAGGACGAGCAACCCGGCGCGCAATCTGCGGCTGACCCAGCCCGCCATGCCGCCGACGCGATCTGGGGCGCTGACGCCATGCGTGCGTCCCGGCAGCGCCTCGCGCACGAAAATGGCGGCATGACGACTAGCACGATGATGCTGGAACGACTGGAGGCGCGCTTTGGCGAACAGGATCTGTATCTATGGGATGCCCAGGGCTGGACCGGCGGCGACCTCGACAAGCTATGGATCAAGACGGAGGGCGAGGGCGCGTTCGACAATGGGGTAGAGGATGCCGAAATTCAGGCGCTGTGGAGCCATGCCATCGGCCCGTGGTTCGACCTGCAATCCGGCGTGCGCTATGACATCGAACCAGATTCCCGCGCGCACCTCGTTCTCGGCCTGCAGGGGCTGGCGCCTTATATGTTCGAGGTCGACGCCGCCGCCTTCCTGTCCGATCAAGGTGACTTCACTGCGCGGATAGAGGCGGAATATGACCAGCGCATCACACAGCGGCTGATCCTGCAGCCGCGCGTCGAACTCGATGTGTCGGCCCAGACCATCGAGCGCCGCTCCATCGGCGCCGGTCCCGCCCGGCTGACGGCGGGCCTTCGCCTCAGATATGAATTCGCGCGCGAGTTTGCCCCCTATGTGGGCGTCGAATGGGAAAGGCACCTTGGCGGCACCGCCGACAGTGTGCGCGACGCGGGCGAAAGCGCGTCGAGCGGATATGTCCTGCTCGGCCTCCGCACCTGGTTCTGAACGAAAAAAGGCCCGGAAGGGGGTACCTTCCGGGCCTTCTTCATTGAGCCTGGGCTCGGGTAGCGGGGGCTTAGAAGCCCATGCCGCCGCCCATGCCGCCCATGCCGCCCATGTCGGGCATGCCGCCGCCGCTGGACTTGTCTTCCGGCAGTTCGGCAACCGTGGCTTCGGTCGTGATCAGCAGGCCGGCGACACTTGCCGCATCCTGCAGCGCAGCGCGAACGACCTTGGTCGGGTCGACAACACCGGCCTTCACCAGGTCTTCATAGGTGTCGGTCGCGGCGTTGAAGCCGAAGCTGTCGTCCTTGCCATCGATCAGCTTGCCCGAAACGACGGCACCGTCGAAACCGGCATTCTGGGCGATCTGGCGAACCGGAGCGGTCAGCGCCTTGCGAACGATGTCGACGCCGCGCGTCTGGTCGTCATTGGCGCCTTCCAGGCCTTCCAGTGCCTTCGTGGCGTAAAGGAGAGCGGTACCACCGCCCGGGACGATGCCTTCTTCAACGGCGGCACGGGTTGCGTGCAGCGCGTCGTCGACGCGGTCCTTCTTTTCCTTCACTTCGACTTCGGATGCACCGCCAACCTTGATGACGGCGACGCCGCCAGCCAGCTTCGCGAGACGCTCCTGCAGCTTTTCCTTGTCGTAATCGGACGTGGTCGTCTCGATCTGCGCGCGGATCTGCTCGACGCGGGCCTTGATGCCCTCTTCCGAACCGGCACCGTCGACGATCGTGGTGTTGTCCTTGTCGATCGTGACCTTCTTCGCCGAACCCAGCATGTCGAGCGTGACGTTCTCAAGCTTGATGCCCAGGTCTTCGGAGATCATCTGACCCTCGGTCAGGATCGCGATGTCCTCCAGCATGGCCTTGCGGCGATCGCCGAAGCCCGGAGCCTTCACGGCTGCGATCTTCAGGCCACCGCGCAGCTTGTTGACGACCAGGGTCGCCAGCGCTTCGCCTTCGACGTCCTCGGCAATGATCAGCAGCGGACGGCTGGACTGCACAACGGCTTCCAGGATCGGCAGCATGGCCTGCAGGTTGCTGAGCTTCTTCTCGAAGATCAGGATGTACGGATTTTCAAGCTCCGCCAGCATCTTGTCGGGGTTCGTGATGAAGTATGGCGACAGATAGCCGCGGTCGAACTGCATGCCTTCGACGGTCTCCAGCTCGCTGACGAGGCCCTTGGCTTCCTCAACGGTGATGACGCCTTCCTTGCCGACCTTTTCCATGGCCTGTGCGATCATGTCGCCGACCTCGGTGTCGCCATTGGCGGAAATCGTACCGACCTGCTTGATCTCGGAATTACCCGCGACCGGCTTGGAACGCGACTGGATGTTCTCGACGACCTTCGTGACGGCCAGATCGATACCGCGCTTCAGGTCCATCGGGTTCATGCCGGCGGATACCGACTTCATGCCTTCGCGGACGATCGCCTGCGCCAGAACGGTCGCGGTGGTCGTGCCGTCGCCAGCAATGTCGTTGGTCTTTGAGGCGACTTCGCGCAGCATCTGTGCGCCCATATTCTCGAACTTGTCTTTCAGTTCGATTTCCTTGGCGACCGTCACACCGTCCTTGGTGATGCGGGGAGCGCCGAAGCTCTTCTCGATGACCACGTTACGGCCCTTGGGACCCAGCGTGACCTTGACCGCGTCGGCCAGGATATCGACACCGCGCAGGATGCGTTCACGTGCGTCGCGACCGAATTTTACGTCTTTGGCTGCCATGAGTGACTACCTTTCGATTGAATTGGAATGAAACAGGAAGAAAGCGCCTGTCTTCAGGACATGATGCCCAGAATGTCGCTTTCCTTCATGATGATCAGGTCTTCGCCGTCGATCTTCACTTCGGTGCCGGACCATTTGCCGAACAGGATCTTGTCGCCGGTCTTGACTTCGAGGGGGTGAACCTCGCCATTTTCCGAGCGCGCGCCCGAACCTGCGGAGACGACTTCGCCTTCCTGCGGCTTTTCCTTGGCGGTGTCGGGGATGATGATGCCGCCCGTGGTCTTGGCGTCGGCCTCGATGCGGCGGACGAGAACGCGGTCGTGCAGAGGACGGAAGTTCATGATTGCGTCACCCTTCTATATTGAGTGGAGATAAGGAATTGGCACTCACCGTATGAGAGTGCCAACACCACGCGATATGTGGAGCGACGCCCCCACTGTCAACGCTGCGGCATAAAAATTTTTTGTGACGGATGAACTGGCGCGCGCTCTGCCAGGGTGGACCTTGGGCCACGCGGTGCTACATCACGAAAGGACAGATATTAAAGGCGTTCCGTAATGGCATTGATCAAGGGGTTCTGGCATTTTCTGGTCGGCGTAAAGGACTTTCTCGTTCTTTTGCTGATGGTGATGATCTTCCTTGGTATTCTCGCGCTCCGCTCTACGGGTGATGAGGCGGTCAGCGTGCCCGATGGCGGCGTTCTCACCATTCCGCTTTCCGGATTTCTGGTGACGCAGGCGCAGGAGGTGAACCCGCTCGACCTCATCGCCAACCCCCTTCCTTCCGGCGAGATCGAGACGGCGGAGCTGATCGCGAACATTCACGCGGCACGGGACGATGACAGGATCCAGGCGATCGTTCTCGACCTCGACGGCTTTTTCGGTGGCGGTCAGGCGGACGTGCAGGCTGTCGCGGATGCGCTGGCGGAATTCCGCGCTGCCGACAAGAAGGTGTACTCCTATGCCACCGCCTATTTCGACGCCTCGTGGCTCCTCGCCGCACATTCGGATCAGGTCTGGCTAAACCCGCTGGGACAGGTGGTTCTTGGCGGCCCCGGCGGTTCACAGCTCTATTTCGCCGATGCCCTCGACAAGCTGAATGTCGACATCAACGTTTTCCGTGTCGGCACCTATAAGAGCTTCGTCGAACCCTATACCCGCACGGAGGCCTCGCCAGAGGCAGAGGCCGCATTGCGCGCCGTCTACGACGATATCTGGTCCGAATATCTGCAGGATGCGGAGGCTGCGCGAGAGGGCACCGACGTTCCTGCCTATATCAATGCCCTTTCCGGCAATGTGCGGGCGGCAGGCGGCGACTTCGCGCAGGCTGCGCTGGCCGCAAGGATGGTCGACCGGATCGGCACCCGCACCGCCCTGGGTCAGTACCTTGCCGAAACCTACGGTGCCGGCCAGGAGGACATGCCCGGCGCCTATTCCGGCATCGACTATGCCGAATATCGTAACAGTGCCGCCCCCACCTTCGCACCCTCGGGCGATGCCGTCGGCATCGTCTATGTGGCCGGCTCCATCGTCGATGGAGAGGCGCCTGCGGGAACGGCGGGCGGTACGACGATCGCAAATCTGATCGAGGATGCCATTGCCGACGACGATATAAAGGCGCTGGTCGTCCGCATCGATTCAGGCGGCGGCAGCGTCATGGCTTCCGAAGAAATTCGCCAGGCCCTGCTCAGCGCCAAGGCAGAGGGGATTCCCATCGTCGCCAGCTTCGGCAACGTCGCGGCGTCCGGCGGCTATTGGGTGGCGACGGCGGCCGACCAGATTCTGGCACAGCCGTCGACGATCACCGGCTCCATCGGGGTTTTCGGCATCATCCCCACCTTCGAACGAACGCTCGCCGATCTCGGCGTCACGACGGACGGCATCGAAACGACCCCCTATTCGGGCGCGCCCGATATTTTCGGCGGCTTGAACCCCGAAACGCAGGAACTGTTCCAGCTGGGTGTCGAAGATATTTACGGTCGCTTCCTCGGCGTTGTTGCCGATGCGCGCGACATGGATCCGGCCCGCGTCGACCAGATTGCCCAGGGCCGCGTCTGGTCTGGTGGCGCCGCGCGGCAATTGGGTCTCGTCGACCGCTTCGGCACGCTGGACGACGCCGTCGCCGTGGCAGAGGAACTCGCCGGCTTCGGCGCGGGCGACCTGCGCCGGGTCGACGTGGAAACACCGCCGCCCTTTGCGATTCAGCTGATCGAAAATTTCTTCTCCGCCGATCAGGAGGCCGCGCCGCGCGCCGCTCTCGACCTCGCGATGCTGCGTTCGCGGGCGAACGCCGTCAGCCAGTTGCAGGAGGCACTTACAGTGGCAAATGGCGCAGGCGTTCAGGCGACCTGCCTGGAATGCACCGGCCTGCGTCCGGTTGCCGTGCGGCAGGATATTGCCGAACTGCTGAAGGCGCTGCGCTGATTAGCGGCCGGCGGGGACGCAATAACCATAGGGTTTGCCCGCGTATCCCGCGCGGGAAATGATCAGCGTTCCCGCGCCCGTTCATAGGTGCCCAGCACCCTGACCCATTTGGAAAAATGCGCCAGCTCCTCCAAAGCGCGCGCAACCGGCTCGTCGTCGGGCCGCCCTTCGATATCCACATAGAATTCCGCTGCGGTGAACTGACCGCCGCGCATATAGCTTTCCAGCTTGGTCATGTTGACGCCATTGGTGGCGAAACCGCCCAGCGCCTTGAACAGCGCGGCCGGAACGCTCCGCACTTCGAATGTCAGGGTCGTCATCACGGCCGCTTCGGCGGGGGGCACGCCCGGCTCCTGCGACAGGGCGACAAATCGCGTCGTATTGTGCGCTGCGTCCTCGATTCCCGTTTCGATCGCTTCCAGCCCATACAGCTCGCCCGCCAGGCGCGATGCAACAGCAGCCCGGCTCGGATCCCGCCCCTCCAGCACCAGCGCAGCGCTTGCCGCCGTATCGACCTGGGGACGGGCGGCGATGCCCCATTTCTTCAGGCGCTGACGGCATTGACCCAGCGCCTGCGGATGACTGTGCGCCTCCTTTATGTCACTCAATTGCGTTCCCGGCAGCGCCAGCAGGCAATGTTGAACGCGCACGAAATGTTCGCGCGTGATGTGAAGGCCGCTTTCCGGCAGCAGGAAATGAATGTCGGCGACGCGGCCATGCAGTGAATTTTCGATGGGGATCACCGCCGTTTTCGCGCGCCCTTCCTGAACCGCGGCGATGGCGTCGGCAAAGGTAAAGCACGGCAGCGGCTGCATATCCGGAAATAATTCCCGCACCGCCTGATGCGAATAGGCGCCGGGCGCGCCCTGAAAGGAAATGGCGCGCTGCGGCGCGGCATTGGCGGCGTCGGTCATTTCGGCTACGAGCGCGTGTGCGGCGGGCGGATAGGTCTCCATGCGCGCCTTCAGGCCCAAGAAGTGGCGCGCCGTCAAGTCGCAGGTGCTTGGCAAGCGCCGCCCCCTCTTCTATGGGGGCCGCAACTCCTTTCAGACAGCGCCAACGGCACAGGGATATTTCGTGGACAGTTTCGAGTGGAACAAGATTTTCGGCTGGCTGCTGGCCGCCGCCATTGCCGTCCTGGGACTTGGCATCGCCACTGGCTTTGCCTTCCCTGAGGATCGCCCCGAAACGATGGGCTATCTGCCATGCGGCGAAGAAGGCTGCGTGACGGAAGAGGCCGGCGACGAGGGTGACGGCATTTCGATGGAGGACGAGATTGCACTCGCCCTGCAGGAAGCCGACCCCGCCAAGGGCGCCAACGTTTTCAAGAAGTGCGCCACCTGCCACACCGTCGAGCAGGGCGGTCCCAACAAGCAGGGACCGAATCTCTGGGGCGTAGTCGGCCGTCCGATCGGCAGCCATGCGGGCTTCAGCTATTCCGACGCGATGGCATCGCATGGCGGCAATTGGACGTTCGAAATGCTGAACGAATATATCGCCAATCCAAAGGCGGCGATCCCCGGTAACATCATGGCGTTCGCGGGCATCAGCCGCGCTGCCGACCGTGCCGATCTGTTCGCCTATCTGAATGAACTCGGCTCCAACCTGCCCTACCCCGCCCCCCCGGAACCCGCTGCCGAAGGCGAGGGTGAAGACGGCGCGGCTGTCGAGGGCGAAGAAGGCGCTGCTGAAGGCGAAGGCGAAGACCCCGAAGGAACCGGCCCGGAAGAGGGCAAGGCCCCCGACGTCCCCGCCGCAGAGGAAGAGGAAGCTGCCCGCGTTCCCAACAGCAATGTTGGCGGCCCGGCGGCAGAGAATCAGGACACGGAGGAGTAGCACCGCGCTCCCTCGTCACGGGAACATCGGCATGACCAAAATGCCGATGTTCCCGGCGTCCTCTCGGCTCTATCAGCCGCCCCTCCTTGAGCGCACCACTCCTTGAGCGCACCACGCCTCTATCTGTCTGACTTTCGCGCCGTAATGGCGGTCAGGCAGCGTCAGCCGCTCCTATTCGGCAGCCAGATCACACGCGGCCCTGCGGTATAGAGCAGGCCAGCCTCCACAGATCGTCCAGGGAAGATCCGCTCCAGCGCCGCCGCATATCGTGCCATTTGCCGTCTGTGGCGGTCTGGCACCTCCGCCTCGCCCTCCGGTGCGTTTCGATCCGTCTTGAAATCGACGATTCGCACGCGCGTCTCATCGACCAGCAGGACGTCGATGGTCCCTGCAATAACATCCTCTCCCACGACGGCGCTGATCGGTGCCTCGGCGAGCGCATCGGGTCCGAACAGGTCGCTGTTCGCCGGATCGCGCATCACCGCCACCACCTCTCGTGCCAGCACGTCCGCATCGAGAGTTGTTCCCGCCACGCGCGACGCCAGCCACCGCTTCGCCGCCGACTCGCGTTCCGCCTCCGGCAAAGCGGGCAGCTTCTCGAACAAGCTGTGCATCAACCGGCCGCGCAGTGCCGCAAGTTCCAGCTGGGGGCCGGGCGGCGGCAAATTGCTCTCATCCTCCGGTGCTGAGGGGGACAACGGACGCGGTGGCCGTGCCTCTGGCGGCGCAGCCTGACGCACCCAATCCGGCAGTGGGACCGCAGATCGCACAGAATCTGCGCGCCGTTCCGTCGCCGCTTCGACGCCGCAGACATGCCGCAATTCCTGCCCACCCCACAGCTCGCTAACCGGCTCCTCCGTCGGCAGGTCGGCCAGCGCATTCTTCATGATATCGTACCAGGTCACGTCGCCGCCGCGCCCGGGCGGCAGGCCGCCGGCGTAAAGATAATCCTCCGCCCGCGTCATCGCGACATATAGCAGCCTCAGGCTTTCCTCGCGTTCCTCCCTCTCCCGCCGGTCATATTCGGCTTGCAGGATTTCAGGCAGCGTCCCCTTGGAAAAACCATGGATGGGCAGCCTGGGATCGCCCGCCATCAAATGGCTGATGCGGTGTGTACCCGCGCGGGCCTTCGCTGCATCGGCCATGATGACCACGGGCGCCTGCAACCCCTTTGCGCCATGCACCGTCATGATCCTGACGGCATTGGACGGGGCATCGGGGTCGCGCTTTATATCGATATCGTCCGCCGCCGCGATCCAGTCGAGAAATCCCTGCAGCGATGGCGCCGCCGTGCGCTCGAACTGCAAGGCCTGCGACAACAGCTCCTCCAGCGGATCGCGCGCTTCCTCCCCCAGCCGGGACAACAGCTTCGCCCGCCCGCCCAGCGGCCCCGACAGCATTGTTTCCAGCATGTCGTAGGGCGTCATGAAATCCGCCATGTCCAATATCTGGGACAGCCAGGCAGTGGCCGCGCGGCTTTTCTCATCCGCCGCATCGCGCAGCGCTGACCACAGGGGTACGCGCGGCCCGCGACGATAGGCCAGCGCATAAAGCTCGTCTTGCGACCAGCCCAGAAACGGCGACACCAGCAGCTCGCCAAGCGCCAGTTCGTCGTTCGGCTGCAGGGCGAATCGTACCAGCGCCAGGCAATCCTGAACCACGATGGGTGATGTCAGGCGCAGCCGGTCGGCACCGGCCACATCAACGCCCGCGGCATGCAGCGCCGCGACCAGTTCCGGCACCAGATCGCCGCGACTGCGCACCAGGATCATGATGTCCTGCGCCTCTACCGCGCGCCCGCGCGAGGGCACAAAGCGCCCATCGCGCAGCCAGCCGTCGATCTGATCCGCGATACGCCGTGCCAATTCCCGTTCCGGCCGCTCGCGATAGGCCTCCGGCACGTTTCCATCCTCGTCCATCAGGCGGGGCCACAGCGTCACCGCCCCTGCCGCATCTGCCCGGTGCGGCTCGTGCCGGGGAAAATCGGGCCGCTGGATACCCAGGGCGGCGGGCGTCAGTTGCTTCAGAACCTGATCGACAACGGCCAGAACCGCCTTTCCCGATCGAAAGGACATGTCCAGATCGACATCGATGAACCTATGGCCCGCCGCGTTGGCCGCCGCCGCAGTCCGCTCCCGCGCGCCAGCGAACTCGTCCGGCTCCGAACCCTGAAAGCCAAAGATCGCCTGCTTGAAATCCCCCACCGCGAATTTCGTGCGCGGGCGTGATTCCACCTCCGCATCGGCGCCAATGCCGGCAAAGAATTCTTCCGTCAGGGCATCGACGATCCGCCACTGCGCCGCATTCGTATCCTGCCCCTCGTCGACCAGCACATGCTCGATACGCTGATCCAGCTTGTACAATACCCAGGCAGAGGACAGGTCGGACAGCAGCCGCGCCGCCTCATCGATCAGGTCGGCGAAATCGAGCGCGCCCTGCCGTTCCTTCGCCGCCTGATAGCGTGCCGCCACATTCTGCCCCACGCGCAGGTGCAGCGCCGCGACATCGGCCAGATCCAGCGCCCATCTGCAGGCACGCAGCGGCTCGATCCGCGCCACCAGCGCATCATCGGCACCGTTGAGCGCAGAATTGGCCTTATAGGGCGGCCCCGTGCCGCCACTGGTAAACAGCGCGGAACACAAATGCTCCAGCGCCGCCACCCGCTCTGCTGGCGCGGCAAGCTGAAACAGGCTGACCTTGTCCAGCCTTTCCAGGCCGGTCTTGCGCCCCCAGGCGTTCAGGCTGGCGGCAAAGGCCGCTACCGCATCCTCCAACCCTGCATCGGCATCCATCGCCTGCCGCATGATATCTTCCGCCGTGCCCGTGCGCGGCAAGCCCAGTGCCGCACGAACCGCCGCCAGTGCCGCCTCAGGAGAGCGCAGATCCAGCAGCGCCCGCCGCTCGCGCAGCAGGCTGCCGACGATCTCCTCCGTCCGCGCATCGCCATGCTGCACGGCCAGCGCCGCCAGATCCGCCAAAAAGGCATCATCCCCGTCGGCGGCAGCGTCCGTCACCGCCTCTTCCAGCACCTGCCGCCTCAGCTGCGCGCCCGATCTGTCGTCCAGCGTCGCAAAGCCCGGTGTGACGCCCGCCTCTACCGGAAACGCCGCCAGCAGGGCCGCCGCGAAACTGTGCAGGGTCTGCACCTTGAACCCGCCGCGAACCTCCAGCGCATGTGCGAACAATGTCCGCGCCCGCAGCAGCGTCTCCTCGTCGCGCGGGGCACCGATCGCCGCCAGATCGGCTGCAATCTCCTCATCCTCCGCCCGTACCCAGCGCGCCAGCACATCCAGGATGCGCGTCTGCATCTCCGCGGCCGCCGCCTTCGTAAAGGTCAGCGCCATGATGCCCGCAGGATCGGCGCCGCCCACCAACAGCCGCAGCACGCGCGCCGACAGAACCTGCGTCTTTCCCGTCCCTGCGGAGGCCGAAACCCAGGCATGAACATCGGGGCGCGCGGCCTCCGCCTGCGAGGATGTCAGGGGCAGCAACGCCTTGCTCATCGACGCACCTTCCTGGCACCGGCGCAAGGCCGAAAATAGCGGATGGACACACCCTCAGCCACGGCCGCGCCCCTCCCACTCCTGCGTGCGCGCCAGCAGATTATAATCGCTATAGGGCGCGAATTCCGGCTGCAGTCGCGCGGAAAAGGGTCGATCTCCCGTCAGATATCCACCGACCAGTTCGCGAAACCGCTGTTCCGCTTCGTCGAAATAATCGTCCAGCTGACCCCAGGCCTTTTTATATTTGTCGCGGCTCGACACGACCGATCCTTCGGTCTTGCCGCCCGACAAACGCCAATAGGCAATCTCCGCCACCGGCAATGCGGGAACATCGTGCAGTTCGCCTTTGCACGCCAGCCAGGCCAGCAGCGCCAGCTGGTCGGCATAACCGCGCAGGATGCGGTCCTGCGTCGGCGGCGCGCCGGTCTTGTAATCGGCGATCGACAGTCGCTCGCCGTTCCGAAAGATGACGTCCGCCTTGCCCTTCAGCGTGACGCCAGCGACATTCATCTGGCCCGCCTTCTCAACCCCGGCGACACGCCAGCCCTCTGCGTCGCACGCCCTCATCTGTTCCGCCGCCCAGCTCAACATTCTCAGGACGCGCGGCTTCCACAGGGCCGTCAGCAGCGGATGATCGGAATAGGCCTTCAGCGCCTTGTCCACGGCGGCTTCCCGCGCGGCGCCGTCCTGCAACAGCCCGTCCCGCGTCAATGTCTCCATCAAATCGTGAACGATGGTGCCGCGTTCCGCCGCACCGGCATCCTCGCCCAGCGCATCCAGCGACCGCAGGCGCAGCATCTCACGCGCGTAGAATTGGTACGGGTCCGCCGCCAGCACATCGACCTGCGTGACGCTGATCCGCTTCGGTCGTTCCGCTGCGGGCGGCACCGGCTCGGGGCGCGGCGCGGGTTTGGGCTCGCGGCATGAATCGATTTCCGACACAAAGGTGGCAATCGGGTCTTCCTCCAGCGCATCGCCAAGCAATGCCTCCAGCCGCAGCCAGAATCGCGACGCCACGGTCGGCGCGCTGGAATCGCGCGTCGCACGCACCAGCAACACGTCCTTCGCACCGCAGGCAGAAACGAAATCATGCGCGGACAGCGCAAGCGCCCGATCGGTCGGCGGCAGGTCCAGCGCCGCGCGCACCTTTGGCGGCAGCCATGGATCGAAGGCGGCGGCGGGCGGCCACACACCCTCTGACAAGCCAGCCAGGATCATCAGGTCCGCACGCTGCAGCCGTGCCTCCAGCAGGCCATAGATCGCCAGACGAGGATGACGCCCATAAAGGGGCCGCACCGCGACCCCCTCCATCACCGCACCCAACAGGGCGGGCAGGTCCGTGGACGGCGCGGGGCCGGCAACCGCGCCATGCCGCTCCAGATCCGCCAATATATCCGCCGCAGCCCGGCCAGCGACGCCGTTCCAGAATCGCTCGTCCGAAAAATCTCCGACCAGATCGCGCAGCTTCGCCGCCGCGCCAGCCAGATCACCCGTGCGGCGGCGCTGAAACAGTTCGGCAAGCGCGCGCAGCGGCGGCGCAACCTCGGCATCCCACCAGTCGATCAGCGCATCGCGCGCCGGCACATCGCTCTTCAGCGCGGTGAAAATCCGGTTCCTCGTCCCCTGCAAGCCCCGCGCCGGACGTACGCCGCGCAATGCCAGATCCAACTGCCGCACCCGGCGCAGCCATTCAGTGCGCCCCTCGCCCGGCCCCGCCAGTGGATGCTTCAACAGCGCCATCAATGGCACGGGCGCAAAGCCCGACGCCGCCGCCTCCAGCGCCAGCCGCAGGAACACGCCCGGCGGCGTCAAGGACAGGGGCGTACCGGCGGAATCGTCGATCTCGACGCCCCATCGCCGCATCTGCGCCGCCACCCGCCGCGCAAGATCGCGATTGGGCGTCACCAGCGCAGCGGTTCTTTCGGGTGTTTCCAGCGCCCGCCGCAATGCCAGTGCAACCGCCAGCGCCTCCTCCGCGGGCCCGCGGACCTCTACGCGCGCCAGTCCGTCCGCCGCATCGGCGGGCAGGTCCAGCGTCCGCCATCCCGCCGTGCGATCGGGCGCCATGAACGCCGCCGACAGCACGTCATGACGCGACGCTGGGCCGTCCATGTCGCTCTCCACCGGCCAGGCCGCCACCTCGCCCCGGGCCACGGACATATCGTCCATCATCAGTTTCAGCGGCACCTGCGGGTGTGGATCGGCAGGCGACAGGTCCTCCCACGCCGCGTCCGGCATGATCATGTCCAGACCCGGCAGCACGACCGCGCCCTGCGGCAGGCGCGCCACCTGCCCCAGAAAGGCCGCAGCCGCTGGCTCCGCACCGGCGATACCCGCGGCAATGACGGGATAGGCTGGCGGGCGCTCGCTCCAATCCTTGGCCAGCCGCCGCAACAACGCCTGCCGCTGCGCCACCCGGTCTGTCATGCCCGCCGCGCGCAGTGCCTGCGGCCATTGCTGCCGCACGATGTCAAGAAATTGCGCGGTCTGCTGCCAGTGGACGGCCATGTCCTGATCGACCGCGCCTTCCAGCCCGTCGGGCGCGACCTCGTATAATTGCATCAGGTCGAGTGCGCGGCCCAGCGCCTCGGCATATCTCAGCGTCTCTACCTTTGCGCGACGCTTGCCCGTCGCCGTCTGCCAGCGTTCGACCAGGGGCATCAGGCGGAATGTCCGCTCCTGCACATCAATGGCGGGCGCGCCTGAAAACAGGTCGGCATCGACCAGCGCACCCGGCGTCAGATCGTCATCCAGATCGCCCAGCGCCGTCAGCCGCGGCAGCAGCAGGGCACCGCCCGCCGCCCGCACGAAGGCGTCCCGGACGGATCGCACCGCTCTCCGGTTGGGCAGGATCACCAACGTCCGTGCCAGCCCCAGTTCGCCGGCGTCCCCGCCAAATGGGAAACCGGCCAGCAATCCTTTGGCAAGGCGGTCGGCGAACGCGCCCTCGGGGGGAATGGAAAAAACTGAGGGCCTACGCCTCACGCAGCAATTCTTCCGTCTGCTTCACCGCTTCCGGCGTCCCGACATGATACCATTGGCCCTGGTGCGACATGCCATATAGCCGCCCCGTTTCGATCAGGCGGTCCCAGATCAGGTTGAAGGAGAACGGCCCCTCCGGCGTATCCTCGAACAGCGACGCCTTCACGATCTGCGTTCCGGAATAGATGAACGGCGCGATGCGCGTCCCGCTCTGGCGGGCCAGCTGCCCCGTTCCCGACATGCGGAAATCGCCATTGCCATTATAGCCATGCGCCCGCGCCAGCGGCACCAGCAGCAGCAGGGCATCCATCTGCTCCGGTTTCCACCTTTCCGCCAGCAGCGCCAGGGCATCCATCGGCCCGTCAATCAGGATATTGTCGCTATTGCTGACGAAAAACGGGTCCGCCCCGATCAGGGGCAGCGCCTTCTTGCAGCCGCCGCCGGTTTCCAGCAGCTCGTCACGCTCGTCGGACAGATGGATGTCCAGGCCATGGTTCACCCGCCTGACATGCGCCTCGACCTGCCCGGCCAGATAGTGCGTATTGACGACGACCCGGTCGACGCCGGCCCGCTTGTAACTTTCCAGCGCATAATCGATCAGCGCCTTGCCGTTGACGGAAATCAGCGGCTTGGGGCGGGTCGCGGTCAGCGGCCGCATGCGCCTGCCCAGACCCGCCGACAGCAACATTCCCGCGCGTGGCATATCGGCCTGCACCCTGGGACGCAGGGACATCGGCTTCTTCATGGGCGGCTTGCTGGACGGCATTCGCATTCCTTACCGGACTGGGTCGAATTCGCGGCGCATCGACCGCGGCAGATTGTCATCGAACCACGCCCTTAGCGGCTGCAGGGCGGGGTGCATAAGGTTTGTATCGAGATGTGCCCACAACCGCGGCACATGCTGCAAATAGCCGGGTTTCGCGTCGCGCCGCCACAGCCTGACGAACACCCCCAATATACGTGCGGCCCGCTGCGCGCCCATCACGGCATAGCTGGCGCGAAACGCCTCTTCGTCCAGATCAGCCGCCGCCAGATAGCGGGCAATCATTGCCGCTTCCACGCCATCCGCAACGTCGCGCCGCGCATCCTGTAACAGCGATACCAGGTCATAGGCGGCAGCCCCGCGCATCGCGTCCTGAAAATCCAATATGCCGACGCGCCGCGCGCCGTCCCGCTGCGGCAGCCACATCAGATTGGGCGAATGATAATCCAGCTGCACCATGCGATCGTCCGCATAGTGACCGACGGGTAGAACCGCTTGCCACGCCGCTGCATAACTTTCCCTCAACTCCGGCGGGGCTTCGGTCCCGGCCAGTTCCGGCCAGTGCCAGTCCAGCAGCAGCGCCGCCTCCTTCACCATGCGCGCATCGCTATAATGGTCAATCTCCACGGACCCCAGCCGCGCCGGCATCGGCTCGGCGTGCAGCGCCACCAGAACATCGGTCGCGGCCGCGTAAAGTTCATGCTCCTGCTCCACCGCACAGGATTGCAGGTGCAGGAAATATTGCGCGGTTCCCAGATCCTCCAGCAGGATCAGGCCGTGTTTCATGTCCTTTGCGTAGATCGCCGGCCCGCTCATGCCGCGGGCGCGTATTTCTTCCGCCATTTCGACGAACCATTCGGATCGTTCCGACGGATTGGGCGCATGCATCAATATGGCGGTTTCCTTGCCGCCCGCGCCGACGGGACGGGCAAGCCGGAAATAGCGCCGGAACGCGGCGTCGGCGCTGAATTCCGTCATCTTGGCGGCGTCCCACCCCGTGCGCTGCAAAAATGCGGGCGCCGCGGCGGGCAGGTCTAGATTGTGGCCCATCGGCGCTCCCAATCGGGCGGCACGTCGGCTGTCAACCGCCGTGGTTCGGCGCCCGTCCCGGTGAGGGTCAGGGCAAGCGCCGGGCCGGGCAGCAGGCTACCGGCCCGTTCCGGCCATTCGACGATCAGCGCGCCGTCCTCCAGCACCTCGTCCAGCGCCAGCGCGGGCACCTCCCCGGGATCATCCAGCCGGTACAGGTCGGCATGCCATATCGGCAGCAGCAGCGCCGCATCCTCATAGGGCTGCACCAGGGTAAAGGTTGGGCTGGGCACCTCGCCCTCATGCCCGGCCCCGCGCAGCATTCCCCGCGCCAGAACGGTCTTGCCCGCCCCCAACGGCCCTGACAGCGTGACGACATCGCCGGGTCGCAGCAGCGCGCCCAATTTTCTGCCGAACCTCTCCTGCTCCGCCTCGCTTTCGAACTTCAAATGATCCCTCCGGTCACAATAGGCCGGGTTACGGGGGGCAACTCCATGCGCCGCGGCAAATGCATGGAAATCTCCGTCCCTTCCCCCGGGGCGGATTTCAGCATGAGCGTTCCGCCGTGCAGCGTCACGATTTCGCGTACCAGCGACAGGCCCAGCCCGACCCCCTGGCTCGCACCGGCGTTCGATCCCTTGCGGAACCGCTCGAATATGGCCTCATGCTCCTCTTCCGGAATGCCGATGCCGGTATCGCGCACCGAAATCCGGACGCCGTCTGCGTCGCCCTTCGCCGAAATGCCGACATGCCCGCCCTGCGGCGTGAACCGCAATGCGTTCGATACCAGATTATAGACTGCCTGCTGCAGGCGGACGGAATCGCCCAGGACGCTGCCGAGATCATCTTGCTGCTTGACCGAAAATTCCACGCCGCGATCCGCCGCGCTAGAGGCTGACATCGCCGCGACGCTGTCGATCAGCGCGCGAATATCGACATCCTCGCTGTCAAGCGCCAGGCCCTCGGCATCGCTGACGGCCAGATCGATAATGCCGTTTATCATCACGCGCAGCCGCTCCGCGCTCGTCCGGATAGAGGCGACATAGTCGGCCTGCTTCTGCTTCAGTTCGCCCGCAACGCCCAATTCCAGAAGCTCTGCGAACCCGGCAATGGCGGTCAGCGGCGTGCGCAATTCATAGGACATGCTCTCGACGAAGCGGCTCTTCGCGGCATCCGCCGCCTCCAGCGCCTCGTTGCGATCCCTCAGCGCCAGCTCGATCCGTTCCGCATCGGTCACGTCGATGAAGGTGAACAGCGCGTTCCCGTCCGGCAGGGGGACAGCGGCAAAGCGCAGATAGCGCCCGTCGGTCAGTTCCAGCCGGCCGGAACGCTCGATCCGGCCGTCGGTCGACAGGTTGATCAGCTCTCGCATGATCTCTGCCACCTCGCCCTCGACAACGCCGATCTGGCTTTCCTGGAACAGTGCATCGACGTGGGGATTTTCGGACAGCAGCTTTTCCGGCACGTCCCACAGATCGCGAAATGCCCGGTTGTGGAACTGCAGCCGGCCATTGACGCCGAAAACCGCCAGCGCCTCCTGCAGATTCTGCAGCGTCGCGTCCTGCACCCGGATCAGCTGATCGCGGGAGGAGGCGAGGCGCAGCCTCTCCGACTGATCCTCGAAGATCAGCAGCAGACCGCCATCGGGCGCGGGCTGGGCGAGGACGCGCAGCACCATATTGTCCGGCAGCACCCAGGTTTCCTCGATCCCCGCGTCCGCCGACAGGAACCAGCCGCGCCGTTCCGCCATCCAATTGGGAAAATCGCGCTGCTCCGGCAGGCGCCGTGCCTCGCGCATCCGCTCCAGCACCCGGCCGAATTCCGGCTTCTTCTCCAGCATCTCGTCATCGATGCGGAATATACGCTGGAACGCGGCATTGGCTGTGACCAGTTGCCGTTCGGCATTGAACTGCGCCACGCCCGCCGACAGGCGCGCGACCATGTAGGACTGCGCCTCGGCAAAGCGATCCCGCTCCGCGCGCGCCTCTTCCCGCTCCGTGATGTCGAGGGCCAGTCCCGCGACTTCACCCGATGGCAGCGGCATTTCGGCAATGCGCAGACGACGGCGTTCGCCGCCGATGACCGTCGTTTCCTCCCGTACCTGAACGCTGCCCTCTTCCAGTGCGGCCTGCGCGGCAGCCTTCGGCGTCATCGACAGCGATCCGGTCAGCAGTTCCGCCTGTTCGGCGACCGCGGCATCGGGGCTCTCGGCCTCCACGGCGCGGCCATAGGCTTCGTTGACCTGAACCAGACGCAGGTCGGCGGCCCGTCGCCAGAGTGGCACGGGCGCGACCGCCAGGATCGCCAGCGCGGCCTCCGAACGCGCCAATTGCTCAGCGGATCTCGCCTCGGCCTCGTTCCGTTGCCGATCGGTTTCGGTCGTGTCGGCAAACCATACGGTGACGCCGCGATCCCCCGCCACCTCCGGCGGCGCGGCACGTCCCGTGGCCTGCAGGCGGCGCGCGCCGTCGGCGGTTTTCATTCTCAGGACGAATGGCTGGCCCGACACGGCGGCGGCGGCAATCGCCGCTTCCAGGGCCGCATAGCTTTCACTGTCCAGGCCGGTCGCCCGGCGCGCGTCGCGCTGCGCCGGGGCAAGTTCCGACAGCTTCGTCACGCGATGATCGATGCCAAGCCAGGAACGCAGCGAATCCGAAGCTGTTACACGCCCCCCATCGCCTGAAATCAGATAGGCGACCGGCAGGGTCGACAACAGACCGCGCAGGCGCAATCCCCAGGCCTGTGCCGTTTCCGCCTGCGCACGTATGCGCGCGGAGCGGATCACCGCCCACACCGCGATCAGCAGCCACGCCGCGGCGACGATCAGCGCCGCCGACGTCGGCCCGGTAACCTGGAAATTTTCAGGCAACGCCGCCAGAGCGCTCGCCGGAACGGCGCTCGACACGCTGGCGGCAATCACCGGATAAAGGAGGGCGCGCGACACGCCTGTTTCCCTATCGGAGCATCGCCCGGCGTACAACAAACTGCTGACAGGGCGCGGCTATGATGAAACCCTCATCGCCTCTTCCCCCTGATTCCCACTGACTCTCCCCCCGCTCGGCACCCCATTGAAACGAAATGGGCGACGACACCATTGGTGCCGCCGCCCATTCCTTTGCAGAGATGCCCTTATCGACAGGGCGGCTCAGCCATTAATAGCGATATTCGTTCGCCTTGAACGGCCCGTTGACGGGCACGCCGATATAATCGGCCTGTTCCTGCGACAGCTCGCTCAGCTTCACGTTCAGCTTCTCAAGGTGCAGGCGGGCGACCTTCTCGTCCAGATGCTTGGGCAGGACATAGACCTGGTTCTCGTAATTTTCGCCCTTGGTCCACAATTCGATCTGCGCCAGCACCTGGTTGGTAAAGCTGGCCGACATGACGAAGCTGGGATGCCCCGTCGCATTGCCCAGGTTAAGCAGGCGCCCCTGCGACAGCAGCAGCATGCGCTTGCCGTCGGGGAAGGTGTACATGTCCACCTGCGGCTTCACTTCGACATGTTCCAGATTGGCCAGCTTGCCGACCTGAATTTCATTGTCGAAATGGCCGATATTGCCGACGATCGCCATGTCCTTCATCGCGCGCATATGCTCGATGGTGATGACGTCCTTATTGCCGGTCGTCGTTACGAAGATGTCGGCGAACGGTGCCGCTTCTTCCATCGTCGTCACGGCATAGCCGTCCATCGCCGCCTGCAGGGCGCAGATCGGGTCGATTTCCGTCACCATCACGCGCGCACCGGCGCCGCGCAGGCTGGCGGCGGAGCCCTTGCCGACATCGCCATAACCGGCGACAACAGCGACCTTGCCGGCCATCATCACGTCGGTGCCGCGGCGAATGCCGTCGACCAGCGATTCCTTGCAGCCATATTTATTGTCGAACTTCGACTTGGTGACGCTGTCATTTACGTTGATCGCGGGGAAGGGCAGCTTGCCCTTCTTGGCAAGGCCGTACAGGCGCAGCACGCCGGTCGTCGTTTCTTCAGAGACGCCCTTGATGGAATCGCGCAGCTTGGTGAAGAAGCCCGGCGACTCCTTCAGGCGCTTTTTCAGCACCTTCTGCATCTCTTCCTCTTCCTCGTTCCCCGGCGCGGGCATTTCCTCGCCCGCTTCCATGCGCGCGCCCCAGATGACGTACCCGGTGGCGTCGCCGCCATCGTCCAGGATCAGATTGCAGGGATCGTCGCCCCACTGGAAAATCTGGTCCACATATTCCCAATATTCGGCCAGCGTCTCGCCCTTCTTGGCAAAGACCGGCACGCCCGTCGCGGCGATGGCGGCGGCGGCATGATCCTGCGTCGAATAGATGTTGCACGATGCCCAGCGGACTTCCGCGCCCAGCGCCGTCAGCGTTTCGATCAGCGCGGCCGTCTGAATGGTCATGTGCAGGCAGCCGGCGATGCGCGCGCCCTTCAGCGGCTTTGCTTCGCCATATTCCTCCCGCGTCGCCATCAGGCCGGGCATTTCGGTTTCGGCGATGTCCAGTTCGCGGCGGCCATATTCGGCCAGGTTGATATCGGAAATAATATAGTCTTCGGCCATTTCGGCACTCCTGTCAGTCGAGAATTGCATATGGCGCGACCATAGGAGCCGCCGGACGCGGGGGCAAATATAAAGATTGCTTTATATCCTTGCCGGAACGCTTGCGCCCGGCGTCGTGGAACAGGCTTAGGCTAGGCTCGCCCGCTGGTGGCGGACAGCAGCGACACATCGATACCCGCGCTTTCGAACGCGCGCGGCCAGCGGTCGGCGACATGGGTGTTCCACATGATGCCACCGTCGCCGTCCACGCTCATCCAGCCATGCTGCGTCAGTTCCCGTTCCAATTGCCCCTCGCCCCAGCCGGTATAGCCCAGCGCGATCAGCCATTGCGCCGGGCCGTTACCCGCGCCGATGTCGCGCAATATGTCCAGCGTCGCTGTCAGCGCCCAGCGCCCCGCGACATTCAGCGTGCCCTGCCCCTCATAATCCGTGGAATGCAGGACGAATCCGCGCTGCGGCTCCACCGGCCCGCCGGCATAGACCGGGGCGTCGTCCATGCCCGAATGATCGATGTCCAGCTGATCCATCAGGCCGCGCGCGTCGACGTCGCCGCGAACATGATTGATGACGATGCCCAGCGCGGACTCGTCGTCATGGGCACACATGGCGATGACGGCGCGGGAAAACCTTTCGTCCCCCATCCCCGGCATGGACAACAGGAACTGTCCGGACAGAAAGGGCGGCGGCGCAGGTGTGGTTTGTGTCATCAGGGTTAACATAAGCGCCCTGCCGCATTCGCCAAGGTGGAACCATGCCGCGCAACGTGCGATGGAATGTGCGTGACCCTGTTCCAACAAAGGAGATGACAATGCCCCTCAACGTCGGTGACAAGATACCTGCTGCCAAACTCACGAAAATGACCGAAGAAGGGCCCCGCCCCGTCGAGACGGGCGAATTCTTTGCCGGTCGTACGGTTGCCCTGTTTGCCGTTCCCGGCGCCTTCACGCCGACCTGCAGCGCAAAGCACCTGCCCGGTTATGTAACCAAAGCCGACGAATTGAAATCCAGCGGGGTCGACGAAATCGCCTGCGTCAGCGTCAATGACGCGTTCGTCATGGATGCCTGGGGCAAAAGCGCCGATGCCGGGCAGAAGGTCACGATGCTGGCCGACGGCAATGGCGATTTCACGGAGGCGCTCGGCCTGACCATGGACGCCTCGGGCTTCGGCATGGGCAAGCGCTCGCAGCGCTATTCCATGATCGTCAAGGACGGCGTTGTTTCGGAACTGAACGTAGAGGCGCCCGGCGACTTCCGCGTCTCAAGCGCGGAACACATGCTTTCGCAGCTTTAATGCGCCTTTGACCGGGCAGCCCGATGGTTGCCCGGTCATCATTCGCCCGCATGATTTGGCCACGATCCCGCGCGCCATGCGGAACAAGGCCCGGCGGCCCTTTGTTTACGATCCATGATGATTGACCAGGTCCATGGTATCGTCGGGCAGATCGCCATGCTGATAGAGCTTGCCGGCGTCGCCGTCATCTTGATCAGCATCCTGTTGTCCAGCGGCGCTTATGTGGTGCAGGGTCGGCAGTCCGGTGACTGGCGCGATGCCTATGACCGTTACCGCTCGAACCTGGGCCGCGGCATCCTTCTGGGGCTGGAGCTTCTCGTCGGCGCGGACATCATCGCCACCATCACCGCCCCCCTCAGCTATGAAAGCGTCGGCCTTCTGGGTGCGATCGTCGTCATCCGGACCTTCCTCAGCTTTTCCCTCGAAACGGAGATAGAGGGCTGCTGGCCGTGGCAGCGAGCCGCCGCCGCGTCAAAGAAGCATCAGGTGGAAAAACGCTAGGGCGCGCTACTCCGTCGCCTCGCCCAGCGCCCGCTCGAACAGCGCCAGCATTTCCTCCCAGCCCCGCTCGGCGGAGGCCTCGTCATACACGGGGAAATCCGGCATCACCCAGCCATGCGCGGCCGGATAGGTGTCGGTGGCATAGGACACGCCCGCATCGGCCAGCGCCTTTTCAAACCGTTCGGCCATCTCGGGCGGATAGCTATTATCGTTCTCCGCGGCGGCGACATAGACTTCCGCCGACAGGTGCGATGCCCACAAATGCGGACTGGTCGGCGCGTCGGTCGCCAGATTGCCGCCGTGAAAGCTTGCCACGGCCGCAAAGCGATCCGGGTAGGTGCCAGCAGCGACGATGGCCATGCCACCTCCCATGCAGAACCCCACCGCGCCAATCCTGCGCCCCTTCACATCGGCGCGCGTGTCCAGATAGGTCAGCAGCGACCCGGTATCTTCGGCGGCCTTGTCATTGCCCGTCGTCGCCATCAGCGGCCCCAGGATCGCGCGCATGTCGCCGGCGAAAACCTCTGCGGGCACAAAGGGGTCGTAATGGCCATAGCGGTAGAACAGGTCGGGCAGCAGCACGATATATCCCGCATCCGCCAGACGCTGTGCCATGGCGGCAATGCCGGGCCGTATGCCGCCCGCGTCCATATAGAGGATCACGGCAGGCCACTGGCCGGCTCCGGTGGCACCGGCAGGGCGCATGACATGCACGGGACATTCACCATCCCGCGTTCGGATGGTCACTTTCTCGCTCGGCATATCAGGCTCCTCTCAAAGCTTTCGCGCCGATAGCTAAGGTCTAGAAATCGAACCGCGCGCGCGCGACGATACGTGAACCCGCATCGCGGCCAAGTCCAGCCGGGACCGCTTCAGAGGCATCGATGTCGGTGTCGGTATAGGCCAGACCGAAAAGGAAAGGCCCCAGCACATAATCTGCGCCCAATAACCAGTCGGTATAATCGCCGCCGGGGCGCAGGCGATTTGCCCGCACCGGATCGTCAACCGATCCGGTGGATCTGCCTACATGCCCGCGAAAGGTGATGGGACTGCCCCAGATGCCGGCTTGCGCGCCGATACGGCCATATAGGTTGCTGCCGCCGATAGCGTCCTGCGACGGCGCATAGGATGCCGACACGTCGACGGCGGCCGGCCCCAGCGTCACGCTGCCGCCCGCGCGGACTTCGGCATAATCCATCGATCCCTCTGCGCCCGCGAACAAATGTCCGACGACACCGCCATACCAGTCGAACAGCCCGGCACGGTCGCCATAATAGGCCGCCAGATCGACTCCGACATCACTGCCACCGTGGCGGCTCGACTCGCGCAGCGCCGTGGCCGTGATAGAGGCATCCAGTCGGGACGATATGGGCAGACCGACATAGGCCTGCGCCGTCGTCTCACCGTCGCTCCAGCTCAATCCTCGCACCCTGTAATCCGTCATCACTTCGGCGGATGCCAGGGTGGAGGACTGCGCCGCCGCGGGAAACCCGGCAAAGGCCAGCGCCATGACGCTGCCGCCGCAAAGCACGGCGAGCGATGGGATGAATGTGGAACGGGGGATGGGCCTCTCCTCCTTGGCATGCAAAGGTTCGAAAAGTCGCAGGATCTGACGGCCCGTCAGTATCTCCGCGCTTCAGCGTTTCGCCCGCTTATCGGCCTAACTGCCCATGCCAAGGATAATTTGGAGGGGGGGCGTTATGCGCCCGGTGTCCGGGCAAGGCCGGGCGCACAGCGCGGCTTCGTCCACATGCACTTCGAATAGGTCCGCTCCGAACTTGAATTCAACTGCGCACGATTTTCAGCAGAGTTGGAAAGGGGCGACCCGGCACATGCGGTCAGGCTAAGCCCTGCAAAACACAATAGAACTAACTTCATAAAATCTCCAATTTCTCTCAATTTCATTCAAGGCCCTGCCAAAGCCAAAAGACTGATTTCATCAGCGATATGTTCGTGTGGCCGCAGCGATATGTTGAACGCCAGGACGAGCGCCGCCGAACACCGATCTGCGGTGCGTTTGTGCGGCGGCGCGGATGCTTGCGTCGGTTGCCCGGCCTGCTTCGACAGGCTGTCCCTGTAGGACGAGGGCGATATAGGAACCGCCCTGTTTCCAGACCTGGTGGCGAATGTGACAAACTGTTTCAATGGGGCAGACCGCACCGAAGGCGCCGTCATGGCCGCCGTCGGCGGAACCTCCCCTTACCCATAAAGAACCGGCCCCACCCGTAAATGATAGGCAGTTGCATTAGCTGCGTTGTTGGGCAGCGGCATATATCTATGGCTCGGCCGTCGCGGTCAGTCGCTCAACCGCCGCGTACAGGAAGTCGTGGAAAGCGAGGCCTCGGCATGAGCCGCCCTCGCCCGCGCGCCCGCCCCCACGCGCCCGTCACCCACACGGCCGCCACCCATACGGGCCGCGCCTGCACAAAAGCCTCATGCAGACCTTCACCTGGCCCATCATATTTGCGGTGATGATGACCGCCGCCCTGATCGCCGGCCTCCTCGGCGACGGCCCCCTCGACATCGCCGCCATCCTCGGCCTGACCCTCCCCAACATGCTGTGCCTCTGGAAACTGGTGGCGAGATAAGCCGCGGGATCAGGCGCCGTTCCGGGCAGAATGCGACCAAGGCGGTCGGCATCCTCTATGCCGCCGCCTGTTCGATCCTGTTGCGGCCCCCGCCCTTCGCCCGGTACAGCGCAGCGTCCGCCTTTCGCATCAGATCGTCGAAGCCGCCGCCGATGTGCGCGGCATGAACCATTCCGGCGTGGGAGCAGAACCGCCCTTTGGGAGCATATCGCTGGGACGTTTCCGCCGACGTCCATAAAGCTGATTGCCCGGAATGGGGAAACAAGGATCAACTAACCCTCTTTCGCTACCACCCCGGGTCCGATCAGCTTACGGTCTTAGCATGCAAGCAGGACATAAGGCATTTAGCCCGCACGCAGATCAGCGAGCAGCCAGCTTACGTCTGCGCAACCCGACGCCGAGGGTGCCAAGAAGACCAAATGACATAAGTGCCAATGTGGCCGGTTCCGAGACCGTTGTGGGAAGCAAGTCCGCCGCACCTGTCAGGTCGCTGACAACGAGCCCGGTCGCTCCACCGCCAGAGTTGTTAACAGTAAAGGCGAGCGTGTTCATTCCGCTTTGAAAGCCGTCACTGAACGTAAAGGCGCCCAAATTCTGATAAGCAGGGCGGTTGCGAACGACGGCCGTTCCGCCGTTCAGCGAAACGGAGACTGCGTCGTCACCGCCAAACTGGCCAGAGATCGAGGCCGTGGAGAAATCATATCCTGCGAGCGAGAAGGTAAGCGTAAAGACGTTCGATGTATTTCCAGACGTGCCATTCCCTGAGCCGGAAATCCATTGAGCGCCTGACACGCCATACCAGGCAGGATGCTTGAAAACGACCGCATTCCCACCGACCAGGCTGTAATGCGTTTCCTGTGTGCCCGAGGCTTTTACGCTGCCGGAATCATCAACACCGGTATTGTAAAGCATAAGCGGAGCGGCGGCAGCATGTGTAGATATGAGCGTGAGGGCAGCAACTCCTGCGGCCAGGCTAAGACGAAGTACGGTCATTCAGCATTCCCTTTGTACGAGTAAGGCCAATTCAAAAAAACAGACGCCGGACATACGCAGCCCATGATTCTCGCTGGATATTGGCCCGGCTAAGCCGAAGCCCTGGGTCTGCAGACAGGGCGGACTAGCCCCGGCAGAACGCTCAAAATCATGATATTGCCCCCGTTGCGGCAACCAGGCTGGGACCGCGAACATACATTAGCAAAAATCACGCCATTCTATATTTATGTTTATTTTTTATATACTTATATATCTTGTCCGCGCCTTATCGTTACGCTTGTGTAAAGCTCACCGACACTAATCCATCGCAGATGAATCCCGCTCGCGGCCAAGCGTTCAGACTATATTTTGTAGGCTCCCACGGATACACATCAGAGTTTTCTTCCCTTCATGTGGGGACGGCGCCTTCACTCACCACAAAATTGAAAACGCCGGCACTTCGCCCAATGCCAAGACGACGAAATATCCGCACGCGCCCAGGGCCAGCAGCGTACCGAAGGGCATCCGAGTGGCCCCGCCGACCTTATGGCCGGCGATCTTCATGGACATTGCGACGCCGAGTCCGGCCACAGAGGCGGCGACGATGACCAGCGGCAGCGCCCCCGGCCCCAGCCATGCGCCAATTGCCGCCAGCAATTTCGGATCGCCGCCACCCAGTCCCGCGCGGCCGCGCACGCGCTCATATACGCCGCCAACCAGCACCAGCAGCGCCCAGCCGATGCCTGCGCCCGCCAGCGCCAGCACCGCCTGCCCCTTTGCCGCGCCGATCAGCAGGCCCAATGCCAGCAGCGGCAGGGTCAGCCTGTCCGGCAGCCACATTGCCCGGTAATCCAGCGCCGCCAGGCACAGCAGCGCCCATCCGAACGGCGCCCACGCCAGGTGCAGCGACACTGGCACCAACCACGCCATATGCACCGACACCGTCGCCAACCAGGTCGGATGCAGCCACCCCTCCGCGCCGCCAGCTGCGCCGGGCAGTCCCTCCAGCGTGATGCCCACAATGCCGCCAATCGCCGCCGCGCCGATCTCCAGCAAGGGCAACAGCGGCGAAATCCGCGCGCCGCATGTACGGCACTGCCCCTTCAGCCACAGCCAGGACAACAGTGGCACCATCTCCGCCGCGTTCAGCGTGCGGCCACACCCATCGCACCGCGACCGCCCGCGCGCAAAGCCCTCCCCATGCGGCCACCGCTCCACGACGACGCCGATAAAGCTGCCGACCAGCAGGCCCAGCCCCGTCAATATGATGGTGAACGCTGTCATCCGCTGCTGCAAAGCGCGGGTCGTGTTCGTTCACAAGAGGGCACGGGCACGGCGGGGCGTGGACAGATACGCGCGCCGGCGGTTTCGTGGCGCCCAGCCTTTGACTAAGCCGCTACCAATCCCCACCTGTTCCCTTCCCCTGATCCCCCTTCCGCGCTAGTTCGGCGCAAGAGAACAAACCGGAAACCCTACACCCCATGGCCTTGACGACGATATCGGTGCGCGGCGCGCGCGAGCACAATCTTAAGGACGTGGACATCGATCTGCCGCGCGACAGCCTGATCGTGATGACGGGCCTGTCCGGCTCCGGCAAATCCTCGCTGGCGTTCGACACCATCTACGCGGAGGGGCAGCGCCGCTATGTCGAGAGCCTCAGCGCCTATGCGCGCCAGTTTCTGGAACTGATGCAGAAGCCCGATGTGGATCATATAGAGGGCCTCAGCCCCGCCATTTCCATCGAGCAGAAGACGACGTCGAAGAACCCGCGCTCCACCGTCGCGACCGTCACCGAAATTTACGACTATATGCGCCTGTTATGGGCGCGCATCGGCATTCCCTACAGCCCGGCCACCGGCCTTCCCATCGAAACGCAGCAGGTCAGCCAGATGGTCGACCGCATCATGTCCGAGGAGGAGGGTACGCGCCTGCTGCTGCTCGCCCCCGTCGTGCGCGGGCGAAAGGGCGAATATCGCAAGGAATTCGCCGAATGGCAGGCCGCCGGCTTTCAGCGCGTGAAGGTAAATGGCGAGATCTACGCCATTGAGGATGCGCCGAAACTCGACAAGAAATTCAAGCACGACATCGAAATCGTCGTCGACCGCATCGTCGTGAAGTCCGGCATTGAAAGCCGCCTGGCCGATTCCCTGGAAACCGCCCTGTCGCTCGCCGACGGCCTCGCCATCGCGGAACCCGTGGTGAAGGAGGGCGACCCGCCCCGGGATGCCGTTCTGTTCAGCCAGAAATTCGCCTGCCCCGTTTCCGGTTTCACCATTCCCGAAATCGAGCCGCGCCTGTTCTCGTTCAACTCGCCGCACGGCGCCTGCCCCGCGTGCGACGGCATTGGCGAAAAGCCCTATTTCGACCCTGACCTGATCGTCCCCAACACAAAGCTCAGCCTGCAAAAGGGCGCCGTCGTCCCCTGGGCGAAGTCGCAGCCGCCCTCCCCCTATTACATGCAGGTGCTGAAATCCGTGGCGAAGGCGGGCGGCTTCGACCTCGCCACCCCGTGGGAGGATCTGTCCCAGGATGCGCGCGACATGGTCCTCCTCGGCACAAAGGGAAAGCCGATCACGCTCAGCTTTCAGGACGGCCGCAAATCCTATGACGTGAAAAAACCGTTCGAGGGCGTCATCCACAATATGGAGCGCCGCCTGGCCAGCACGGAATCCTCCTGGATGCGGGAGGAGCTGACGCGCTTTCAGTCCGCCGCCCCGTGCGAAGTGTGCGACGGCGCCCGGCTGCGTCCACAGGCGCTGGCGGTAAAAATCGACGGCGATCCGATCAGCGACATCAGCCGCCTGCCCATCGATCAGGCGCTGGCCTGGTCGCGCGCCCTGCCCGCTAAGCTGACGGATCAGCAGAACGAGATCGCCCGCCAGGTGCTGAAGGAAATCACCGAGCGCCTCGGCTTCCTCGACAATGTCGGCCTCGACTATCTGAACCTCGACCGCAAATCCGGCACCCTGTCCGGCGGCGAGTCACAGCGCATCCGCCTCGCCAGCCAGATCGGCAGCGGCCTGTCGGGCGTGCTTTACGTTCTCGATGAACCGTCGATCGGCCTGCATCAGCGGGACAATGACCGCCTGCTTGAAACCCTCCGCCGCCTGCGCGACCTGGGCAATACGGTCCTTGTCGTCGAACATGACGAGGATTCGATCCGCACCGCCGACTATATCGTCGACATAGGCCCCGGCGCGGGCGTCCATGGCGGCCGCATCATCGCGCAGGGCACGCTGGAGGACATTCTGGCCAGCGAGGAGAGCGTGACCGGCGCCTATCTGTCCGGCCGCCGCGCGGTCCCGCTGCCGCCGAAGCGCCGCAAGGGCAATGGCAAGTCCCTGCGCCTGACCGGCGCGACCGCCAACAACCTGCAGAATGTGGATGTAAAGATCCCGCTCGGCACCTTCACCTGCGTCACCGGCGTGTCGGGTTCGGGCAAGTCCAGCTTCGTCATCGACACGCTGTACCCCGCCGCCGCGCGTGCGCTGAACGGCGCCCGCGTTCCCATGGGGCCGCATGAGGGGCTGAAGGGTCTGGAACATCTCGACAAGGTCATTGACATTGATCAGTCGCCCATCGGCCGCACGCCGCGGTCGAACCCGGCGACCTATACCGGCGCGTTCACGTCGATCCGCGACTGGTTCGCGGGCCTGCCGGAATCAAAGACCCGCGGCTACAAGCCCGGCCGCTTCTCCTTCAACGTAAAGGGCGGCCGGTGCGAGGCGTGCAAGGGCGACGGCGTCATAAAGATCGAAATGCACTTCCTGCCCGATGTCTATGTCACCTGCGACGTGTGCAAGGGCGCGCGCTACAACCGCGAAACGCTTGAGGTAAAGTGGAAGGGGCTGTCCATTGCCGATGTGCTGGACATGACGGTGGAGGATGCCCACGCCGCCTTTGCCGCCGTCCCGCCCATTCGCGACAAGATGGCCATGCTGGAGGAGGTGGGCCTGGGCTATGTAAAGGTCGGGCAACAGGCGACCACCTTGTCGGGCGGAGAGGCGCAGCGCGTCAAGCTGGCAAAGGAGCTGTCGAAACGCGCCACCGGCCGCACCCTCTACATCCTGGACGAGCCGACCACCGGCCTGCATTTCGAGGATGTGCGCAAATTGCTTGAGGTGCTGCACGCCCTCGTCGAACAGGGCAACAGCGTCATCGTCATCGAACATAATCTAGAGGTGATCAAGACCGCCGACTGGATCGTCGACATGGGACCAGAGGGCGGCAATGGCGGCGGCACCGTCGTCGCGGCAGGCAAGCCCGAGGACGTGGTGAAAATAGAGGCAAGCTATACGGGGCGGTATCTGGCGCCGTTGTTGGCGGCCGCTGAGGCAAAGGCGGCGGCGGAATAATGGCCGCCAATCTTGACCACGCCAATATTTGTGCATACATTTATTGATGCGTGTCAGCTATGATCCGGCCAAGCGCGCAAAGACGCTGGCGGAACGCGGGTTGGATTTCGCGGATGCAGCCGAAGTCTTTGCCGGCCCGACGGCGACCATTGAGGATGAGCGCCAAGATTATGGCGAGACACGATACCAGACCTATGGCCTGTTGAGGGCCAGGCTGGTGATGCTGGTCTGGACGGAACGCGGCGCCGGGCGGCACATCATATCGATGAGGAAATGCAATGAGCGAGAACAGGCCAGATTCACCCGGCACCTGGGTTGACCCGGATGACGCGCCGGAGTGGGCGGAGGAAGAGTGGGCGCGTGCGGAAATCCGCCACGGTGACCAGATCATCCGTCCCGGCCGCCCGCGCGGCCGCACCAAGGAACGCATCTCACTTCGGGTCGATAAGGAGGTTCTCGCAGCCTACCGCGCCACCGGCCCCGGCTGGCAAACCCGCATGAACGCGGACCTGCGAAAGGCGGCGCTGGGGGTGTGACCGGCGAAGGTCGCTGATTGATTCGTCGACTTGGGGCTGAGGGCGGCAGAGTGAGTACCACGCACCGTTATTTTGGAGCAGGCGTAGGCCTGTCTTTCGTCTACCAAGGCATCATAAGGCGTTTATTAGTCAGAAAATTGTGTTTTAATGACAGGTAATTACTCGCCACTTAAAGATAGGATCGGCTTTCGAGTAATCGTGGACCGCAAAAGGGAAGATCTTAGAGCATGGTGAAGCTTTCACGAGGAGACAGAGATATATTGCGTATATATTCGCAAGAATACCTAAGTGAACTAGAAACTGGACCGCACTATTCAGTTTATTATCCTGGTTTTTCTGAAGAAAATGATGTATCATATGATCTTAGCAAACCTATCCAAGATTTCTTAAAAATAAATCTAGATCGCGGGGGACTCACTGGATTTATTTCCTCCGAAGCAGCTCATTTTCTTTCTCAGTCTGAAACCTACGATCCTCAACATCGAGGTCTAGGAACTCTTTCAGAATACATTAACGTGCGTGATGCTTCGAACGAGTTCGCGAATATTTTTGTACAATTACCATTTAATTATAAGCTTATGTGGCGGTCTGGTAATATTTTTAGCGGCCTATCATTAAAAAAAATGAAAATCGACTTCTCTCAATCTTTCTCAATTATATCCTCCGATTTATTACCGCAACAAAACTTGAACATGACCTCAAAATTCAAAGATACTACGCACCGCATAAATTCAGAGCTAAACGATGAAGATTTACTCAGTCTGCCAACTGAGGGCGTCTACTTCCTCGGCTCTGACTCAGGTTATATCGATGGTGGTTACGACTCTGACTTATTCCATGTTTTTTTAGATAACTGCAAAGCATTTTACGGAGCAGGCATTGCACTTGGTATGTGGCACTATATTGGCTTCATGGGCGGAAATGAGACGAAGTTTGTCCTTTCTTTTGAACAGCGCGAAAAAAACAGTTCCTTCTATCTCGGACATTTACACACACCTGACAGAGACTTAAATTCTCTATATAACGAAATATTTTTGACTAAACGCCGCAGAGAAACGTGGCACTCTGACTCTCCGGATCTATATAGCGACATAGAGCGCCTCAAACCTGTATTTTGCGGGGAACATTCTCAAAAACTAAGAACATCTTCTATCTGGTTTCTTCGATCACATTCTTCAGAAAATCTCATCGATAAATTGCTATTTGCAATAATTTCGCTCGAAGTCATGTTAGGTGATCGACAGGAGTCCGACCGCGTTGGGTTGACGTCTCTGCTAGCTAACCGAGGCGCTTACATGATTCGTCGTTCTGCCAAAGAACGTAGTGACGTTCTCAAACTCTTTAAGGATCTTTACAGCCTGAGATCAAAGGTGATGCACAGTGGAACGATGACTGCGTCTAAAGGTGAGAACTTTCTGATAAACAAGGGCTTGGTCTTGATCGGCGAGGTTCTCGCTCACGAAATATCTTTTGCTCACGAGGTTTAGAATTTGCAATTGGTACCTTCCCCTCCGCACGCTTCTTTTTAAGCGATCTCCATGCCCGCCATCCCCAGCATACCCTTCATAGAGTCCACCCTCGCGGCCAATACCGGCATCGACAGTGTCAGCCATCTGGTGCAGCTGGCCATTGCGCCGGTGTTCCTGATCGCGGGCATCGGCGCGCTGTTGAACGTCATCACTTCGCGCCTGTCGCGCGTGATCGATCGGGCGCGGGTGATCGAAACGACGCATGAGCAGATGCCGCCCGATGTGCGGGAACGGGCGCTGGCGGAACTGCCGGCCCTGTCGGCGCGCATGACACTGTCGCACTATGCCATTTATTGCTGCGTCGCCAGTGCCTTGTGCGTCTGTCTGGTCGTCGGCGTCCTGTTCGTCGCCTCCTTTGCCGGTGTGGAAATCGGCCTGGCCATTGCCGCGCTGTTCATTCTCGCCATGGGGCTGATCGTCGTCGGCCTGATCCTGTTTCTACAGGAAACCCGCGTCGCCATCCGCTCCGTTCGCGTACGCATAGACCTTGCCGTGAATCTTGCCGAAGACCGGGCCGAGGACCGCGCCGGACCCCGCCTCAGCTAAGCCCCCTCAGCTAAGGCCCATTCCGCCCGCACCCCCGGTCAGTGCCCCACGGCACCCCGTCATGCGCACCACGGAGCGAAATCGCCCGCGCTTCGTTCACCCGGCACCCCCATGACAGCCGGAGACGTGCACATGACCACCGCATCCACAAAGACCCTGGAAACCCTGACCGACACCACCATCGACAGCGTGAAGGGCTATGAACTCGCCGCACAAAAGGCGAAATCCCCCGAACTGAAACGCATCCTGACCGAACAGGCCGCAAAGCGCCGCCGCACCGTCGACATGCTGAAGTCAGAGGTTGCGCGCCAGGGCGGCTCCCTCACCACCGACGGCACCGTGACCGGCGATCTGCATCGCATCTGGAGCACCATCGCCAATCTGTTCGAGGATGCCGACGAGGCCGCCGCCGAACGCGTTGAGGAGGGCGAGGATTATATCAGCCAGAAATTCTGGCACGCGCTCGACAAGGGCGATCTGGACCCAGCAACCCGCGCCATCGTCCAGCGCGCCTATGATGAAATCATCGAGGGCGAAAAGCTGACCGACCGTCTGGAGGACATGTACGACTGATCCACACGGACACCCGGGCGGCGCGGCGCAAAGGTTTGTCGCGCCGCCCGTGGCCCCGCCCATAGGCCTGTCGCCTGACATCCCCTCCCTCCGGCACCTGCCGGCACCGCACCTCGTCCCATTGGCCGCCCCGCGGGCACGTGATTGCGTGCGACTCAGCCCGCGCTCGACCGCCGCACAGGTTCGGGCCAGCCCTCAACGTCCGCCATCAGGCGCGCGTCGTCCAGGTGCAGATCCTGGCGCGGGACGACGGTCATCGTGCCGTCTGTTTCCAATATCACCCAATTGGCGTCGTCGGGGCTGGTATAGCCATGCTGGCGCAGCACGGAGTAGATTTCCGCCTCGCTGATCCGCTCCCGCCGCATCGCGTTTTTCAGGAATTTACCCTTGTGGACCAGCAGGCGCGGGTCCGCCCTCACCAATTTGCGGAATATGCGGCTGTTCAGGACGCCCAGCGTTGTCAGCCATTGCAGGCCGCCCAGCACCAAAATGGCCAGCGTGGCATCCAATATGCTGACCCCCTTCAGCAATATGCCGCTGGCGGCCAGGCTGCCGACCGCGACGGTGATGATCCAGTCGAAATTGTTCATCTGGCCCGTCGTCCGTTTGCCCAATATGCGCACCAGCACGACGATCAGCACAAAGAAGAACGCGGCCCCCTGCGCCACGCTCCACAGCCGTTCCCAGCTGTTGAACCATGTATCGATGTCGGTCTCCATCGCGGGCGGGCCTTCCTTACTTCGTCATGAACCTTTCACCGGGTGTTCCATCGGCCGCGGGGCGGCGTCGGGCGGGGTCGTGCGGTCGGCGCGCACGGTCAGTGGCGCTTGGGGTGCGGCTGGCCTATGTTGCCTTCGCCTTTCGGATCGCTGGACAGATCGCCGTCGCTGTCATCCTCATGTCCGTGTTTCTCCATATGCTTGCGTACATCCTCGCGCGGCGTCGGGCTGCCGCCATGGTCGCTGTCGGATCGGTTCGTGGGTTTGCCGTCGGTCATGGGTACATCCTTTACTGGGCTGTCGCCGTTCCAACCCGTGGCCCGCGCGCAGGTTTCGTACGACTTTGGACAGGGCAGCAAAAACAGGGCGCCGAAAAAGCGCGCGCTGCGCAAACCGGACACCGAACCGGACACCCAACCCGACACAATTGGACACCGAACCGCACAGAGTCGATGCAGGCGCGCCACACCGGCTGGGCAAAGCGTCGAACGGCATGCCCAGCCTGTTGAGAAATAGGATTTTTATCGGCACTCTTGCGCCATGACCGCCGACCGCACCCCTGCCCTTCGCTCCATCCGCAACGCCCATGCCGTGGATGGCCACCCTGCGCGGACCGCCGCGATCATCACCCATCTCGCCGCTGCACTCCCTCCCCTGCTCGCCGGGACCAGTAGCTGCGCGCTCGCCGCTCACACGCCCTCTCGCACGCCCCCTCGCACGCCCCCTCGCACGTATGCGCGCGCACACGCGCGCTGAGTGTGCGGATTGTCCGGTTCGGGGGGGCTGTGCGGTTCGGGTAAACGGCCGGAATCCTGGCCTGTCGGGCGGCAAAATCCAGGGCGGCGCCCAACAAAAAGGGTCGCGTCCGGAAATCCGGGCGCGGCCCTCTTCATCGCCAGGGGCGTCAGCTCATCTGCTTCTTTTGTGACGGTTTCTGGCCTGCTTTTCCGGATTGCGGGGTGGAGCGTTCCTGCTGCTGCTGGTCGCTCTTCCGGTTCTGATCGTTCGCGCCCTGCTGCTTCTTCTGGCCCGAACTGCTCTTCTGGTCTGCCATATTACTGACTCCACAACGCCGGCATGGTGCCGACAGATGATGTAACGCTAGGCCCCTGATAATGTTGCAGCATTCGGCGAACCGTTCGTCGCATTTTTGTTGCAAAAGCAGAATGATACCGCTGCTCGCCCTGTCGCGAATGCAACGATACGGCCGGTCCCTCGTTGGTCTGGAAACCCATTCAGACCCGAAGGAGACTTTATGAATACCGTTCTGACGACCCTCAACACCCTCACCGACACCGCCGTGGACAGCATCAAGGGCTATGAGCTTGCCGCCCAGCGGGCAACGAACCCCGGGCTGAAAAGCACCTTCAGCTCCCAGGCCGAAAAGCGCCGCGCCACCGTCGATACGCTGAACAAGGAAATCGTCCGCCTGGGCGGCGAACCCCGCGACCCCGACGGTACCATGCTCGGCGATCTGCACCGTATCTGGACGAAGATCACCGACCGTTTCAGCGACAGCGACAAGGCCGCCACCGACAATGTCGAAGAGGGCGAGGATTACATCAAGGACAAGTTCGCAGCCGCCATCGACGGCGGCCTGCTGAACGACGACCCGCAGGCGCTCGGCGCGATAAAGACCGCCTTCGCCGAAATCGCAGAGGGTGAAAAGCTGACGGATATGCTGGAACAGCGGTACGAACGCGCCGCATAAGATCGTTCGTTCTTAAGGGGGTGGGGCGGCGCAAGACGGGCGCGCGGCGGATCAGAAGGTCGGCAGCTCGCTCGCTTCGCCATCGACGTGGATACCGCATTCGGTCTTGTCCCACCCCCTCCAGCGGCCGCTGCGCGGATCTTCGCCGGGCCGCACCTTGGATGTGCAGGGCGCGCAGCCGATGGAGGGATACCCCTCCGCCTCCAGCGGGTGGCGCGGCAGGTTTCGCGCCTCGAAATGCGCGGCGATATCCCCCGCCGACCAGTGGATGATCGGATTGATCTTCAGCCGCCCATTCTCGGCCTCGACCCGGGGCAGCTTCGATCGCAAATCATTCTGAAAGGCCTTCCGCCCGGTAATGGAGCCGCGGAATTCCTTCATGGCCCGCTCCAGCGGCTTCACCTTGCGCAATTCGCAGCACCCATCGGGATCATAGGACCAGCGCAGGCCCTTATCGTCCTTGGCCGCCAGATCGGCAGGATCGGGTGTCAACGACCGCACATCCGTCAGACCCAGCCGCCGGATCAATTCGTCGCGATAGGCAAGCGTCTCCGGAAAATGCTTGCCGGTTTCCAGAAAAAGCACCGGAAGCCCCGGATCCACCGCAGCAACCAAATCAAGCAGCACAGCGCTTTCGGCACCAAAAGAGGACACGACCGCCAACTCCCCGGCTGCAATCTCTGACAGGATCGCATCCAAGAAGGCATGCGTGTCGAGATCGGACAGCTCAGCATTGAGCGCAGCCGCATCGGCCTCAGTATAGCCGAGGTCGAGGCGATCACGTTCACGCACCAGGGAGGGGGCCAAGGCCGCCTCAGCCATGCCGTTTTGCCCAAATCGGGGTACGGGCGTCCGCCGCCGGCTGATAGACTTCAGGCCAAAATCCCAGCGCACGCTCGGCCGCCTCTGCCGCGATCGGTTCCGCAGGCGCAAAACTGTCCACGCCGCAGCGCCGCATGAAGGCGATCTGATCCAGAAGAACATCGCCCTCTGCACGGATTTCCCCCTGATACCCCTCTTCCCGCAGAATACGGGCAGCGGAATAGTTGCGGCCGTCGCCGAACACGGGAAAACCGATCTCGACAAGCTTGATGCGGCCCAAATGGGGGATCAGCTCACGCACATCCGCGCCGGGTTCGATACGCACGGCAACGGCGTCGGGCTGCTCCACGAAGGCTTCCAGCGTTACAGCAGGGGAATTGACCGGGGCATCGTCGCGATAACGCGGCCAGCTGCCTTTGTTATTCTGCTGCTCAGCCATAAAGCGCCTCCTTGAACGGTGCCATGCCGAGACGGCGATAAGTATCCAGGAAGCGTTCGCCATCCTGGCGTTCGCTTTCATAAAGGTTCGTCACGGTCTCGACAGCGTCGACAATGCCATGCTCGTCGAAACCCGGACCGGTGATCTTGGCAAGGCTGACATCCTCCGCCGCGCTGCCGCCAAGCAGCAATTGGTAGGATTCGACGCCCTTCTTATCGACGCCCAATATGCCGATATGTCCGGCGTGATGATGGCCGCAGGCATTGATGCAGCCGGATATCTTGATCTGCAGATCGCCCAGCCTGCGTTCGACTGGCGCAAGGCGTTCTGCCAGGCGCTGCGCGATCGGAATCGAACGGGCATTGGCAAGACTGCAATAATCGAGGCCAGGGCAGGCAATTATGTCGCTGGCCCGGTCCAGATTGGCAGGTGCCAGTCCGGCGCCGTCCAGCTCCTGCCATAAGGCATAGAGGTCTGCCTGCTTCACATTGGGAAGCACCAGATTCTGTGCATGCGTGACCCGCACCTCATCCATCGAATAGCGCGCGGCAAGATCGGCGATCAGGTCCATCTGGTCCGCGCTCGCATCGCCCGGAATGCCGCCAACCGGCTTCAGGCTGATGGTCGCGGCGGCATAGCCGGGCACCTTGTGCGGAAACAGGTTCGTTTCCGCCCATATCGCGAAGTCGGGGTCAGAGAGATCATAGCCGTCCTCCGCCGCTTCATAGGCGGGGGGCGCAAAAAATGCTTCGATCCGCTTCAGTTCCGCACGGGGCGGTTCCAGATCGAGAGGCTGCATCTTCTCATATTCGGCGTCTACCTCTGCACGGAACGCGTCAATTCCCATCTCGTGCACAAGAATCTTGATGCGTGCCTTGTACTTATTATCTCGCCGGCCGTAGCGGTTATAGACGCGCAAGACCGCCTCAGAGAAGGAGATCAGCTCGTCTACCGGTACGAATTCGCGCACGCACGGGCCGATCATCGGGGTCCGGCCCATGCCGCCGCCCGCGAAGAATTTGGCGCCCAGCGCACCGTCTTTTTCGACCATCTGAATGCCGATGTCGTGCAGGCGCATCGCCGCGCGATCCTCGTCGGACGCAATGACCGCAATCTTGAACTTGCGCGGCAGATAGGAGAATTCCGGATGGAAGCTGGACCATTGGCGCAGCAGTTCCGCATAGGGACGCGGATCGACGACCTCGTCCGCCGCGACACCTGCGAACTGATCGCTGGAGATGTTGCGGATACAATTGCCGGAGGTCTGGATCGCGTGCATTTCCACCGTCGCGAGATCGGCCAGAATATCGGGCGCGTCCTTTAGCTGGATCCAGTTATACTGGATGTTCTGGCGCGTCGTGAAATGGCCGTAGCCCTTGTCATATTTGCGCGCGATCGTCGCCAGCATATGCATCTGTGCGCCGGACAGCGTGCCATAGGGAACCGCGACCCGCAGCATATAGGCATGCAGTTGCAGATAGAGGCCGTTCATCAGGCGCAGGGGCTTGAACTGGTCCTCCGTCAGATCGCCGGCCAGACGCCGCGCGGTCTGGTCACGAAATTCCGCAACTCGTGCGTCGACCATGGTCTGGTCGTAATCGTCATATTTGTACATCGTTGCCATCAGCTCGCTTCCGCCTGTATGCCCAGGTCGGGGCGCACGGTCGGCCCCCGTCCCCGTACGCGATCCTTGATATGGGCGGGACGCGGTCCTTCCGCGGTCTGCTCGCCCTCGATTTCATAAACCGCATTGACGCGACGCGCGGCCTCTTCACGCGCCATGATCGCCTCTGCCTCATCGCCGGCATCCACCGCATCGGCGAGGTGCCGCGACCATCCCTGGCCGTCCCACCAGACGACATCGCCGGTCTTCAGGTCGTTACCGGTCAAAATAATCACGCGCGGGTCTCCACGGACAAGGTCTCCATCAGAACTTCACTATCGACGCCCAGACGGGCCACATCGCCAACCACGATCAATGCCGGGCTCTTCACGCCTTCCCGCTCAATCAGAAGCGGCAGGTCAGCCAGCAGCGATCGCAATACGCGCATTGTGGGCAGCGTCGCCCGCTCGATAACCGCAACGGGTGTATCGGGCGAGAGGCCGTCGTCCATCAGCTTATCGGCAATGGCGGCGGACGTTGCAACGCCCATGAATATGACGAGCGTCCGGCCCTTGCCCGCCAGCCCTGCCCAATTCTGTTCGCTGAGGCCCTTGCATTGACCTGCGACGAAACTGACGGTGGAGGCATGGTCGCGATGGGTGAGCGGCATCTGTGCCGCCGCCGCTGCGCCGAGGGCCGAGGAAATACCGGGGACGATCTCAACGCTCAAGCCTGCGGCCTGCGCGGCTTCGACTTCTTCGCCGCCGCGTCCGAACACGAAGGGGTCGCCGCCCTTCAGCCTGACCACCTTGTGACCGGCCTGCGCCTCGCGAACCAGCAGCGCGCCAATCTCCTCTTGCGGCAAGGTATGACGCGCGCGGCGCTTCGCCACGGAAATCAGCCGTGCGTGCGGATTGGCGAGCGCCAGGACATCGTCCGACACAAGGCCGTCATGTACGACGACATCCGCCGCCTGCAGTGCCCGCACAGCGCGAACCGTCAACAGGTCCGCGTCGCCCGGTCCCGCGCCCACGAGTATGATCTGGCCTTCATTATCCATGCCGATAACATGATCGCGGCCCGTCCTATCCGCAACCAAGCGTTTCTTTGTCTGGCAAAAGCGATCTTCTTCACAGGGCCAGGCCCCTAGTTCGGCTAGGTTTTTCCGCCTGTCGGACGCGCCGCGGTCAGGCAGCCAAGGGGAAGCGCAACAGCTTCTCCGCCGTCGGGATCAGCGCGCTGACAGCGCCGCCGCCTACCGCCTTCAATATAGGCGGCGCGGCGGCGTCGAGGCCACCGGTCAGGGCCCCGAATGCCGGCAGGATGATCTTCCGCTCTCCAACGACAAAGCAACGCCGCGAGACGCCCCGGCCGCGCACGCGCAGGCGCAGCTTGGGATGGAAATGGCCACTCAGTTCAGGGCGCATTTCACCGGGTACAGCCTCGTGACGCAGCAGCAGGCCATCGACCAGCGCCTCTTCAACGACAGTACCACCGCACGCATCGGCAAAGCCGGCATCGTGATTCCCTGTGATCCAGGTCCAGTCCAGTCGTGCCGTCATCCCGGTCAGCAGCGCCCGCGCATCGTCGGGCAAGCGATCGCACCCGTCGCGATCATGGAAGCTGTCGCCCAGGCACCAGACCTCCTGCGCGCCTGTCGCGGCAACGACCGCCGCCACATCCTCCAGTGTTTTCAGGCTGTCATAGGGGGGCAGCATCTGCCCCCGGGCCGCGTACCAGCTCGCCTTTTCCAGATGCAGGTCCGCCAGCAACAGCGCCCGCCGTGCGCGCCACCACAGCGCGCCATCCGGCAGGGGTGTCAGATCATGTCCAGCGAACGAAAGGGGAACCATGCCCCCTTATGCCGTCAGCATGTCCGGCCTGCAATACGACTAGAACCGCAATTCATGCCCAGCGGAGGACGTGCCGCTGCCGAAGCGTTCAGAAAGAAGCTGACCTGTCGGTTGGGGAAGTCGATGGCGACTTGGCGAAAGGCCCGGATCGTCCCCATGCCAAGCAAGATTGCGGGCTGATTCTCCAGCCCCAATTCGGCGAAAACGGGCGCTTCGCTATAGGCGATATTGCCGCCCATGATCGTCATACCCTGCAGGCGAAGGCTACGCATCTGCGTAAGGTCGGCGGCCATGGTGTCGCCAACGACGCCGATCAGATCAACGCGCTCTCCCAGCTTTTGCCGCCGCTTTAACGCCTTGCGGAGCGCGCTGTTGCCGATCGTCACCTCTGCCCCGGTGTCGACTACAACGCGCACCTCTACGCCGTTCAGCTCTGCCTCGGTAAAGATCAGACGTCCGCGAAGGCTCTTTGCCGTGATCACAATGACGCCACGGTCGTCGGCGCGGCGGCGCTTGCTTGCCTTTTCCGGGGGCGCAGCGGGTCGTACGCTCATGACATCGTCGCGCACATCGAAAAGCACGCGCGAGGAATGCAGGCTGTCGAGACCGAGAAGCCCAATGGCACCCAGGCGCGCCATCGGCACGGCGGGCGCGCGAATGCTGCGAACGCCCTGTCCGGACACGTCGAGACTGTCGATCTGAAATAATGTGACCTGATGCAGACCGGAAATGGTATGAATGACGGCCGTACCGTCCGGCTCGATTCCGAGGTCGGCGGCAAGCTCGGAGCTGATCATGGTCCGCTCCGCCCCCGTATCGATGACGAAGGGATAGGGGCCGCGACCGTTCACCATCACGGGTACGGTCATCCTGTCACTATCATCGGCGCCTAATTGCAGTTGCAGATCGCCGGCCGGATCAATGGGCACGGGGTCTGCCGATACGACGGACGCCGTCATCAGCGCCAGCAGCGGCGCCAGCAGGATCTTAACGCGCATATCGACGTGCGACATGATAACGACCTCCCCAGGCGTTAGATATGGAACGCCTAAATCGCGCGGTCGTCAAGCCAAACCGGCACGACCGAAAAGCCGGGTATCGGCTAGACGGCGCGCATCGCTTCCTGCGCCAGCGTCTCCGCCTCGATCAAAAGTTCATCATCAACGGTGCCGGTGGCCACCCGCTCCCGCCCGATCAGGACGAGCACCGGCACCGCAAGCGGGCTGACACGGTCCAATTGCCGATGCACCATCGTGGAAGGCGCACGCTCCAGCAGGTCCGCCAGACGCCCGATGTCCGTCAGCCGGCCCTTCGCATCCTCCCACGCGGCGCTGAGCAGCATGTGGTCGGGCTCGTATTTCCTTAGGACATCATAGATCAGATCGGTCGAGAAAGTGACCTGGCGCCCTGTCTTGCGCTTGCCGGGAATGTGCCGCTCTATCAGGCCGCCGATCACCGCCACCTCGCGAAAGGCGCGCTTCAGCAAATGGCTGGTCTGGATCCATTCGATCAGTTCCTCCTCCAGAATGTCGGCGGAAAACAGCGGGCGCGGGTCCTCCACCGGCTTCATGCTGTAGCAGGCAAAAGCATAGTCGTTGGAAACGAACCCGATCGGCGACAGGCCCATGGTTTCCATGCGCCGGGTGATCAGCATGCCCAGCGACTGGTGCGCGTTCCATCCTTCAAAGCTGTAGGCGACCATGTAATGCCGCCCCTCGCGCGGGAAGGTTTCCACCAGGAGTTCGTTGGGCGCAGGCAGGACACTGCGCATCTGTTGCATCTCCAGCCATTCGCGGACGTCCTGGGGAAAGCGGCGCCATTCCTCCGGCTCGTGCAGGAAGTGCCGCACACGATTGGCGAGGTTCGTGGTTAGCGGCATGCGCGCGCCGACATAGGTAGGGATGCGGGCAGGCCGCGACGTCGCGCGCACGAACAGGTCGGCGTCCTTTATGCCCTCCACCTCCAGCGCCAGACCCGCGAAGTAGAAGGTGTCGCCCGGCCGCATCGTGGAGGCAAAATATTCCTCCACCGTCCCCAGCCTGCGCCCGTTGCGGAAACGCACGTCAAGCACGGGAGCATCGACGATAATGCCCGCATTTAATCGGTGCTGCTTCGTGAATTTAGGGTGGGAGACGCGCCACAGGCCATCCGGCCCCAAGCGGATGCGGCGGTAGCGGTCATAGGCGCGTAGCGCATAACCGCCGGATTCGATGAAGCCCAATACGCGGTCGAATATGTCGCGCGAAAGCGTGGCATAGGGCGCCGCCGTCCGCACCTCCCGGTACATATGGTCGGCCGCGAATGGCCCCGCGCAGGCGACGGCCATGATGTGCTGCGCCAGCACGTCTAGCGCGCCGGGACGCCAGATATCCTCGTCCAGTTCGCCGGCATCGACCGCATCAAGCGCCGCCCGCGCCTCAAGATACTCAAACCGATTGCCGGGAACGATGATGGCCTGCGACGCCTCATCCAGGCGGTGATTGGCGCGTCCGATCCGCTGTAACAGCCGGGACGAGCCCTTGGGCGCCCCCATCTGGATCACCAGATCGACATCGCCCCAGTCGACGCCCAGATCCAGGCTGGCGGTGCACACAAGGCCGCGCAGACGCCCGGAGGCCATCGCCGCCTCAACCTTGCGGCGGGCCTCGACACCCAGCGACCCGTGATGAATACCAAGCGGCAAATTGCGATCGTTCACCGCCCACAGATCCTGAAAGATCAACTCGGCAAGACTGCGCGTGTTGCAAAAGACCAGCGTAAGGTCGTGCGCCTCTATCTCTGCCATTACCTGGGCGGCGGCATAGCGACCGCTATGGCCCGACCATGGTACGCGGTCCTCTGGCAACAGAATGCGGATATCCGCCTTCGCGCCGGGTTCGCCTCGAACAAGGTCCACGCCTTCATAATCGCCGTCCGAGGACAGCCAGCCGCGAAAGCCGTCGGGATCCTTCACCGTCGCGGTCAGCGCGACCCGCCGCATGGCCGGTGCCAGCGTCTGCAGCCGTGCCATGGACAGCGCCAGCAGGTCGCCCCGCTTCGTCGGCGCAAAGGCATGGACCTCGTCGACGATGATCGTTCGCAGATTGGCGAACATCGTCGCGCTTTCGGGATAGGACAGCAGCAGGGATAGCGATTCCGGCGTCGTCAACAGAATGTGCGGCGGGCGCGCACGTTGCCGCGCCTTGCGATCGGAGGGGGTATCGCCGGTGCGGGTTTCGATGCGAATGTCGAGGCCCATTTCCTCGACAGGTTCCAGCAGATTGCGCTGAACATCGACCGCCAGCGCCTTCAACGGCGACACATAGAGCGTGTGCAGCCCCTCGAAATCCGGCTGTTCGATCAGTTCGGCGATGCTCGCCAGAAAACCGGCCAGCGTTTTGCCTGCCCCGGTTGCTGCCACCAGCAGCGCATCGCGCCCGGCGCCCGCCGCCGCGATCATATCTGTCTGGTGCTGCCGCAACCGCCAGCCGCGACCGTCGAACCAGTCGCGAATCTGGGGGGGCAGTTGCTTCATGTGGACTGAACGTCCTGATTTACCCAAGGGTCCGGCGGCGCCGCGCTGCAATCTGAAAAGGAGTGCGGCCCACCTCTTAATGTTCCGGGCGGGTCCAGATCCAGGGTGACAGGACCAGAGTGACGGACGGCGTGACCATCGCCCACGGCATTGGCAGGAAGATGAGGCTGAATGCGCTGCCCCCGATCAGGCCCAGCGTCGCCGCCCATTTACCCTTTCGGCTGATGGCCCGGCGTTCGCGCCAGGCGCGGATATGCGGGCCGAATATCGGATGCTGCACCAGCCGCGCTTCCCAAACCGGATTGGAGCGCGCGAAACAGGCCGCCGCTCCGATCAGGAAGATAACCGTGGGCATGATCGGTAGAATCGCGCCGATCACCCCCAGCGCCAGGCAAACCATGCCGCCAGCAAACCATAGGCGACGAAAGTGGGCGGGCACAGTAGGCTCGATTTCGGGAGGAGCGTCGGCGTTCCGTTCCGGCTCCTCCGGCTTTTCAGGGCTCATGATCGCTACAGATCCAGCTGTCCGTCGGCGCCGGTCGGCGGGGTGAGGCCCAGATGCGTCCATGCCTTGCCGTTCATTTGTCGCCCGCGTGCGGTCCGTGCCAGCAGGCCGATCTGGATCAGATAGGGCTCGATAACATCCTCAATCGTGTCGCGCGGCTCGGAAAGGGCGGCGGCCAGCGTTTCCACGCCTACCGGGCCGCCGCCATAATCCTCCGCGATGACATTCAGATATCGCCGGTCCATCGCATCCAGGCCCAGTGCATCCACCTCCAGCCGCATCAGCGCGCGGTCCGCGACGCTGCGCGTGATGCGATCTTCACCCGCGACGGATGCAAAGTCGCGCACACGGCGCAGCAACCTGCCCGCGATGCGCGGAGTGCCCCGTGCGCGCCGCGCAATCTCCTCTGCGCCATCGGCCTGCAATGGCATGTCGAGCAGGCGTGCCGCCCGCGACACCACCTGTTCCAGCTCTGCCGGCGTGTAGAAGTTCAGGCGCACCGGAATGCCGAACCGGTCGCGCAGCGGCGTCGTCAGCAAGCCGGACCGCGTCGTCGCACCCACCAGCGTGAACGGCGGCAGGTCGATCTTCACGCTGCGCGCGGACGGCCCCTCTCCGATCATGATATCGAGGGCACGATCCTCCATGGCGGGATAGAGGATTTCCTCGACCGCAGGGGACAGGCGGTGGATCTCATCGATGAACAGAACATCGTTGGGTTCCAGGTTTGTCAGGATCGCGGCAAGATCGCCTGCCTTGGCGATAACGGGACCGGACGTGGCCCGGAAACCCACACCCAGTTCGCGCGCCACGATCTGTGCCAGAGTCGTCTTGCCAAGACCCGGCGGTCCAAAGAACAGGACGTGGTCCAGTGCCTCCGCACGGCCACGCGCCGCCTCTATAAAGACACGCAGATTTCCACGTGCGGCCTCCTGCCCCACGAATTCCTCCAGCCTCTGCGGACGTAGGGCAGAATCGACGTCTTCAGGCTTGCGGATCGGCGCGATAACGCGGTCGGGCTCGGACATGCGGACGACTTAGCAGATGGACCCGTCGAATGGGAATCAAAGCTGCCGAAATCTCGGTGCCAGGTTTGGCTCGCAACGGCGCGGGGTGAAGGCAAGAGGCGCACCGAATCGGACTTCGCTGCCGCCATCCGAGACTACCCGCTGCGGCGTGCATGAGCGGGTTGTTCATCCAAATCCGATATATTCATGAGGTGCTTCCTGCGACCCGCCCCCCTGGGCCGCTCTGTGGGGACCAACAAATGTTGCTGAAGAGCCACATAATTGGACCGGCGTTAACCTTTTACCGCCCGTTAACCTTTATAAACGATAAGGCACATGGTTAACGCAATCAAAGGCGGCACAGCGGCCGTCACGTCAGTTTCGAAGCAAAGGGGCATTCAATGCGCGTACTGTTGATCGAGGACGACCAGAACATCTCGAACGCCATAGAGATGATGCTGCAGGGCCAGGGCTTTAATGTCTACACCACTGATCTGGGCGAAGAAGGCATAGATCTCGGCAAGCTCTATGATTACGACATTATCCTGCTGGACCTCGGCCTGCCCGACATGCACGGCTACGATGTCCTGAAGAAACTCCGCCTGTCAAAGGTCGGTACCCCCGTGCTGATCCTGACCGGGGAAGACACCGTCGAATCCAAAATTCGCGGACTGGGCTTTGGCGCCGACGATTACCTGACGAAGCCGTTTCACAAGGACGAACTGGTCGCACGTATTCAGGCGGTCGTCCGCCGTTCGAAGGGCCACAGCCAGTCGATCATCAAGACGGGCAAGCTGGCCGTCAATCTGGACACCAAGACCGTCGACGTAAACGGCAGCCGTGTGCACCTGACCGGCAAGGAATATGCGATGCTGGAGCTGCTTTCCCTTCGCAAGTCCACGACGCTGACCAAGGAAATGTTCCTGAACCACCTTTATGGCGGCATGGACGAACCGGAACTGAAGATCATCGACGTCTTCATCTGCAAGCTCAGGAAGAAGCTGTCGGCCGCCTGCGAGGGCGAGAACTACATCGAAACCGTCTGGGGCCGTGGATATGTTCTGCGCGATCCCGAGGGTGAGGAAGGATCGGCCGACGAAGCAGTCGCGGCCTGACGCCCGCTTAACCGTACAGAAAACCGACGGCCCGCCACTTCCACCGAAGGGCGGGCCGTTTTTGTATGTCAGGGATCGGGTGGGGTGCCCGACCAAATCATGCCGGACACCAGAGGCGTCACACGCAGTTCGATCCGATTATTCCAGCGGCAGCATCAGTTTGGCAATCAGCCCATTCTCGCCGAAGTCGAACGTGATCGTTCCGCCATGCGCCCCCACCATGCGCTCCACGATGGATTTCCCGCTGTTTGAGGACGCGATCTCCACATAATCGTCGAACGGCGATGAATTTGCTGCGTCGTTCACAAATTCGCTCCAGTCTATGTAGAGCGTTTCGCCATCCATGCGGCCTACGACATCAATCTTGCCAGTAGGCCAGCGCAAGGCGCCATATTTCAGGGCATTCGTCGTCAGTTCATGAAAGGCGAGGGTCAATACCTGGGTGATGGCGTTTGTAACGACGACATCCGGCAGGTTCAGGATCAGGACTGAGCGGTCCTGACGTCGGAAGGGGGCAATGACGGCCTCTGCCAAATCGGTCAGTTTCGCGCCGCCCTCCCCCGACATCAGCATGCGCTGCGTGCGCGCCAGTGCCTGCAACCTGGACCGGTAGAGCGCAAGGAAGTCCTCTTTGCTCTCTGTCTCGCGAGCGGTCCGGCCCGCCAGGGCATCCGCCAGACCGATCAGATTGTTCACGCGATGACGCATTTCCTGCGTCGTCGTTTCCAGCACGGCATCGTGGCGTTTCTGGGCGGTAATGTCGGTCTGAACGCCCGTCACGCTCATGACGCGACCGTCGGCGTTGCGGCGAATGGTGCGGCCTACCGACAGAAGCCAGCGTTCGGGATCGTGCGCCATACGGAATTCGGCACGGAATTCCTCGGCGCCGGAACGGGCCGCGGCAAAGGCATCGATAACGGCATAGCGATCATTGTCGTGAACCGCATCCAGGAAGTCCTTCGGCGTCATGCTGCCCATGCCTGAAGTGTCATCGCCCCTTCCGAAATCGGTCAGCAGGCCGCTGTCGACGTCCCAACTCCAGACGCTCATGTCCGCCGCTTCCAGTGCGAGAGCAAAACGGGCGTTGCCGACATGCTGCTCCGCTTCCAGCCGCTCAGCCCGCTCCTTCAGCAGGCGTGTTTCGAGGCCGAGAGCAACGACGCGGGCCAGATCCCCAAGCATCTCAATCAGATTATCGCCGATATCGTGGCGGGGTTCCGTATCGAGAATACAGAGCGTGCCCACCGGCTGCCCCCTCACGATGATCGGCGCTCCGGCATAGAAGCGCAGGTGAAAGTCGCCGGTGACCAGCGGATTGTTTCTAAAGCGCGGATCCTCCTGCGCATCGGATACGACCATCACGCTGTCCGGCTGCTGGATCGCGTAGGTGCAAAAGGAAATATCGCGCGGTGTCTCGGTCAGTTCTGTTCCGTGGCGAGCCTTGAACCACTGGCGATCTTTTTCGACCAGCGTGATCAGCCCGACTGGCGCGTCAAAGGCCCGCGCCGCCGCCCGCGCGGTTGCATCGGTCGCTTCCTCCGCAACCGAGTCGAGGACTCTCAGCTCCCTGAGTACGGAGAGCCGTTCCTCTTCCCGGTCGGTTGCCATGGGAGGGTCGTCGATCTGCATCGGCGCCCCTCTATCGCGCTACGCAGCCGTCGGATACCCCATGCGAAGGCGACACTGCGTCAAGAAGCGCCGGTCAGACGCTTTCGTGCCGAAAGCCGATTTTCACGGCGACCTGGAAGTGCTCGACCTTTCCGTCGACAATGTGCCCGCGAACGCCGGTCATTTCAAACCAGTCGAGGTTCTTCAGCGTTTCGGAGGCACGTTCAACGGCTCCGCGAATGGCATCGTCGATGCTGGTTTCAGATGTCCCGACCAGTTCGGTGACAGCATAGACATTATCGGACATGTTCGGCCTCTTTCCAGTTGCTTGTTTCCGAGGACAACAACGCTCAGGCGCGAAAGGTCCGCGTGATTAGCGGGAAAGCAGTTCCAGGATCGCGGCACCCATCTCTGGCTGCGTCAAATATCGTCCGCGACCGCGCGCAGTGCCATCGGCGCTACGCATCTGGTCCACCTCGTCGGCTTCGGTGATGAGGCGATCCGCCCCGGCGCCCCTCGCAAAGAAAGGCACCAACTGCGCGGAATGGGAATTGGACCACCAGCGATAGCCCGGCATTGCGCCCGCTCCGTGCCATTCCAGCGGCTGGAACGGTTCGTCGACATCGGGACCGAACAGCAAATGATCATGGTCGGCGGTCACGATCACCAGCGTATTTTCCCATGAAGCGGGGGTGGCTGGGTCATCCAGCCACGCCGCCACGGCGGCAACGGCTGCGTCGAAATCCTCATATTCTTCAATGGCGCGGCCCAGCATGTTTGCATGCATCGCCCAGTCGACGGCGCCGCCTTCGATAGACAGGAAGAAGCCGCGTTCCTGGTCCAGATGCGTCAGGGCGGCCTCGGCCAGTTCCGTCAGGGACGGCACCGTTTTCAACAGCTTAGCCTCTCCCGGCGCATCGGTTTTCGGGTCGTGCCCTTCGGCCGCAGCGCGCTCCACCTGCATCGCCGCTGCAACCGGTGGCAAGACGATCACGCGATCATCGCCGCCGTAACGGCCCAGATCGTCAATTTCATCGCGGGTCTGGATCAACGTCCATCCGGATGAGCCATCGTTCAACGCCGACCAGCTTTCTGATGACAGCCAGCGGAATCTTTCCTTGGCGGTCGCTTGGTCTCCGACCCGATTCCCATCGGAATCAAAGTTGGGGTGACCACCGCCGGCAATGAAGTCGAGGGTCGGCGATTCCAGCATCTCTGCTGCTATTTCATGATAATTATTACGGCTGACATTATGCGCGCCGCCGCCAGCAGCCGGCGTGGCATGGCTGAACGGCACGGTCGTGATGCTGCCAACGCGGCGGCCGGTGGCTTTGGCGGTTTCAGCAGCCGAAAGCTCTGGCGTACCGGAGCCGTCTACGTTCACGGCCCCATTATAGGTGCGCGTGCCCGTTACCATCGCAGACATCGTGTTCGCACTGTCAGGATGGGTGCAGCGATGCCATTCATAGCCCGCAAACCCGGCAGCATAGCCGGTTGCACATTCGGAATCCCCCGACAGGGGACGCACGTCCCATGCCTTTTCGCTGGTATAGACAAGGTCTGGATCCTGCCCCTCCCCCTCCGGTCCGTTCCGGAGGGCATAGGTCGCCAGAGACGCACGCTGCCACTCGTCTCCGTCGGCGAACAGCTTCGCCCCCGTCCACATGCGCGTCGCCGCCAGCATATTATATCCGGCGCCGTCCGCGATCATGACGATCACGTTTTTCGGCTTTTCCTGGGCGGCAACCGGCGTCGCGCACAAAGCGAGGGCGGCAAGCAAGCGAAACATCAGAACTTCCTTCTGGCGCGAAACATCCATGTCATCGGCTTGCCCAGATAGGCGAAGCCTGCGGCGGCGGTGTCGACATATGTCTCGTCGAGACAATTGTCGCATTCGATGGAAACGATCCACCAATCATCATCGGTGCGCAGTGAGAGGCCGGCGTTCATGAGCACGCGGCCATCCGCCGTCGTACCGCCGCCCGTATCGAACACCGGACCGGCGGCCACCGCCATGTCGTCGCGATATTCGAACCCGATCGACGGGGTTACGAAGCTTTCCGCGCGCGCGATGTACCAGTCATAGCTGATCTGACCATTGGCAGTCAGGTCGGGTGCATAAAGGGGGTTCATTCCGACCGGAAGAACGTCATTGCCATCTTCGAAGTCGGCATTCTGCCAGCCCACGGCACCCGAGAGATTCAATCCCCGGAATGGCGCCGCGCGCATACTCGCCTCTGCCCCGTAATTGGTCATGTCACGGGCCGGGTTGGCGATGTCAAAGCCGCCGAAGCCGGGCAGCGCCCGCACATTCTGAGCATCCAGATAGAAACCTTTCAGGCGGGCCGCCAGCGCGCCGCCGAACAGTCCCGCCTCGACGCCGCCTTCGTAGGTCCAATTGGTTTCGGGGCCACGGGGGTTCGCTCCGAATGCACCCGCATCGAGAGAGGAGACGCCGCGGCTGGCGCTCGCAAAGATCGCGGCGGCGTTCGACAGCGCATAACGCGCGGAAACAAGCCCCGACCATTCGTCGGCGCCAACATCCGCGAAACCGTCGCCGCTGATATCCTCGTCGCTATACCGCAGGCCAGCGGTCAACTCTAACGCGGTTCCGGTGCCGTAGCTGACGCCAGCACGCAGGGAGTGGCCCTTCACCTTGGTATCGAAGGGTGCATCGGTGAGTCCGAGTATCTGCGGCGTCGCGCCGCCCGCGTCGACGAAGAAGTTTCCTACATCGCCGTCTTCATCGCGCTCAAACGCCGCTGCGCCAATGGTTAGCTTAACGCCACTGGCCAGATCGAAGCCCAGCGCCACATCCTGGCTGAACTCGGTCAGGTCCTCATTGGCGACGCGGACCAGTCCGCCGGTCGCCAGACCCCGCTCCGCTGGCAATGCCCCACCAGACCTTACGGCGCTGCGCCCGTCAGCATAATCGATGGCGGATTGCTGGTTTTGGTCGACCAACCCGGTCAGCAGGCGCAGTTCGATCCCGTTACCCGTCCACAGGAAATCGGATGTAACAAGAAACGTATCGAGATCATTGCCAAGGCCCCTGCGCGCGCGGTTCCCGGTAAAGCCCAGGTCGGCGAAGGCGGCGCCCTGATCCGGCTGGCTAACCCCCAGCCCGGTCGTCGCATAGCGATCGTCGCACCGCTGATCGCAGTCGAAGTTCAGGATATTCAGCGACTCGTCGTGCAGGAACGCAGCGGCCAAATTCCATTCGATATTTGCAGCAGGCGAGAGGCGCATGGCGAGGCGTCCACCATGGCGATCCTCCTGATTCAGGCGGTCGCCGGTGGTCAGATTGTCGACATAACCATCCGTATCCTGATAATAACCCTCCACCGTCAGGCCAAAGACCTCATTGGCGGTAACGGCGTCGATCGCCCCGCGAAGGGCCAGTCGGTCGAATTCACCATAATAGCCCTCGAACCAGCCATGGGTTTCCCGCCCCGGCCGGCGCAGGGCAAATTCGACCGAGCCGTTGGCAGATTGCTGGGCGCCCAGCATCGGCCTGGGTCCGGTCGCCACGGTCGCCTGCTGTATCTGAAACAGGCCCAGATGATTGGCTTCCTGCCGCGTCAGGCGGACCCCGTCGACATAGGTACCGACATCCCGAAGTCCGCGAACGGTATAGAAATTCCCCGACCCGAACCCCGGCGTCGTCACAGCGACCGCGTTCGGTGCCTGAGAGACGATTTCCGTTGGCTCCGTCAGATAAAGAACTTCCAGCAGATCCCTGTTCAGGATCACCAGCGATGCGTCGGTCGGCGTAGCGGCGGCCTGCATCTGGTCGGGTACCGCCGCAAAGGGATCGGGATCGGCTGTTGCAGCGGCATCCTGCGCCATCACGGGGGCCGCCATTATCGAGGCGAACAGAAGCAGCGAGGCGCGAAATCGCATGGGGAAATCCTGTGGGAAAATACTGTCCCGGCTCCTGTTACTGCCCTGCGAGAGAACGGCAAGTCCCACGCACCGGAACAATTCAAGAACATTTTCATTCTTGCCACAGGCTGAACCCAGGAGAAGACCGATGGAAAACGAAGACCCGAAATCCCACCCTACGTCGAATGCCGAAAAGGATCCGGAAACCTGGACCACGGGCGACGAGGAAATGACCGGCGCACAAGCAAGCTATCTGAAGACCCTGTCAGAAGAGGCGGGGGTCGAATTCGACGCCACGCTGTCGAAGGCGGACGCGTCGCTGCGCATCGACGAACTGCAGGAGAAAACCGGGCGCGGAAGCTGACGAGGATCGCTGATCCGGCACGGTGAGCGTCGGCCATCTGCGGGAATGACGCTGCACGCGAGCAGTGCTAGGGCCGCACCATGAGCCGAATCGGCATCCTCGGCGGGTCCTTCAACCCCGCACATGTCGGCCACCGGCATATCAGCCTTCAGGCGCTGAAGCGTCTGCAACTGGACGAGATATGGTGGCTGGTCAGCCCGCAGAACCCGCTGAAGGATCGTGCGGAAATGGCGCCCTTGTCCGTGCGGCATGCCTCCGCCCGCCGCATGGCACGGGGGGCACCCATTCGCGTGACCACGTTGGAGACGGAGCTGGGCACGCGCTATTCCGTCGATACGGCGAAGGCATTGCGTCAGCGATACAGGCGCCGGCACCGCTTCATATGGCTGATCGGCAGCGACAATCTGGTTGAACTGCACCGCTGGCGCGACTGGCGTTCACTGGCACGCACGCTGCCGATTGCGGTAATGGCCCGCCCCGCCTATCTTGGGGCGGCCCGCCGCGCCCGTGCGATGGGCTGGCTGCGGAGGTTCGTCAAATCCGAATCCCGTGCCAAAACCTGGACCGAGTGGAGCCTTCCCGCGATCGTGTTTCTGAATATCCCGACCGATCCGACCTCTGCCACGGCCTTGCGCGCGACCGATCCCGATTGGGCGGCGCGCCACCTTCCCACCGAAAAGGACTGACCCGACTTGCCCGACGCCGCTTCCGACGCCCTTCATGATCTCGTCCTCAGCAGCCTGGATGACGACAAGGCGCAGGATATCGTCGATATCCCGCTCGCTGGAAAATCGGAAATTGCCGATCACATGATCATCGCCTCTGGCCGCTCTACGCGGCAGGTCGCGGCGATGGCGCAAAAACTGTCCGAACGCATCAAGAAGGACACTGGCAATCCTGTCCGCATAGAGGGGCTGCCCGCCGCCGACTGGGTATTGGTCGATGCGGGCGACATTGTCGTCCACTTGTTCCGGCCAGAGGTTCGCAGCTTCTATAATCTGGAAAAGATGTGGGGCATGGATGCAGCGCCTGATGGCGCGAGCCCCAGCGAACGTACTATCGGAGAATAGCCGCCGCCCGACCTCAGCAGGACCAGAAGGCGTGGGCAGGAACACTATATGCGCCTTCACATCATCGCTCGTGGAAAGATCGGCCGTAGCGCGGAAGCCGAACTGGTCGCCCGCTATTCAAAGCGCGTGCGCCCCCCGTTGCTCCTGACCGAGCTTCCCGAAACGGGCGGAAAGTTTCCCGAGCCGCCCGCGCCCTTCGTGACCGTCGTTCTGGATGAGCGGGGCAAGGATCTGTCATCGACAGAGTTGGCGTCCCGCATCGGCGCCTGGCGAGACGATGGAATGCGGGAGGCGAGGTTCCTGATCGGTGCCGCAGACGGGCACGACCGGGCGACGCGCGCCTCTGCGGACCTGCTGCTTGCGTTCGGCAGTGCGACCTGGCCGCATCTTTTGTTGCGGGCGATGCTTGCCGAACAGCTCTACCGCGCCGAAATGATCCTTTCCGGCCACCCCTATCACCGCGAAGGATAGCGCCATCCGCGCAGCATTTTCCCTCATCGCCCTGCTCATTGCCTCTGCCGTCGACCCCGCCCTGGCGCAGGACGCGGAGCAGGCCGAGCGCCGCGCGCTGCAGGCGGACGAGGAGGCGCGCGAGCTAACCCGGCGTGCCGAAGACAAGGCAGCGGAAGCGGCAGAAGCGCGGGCGCGTCGCACGAATCTCGCCGTTCAAGTACAGGCATCGGAACGCGCCGCCACCCGCATAGAGCGTCGCATCGAGCTGCTGGAGCGCCGCCGCAAGACCGAGCTGGCTGCCCTGTCCGAAAAACAGGCGGAGGTTGCGCGCCTGCTTGCCGCCCTGCAGAGCATGTCGCGCCGACCCGCCGCAGCGGCACTGCTGGCGCCGGGCGATGCGGTGGAGACGGCAAGAGTTGCCGCCCTGATAGATGCCGTGCGGCCCGAACTCGCCGCGCGCACGCGTGAACTGAACGATCAACTGACCCGCACCCGGAAACTGCGCGAGGCCGCCGATGCCCGCCGCCAGGAACTATCGCAGGTGAAGAAGACGCTGGACACCCGCATTGCGGCACTGGACCGGGCGGAAGCGGCACTGCGGGCGGAAGGGTTGGACATTGGCGCAGAGGCGCGCGCGGCGCGACAACGCACGCGGGAGCTTGCCGCCCGCGCCGTGGACCTGCAGGGTCTGACGACCGCCATCGGCGAGAGCGAGGCGCGCCGCCCCGGGCGTCGGCTGCGTTCCTATCGTCCCAGCGCAGCGGAAATCGCCGAATTGGCCTATCGTCCCCCGGCGACGGGGCGGATTGTCAGAGCCTTTGGTTTGCCGAACGAAGCCGGCGTCCTGGAGAGGGGCACCCGCGTTGCGGCACGCGCCAATGCCGTCATAACTTCGCCCGCCCCCGGCATAATTGCCTATGCGGGCGATTTTCGCGGATATGGCGAGATCGTCATTATCGAGCACCCGAGGCAAATGCTGAGCGTTCTTTCCGGTCTGCAACGCACCGGCGTGGCCGTGGGCCAGCGCGTCGAGCGGGGAACGCCTGTCGGGCGCGCCGCCGATGATGGCGAGGTATATGTTGAACTGCGACGCGCCGGCACGCCCGTCGATCCGATGCTGTATGTCAGGCGCCAGGCGGGGGGCGGAACCGACGGAAGGGCAGCAGCTTCACCAGATCAATAATCCACGCGAACCGTGTCTATCCCCAGCGTTTTTAGCTGCGCCTGCACGCTGTCCTCGCCGCCCAGATGGCCGGCCCCCACGGCGACGAAGACCGTTCCCGGCGTTTCCAGTCGGTCCTGAATCCATGCCGCCCAGTTCGCATTGCGCTGGGTGAGCAAGCGCCTGCGCAGGTCGGGATTGGCCTGCAGCCCTTCGTTCATCAGACCGCTCAGCGTCTTCATATCGCCTGCATTCCAGGCCGCTACCATTTCGGCGATGAACGTCTCCGCATTGGCCAGTTCCTCTATCCCTTCCTGCAGGAAGGCGATCTGCGCCTCCTCCGGCATGGTATCGAACAGATCCAGTTGCCACTCGAAATCCTCAAGCCCCGAGACAGGCTTGCCCGTTTCCGCCGCCGCCCTTTTCAGCAATTCCTCGGCGCCGGATTCCGGCCGCAAGCCCAGCCGCTGATATTGCAGCTGCACCAGCGTCAGCGCCGCCATCCAGGGGTCCATCGGCTCCACTGCCGCCAGCGGAATACCGCCGCGCGACAATTCCGCCGAAAGCGCGGCCATCGTGGCCGCCGGCAGGCTTTCCGACAGCGTCGGCCCCTCCAGGTCGATGGCCTTTTCAAGAACCACCTGCTGAGACGTCGCCGCATCTGGTTCGACCGTTTCCAGCACCAGCTCCGACGACTCATCGAAGGCATCACGTATGGCTTCATCAAACCAGCTGGATTTGCCATCCAGCATGTGGATCGTGCCGAACAGCCAGATCGTCGTATCGTCATCCGCTACCCTGAACAGCGCGGGATCGGCGTCGGGAAGGCGTGGCGTTTGCGCGTTGGCGGACGCCGCCAGCAGGCAGGCGGACAGCGCGGCAAGAATCCGTGGCATGGGCGGCGGTCTCCTTAAAAAAGCTCAGCTGCTTTGTGCCGTGTAAACCCTTTCGGGGACATGAAGCCGACTTGACGGAATATTTCGCATACTGTATTAGATCACCAATACAGATGGAGGTGGCTTCATGAGGACGATAATCGCACTAGGCGCCTTGGTCGCCGGTATAGCCATGCCAGCATCAGCCGCAGAGAAGAGCTGGATGATCGGCAATTTCGAATCCCTCGACGTGGGCGGCAGCTTCGATGTCGACGTCGTAACCGGCCGCGCCCAGGGCGTCGTTGCAACCGGTCCGCAGAACGAACTCGACAAGATGCAGGTCGACGTTTCCAGTGGTACGCTGAAGCTGCGCAGCCGCAAGGATGATAAATGGTTCAGCTGGTCAGATGGCGGCGACCGGGTGCAGGTCCGGGTAACGGTGCCACGCCTCAGCAAGGCTCGGCTGAGCGGATCGGGCGACGTGATTGTTGACGAGATGGAAGGGACCGATGTTTCGCTGTCTCTCACCGGTTCGGGAAATCTGAAAGTCGGCGCGGTGAGCAGTGAAACCCTCGCGCTTTCCGCCTCCGGCTCCGGCGATATCGGCGCCGCGGGGGAATGCCGCAGCGGCGATTACTCCGTCACGGGCAGCGGCAAGATATCGGCGGCGGATCTCGCCTGTCGCGATCTGGCCGCAAAGGTCACCGGATCCGGCGATATTCTCGCCTCGGCCAGCCGCAGCGCGAAGGCGAATATCACAGGCTCGGGCGATATATCGATCACGGGCGGGGCCGATTGCGAAACCCGCATCGTGGGTTCCGGCGATGTACGCTGCGATTAATGGCGCAGCGGCAGGGGTAAAAGCATTTGTCGCCGACTAGATCAGGCCAAGGCGCGATAGCGTCTGCGCCATCTTGACCGGCATGTCGCCCAGATCCGCCTCGCCTCCTCCCAAATCGGGTGGGGCATCCTCCGGCTTCAGATAGCGCCAGCCCTGATGGGCGCGCTTGCGGCGCGGCGCGACAGGGATCATGTCTGGTGCCAGCCAGATGCGCCAGCCGGGCTTACCCTTCCAGGTCGCCTGCTCGAACCCGCGGATTTCCTGCCGCACCGTGATGACGTGCTTGATGATCCAGTAAAGCGAACCGCCGATCAATCGCTCATAATCCTTGGGACGATAGCGCGTATAGATGGAGCAGGCCGCACGTCCTTCGAATTCGTGCGTGCGACCACGATTGCGCGTTTCCAGGGCGCCGACGCTCGCCACGCCGACTGCCGTCTTGGTCAGGTTCAGCAGGTCGTCCATGATCAGGCCGGGGCTTGCCAGACGCCCCCGAGATCGGCGGACGCAGGATGCGCCAAATCTCCAAATGGCGTTTCGATCCAATAAGCCAACCGCTCCTGAAAGCCCTGAAAGCCGACGTTCTTCAGCAGCACATCGTCGATGATACCGCGCTCGTCCAGCGCCCTCGCCGCGACCGCCTCGTCAGCGGTCAACAGAATGATCGGGAAGCGTTTCAGTCCTTGCGCAAAAACTCGCTCAGCCAGCGCATCTCCGGAAATATCCGGCATATTGAGGTCCGTAACAAGCAGCGCCGGGGGGTCGGCGAGGACCGCCGCAAAAGCCTCCTCCCCGGTGCTGGCAAAACGCGGTGCGTAGCCCGCCGCGCGCACGGCAAGGCCGAACAGCCGGATCACGAGCGGCTCGTCATCGGCAAGCAGAACACTCTTCGTCACAAGAGCAACAGGCTCGCAAGACCCAGGAAAAGGAAAAAGCCCATCACGTCGGTCGTCATGGTCACGAACACCGAAGAACTGATCGCCGGATCGATATCCATACGGTCGAGCGTGACCGGCACGAGAACCCCCGCCAATCCCGCGAGGATAATGTTGCCCAGCATCGCAACGGCAATTACTCCGCCCAGCGCCGGGTCGGAGAAGAACAGCCACGCGCCGATACCCGTCAGTGCGGCGACGGCCAGACCATTGATGACGGCGACGCGGATTTCCTTCACGATGGTACGGCGCGTATTCGCCTGGGTCAGTTCGTCGGTCGCAAGGGCCCGCACCGTCACGGCCATGGTCTGGGTTGCCGCATTGCCGCCCAGGCTGGCGACAATCGGCATCAGGATCGCCAGCGCAACCATGGCCTCGATCGTACCCGCGAATAGGCCGATAATCAGGCTGGCGAGCGCCGCCGTTCCCAGGTTGATGACCAGCCAACGCAGCCGCTGCCGCACGATATCGCGCGTGCGTTCGTTAATGCCGCCCTCTTCTGCACCGCTCAGCTTGCGGAAATCCTCATCCGCCTCCAGCCGCACGATGTCGACGATATCGTCAACGGTGATGACCCCCACCAACCGCTCCGACGCGTCGACGACGGCGGCGGAAACAAGGTTATATTTCTGAAAGCGGAGCGCGACCTCCTCCTGGTCCATCTCGACCGGGATCAGCGTCTGTTCCGCCTCCATTATATCGGTGACACCCATGTCGCGTGGGCTACGCAGAACGCGCGACAACATGATGGTCCCCACCGGATGATGGCGCATGTCGGTTACGAAGACTTCATAGAAATCCTCTGGCAGATCCTCGTCGCTGCCGCCGCGCAGATAATCGATCACGTCGCCGACGCGCCAATGTTCCGGCACCGCGATCAGGTCGCGCTGCATCAGGCGGCCGGCGGATTCCTCCGGATAGCCGAGCGCCTCCTCGATGGCGGCGCGATCGTCCGGCTGCATTTCGCGCAGGACCGCTCGCTGGTCCTCATGGTCCAGATCCTCGACGATGGCGACCGCATCATCGGTGTCGAGTTCGCCCAACACCTCTGCCATGCGCTCATGCGACAGCAGGTCGATCAGGTCCTCGCGAACCGTCTCGTCCATTTCCGCGATGATTTCCGGGTCAAGCTTATCGCCCAGCGCGGCCGCCAGCGGTGCACGGTCGGCAGGTGGCATCTGCTCGATCAGGTCGGCGATATCCGCATTATGGAGCGGCTCGACCATCTCCTGGATCAGGGCCTCGTCACCGGCCTCCAGCGCTTCGCCGATGCTGTCGACGAAGCTGCCCTTCAACTGACCGTCTTCGAGCGCGTCCTGGCGGGCGGGATCGGTCACGGTTTCGGGGGTGGCGGTCATGTAACCGGCTTATAGCGAAGCCTATGGGCGACGCTAGGATGTTGCCGCTAGAACAGGTTTCCCTGCCAGGTCTGGGGCTTTACCGGCTCCCCTTCTCCCCGGCGCTCCAGCTCAACCCCCGCAGTGTAGCGAATATCCTCGTTACGGTCGCCCCGCAGGCTGCGCAGCACTTCGGTCGACAGGTCATCAAAGGACATGCCGCGATGTTCGCCATATTGCATGCGCGGCAACAGACCGGGCAATCTGGTCCATTCAATCAATTGTTCCGCACTGACCATCGCCAGCATGTCACGGACATGGTGGGCGGTGACATAGGCATCCGGAAAGGCACGGTGCACCGGCAGACCCCGCTCCCGCACCAGCCCCTCCGGCATCCGCCAATAGCGCAGCATCTGATTTGAAAATCCCGGTGCATCCGGCCACAGGCGCAGCGCGCATTTCCACGTGCAGATCCAGTCGGCGCCGCGGGTCAGCGCCGGCGTACAGAATTTCTGCTCGAAACTCGCCCGGTGCGCGACCAGCGCCACGAAGCCGCCGTCCCGTTGCAGCACGTCGGGTGCGGCATCCACCCAGCGCGGCGCGCCTGCGACATCCGCATCGATAATATGATGCACTGCTTGAGTGACAACGGGAATGGGCCGTTCCGGATCGACCAGAAATGATCCGCCGGTACCGTCGATCTGCCAGACATCGTCGGCATCCTGACACAAATCTTGCCAGCCGATCTCGCAGACGCCGTGTGCAGGCGGTGCAGAGCCTGTGGTTTCCAGGTCGACGGTACGGATGATGCCGCTCATGCGGCTGACATGGGGCGCCAGACCCGATTGCACAATCGCTCCCGCAGGCTGAAACCGCCGTCGGACCGGGGTTTAGAAGGCTGCGCGGAAGGCGTCGACAAAGCGTGTCAGCTCTTCATGCGGCAGGTGATTGATGCCCGCCGCACCCGCGCGACCGCCGCCCGTTTCGAAACCGAGGCAGAGCCGGTCGGCCCCCTCGCGCCGGGTGACAGGCGCGCGGACGCTGACCAGATAACCACCTTCCTTGGCAGTCAGAATGGCGTGGGCCCGTTCCGGATGATCCTGTGCGATCGCATTGCCGTAAACGCCCGATACGCGTCGCGACGCCGCTTCGTCCGGCAGTTCCAGCACCAGACCGCGGGGCGTTTCGTCGACGATGCGCCCGGCGGCGGCGCGCGCCATGTCGTCTTCATAGCCCCGATCCAGCGCGTTGAAGACATCGCGCTCCTCCACCATGAAATCGAAGGGGGAATCGTGCCGCGCGCAATTCAGGTAGAGCGCATCCGGCGCGAAATGCAGGTCGGCCACCTGCGCACCATAGCCATTATAATTGATCAGGGTCCCCAGCCGCTCCAGCCGTGCCGTTTCGTCCGGACCCAACCCCGCCTCTTCACACAGCCGTGCGGCGACTTGCGGCAGACTATCGCCAAAGGCCGCGGTGATGGCCCATAGATGATATGCGCCGCCCAAATGCCGGTCGACGATCAGCGACGTACACATTGTTGCATCGGTGTCGATCAGGGCCGTCAGCCGCTCGTGCGCCGGCACCTCCCCCGGATTATGATGATCGGCATAGATGATTTCGGCACCTGCGCGCAGATTGTCCTGCAGCGCATCGACATTGTTGCGCATGCTGACATCAAGAACGGTAATCCTGTCACCCGCCGACGCCTTCACGCGCTGCAGCAACGCGACATCGCGTTTGACGCCCGTCACCAATGTCGCATCGCGCGGCTCTGCCCGCCTCAGCTGAACCAGCGCGCAGATCCCGTCGGCATCGCCATTGAAAACATCATAATCCGCCATGGAAAACCGGTCCCCCCAACAATCCTTTTTCATCCAGATAATCGACGATCATCTGCGCGGCATCCTCCGCCGACATCTTCACCGTATTAACGCTGATTTCCGGGTTCAGCGGCGCCTCATAGGCGCTGTCGATCCCGGTGAAGTTCTTGATCTCGCCTGCGCGCGCCTTGGCGTAAAGACCTTTTACGTCCCGCGCCTCCGCCACCTCCAGCGGGGTGTCGACGTAAATCTCTATGAACTCGCCCTCGTCCATCATGCTGCGCGCGATCTGACGTTCTGACCGGAAGGGGGAAATGAACGACACCAGAGCGATCAGGCCGGCGTCCGCCATCAGCTTCGCCGCCTCCGAAACGCGGCGGATATTTTCCACCCGGTCCGCGTCGGTAAAGCCCAGATCCTTGTTCAGGCCATGGCGCACATTGTCACCATCCAGAACATAGGTATGGCGACCCAGATCATAGAGTCGCTTTTCCACCAGATTTGCGATGGTGGACTTTCCAGAGCCGGAAAGCCCGGTAAGCCATAGCACGGCGGGGCGCTGCAGTTTCTGCGCTGCCCGCTCTTCGCGCCCCACATGCAGATCCTGCCAGACGACATTCGCGGCACGACGCAACGAGTGGTCCAGCATCCCCGCGCCCACTGTTTCGTTCGTTTGCCGGTCTATCAGAATGAAGCTGCCGGTACGCCGATTGGCTGCATAGGGATCGAACGCAATCGGCTGCGCCAGGGCGAGGTTCACCTCCCCCACCTCGTTCAGGCCCAGAACCTTTGCCGCTGCCTCACTGAAGTCATTGACGTCTATGGTATGCTTCAGGGCGCTGATCGACGCCCCCACGGTCTTGTTGCCGGTCTTCAGGCGATATTGCCTGCCCGGTAGCATCGCCTGCTCCGACATCCATAACAGCTTTGCCTGGAACTGATCCGACTGTTCGGCGGGATGGTCCTTGTCGCAGATAATGTCGCCACGGCTGGAATCGATTTCGTCCTCCAGCACGAGCGTAATCGCCTGATGCCGGACCGCCCGATCCAGATTTCCATCGTAGGTCGAAATCGCTTTCACGCGGCTGCGCTTGCCCGAGGGAATGGTGATGATTTCCTCACCCGGGGAGATGCTGCCGGACGCGACCGTCCCCGAAAAACCGCGAAAATCGAGGTTCGGACGGTTTACCCACTGGACGGGCAGGCGAAAGGGCGCATCCTCCCCGCCTTCGGATATGTCGACACTCTCCAGATAATGCAGCAGCAAGGGGCCGTGATACCACGACATGTGGCTGCTGGGTTCCGATACATTATCCCCGGTCAGGGCGCTCATCGGGATGCAACTGATATCCGCAAAGCCAAGATCGCCGGAAAATTCGCGAAAGCCGGATTCGATTTCCTGCAGCCGCTGTTCCGACCAGTCGACCAGATCCATCTTGTTGACCGCGACCGCGACATGGCGGATTCCCAGCAGGGACGCGATAAAGGCATGGCGCCGCGTCTGTGTCTGAATGCCATAACGCGCGTCGATCAGTATGACGGCGACGTCGGCGGTCGACGCCCCCGTCGCCATATTGCGGGTATATTGTTCATGGCCGGGCGTGTCCGCGACGATGAACTTGCGTTTCTCCGTTGAGAAGAAACGATAGGCAACGTCGATGGTGATACCCTGCTCACGCTCCGCGGCCAGGCCATCGACCAGCAGCGCCAGATCGGGCGCATCTCCGGTCGTACCGACACGCTTCGAATCCCGTTCAACGGCCGCAAGCTGATCCTCGTAGATCATCTTGGTGTCGTAAAGCAGCCGGCCGATCAGCGTCGATTTACCGTCATCCACGCTGCCGCAGGTCAGGAACCGCAGCAGGCTCTTATTCTCATGCGTGTCGAGATAGCCGAGAATATCATCGGCGATCTGCGCATCAGGACGGAATGAGGACTCGCGATCCGTCATCAGAAATACCCCTCCGCCTTCTTATCTTCCATACTGGCGCCGGCATCGGAATCGATGACCCGGCCCTGCCGTTCGGACGTGGTGGTCAGCAACATTTCCTGAATGACTTCCGGCAGCGTCGCCGCCTCGCTTTCGACCGCTCCGGTCAGCGGATAGCAGCCGAGGGTGCGGAACCGCACCATGCGGTGCTCCGGAACCTCTCCGGGCTCCAGCGGCATGCGATCATCATCGACCATAATCAGTGTGCCGTCACGGCGCACAACCGGCCGCTTCGCCGCCAGATAGAGCGACGGCAGCGGGATGTTTTCCTTGTAGATATATTGCCAGATATCCAGTTCGGTCCAGTTGGAGAGCGGAAAGACACGCATGCTCTCTCGCTTCGCCACCTGCGTATTATAGATATTCCACAGTTCCGGCCGCTGATTCTTGGGATCCCAGCGATGCTGGGCAGAGCGGAAGGAAAAGACACGCTCCTTTGCCCGCGATTTTTCTTCATCGCGGCGGGCGCCGCCAAACGCCGCATCGAACCCATATTTATCGAGCGCCTGCTTAAGCGCCTGCGTCTTCATCACGTCGGTATGCACGGCGGATCCGTGGGTGAACGGACCGACCCCATCGTGCAGCCCTTCGGGATTCTGCCAGACGATCAGATCCAACCCCAGGCGCTCCGCCTCGGCATCGCGAAAGCGGATCATCTCCTGAAACTTCCAACCCGTATCGACGTGCATCAGGGGAAATGGCGGGCGCGACGGATGAAACGCCTTCATCGCCAGGTGCAACATGACGGCGGAATCCTTGCCTACCGAATAAAGCATTACCGGCTTCTCGCAGGTTGCGGCAACCTCTCGCATGATGTGAATGCTTTCGGCCTCGAGCCGGTCCAGGTGGGTTAGATTGGTCATGCCGCGCCGCTTAGGAGGCTATGTCCAGGCCGACGAACAGGAAAAGCTTTTTACCGCTAAATCACATTATGATGTTATAATTTCCGATTGATGATCCTATTGCGATGTGACACATGGCGGTAATGGATACTGATCTGATAGAACGCGCCCGCGACCTCGTAGCAAGCGGCCGCATGACGAAATCAGGCCTTGCCCGCGCGGCCGGCCTGCATGCCAACACCCTGCGCGATATGAACGCGCCGGAATGGAACCCCACCAGCGACACATTGAAGAAGCTGCAGCGCGTCCTGGACTCCGGCACGGCAACAAGCACGCTGGTGCCGATCGAGGAGATTATCGAAGAGGCCAGAAACGGCCGGATGTATATTCTCGTCGATGACGAGGATCGCGAAAATGAAGGCGACCTCGTGATCCCAGCGCAAATGGCTACCCCGCAGGCCATCAACTTCATGGCCACGCACGGCAAGGGGCTGATCTGCCTGAGCCTGACGAAGGAACGGACCGAGGCGATGGGGCTGCAGCTAATGGCCCGCGCCAATGGGACGCGGCATGAAACGGCGTTCACGACGTCGATCGAGGCCGCCGAAGGAGTGACCACCGGCATTTCCGCTGCCGATCGCGCCCGCACCATCTCCGTCGCAATCAACTCGCAGAACCCCGCAGAGGACATCGTCACCCCCGGGCATGTCTTTCCACTGATCGCGCGCGAAGGCGGCGTCCTCGTTCGTGCGGGCCACACTGAGGCGGCGGTGGATATCTCGCGGCTGGCTGGCCTCAACCCTTCGGGTGTGATTTGCGAGATCATGAGGGCCGACGGCGACATGGCGCGCATGGACGATCTGATGGAATTCGCGCGGGAACACCGCCTGAAAATAGGCACCATCCGCGACCTGATCGAGTTCCGCCGTCGCAACGATCATCTGGTCGACTGTATCGCAGAGGCAGACTTCACCTCTGACTATGGCGGTGACTGGCGTCTGCTGACCTATCTGAACCGCGTGGACGGCACACAGCATCTGGTGCTGCAAAAGGGGCGCGTCCACGGGGGCAGCCCCACCTTGGTACGCATGCACGCGCTCAGCCTCTATTCGGATACGCTGGGCCTGCCAGGCAGCCGCAAACGGCTATTGCAGCGGTCAATGCAGCAGATGGCGGGGGAAAATTCGGCAATCATCGTCGTTCTGATGCCGGCCGTCGCCCAAGGACTGGCCAGTATGACGAAGCGCGAAAAGGGATCCGGGGACGAGGATCTTCGCGATTACGGCATCGGCGCGCAGATACTTGCAGATCTGGGCGTCAGCGAAATGACGCTAATGACGACGAGTCACAAAAATATCGTCGGGCTGGACGGATATGGCATAGAAATTGTTGGTGAGCGCCTCATCGCCGAAGAGGATTAAGCTCTCCCAACGCGGCCCCGCCCCCAGTGGCCCGTCAGCAGATACCATCCAGCCACAGATGAAGACGCTATCTCCGCCAAACGGTGATCCGACAGGCTGAGATGGCGTCACATGCCTATCCAAGTAGAAAACTAATAGGAATTAGCAAAACCTATTTGCATTAAACTATCGTTTACTAGTTTTTGCCATCTACTTCATTCCTGCCATCATAGTTAAGCCCGCTTAACCCTGAAGCTCAACATTTTTACTACTCTTGGTTTCTATAACCAAAGGCCTGGCGCGACCTGCCTGCTGGTTTGAAGAAAGCTGCAGCGCCTGGGCCGAACTTAGTTTCATTGGCCTGCAGCGATCTCTTCTCAAGTCGACCACAGGCAGTCGCCCTCCTTCCGGCGTCATATCGACGCCAGCCGTCCTTCGCGTTGCGGGGCGGTAACCAGAGTAGGGGCTTGACGGGCAATGGCAAATAACACCACTCAATCGGTGGCGACCGGCACTAACACAGTTGATATCTCGCCATATTCCACCTTCACCTATGATTGGACGGAACTGGCGAGCCGAGAATATTTCGACAGATATTTGCGGCTTGGATGGTCCGGGAATCGGGCTGGCGAAGTTCTGGGTACGGCATTACTCAAAGACACCGACACGGCGCGGCAGTTCGAGATCAATCTCGACTCTGATTACCTTGGCGATCATGCGGCCAACTTCGTCATCAGGCGTTCAGGGGGGATTGGCGCCAGCTTTTCTTCCCGGGAAGCGGATGATGCGTCGCTGCGTCCCTATCTTGAGGTCACCTATAGCGATGGGCTGACCAAGACGTTCGACGCGACCCGCGACACTTATATCGAATCCACCACGTCGAAATCGATGGGTGCGAACGATACCGTATCGACAAAGGGCGACATTCTCATCGCCTTTGACGAGTTTCAGCCCACTTCATCGGTGGCGTCTGCGCGACTGATCCTTACCACGACGGATAAGCAATTCGGCAATCAGGATATATCTGTCTACTCACCGGATATTCAGCCCGCCGCCCTGCAGGATTTCGATGTTCCGGTAGTTTCCGAAGACGATTTCTATATCTCAATGACTGGCGCCGAAATACTGGCAGGCAACGACCATGAGCGGTACAATGTTCGCGGGGACATCGCCGATGGCGTATCCCTGCCGTACACCGATACTGCGTTCAACAAAGTCACAGAGTTTACCAGTAATAGTGACACAATATATGCTGTAGAACTTATCCGGTTCGACAAGAGCTTCGATCCCAGCTTCGGCGGAAAGTCTGGCGGCCTTGCCAATACGCACATGTCGGGCCTCGACGTCAGCAGCCCGAACGGGCCCGGCGGATGGGGGGGCAGGAATGCCGATGGCGACAGCTATGCGTTCCGTCTGAACTTCAACGAATATGATGAGACGCATCCACTTGCGGACGATTATCTCTCGCTGGGCAGCTATGCCTATTACATCGACAATGGCACGTCCCATGGGCGCATTCAGCCCGGCACGGTTCCTGTTCCGAAGGACGAGTTCGTCGCACTGCAGCACATGGTGAAGCTGAACACGGTTTATGAGGACGGCACGTCTTTGTCCGACGGCGAATTTGCGCTGTGGGTAAATGGCAAGCTGTCCGTTCACCTGACCGGGCTGAAAATCCGCGACTATTCCTTCATGAAATCGCAGGTCTCGTTTGAAGAGTTCCTGGAACTTAGCCGCGTTCACTCATATTGGCATGACGTCTACTTCGGCGGTGTGGGCTATAATAATATCGACCACGACCCGCACCTCGTCTCGCTCGGGCAGCTCTGGGTCGGAGAGGGCGTACCCGATGAGGCAACGATCATCGCTCGCCTGGCGGAATTGAATGCTGCGCCTCCCCCGAATTTCTGGGGTGCGGCCGAGGGATATAATGAAGTTGCCGAGGATCCCGTACCAGATGACCTGAGCGACGACGATCAGATTCCCGACGAAGACATCGATGATGATCATATGTCCGATGACGAAGATCAGGACGTCGATTCTCCCGGAGAGCCGGACAATGTCGACGGCGGAGCAGTCATTGACGAAGAGACTGACGAAGTTCCCCTTCCCGTCGACGGGGACAATGGCAGCGCGGACGAAGATCAGCCTGACGAAAACGAAAACGACAGCGGCAACGACAACGACAACGACAACAACGGCGGCAACGCCAACGACGGTGGCAACGGGGCGCCTGACGAGCAGCCGAGCCAGCTTCCAAATGTGGAAGAGCTGATCGAGATTGGCGACGAAGGCGTCTTTGTGGCGTCAAGCGCGCAGGAACATTTTGTCGGTCGGGATGGTGATGACCTCCTGCAGGGGACGGCAGACAATTTCGATGGCGATCTGATTTCCAATTTTTCCGCCGACGACATCGTCCTCATCGAGGGTACGCGTAGCGATGTCCTCTCGTCACGGCAAAACGGCGATCATTGGAGTGTGCTATTGTCCGACAACCGGGAATTGTACGTCACGCTTGAAAGCGGCCTTGAAGGTGGCGGATTGCAATTGCTGCACGTCGGCGCAAAAGGCGTTTACGCGCGCTATGTCGAGGGCATCACGAACCTCGAAGAAGCAACTGCGGTCCTCGACGATAAAATCAATGGCATTATCACCCAGGACTATCTCTCCTATGAGAACAGCAATGCTTTCGAGATAACCCTCGCGGAGTCAGAGGCTGGATACGCAAACAGCCTTGGTGTCTATGAAGTCGCCGATGACGGCAGCATATCCAACGTCCGAATTGTATCTGAAGACGTCGGAGCACAGGATGGGCCTGTCATCGTCGATGGCCTGTCTCAGGGGGCAACGCTGCATTTCTTCCTGCTGCAGGATGGCGCCACCCGGCTATCGGCTGCAACGCTAGCATCCGATCAGCTGGACATAGAGGTAGTGGACGGCACCGCCGTCCTGACCGACGCCGGCGTAGATGTATCCGCGACCATCTTCGTCACTCATGACGGGTCGCTAAATGCTGATGGGGAGGTTCACGCGCTATCGGGCCTGTCCAGCGATGGCGGGCTTACCGTCGGCTTCGAGGATTTGCTGCGGGGTGAGGGCGGTCTGTCGGACAATGACTTCCAGGATGTCGTTTTCACTGTGGAAGCCCTGGCGCCGACCGCCGACTTCATCGGTTAGCCAAAGACACGGCTGCCCAAGCAGCAGGAGGGCGTCGCGGCCGGGCTGGCCGCGGCGCCTTCTCCATAAATCGAACGCCTGGACCGGCGGCTGGGGGTCAGTCCTCTGGCGCGAAGGGCGGCAGCTCCGCTCGCGCCAGGCTATTTTCATCCAGACGCGCATAGCTGCGCTGGGCATGGTCAATGACGTAGAGGAAATCGTCGCCGACCAGATGCGGCGCATATCCTTCCTTCTGCAAACGCAATTTCTCCAGCTTGAACGTCGTCGTCATACGCGCCGCAGCCCCGATCCGCACGAAGAGCGGCACGGCATAATGTGGAAGATGCGTCGCCGCGAATTCGTAAAAGCCTGCGGGGTCGAATGCATCCTCCGACTGGTAGGTCAGTGCCACCATGCCCGCGCGGCCCTCCGTTCCCGGCACGCGAACGCCAAAGACATTGACCATTAATGGGCCGGGAAAGTCTGCCAAGATCGACGCGACCTCTTCCGTCGACACATTCTCGCTTTTCCAACGGAACGTGTCGCCGATCCGGTCGACGAAGTAGAAATAATCCTCTTCATCGAACCGCACGAGATCACCAGAACGGACCCAGCGATCACCAGACCGAAAGAGGTTGCGGACGAGTTTTCGTTCCGTCGCCTCTTCCGACGTATAGCCCTCGAAGAAGCCGCCAACGCCATTACCGTCGAGCGCTTCCGCGATCAGCTCGCCGACCTCGCCTGCTTCTGCTTCGATGGGATTGCCGCTCTCGTCGTGCGCCCAGTCATCGGTCGCGCCGTCCCAGCGCATCACGCGCAAATTCGTCTGCTCGCGATAAGGCACGCGACCCACGGAGCCGACGCGATTATCCACATTGGTGATGCCGTAATTACTTTCGGTCGCACCAAGATTTTCCAGCACGCGCTCTACTCCAAAGCGATCGACGAAAGCGCGCCATACGTCCGCCCGCAGGCCTGCGCCGGTAATCACGCGCAGGCTATGCTTCCGGTCATCGGGCGACGGATTGCTGGCGAGCAGATAGCGGACGATCTCGCCGATATAATTGAACGCGGTGATGCCGTGGCGGCGCACATCCGGCCAGAACCCGCTGGCAGAAAATTTCCGCCTGAGAACGAAGGGGGTACCAAAGGCGAGCGATACCGACGGCACCACCATGCCCCCTGCCCCGTGGTAGAGCGGAAGCACACAATAAAATACGTCCCCCGGTCCGAACTCCATCAGGCCGCCGACCATTTCGCCCGCATTGATAAAGCGCAAATGGCTCATCCGCGCCGCCTTCGGCAGGCCAGTCGTACCCGAGGTGAAGATGTAATAAAGCGGATCGGCCATGACGATACCGGAACGGCTAGCCGGATCGATATCCCGATCCGCTGCCGCGTCGATCAGTGCGTTGAGGTCATGGGTGCCGGGTAAGGCGGCCGGTTTGTCGCCCGTCTCCGTATGCTCGAAAAGAAAGGCCAGACGATCGCCCTCCGGTAGATCCGCTATCGCGCCTGCCAATTCCGTCCCGAAGATCAGCGCGCGGGCGTCGACCTGGCGCAGCGCGTGATCCAGAACAGACCCCGCAGCCGACGTATTGATGAGGGCGGTCACAATTCCCGCCTTTGCCAGGCCCAGCCACATCAGCACGAAATCCGGGCGATTATGCATCATCAGGGCAACGACATCGCCCCTTTGCAAGCCGGCATCCATCATCGCGCGCGCGATGCGGTTTGCCATGGCATTGGCTTGCGAAAAGCTGATCCGCTCATCCTCGAACAGGATGAACGGCGTGTCCGCACTGTCGGCGGCACGCTCCTCCAGCCGGTCGGCGACAGTATATTCCCGGTCGCGGCGGAAATCGGCAACCCGCGAATATCCCCGCATCAGCCGCGCCATCGTTTCCTCTCGCGATGGCACGGCGGTTTCGATCTTCGTCACGGCTTCAGAAGCGGAAGCGGGCATCGACGCCATAGGTCCGGGGCTCTCCATAGGTATTGATGGCGAAGTTCAGCGCGCCGAAGTCCGTACCCGACGTGCGATACACCTTGTCGGTCAGGTTCTTCCCCCACAGGCTGAACGTCGCGCTCGTCGATCCGACCGGAACATCGGCAAGCTGTATACGACCATCCAGCAGACCAAAGCCGTCGGCGGCGATATCGTCGTCAAACAGCGTGAATTGCGGAACAACGTTGAAATGGACCTTGCTGCGATAGCTGTAATCCAGCCTGGCCGTTACCGCACCGCCCGCGACATCCTCGATCCGGTATTCTGCGCCGATGTTGAAGGTGGTGGCAGCCGAATAGCTGAATTGCGCCTGATCGGCGACATCCACCAGTTGGTTGCTGACCGGATCGCGTACGATGAAGGTTTTGAAGTCGCGGTCCGTATAGCCGACGGCACCGTTCAATCGCAGGCCATCGAAGGGCAGAGCCTCCACCTCAAGCTCAAAACCTTTCAGCGTCGCGCTGCCCGCATTTACCGCGATGCTGGAGGCACCGCCCGATCCCGCAAGGAACTGGTTGAGCTGCTTGTCCTTCAGGTCGTTGTAAAACAAAGCGCCATTCACCCGAACGCGATTATTCAGGAAGTCGCTTTTCACGCCCAATTCATAGGCCGTCACGCTCTCGGGCTCATACCCGTCATTCACTGCGCGCGCATTAAACCCACCAGCCTTGTAGCCGGTGGCAACCCGGCCATAGACCATCAGATCGGGGTTCGCCTGATATTGGACGGTGGCCGAATAATTCAGCCGGTTCCAGTCATTCTCCAGCTCGCGCACCAATGGCTGACGCTGGGTCAGGCTCTTTTCGTCATAGGTGTAGCGCAGGCCGCCGATGAACGTCAGGTCGTCTGTCAGATAATAGGTGCCCTGTCCGAACGCAGCATAGGATTTGCTGGAATGTTCGTAATCCAGCGTGTTCGTCAGATTGACACCGGCAAGGCCAAGGCCGGGAATGGTCGTGACGAAGGTATAATATTGCGGATTCAGCTCCTTGGATTCTTCGGTAAAATAGAAACCACCAAGGACATAGTCGAAACGGCTGCTTAGCGACCCGATCAAATTCAGTTCCTGACTGAACTGGTTCTGGCGGCGATTATTGGTGGCGCCGAACACCTCGACGGGCTTGATTCCCGGCGGTGCGGGGCTGACCACCAGACCCAGCAGGCCTGAATTGCCGCTGAGATCGGTGTTGATGATCTCGTTGCGCCACGATTTCCATCCGGTGATGGATCGCAGCACCGTATCCGGCCCCAGATCAAGCTCCGCCGTGACGGAATGGCCAAAATTTCGGTCGAACCCGGGTGAGAAATCGGGGCTGAGTTGTTCCAGTCGATCCGCCGCCGGTGCGATGAACTCCGCCCCACCAAGTGCCGCCGACTGCGAAAAATAAGCCTCGGCGTCCGGTGTCATGGCCGTAATCTGACTGGCTGGAATGACCGCGTCGGTTTCCGAAAGGTCAAAGGTATAGGTGGCGCGGATCGGTCCGCCGCGATCGAAATCCAGCACCGCGCGCACGGCATCGGTTTTGTACGCGCCCGGATCGTTGCTGTCGGACACTTTTATGTCGTCGATATATCCATCGCGTTCGCGGTGGATGTAGGACAGTTTCGCCTTCAGGCCGGTATTGCCCAGTTCGCCCGTGTCGACAGAGACGCGCCCCTGCAGATAGTCCAGATTGCCATAGCTGCCGAGCACCTCCATACCGAAGTCGTCGGACGGCTTGCGCGTGATAAGGTTGACCGCGCCGCCGGTCGTATTGCGACCGTAGAGCGTGCCCTGTGGCCCGCGAAGCACCTCGATACGTTCCAGATCCACGAGCTCGAAGACCGAACCGGTACTGCGGCCCAGAATCACGCCGTCGACATAGATGCTGACGGGACTGTCCGACGTCAGGATCGGCTCGGATTCACCGATGCCGCGGATGAACACGACCAGATGGCCCTTGTTCGACGGGCCGCTGGTGGCGGTCAGGCTGGGGGCGATGGCGTTGATGTCTGTGGCATCGACGATCCGGCGCGTTTCGATCACGTCGCTGGTAATCGCGGTGATGGCGAGCGGGGTCTGCTGCAGATTCTCGCTGCGCTTTTGCGCGGTCACGACGATCTCCTCGAGACCGCCGGTATCGGCGTTGCCCTCTACCTGAAGAGGTGGCAGCGGGGCGGGGTCGCCCGCCGTCTGCGCCGCAGCGATAGAGGTCCAGCTTGTGACGCTGAACAGCCACATGCTAAAAGCGGCGGTTCTCGGGATATGACGGAATCCTGACATACTACTCCCCTTTCGTTTTATATTTGTGCGTGCAGTCGGCAGGTCTACGCCTGCTCCTCGCTGCCTTCTCCCAATCCCAGGAACCGGCGACGTGCCGATGCTGAGGATTGGCTGAACATCTTGGCATCATTGGCCTGGACGTCGGCGATGAAGGCCCGCGCGCGCTGCACCGCAGGACGTTCCTCCAGCCTTTGTCGCCATTCCGCGATGGCGGGATAGTCCGCTTTCTGCAGGCCCTGGCGTTCGATGTAATCGGTCCACGGCAGGGTCGCGATGTCGGCGACGGAATAGTCATCGCCCGCCAAATACGGCACCTGTTCCAGCCGCTTGTTCAGCAGTTGGTAAATGCGCGCGCCTTCGCGGCGATAACGGCCGACTGAATAATCCTGTCCAGCGGGGGCATAGGTTGTGAAATGGTTCAGCTGACCCAGCATCGGACCGACGGTCGCGACCTGCAGCGTCAGCCATTCAAGCACGTCGTAACGGGACGAACCCGTCGACGGTAAAAGCTGGTCATGGCGCTCTGCGAGGTAGATCAGAATGGCACCGGATTCGAAAATCGGCTGCCCCTCCTCGGTCAGCAGCACAGGCACTTTCGAATTGGGATTGAGCGCACGGAACGTCTCGTCGAATTGTCCCTCGGAAAACAGATCCACATGCTCGAAGTGGAAATCCACCCCCAGCTCCTCCAGCATAATCAATATCTTGACTACGTTGGGGCTACTCATCCCGTATAAGCGGAAGCTCATATCAGCGCCTGCGGGGCAGATGATGTCCGTGGCCAGGATGCTGGCATAATTCCTCCCACTGCGCGTCCGCCTTTTGGTGGCAGATCGCACATTCCAAGCTCTGGCGAGCTCTCATAAATCCGGCTCGGGACTCATGTCCCACAGCATGAATTCTATTTCGTCCAAATGGACGATATTGTCAATACGGGTCGAAAAGGGGCCCGCGACTAGTCCGGCGCGCCGGGCAGGCCGCGATAGTAGCGGCCGGCTGTCAGGCCGCCATCAATGGCAATCTCCGCACCCGTGACATAGCTTGCGGCATCGGAGCAGAGGAAGGCGACCATCTCGGCGACTTCTTCGGGCCTTCCCATCCGTTGCAACGGGAAGTCGGTGAAGCGGGCGGCGGCCACTTCGGGCGTTTCGGAATTCGGGTTTGCCATGATCGTGTCGATTCCGGCGGGATGGATCGAGTTGACGCGTACATTCTTCAACCCGAACTCCAGCGCCGCGACCTTCGTCAGTCCTCTCACCCCCCATTTACTGGAGGCGTAGGCGGCAAGGCCGTTCGCACCCTTCAAACCGTCGACCGATGAAATATTGACGATGGACCCCTGCTGGCGCTCCATCATCGCAGCGCCCACCGTCCGCAGGCCCAGGAACGTGCCGACGAGGTTCACGTCTAGCGTGCGTCGAAACAGGTCTTCGCTGGTATCCGCAATCGTGCTGAAATGTAGAACACCGGCATTATTGACCAGCGCATCGACCTGATCGCATTCCCCCACCAGGCTCTGCCAGGACGCTTCATCGGTGACGTCGTGGCGGACATAGCGGGCGCGCGATCCAATCTCTTCAGCCAACGCCTGCCCCTCTGCTTCCAGCAGATCGGCGATGACCGTCATCGCCCCGCGTGCTGCAAGCGCCCGAGCGATGCCTGCACCGATTCCGCGCGCGCCGCCCGTGACGATGGCGGTCCGCCCCTCCAATGTTGCTTCGATTGTAGTCATGACAGTGTTCCTCAGCAGGTTTGATGATCAGCAGGGCTTGGCGAAGGTTCTGGGGGACCGGCTGCAGGTCATGCCGCAATCGACCTCAGGACTTCGTTCAACATGGCTTCCTGTTCTTCGGCGGTCAGCCTGCCGCCATTGGCGAGCGCAGCAACCGCGATGCCCGAAACCGCCGCGGACAGGCGCCGGAAGGTAACACGCGGATCCAGATCGGCCGCGACGGCCCCCACCTCCTGCGCGGCGCGCACATCGGCTGTCCCCCGCTCCAGGATTTCCTCTGCATGGTCGGCCAGATAGTCCTGCATCTCCGGATCGCGATTTGCATAGACATAGAGCGACAGTCGCACGCGCCATTCATCTGCCCGTTTGGGGTCGGTGGGCAGGACGGCGGCCAGGCGCTTGCCGATGGCCGCGAGTGGATCGGCATCTGCGGCATCACCCCCCGTGGGGCGTTCCCGCCCCTGCCGCTCGCCCGACACGTGTTTCAGGGCGCCAAACATCAATGAGGCCTTGTCCGGGAAATAATGCTGGACGTTTCCCTTTGACCGTCCGGCCAGTGCAGCGACATTCCTTTGCGACAAAGTTTCCAGACCATGCGTCGCAATCCATTCGACCGCAGCCTTCGCAATGATGCGACGCTGTTCCTCGTGATCGACAATCTTGGGCATGGGAACCTTTCCTTGCTTCAGTTCCGTTCGGGCTATGCCGCTGCATCACCGCGAAGGCCAATCCATTTCCGCGATGCCTAAGCCGCCGCCTCAGAGGCGGAAAAGACCTTTCGCAGGCGGGCAATATCCGCTGGATCGATACCGTGGCGCGCCAGGTAAGCCCCCACCGGACCCGCCTCCTTCAGCGCTGCATCGAGATATGTCTGATCGGCTGACAATATCGCGTCCCCAGCAGCCCCGGACGGCAGCGGGAAGGGCGATGCGCGTCGGGCAAACCCCAATGTCCGCCGCCGCGCCTCTCCTGTCAGGGCCAGGTTTGTGCCGCCATAATCAGAATATAGATCCTGATCCGCCGCGCCGATGGCGCGCAACAGCAGCGCGGAAACGATACCCGTCCGATCTTTTCCAGCGGTGCAGAAGATAACGGCCGGAACCGCAGCCTCTTGCGCCAAAATGCGGAAAACGTCCGCAATTGCCCCGCCTTGGGATGCCACAATCTGGCGATAGGACTGCTCCATCTGCGCTTTTGCCAGTTGATCCGTGGAATGATCAGCCTCCGCATCCCAGCTATTTTCGGCCGGCATGGGCACGGAAACCAGCTTTACGCCCGCAGGGGGCTGTACCGGCATGGAATCGACTTCATCCGTCCCGCGCAGATCGATCAATGTGCGTATTCCCAATGCCCGAACGGCAGCCCAGGCCGCCTGATCGAACGCCGTCATCGTACCCGAGCGATATAGACGGCCCGGCCTGATCGCTCCCTGTCCCAGAGGGCGGAAATTGGGGGCAAGCCGCCGGATCGTGGCGACGGCATCTCCCTCGTTCATATTACGATGCGCCTGCCGTGAAGCGGCCCGAGCATTTCGCGCATCAATTGTTCGCGATACAGCGCATCGCCATACATCTGCTGCATCGCCGCTGCCAATTTGCCACCGCCGCCGGCGACGAGACGCTCCTGCTCTGCAAAAGCGGAGTGCGCATCCCCCTCTGCCCCTTCTGGGGAATCCGCCAGCGCCCCGCCCAGATAACCAATCAGGCCAACCGCTCCATCGAGACGGTAGCGAACATAATCGTCTGCAACCGCAGGCCGCACGATGTCCCGAAGGACGGAGCGCAAATATTCGAATTCGAAGTCCGCCGTCGGTCGCGCCGCGCTATCAGGTACCGTCTCGCTCAGTTCGATGCCTTCGGCCTGCGCTATCAGACGCAGCAGCGAGATTTGCGACATGCGGAAATATCCGTTGGTCAGACCGAAATCCAAACCGGTATTGCGGCTTTCCAATGCAAGGCTGATCGGCACACTGAAGCGGGTCATCATCAATATGGCGGAATAAAGCAGTTCCTGACGCGTCCATTCCACGCCCGACGCCTGTGAATAGAGACCCAGCAGATCATTCGCCGATGCCATTGGCTGCACCAGCGAGCGAACCAGGATGCAGCCAATATCCTCCAGCGGATGGCCGACATGCGCCATCTCCCAGTCCAGAACGCCGGTGACGCCGTCCTCATCGAACAGGAAATTTCCCGGTCCCGCATCGCCCTGAACCAGCGTTGCCGGCCGGTCATCGTCGGGCAACCGCGCGGCACACCAGGCGAGGGCGAACAGCGTGATCGCATCGGGATGTGTAACACCGTTCAGCAACAGATCCCGCCACAGGTCCAAGTCGGCGGCAATCGCCTGCCGGATCGTCAGACCTGCGGGAAGATGGTCGAGAGACAATGACGAAAGCTCCAGGCGGTGGACCGCGAGCAGCGCCTCTACATAAGAGCGTTCAACACGCGCCCGCTTCGCCTCGTCCTCGATCTGGCCATAATCGGCGACACCGCGCAGGCAAGGCATCGCCATCGCATTCAGGTCAGGCTCGTACCCCAGCACGTCGGGCGCCTTTACCCGCCCACCGATCGCCTTCAGTACCTGATATTCGCGCTGCAGATCGAACGGGGTCGGCGGCGCCGAGCCAAGATCGACCTTCACAAAAATCGGCCTCTTCCCGTCGTCCCGATCTTTCATTTCGATCCGCGCACTCGTGCGGAATGCGCCGCCGCCGACGCGTTTCACGTCGGCAATCGTGCCGTATCCCAAGCTTTCAATCCAGCGCCGCAAGGCCTCATCGCGCGCGGGATCATCCAGAATGTTCGTCATTGAGCGTGTGCCCCGCGCACGAATTTGCGATACTTGTCCGGGTGCCAGGTGTCCTGCAATTCGCCATAGGCCGTGCAGCCGTCGAAACGCCATTCCGCCAGGCTGGACCAGTTGAACATCCCCGGCTGCAATTGCAGGCCGGCGCGGTTGATGCCGTTCCCTTCGGCGCGCAACTCCCGGCCCAATTCGTCCTTTGCTTCGATCGTGCAGGTGGCAGGCGAATGATCGTCATTGCGGGCTACCCGCGCCTTTCCCTCTGCCAATGGGGAATGTTGCCCGTTGCGGATCAGATAGCCGGAAATCAGCGCCGAATTATCAGCATCCGGACTGGCATGCGTCACCATCAGAAAAGCATCTTCGGCCGAAGCGGTGGCATGATAATAGCCGATGTGCATATCGTAATTATCGTCCGTGCGCGGCCCCCAGGACCGATCCCGCAAACAGTGGCAGTCCACCTCCAGCGTTTCGTCGCCGATCCTGACCCAGCCGGTATAACGGCCCGGCTGATCGATATGCCCCTTGAATACGTTTTCCTCTCCGGTGGTGGCGGCGGTCTGATTTGCGGGTCCGGTCGCCGTAAACATGACATCGAAAGCCAGTGCCGGACGGTCATAGCGGACGCGATATTTCTCGGCGGGCTCAAGACAGTCGATGGTCACACCCTGGGGCGTCGCGATGGTCGTTCCCTCGATCATCGCATCTTCGCCGTCGAACGGCCGCGCCCAGGCATATTCATGGTACAGCATCGTCGCCGCAGAACTGCCACGATCGTCCCAGGCCAGCACGCCGCCGCCCCACAGGCCCATGTTCGGACGGAACCAGGGATAGACGTAAACGGAAAGATGCCTGTCCGGGATATTGAATCCGAACCAATAGGCCTCGAACCAATCCTGCTCACTGCCGACCGGATGCAGCCGGTCGTCCGCCTGTAGCAACATATCCTACCCCGATTTTCTTATTTTCGTCCTGTTGGACTAAAATAAGGTGGGAGATGATGCAAGAGATCAGATGGTGGCGGCCCCCGACACGCTGGGCATCAATATGTCCTCAGGCCGCCTTCTTGTCGGGCGCCACGATATCCAGCACATTGGTGGATCGGACCCTGTCGCGTCCTGCCGACTTTGCCTCATACAGGGCGTGGTCTGCGCTCTTGATCACATCTGCGGGCGTTTCCTCGCCACCGGCAAATGTCGCCACGCCAAATGATGCAGTGACCTGTCCTACCTCGCACTCCGCGCTCTTGATCGGCAGTGTGCTGATTTGCTCGCGCAGGATTTCCGCCCGCTCAAGCGCCTCCTGATGATTGAGGCCGGGCAGCAGAATAACGAATTCCTCGCCGCCGAACCTGCACGCGACGTCGCCTTTCCGAATATTGGCGCTCAGGCAGGCAGCAATCTTGCGCAGGATGTAGTCACCAGCGTCGTGCCCATGCGTATCATTGACGTGCTTGAAATGATCGATGTCTGCCATGATGAGACTTACCGGAACCTGATTGCGACGACTCTTCGCGAATTCCAGATCAATCGTCTCATCGAGATAGCGGCGATTGTGCAGGCCCGTCAGCGGGTCGCGCAGTGACTGATGCCGCAGGCTTTCACGCAGGCGCAGATTGACCAGCGCCAATGCCAGATTTTCGCACAGCACCCGCATATCCTCCAGCTCGCGACGCTGATCGTCGCCCCCCTCCTCGCCGGTGGATTCCAGGTAAAGAAGGCCTACCGTCTCACCCTGCGCGATCAGGGGAACGCAAATATATCCGGCGGTGACCTCTTTCGTCAGATGCTCGCACGTCACGTCGGTGGCAGCATCGGTAACATGATGCTGTTGTCCCCGTCGCAAGGCCCAGCATTTCGTTGGAGCGAATTCTGCCAGACTGGTATCCTGATCACCCCAGGATGCGACGCGCGACAATACGGTGGCAGAATTGCTGAGGAAATAGAGGGCCCCGCTCCGAATATCGAAAAGCTGCGGTATGAAGCGTGTTGCCAGCGCCACCAGCTCCTGCTGGTCCAGACAGGCGGGCAGGCGATTGGAAATGCGAGCCAGGACTTCGCTCACTCTCTGGCGATCGGCCAGGGCTTCGCCGCTGCGGTCCAGCAAATCGGCTATCCTCGCTTCTGCATCGACGCGCTTCGCCAATTCGGCGCGCATTCGCCCGCACATCCGGTTGTAAGTGTCGCCCAATTCCCGAAATTCGCCGGTCAGACTGGATGCTACGTCTGCGGGAATACCGAAATCGCCAGGGGTATGCATCGCATCCAAAAGGCTGCTCAGCGAGGATCGAAGATACCGGCCGAGGATCAGCAGCGCCAGCAGGATCGCGGCTATGCCGACAATAGCCCCCACGATCGCGAACCACTGCCCCGCCTTCAGCATCTGATCGACGTCACTGGCACCGCGGGAAAAACTCAGGTTCAGCGAATTGTCGAGCGCATTGACCGCGCTGCGCAGTTCCTGTGCAGCAAAACGACCCTCACCGCCCCGCACGACGTCCAACGCCGCATCGTCGCCCTTATTGGCGAGCTGGCCCAGTAGCGCTAGCTCGGAAGAGGCGTGACGCAGGACATCGTCGACATGTGGCTGGGCCTGGCCTGCATTTCTTGCAACAAGGCTCAACTTGTTCAGCGCGACCCCAGCCGTCTTGGTCGCAGTGAGATATTCCTCCCGGTAGATCGGCGACTGGCTAAGTAGATAGCCGCGCTGAGCGGTTTCAGCATCGATCACGGCGCGTTCCACGGCGATCGCGGCGGCCACGATGGTGCGCTGCTGTTCCATCCGCGCCAGGAAGCTATGGGCAGTCTGGGTCAATAAAACGATGGCCACCGTGCTGGGTAACAACGCCGCGATCATGCACGCAGCCAAGATACGCAAGCGCTGTGATATTACCATGTGCGGAACCCAGTGGGCTGGAGTGACAGTGTAGACCGACAATCCGTCATTTCTGCTCACAAGGTTATAAACCCGTTAACACTCCGCGTTTCCTCAGCCTCTGACCAGAAAAATTGCGATGCAAAAATTAACCCTATTTTTACGCTAGGTAAGCTAAAAAGACGCTTATAAAAGAGCATCTTGTTGCGTACTTCTGGGACCCGGAGCCGATGACGACCTTAAATCATCACCACATTGTGTCGCCGAGTGCGGCCAGGCGCCATGCAATCTGACATGACCTATCAGCCGCTATTCCCGAAAAGTGATCGAGAGGCTCTTTCCGCGTCTTGCGCCGGGTGCAGGGATGCCACGCCGTTCCCGCTGGAGTTTACGATGGCGTTCCAGCCCATTGTCGACCTGCGCAGCAACAGGGTTTTCGCCTATGAGGCGCTGGTCCGCGGCGCAGCGGGAGAATCCGCCGCGCAGGTGCTGGCTACCGTCGATCCGGTGACCATCTACCGTTTCGACCAGACCTGCCGTGTGAAGGCCATCGAGCTTGCCGGCGCCCTCTTCCCGGCAAATGAACCCGACATAAAGCTGTCCATTAATTTCATGCCGAACGCGGTTTACGAACCCAATGCCTGCATCCGCGCCTCACTGGCCGCGGCACGCCGCGTGGGCTTTGCACCTGAGCGCCTGATGTTCGAATTCACCGAAACCGAACATATGGTGGACGTGCCGCATGTCCGAAATATTGTAGAAGCTTATCGTGCCCGGGGCTTCACGACAGCAATCGACGATTTCGGGGCGGGCTATTCCGGTCTCAACCTTCTCGCTGAATTGCAGCCGGACATTCTGAAACTGGACATGGCCCTGATCCGCGAGATCGACACCAGCAAATCACGCCGGGCGATTGTCGCCAATGTCTGCCGCCTGGCAGAAGAACTTGGCGTCTCCTGCATAGCAGAGGGCATTGAGACGGCAGAGGAGCTTGAAACCCTGCGGGATGTCGGTGTCGACCTAGTACAGGGGTATCACATCGCGCGGCCTGCCACCGGGGCGCTGCCAGACATTCTGATCTGAACAACCTGTTACCATGCTGACCGGGTTTGAAAGCACCCGGTCAGTAAGTCGTTTCGCCGTCCCCGGCGGGATCAAGGCGTCAGGCGGCCCTTTTCACCCCGCCGCCATCCAGCAGCCTGGCCTGATACCATATCTCGAAATCGGCGACCTCCATGGGCCGCGCATAAAAATAGCCCTGCGCCTCGTCACAGCCCATTTCGGCAAGCAGCAGGCCGGTCGCCTCGGTTTCCACGCCCTCGCCCACCACTCTGTAATCCAGATCATGGGATAGCGTGATCATCGAGCGAACGAGGCTCTGTTCACGTTCGCTCTCGACGAGGGTTCGCACGAAGGACTGGTCGATCTTCACGACATGGGCAGGCAGTCGCTGCAGATAGGCGAGGCTGCTATATCCCGTTCCGAAATCGTCGATCGCCAGCTGGATTCCCGCTTCGGCCAATGCATTCAGCTGCGAAAGTGCTTCGCCGGCGTTTTCCATGACGGCACTTTCCGTGATCTCCAACTCCAACATGTCCGGGCGCAGGCGATGCTTCAACAGCAGCAACTGCACGTGCTGTGCAAAATCCGTCTGCTCCAGATTTGATGCGGAGACATTAACCGAAAGTCTGAAATCCACACCCCTGCCCCGCATTTCGATCAGGTGGCCCAGCGCGGTGTCGAGAACCCAGGCAGTGGCGGGACGGGCCAGGGACGTCTGTTCGATGATCGGAACGAACTCCCCCGGGGGAACATTGCCCAGTTCGGGATGCTGCCACCGCAGCAGCGCCTCCGCACCCGAACACCGGCCCGTCGACAGCTCTATGCGGGGCTGAAACACGAGGCGCAGTTCGCCGGGTCGGGACAGGGCGGCACGAAAATCGGCGAGCAAGTTGAAACGACGCCTATGCTGGCGGTCGTTCTTTGACGAATAGAACATGATATGCGTTTGCGAGCGCCGGGCATCGTGCGCAGCGCTGTGTGCAGTTCGCAGGATGTCGGCAGGCGGAGTTTCGCCTGTCGTGAACGGCGCGACCCCTATGACCGTCGTCACGATGAATTGCCCCCCGGTGGCGCGGCGGGCATCCTCCAGCGCATCGCCCAGCAAGCGGGCGTAGGAGCGCTCATCGGTTCCCGGAGGCGCGAGAAAGGCAAATTGCGTTGCAGCGACGTGATAGGCAGTGCGCGCCGCCCCCAGCGTCGAACGAACCGACCGCGCGGCCGTCTTTACGATATCGTCTATATAGGCGGAGCCCATGACGTGGGTGCCGTGGTTCAATTGCTCAGAGCTTGCCAGGTCGACCAGCACGGCGAGGCGGCGCTCCCCCGGTTGGTCCCGTCCCAGATCTTCCAGATCCTCCAGAAACTGAGTTCGGTTCGGCAGGCCGCTGAGAGGATCGACGCGGCCAAAGGCATGTTGCAGCTCAATCTGGCTCATCACGATCTGCGCAAGATCATTTAGTGCCGACATTTCCGCACTGGAAGCATCTCGTGGTTCGACCCCCAGCACACAAAGCGCACCCAGGCCAAAGCCGTCGCGGGTAATCAGTGGTGCCCCGGCATAGAAGCGGACACCCTGACCCGCCAGAATGCTTTCGGCATAGCATTCGTCAGCCAAGAGGTCGGGGATCAGCAGCGGCGCGCTGCTTTCGGCCACCGCAGCGCACGGGGCCTTGTCGCGGGGGATCGAGCTATGCTCGACCCCGACCCTGGATTTGAACCACTGCCTATCCTGATCGGTCAGCGAAACGGCGGCGATTGGCAGACCGAAAATCTGACTGGCCATTCGCGTGATGCGGTCAAAGCTCTCGCTGGGCGGCGTATCGAGCAAATTCAGTTGGCGAAGCGCGTCAAGGCGAGCCTCTTCATTGACTTGTAGCATAGGTTTCCTTCGCCCCCGCCCTATCCGCAGAATTGCTAATGGAATCCTAAAAAAGTCAACGAGGACAGTATATTCACGGCGTGCGGCAAACCGGCGCACTCAACGCGGCTCTTTCTGGCCAAAGGGAAAGACGGCGTGGCCGCATATAAATCAACACCGGCCAGAGTGAAACCGAACCCCGATGCGTGAATTGCGGAGTTTCCGTCACTGAAGGAGGCGGGCAGGCCGAGCCATCGGAGGGGGCCTGTTGCGCGAAAGCGACAATGAAACGCTTTTATCTCCAGCGGTGGAATTCCCTTGCAATGCGCCCCCTATGTAACGTTATACCGTCCTTCGATTCATGTCGGGTTCCATAGGACGAAAGTTTGCAGATGCCACCTATCAGAATGTCGCTATTGGCGTGCGCCGCCATCATTCCCGCCCATGCCGCTGTGGCGCAAAGCACCGAGGGCGAGGATTTTCACAACACCCCCTCCAGCACGATCGTCGTGACCGCACCTGCGATCAAGCAGCTTGACGTTCTTTCCGGCACATCGGTGGTCCAGGGCGGCGAACTGCAGCGCAACATGAACGGTCAGCTGGGCGAGGTTCTCGCCAAGCTGCCTGGCGTCAGCGCCACCAGCTTCTCCCCCGGCGCCTCTCGCCCCGTTCTGCGCGGCTTCCAGGGCGAGCGTGTGCGCGTGCTGACCGACGGTATCGGCACGATTGACGCGTCGAACACCTCTGCGGATCATGGCGTTTCGATCGACCCCCTGACGGCGGAGCGGGTCGAGGTTCTTCGTGGCCCCGCCGTTCTCCTTTACGGCAGTCAGGCCATCGGCGGGGCGGTGAACGTAATCGAGAAGCGCATCCCGCGCGGCATTCCGGAGGAGCCGGTGCATGTGGATGCGATACTCGGCACTTCCTCGGCCTATAATCTCTACCAGGGCGGCGCCTCGATAGACGTGCCGGTCGGCGATATCGTCGCCTTCCACGTCGATGGGTCGTACAGCAACACCGACGATGTCGAGGTTGGCGGCTACACCGTCGCGCCCCAGCTTCGCGCCGAATTGCTCGCCGAGGCCGCCGAAGACGCCGCCTCCGACCCCGAGGAAGCGGAAGAGCTGCGCGAAGCGGCGGAACAGCGCGGCGTGCTTCCCAACAGCTTTACGGAAACCTACAGCCTTGGCGCCGGCTTCGCGGTGGACACGGGCGAAAGCAATCTTGGCTTCTCCGTCGGCTATTATGATTCCAACTACGGCGTTCCCGGCAGGCCCGGCACCGGCCATCATCATGGCGAAGAGGAAGGCGGAGAACATGCCGACGAGGACCATGCGGGCGAAGAGCATGATCATGATGAAGAGGAACACGGCGAAGAGCAGGTCTCGATCGCGCTGGAGCAATTCCGCGCCGACATGCGGGGATCATTGGCACTGGGCGACGGTTTCTTCTCTGCCCTGAACACGCGGGCGGGCTACAGCAACTATACCCATACCGAATTCGAGGGCGAGGAAGTCGGGACAGTATTCGACGTTCAGGGCGTTGAAGGCCGCTTTGAACTGATACAGAAGGAACGCGCCGGGTGGCGCGGCGCCATTGGCGGCCAATATTATTATCGCGACTTTCAGGCGACGGGCGCCGAAGCCTTCGTCGCGCCCAATATGACGGATCAATATGCGCTGTTCGCGCTACAGGAGTTTGATGTTGGGCCCCTGGAGCTCGAACTGGCCGGCCGGTACGAACATACCGATGTCTCTGCCGCCAGCTTGAATGTGGACCGCAATTTCAACACCTATTCAGGTGCCGCCAGCCTGATCTACGGCGATGAAGGCGGCCTTCGTTTTGGTGTGACAGGTTCGCGCGCGGAACGTGCCCCGGGTGCCGAGGAACTGTTCGCCAACGGTCCCCACATTGCCACACAGGAATTCGAAATTGGCGACGTGAACCTCGCGAAAGAGAAAATGTGGGGCGTCGAAGGGTTCGTCCGCGGACAGGCCGGCCCGGCAACACTCAGTTTCAGCGTCTATCAGAACTGGTTCGACGATTATATTTACCTGCAGGACACCGGGCTGGAAGAGGATGATCTGCCGATCTTCCAGTATTTTCAGGACGGTGCCAGCTATTTCGGACTGGAGGGCGAGGTAAGCGTTCCTTTCGTCCGGACGGACGGATTGACGCTGCTTGCCGATTTGCGCGGTGATTATATCCGGGCGGACCTGGACGACGACACGCCTTTACCGCGTATTCCGCCGCTCAGCCTGCTGGGCGCGCTGGAGGCTCAGACCGGACCGGTGGACGGACGCATTGAGGTAGAATGGGTCGACGCGCCAACGCGCACAGCACCGGTGGAGACTGCCACGAACGACTTTACCTTCGTCAATGCCTCGATCGCATGGCGTCCATTCCAGGGCGACGACAACATCACGATCATGGCGCAGGCGAACAACATCTTCGATGTCGTCGGTCGCCGCCACGCCAGCTTTACGAAGGACTTCGTACCGCTGGCCGGGCGAGACTTCCGCCTGAGCGCCCGCCTCAGCTTCTAGAGCGGTACCAACGTGTCTTGTCCTGCCAGGTGCGAGGTCCGCAACCTGGCAGGACGATGGCATCATTTTGCCTTACGCCTCCTGGCAAAGATGTTCAGTGCCTCCACACCGGCCGAGAACGCCATCGCCGTGTAGATATATCCCTTGGGCACATGCACGCCGAAACCGTCCGCGATCAGCACTGCGCCAATCATCAGCAGGAAGCCAAGCGCCAGCATCACGACCGTTGGGTTCCCCTTGATGAAATTGGCGAGCGGATCGGCAGCCAGCAACATGACGACAACCGCCGATACAACGGCGATTACCATGATCGGCAAATGCTCCGTCATACCAACGGCCGTCAGGATGGAATCGATCGAGAACACCATGTCCAGCAACAGGATCTGAAAGATGGCTGCGCCGAAACCAATGGAAGGTTTCGCGGTATCAAACACATCTTCATTGGGGTGGGGGTCGACATTGTGGTGGATTTCCTTCGTCGCCTTCCACACCAGGAACAGGCCGCCGACGATCAATATGATGTCACGCCAGGATAATTGCGTTTCAAAGGTCGGCTCCCCATGCGGCCCTGGCGAACCGGTCAGCCCCAGATCGACGACCGTCGCGGTCAGACCGACGATCCAGGCAATGATGGACAGAAGGCCCAGGCGCATGATCAGGGCAAGACCGATGCCCAGCCGCCGCGCCTTTTGCTGCTGCCCCTCAGGCAATTTGTTCGAAAGAATTGAAATGAAGATCAGATTGTCGATCCCCAGCACGATTTCCATGACCACCAGGGTCGCGAGAGCCGCCCATGCTGCGGGGTCGCTCGTCCAGCCAAACCAGTCCATCAGTCCATGATCCCTTTGTTTTGACGTACTGCGCCGTCCCTGCCCGCTTTTATTGGCGGGAGCGGTGGTGCAAAATCGTTCTATATCCATGTGAAGCGCACGAAAGTATGATTTTGCTCCCCGCGACTCAAATTGGGAGCGCGCCCCTCTCAGGCAGGAAAATGGTGAATCGATGCGGCGCTGGCGGCTACCGGATCGCTCTGGTACAGATGGGCGAAATGCCTCTGGAGTAATAAATGCTTAGCTTCCTCGTCGACGGGGGTACGATGGGTGCCGCAATCCGCGCGCGTGACTGGACGCCCACACCTCTCGGCCCGCCTGCGGACTGGTCGCCAGAGCTTAAGACACTCGTCGGGGTCGTCCTGGGCGCCGACCAGCCGATGTTCATTTCGTGGGGGCCGGAGCAAATTCTGCTCTACAATGACGCCTATTCCGCGATATTGGCGGACAAGCACCCAGATGCGCTGGGCCGCCCCTTCCTGGAGGTATGGGCGGAAATCCGGACCGACCTGACACCGATCGTCGAAAAGGCCTATGCAGGCATCGCCGTGCACATGGACGACATCACCCTGATGATGGAGCGCCGCGGCTATCAGGAAGAGACTCATTTCTCCTTCTCCTATACGCCCATCCGGGGCAGCGGCGGCGTCGTGCACGGCTTTCTATGTGCGTGTACCGAAATAACGAAGCAGGTTCTGGCCGAACGGCGACGCGCGGAGGAAACGGAGCGGCAACGCCGCATGTTCGAGCAGGCACCTGGCTTCATCACCATCCTTCATGGTCCCGACCATGTCTTCGAATTCGCCAACGCGACGTACCGACGTTTGTTCGGGGAACGGGAATATGTCGGCAAGACCGTACGGGAGGCGTTCCCGGACCTTGCAAACCAGGGATTTTACGAGGCTCTCGATAAAGTCTACAGCACAGGCGAGCCCTATGTCGCGGATCATGCGTCCATCTACGTAACTGTGGACGGTAAGCCCGTAGAGCGCATCCTAAACTTTATCTACGAACCCGTTCTTGACGAGACCGGCCAGGTCACGGGCATCTTTGTCGAAGGATATGATGCGACGGAAGCGCACCGCGCGCAGACCGAACTTCGCGAAAGCGAGGAGCGCAATCGGCGAATCGTCGAAGGCGTCAAGGATCACTCCATCTTCACTGTCGATGCCGATCACAAGATCGCGGACTGGACACCAGGCGCCGAGGCGGTCTTCGGCTGGTCGCGGGGGGAGGTACTGGGAGAGCCAGCCGAGATTCTCTTTACGCCGGAGGACCGCGCCGCCGGCGTGCCGGAGCGTGAACTTGCCAAGGCACGCGCGGAAGGCTGTGCGAACGACGAACGCTGGCATATTCGCCGCGACGGCACCCGCTTCTTCGCCAATGGCTCGGTCCGGCCCCTCCATGACGCACAAGGCAATATAACCGGCTTCATCAAGATAGCGCGTGACGAAACGGAGCGCCGTGCGGCGGAAGCAGCGTTGCGCGAAACGGAGCAGCGCTACCGGCTGGCGGCAAAAGCGACCAACGACGCGATTTGGGACTGGAATCTGGCCTCCAACCGCGTCGAATGGAACGAGGCGGTCTGCGTACTCTTCGGCTATGAGGAGGTGGAGCCGACGTCCGACTGGTGGATAGAGCACATACATCCCGACGACCGCGATCGCGTACATGACAGTATCAGCTCAGTGATCGACGGTGCGGGAGATCACTGGACGGCAGAGTACCGGTTTCGTCGCGTCGACGGCACCTTTGCCGATGTCTTGGACCGAGGCCACGTCTTCCGCGATGCGGAGGGCGGCGCGGTTCGGATGATCGGCGCGATGCTCGACCTGAGCGAGCGGAAGCGTGCCGAAGCGCGATTGCGTGAACTTAACGAGACCCTTGAATCCCGTGTAGCAGAACGCACTGCCGAACTGATGACCGCGCAGGATGCGCTTCGCCAAGCCCAGAAGATGGAGGCCGTAGGTCAGCTTACCGGCGGGATCGCGCATGATTTCAATAACCTGCTGACCGGCATCTCGGGCAGTCTGGAAATGATGCAGACGCGCATGGGACAAGGGCGGATCGACGATGTCGAGCGCTATGTGAACGCAGCGCAAAGTGCGGCGAAGCGGGCGGCATCGCTGACACATCGTCTGCTTGCTTTTTCGCGACGGCAAACGCTGGCCCCCAGACCGACAGATATCAAACAGCTCGTCACCAGCATGGAGGAGCTGATCCGCCGCACGGTCGGGCCGACCATCGAGATAGAGATGGTAAATGCGGCGGGTCTGTGGCCCAGCCTGATCGATCCCAGCCAGCTGGAAAATGCCATCCTCAATCTTTGCATCAACGCCCGCGATGCGATGCCGGACGGCGGCAACATTACCATCGAAACCGGCAATCGCTGGATGGACAAGCGCACTGCCGAACAACGCGGTCTGGAGCCGGGCCAATATATTTCCCTATGCGTATCCGACACAGGCACCGGCATGACGCCGGACGTGATCGCAAAGGCCTATGATCCATTCTTCACGACCAAGCCGCTGGGCACGGGAACAGGGCTCGGGCTCTCGATGATCTATGGGTTTGCCAAACAGTCCGGCGGGTCCGTGGCTATTTACTCTGAGGTCGGAGAGGGGACGATGGTCTGCGTCTACCTTCCCCGCCATTTGGGGGAAGCGGACGCCCCTCATGCAGAAGTGCGGACCGAAGACGCCCCCCGGGCCGAAGCGGGCGACACGGTTCTGATCGTCGACGACGAACCGATCCTGCGCATGCTGATAAGTGAGGTGCTGACCGACCTCGGCTATGTCGCCCTCGAAGCCGGCGACGGCGCAGCAGGACTGAAAATCCTGGATTCCGACCAGCGGATCGACCTCCTGGTGACCGATGTCGGCTTGCCCGGCGGCATGAACGGGCGCCAGGTCGCGGAGGCAGCGCGCAAGGTGCGGCCCGATCTGAAAGTGTTATTCATAACCGGCTATGCGGAAAATGCGGTGCTAAGCCATGGTCATCTCGACCCCGGCATGCACGTCCTTACAAAGCCCTTCGTGATGGACGTGCTCGCCGCCCGGGTACGGGAGCTTATTGAAGAATAAGCGGCAGCACGATCTCAGCGCGTCTTATGCCGTGGCGTCCGTATCGGTCTCGATCATGCCCCGGATCCGGTTTGCCAGTGTATCGATCGCGAAGGGCTTGGTGATCATTTGCATACCTTCTTCCAAAAGGCCGTTCGCAATCACCGCATTGCCAGCGTAACCGGTCATGAACAGCACCCGCAAGGCAGGGCGAAGCTGGCGGGCGTGATCCGCCAGTTCCCGCCCATTCAGGCCCGGCAGTCCAATATCCGTTACCAGAAGATCGATCCGTAGATCGGATTCCAGCAGCTTCAGTCCGGAGGGGCCATCGTTCGCCTGAATGGCGCGGTAACCCAGTTCTTCCAGAACATCCACAACCAGGTCACGCACGGCAACCTCGTCTTCGACGACCAGAACGACCTCGCCATTCTCGCTGCGATTCTCCTTGCTCAGGCCGTGCGACGCCGGCTCTGGCTCGTCGCTTTCTCCCTGATGGCGGGGCAGAAATAATTTTATCGTCGTCCCTTCGCCGGCCTCCGAATAGATTTTCGCATAACCTTCCGACTGTCGCGCGAAACCATAAATCATGGACAGTCCCAAGCCCGTCCCCTGACCAATGGGCTTCGTCGTGAAAAACGGGTCGAAGGCCTTTTCGATGACGTCGGGGGTCATGCCTGTGCCCGTGTCGGTTACACTGATGCAGACATATTTGCCTGGTCGCACATCCCGGCTCATCGCCGCAAAGGCTTCATCGAGATGAGCATTGCAGGTCTCAATCGTCAGCGTCCCGCCCTTGGCCATGGCGTCGCGGGCATTGATGGCCAGATTAAGGATCGCACTTTCCAATTGGTGCGGATCGCAAAGCGTCTGCCACAGCCCTGCCGCGGTCACGATCTCCAGTCGGATCGCCTCCCCTATGGTCCGGCGAAGCAGTTCTTCCATTCCGGTGACGAGCTTGTTGGCGTTGACCGGCTTCGGAGCAAGCGGCTGGCGGCGTGAAAAGGCAAGCAGCCGGTGCGTCAGCGCCGCCGCGCGATCCGCCGCCGTCATCGCGGTGGCGACATACCGCCCGACCTTGTCCGTCTCGCCCTTCGCAACCTTGCGCTGCATCATTTCCAGCGATCCAATGACGCCGGTCAGAAGATTGTTGAAATCATGCGCGATGCCGCCGGTCAACTGGCCAACTGCTTCCATCTTCTGTGATTGCCGCAACTGCTCATGCGCGCTCTCCAGCTCGGCGGTGCGCTCCTTGACCCGTTGTTCCAGCATTTCGTTTGCCTGCTGAGCCTCAAGATAAAGCCGCGCATTGTCGATGGCGATTGCCGCCTGGGACGCGATACCAAGCATCAATTGTTCGTGCCGCTGTGTGAAGCGGCCGGGCTTCGGATGGCCAAAGATCAGCCCACCCAAAACCTTGCCGAAGCGGGAAACGACCGAAACCCCCAGATAGCTTCTTACCGGCAGATGCCCCTCCGGCATGCCGTGGTCGGGCGCACTTTTGCCATAGCGCGGATCGGCCAGAATATCGTCGGAGCGAACGGCACCTTCATTGCGAAAAGTGGGGCCGAAAACCGCAGTCGGCCTCGGCCTGCCCAGATGTTCGAAATCGGCATAGCTGGCACCCGACAGGGTGTATAGCGACAGGCGCTCTCCACTCTCGTCCATGACATTGTGGAAATATGCGCCGAATTTGGCACCGGTCAGTTCAACGCCCGCGTCGGTCACCATCTGTACGACCCGCTCCAGATCCAGCTCGCTTGCCAGAGCCGCACCGACGCGATTCAGCGTTTCCAGGGTCCGCGTTTCCTCGCGCAAGGCGGCGTCCCGTGCCTTTTCCTCCGCAATATTTCGCGCTTCGATCACCGTCCCGATCGGGCGGCGTTCCTCATCGAGAACCGGGCTCGCAGTGAAGGCGACAGGATAGAATGACCCGTCCGGCCGGACGAACACTTCTTCGCCGGACATTTGGGCACGCTTCGGAAATGCCCGGTCGATCGGGCATTCTTCCAATGGATAATGCGAACCATCTGGCCTCTTGTGGTGGACCACATCATGCAGCGGGCGCCCCTGCATCTCGGCAAAGGCATAGCCCGTCAGTTCTTCAGCGGCGGCATTGGCATATATACAGTGCTGGTCTTCGTTCATCAGGAACACCGCCTCGCGCGTATTGTTCAGGATGGCGTCGAACCGGCGGGACGTTTCTTCGGGATCGATCTTCATGCTCACTCACCCGGCAGCCAGTAATGCGATGCACGCCATACCCAACAAATTGACGGATAAGTCATATGTTCGAACTCTACATCGGGGCGGCATATTTCAGACGGAAACAGATCCCACATCCAGCGGATCGGAGTGAAATGGCTGATCCAGCCACGGCTTTGTATTCGCAAGCTACTTCCGTGTTCCGTGAAAAACAAACAAGATCTATAAACAACATGCATGTCGGGCGGGAACGCAATTCACGCTGCGGCTGCGACGGCACTTCGCCCGTCCCTGGCAAGTCAATATCTGGGGACGCACTTAAAGGTCTGCCTGCCCAGGCAACCCCGCGACCCAGGCGCCAATAAGAAGCGTCCGCACATTCTACGTACAAGAAAGCACCCTTCGATGAGCTACCTACCAATCAGGCCCGGCCCGTGACACGCTTGATCTCGTTCAATAAACCGTTCGGCGTGCTGTCCCAGTTTACCGACCGAAGCATGGAAACCGCACGCGCAACCCTGTCCGACTATATTGCCGTACCAGGCGTCTATCCGGCGGGTCGGCTCGATCGCGACAGCGAAGGCCTGCTCCTGCTTTGCGATGATGGTCGCCTGCAGACGCGGATCGCAGATCCCCGGTTTAAACTGCCGAAGACCTATCTGGTGCAAGTGGAAGGTCAGCCGGAAGAGCTGGATCTCGCCCCGCTGCGGAAAGGCATCACGCTAAAGGACGGCATGACGCAACCGGCCAAGGTAGAGCCCATCGCCGCACCAGACCTTTGGCCACGCAACCCGCCCATCCGGGTGCGCAAGACCGTTCCCGACAGCTGGCTGCGGATGACGATCCGCCAGGGCCGCAACCGGCAGGTGCGCAGGATGATGGCGGCGGTCGGCTATCCGGTGCTTAGGCTGGTACGCTGGTCGGTTGGCGACTGGACGCTGGAGGGCCTTGCCCCCGGAGAGTGGAGAGAGGCGGCCGCCCCTCCGCCTAATCGCGCAAATCGAACGTGATGCTGCCCTGATTGAACAGTTCGACAATCAGGTCCACCGTCTGTTGGAAGTCGGACTGATCCGGGGCGGGCATCAGTCTTTGACGCGCGCAGATTTCCTCCGCGAATTCCGCAACTCCGCCCGTGCAAGGAAAGCACCGGCCATCCGCGAAGAACAGAACGGACGACGATCCCTCGCGCACATAGGAAAAGCGGCTTGCCGGATTTCTTATCAACGCGGCCCCTTCCGCCATATGAAGGCGGACGTCTGCCGCATTGACCGGCTGATCAGGTCGCCAATCGACGTCGGGATCCTTGGGCGCGGTACTATATTCCCCGAAAGCGCGCGCGAACATGCGGCGGTCCTGCGCCCTTTCCATGATCATCTCATGCAGCCGGGCAATCGCCGCAGCCGATATTTCGCCCGGGTTTTCCTGCGGCTGCAGATCCGGATCGGCATAGCGGTCATCATCGTCAGCGAGGTCTGTGATCAGGCTTTCCGCCCAGCCGCCGATCAACTCGGCCCGCGACGGCGCGCGAAAGCCGATGGAATAGGTCATGCAATCGTCGCCGACCGCCGTGCCATTGTGCGCAATGCCTGGCGGAACGTACAAAATGTCCCCCGGCTCCAGAACCCATTCCTCGGCCGGCTGAAAGTCTGCCAGTAACCTGAGCCCCTCATGCGGCAACATCTTGGTCGCGCCGTCACACATACCGCCCAATTGCCAGCGCCGCTTGCCCAGTCCCTGTATCAGAAACACGTCATACTGGTCGTAGTGGGGACCGACGCCCCCTCCATCGACGGCATAACTGACCATCACATCATCGATGCGCCAGTTAGGGATGAAGCGAAATGGCTCCAGCAGTGCCGCGACGGCAGGAATGTGATGGTCGACTGCCTGCACAAGCAGCGTCCACGCTTCCTCATTCATCTGGCTGAAACGGCTCTCAGGAAAGGGGCCATGTTCGAGATTCCAGCCGGTCCCGGAACGAGTGACAAGACGAGACTCGATATCGTTCTCGCAGGACAGCCCCGCCAGTTCATCGGGCTCAAGCGGATTGGTCCACGACGCCCACGGATTTCGGATCAGAAGCGGCGCCCGCTGCCAATGGTCGCGCAGAAACGCGGCATGGTCGAAGTCGATCAGTTCCATGACAGCAGCCGCCCTATCCTTGCCGTTCAACTCCCTTGAGTAGAAAACGGAAACAAACTGTCCTTCTAGTCCGCCGATATATGATCAGCAACGCGCGCTCCTCTGCGCTTAGCAGATTCGATTATGCCGCTTGGCTCACTTCCGGGGAGACATCTCGGCAGCCAGAAGGGCGACGAGTTTGGCGGCTGGCAAGTGACGAGACAGCGGTGCGCCTTGTCCCGCCCAGTGGGCGGCGTAGCCGGTCTCACCTGCTGCCTTGGCCGCCGCGATCAGCGCCTTGCCCGCGTCATAAGTCATGGGATAGCCGGGGTGCGGCAGGCCGACACTGTCGCCCCATTGCGTAAAACAATTGGATAAGCCCCGTGCTGGCCGCCCGGAAATTGCGGAGGTCATGACCGTGTTCATGGCGGCAGGACCGGCAAGCGCTTGGCGATAGGAGGTATCGGCACTGCTTTCAGGACAGGCGACGAAGGCGGTCCCCAATTGTACGGCCATAGCGCCAAGATCAAGCGCAGCGCGGATGCCTTGGCCGTCCATGATTCCGCCCGCCGCGATGACCGGTAAGCCACATCGCTGCACCAGCAAGCGGGTCAGCGCCATTGTACCGAGGCAACCGTCAGACGCGTCCGGATCGAAAACGCCGCGATGGCCACCAGCTTCCCATCCCTGAGCCACAACTGCGTCGATCCCTGCCTTCGTCGCGGCAATCGCCTCGTCAAGGTTTGTGGCAGTCGCCAGCAGCATGCAGCCGACATTCTTCAGCGCATTGATCCGTTTGGCATCGGGCAGACCGAAGTGAAAGCTGACGATCGCTGGCGCTGTATCGATCAGCACTGCCAGCATCTCGTCGTCCTCAATGAAACTTTTGTAGATCGGACGAAGCGCTGTCGGGGGCTGCGCACCGCAGCTGTCGAACAGGGGCGCCATCGCCGAGAGCCATGCCTGTTCACGGGCGACATTCTGCTGCATTGGCTGATGAACGAAGACGTTGACGTTGAATGGCCGGGTGCAAAGGGCCCGAACGCCAGTGATCATTTCCCGTGCGCGGCAGGCACCGGCCGCGCCAACACCTATCGAACCCAGCGCGCCCGCATTGCTGACGGCAGCGGCAAGTTGGGGGGTCGACACGCCAGCCATCGGCGCCTGTATGATTGGGAGCGGAATTCCAATGCTTTCCAGCAGCGACATGCGGCCAGCATAGCATGAGGGCCTGCAATTGCGAACCAACAGGTAATGGCGGCTGGTCTCAGTGATAATAGGGTTTTGGAGGTGGCTAAGCTCGAATATGGCTTTTCCGCATGGCTAAAGTCCAAAACCGGCTTTCGCGCGACCTGGGTTTGGGCGGCGCGATCATGATGGGCTTGGGCTCGATGATCGGCACCGGGGTTTTTGTTAGCATCGGAATTGCCGCCGGGGTGACCGGCCCAGCGGTTATCCTTGCAATCGTACTTGCTGCGCTGGTCGCCACCTGCAACGCACTTTCAAGCGCGCAGCTAGCGGCCAGCCACCCGGTCAGTGGCGGCACCTATGAATATGGCTATCATTATCTCCACCCCCGCCTCGGTTTTACTGCGGGATGGATGTTCCTCTGCGCCAAATCGGCCTCGGCTGCGACCGCCGCGTTGGGCTTCGCGGGTTACGCCCTACCGCTGGTGGGCGGCCAGCCGGAAGCGATCCCATATGTTGGTGTCGGAGCGGTCGCACTTTTCACCTTGCTGGTCCTCGGTGGGATCAGGCGGTCGAGCTGGGTCAACATCACGATCGTCTCGATCACGCTCGTAGCACTGTGCGGGTTCATCCTGTTCGGGGCACCTCGCGCGCTTGCTGCCGGTAACCCCAATTGGGTGCCATTCTTCGATCCACGCGATGCGCCGGGTGCGTCAGCATTTCTCTATTCGGCCGCGTTAATGTTCGTCGCCTTCACCGGCTATGGCCGCATCGCAACGCTAGGGGAAGAAGTCCGACAGCCTCGACGTACGATCCCCCGGGCGATCATCGTCACGCTGATGGTTACCGCGATGCTTTACATCGGCGTGGCAGCGGTGGTGGTCGGCACTGTCGGAACAAGTGTCTTTGCCGATGCACCCGAAAGACAGGCGACGACCCTGCACATCGCCGCAAACGCAATGGGCTCTCCTGCGCTCGCTCTTCTTGTCGGTATCGGGGCGATTACGGCCATGCTTGGCGTGCTGTTAAACCTGATCCTGGGCCTGTCGCGAGTGGTTCTCGCCATGGGACGGCGCGGCGATATCCCGCCGCTGTTCGGCCGCGTTTCCGCGGAGGGGGCCGAGCCAGCCCCCGCCATCCTGGTGGTGGGGGCGCTGGTGGCGGGCCTCGCAGCTATCGGCAGCGTCGAGACGGTGTGGGCCTTTAGCGCGTTCACTGTACTGATATATTACGCGATCACCAATCTGGCGGCGCTGCGCCTGCCCGACGAACAGCGGCTCTATCCAAAATGGGTTCCGCTGATTGGGCTCGCCGCCTGCACCTTCCTCGCCTTCTGGGTGCCGGTGGGTATCTGGGTGCTAGGCCTCGGGTTGATCGCCGCCGGATTGGCCTTCAAAGCTGGCGCGCCGGCCCGGTGGAGATCAAAGGGAGACAAGATCGATGAAAATTAGCTGGTGGCTATCGCCGGGCGAAGCCGTGTGGTCGATCTTCATTCGCCTGTCTCTGGCGGGTGTTTTCATCCCCGAAGGCCTGCAAAAGCTGACCCATGCCGATATTCTGGGCACTGGTCGCTTTACGAAGATCGGCATTCCGTGGCCTGAATTCTTTGGCCCGCTGGTGGGCTGGCTCGAACTGAGCGCGGGTATTCTCTTTCTAGTCGGCTATGCCTCGCGCGTCGCAGCACTACCGATCATCGTCATCATGCTCGTTGCGATTCTCTCCACCAAGATTCCGATCCTGCTTGGACGGGAATGGGGAATCTTCAGTTTGCGCGAACTCGACCGTTACGGTTTTCTAAGCTTCACCCATGAAACGCGCACCGATTGGGCGATGCTGATGGGCGCGCTCTTCCTGCTGTTTTCCGGGTCCGGTCGCTGGTCACTCGACAACCGCTTCGCACGGAAGACCTGGCCATCGGGCAAAGGAAAGCGCCCCTGACAGGAGGCAGGCGGTCAGCGCGTCGCAAGATAATTGATCAGCGCGGTACGCTCGGCCTCATCGCTAATCCCAAAAAATCCCATGTCATTGTCCGGCACCACGCCTTGCGGATCGGCAAGAAATGCATCCAGTGCCTCACGCGTCCAGCGCGGCTGTCGCTGAGCATAACTAAGGATCGCCGGGGAGTAGGAAAAATCAGGCTCGGCAGCCACCGCCCGCCCGACGATGTCGTTCAACGCAGGGCCCTGCAAGGCGACATTGCTCTCATCCAGCGTGTGGCAGGCATAGCATTTTTGGAATGCCCGTTCGCCTAAGTTGCGCTCGGCAGGACCTCCGCCCCGTGCACTGCTGATCGAAGGCGCGACCAGCGAGGCGATCACACCTGCGGCCAGCACGAGGGCCGCTGTCCCCTTCAATTCCCGACCGTCACCATCATCAGCCTGTCCGTACCGGATTCAGGAAGGTAGACCTGATCCCCGCGGCCCAATATCTGACGCACATTGGCATTGGGGCCGCTGCCGGGGATCGTCGCGATCCAACGTTCGCTCTCAGGGTCGAAAACCAGTGTATGGTTGCTGGTAAAGTCCGTCACCCATACATCGTCACGTTCATCGACATAGACTGCGTAGGCTTTCGGTTGGTCACCTGGCAGATCGAAGCTGGCCCACTGATTATCGGTCGGGCGGTAGCGGTAGAGTTTGCCGCTGTTCCAGCCGCTGATCCACAGATCGCCGGCGGAATCGGCCCACACGCGGCGCAGACCCGCCCCTTCATGCGGAGGTTCGATCAAGGTGACGCTGCCGGTTTCGCGATTCACCTTTGCCAAGTGGCTTCCGGCAAGCGACACATACCAGATCTCGCCATCGGGAGTATCGTCGATGCCATAGGGGCCGCGCCCTTCCGGGTCTGCAAAAACTTCCATGACCCCGGACGTATCCACCTTTCCGTAGATGCCGTTCTGGCCGGTAAACCAGTGAACACCGTCGGCATCGAAGGCGCCGGTGTTGAGATTGGCATAGCCGCTTTCTTCGGGCAGCTCCCAAACATCGATCGCCTCGCTCGCGGGATCATAGCGTACAATCGCATTTTGTCCGCCATCAGTGATCCACGCCTTGCCCTGGGGTCCAAGAACGACGCCATGAGGGGCAGAATCCTTACCGAGGGGTACTTGTCGGAACGTCCAGCTATCGATGTCGACGATGCCGAGTGCGCCCTGACGTTGCGCCGTGTACCAGATTTCGCCAGGCCGACCGGGAGCGGCATCATGGGGACGGGAGCCTTCCGGAAGCTGGATGACCTTCGTCTCAAAAGAATATTCTGAGGGGGACACGGGGCCGGCGGCGACATTTGCGGACGATAGCGCAAGAACCAAGGCGACGAACAGGCGGTCCATGACTCACTCCCATTGGTGAATGACCATCATAGCTGAGACGGGCGCCTGGGTGAAGACGGCCCACGGTCCTGCCGCAGACTCCGCTCTTAGAAGCCCCGACATTGTGCCTCGTTCACTCCCTAAGCCGTAACATTCAACAAGAATACGCGGCCATCTTGGTGAAGCCCGGACCTCTTAAAGAACCGAACTTTAGCGGCGGTTCACGCTACCCTACCACTTCCCTCCCGACCTCTCCTCCGATTCCGGGCCACTTGTGAAAGGGGGTCAAAGGGGGCCGCAAAAAACCGCGCCATCATCTCAAGTGAATTGGCGGTACGGTGGCAGAAATGAAAGACAGTCCGATATCGGCCAATGGCGGAGCGGGTGGGATTCGAACCCACGATAGGGGGATACCCTATACACACTTTCCAGGCGTGCGCCTTCGACCACTCGGCCACCGCTCCGTCTACCTGGCAAGCCGGCGGCTCTAGCGCCTTGGTGGGCGCAAAACCACCCCAAAACAGACTTGGCGGACGCTTGTGCGGTCATTGTTTTGAAAAGCCCCCCCCGGCCCCGACAGGCAAGCCTTCACGCGGCGCGCCCGAAGCGCGGCCTATCCGGTCGGCGCGGATCCTGTGGTTCCGTTTACCGTCGCATCGCCTGCCCGGCCATTGGCGGGCGGCCACAAGCGCTGGTGGACGGCGATCAGCGCCTCTGCCCTCGCTATATATCGCACGTCCGACAAAAGAAGATGCGGGTCGAGGATGCTGCCAAAGGCATATGCCGCCAGCCATATGCGAAACCGGCTTTCCTCATCCGGGATTGCGTTGGCCGCACGATGCAGCGTCATCGGCGCTTCCGCGCGAATAATCTGGATCAGATGCTGGGGCGAACATGCCCCAAAATACTGACGTGCAATGCCGTAATCGAATTCGCTCGCCATCTGACGCCGCCTCATATATCGAACCTGCCTGCCCCCTAGATTTGCTATACTCCGGAGACTTCGCTGGACCACGGCGCAACAGGCGCCGTTTCGGGCACATAAGGGGCCAATCCGGCGGCAACGCAGCACATGGCGAGGCGACTGTGAAAGGGCGTGAGCGCCCCAGCCGGACTGCGATGCAGCAGCATGAAGGAACGTGCCCGGGCAGCACGCGCCTGGGATGCAATCTCTGTAAAGACGGGCATATCGCGGTGCCCATCTCGGGACCGGCAGACGATGTCAGCACTCAGCGCCTGGCATTTATCGAACAGGAAAAGGATTGCTTCTCCGGGGTTTAACGCCGCCCGTGACAGAGCCACATATTCGCGGAACACGCTGCCATCCCGGTCGACGCCGTCGTGACGCAGCGCGGTGGCGAGGCTTCGCCTCATCTCGACGCTCAGGGTACGGAGCATGATGATCGCCGTCTTCCCAAAGCCCGCCTTTGTCAGCCTCCGGTCGCTGCTGCCGAGCACGGCGGGTAGCGACCCGATGTCGCGGATGGCCCTGCGTGCAAGCTCACCCGCAATCGACGCCGACATGATCACCGACAATGCGCTGGTCAGCACCTCTGTATCTATGACCAGGCCGGTATCCTGGTGCGGCGGGGGTGACCGTCGGTCCCTCATAGCAGGTTGGCCGCCTTCAGGCTGGACCAGCCGGTGCGGCTTATAATGATGTGGTCGTCCACCTCGATATCCAGCGAACGACCGATCGCCGCCAGGTGCTTGGTCATGGCAATGTCCTCTGCACTAGGCAAAGGATCGCCAGACGGATGATTGTGCGCCAGGATAATACGATGCGCGCCGAGCGTGAGCGCTCGCGCGAAAAGGTCGCGCGGATAGGCGTCGACGGTGTTGGGACCGCCCCGCGCCAGCACTTCTTCCGAAATCAGACGGCATCGCGCGTCCAGGAACAGTGCCACCAGTTGCTCAGACGCGCGATGCGCGATGGCAGCGTGCAGATAATCGAGAAGTGCCTCTCGGGTCGACAGGATCGCACCCGCCATCGCTTCCTTACGCAGGACAAGCGTCATGACACTACGAACCGTCGTCAGCATTTCTAGGCTGGCACGGTCCTCCAACCCAGGCACGGTCGGCATATCGGCCGTGATTGCGGCGGCAACGCCGCCAGCCGACCTGACGAGGCGTTCTGCGAGGCTGTCCGGTTCCGCATGACCGGCCAAGCGAAATAAATGCGCTAGAAGGGCGCGCCCCTCCGCCTCGACGTCTCGTCCGGTACCCAGCCCCTGCTCACCCATCGCGCTCCCAGCGCCAGGCTGGCAAAGACCGGGTAAGCCCAAAGGCCCTGCACCAGCGCATAGGCCGTCGGTACCAGATCCGGCACGGCCATGACCGCCAAATGAGTTATCACGGAAATCATATGAAAGCCCGCCGCCCATATCGGCCAGTAACGCGCGCTCGTGAGGGCGATGCGCATCAGTATCGCAAGAAGCAGCAGGTCGAGCGCCAGCAACCCGTATCCTGTGGAGTGAAAGCGGTTGTCGTCCATCATGCTGACGAGCACGCTGAGCACCGACATGCAGACGAGCAGCCACAGCACGCGCCGCTCCAGCGATCCACCGCGCCTTGACACGTAAATTCCGCATATGATCAGGACCAGCCAATAGAGCGCAGGAAAGAAAAACTGGTAGATCATGTCGCCACCTTACCGGCACGGCGGCTAGGTAGCGACACAATCCACTTTCTACCGGATCAGGCTGCGTCGGAGGTGACGACCGTCAAATGCCGCGGTTGCTCCGCGCTCAAGGGCTCAGGTTTCGGCATGCCGCCACCGAACATCTTGGTCCTGAGGCCCATCTGGTCCTTGGTGTTGTCCAGCTGACGGTGGGTCTCAAGCAATTTACCGCGAGCATCGACCAGCGCGGTTACCGCCGCCTGCGCCGCCTGGAGTGCATCCTGTCCGAACATGGCGGACAGGCCTGCTTCTGCGCGGGCGATCGGCACCGCAGCCGTCAGTTGCGCCACTTCGGCAAGGGCGGAATCGAGGGCGGCTTCTGCGGAAAACAGGCGGTCGGCGACCTTCTGTGCGGCGGCCATGCGTTGGTTCAACATAATGCTATTCTCTCCCCCCGCAGCAACAGCGGGCTTTCGATTGCGAAAGAGGAGAGGTGCGGATGAACCGACCTTCGCGTGACGCTAAAGCAACTGCCCCAGGGACTGAACCGCGGATACCAGCGCACCGAATGCAATGATCCCTGCCAGTGCGATACCCAGGATCGAGGCGATCCTGGCCATGGGTGTCATGCGGTTCGGCTCGCCTTGGCGGTGCGGCAAGGGCAGCACCTGGCTTGTCGACCATCGCCCAAGTTCGGGGCCGATGGAGACCGCGGCGTCACGAAAATTCCGTTCGCCCGCTCCTTCCTGTTCCAACCGGCCCACATGACCGGCTGGGAAAGGAATTGGGGGAGGAACAGGCGCTTCGTCGACTACCGGCGGTTGGTCGACCAATCGCCGGTAGTCCTTATCTGGGTCGATTGCGCCTTCGTCTTCTGCGAGGATTCTTGCCGCTTCCCAACGGTTTGATGCGCCCAGCTTTTGCATCGCGGCCTTCACGCGATTGTCGATCGTATGGGAGGATACCTTCAGTTCCCGGCCGATGTCCTTTGATGACATGTGCAGAAAAACCAGACGCAATGCCTCGCGCTGGCCGTCGTTCAGGCTTGCCAGTGCCGCCTGATGCCGATTTCTTTCCTGATCCATGCACCCAGGCCCTTAACAGATCGCGGAAGGGAGGGGAATGAACCGACGGGCATCAATCCTCCTTACCGACCATTGTTACAATCCGTTGGTAGTAGGGCAAGCAGGCGCCCGGAAGTCGCGTTGCACGACATAAAGAAGGCCGCCTCGCGCTCTGCGAGACGGCCTTCTTTATAAGTCCGGGATCGATCCGGACCGTCGCTTTACGTTTATGCAGCGGTGCGGCGACGGCTCAGGCCGATGCCCAGCAAGCCGAGGCCCAGAAGGCCGAGGGCACCCGGTGCGGGTACGTCAACCGGCGGAAGCTCGGGGATCTCGATCTCGAACATCGCGAGTTCCAGATCAAGCGCATCGCCTATGCTACCGGGGCTGCCTGGGAATGCCGCGCCTGCTTCTGCCCCGGCATCGATTTCGACGGTGAAAACATCATCACCCGTCAGCATAGCCGTCGAGAAGGTCAGGAAAACGTCGTTCTGCGTACCAAGCTCGGTGTCGATCAGCTGCGTCGAGGAAGACTGCTCAACGCCATTGATGCTGAACGTATAGGTGCGCGGACGATCTGCTGTCAGCTCGCTAATGCGCAGGGAGCCCGTGGCGGCACCGGTCTGTGCCATGTTGAACGTGTCGCCGACGTCATAGGAGAACGTCAGAATGGACGCCACACCCGTATCGTTCGAGAAGACGGCGCTGCCATTATCGGTGCGAACGCTAGCCATGCTGGGCGGACCATTGGTGTTCTGATCGACCTCGAGCGTCGTGGTGCGATCGAAGGTGTTACCGCCGGTCGAAATCGTTGTCATGGAGGTGACCATCGACCCGCTGGTTGCCAGTGGATTGGGGTCGAACGGTGTGTCGAAGCCATCGAGGGATACGACAGCAGCGCTGACGCCGGTTGCCGCAACGACCGCAGCCGACGCTGCAAGGAGGGTTGAAAGCTTACTCATACAAAATCCTTACTGATTACAAAATACTATCCCCTTCGTTAACCAAGCAAGGGCGATGCCAGAAAGGATTTTTAGCTAAGTTTCAATGTCTTATAGTTTCGGATCGTTAAGTATATTAAAAAACTGTAAAAATTTCCGACAATAGGATCTGCGATCGTCCCACTAGGTCATCAGGAGCTGCCACGAACACGACAAAGGCCGCACCTTAGGAAAGGTACGGCCTCCGCGTTTCACCCTAAGGTGAGTATGTAAAATGCTCAGACCGACTTGCGACGACGTGCCAGGCCGAGGCCGAGCACTCCGAGACCGAGAAGACCCAGGGCACCCGGAGCAGGAACTTGCTCGATCGGAGCGTCCGGCAAACGGATGTCGAGGATGGAAAGCTCCAAATCCAGTGCGTCGCCGAGACTGCCTTCAGCACCTGCGTCGATGACTAGCGACAGCGTGTCGGAACCAGTTAGAGCAGAGGTATCGAACGTCAGCTCATAAACGGTCGGGAAACCAAGCTCGGTGTCGATCAAGGATACGATGGTATCCTGCACGGCACCGTTGATGGCGAAGCTGTAGGTACGCGGACGGTCAGCGGTCAGCTCCTGGATGCGGATTGCACCCGTGCCTGCCGTGGTGGCAGCATCAAAGAACGTCGAACCTACATCATAGTCCAGCGTGACGATCCCGGCGACGCCCGTATCGCTCGAATAAACGAAGTTGCCGGAGTCGGTGCGGAACTGCGCGCCGGATGGGAAGCCGTTCGAGTTGAAGTCGACCTCAATCGAAGCCGTCCGCGTGAAGTCGTTTCCGCTAACGGAAATTACCTGCGGACCCGTCGAGACCACGGCACCATCGGTGAAGATCGGCTGGCCAGGGAAAGCGGTGTTGAAATCATCGAGCGGCAGAATGGCCGCGCCGGCGGTGCTGGCAAGGCCAATAGCGGCGGCGCTGGCAAGCAAGGTCTTGAAAGTGGTCATTTAACTACTCCTGTACAAATTCACCGAAAGATATTCAGCGAAATCAATGCTGTTATTGCCCTTCAGCCATGCACGGCGCATGCCAGACTCGCAAAACCCCGTGATTCCCGCCTGTTAGGGGCGTCTTGCTATGTTAACTCTTTGTGAAATGTAAAGAATCCCGACAGTCGCCATTCGGCTGATAAATAATGGATGTTGCATGCTGCGACCCCGCTACGGATGATCCTCTCGGACCACCCCGCTCACACCAGCTTGCACGCGAGCGCGCCCCGTTCTACCTGCGCCCCTATGACAACACCGCTCAGCCATATCCGCAACTTCTCGATCATCGCGCATATCGACCATGGCAAGTCGACGCTGGCCGACCGCCTTATTCAGACGACCGGTGGCCTCACGCAGCGCGAGATGACCGAGCAACTCCTCGACAATATGGATATTGAGCGGGAACGCGGCATCACCATCAAGGCGCAGACCGTCCGGCTGAATTATACCGCCAAGGACGGCGAGACCTATCAGCTGAACCTGATGGACACGCCCGGTCATGTCGATTTCGCATATGAGGTTTCGCGATCGCTTGCCGCATGCGAGGGCGCCCTCCTCGTCGTCGACGCTGCGCAGGGGGTGGAGGCACAGACGCTCGCCAACGTCTATCAGTCGATCGAACATGACCATGAGATCGTCCCCGTCATCAACAAGGTCGACCTGCCTGCTGCGGACGTTGAGAAGGTAAAGGCGGAGATCGAGGATATTGTCGGCCTGCCTGCCGACGACGCCGTCCTGACCAGCGCCAAAACCGGCCTGGGCATAGAGGAGGTGCTGGAGGCGATCGTTACGCGCATTCCCCCGCCGGGCGGCGATGAAAACGCGCCGTTAAAGGCAATGCTCGTCGATTCCTGGTACGACCCCTATCTGGGCGTCGTCATCCTTGTTCGCGTCATGGAGGGCCGCCTTAAGAAGGGGCAGCAGGTCCGCTTCATGCAGACGGACGAAACGCACCTTATCGACCGCGTCGGCTGCTTCACGCCAAAGCGCACCGATCTTAGCGAACTCGGCCCGGGCGAGATCGGCTTCGTCACCGCGCAGATAAAGGAGGTCGCACAGACCCGCGTCGGCGACACCATCACCGATGCGAAGAAGGGGACTGAAAAGGCCCTCCCCGGCTTCAAGGAGGTGCAGCCCGTTGTTTTCTGCGGCCTCTTCCCCATCGACGCGGCCGATTTCGAAAAATTGCGCGAGAGCCTGGGCAAGCTGCGCCTGAACGATGCCAGTTTTCAATGGGAGGCGGAATCCTCTGCTGCGCTGGGCTTCGGCTTTCGCTGCGGCTTCCTCGGCCTGCTGCACCTGGAGATTATTCAGGAGCGGCTGACCCGCGAATATGATCTGGACCTGATCACCACGGCGCCCTCCGTCGTCTATCGCGTCCACATGACGGACGGCAGCACGCAGCAGCTGCACAATCCCGCCGACATGCCGGAGCCGGTGAAGATCGCCAATATGGAGGAACCGTGGATCGAAGCGACGATCTACGTCCCCGACGACTATCTCGGCGCGATCCTGAAACTGTGCCAGGACCGGCGCGGCATTCAGAAGAACCTGACATATGTCGCCGGCCGTGCGCAGATCACTTACGAATTGCCGCTGAACGAAGTGGTGTTCGATTTCTACGACCGATTGAAGAGCATTTCCCGCGGCTATGCCAGCTTCGACTATCACCAGATCGGCTATCGCGAAGGCGATCTTGTGAAGATGAACATCCTCGTCAATGCAGAGCCTGTCGACGCGCTGTCGATGGTAGTCCACCGCTCAGTTGCAGAGACCAGGGGCCGGGGTCTTTGCGAACGGCTGAAGGAGCTGATCCCCCGGCATCTGTTCAAAATCCCCATCCAGGCGGCGATCGGCGGCAAGGTCATCGCGCGCGAGACCATCAGCGCGATGCGAAAGGACGTCACCGCAAAATGCTATGGCGGCGATATTTCCCGAAAAAAGAAGCTGCTGGAAAAGCAAAAGGCCGGCAAGGCGCGCATGCGACAATATGGCAATGTCGACATCCCGCAGGAGGCGTTTATCGCCGCCCTGAGGATGGGTGAGGAGTAGGGTGGGTGACGGGATCAGGTTCCGCTCCCGCTACGGCTTCTACGCCATAAACGCCTCATTTACTTTGGTATGAGATAGCGTTCTGCATTAACCTATAATTGGTTCGGAGGGGAGCTCTCACGCGAAATATGGAATCGATAAACCAGATCGCTGCACGGCCGGCTTTCGAGGCAAGTCCGCTCCTGCCGCATGAGGCCGGGCTCTGTCCGCTTGAGCTTTACGACCGGGCTGCTTCGCTCCTTCCGATGGGCGCCTTTTCCTGCGACCTGCACAGCGAGCGACTTACCTGGACCGATGGCGTTTTCAGCATGTTCGGCCTGTGCAGCAGGCGCCAGCCGGAACGCAGGGCCATGATCGACCTTTACAGCGAGGAATCGCGCGACCTGCTTGAGCGGAAGCGCGCACAGGCAATCGCCACCTGCTCCGGCTTCTCTCTCGATGCCCAGATCGTTCGTCCCGACGGGGCCGAGCGCTGGATACGTATTACCGCAGCCGTGAACAGCAGGCATGGCCGCGCGGAAACTCTTTATGGTATGAAGCAGGACATAAGTGAGGATCGCGCACGCTGGGAGGCGTTGCGGGCACAGGCTGAATGCGATCCGCTGACCGGTGTTGCTAATCGCGCGCGATTTCAAAACTTTCTGGATCAGGCGCAAAATCCGCCTCAGGATGGCGCGGCGGGGGAGACCAGTGTTTGCGCTAACATCGCCGCGGTCGGGGCGCTGATCCTGTTCGACCTGGACAGGTTCAAGCAGGTCAATGATTGGTGGGGACATGCCGCGGGAGATGCCTGTCTGGTCGCTCTGGGGGACCGCCTTCGCAAGGCATTCCCCCAGGCGCGCCTGATCTCTCGCATCGGCGGCGACGAATTCGCGGTTTTGCTGCCGCCCGTTGAGTCGCGCAGCAAAACTGAGGCGAAAGTGCGCTTTATGCTTGCAGATCTTCTGCGCCCCGTTCCCTGGAATGGCGACCTGCTGCCGTTCAGCGCCTCCGTCGGCCTTGCTTTCGCGCCCCAGGCAGAGGCGCTCGATCCGCACGCACTGTTCGTTGCGGCCGACCGGGCACTTTACGCGGCTAAGGAAAACGAACGCACCGCCTTGATCCGCGCCTAAGGCTCAAGCCTCTCACGACTGTTCCGCACCGGTATCGCAAACACGGGGGCCTTGCGTCCGCCGCCTCCGCAAATGGGGTCCCCACCCGCCGCATTGCTTTTTCCCAGCCACTCCATTATATAGACGTGAGCATATAGTCGCAGATCGACGGCCTTTGGCGCTTTGCGGCCCAGTTTCCTTCTTTCGCTCGCTTGACGCTCCCGGTGCGCCAATCTTGGCAAGTCCGGGTTATGAATCGAATTAAGGAATAGAATATGCCCATAGGCACCGTAAAATTCTTCAACGCCGACAAAGGCTATGGTTTCATCGCACCGGAAGGTGGCGGCAATGACGCTTTCGTCCATATCACCGCTGTACAGGCCGCTGGCATGCACACGCTGGATAAGGACCAGAAGGTTTCCTATGACCTTGAAGAGGACCGTCGCGGCAAGACCAGCGCGGTAAACCTCGAAAGCGCGTAAGCCTTTCCAGAAGAATATGAAACGGCCCTGCCACCCCCGGGTGGCGGGGCCGTTTTCGTTTTCAGGGCGCAAATGGTACCGGCGCCTCCACCTCGATCCGCCGTCCGCCGCGCCAGTCGAAGGCTATGCGCCGCGCATGCAGCCGCATCGGCTCCATCTCGTTGCCAGTGCCAACGCCATAAACGGGATCACCGGCAATGGGCGATAGCGCATGTGCCGCATGGATGCGCAGCTGGTGCGTCCGCCCTGTTGCGGGTTTGAATTCCACGAAAGTGCGCCCCGTTCCTGCTGCCTTCACCGCCCGCCAACGGGTCAGCGCCTCCTTCGACTTGGAATCGCCCTTTTCAGCGACCACCATGCGCCAGCCGTCCTCCTTGCTGCTGATCTTCTTCAGCGGCACGTCGATGATGCCTTCGCCCTCGATCGTCCCGGTCAGAATGGCGAAATAGGTTTTTTCCACCAGCCCCGCCTCGAACAGGCCATGCATCCGTTTCAGCGCCTTTGGGTTGCGCGCCAGGACCAGGCAGCCCGACGTATCCCTGTCCAGGCGATGTGCCGGACCGGGACGGCGGTGATAGCCGAACCGCAGCTCGTCCAGACGATCCTCCAGGCTGTGCGGAGTCTTCGGGCCGGGATGCACCGCAAGCCCGGCAGGCTTGTCGATGATCAGCAGTTCGGCATCCTCATAGAGGACCGGAAAGGGCGTTTTACTTGACATATGGCGCCCCCGCCCCTAGCTGCGGAACACATAATTTCCCAACAGAATCCCCTTTCGGAGTCCGCCCATGGCGCGCGTTACCGTCGAAGATTGCGTCGACAAGATCCCCAACCGTTTCGATCTCGTCCTGCTCAGCGGACAGCGTGCGCGCCAGATTTCGGCAGGCGCAGACCTGACGGTTGAACGCGACCGCGACAAGAACCCGGTCGTCGCCCTGCGCGAAATCGCCGCCGAGAAGGTGAAGCCGAAGCACCTGAACGAAGTGCTGGTCACCAGCATGCAGAAGGTTCTGGTCGACGAGGATGACGAGGCGGATGAGGCCGTCAACATGGCACAGGCCGCAGAGGCGCTGCGTCTGACCGCTGCCGCTCCGCCGAAGCCGACGCCAATCGTTCCGGATTACGAGGCCTAGGCTCTTTCCCGGCCATTAGGCCGAATCCGGTTGCCTATGGACGGCGACCGCTCACATAGTCGGTGCCATGCTGCGCCAGTATGAACTTGTCGAAAAAGTCAGGGCCTACGATCCGGATGCGGACGAGGATTTGCTGAACCGCGCCTATGTGTTCAGCCTGCAGGCGCATGGCAGTCAGAAGCGCGCATCCGGCGACCCGTATTTCTCCCACCCGATAGAGGTGGCGGGCATCCTGACCGATCTGAAACTGGACGATGAGACGATCGCGACGGCGATCCTGCACGACACGGTCGAGGACACCGTCGCCACACCGGAAAAGATTCGCGACCTGTTCGGCGAAAATGTCGCCCGTCTGGTTGATGGCGTTACCAAGCTTTCGAAAATCGAGGCGCAGACCGATTCAGAACGCGCCGCGGAAAACCTGCGTAAGTTCCTGATCGCCATGTCCGGCGACATCCGTGTGCTGCTGGTGAAGCTGGCTGACCGGCTGCACAATATGCGGACACTGCATCACATCAAGAACCCGGAAAAGCGCAAGCGCATCGCCCGGGAAACGATGGATATCTATGCGCCGCTGGCCGAGCGCATCGGCATGTACCAGTTCATGGACGAGATGAAGGAAATCGCCTTCCGCGAACTGGAGCCGGAGGCCTTTCAATCCATCACCCAGCGCCTTGGCGACCTGCGAGCGAAGGGCGGCGGCGAGGTCGACAAGATCGCCGAGGACATTCGCACCACCCTTGGCTCGCACGGCGTCGATGCAGAGGTTGCCGGCCGCGAAAAACGCCCCTTCAGCATCTATAAGAAGATGCAGGAGCGGCATATCGCGTTCGAGCAATTGTCCGATGTCATCGCATTTCGCGCGCTCGTCGACCGGCCTGACGATTGCTACCGCGCGCTTGGTATCCTGCACCAGAAATGGGCCGCCATGCCCGCCCGCTTCAAGGATTTCATTTCGACGCCCAAGCGCAACGGCTATCGCAGTCTGCACACGACCGTCCTTTACGAGGGGCGCCTGCGCGTCGAAGTGCAGATCCGCACGCATTCCATGCATGAAGAGGCGGAGCACGGCCTCGCAGCGCACTGGGCGTACAAGGATCGGGGCGACGACGGCCGCGCGGGCCGGGAGGAATATCCTTGGATCACCGATTTGCTGGAAATCCTGGACCACGCCGCCACGCCGGAGGAGGTTCTGGAGCAGACCCGCCTGGCAATGTACCAGCACACCGTCTTCTGCTTCACGCCTAAAGGTGAACTGATCCAATTGCCGCGCGGGGCGACGCCGGTTGATTTCGCCTTTGCGGTCCATACCGACGTCGGCAAGACCACAGTCGGCGCCAAGGTGAATGGTCGGCCGGTTCCGCTGAGAACCGAGTTGAAGAACGGCGATCAGGTTGAGATCCTTCGCTCGGAATTTCAGGAGCCGGATCCCGCGTGGGAAAACTTCGTCGCCACGGCGAAGGCACGGGCCGCGATACGGCGCCACCGCCGCATGTTGGGCCGTGCGGAATCCATCCGACTGGGCCATCAGATTTACGAGGAGGCCGCAGCGCGCCTGAACGTCGAGGTGTCGCAAAAGGCATTCGACGAGGCATTGAAGCGCCTGGGCGTCGATTCGGAGGAAACGCTGTTTGAACAATTGGGCGAGCATGAAATCTCCGCCGACCGGCTGATCGATGCGCTTGCCCCGGGTCTGTTCGCCATGCGCCGCCGATCAAAGGCGAAGCGCGGCAATCGGGGCAAGATTTCCATCAAGGGACTTACCCCCGGCGTCTCCGTCCATCTGTCGTCCTGCTGCCATCCCATTCCTGGCGAGCGCATCGTAGGGTTGCGCCGAAAAGTGGGTGGCATCGACGTTCACACGCTGGATTGCGGCGAACTGGCAAGTGAAACCGACCGCGATTGGCTGGACCTCAGCTGGGGGGAGGAGACCGACAGGGGCATCGCCACGCTCGCCATGGTTCTGGAAAACTCGTCAGGCGCGCTTGCGACCGTGACTGCCATACTGGCGCGCTCCGACGCGAATATCATCAATATGCGTGTTCGCGACCGCGACTCCTCCTTCGGAACGTTTGTGGTCGATGTGGAGGTGGACGATCTTCAGCATCTGACGCATATCATCGCCGCGCTGAGAACCAGCGATGCCGTAACCTCCGTGGAGAGAGAGAAGAGATAGCGTGCCAAGCGATAAGGGAAAGATGATGATCGACGAAGAAGTGCTCGCAGAATTCCGTGCTGCCGGGGCGCTCCTGGAGGGCCATTTCATCCTTTCATCCGGCCTGCGATCTCCGACATTCCTGCAATGCGCGCGCGTGTTGATGGATCCAAAGCGCGCCGCGCGGCTGACGGGGGCGCTGGCATTGAAAATTCCATACGAGGTGCGGGAACAGATTTCCGTGGTCATCTCCCCCGCAATGGGTGGCATTCTGGCAGGCTATGAAATGGCCCGCGTTCTTGGCGTCGACTCCATGTTCGTGGAACGTCCATCCGGCACGTTCGAATTACGGCGCGGATTTGATCTGCAGCAGGGTCAGAAAGTCTTCATGATGGAAGATGTGGTTACCACCGGCCTTTCTTCGCGCGAGGCCATCGCGGCGATCGAGGCAGCCGGTGGCGAGGTTGTCGCCGGGGGGTGCCTGGTCGACAGGTCTAATGGGAAAGCCGACATCGGCGTCCCGCTGTACAGCCTGCTTGCGATTGAGGTGCCCACTTACGAGGCGAGCGATGTTCCACCTGAACTTGCCGCCATTGACCCCGTGAAGCCCGGATCGCGGAGCGCGGGACAGGCAAGAACGTGACCCCCCTTCGCCTTGGCGTAAACATCGATCACGTCGCCACCATCCGCAATGCGCGGGGCGGCGGCCACCCCGATCCCGTCGCTGCGGCAAAATTGGCCGCGCATGCCGGGGCGGATGGCATTACCGCACATCTGCGGGAAGATCGGCGCCATATTACCGACACGGATATCATCCGTTTGTCGGAGGAGATCGACCTGCCACTGAACCTGGAAATGGCAGCAACCGACGAGATGCTGGCGATCGCGCTGAAACATCGCCCGCATGCCGCCTGCATCGTGCCGGAAAAACGCGAGGAGCGCACCACCGAGGGGGGACTGGACGCCGCCGGACAGCACAACCGCCTGAAACGCTTCGTGGACCAGTTGTCCGGTGCGCAAATCCGCGTGTCCCTGTTCGTAGAGGCCGATGAACGACAGCTGGAGGCGGCGCGCTCGCTGGGCGCCCCCGTCGTCGAACTCCACACGGGCGACTATGCCAATCTGGAAGGCGCCGCGCGCGAACCCGCCCTGCAGTCGCTGATCGACGCGGCCCGCATGGGCACCGCGATGGGGCTGGAGGTTCATGCCGGCCATGGTCTGACAACCGCGAATGTTGGCCCGGTTGCCGCGATCCCGGAACTCGCGGAACTGAACATTGGCCATTATCTGATCGGGGAGGCCGTTTTCGTGGGCCTGGAAGAAGCAATCCGGCGGATGCGGAACGCGATGGACGATGCGCGCCTGTCGACCCAGTCTGTGCGTCCGTGATGATCGTCGGAATCGGCTCCGATCTTTGCAATATCGAGCGCATTCAAAAGTCGCTCGACCGTTTTGGCGAGCGTTTTGAAAACAGGGTGTTCACCGATACGGAGCGGAAGAAGGCCGCCGGACGCCCGCTGACCCGCACGGGCACATATGCAAAGCGCTTCGCAGCGAAAGAGGCCTGCTCAAAGGCACTTGGCACCGGCTTTCGCCAAGGTGTGTTCATGCGCGATCTGGGTGTCACGAATCTTCCCAGCGGCGCCCCCACGATGACCCTTTCGGGCGGCGCAGCGAAGCGGCTGGAAAAACTGACGCCCGCCGGGCATAGGGCCGAGATACATTTGACGATGACCGACGATCACCCCTGGGCGCAGGCCTTCGTCATCATTACCGCTGTTCCGGAGTAAAGATCATCCTGAAACGCACGAAAGCGGCAAAGCCGAAGCCTCCGACCGATTGGAAACGGGAGCTGCGACACATCGCGCTTCTTGCGCTGGCGGTCATGGCGATCTGGTCGTTCATCGCCAAGCCCTTCTTCATCCCATCGGAATCAATGGTTCCGACCATGCTGGTCGGCGACCGGCTGGTCGTCACCAAATATCCCTATGGCTACTCATATCTGTCACCGTTCCTGCGCGTATTGCCGCCTATAGAAGGCCGCCTATTCGGCAGCTATCCCGATCGCGGCGACATCGTCGTTTTGAAGGACCCGGTGATGCATGCGGACTGGATCAAGCGGGTTATCGGCCTGCCCGGTGACACGGTGCAGATGCGCAACGGCACGCTCTACCTGAACGGCACCGCTGTCCCCAAGCAGCAGATCGCCCCAACCGAGATCGTCCAGTCGCCCAATATGGAATGCAGCAACATGGCCAGTCCCAGTGCGGAGCTGAAGCTGCGATACCGCGTCGTGCGAGAGGATGGCGTCGTCGTCTGCCGCTATCCACGTTTCATTGAGACGCTGCCGAACGGCCACCAATATGAGGTGCTCGACCTTGGCCAAACTGAAGGGGATAATACCCCTGTTGTCGTCGTGCCGGACGGCCATGTCTTCATGATGGGCGACAATCGCGACATGAGCGCGGACAGCCGCTTTGCCACGCGTTCCGACGGTCGGGGCGGCCTGGGCCTGTTACCGGTGGAGAATATTTCCGGCCGCGCCGAGTTTATTACGTTTTCCGTCGACGGATCGCTGGAATGGCTGAATCCCGTTACATGGTGGAACAGTTTGCGCGGTGAACGCGCTTTTGAAACGCTACGATCCCTTCCCGACAGCGTGGAGACCGACCAATGACTCTTGCCATTTCATCCAGCTTTGACGGCGGCAATATAGAGGTCGTTCGCTGCAATGCCCCCGATGACATCGAACTGACGATCCCCAAGGATTCGAACTCCGATTTCCTGCAATGGTTCTTCTTTCGCCTGACGGGCGCGGCCGACGAGGAGTGCACGATCCGCATTACCGGTCTGAAGGACTCCGCCTATCCCGCCGGTTGGTCTGGGTACCGCGCCTGCGTATCAGAGGATCGCGAGATCTGGTGGCGTGCCGATACCAGCTATGACGAGGGCGAGGGTGTTCTGACCATCAACGTCACGCCCGGCTCAGGCAGTTTGTGGGTCGCCTATTTCGCCCCCTATTCCATGGAGCGGCACCATGATTTGGTCGCGGATGTCGCGGGACAGGCGGATGTCACGGTGGAAAGCCTCGGCAAGACCCTCGACGGCCAGGACGTGGACCTGGTCACCATGGGCACGGGTCCCCTCAACCTGTGGATCATCGGGCGGCAGCATCCGGGCGAAACCATGGCCGAATGGTGGATGGAGGGGGCGCTCGACATGTTGACGGATTATTCTAATCCCGTCTCCCGCGCCCTTCTGGAAAAGGCGACGCTGCGCATCGTCCCGAACATGAATCCGGACGGATCGCGGCGTGGCAATCTGCGCGTCAACGGCGTCGGCGCCAATCTCAATCGCGAATGGGCGGAGCCCTCCATGGACCGCTCGCCAGAGGTCTATCTGGTGCGGCAGCGGATGGACGAGGTGGGCTGCGACTTTTGCCTCGACGTTCATGGCGACGAAGCCATTGCCAATAATTTCATCGCCGGGTCGGAGGGTATCCCCTCGTTCGACGATCGCCTCCAGGGTCTGCTAGACAATTGGAAAGCTGCTCTCCTTGCCCGCTCTCCCGATTTCCAGACGGAGGAAGGCTATCCCCGCGACCGCAACGGACAGGCGAACCTCACCGTCTGCACCAATCAGGTCGCCGAGCGGTTCCACTGCCTGGCAATGACGCTGGAAATGCCGTTCAAGGATGCGAACGTCATGCCGAACGAATATTGGGGATGGAGCCCGGAGCGCTGCAAGCTGCTCGCCCACGCCTGCCTGGGCGCAACACTCGCCATCGTCGACGAATTGCAGAACTGATCCCCGCGCGTCTATTCCGCCCGCCGCAGAACCGGTAGCAAAACATACAGGAACACCCGAATGCCCCAGCTCGTCCTTATCCGCCACGGCCAGTCGCAGTGGAATCTGGAAAACCGTTTCACTGGCTGGTGGGACGTCGACCTGACGGAGAAGGGCACTGCGGAAGCCATTGCCGCAGGCGAAGCCATGGGCGCCGCCGGGCTCGACTTCGACTTGTGCTTCACCAGCTATCAGACACGCGCGATCAAGACGCTCAATCTGGCGCTGGAGGCGATGGGACGCCTGTGGCTGCCCGTCACGAAGGACTGGCGCCTCAACGAGCGGCACTATGGCGGCCTGACCGGTCTCGACAAGCAGGAAACGCGCGACCGCCATGGCGACGAGCAGGTGCATATCTGGCGCCGCAGCTTCGACACGCCGCCGCCTGCGATGGAGGCGGGCGGTCCCTATGATCTGGCCAATGACCTGCGCTATCGCGGCATAGAGGTGCCGGCATCCGAAAGCCTGAAAAACACCATCGAACGGGTACTGCCCTATTGGACCGAGAACATCGCACCGGAACTGAAGGCCGGCAAGCGGGTCCTCATCTCCGCCCATGGCAACAGCTTGCGCGCACTCGTCAAGCATTTGTCCGGCATTTCGGACGAGGACATTACGGGTCTCGAAATCCCGACCGGGCAGCCAATCATCTATGATCTCGACGAGAATCTCGGTGAGGTCGAACGCTATTATCTGCGCGACCGCACCTGAGCGACAGGCGAGGGTAACGGCGCATGCAGCGCATCTTCCAGGATTCGCCCCTTCCCGCCGACCTTCGCGGCGGGTTCGCGGCGCTCGGCAATTTCGATGGCTTTCATTCCGGCCATCAGGCGGTGGTGGGGGAGGCGCAGGCGCGCGCGCGCGCAAAGGGCGGGCCATCACTCGTTATCACCTTCGATCCGCACCCCGCTCGCTTGTTCCAGCCTGACGCGCCGCCCCTGACGCTGACGACGATACCGCAACGACTGGACCTGTTTGCAGCGGCGGGCCTCGACGGGACCATCGTGCTGGCATTCGACCGCGCGATGGCGGCCCTTTCCCCCAAGGACTTCGTCCGCGACGTGCTGCATGACCGGCTCGCCCTGTCGGGAATCGTGACAGGCGAGGATTTCACATTCGGCACGCAGGCCTCCGGCTCCGCACGGGATCTCAAACGACTGGGCGCCGTCTACGACATAGAGGCGATTGCCGTCGCGCCGGTAAATGGTGTTGCCGGTCACCGAATCAGTTCCACACGCATCCGCAAAGCCCTGCAGGCAGGCAACCCTCAGGAGGCGGCACGCATGCTCTCGCGCCCCTTCACCATTCGAGGAGAGGTGGAGCATGGCGCAAAGCTGGGCCGCTCGCTCGGCACGCCGACAGCCAATATGCGCCTGGGCGACTATGCGCGGCCGCGTTACGGCGTCTATGCGGTTCGCGGCATCATGCCGGACGGCGCCCGGCGGGACGGTGTCGCCAATCTGGGAATCCGCCCCATGATCGAGCCGCCTGTCGAGCTGCTGGAAAGCTGGTTTTTCGATTGGGATGGCGATCTTTACGGCCAGACCATCGATGTCGAACTGATCGCCTATCTGCGCGAGGAACGAAAGCTGGACGGCCTCGACGCGCTGAAGGCGCAAATCGCCCGCGACGCGGCGGACGCGCGCGCGTCTCTCGACCGGGTAGCGGCACCACGTTAAGGGCTTCCCATGCCCAATCTGACCCAAGTTGAATCGCAAGCCCTGGCGCCTATCGAGGGCCATGGCCCGGCGATGCTGGCCAATGTCGAACATTGGTGTCGGCTGAATACCGGCAGTCGCAATCTGGCGGGATTGGCGGAAATGGCTGACATCCTTGGCGAGGCGTTTGCCCCTTTGGGCGGCAGCGCCGACCTGCGCGAACCAAGTGCGGTCGAAACGCTGGACACTAATGGGGAACGCGTCCCGCTCGCCCACGGTCGCAATCTGCACATCGTCCGCCCCGGACGGGGAAACCGGCGCATCCTGCTGACCGGCCATATGGACACCGTCTTTCCCAGCGATCATCATTTCCAGAGCCTGAAATGGGTAGAACCGGGAGTCCTTAACGGCCCCGGCGTCGCCGATATGAAGGGTGGAATCGCCATCATGCTGGAGGCGCTTCGTACGCTGGAGGCGTCACCGCTGGCGGGCGAAATCGGCTGGGAAGTCATCCTGAATGCCGACGAGGAAGTCTCTTCGCTGGGCAGCGCCGCACTGCTGGCGGAGGCAGCGGAACGTTGCCAGATCGGCCTGACGTTCGAACCCGCCGCCGAACCCGATGGAACACTGGCTGGCGGGCGCAAGGGCTCCGGCAATTTCGCTGCCGCCATTACCGGCCGCGCCGCCCATGCCGGGCGCAACCCACAGGATGGCCGCAACGCCCTCGTGGCCGCAGCCGATCTCGCGGTGCGGCTGGACGCCATGAAGCAGGAACGCGACACGCTGTCGGTCAACCCTGCGAAGCTGGATGGCGGCGGCCCCAATAATGTCGTTCCCGAACGCGCGGTGCTGCGCTGGAACGTCCGCCCGCTCACCATGGAAGATCAGCATTGGGCAGAGGCACGCCAGAAAGACATCCTGGCGGAGATCGGCACCCGGCACGATGTCACCATCGACGTGACAGGCGGCTTCGCCCGGCCGCCGAAGCCGCTCGATGACAGGCAAATGGGTCTGTTCTCCCTGGTCAAGGAATGCGGCGCGGACCTCGATCAACGCATCGGATGGAAGGATACGGGCGGCGTGTGCGATGGCAATAATCTCGCTGCGGCGGGCCTCGCCGTCGTCGATACGATGGGCGTTCGCGGCGGCGCCATTCATTCCGACCGGGAATTCCTGATCGTCGACAGCCTGACGGAGCGGGCCCAACTGGCCGCCCTCACCCTGCTGCGCCTTGCAGAGGGAAGGCTGGCGGCATGACGTTCTGGTTCATGCGCCCCGCCCTCAGCACCGATCTCGATGCGGTGATGGAGCTTGCCGAACTGACCGGCAGCGGCTTCACCAATCTGCCGTCCGATCGCGACAGCCTGCTGGAACGGCTGACCTGGTCCGACAACAGCTTCAAACGCGCGCTCGATGCGCCCGACGATGAGCTTTACATGCTGCTGCTGGAGGAGGCGGGGACAGGCAGGATCGGCGGCAGTGCCATGATCTTCTCCCGCCTCGGCGTGCGCTGGCCCTTTTATTCCTACAAGATCGCAGCGCTCAGCCAGCGCTCGCAGGAGCTTGGCCGCACGGTGAAGCTGGACGTTCTCCATCTGGTCAATGATTTCAATGGCACGACCGAAGTGGGGGGCCTGTTCCTGCACCCTGATTTGCGGTCGGAGGGTTTGGGCGGGCTGCTATCGCGCAGCCGCTATCTGTTTATTGCCCGCCATCGCCAACGTATCGCCGACCGCGTCATCGCAGAGCTGCGCGGGCAGATTACGCCCATGGGCAATTCCCCCTTCTGGGACGGCCTCGGACGCCAGTTCTTCAATATGGATTTTCAGGACGCCGACCGGTTCAACGGCATTCACGGCAACCAGTTCATCGCGGACCTGATGCCGAAATTGCCGATCTATACCGCACTGCTGCCCCAAAGCGCGCGTGACGCCATGGGCCACCCGCACGATAGCGGCGTTCCTGCCATGCGCATGCTTGAGAAGGAGGGATTCCACTTCGACGGCTATATCGACATTTTCGACGGCGGGCCGACCATGGTGGCGGACACCGACCGGTTGCGGACCGTCGCAATGGCGCGCGAGGTTTCCGTGGGCGACATCACTGAGCTGCCGCAGGGGGACAGTACCGGCCTTGCCGCCGCGGGTACACTGACCGATTTCCGCGCCTGGGCTACCGCCGGAATGGTGGAAACGACAGGCGCGCACATTACCTTGCCTGCACAAGAGGCGGCCGTCCTCCACATCAGTACCGGAGATACGATCACCCATGTCGCACGCTGAGCTGATTTCCACCGACCCCGCCACCGGCGAAGAGGTCTGGCGCGGTCCCATTGCCGACGCCGATGCAGTCGATGCTGCAGTGCGCCGCGCGCGCGCCGCCCAGCCCGCGTGGGAGGCAACGTCTCTCGCCGATCGCCGCGCCCTGCTGCAGCGTTTCCAGAACAAGGTGCGTGACAATGCGGAGGAGCTTGCGCGCACCATCGCACGCGAAACCGGCAAGCCCTTTTGGGAAACAAAGACCGAGGCCGCAGCGGTGCAGGCCAAGGTGGAAATCTCGCTAACGGCCTATCAGGAGCGAACCGGCAGTCGCGAGGTCGCGGGCGACAATTTCACCCAAGCCTTACGCCACCGCCCGCACGGCGTCCTCGGCGTGCTCGGCCCGTATAATTTTCCGGCCCATCTGCCGAACGGACACATCGTTCCCGCGCTGTTTGCGGGCAATGCCGTGGTGTTCAAACCCAGCGAGCTGACCCCCGCCACGGCGGAGGTCATGAAGCGCTGCTGGGACGAGGCCGGCCTGCCTGACGGATGTCTGCAGATCGTGCAGGGGGAGGGCGATACGGGACGCACCCTTGCGGGCCATGCCGGCCTGGATGGCCTGCTGTTCACCGGCAGCTCCAACACGGGTAAGGCACTGTTCCGGCAATTTGCCGAAACGCCGGGCAAGATCCTCGCGCTGGAAATGGGCGGCAATAATCCGCTGATCTGCTGGGATGTGCGCGAAAGCGACCTGCAGGCGGCTGCGGCGCTGATCGTTCAGTCCGCCTTCCTGTCCTCTGGCCAACGATGCACCAATGCGCGCCGCCTGATCGTGCGCGACAAGGTTCATGACGAGATACTGCACTACGTCAACGAACTGACGAAGGATCTGATCGTCGGCGCGCCGTTCGACGACCCACAGCCGTTCATGGGGCCAGTGGTATCCAACCGCGCCGCCGACCTGTTGCAGAAACAATATCAGGCCCTCGTCGATTCCGGCGCAAAGGCCATTCGCCCGCTGGAACGCCCAGATTCGCAAAAACCGTTCCTGACGCCTGCAATCCTCGACGTGACCGGCGTGGCGGATCGGCCCGACGAGGAAATGTTCGGACCCGTGCTGCAAATGATCTGCGTCGACGATTTCGACGCTGCGTTGCAGGAGGCGAATAATACCCGCTTCGGCCTCGCTGCCGGTCTGATTTCCGACGATCCGGACCTCTATACCCAGTTTCGCCGCACCATTCGTGCGGGCATCGTCAATTGGAACCGTCCCACCAACGGGGCCTCCTCCGCGGCGCCCTTTGGCGGCATCGGCGACAGCGGCAATCATCGACCCAGCGCCTATTATGCGGCGGATTATTGCGCCTATCCCGTCGCCAGCCTGGAATTCGAAAAGATTCGCGCAGACGTTTCGGTGGGCCGCGTCTCCCTGTCGGAGCAGGGGCAGACCGCGCCGCAATGATCGAAATCAACTTCGACGGCCTGATCGGTCCTACGCACAATTATGCAGGGTTGAGCCTCGGCAATCTTGCGAGCGCCAGCAATGCGGGGCGAACCTCCCGGCCCCGCGCGGCGGCTCTGCAAGGCATCGCAAAAATGCGGTTGCTCATGTCGCTAGGCCTGCGTCAGGGCATATTGCCGCCGCATCATCGGCCGGACACGCAATGGCTGCGCAGACTTGGCTTTTCCGGCTCCGAGGCAGAGGTTTGCGCCGCCGCCCATGCGGCCGACCCGGCACTGTTTCGCAATGCGCTCAGCGCCTCCGCCATGTGGACGGCAAACGCCGCCACCATATCCCCCGCCCCGGATACCGCAGACGGGCGCCTGCACCTGACGCCCGCCAACCTTGCCTCAATGACGCATCGCAGCATGGAATGGCGGCAAACCGCGCAGCAACTGGCTGTGATATTTCCCGACCGACGCCATTTCGCCGTGCATCCGCCGGTCCCTGCCCGCTTTGGCGATGAAGGCGCCGCGAATTTCATGCGCCTCTGCACGCAGCACGCAGCGCGGGGCGTGGAAATTTTCGTCTATGGCGAAGGGGCGGGCGAATTTGGCGGCGGAGCCTTTCCCGCCCGGCAGGACCGTCGCGCGTCAGAAGCAATCGCTCGCGCACATGGCGTCCCCGACGCCCTCTTCGTCGCCCAGTCGCGGCAGGCCATTGCGGCGGGCGCGTTCCACAATGATGTGGTTGCGGTCGCAAACGAGAATGTCCTCTTCACGCACGAACAGGCGTTCCAGGATCGCGACTGGCTCTATTCCGAACTACGGCGGCGCATCCCCGATGTGTCTGTCGTAGAGGTTCCCGCCAGCCAGGTCTCGCTTGAGGATGCCATTTCTTCCTACCTGTTCAATTCGCAGCTGGTGACGCTGCGCGACGGTCGCATGGTCCTGATCCTGCCTAAGGAGGCCGAGGAAAATCCGCGTGTAAAGACCTGGCTCGACGCGAATATCGGCGGCAACGGCCCCATTCACGCCGCGCATTTCATCGACGTGCGCGAATCGATGCGCAATGGCGGCGGACCGGCATGTCTGCGGCTGCGCGTTGCCGTGACAGAGGATGCCCTTGCCGCCATCGATTCACGCTTCCTTCTCGACGATGCAAAGGCCGATGCGCTCGCGCGGCTGATTGAAGATCATTGGCCGGAAACTCTCGAACCCGCCATGCTTGCCGAACCCGATTTATGGCAGCAAAGTTGGGATGCGCGGGCCGCGCTCCTCGACTTGCTGGGCATCGGCCGGAAAGAAATTGACGGTCAGTCTGTCGTGGACGAAACGACCGTACCCGCTTAGGGCAATGCCCTTCTACCAGTGGCAAAATGGGACAGGGCAATAATGTCGGAAGGCGCCCCTCTTGTGGGGATCATCATGGGCAGCCAGTCGGACTGGGACACCATGCACCACGCGGTGGACGTGCTTGCCGAACTGGGCGTTCCGCATGAAGTCAGCATCGTATCCGCCCACCGGACCCCTGACCGCATGTATGATTATGCCCGCAGCGCCAAGGATCGCGGCCTGAAGGTCATCATTGCAGGCGCAGGCGGTGCAGCGCATCTGCCGGGCATGACCGCAGCACTGACCCCCCTTCCCGTGCTCGGCGTACCGGTCCAGTCAAAGGCTCTGTCGGGACAGGATTCGCTCCTGTCCATCGCACAGATGCCGAGCGGCGTACCCGTAGGGACGCTTGCCATCGGAAAGGCGGGCGCGAAGAATGCGGGCCTTCTGGCGGCGGCGATACTGGCCGCGTTCGACGACGCGCTTGCAGGACGGCTCGACGATTGGCGGCAGGCGCAGACCGATGGCGTCGCCAAAGCGCCCAAATGATCGCACCCGGTTCGACCATAGGCATAGTCGGCGGCGGGCAATTGGGCCGCATGCTCGCCATGGCGGCGGCGCAAATGGGCTATCGCGTTCACATTTATGCGCCCGATGAAGCACCATGCGCGGGGGAAGTCTCCGCAGTGACGACGCGCGGCGAATATGACGATCTGGACGCGCTGGGTCGTTTCGCCAAATCGGTCGACGTGGCAACGTTCGAGTTCGAGAATATCGATGCGGGCGCGCTTGCCTATCTTGCCGAACATGTGCGGCTTTATCCGCCCCCACGCGCGCTGGAAATCGCGCAGGACCGGCTGGCTGAAAAGGGGTTCGTCTCCGATCTGGGTGGCCGCACGGCGCCCTATGCCGCCGTCGAAAACGAGGCCGACCTGCGCGCGGCGATTGCCAAGATCGGTACCCCCGGCATTCTGAAGACAAATCGCTTCGGCTATGACGGCAAGGGCCAGGCACGCATATCTTCTCCTGACGATGCCACTTCGGCCTGGGCGACGATGAACGGCGTTCCTTGTGTCTATGAGGGGTTCGTCAGCTTCCAGGCCGAATTTTCTCTGCTGGTTGCGCGTGCGGACGACGGCAGTTCGGTCAGCTATCCCGTGCCGAAGAACGAGCACGACCACGGCATTCTCGCCCGGTCGATTGTCCCGGCTGGCACGGCGATCGATGCGCAGGCACGGGAGGCAACCGCCCTGGCGCTAAAGGTCGCCGCCGCGCTCGATTATGTTGGTCTGCTGACGCTGGAATTCTTCGCATCGCCCGATGGGCCCGTCTTCAACGAGATGGCGCCGCGCGTCCACAATAGCGGACACTGGACCATAGAGGGGGCACGCACCAGCCAGTTCGAAAACCATATTCGCGCGGTGTGCGGGCTGCCGCTTGGCGACACAACGCTGACCGCGGCGCGGGTGGAAATGCACAACCTGTTGGGGCAGCAGGTCGATCAATGGTCCACCATCCTGTCGGACCCACACGCCCATATGCATATCTATGGCAAGGGCGAAGCGCGCGATGGCCGCAAGATGGGGCACGTCACGCGGCTGGTGCTCTGAGCCGAGCCACCCGCGCCTACCTTATCCCCCCCCCCCGCGCGCCCGTTCGAACAGCCACACCCGTATGGCCGACGACAGGTTCGTCGTGCGCGCCTCGTCGATTTCCGCGACCAGCGCGGCAAGCGCCATGCGCCTGTCCCGCGCCGCATCCTGCAATGCCTGCCAGAAAACCGGCTCCAGACTGATCGACGTGCGATGCCCCGCTATTGTCAGGGAGCGTTTCTGCGTGTCATCCTTCCTGGCCGTGTCCTCCATGGCAGGAATCAATACATGTGCTGGCCGCCGTTGATCGACAGCGTGGAGCCTGTCACAAATCCGGCATCCTCACCGCACAGGAACGCGACGCCGCGGGCAATTTCGTCCGCCTGACCCAGGCGTCCGACGGGGATTTTCGCGACGATCTTTTCCAGCACAGGCTCGGGCACCGCTGCGACCATTTCCGTGTCGATATAGCCGGGCGCGAGCGCGTTGACCGTAACACCAAATCGCGCACCCTCCTGCGCCAGCGCCTTGGTAAAGCCATGAATACCTGACTTGGCGGCGGCATAATTCACCTGGCCATATTGGCCGCCCTGCCCGTTGATCGAACCGATGGAAACGATGCGGCCAAAAGAGCGCGCCTTCATGCCGGGAAAGACCGCCTTCGACATATTGAAACAGCCGCCCAGATTAACGTTGATCACGTCCTCCCACATCTGGCGGTCCATCTTCAGCAGCGTACCATCGCGCGTGATGCCGGCATTGTTGATCAGGATAGTCACGGGGCCGTGGGTTTCCTCGACCTCCTTCACCTTGGCGTGGCAGGCATCGTAGTCGGCGACGTTCCACTTCATCGCGGCAATGCCTGTTGCCTCGGTAAAGGCTTTCGCCTTTTCATCGTCGCCGGCATAATTCGCCACGACGGTAACGCCGTTCTCAGTCAGCTTCTTGCTGATTGCGGCGCCGATCCCGCGGGTTCCTCCGGTAACGATGGCGACATGCTTCCTCATCCCATTCCTCCCAAGGTTCTGCGGTGTTGACCGACGCTAGCCGGACTTACATCCAGCCGCCAAGCTCACGCGTAACGATAGCGTGGAGGAGGTCAAGATGTCCTCGCTTTGCATTCAGGCATGACAGATAGGCAAAGTGCGTTCCGCCCCCCGCACGGAACTGCTCTTCTCCGCGTATCGCAATTTCTTCCAGCGTCTCAAGGCAGTCGGCGGTAAATCCCGGCGCAACCACTGCGACCTTTCCGACGCCCTCGGCGGGAATTTGCTCCAGCGTCCTGTCCAGATAGGGTTGCAGCCATTCGGCCCGTCCGAAACGCGACTGGAACACCACCCGCACGGGCCGTCCCAGCCGCTCCGCCAGCAAGCGCCCGGTTTTCTGACAGTGGCAATGATAGGGATCGCCCATTTCCAGCGTGCGGCGCGGCATGCCGTGAAAGGTCGCGATCAGTTCGTCGGGGGTGAAATCCAGCCCGGCCAACTGCACCTCCACGTCGGCGGCGAGCGCATCAATATAGGCGGGGTCGTCATGCCATGGCGGTGCGATGCGGATTGCGGGCTGCCACCGCATCCCCGCCAGCACACGACTGACCTCGTCCACCACGGTGGCGGTCGTCGCCGCACAATATTGCGGATACATGGGCAGGACCAGGATACGCTCGCACCCTGCCGCCTTCATCGCCGTCAGCCGCGATTCGATCGACGGATTGCCATAGCGCATCGCAAAATCGATCTTCAGGCCCGGCAGACGCGCCGCCAGTGCCGCGGCCTGATCCTCGGTGATCAGCTTCAATGGCGATCCGTCGCGTTCCTTGTCCCAGATCGTCGCATATAGTTTCGCGCTTTTTTTCGGGCGGACGTTCAGGATGATGCCGCGCAGGATCGGCTGCCAGGCAATTGCTGGAATCTCGACAACACGCGGGTCCGACAGGAACTGCCGCAAATATCGTTTCACGGCCCCGGCGGTCGGCGCGTCGGGCGACCCCAGATTTACCAGCAAAACGCCGATTTTAGGGGCAGGAACGGGCGGATGATCTGTCGGCAGGTTCATGGTTACGGCCCTACCGCATTCGCCCCGCACCCGTCGATCAATAGCTTAGAAACGGCATTGATCTCAGCCGCCGTCCGGTCGCGGCGAAAACGGCATTGGCGACCGCAGGCGCAATGGGCGGTACGCCCGGCTCCCCCACCCCGCCCGGCGGCGCATCGGACGGCACGATATGGACGTCGATCTCCGGCGCCTCGTCCATGCGCAGCAGGGGGTAGCCATCGAAATTCTGCGCGGTCGGCTCGCCGCCTTCGAATTCGATCTTGCCGTGCAAGGCGGCTGACAGACCAAAGATGATGCCGCCCTCCATCTGCGCCCGCACGATGTCGGGATTGACCACCTGGCCACAATCGATGACGCAGGTAACGCGCCTGACGATAATCTCCTCGGCGGAGGGAACCTCCACTTCGGCGACCTGGGCAACATGGCTGCCAAAGCTGGAATGCAGCGCGATGCCCTTCCCATGGCGCTCCGGCACTGCGGCGGCCAGCGTCCCGCGAGAGGATGCCAGCATCAATACGCGCGCTTGCGCGCTGTTTTCATCCATGTGGCGCAGCCGGAACGCCAGCGGATCCAGGCCCGCGCGGGCCGCCATTTCGTCCATGAACCCCTCCTTGAAGAAGGCGGCATAGCTATGTTCGACAGACCGCCAATAGCCCAGCGGCACGGGCGTCGGCACGTCGACATGGGCGACGCGCAGATTGGGAATGATATAGGGGCCGTCGCCGACGCCCTTGACCATGGCGGCGCTGTCGCCGTCGGACGCGAAGAAGGGCATCATCCGCCGGGTCAGGCTGGCGCCCAGATTGGGGGCGGCCAGTTTGGCGTCTAGGGCGGCAATTCGCTTGTCAGGGCCCAGCGCTCCGGTCATCCGCGCCCGGACGGCGGGCCGGAACATGTCGCGCGCCGTGTCCTCTTCCCGGTGCCAGATCAGCTGGACGGGCCGTCCGACTTTCTGCGCGATGATCGCCGCCTGCACGGCACAGTCCACCTCCGCCTTGCGACCAAAGCCGCCCCCCAACAGGGTAGGATAAACACGCACATCGCGGGTCGCGATTCCCAGCGCGTCGGCCACTTTCCACGCGACCAGCGTCTGAGACTGCGTCGGCACCCAGATTTCCGCATTTCCATCGGTCAGCCGCACCGTCGCTGTCATCGGCTCCAGACAGGCATGCGCCAGAAAGGGTACGCCATAGTCGGCCGAAACGCTCGGCCCCTGCGCGAGGGCATCCAGCGCATCGCCCACTTCCAGAAAGGCGGTACCGCGTTCGCCATCGTCCAGCGCCTCCTGCATCGCCGCGTCGATGGCCGCGCTGTCGGCCAGTTCGTCGCCATGATATTCCGCGTCGGTCAGGTCGAGCGCCTGTCGTGCCGCCCACCAGGTTTCGGCGACGGTCGCATGCCATCCCTCTCCCTCCACGACCGCCAATGTGCGCGGCGCCTGCCGCGCCGCCTCTCCCCCGAAAGTTGAGCGTTCCTGATATCCGTGCGGCGCGCCACGCACGGCGGCATAGACCATGTCGGGCAGGCGCACATCCGCGCCGAACATCGCGCTGCCATTGACCTTTGAGGGCACGTCCAGACGCGGCACGGAACGACCGATCAGGGCGGGGCGAGGCCGAAGGCGCGGCGACGCGGGTGCGTCATCCGGGTCGATCAGGGCGACCAGCTCGGCAAAGCTGGCGCGTCTTCCCGCCCCTTCGACGAAGCCATTCGCAGTATCCAGATCGGCAGGGTCGACATCCAGCTGGCGCGCGGCGGCGCGGATGAACAATTCGCGCGCCGCCGCGCCCGCCAGTCTCAGCGGCTCCCAGAATGCCTTGATGGAGGTGGAACCACCCGTGGCCTGCAATTCGATCTGCTCGACGATGGAAACCGCCGCCCAATTGACGATATTGCCGATGAAGGAGGGCATGCTGGCCCCCGCGTCGGCGGCAAAGGCGCGATTGGCATAAAGCGGGTGCAGCGGCGCCGGCTCGACGCCCACCATGCGCCAGTCGGCACCCAGCTCCCCCGCCAGCAATTGCGGCAGCGCCGTATAGACGCCCTGCCCCATTTCGGCCTGCGGACAGGCGACGGTGATCCGGCCATCGACCGCGATTTTCAGGAAGCCGTTGATCAGCGTCTCATCCTCCCGCAGGGGAAAGTTGAACGCCCGATCTCGCGGCCAGACGGTATAGCCGATGACAAGGCCGGTCGCGGCGGCGGCGCCGATCAACAGCTTTCGGCGGGTCAGCCCCTTCCGGGCGGCGGGGGTTTTCGGCGTCCTTGCATCCATACCGTCAGCGACTAGACCTTTTGCCGCCAACCGTCATGCCGAGATTGCTGAATGCGGGGTAATGTCGGCTGGATTCGTTCAGACGATCTTCTTTCTTGGCTTCGTGAACACCTCCTCGATTTCGGGCCGGAAGCTTTCCAGCGTGTCGCAATCGAATTCCTCGTCAAATGCGGGGGCATCCCATTCGTCGACCAGCTTCACCGCGAAATCGTACCATTCCTCGTCCCGGAACTGCTCCCGCATGTCGGTCGGCAGACCCATGTGGTTATAATAATATTTGCCCTGAAAATGCTGATGCCATTTGATCGTGTGATAAACGTAATCGTCGACATAGGGTTTCAGGATTTCCGCCGCGATGGCGCCATGATTGGGGATCGACATGGTCTTGCCCAAATCGTGGCACAGCGCCGCGACGACCTCCTGCGGCGTCGCACCGGCCCGGCGGGCAAGCGTGGCGCACATCAGGCTGTGGGTCAGCTGGTCGGCGCGAAAACCCACCTCTATATCGCCCAGCCGCGCCAGCTGCTCCAGGATGATGTCCGGCTGCCGCTCCTCCTGATGCCGGTCATGTTCGGCGCCGATGACCTTCCAGTCGTCCAGAGTGCCGTCGAACATCGATCGAAACGTCGCGCGCGGCGCGGGACCAGTCATCGAATTGGGTGCCGTAGCCATGGTCTCTCTCCCTCTACCTCAACATAGGAGGGCGGAGATCCTCTCTCAAACTATCGAAACTATACCCTTGCCCGGAACGGCGTGAAGTCGGTCCCCTCGTCGAACACGTCGACGCCCTCGGCCCGCTTCATGCGCGCGACCACCCAATAGGTTACGGGCGTCAGCACCGCCTCCCACAATACCTTCAGCAAATAGTTGGAGATCATGACGGACACGACCAGCTCCGTCGGCCATATGCCCAAGAAGGCGATGGGATAGAAAATCAGGCTGTCGAAGCCCTGCCCCACCACCGTCGAGCCGATGGTCCGCGTCCAGAGATGCTTCCCGCCGGTCAGCAGCTTCATGCGCGCCATCACGAAGGCGTTGGCGATCTCCCCCACCCAAAAGGCGAGGATGGAGGCAATGACGATCCGCCAGGTGCCACCAAAAACACTTTCATAGGCGGCCTGCCCGTCCCAACCGTCTGCCGGGGGCAGCGCCACGACCACCCATGACATGAACGCCATGAAGGCAAGGGCAACGAAGCCCGTCCAGATCACCCGGCGCGCACGGGCATAGCCGTACACCTCGGTCAGAACGTCGCCGAGAACATAGCTCAGCGGGAAGAACAATATGCCGGCACCGAACAGAAAGCGCTGGTCGCGGAACGGCAGATCAATGGTGCTGACCTTCGCCGCGCCGATCAGGTTCGACAGCAGCAGGATCGCAACGAACGCCGCCATTGCAAAGTCATAGAAGCGCAACCGGCGGTCGCCGAGCGCGGAGGCGGCGATTCTTTCGTTCGAGGTCATGCAGACTTCATAGGCGCAATTTGGTCTCGTACACAGTGCGGCACAGGTGCACCAAAACATTAAGGGCCGCGCTTCCACCCGGAAACGCGGCCCTCTATTCAAACGAGACTGAAGTTACTCAGACCTTGCGACGACGCGCAAAGCCAAGGCCGGCCAGGCCGAGACCCAAAAGGCCGAACGCCGCCGGAGCGGGAACGTCCGTGGCGCCCTCACCGACGATCACGTCAATGGCCGCTTCTCCAACCAGGCCGCCATTGGCATCACGTGCCTGAAAGCGGAAATTGTAAATGCCATTGGCATCTGCGTCGAAGTCGAACATCTCAGGCGCGATCACGAACGGAGCGATGCCGTCGTTCAAAAAGGCGAAGGTCGGGTTCTGGCTGTCCTCAATCGTCCCGCTGGCAAAAAGGAAATTGATCGTGCCATAGTCCGTTCCGTTGCTGGGATCGAAATCGTACAGCAGGGAATAGTTCAGGCCTGGCAGAACGTCTGCATAATAGCTGAAATTCCACTTTGAACGGTCATCCGACGTGGTGCCGGATTCCACGGCGAAAACGCCATCGGAGACCAAAGTGGGGGATGGGGCGGAAAAACGCGGCGTTGCCGTGATGCCGATCTCGCCGTCCACTCCCTCAGAGGAAATGTTGGTGACAGCAACGCGGTCATTGGGGATGCCGTCGCCGCCGAATTCGGTCTGCGGCAGGGCGCCGAAGCGATCAAACACCGGCTCCGCCATGGCAGACGTTGAAAGAAGCACCGCTGCAACGCACGCAACTGCTGAAATTTTCATTATATAACCCCCGTTTTGGAATGGAAATTCCCACCAAGCAAGAGCCGTACCATTCGGAATGTTAACCGTTATATCATCGCCTTACACGACCAACTCCGCCGCACCTGTTACGGATATGTAAAGTTTACCGACAGAATTCCCATGAAATTCAATATCTAACGTGGATCAGGATATTGCCCGCGTCAGCAACACCGCCGAACGCTAAAGGCGTCGCGACACCTTCATCGTCTAGCCCTCTGCCTGCTGCGCCGCTATTGGGCGTTTCATGACTGACATCACCCCTGAACTCGTTGCCGAACACGGCCTTTCCCCGGACGAATATGGCGTCATCCTGAACGCCCTTGGACGCACCCCGAACCTGACCGAGCTTGGCATCTTTTCGGTCATGTGGTCGGAACATTGCTCCTATAAATCCAGCCGCCTGCACCTGAAGAAGCTGCCGACCACAGGCCCGCAGGTCATTTGCGGTCCGGGCGAGAATGCCGGCGTGGTCGACATTGGCGACGGCGACGCGGCCATCTTCAAGATGGAATCGCACAATCACCCCAGCTTCATCGAACCCTATCAGGGCGCAGCGACGGGCGTGGGCGGCATATTACGCGACGTTTTCACCATGGGTGCCCGCCCGGTCGCCAATATGAACGCCCTGCGCTTTGGCGCGCCGGACCATCCAAAGACACGCCATCTGGTAAAGGGCGTCGTCGCGGGCATCGGCGGCTATGGCAATTGCGTCGGCGTACCGACGGTGGGCGGCGAAACCAATTTCCACCCGGCCTATAATGGCAATATCCTGGTCAACGCGATGACCGTGGGGACGGCCCGCACGGACAAGATTTTCTATTCGGCAGCCGCCGGCATCGGCAATCCGGTCATCTATGTCGGGTCGAAGACGGGACGTGACGGCATCCACGGCGCCACCATGGCATCCGCCGAATTCACCGACGATTCAGAGGAGAAGCGCCCCACCGTTCAGGTCGGCGATCCCTTCACGGAAAAGCTGCTGATAGAGGCATGTCTGGAGCTGATGGCCACCGATGCCATTGTCGCCATACAGGATATGGGCGCGGCAGGCCTCACCAGCTCTTCGGTGGAAATGGCCGACAAGGGCGGGGTCGGCATCCATCTCGATCTCGACAAGGTACCGTGCCGCGAAGAGGCGATGACACCCTATGAGATGATGCTGTCCGAATCGCAGGAACGCATGCTGATGGTGCTGAAGCCCGGACGCGAGGCGCAGGCGCAAAAGATATTCGAAAAATGGGAACTGGACTTCGCCGTCATCGGCGAGGTTACCGACACCAAGCACCTCGTTCTCAGCTTCGGAGGCGAGACGGTGTGCGACATTCCTCTTGGACCGCTTGGCGACAATGCGCCGCTTTACGACCGCCCGCATATGCCGACGCCCAAGCGCGAGGCACTGGGCGGCGTTGAATTCTCGAACGCCGTCACCGATGACCTTCTGACCCTGATGGGGTCTTCCGCGCTCGCCAGCCGTCGCTGGATCTGGGAACAATATGATCACATGGTCATGGCCGACACGATCGGTCGGCCCGGCGGCGACGCAGCGGTCGTGCGCGTACACGGCACCAAAAAGGCGCTCGCCATCACAACGGATTGCAACCCGCGTTATTGCTTCGCCGATCCCGTGGAGGGCGGCAAACAGGCGATTGCAGAGGCCTATCGCAACCTCACCGCCGTCGGCGCGACCCCGCTTGCCACCACCGACTGCATGAATTTCGGCAATCCGGAACGGCCAGAGATCATGGGCCAGTTTGTCGGTTGTATAGAGGGGATGGCAGAGGCATGCGCCGCGCTGGACATGCCCATCGTCTCGGGCAACGTCTCCCTCTACAACGAGACCAATGGTGTCGGCGTCCTTCCCACACCCGCCATTGGTGCAATCGGCCTGCTAAAGGATTATGACAAACGGACCGATATTTCGCTGAAGGCCGATGGCGAGGTCATCTGGCTGATCGGCAAGCCCGGCGCCCATCTGGGCCAGTCCGAATGGCTGCGCACAATCGCCAATCGTGAGGATGGCCCCCCGCCCTCCGTCGACCTGGACGCGGAAAAGGCGGTTGGCGACTATGTCCGCACGCTAATCGCCGAGGGGAAAGTCACAGCCGCGCACGATATTTCCGACGGTGGCCTGTTGGTGGCAGTCACGGAAATGGCACTGGCGGGGGACAAGGGCGCCACGCTCGACGCCCTCGACCATCCCGCCGCCTTTGGCGAGGACCAGGCGCGCTATGTGGTGACCGCCCCTGCGGGCACAGACATAGAAGGCACCCGCCTCGGCACCGTCGGCGGTTCCACAATCGCCGTCGGCGGCGAAAATGTGGCCCTGGAAGCCCTGAAAGCGGCGCACCGCGACTGGCTTCCGAATTTGATGCAGCAATAACGGCCTGACGGATCGCAGGCGCTTAAGAACGTGCCTGCGATCCGACCCGACATGATTCAGCGTTGCGGTATTGCACCCGGCGGCTGATCGGCGCGCAGCCATCCGGTGATGGAAAACCGCAATCCGGGGCAAAAAGGCGCCACGACGCTGACCGAATGATCGGTCGGCACGGTAAAGATGTTCAGGGCGTTGAAAATGGGCCGATAAGCCTGCTCCACATCATAGCTCTGGTCCCAGAATTGCAGCAACCCGCCCCAATCGCGTCCCCATGCCTTTGTGAAATTCAGGACATAGGCGGCAACGCGTTTGTCGGAGGGCTTCTCATCCGTATGATATTTAAGGAAGTGCCCTGCCTGATACAGTGTCGCATGCCCATCAGCCCACATAATTTCCTCGCGTCCGGTAAGTTTACGGAAAAACTCCAGCATCAAGGGGCTGTTGATAAATTCGTACATAGAGAAAAGATGATTTCTTTCCTGCTGTTTTTTGAAATAATTAAAAAACAGGGGATAATGATTATATAGAAACTGATAATTATGCTTTGCATTTTCGTGCACCAGCTGCTGAAGTTCAGCTTTTTGCTGAGATGAAAGTTGCTGCAATTGCTGCGGGCTTAATTCGCGCACCTGATCCCCGTGGTTGAATGCGAGAGACCATGGGGCGGCAACGAGCTGCCGATAGGTTTCCTCTGCCGTATCAGCCGTGAAAAAATCCCGAACCTGCAGCCGCCCCTTCCTGGCAAAATCCTGCGCCAGGGTGTTGGCGTCGAGGTCGGGGTTGAGAGTGATCTTCATTCGTCGAAACCTTGGTCAACGGCTCGGACAGAGCCAGCCTTCATCGCGCCACTCTTGCACGATTGTCGTAGATATTGAAGGATCTGCAGACCAGATCCAATCACCGCACCCCATTGCAGGACAGAGGAGAAACTTGTGCCGGATGCAGGCGAAATCCTCAGGAATCCTCAATGGTTCCCCCATCGATATGATGCGCAAGGGGAAAGGGTAGAATTCGTCCGTCTGGACCGTGACATCATCCGCAGCCTGACGTTTTTGGCCGACCATCAGCCCCGCAACCAGAACGACAATGTCTGGCTGGCGGCAAGCGAATTGCAGGCAGACCATATTGCGGCGGGAAAGGTCCATTTCATTTTTCACAGCGCCTTCGTGCGCTCCACCTTGCTCACGCGCGCCATGGACCTTCCCGGAAAAAGCCTTGGCCTCAGCGAACCGGGAATATTGAACGACCTGGCAGCCGCCGGTTCGAAGGCATCGCCCGCCTTGGTGCCGATACTGCGCCTGCTGTCCCGCCCGTTCGGCGCAGGGGAGGTGGTGGTGATCAAGCCGTCGAATGTTGCGAACAGCCTGATTCCCGCAATCTTGTCGGCCCGCCCTGATGCACGGGCATTGCTGCTGACGGGTTCCATCGAAAACTTCCTGCACTCGGTGCACAAGAAGGGCATGATGGGGCGTCGATGGGTACGGCGGCTGTACCGCCACATCATGCAGTTCGCGCCAATGGATCTGGGCATGTCCACAGCCGAGCAGTTCGAAATGACCGACTTGCAATATGCTGGCCTGGCGTGGTTTCTTCAGCAGCGGCAGTTCGCCATGCTGCTGTCCTCGAACGAAAGAGAAAGATTGCACAGCCTCGACAGCGATCGCTTCAACCAGGAGCGCTTCGAGACCTTGGCCAGGCTGTCAGAACTGTTCGATATGGGCGCCGGTCCCCAGGAATTGCGGGAAATGGTCGACGGGCCGACATTCGCCGTGCACGCAAAACTGGGCGGCGATTTCAAAACGCAAATCGAGACTCAGGAAGAAGCCGCCAAGAGCGATGTCGTCGACCAGGAAGTGGCAATGGTGGCGCAGTGGATCGGCCAGATAGCGCAGGCCGCTGGCGTCAGCTGGCCGCTGGCCCGCCCTTTATTATGAAGGTCTGCTCGACGCGCCGGCCCCCCTTAATTCAGGCTCAATAAGCAGGCTTGCGCCACTCCGCCTGACTACTGCCGAACGTAAACGTACCGGTCATTGAATCTCGCCCCCTCGGGATCGGCGGCGCTCCATAGATAGCGGAAAATCATCTGCTGTTCGTCGCTGGAGAGTGTGACCTGCATCTGCGATGCGATCTGTCCCTCCGCCTGCGTAGTCCAATATGCCGTGTGGCTGTCTGCCTTCACGACCAGCAAGGCATCGATGCCCGGCCCGGGCTGCCCACCCTGCCCCCGATTTTCCCCGGATTGACTCTATCGCCTGCTGTCGTTCTATTCGGAACATAAGTAGAACACTTGGTGCATGCAGGTTGATGAATGTGGACAGGATCAAGGCCATCCATCTTTTGGAATCGAATGATAATTTCATTCGAGGGGCCGAGGTGCGTCCAGCCGAATCGACCGCCGACTCGACACCTATTGCGGCCATCGACTCACATGCTCCCCTCTTGCCCGGCAGTCCCCGGCTGGCAGAGCTGTTTGCCCCTCCACGCGATGCAGGCGCAATCGGCTTCGCTCTGGCACAGGTGCCGCAGCGCGGCGGGCTATTATGGGTGCAGGACCGCATGTCGGCGCTGGAAACCGGCCGGCCCTATGGACACGCCTTTGCACGCTTCGGTCTGGCGCGGGATCGGCTGGTCCTTGCCTGTGCGCGCAACGCCGCCGACGTCCTCTGGACCATGGAGGAAGGGCTGAAATGCGCCTCTCTCTCTGCCATTATAGGGGAGGTGTGGGGAGAGCCACGGGCGCTCGACTTCACGGCGACGAAGCGCCTCGCTTTACGTGCAGAGCGGCAGGGGGTTCACGTCATGCTGATGCGCTTTGGCGGTGCCGCGAACCTGTCGGCGGCGCGGCGGCGCTGGCGGGTGGGCTCGCTGCCTTCCGCGCCTCACCCTTTCGATGGCGCCGCCCCCGGCGCGCCGCGCTGGCGGGCGGAACTGTTCCGCGCGCGGGGAGAACGGCCCGGCATCTGGACGGCCAGCTATGACGAGGCGGCGCATCGTCTCCATCTTCATACCGCATCTGGCGATGGATCGCTGGATGCGGAAGTCAGGCGGAGACTGGCCGCAGGATAGGCCGCTCGTTCTGGCGGCGGAGGGCACGCACGGTCCCGTCATTCACGACGTAAATCCGGCGGCGGCGGCGCTGGGCATGGCCCGGGGCGGACGCATTACCGACATGCGTGCACTGGTGCCGGACCTTGCCGTAGAGGATGCCGACCCGGATGCCGATACCGCCGATCTCGCCCGGCTGGCCGGCTGGGCACAGCGCTGGTGCCCCTGGACGCAAGCGGATGGCGCCGATGCCCTGCTCCTCGACACCACAGGTTCCGCCCATCTGCATGGCGGGGAGGCATCCATGCTGGGCGACATGGCCCGCAGGTTCGCCAGCGCCGGGCTTAACATCCATCTGGCTGCGGCACCGACGGTCGGCGCCGCATGGGCCTTGTCCCACAGTGGCGGCGATGCGCACACGATCTGCCACGCGGACCAGCTTGCTGACATGCTCGCGCCGCTGCCGGTCGGCACATTGCGGCTGGATGCCGAAACGGTGCAGTTGCTGCGACGGCTGGGGCTAAAGACGATTGGCGCGCTGGCGGCGGTTCCGCGCCCGGCACTGGTGCGCCGCTTTCGCAAGGTCGAACAGACCTGCCGCAACCCCGTCACCCGCCTGGACCAGGCCATGGGGCGCCGGGCGGAACCCCTTGTTCCCGCTCGGCAGCGCCCGCCCTTGCGCAGCATCCGGCGGCTGGCGGAGCCGCTCGGCGATCTGGCTGGGCTGATGCGGATATTGCAGGATCTGGCCGCTGACCTGTCGGTGTTAATGGATGAAAATCATATCGGTGCACGGTCCCTGCGCTACACGGCCTTCCGCGTCGACGGGCGCGCCTTGAATGCAGAGGTGGCGACCAGCCGCGCCAGCCGCGATCCCGCCCATATGGTTCGCCTGTTCGACGGCAAGCTGGACCGGCTGGACCCCGGTTTTGGCGTCGATGGCGCCGCGCTGGAGGTTCTGCGCGCAGAACCGCTTGGCGCCATACAGGACGATTTGAGCGGCGAAGGACGCGACCAGATGGCGTTCGTTGCATTGATCGATCGCCTGTCCGCCCGGTTGGGAGAGGACGCCGTATTTCAGTCCGTAACCCTGGGTAGTCATGTGCCCGAGCGCGGGGAGGCCTTTTTTGCTGCCGCCGCGACGCCGCATCCAGACGCACGCAGCGTTAACCGACAGGGCCGGGCACCATTGCGCCTGTTGAATACGCCCGAACGCGCAGAGGTCGTCCATGCCGTGCCTGAGGGGCCGCCAGCCCGTTTCCGCTGGCGGCGGCAATTGCACGATGTGGCCCGCGCACAAGGCCCCGAACGCATTGCGCCGGAATGGTGGCGCGAACCGGGACGCACACGCCTGCGCGACTATTACCGGGTGGAGGATCGGGAGGGGCGGCGTTTCTGGCTGTACCGGGAAGGGCTGGCTTCCGACGATCGCGGCGGCACCCCCCGGTGGTTCGTCCACGGCCTGGACGCATGACAAGATGCCCTGCCAGGCGCGGCATTCCCATGCGGGTAATGCGCCATGCCTGATGCACCGACCACGCCCGATAAGCGGACGCTCAGCGCATCCGATACATTTGTGCCCAATCCGCGCGGGCAGTTCGTGGAACTGGGGCTGACCACCAGTTTCTCTTTCCTGTGCGGCGCATCGGATCCGATCGACTTCGTCACCACCGCCTATGCCCTCGGCTATGACGCGCTGGGCATTGCCGATCGCAACAGCATGGCTGGCGTGGTGCGTCTGCATAGTGAGGCGAAAACGGCGAAGATGACGCCCGTCATCGGCTGCCGCCTGGATCTGATGGATGCGCCGTCGCTGTACGCCTATCCCCGCAGCCGTGCAGCCTATGGCGACCTCTGCCATCTTTTGTCTGCGGGCAAGATGACCGATGCAGACGGGGGCTGGCAGGCAAAGGGCGCATGCCATGTGCGGCTGTCCGACGTGGCAAGGGCGCTGACCCGCGACATTTTTCTGATCGCCATTCCGGGTGAGGATCTGGATGCGTTCGCGGCCGACCTGCCGCGCCTGTCCGCGCTCCCCATGCTGGGGCATGTCGCGGCAGCGTTTCGCTATCGCGACGATGACCGGGCACGGATCGGGCGGCTGGCCGGGCTGGCGCAGGCGCACGGTCTGAAATTGCTGGCCACCAATGACGTGCATTATCATTGTCCGTCGCGCCGCCCGCTGCAGGACGTGATGACCTGTATCCGTGAAAAGGTGACGGTGGCGACGGCAGGCGATCTCCTCGACCAGAATGGCGAACGCTATCTGAAGCCGCCCGCCGAAATCATACGCCTGTTCGCGGACTGGCCCGATGCCATCCGCCAGACCCGCCGCATCGCCGATGCCTGCACCTTCAGCCTGGACGAACTGAAATATGAATATCCGGAAGAAAGCGTCCCCGGCGGCAAAACGCCCGACGCCCATCTTTCCGACCTCAGCTGGGCGGGGGCGAAGGGCCGGTATCCAGACGGCATACCGGCAAAGGTCGACAAACTGCTGCACAAGGAACTGGGGCTGATCGCAAAGATGGGCTTTGCGCGCTATTTCCTGACCATCAACGACATCGTCGCCTATGCGCGCGGGGTCGGGATATTGTGCCAGGGCCGCGGATCGGCGGCGAACAGCGCGGTCTGCTACTGTCTGGGCATCACCTCCGTCGATCCGGCGACGACGGAGCTTTTGTTCGAACGCTTCATATCGGAGGAGCGCAAGGAGCCGCCCGATATCGACGTCGATTTCGAACATGAGCGGCGCGAGGAAATCATCCAGCACATCTATCAACGCTATGGCCGCGACCGCGCCGGACTGTGTGCCACCGTCATTCATTATCGACCGCGCATGGCTATCCGCGAAGTGGGCAAGGTCATGGGCCTGTCGGAGGACGTGACCGCCGCGCTGGCCAGGACAGTCTGGGGCAGCTGGGGATCGGAAGTCGATGAGGACAAGGTGAAGGAAGCCGGGCTCGACCTCAACGACCCGCATCTGAAACGCACCATATGGCTGGCGGATCAGCTGATCGGCATGCCGCGCCATTTGTCACAGCATGTCGGCGGCTTCATCCTGACGCGGGAACCGCTGACCCAGACCGTTCCCATCGGCAATGGCGCCATGCCGGACCGCAGCTTCATCGAATGGGACAAGGACGATATAGAGGCGCTGGGCATCATGAAGGTCGATGTGCTGGCGCTTGGCATGCTGACCTGCATCCGCAAATGCTTTGACCTTATCGAGGCGCAGCATGGCCGCCGCTACACGCTTGCCACCGTCGATCAGGAAGACGAGGCCGTTTACGACATGCTGTGCGCCGGCGATTCCCTTGGCGTATTTCAGGTGGAAAGCCGTGCGCAGATGAACATGCTGCCGCGCCTGAAACCACGCGAATTCTACGATCTGGTCATTCAGGTCGCCATTGTCAGGCCCGGCCCTATACAGGGCGACATGGTGCATCCTTATCTGCGCCGCCGCCAGGGCAAGGAGCCGACCGTCTATCCCACCCCCGGCCCCCAACATGATCCGGATGAACTGAAGAATATCCTGAAACGAACGCTGGGCGTGCCCATCTTTCAGGAACAGGCGATGAAGATCGCCATGACCGCCGCATGCTTTTCCCCCGCTGAGGCGAACAAGCTGAGAAAGGCGATGGCCACCTTCCGCTCTCGCGGGATGGTGTCGGAACATAAGGAAAAGATGGTCGGGCGCATGGTCGAACGCGGCTACAATCCGGAATTCGCCGCCCGTTGTTTCAGCCAGATCGAGGGTTTTGGCGAATATGGCTTTCCGGAAAGCCATGCTGCCAGCTTTGCCCACCTCGTTTATGTGTCCAGCTGGATCAAATGCCACCATCCGGCGATCTTCTGCGCGGCGCTTCTCAATTCTCAGCCCATGGGATTTTATGCGCCCGCTCAGATCGTGCGCGATGCGCGCGAACATGGCGTGACGGTGCTGGCCCCCGATGTGAACATGTCGGATTGGGATTCCACCGTGATTGCCCCCCTCTCTTCCCGAAACGGAGGGGCCGTCGTCCGCCTCGGTCTGCGTCAGATCGACGGGTTTAAGGCGGCAGACGCCGCCCGGCTGCTGGCGGCGCGCGGATCCCCTTATGAAACGGTGGAGGAGGTGCGTACCCGCGCCGGCCTCGGCGTTCCCGCCATCCAGATTCTTGCCGCTGCCGATACCTTTCGTTCCTTGGGAAAGGACCGCCGCGCCGCACTATGGGATGCCCGCACCCTGAAAAACGCGCCCGACCTGCCGCTCTTCACCCATACCGACAGCCGCGACGAGGGCGCGGACGTTCCCATATTGCTGCCCGCCATGCCGCTCAGCGAACATGTTGTGGCCGATTATCAGACGACACGCCTCTCCTTAAAGGCGCACCCGATGCAGTTCCTGCGCGGCGATTATTCCGCCCGCGGTTTCACCCGGGCGGCGGACCTGCGGCAATGCCGTTTCAACCAGCGCGTCTCGGTCAGCGGCATCGTGCTGATTCGGCAGCGGCCGGGCAGCGCAAAGGGCGTTGTGTTCATCACCTTAGAGGATGAAACGGGCGTCGTGAATCTGGTCGTCTGGCCGGACGCACTAAAAAAACACCGCAAGATCGTCATGGGTGCGCGGCTGATGGCGGTGGAGGGGACAGTGCAGATGGATGATGCAGTGATCCACGTCATTGCGAACCGAATGATCGACGATACGGCGCGGCTGAGCCACCTGTCCGATGATCTTCTGAAATCCGACTTGGCGCGCGGCGATCATGTCGCCAGCCCCCTGCCCTCGAATGTCGGCCGCCATCCCCGCAATGTCAGCATCATCCCCAAATCGCGCGATTTCCACTAGCGATCGTCGCTCGTCATTCCGGGACGCGGATTCGATCCACCAGCAAATCCACTTCCTCCGGCGGCGGCGCAGTCATGCGCGCGACGGCAACGGCAATTGCGAAATTCAGCACCATGCCGACAACCCCGATCCCCTCAGGAGAAATGCCGAACAACCAGTGGGCGGCGTCATTCGTTTCCGGCGCGGCAAATTTGAACCAGACGATATAGGCGAAGGTGAACACCAGACCGGTGACCATTCCCGCAATCGCCCCTTCCCGATTCATGCGGCGCGAAAAAATCCCCATCAGGATTGCCGGAAACAAGGATGCCGCCGCCAGGCCAAAGGCAAAGGCGACGACCTGCGCGACCCAGCCGGGCGGATAAATACCCAGCAACCCCGCCACCAGAATCGCCGCCGTCGCGGCCAGGCGCGCGGCGCGCAATTCTCCACGATCCGAAATATCCGGGCGAAAGGTCTTCTTCAGCAGGTCGTGACTGACCGCCGTGGAAATGACCAGCAACAGCCCCGCCGCAGTCGACAGGGCCGCCGCCAGCCCCCCTGCCGCAACCAGCGCGATCACCCATCCGGGCAGCTGCGCGATCTCCGGCAGGGCCAGCACCATGATATCCTGGTCGACGAAGACCTCGTTCTCCCCGGCCGACGGGTTGGCGACGCCCCGTTCGCCCGATGCGCCCGCCTGGTCCATATAGACCGGCGCGCCCTCCAGCGCCTCGCCGGCACGATATTGCACGACCCCGTCATCATTCTTGTCGGCAAAGGCGATCAGGCCATTGGCTTCCCAGTTGGAGAACCAGGCTGGCAGGTCCGTATAGGCTGTTTCGTTCACCGCCTCAGTAAAGGTCAGTCGCGCAAAGGCGCTGACGGCGGGCGCCGTCGTATAAAGCAGCGCAATGAAGACCAGCGCCCAGCCCGCCGAAATACGCGCGTCCGACGCTTTCGGCACGGTAAAGAACCGCACGATGACATGGGGTAGGCCCGCCGTTCCCACCATCAGGGCGGCGGTGATGCAAAAGACGTCCAGCGTCGACTTCGTGCCGGACGTATATTCGGCGAACCCCAGATCGGTCAGCGTGGCGTTCAGCTTCTGCAGCATGAACACGCCCTCGCCCGTCACCTCGCTGCCCAGGCCCAGCTGCGGCACCGGATTGCCGGTGACCATGAAACTGATGAAGATCGCCGGCACCAGATAGGCAAAGATCAACACACAATATTGCGCCACCTGCGTATAGGTAATGCCCTTCATCCCGCCCAAAACGGCATAGATGAACACGATCCCCATGCCGATGATGACGCCCAGATCGATGGGGACATCCAGAAAACGGGAAAAGACAATGCCGACCCCGCGCATCTGTCCGGCGATATAGGTAAAGCTGACAAAGATCAGGCAGACGACCGCGACCACGCGGGCGGTGCGCGAATAATAGCGCGTGCCGATGAAATCCGGCACCGTGAACTGCCCGAATTTTCTCAGATACGGGGCCAGCAACAAAGCCAGCAGCACATAGCCGCCGGTCCAACCCATCAGATAGACGCTGCCATCATAGCCCAGAAAGGCGATCAGGCCCGCCATCGACAGGAAGCTGGCCGCCGACATCCAGTCGGCCGCCGTCGCCATGCCATTGACGACCGGGTGGACGCCGCCGCCTGCCACATAAAATTCGCTGGTGGATTTTGCCCGCGACCACAGCGCGATGCCGATATACAGCGCAAAGCTCAGACCGACGAAGATGTAGATCAGCGTCTGCGTCGCCATTATTCGCCCGCCCCGAACTTCCGGTCCAGCCGCCGCATGGCGATGACATAGACGAAGATCAGGATCACGAAGGCATAGATCGACCCCTGCTGCGCGAACCAGAAGCCCAGCGGGTAGCCGCCGATATTGAAACGGTCCAGCGCATCGCGAAAAATAATGCCCGCCCCGAACGATACCGCGAACCAGACGGCCAAGAGGCCGCAGAGAAGCCGTAAATTTGCGCGCCAATAGGCGGATGCATTTGCCGTGGTCATCTTACTCCCCTCGCCCCCCTCAGCCAGCGCAGCGGGTTACCGAACCTTTCGGCAAAAGAGAACAATTTCCCTGTCGCGGGTCACCGCGGCAGGAAACCGCGTTTCAGAAATCCAGCTTGTCGTAATGCGCGGGCGGGCTCAGCCCCTGCATCCGCTCTGGCAGCAAGGCGCGCACGCTGCGGCGCGATTTGACCGTGGCATACCAGGTTTTCGTGTCGGGAAACCCGCGCCAGTCGACGCCGGACAGATAGTCCGCAACGGACAGCTGCGCGACGGCGGCGATGTCGGCTAGGCTGAAGCTGGATCCTGCCAGCCAGCGCCGCTCGCCCAGCAGATATTCCAGATAATCGAGATGCTGCGCCACGCCCTTCGCCGCCACGCGCAGGGCCGCGGAATCGGGCGGTGCCTTTAAAACGATGCGCTTGTACATCCGCTCGGCCAGCAGCAAATTGACTGCCTCGGCATAGAATTTCTGGTCGAACCAGGCGGTCAGCCGCCTGACCTCCGCCCGCGCGGCGGGGCCGGACCCCATCAGCGGCACCTTTTCCACCGTTTCCTCGAAATATTCGCAGATCGCCATGGAATCCGGGATCGGCGCCACCCGCTCGCCGGTCAGGACAGGCGTCTGCCCCGCCCGGTTCATATCCATCAGCGCGTCCGACCGTTCCCACGGATATTCGGTCGCTATTTGAAAATCGACGCCCTTTTCCGCCATGACTATGCGCACCTTGCGCGAAAAGGGGCAGAGAGGGAATTGATGCAGCGTCCACATATGTTGCAGATCATTAACGATACTGGCGGCGGCTAGCTACGGACTTCCGCCTTTAATCTTGCAATAACATCCTCGTCGCGAATGGTGCGATAGCGTGCCATTACCAGGCTGAAGACGCCGAACAGCAAGAGGCCGGCCGCAACCAATTGATAGGCCCAGCCCATACCACGCAGGTCGTTCAGCACCTGTCCGATGCCGCCAACCTCGGACGCGTCGCCGCCCCACGCCGCGCCCGCAATGGTCCAGCCCAGAATGGCAAAAACGACGGCACGGGCGGCATAGCCCGCACGTCCCACATGCTTGGTGAAGCTCGGCGCGTCGGCGTCCAGCAGGTACATGAAATTGCCGCTTATCGCCTTTCGCACCTGATTGAGCGCGGCCAGCAGGAACCCGATGCCGATCAGGCCCAGAACGAATGTTCCGCCGGGCATGGACACAAGTGTCGACGCTGCTTCACCCTCGGTATTGCCGCCCCCGCCGCCGCCAGAATCCGTGCCGGTGGCCGCTGACAAGGCGTAATAGCCCAGGAACAGGTGCGCAAAACCGCTGGCGGCATGGCCGACCCTGGTGCCGATCCCCTTGGCGTCCGTACCATGTCCTTCCAGATCGATCATGGCGCCGTACAGGCGGAAAATACCGTAACCCAGAAGGCCGATACCGACGAGGCCCAGCAAAATGCCGCCCGCGGGCATTTCCTCGATCTGTTGCAGAACGCCGGTCGTGCCGCCGGAGCCCGCCGTCGTCAGCGCGAAATAGCCAAGCAAAATATAGACGATGCCCCTCGCCAAATATCCGATACGGGCAAATGTCTGCAGACGGGTAACGCGTTCCATCGGTGGCTCTCCCTGTTTCGTGCGGCAAGAGCGCGCGAGATGGCCTTGGCGTTCCCTGACAATGTTCGTCGATGCTGGACAGCGACCCCGCCCCGGCGCTAGCGAGGCGACCGCGCCCCGAATACCCCCCGTGCCCGCGTGGCGGAATTGGTAGACGCAAGGGACTTAAAATCCCTCGGGAGGTTCTCCCATGCCGGTTCGATTCCGGCCGCGGGCACCATATTAAACAAGGGCTTAAGTGGGCCTTGGTTTGTTCCAGCCTTTTGCATTTTGCAGGCGTTTTGCAGCGGAGGCCGCCCGATGGCTTTCTAGCTTCACGATTGCGCCGTCTCCTAGCTGGCCTGTCCGAGCAAGATACGCGTCGAGAATCCCCTGCGCAGATTTGAGGCTGTGGCCACTGATCGCAGCGGCTTCAGCGACCGTGGCGCCACTCTCAAACATGGAGGTGATGAACGTCCCTCGCAGGTCATTGAAGTGCAGGCCGCTATCCTTAAGCCCCGCTTCGTGCATGGCCCGCCGCCACCGATCATTGAAGTTCGAGAAGTCGTGTTTAGGATTCCACGGCAGGCCGCGCCGGTCGGTCAATATCGTAGTCGCGCCGCGCGGCAGCGTGCCGAGCATCGCCAGGAGCGGACGCGTCGTCTTTATGGAGACAAGCCGGTCCCGCTTAGATTGCTTCAGTTTTAGCCGTGAACCGTCAAATGCGGCCCATGTGAGCCGCAAGAGGTCACCTTTGCGCTGTCCGGTCTCTGTGGCCAGTACGAGCGCTTGGCGAAGCTCCAGCGGCGCAACACTGTTGAAAGCCTCGATATGCTCCGCCAGCCATATCTTTTCTGAGCGGTCGGGACGGTAAACCCGCCTCGGCTTGGCGGCATAGTTGGCCCTCAAGCCATAGCTGCCTTGGTCGAGCGCCCACGAGAGGATCGTCCCGAGCATCACGATTGCGTAGTCTGCTTGCTTCAGAGATTTCTTTGCGAGCTTGTCGCGCCACTTCAGGAAGTCGGCGCGAATTTCCGGATCGTTCAAGCCTTCAAGTGGGACCGTCCCATATTCGCTTTCGATCTTCGAAATCTGGCGGCGATAATCCTTTTGCGTACTCATCCGCAGGCCGGTGAAGGCGCTGGATTCGATATAGTCCTGTATCACCTGCTGGAGAGTGCCGAAGTTGCGGTTAGAACGCGTTATGCTGGCCTCTGCGGCCTGCCACGATGCCATGAAGTCGAGCGACCCCGGTTCGCCTTTCAGGCGCCGTCCTGAGGCTCTGTGGTAGTGGTAGATCGCGACCCGTCCACTGGCGAGTTTCGCCCGAACGGTATTAATGCCCGTTAGCTCTACTTTCATCTCGCCTAGCCTTCCATTCTGCAAAGGGCGACAAGCCTGCAACCGGCGGGGATTGCGACGTATCTTCCCCCTCTAGACGCCGCAAAATCGCCGCGGTGCTGTAACGTGACGTTCCCGCAATCGGTGGTGGCACGATACCCTTAGAACGCCAGTCGTCAAAGGTGCTGGCCTCGATCCCGCAGAGCATCGCCGCCTCTGTGCGGCTGCATGTCGCCCGCAGCCGTATCCGAGCAAGCGCAGTGGTGTCTGCATCCTCGACGAATATGGCGGGCAGGCCTGTCATGCTGCAACTGCGCTCCATAGCGTTTCAGCGCCATACAGGGGCTTGCCAGGGCGAAAGCGCAGGATATGTGCCCCGCTCGTCGAAATCTCCGCGCATTCAGGCGTGACGCGAAGAACCCGGCGCCCTCCGATAGCCATAACAAGGCCGTCCCTATCGAGCCGACGGGCAAAGCCTGGGGAGCATCCCCATAGATCAAGGTCTGCCCAGCCAAGTTGATACGCTTTTGCGGCCAGGCCGGAATCTGCCAACCGCCCAGCGTCGTCAATCAGCTGTTGCCAACGATCCGCCCGCAGGTTTGAGGGGCGCTGCATAAGGAACAGGGAAGCTAAGCCCTCCGCCACGTGCCGAGGTAGTTCGGCATCATATTCGAGGATGGCCGCGCGCTCCTGCCATTCGGCTAGGCGCTCCTGCTCTGGCGTCGGGTCCGGGGGTAGCGGCGCGGGGGGGCGGATTTTCTCGCCCGTCAGCTTTTCAGCTTCGGCCAGCCAGTCGATCATGGCGCACCATGAACATGCGGATTGACGATGTAGTCTTTGCGGGGCCGTCCACCGACACCAGGCTTAGGAGGAATGCTGCGGATCCAGCCAGCATCTTCCAGAACCCTTGCGGCGTCGTCGAATGCCTCATTGCCTTTCAGAGATCCGGGGCAAGGCGCGTAAACGCCCTTTTTCAGATCGCGCGCGTTCAGTATCTCGACGCGCGCCTTTAGAATGATCTTTGCCAGTTGGGCCGCTTGGCGCTGCTCGATCGGTAGCGCTGCATCGCCGAAGACGCGGTGAGCCATAGGCTTCAGATAATCGTCGGCGAATTCCAGCGCGGCGGCAACAGAGGCGGCAGACACTTCGCGAGGTTCTGACCCTCCCGACTTGGCCCACTTTATGAGTTCGGACACAAGCGCCAGGCGAGCGACCTTTCCGGGAAGTTTGCCGACGTAACCTTTCACAATTGGGTCCAGATCGTCAGCATAAGCCTGATTGATCGGTTCCCATTTTTCGAGAAGGGATTGCGCGTTGCTATCAAATGGCAAAATGACCGGCTGCGGGTCGCCGTTCTCCGCCCGGGGTAGATGCAACTGGCGCAGTTTGCGCAACATGACACCGACCGCGTGCCCGCCAGCGTCGTCTTTCGGTCGTCCCCTCTGGACGCGATTTGGCCATACCCAAAGGAAGCGCGCCGAAAGGCCATCGTCGCCAGATGAAAAAAGGTCAGACAATTTCGCTGGCTGAATGCCGCCAATGACGCACGTTCCCGCGTAGGGGATATGCAAAACCTTTTTACGATTACGCCGGTCGACCGAGAAGGGGCTGCCGTCATAGGCCTGCAGCCAAAACGGGCGCGAGTTTGATTTGTAAGCATCGTGAGAAGCAAGCCAGCCGGCGAGTTCATCAGAGAATTGCAGAACACCCCGAGGATTGCTTGCCAGCACGTCGCAAAGCGCCTCCATGGTGACATCGTTCGTCACTTGGCGCGGGGGCGATGGCTCGTCCGGTTCCACCGCTGTTTCTGGACGTGGAGGGCTGGCGCGGTTTTCCCCAACCGCTTCCTTCACCTCTGTTTCCCATTTTGCCCTAGTCAATTTTGCGGTGGCAACATCGGTTTCGTAATCCTGCAGCACCTTGTTGAAATCGGACTGCAGATCGCGCTCAATCTCGACGAGATGATGAGTGATTTTCTTAATGGCGGGCGATTTGTTTACCGAAGGGTCGCCGATCAGCCCTCCCCATAGGATTGCCGGTTCATTCCATTGAGATTGCCCCCAAGGCGCAACGCGGCGCGAGCCGCCAATCGCTGAGGCAGCGCTAACCAGTAGCGAGATGCCGACGTAATCAACTGGAGCGCAGCAGCCTTCCGCGGTTGCCTCAAGCAGTGGCCACAGATCGCCGAACAGAGCCGATGGCATAGGCGGCGGTGGAAACTGTCCAGCGTTCAGCACTGACATGTCCGGCGCGTCCCAACCGATTACCTCGGCATCCTCGATCCGCTTCTTGAGCGCGGCCGCGGTCATTCAGGAATCCCCCGCAGCTCATCATTGAAATCTTTGAAGCCGGGGGAAGGTCTAATGGCGCGCACTTTGAGTCCGCGCTGCACCAGTGCGTCAGCGGCCTTCTTGCCGGCAGCTTTTCCTGCCCAATCGTTATCGAGGGCAAGAATGACACGCTGGACGCTATCCGGCAGAGAAACCGTGCCGAGGCAGGAAGTGCCGCAGGTTGCCGCAACAGCCTCCCCGCACTCCTGGAACAGCGTGAGCCCGTCTTCTATGCCCTCGCATATGATCAGGCTGGCGCCCGGTTGTCCGAACCGAACAGCACCTCCCCGGATTAGACCCGTCGATTCCTTCTGCGGGCTGACAGAGGCCTTCTTGCCATCCTCCGTTAGAAAGATGGACTGCGTGCCCTGAACGTTGCCGGTCGCGTCCGTGACGGCTGCCAGGAGCGTGGGGAAGGCGGATGAGGCCGGCCTTGTAAAGTGCTGCCGCCATCCAGCGGCCAAGGTTTCTGGCAGTTCGCAGGTGATACCCCGCCGCCTTAGGTACGTCTCTGCAGGCGACCCCTCGATCAGGCCGGCCGTGCTCCAAACTTCCCGACCTCTGGCGCGCTTTACCTCATCGTCCTTGGCCTGGTCGAATGCAGGACGTTCAATGCGTCTGGGGGTGTCACCATTATCGAGGAAGGCCGCAGCCTCCCCCAAGCCGATTCCCTGCACATGCGACACGAAGTCGAGAACGTCACCGCTTGCCCCGCAACCGAAGCAATGGAACCTGCCCTTTGCATCGTTGACACTGAACGATGGCGTCCGTTCGTCGTGGAAAGGGCATAGGCCGAGGAATTCGGCCCCACGTCGCTTCAGTTCGACGCTCTGCCCAACAATGTCTGAAAGCGCCACAGACGCGCGGATACGTGAAAAATCTATCGTGCCCATTTGGCACCTCCAAATTTCAGGATTTCCGCGCCTTCGGTCAGATCCTCGAAAGGCACGTCGTCTCGATGGGCGGCAGCACGTCCTTTGCGGAGCGCGAGTTCGCGGTCAGGATCAGACTGGATCGCCATTCCAGAGAGGCCATTGTAGCGTTCGACGATGTACCCGCCGTAGCTGGCCTGGCGGACGCGAATTCGGGGCTCGCTCATGCTGCAGCCCCCGCAAGAAACTGTACAGGAATGTGCGTTGCGATGATCCGAGGCACGAAAGGTGCATGGATTTGCGCGCGTGTGTTAACTTGTGTGCATTCTGAAACTGGCCAAGAAGGCTTGCTAACGTCGGCGAGTATGTGTATCACGATTAGACCCTTTCCGATGATGAACCGTCACCGAAGCCGCCAAGCTCGATAGGTGACGTGAGAGAGAGGGCTTCCCACCCCCAAGATCCGGGCCGGTCCTTTCGAGGATCGGCCCCCCATTCATGCCGCTTCTGCATGCGCGGTCGCGCAGAGATTGTTCACGAGCGCCGCCGCTGTTCGCAGATACCTAAGCGCCTCGGGAGCCTCCGCACCTGCCTGGGACACGGCGATTTGTGCGAGGTGCGTTGCCGTGTCTTCTGCGAATTCCTCATTTACGTTCTTTTCGCCCACGAAGGCGCGGACTTCGCTTGTGTCATAGTAATAGCGCCCGCCGATCCTGCGCGCCTGCGGCCCCTCGCCTGTCTTGCGCCAGCGTCGAAGCGTCTGCATGTGACAGCCGATCATTTCTGCGGCGACTGATGCTTTGACACGTTCCCCTAAGGATGGGATGTTTCTTGGGTCCGTCATCTTGCCTCCAAATCGAAAGAGAACCTTTTCTATATCGCTCAATACGTGCTTGCGCCGCAGGTGTCCATACCTTATCGAAAGGTATCTTTTTCGATTACGGATTAAATGTGGAAAAGCCGCAAATCTCTTTCCAAGACGTAAGCAATGTGCTTGCCGCGTCGTTCGGCATAGCCCCTAGCAAGCGGCAGACCTTCGTCTCCAAGGTTCACCACTTGAAGAAGTTTGGGCTTCCCCAAGGGGTAAATACCGGACGTGGGAAAGCCGCAAAATACGAGCTATGGCATATTGCGGAGATCGCGCTTTATCTGGACATCATGGATGCCGGGCTTGTCCCGTCTATGATCGCTGAGCAGTTTAGCGAAACGCCGTTCTATTCGATCGGCGGAATGGGGCGTTTTGTAGAAGACCGTTCAGATCCTCGACCGTACTTCGGCGTCTTTCGTTTGAATGCCCTGGATTACCTGCGCAAAGCGAACGGCGATTCCGACCGGCCGACCGTTTTTGACAGTCAGCTCGGGCTCGGACGCGATCTGTCCAGCTTGATAAGCGGCGACAATCAGCGGCCTCTGATTATGATCAATATGACCTCGCGTATGGATTCCCTCAAAGAGGCCATATCTGAGTGCGTGCCCGCCTTAGCAGGAATCCCCTTTTTTGATGAAGACGGTTTTCCGATTGGCACCCGCGACTAGGTTGGCTGCGAGCTAGGGCCGCACTCGCATCCGCTCATGTTGCGTTGGCCTTTTGGGAAAGGAAGATCAGCTGCGAAACTCATCCCGCTTTGATACCGGTCAAGTCGGAGAGATGCGGCTCAAATCAATCTTGCGGATCCACGTAAAGAGGCTGTCCGTACGGGTTCCCTGCTCCGTAAGGGTTATTAATGCTGTCCGGAGAAAATCGGCTGCCATATCTGCCGTACGGATTACTTGTGCTCTCAGGGTCATAACGATTGCTGCTTAAACGACCGCGGTAGTTGCCCTGCTGATCATAAAGCTTCGGCGCGTTAGTCGCATACGGATTGTTCGTCGATTGATTGCTATATCGAGATCCATAACGCCCGTACGGATTATTGACGCTGTCCGCGTTGTAAGGGTTTCCCGCGCCATACGGATTATTGACGCAACGGGGATCGAATGGGCAAGCCTGAGCGAAGGCCGCACTTGTCAGTCCCACTGCAACTACCGAAGCTAGCATCGCGATTCGCATGTCTGCATCCCCTTTATATTAGAACGGTATTCTAACCTGCCCGAGAAGCAAGCGCCAAAGCGACAATGACCTGATGCGCGCCTAATCGAAATCCCAGGCGTCAGTGCCGGAAGGCCGTGTGGATCCTTGGGTTGGCACCCAAATGCGTGGAGGATGCCGGAACTCCAATTCGATTAGCGCCCCGTCGTCGTCGAACACTGGCCACGATTGGCCGGTGAAGATCAGCTTTTCTTCGCCGCGCATGCCCCGGAAATCGATTTGCGTCTCTTCGGACGTATCTCCGCCGGAGAGGTCCTTTCCTTCGGCGGCAATCACCATGTGGTAACAGAAAAGAGCGGTGCTTTCCCTCTCCATGCCCCGACCCAGCCATTCCAAGCGACGACCTTCGTAAACGGTGCATGTCCCGACGTCATAGGTCTCAGCGAGGCCATTTTCCTCGATACAGACGAGCTTACAATCGGTCAGCGTGTATTTGAGTACATCGTTGGACCATTGAGGCGTGCCATCCCTATCGCGCTCAGGTGCTCCACCGCCTGGGAAAGGCGTTACGTTCGTCGGTTCATCATCCATGCGACCGACGATATGCGCGATTTCGAACCGACGCTATCTCTTTCGGGCAGGATGGTTGCCATGCGTTCAGGCATCGCAGGCGCACCCCGCTCCCTTCTTGCAGGCCTTGTCCCGGGAGATGCAGGAATCTCCACACGCCTTTCCGGCGCTGCACACCTTACAGCAGGCAAATCCCTGAGCGCAGAGGGGCGCAGGTGCTGGCCCAGCAACACCAAACAGTAGCGTGGCAGCTATTAGAATCCTCACGGCTGATCTCCCCAAGGGGAGCCTAGGCAGGGTTATTCGCTGGAGTCGATAGGGTTCTTGAGCGCCTGATCGACGAGCCGACGTATTCCTTCAGGCCGCGAAGGAAGGTCGTCTTGCTTCCGTCGCCAATCGTCCAGCGCGTCCAGCTGCTCAGTTTGGAGGCGCACTCCCACGAGCACACCCGTTTGCCCCGGTCGGCGACTATGAGGGGAAAGCCTGTTATCAGGCGTTGACTTGCTCATATATGCCTGTTATCAAGATAGCAGCCCAAGGGGAAGCGCCAACTTCCACCTCGGGCCTAAACATTAACCGTCGGTGGAGACGATAAATGCCTATCTATACTTTACCCCGTCCTGTGTCTGAAACCAACAAGGTCGTGCGTTTTCTGCGCGCTGCCAATGACAATTATGCGCCGCGCCGCCCGCGCCCTGAGGCCGATCAGATCCTCGCGAATTATTACGCGACCAACTGATCCTGCGACGCGCAACTCCTTCAGACGGGAACCTTCGAAATGACCATCATCTTTGCGAAACAACGCGACACGACCGTCCAAGCTGGCGGCATGGTACTGCCTCCCATTGCAGATGACAGCGCGTCATCCCCCTCCTTTGCGGAGGCTTGGGAAGAAGTAGTTACACAAGAAAAGGCTTTCCGAGCTTTCCTCGCGACACGTGAGACAGTTGCCGACGAAGAGGCGGCTGAAGACGAAGAGCGCGTTCGGAGCGAGGCGGCGAGTGCGGCCTATGAAAAGCTCGCACAGGCGCCTGCGATTACAGAGCGGGAACGTGCAATCAGGGCGGCGATGGCCTTGGTGATGGACGGTGTGGACGGGTTGCGCGATGCAGCGCTTTCCGACTGCATGAGACTTGCGCCCGAGCTGGCGGAATATCCCGGCATCACGGTGACGAAGCCCGCCTCCGCGCCATCTAGCAACGACACAATGCCCAGCACTTCGCGACTGGCGGCACAGGCAGCCGACTGCCTGTATCGGATGAATGCCATGACGGCCGGCGCAAATGATATCTACGCAGCATGGGAAGGGACAAAAGGAATGTCTCAGCTTAGCCGCGTCGACAATGCGGATGATCTGACCGCTCTGATCGGGTTTGTCATCGACGATTTCAACGAAATCCTAGACAGCCTGAAAACCAGTCAAGAGCATGTCGCTGCGCTCAAGAAGAACACCCGAGCGCCCAGCAATGCCGTCCCGCACAGCAACGCCATCGCGCAGGAATTCATCGCTGAAACTATCCAGCATTATGACATGGATTACGAGGTTAAGCTTGCAAAGCGGATCGACCGCAACCTGGAGCGGTGTCTGATTTTTGCAGCGAAGATGAGTGGCCCGCAGCCCTTATTCGTGCGGGAATTTCTTCGGCATGCACAAAAGCACAGCGAGGAGGCATCTCGGGAGAGCGCTGAAGCGACTTACATAGCTAAGGGATGGGACGACGAAGGCAATCTCATTGAGAAAAAGCCGAGCGGAAAGACAAAAGCATGAGCGGGAATCAACCTGGCTTGCGCGCGTATCCGGTCCGATCAGAACCCCCGCGCGGCTGCTTCCTGCACACCATAGCGGGCGACGAAGCATTCCCGGTCCTGATGCGGGGGGAGACAGTCGCCATCGATCCCCTGCAGCGGGAACCCGAGCATGGGGAGCTTTACCTCGTCGATCAGCGGATATGCCAAGCAACCGTCGACGAGATTGGGGCGTGGCGGCTCCTACCCTACCATCGACCCAAGGATCCCGCCCAGGCGCGTCTATGGGCGGTGGCAGGCTTGGAACGCCCGACGAGCATAGGCCCTCTTCACGCGCATGAAGTCGCATCAAAAGTGCAGGGCAAGGTCGTTTACATCGTTACCATGATGCGAGAACGGCGCAGATCGAACCTGCGCGCATGTTGAAGAATGTTGAGATTGCGTCTCTTGGGCGACCGGGGGATTGTTGGACATTTTGTCCATCAATTAATTCCCAAATCTCTTTCCGCCGCGCCAGATGCTCTGCCCGTTGTGCGGGGGAGAGTTCGGCGCGCATTAAATTCTCGTCGATCTCGCACGTGCGTGCGCGTGCTAGCTGGGGCCGCTTACTACAGAAAACTTCAGGTTCCGCCTGTTTACCTTTGTTTACCTGCGGCCGTCTGGAGAACCTTATAAAACCTTAAATCGGAGACGGCCTTTGCGCCGCTCCCTTAGCCCTAAATATCAAATGGAAATCAAACGGCGTAGCGTAGTGGCGCGCTGGAGGCGGTTAAGGTTTGTTAAGGCCGAGGGAAAGGGCCTCGGTTGTTAGTGAATGTTAGTGTCGCAGAGGCTATTGCAACGCGGCGTGAGGCGCTGTCCGATATGCATCGGCAGCCCCTAAGTATGACGCCCAGAACCTGACGAAACCGGACTTTGTACATTCCCATCTTCTTGATGGGGGCTTGATGAAACAGCGTGCGCCCTTTGAATTAAATCAACGAGAATCAAACGGCGCAGCGAGAGGCTGCTATTCGTTGTAGGGCTCTTTCCCATAAGCCACGAGCAGCCGGTCCAGCGCCTCCCCCACTAGAGCCTGCACGGTCGTGTCCTGGTCAAGGGCAAGCTGCCGTATCTCTTTCGAAAGCTCAGGCGAGAAATACCCCATGATCCCCCGCTTATCCTTGCGAGGGCCAGAGTCCCGCTCGCTGCGCTCATGAGCCTTCATGATCGAGGTTTTGGGGGTTTTGGACATTTTGGCAGCACCTGTGCGTGTATAAATCTCCACCCCAGATACCGCTAACAGCCTAGCTTTCCAACACCGCTGCATGTGTGTGTGCAGTCTTGTTATAAAATGTAAAGGGACGTATAGAGTTTATAAGTATCTATTTATTGAGAGATGAAGGCAGCGGTTTTTATGGACGCAGCACGTGCCAAAACCCCCAAAACCTCCAAAACCCCTGCCGTGGCGTATCTGCGCGTCTCGACCGATGCACAGGGCCGTAGCGGTCTCGGACTGGAGGCGCAGCGGAAGCGCATCGCCGACTTCTGCCAGGCGGAGGGGCTGGAGATTGCAGCGGAGCATGTAGAGGTTGAGACCGGCAAGGGCGCTGACGCGCTCGACCGGCGCCCCATCCTCCGCACCGCCCTCGCCGAAGCCAAGCGGCTGAAGTGTTCGATTGTGGCGGCAAAGCTAGATCGTCTCTCGCGCGATGTTCATTTCATATCGGGGCTCATGGCGCAGCGTGTGCCCTTCCTGGTCTGCGAGCTTGGCGCGGACGTGGATCCGTTCATGCTGCACATTTACGCGGCCCTCGCTGAGAAAGAACGGGCGATGATCAGCGAACGCACCCGAGCTGCGCTGGCGGCAAAGAAGAAGGAGGGCGTGAAGCTCGGCAATCCCACAAACCTGGCGGAAGCCGCGAAGGTGGGCGCGAAGCGGAACATGGCCAAGGCCGACGGCTTCGCCGCGAACGTCCTGCCGATCATCCGCGAAATCGAAAATGCAGGCGTCACGACGCTGGTCGGGATTGCCAAGACGCTTAATGTGCGAGGGGTGCGTACCGCGCGCGGCGGTCAATGGTATCCCACAACGGTCCGCAATCTAAAATGCCGTCCTTAACCGTCACGTGCTTGTGACATCGATAGCGAAAAGAAGGAATATGCCGATGCCGATAAACCATGAGGATGGCAAATTTTGCCTCGAGATCTTCGAAAGTAAACCTCACGATGAGTATTGCGACGACCTGCCAGAACTACGTGCTCGGGCCGAAACGCTAATTACCGCCGGTCGGTTTAAGTACCTCAAGCTCTGGATGTGGGATGACGCTCTCGAAGATTGGAAGGAAATTGAGGAAATCGAACCGGACTAGTCCTGTTCGAGGACTTTGTATGAAGACCAACCGAAGCCCAAGCGCCTAACGTGCTAACACGCTAGACATCTGATACCCAACATGTTACGCAAAGCCTTGCTTTGGCGGCATGATGAAGGGGGTACTTATGTTCTTCGACCGCGCAACAGTTTCGAGCACCCGTCGTACGCAAGACGGTTATCTTATCGCCGACGCGAAAGTCTCGCGTTCCGGCTGCTACACCTACGCAGGCCGCGAAGTCGGTCGCCCCGACCTTGCCAGCGTGATCGTTTATCGCCCGCCCGAGGAAGTGTTTTCCCGCGACACGATTGCAACGCTCGCAGCAATCCCGCTCACACTCGATCACCCTTCCCAGCCGGTCACCGCTGATAATTGGAAGTCGGTCGCGGTGGGCGAAGTCGGCAGCGACATGGTTCGCGATGGCGAGCACGTCCGCCTTAGCCTGATACTGAAGGACGCAGCCGCAATCCGCGCCTGGGAAGCAGGCAAACGCGAACTGAGCCTCGGTTACAACTGCACCCTCGATTGGACGGCCGGTACTGCCCCGTCTGGTGAGAGATATTCCGCAATTCAAAGAGGCTTAACGATGAATCACCTCGCCATAGTCGATCAGGGCCGCGCAGGCAGTGAATGCCGCATTGGCGACAGCAAGGGGGTGTCGCCCCAATCCAATGTTGCAGCGATCACGAGCGCCCGCATGCAGTTTGATGCCGCTAACAACGTGCGTCGCGCCTCAGGTCGGCCTGCCCATCCCGATTCCGAATTCCACCGGATTGCCGATGCTATCAACGGCGTGGCTTCACCGGCTTCCTTCGCAACCCCTCACTCGCTCGGGTCGATGCTCGGCGAAGAACGCGCCCTTCGCGATGCTGCCCTGCGCAGTCGGTACGCCCGCTCTCCTATCCAAAACTAACCCTGTTGGAGCCTCGACATGACCAATAACCCGCCTATCGCTGATCGTATTGCCGCCGCCCTCACGATGCCGGGGCCTGCTGCGGACATTCCCCCGCTGATCGATGAAGCCCGCTCCGCGTTACAGGCTGCGGAGAAGGTTCAGACCGCCGCCCGCAAGCGCGCCCTCGATCCGGTTTCTGGCGCCAAGGAAGCCAGCGTAGCACGCGAGGAAGCTGAGGCGGCGAGGTTCGAGGTCGAGCGCTTTGAGCAGTGCATTACGTCGCTGACGAACCGTCACAAACGCTTATCCACTCAGGAGTCTGAGGCAGCGCGTGAGGCTGAGGAGCGCGAAACCCTGAAAGAGTGCGATGCGCTTGTGAAGGATCTTCGCGAACAGGTCCCGCCGGCAATCGACACGCTCGTAAAATTGAATGTGCGTATTCGTGAACTCAACGAGAAAATGAAGCGGCTAAGATTCCGGAACGAGGAATTCCCGGAGCCCAAAGCCCGTGATCTACCGGGCAATATGTATAAAAATAATACGCCGATCATGAAGCTTACCGACATACGCTTGCCCGACTTCTACGGCACCACGAACCTGTGGCCCATTGACTACCAGCGGCTCAACGCAATCGAACATGCCAAGACCGAAGAGGCCCGCCGCGCTTCAGCTGAGGCATCAAGAGCGGCAGCTAAGGCAGCGGAGCGTACGCGCTGGCAATGGGTCATGGTCGACAACAATCAGTGCGGGTTTGCGATCACCGGCTTGAAGCATCGCGAAGGCGAATTTGGCGTCCGTAACAATCTGTCACTCTTCCGGGAAATGGATGAGGCGCAGATTGAAGCCGCACGGAAGGCAGGATGCAATGTCTCACCTGTCGCGGAGAAGTCCTGGACCTTCAAGCTGACGAACCCCGCTGGCGGTCCATACGTGCCGATTAAAACGAATGATGAAACGGTGCAGGTCTCACGTGATGGCCTTTCGGCTGATCTTACCCGCGAACAGCTTGCCGACGCGCGCGAGGCAGGCGTTACCGCACTGCCGATCCAGGCCGACGACGACGAGGCTTCGGTTTTCGTCAAACGCGCTGCCCAAGCCTACGGGATCGGCGACATCAAACAATTGCAGCATGCCTGAAGGAGGCGGTTCGATGACGATCCAATATTACAAGATCACCTATCCCCCCGAGGCAGGCATTGCCTCCCGGGTCACTTTTGAAACTGTCGAGCAGCCGACGACGCTTCGCAAAGGCGAAACGCTCCATCGGCGTATGTCCGATGCGGAGGTGAGCGCAGCAACTTCCATGGGTGTTGTCGCTGAGCCGGTTGAGGTCGAGCGCTACAGCATCACGAACGCAGTAGGCGGCTCCGCTATTCCGTTCGAGACGGTCAACGGCACCAAGCCTGCCTACGGTTCGCTGCGGGCGCTTATGACGCCGGCTCAGGCTGCAGCAGCGGAGGCCAGTGGCCTTACCGTTGTCGCCTCCCCTCGCCCGCCTCGCTCCGATCCTCTTTCGCTTCTCACCGCCCGGGTCGAAGAGCTGGAGGCGGCATAATGAATTCGCAGCGGCATTGCTCGGTTCCGAGCATCGCTGCGATGCGCTGGGGCGCTGTCGAGGCTCCCTCTGGCGCGGGGCGGGCGGGTTGCGTTAGCCCGTTCGCCCCCTCCTGATCGAGAGGATATCTGATGCCGACCGTTGAAAACATCGTCGTGAAGCTAGAGGCGAAGATGGACGAATACTCCGTCCGGATCGCTGATGCTGAACGTCGGAGCGGCAAAGCTTTCTCTGCCATCGAGCGCCAGGTTGCCGGTGTCGAAACGCAGATGAAAAAAAGCGCCGGCGAAATGGGGTCGACCCTGAAGCGTCTTGCTGGCTTCATCGCGGCGACGTTCACCGGCAGAGAGCTGATCGGACTCACCGACGCCTTCACCGAATTTCAGAACGGGCTGCGCGTTGCCGGTGTTGAGGGCGCAAATCTCAAGACGGTGCAGGACGCCCTGTTCGCATCCGCACAGCGCTATGGTGTCGAACTCAACTCCTTGGGGCAGCTGTACGGTCGCGCCAGCCAGGCCGCAGGTGAGCTTGGCGCTTCGCAGGAGGAATTGCTCACTTTCACGGATAACATTTCGGCGGCTGTCAAAGTGCAGGGCGGCAACGTCCAACAGGCCAGCGGCGCTCTTCTGCAGCTTGCGCAGGCCCTGCAGTCCGGAACCGTTCGCGCCGAAGAATTCAATTCGATCAATGAGGGCCTGTTCCCCGTCCTCCAAGCCGTAGCGAACGGATCTGATCGCTTCGCGGGTTCCACTTCCAAGCTTCGTGCTGCGATCATTGACGGCACCGTAAGCAGCCGGGAATTCTTTACCTCATTCCAGGATGGCGCGGAGATTTTGCGGGATCGGGCCGCGACGGCCGCTTTGACCACCAGTGCGGCGATCACGACACTTCAGAATGCGCTCGAGGTCTATTTTGGCGAGGCTGACAAGTCGTCCGGTGTTTCGGTCGCACTCGGAAAAGCTATCGGCGGCATCGCGGACAATCTGGATATTCTGATCCCGGCCCTGGCGACCCTTGGGACAGCGTTGGGGGTGGGCTTCGTTACCAATGCCGTTGCTGCACGCGTGGCAGCCGCTCAGGCGACCGGGGCATTTGTGACTATGCGAGCGGCAGCGCTGGCGGCGTTCGGTGGCCCCATTGGAATTGCGATCACGGGAATTACCGTGGCCATAGGGGCATTCGCGATCCAGGCCGCGAAGGCCGAGGCTGCGATTAAGCAAACCGGCGAGGTTTCAGACAAGACCGCCAAGGCTATTGGTGACCTAAACAACATTCTCTCCAACGATCCATCAGCGAAGGTGGCGAAGGACGCCGCAGAGCTTGCCAAGCAGCGCGTTGCACAGGCGAAGGCGACCTATGAGGCCGCGAAGGCCGAGGCGGCGCTCAGGGCCTCTCAGGGCCGCGCAAAACTGCGTGACCTTCAGGACGGCACCGAAACGCAGACACGGACCCGGCAAGTTGGCCGAGGGCCGAGGCGCACGACCTACACGGAACAGGTTGAGGTTGAGCTTAGCGACCGCCGCGCACGCGGGGGCGATGGCACAACGGCACTGAGCCGCGCGCGGGCTGAAGCGCAGCAGCTAATTGACGATGCCAAGCAGGATATCGCTGAACTCGATAAGGCTTTTGCGGGCGCGCTCAAATCCATCGCCAGCCCTCCCATAGAAACACCTGCTGCAGAGTCGGAGGCGGATCGGAAGAAACGCGAGAAGAGCGCTGCTGCCCAGGCGAAGCGTGCGGAGAAGGACGCTGAGCAGCGCCGGGAACTGTCGCAATCGATCGATGCCGAGGTCCGATCAGCCGAAGCCGCCTATCTGTCTGAGGTTATCGCAGCGACCGACAATGCAGCAGAACGCGCCCGCCTTCAGATGGAGGCTATCGAGATTGAAAAGCGGAACGCCCTGGCGAGCATTGCCGACGATGAAGCGTTGAACTCAGAGGAAAACGCGGCGCGTCGGGATCTTCTTGAAGGATATATAGAGAAGACGGCGGCTCTCAGAGCGGCACAGGTTGCAGAGGAAGAGGCGGCGAGGCTGGCGGAGCAAAATGCGGCCCTCACGCGCGCAGAATTCGACCGGCAACTAACGTATGCGGAGATTGCAGCGGACCTCGCCGATACTCGCCAAGAGCAGCTGCTTGCAGAACAGCGCATCATTGACCTGATAGCGCAGCGCGAGCTTGCCGACATTCATTCAGCGATCTTGGCTGAGAAAGAGGGTGAGGCTCGCCAGTCGGTCATCGATGCCCTGTTGGCCCAAGCCGATGCTGTGCGGGCACGCGCAGGTGCGGACAGTCAAATCAACTCAGAGCGGAACGCGAGTCCTCTTGATTACTACCTCGACCGCATCAGCGATGTTGAGGCCGCATTCGAGAGCGTAGAACTCAACGGCATTCGTGCTGTGGAGGACGGTTTGGTCCGCATCATGGATGGGACTGAAAGCGTTGGGAGCGCCTTCAAGAAGATTGCCAACCAGATCATCTCCGATCTGATCCGTGTCCAAGTTCAACAGCAGATCGTTGCGGCGTTCAGTGGCGGCTCAAGTGGCGGTGGCGGCGGTGGAATCATTGGCGGCATCGCTAAGTTCTTTGGTGGCGGGAAGGCTGCTGGCGGGCCTGTCAGCCCCAACACGACGTATCGCGTCGGGGAGAATGGTCCTGAACTTCTCCATATGGGAAACCAACCAGGGCGGATAACTCCGAACGGTCAGATGGGTGGATATGGCGGCGGCGGTGTCGTTGAGCTTCGCCTTAACAATGACATGCTGGAAGCGACCGTAATCAATGGGGCGGTCCGGGTTACCTCTGCGGCAGCGGGTCCGATCACACAGGCTGCAACGGCAAACACCTTCCGCCAGGCGCGCAGGCCGCAGCTTGCCAGAACAGGTCTGGGCTGATTCCCAGCGCACCCTCTCACGAAAGGCGATCACCGGCATGAGCAAGCAGCAGGATATCCCACACTACAATCTGTCAGCGTTGGAGATCGTCGACGCCACCTCCGCGTCCCTTTCCGATAGCGTCTTGCGCGCGATGACGGATCACGTCGCCAACGGCGGAAACGCAACGGGCATCAGCCAGGCCAACATGCTGGTCGGTGCGGCCTTCAAAGTCGTCGTGGCCGCAGACGGCCCGCAGGCGCGTGTGATTTACGCACAGCACCTGATCGAAGTCATGGAGGCAATCCTAGAAAGCTATGACGACTCCCAGCCTGCGGGGGTGCTGGCCCACTGATGCGATGATTAGCACCAGGACGCGAGTCAGTTATTGAAGAAGGATCAAGGGTTATGGGGAAGATAGTAAAAACAGTTGGCTTGGTCGCTGGCGCAGTTGCTCTGACCGCAACCGGTGTCGGCGCTATCGCAGGAGCGTCGACGCTGATCGCCGGCCTTACAGCGGGATCCATAGCTACATATGCTAGCGTAGCCGCCGGGGCGTCTGCATTACTGGGTGCCACCGTCTTCAAGCCCAAGGTGCCTAAGGTTCCCGCTGCGCAGATAGAGCGGCTCAGCCCATCATTCGATCCGAACGCATTCCGCAAAAGCGCTTTTGGATCGCCGCCAAAGAATATGACCATCGATTATATGGAACTGGACGCGCATGACCGCTCTAAACGCTATCGTACAAGGTAAGAAAGCATACCTCGTCACAGACGCCGCGATGTTAGATTTTGAAGGTCGCATTCATAGCCTTAGCTCCAAGGTGTGGGAGTTCCCGGCGAGGCATATGGCATTTGGCGTCACAGGTGTTTTCGACCCTAAGGAAGATGTGCCAGAAATGGCGACATTCGAACTGGGCAACGATCCATTTTCCGGCCTCGACGATCTTGTTTTTGATTGGAAGAGTCGAAACGTCGACCAAGCGAAGAAAGAAGGGCGCGAGCTAGATACCCGCGTTCAGATCACCGCAGTTGCCTTTCTTCCTCTTGAGAACAGAGCGGCGGCTTGCACCGTTGCTTCTGATGATGCGGGAATTCTGGGGCCTGCATATGAGGCGGGAACGATATTGAGGGCCGGTTATATCGCCTCGCCCGGCCTGGACTTTGAAGGAGTCTTTGGAAACGTTTCGCCCGTCGATAGAATGGCGTTCAATGTCCCGCGCCGTGCTAAATATATGATTCAACATCAGCGACCCATGAAACTCCATCATGAGCATTTTGGGATCGGTGGATTTGCCGAACTGACGACTGTGGATGCCAAAGGAATCCGTCGGGAAAAAATCCATTCCTGGCCTGAGGACAGTGTTGGCGAAAAGATCGTCCTAGGTTGAGCGAGACTTTATGCGACAGGGAGCCCTTCTCGAATTTTCTGGACCCCGAGTCCGCGCTGACTAGAGTAAACACATGAACGCACATTCGCCAATCGAAGCCGATCCGCTCTCGGCCGGGTTTTATACCCCGGCTGATGTTGCGCGCTTGATTGGCGTCCCAAGCTCTAAAACGCGCGGTTGGCTCAATGGTTGGGCTGGAAGTGACAGCGGGCCCATAATTGACCGCGACTTTAAGCACACGAGCACTATCAGCTTTCTTGATCTAATGGAAATGCGCTTCGTCGAATATTTTCGCAGCCAAAAGGTGCCAATGACGACTTTGCGCCGCGCTGCGGAGAAAGCGAGAAAGGATTGGGATAGCAGCCATCCCTTTGCTTTATCTAAGGCAAAATACCTGACAGATCGGCGGAAAATCTTCGCTCAAGCAGCAGAAGAAAACGGCGATCAGACCACTTGGGATTTGGCCTCCGGTCAGCACGAAATGTGGGAAACCATCGAAACGGTTATTGCGAAGGGAGTGATGTTCGATCCCGCCTCTAACCTCGCAAAAACATGGCATCCGCGCGCTGGCGACTTTCCTTCCGTCGTAATTGATCCTCGCCGTGCATTCGGGCAACCAACAGTCGGCGATAGTGGAATGCCCACTTCGGCACTTTACCGACAATGGCGTGCTGAAAAGGGCAACTACGACAGGGTTGCATCTTGGTACGATGTTTCTCGTGCGGATGTCGAAAGTGCCGTCGAGTTCGAAATGCAGATAGCGGCTTGAGAATTAGGGCGGACGAGCACGTCGCACATGCGATCGTGGAATCAATCCGATCCATTGCGGTGAGCGACGGAGTTGAAATTAGTTCCGTACGGGAGGCCGGACATAACGGTAAATCGGATACGTACTGGATCTCCCAGTTCGCTGAAGATGGCGGCGATGCCATACTGTCCGCCGATACTGACTTCTTTAAAAAGCCACCCCAAGTGGAAGCGGTATTTAAAACCGGCCTTAAGGTCATCCACCTGCCGAAAGGGTGGGCGATTGCGAACAGAAGCCTACAGGCCGCGCATGTGTTCCTTTGGTGGGAGCGAATTGAAAAGCAACTGTCAGAGATGAGGCCTCGTCAGTGCTATAGCCCCCCTTATAATCTGAACGACACGGGCAAGCTCAAACAAATCCCTTTCGGTTTCCAGTCTGCTCAAAAAAAGATCAAACGCGCGCGGAAACGCGGAGGCAAAAACACTGCTGATTGACGATATCATTTTGCAGGAAGCCCGAAATATGCCGCAAATTCATACGCACCAATCGGGCTATTTTGCAGCTATCTGCTTAAAAAGCCCTAGTTTGTGATGGACTTAAAATCCCTCGGGAGGTTCTCCCATGCCGGTTCGATTCCGGCCGCGGGCACCAATATGACAGCTGTTCCGGGTCCGCAGGCTGCACTGTGGGCCGCCCCCCCCGTTCCTGAGACCAGCGCCTACATTGCCTTTCACTCGGCAATTTGCGAGTACTAGCGTTATCATTGATATTTTCATTCCGGCGCAGGGGCGGATACTTGTCTTTTAAAACGACTACATCTCTTTCGTTTTTAGCTGCATTGATGACGACCAGAGCTCCTGGTGCCGCTTGGTTTATTAAGAGCTGTCTTTCGTTAACGAAGCGGCAGCCGTTGCCAAACGCGCGACTGACAATTTATGACCTGCCTCCCTTCGATGTTGGAAAAATGGGGGAGCTGACTGACCCGCGGCCTTAACAGAGCGCAACAACGCGGTGGTACACGAAGGAAACTTAGAGCCGAGCGCCCTCCTCGCCCGTCAGAGCGGGTAAATGATCATCTGCGTGCAGCGAAACAAAGCAATTTTCTTGCTAGTTGCCTCGTTAATCGCCTCTGCGTCCCACACTTGCGTGCTTTTGCCGCCGTGGACGAGACGAGCTTCACAGGTGACTATCTCGCCCAGCTTCGCCGTTCCAAGGTAATTTGCTTTAAGTTCGATGGTGGTGAAGCTTGATGCCCGATCTGGGAGTGATGCCAAGCATCCGTAGCCGCAGGCGGAATCGGTGAGCGCAATGATCGAGGCTGCGTGCAGATAGCCGTTCGGTGCAAGATGCCGCCGCGCTACGGTAAAGCATCCACTGACGCGTCCCTCGCCGACTTCCTTCCACTCAAGGGAAAGTTCACCGGGCAACATCCCTTTTTGTCGTTCTGTCATCTCTGCGGTAAGACTTTTCGCCATCGTCATTTCCATCCGTCCGTTTCCCCGCGGCTCTACATATGATGCCTGACAGAAGCAGAAAGGTTAAGCGAGCTTGCGATGCGAGCTTTGGGGGCGATGCCGGTCAGGCCGGTTATCCGACCAGTGCGTGAGAAGTTGTCATTGCCCCTCTTTGGCTCTCAGGCAGCTGCCGCGAACAAAGCCGTCGTTCAGCTGCCCAGATCGCCCTGTCCAAACCGGCCGTACGTTTACAGGGAAACATCTGGATACCAATGACAGGTATCAGGCAGCGCTTGGGACACAAGTTCGCAGCGTGCCCTGAACGAACGACAGTTTCTGGGAACGGCTAGATCGGCGTGAGATGACCAGGATGGGGGCGAATGCTTACCGGCTTATTTCCGTTTTTGAATGCCAGCTTTCCCGATCTCTGCGTCTGGAAACCGTCTGGCAGAAGACGACGCCACCGAGGTTGGTGTCAGAAGCTCCGGTCGTCTTCAGCCGCCCATATATTCAGCGTCAGAGGGTAGACGCTGTCGGTTGCGCTGCTTCGATCGAGCACTAAGATCATCGAATGATTGATATGCCGCAAATCCCGCCTCCCGCATATGAACAAGGATTGACGCAGGAGCTTTTGCAGTGCGGCCTCCAGAATGGCGGCTTTGCCGTTAAATACGCGGAGGAATTGCAAGGTGTCGAGGTTGTAATCCACAAGGAAGCGGGCGCGTCTCCAGAGCACTTTGACTGCATCAGGCAAGCTGCGGGCTCTAAGTTCGTCACGTTCGAGAATCCCGAATTGCAGCAGGCGTATGTTGATCAGTCGTCGGAGGCACTTAGGCCCACGGTACTGGCGGACGCCCGAGCGGAACTCGAAAAGCACGGCGTCTTCGACGGCTTCCCAGAGCGATCCGAACTCAATTCGGATAAATTATTTGCTGAGGCACTGGAACGGAAATGCGGCATTAAACCGGGCTCGTTCTTCTTTCAAAATCAATTGGGCTTGATTGGTCAGCCTGAGGTGAGCCGCCATAGTAAGGACTACGGGGAGCAGATGTCCTGCCTCATCGCGGCAATTACGTATGCCGACGCGAAAGGCGACGACTTTAAGTTCGGCTTTATAGGCAATGAGGCATTTGGCGTTATCGGTAATGAGTCAGCGGCGCCCGATGAGTAGCCCCTTCCAAGCACCTCAAGCGGATCACCGCTTCCCGTGTTAAACAACCGAATGCGTTCGCGAAAACGGAAGCAATGGCACTAGATGTGAAGGCGGATGGGCCTTGAATGTAGAGTAAGCTCGAGCGACGCCAAGTAAGGGAGCATCAGGCAACCTTCCTTGTAACGGACATGAAGGGCGCCGCCGGTGCGGTCGATGTCTCCCGGATCATCAGGGACGCGGAGGCGACGCTCGCGAAGGTGCGAGAAACGGCTCAGGAAGCCCCGCACAGCGCCGATGAGGACATTAGCGGCACCGATTTGGCCAAATGATGCCACAGACGCCTCTACGGACTCAAAATCGGGACGGCGGTTCGATGCCTGAGATCGAGGTATTCCGCGCCGGCACGTCGGCCTCGAAGGGGATCACGGCGGCCGACCTGCAGAAGATCGTCGGAAGCTACAACCCTGCCCTGCGATCTGCGCCCGTGGTCAAGGGGCACCCCCAGAACGATCTGCCTGCCTATGGCATCATCCAGAGCCTGCGGCAGGACGGAAACCGACTGTTCGCCACACTGGGCGACCTGGCAGGCAGCATCCTCGACGAACTCCGTCTAGGCCGCTGGATCAACCGGTCGATGGCGTTCTGGGCTGAGGATCATCCCTCGAACCCTACACCTGGTGCCCTCTATGCCAAGCACCTCGGATTTCTGGGCGCGGCACAGCCTGCCATCCCCGGCATGGACCCCATGACGTTCGCGGCTGAGCCTGTCATCACCAGCGCGCCTGACAACTGGAACGCGCGTAACAGCGAAGTTTACAGCCAGGCGGATCGGTTCTGCGAGCAGGCGGATGCGTTAGTCGCAAGGGGCCTGTTTCGTGATGGCGGGGCTGCCCTGGATTACGTGCTCAGGAAGGCTGCTCAGGCTACCGCCTAACGGCGTATTATAGTTGCGAGCCCTACGGATACCGGGCAGTGGTTAATGATGAACTAAGATATCGAAAAAGCTGTTCAGGACGCTCTGGCGGAAATGGAACACACGGACGCGTACGTGCCCTTCCACGCAGGATGGGAACTAGCCGCGATGAATACAATCGCTCTTTTAAGGGCCGGCCTCTTAAGTAAGAATCAGCTAGAGCGGTCCGCGAAGATATTTGAGGAATTGGCGGCAAACTCAATGTTTGACGATGACGATTTCTTCCGAAACGACCTAAATGAATGGTCTAAAAAATTAGAGGAAGCTGCGGAAGCGGCAGAGTGAATTCACAGCTCAGCATATGCACTGCGGCGCGCGCTTGCGGCTCTTGAGGAAGACGGGGACCTTGAACGAATGGCTCTCTGGGAGGCGGTACTGGGGAGATTGAAACGGTTGAGCAGGCGTGACAGTAAGCCTACGAGCCGCTCACGGAATCAGGCTCCCGCTCGATTGGTAACCCAGCTTCACCTCTCAATGCGCTGACGAGATTCTCGCGAACGTCCACGAGATATGCAACTTCTTGGAATAGAGGGCCCGCCTCAGCCGGCCCTTCTGCCTCCAAAAGCTGTCTATTTATGTTGGCCAGGATCTTTTCATAATTGTCTGCCACTCGGACTCCTTCAGGCGGCAAATACGGCCGTGCTGATTCAAGCTCGATCAACTGCTGCAGCAGGTTCGCAGAAACATCTTCCCTGCTACGCTCTAGAGGTAAATGCCTGCTAATATTTTGCGCATGGACACGGAATGCTGCGTCAAATGCGCGGGAGACGGTGGCAAATTCTCCAATCTCGCGGCGAACCTCCGCTCGATTGTCTTCCATAACACCTAACCACCAATTACCGGACACCGTTAAGCCGGTGGTCACAATTGTGGTCGCCACAAAGCCCACAGCCAGGAATGCTCGACTGACTGTAGCGTGCTTAGTTTCTGGGCGCTCCATGCGTGGAGCGTTAGCTACCATCATCATCAACCGCCTCTCGCTTCTGGGCCTTGACAGAACTTTTTAACCCAGCGCTTTTTGACACTCTCAAAGCATTCTTACAGGCTGCTCGCCATTCATCTGTGCCCATTAAACTCATAGCAGCCTCAACATGTTTCTCCACTTTTATTGCGCAAGGGTCTTCTTGCAAAGCGGATGAGTTGTGCACCCGAACATTTGCCGATTGGGCCGAAGCCCCTGCAGCCAAAGCCAAAGAAAATATTGCTGCGATGACAAGTGGGTAAACCTGCTCACTCGACAATCGGAGGAAACCGGGAGAGTTTATATTAGTTGCAAGCTCAGGGATCAAATCACGGTATCTATGAAGGGCCTCTAAAGCTTCGCTCATAGTGACATTTTCATGGGGCATGTCTAGTTCGCGCGAAGCGACCAGTACCCCGGCTACATAATTTGTGAACGCCTGAAAATTAAAATCGTCTAAGGTACTGAAATCTAATTCCGTCGTCAAAAACTTGGAAGAAAAAACCCCTTCAAAGACGTATTGATCAAATGCGACAGGTATAAATTCCTTTCGCAGACTTCGATCTAGAGCGATGATAGGTTTTTGGTTCTGAAGGCGGGCAATCGCCTCCTCCGAAAACTCGCTTTTCTGCTTCTGACCGAGCCAGTCTACCCTCCGGGCGGGGACCACCTCTCCTCGATAGAGCCCTATATCTTTTTGGGAAATTACTTTGCTTGACAGCTGCCCAACCAGCACGTCGGAAAAATACCCCGGACCGGGGACGACGATAATCGTCCCTACTGGCAACTCGAGGTAGAAACGCTTCACTGACGCGACGTGAGCGCCTAAGCGCATGCCTTTGGCGCGTCCTTCGTAATCGGAGTGTGCTCTAGACGGTTGTTGATCCTTAGATCGACCGGTCAGGTGCCAGTCTCTAATTGTCGAAGATCGAAGAACAGCCTCCCGTTGTTTCTCATTCTCCCACTTAGATTTGAATAGGAGCAAATCAAGGTCCGGGAAATCGAGGAATGCCACTCCCTTTTTCCGGAAGTCGGCATATAGGGTAAAATCTTGCCCGGGGCGGATAATGAAGATGTCTTCCTCATCTCCAATGACCCTAGTGGCGATATCTATATCCACAATTTTCTTAGTTGATGCCACGCAATCTTCCCCCGCTTACCAACTGGCTAGTTGTTAGGCTTTTTCCATGCCGTCAATGGTAAAGACAACTCCTGCGTAGCAGCCTGATAAGCGTAAGCGGTGTGTTCAGCCCACG
>DFLT01000019.1 GCA_002375465.1 Alphaproteobacteria bacterium UBA3612 | reverse complement strand
CTGATTGGGTTTGGACCCTAGCACACCACTAGCGGCTGTCTCGGGTGCTCACTGCCTCGGCGAAATTATCTCTGAATATTCTGGCGACGCCCAAGGTCAGGTGGGTGTGTATTTCGGCAACGAGATCTCCATGTGGTTTGGCGGCCGGTCTGCTTTGGGACGCAATGAGCAAGAACATATTGTCGCGGCGAAATGTCCAGACAGGGATCAAAAGGCCAGCGCGGTGCGCCGATTCCACCAGTCCGGCAGGCCTATCAGATGATGATCAGGTCCTTGTAGGCGCAAAATCCGTCGCCGGGTCCGGATTTTGCTCAGGCTATGCGGCGTCAGCATTTCGGCGTAACGCAGTGGGCTGTTGTCTGCTGGGATTCCCTCGGGGTTACTGATCGGTTGGATTAATCGAGCGCCGGTCTCTGTTGAAAGAGCACGCAAACTGCTGATTTCGAACGGCTGGATGAAGACCAGTGCCGCCCCGGATGTCTACCCGAACAGCCGGAGCGTATACAGCAGGGGCGGCTCCAATGGTTTGCCAAGGTTTTGGAAATAGGTGGGGTGCTTGGTTTCGGGATAGATGCCGACGCCGCGTTTCTTCGCCAAGGCGATGATTTCATCGAATGTTGGAATTTCGAACAGGCCATCATGGGCCGTGCCGCGTAGCTCTGGCAGGCGTTCCCGTGCGCGGAGCGTCTTCAGTTCCGCGAGCGTGAAATCCTCGGTGAAGAAGCCGGTGACGCGCACACCATCGATCAGCTTCTCGGTGCGTCGGTCGGCGAATTCTGGGTGATCTGAAATGTCGGTCGTTCCGCTGATCTCATTTTCGTGCCGCGCGATCAGCACGCCGTCCTTGGTGATCACCAGATCAGGCTCGATGAAGTCCGCGCCCTGATCGATCGCAAGTTCATACGCCGCCAATGTGTGTTCGGGACGCTCGCCGCTGGCGCCGCGATGCGCGATGATAAGGACGTCGGGCGATGTTGACGGCGGCGTGCTGGCGCAGCCACCTAGCAGGCAAAGAAGAACCAACAGAAGTCGCATGTGAAGTCCCCGCTTGAACGCCGTGCTGCCCATGCCGACATTAGGCATGAAAAGGAGACTGTTCCATGACAGGTGAAACCGCAATTCTGGCTGGCGGGTGTTTCTGGTGCCTAGAGGCTATCTATGACGATCTGATCGGCGTGGAGCATGTCGAATCGGGCTATATTGGCGGCCATGTCGACAATCCCAGCTATCGCGAAGTGTGCGGCAAGGGCACCCGTCATGCGGAGGCCATTAAGATCGACTATGACCCGACCAAAGTGTCCTACTCGGAATTGCTGGACATTTTTTTCCACATTCATGATCCGACGACGAAGGATCGTCAGGGAAACGATGTCGGTCCGCAATATCGAAGCGCGGTCTTTCCCCTGAACGATGACCAGCGAACCGCAGCCGAAGCAGCTATCAAGAAGGCCGCCGAGCTGTGGCCGGATCCGATCGTCACGACCATCGAAACGGGGAAATGGTGGCCGGGCGAGGCGGAGCATCAGGATTATTATGCCCGCACCGGAGATAGTACACCCTATTGCAACTATGTCGTGGGGCCGAAGGTGAAGAAGTTTCGCACCGAATATGCCGACAGGCTGAAGCCAGGTACCGCCGTCTAGCCTTGAGCGACATGCTGAAATGAAAAAGGGCCGCCTGGCATGATGCGAGGCGGCCCTTTTTCAGGATGTCTCAGCGGACTGGCTCAGGCAGTCGCGGAGGCTTCGGCCTTCTGGCGGGCCTTCTTGATGGCGCGCTTCATCTTTTGCGCCTTGGCGCTCAGCTTCTCGCTCTTGGTCTTGACCAGCCAATTGTCGAGGCCGCCATTATGTTCGACGCAGCGCAGGCCGTGCGTGGACACGCGAAAGCGCTCGGTCTTTCCGAGCGTATCCGACATCAGCGAAACCTTTTGCAGGTTCGGCAGGAATACGCGCTTTACGCGGTTGTTGGCGTGGCTGACGTGGTTACCGACAAGCCGGCCCTTGCCGGTCAGTTCGCAGATGCGCGACATTATCTGTTCCTCGAATAATCGATTATGCTGAAAGGCCCGAATAGGCTCCGCCGGAGCGCAGACAAACGCCGAACCCCGGAAAGGCGCGGCACATAGGCGAACCTGCCGCCCTCGTCAACTGCGAGCTTAGCCGGTCAGGGGCCAGAAAAGCGGCAACAGGACGGCACCCACCAATCCCGCAAAGGCGAGAGCCAGCGCCGCCCATGCCGCTGCTTCGGGCGCGGTGCGTACCAGAAAGTCGGTGCCGACGATATGGGATGATGCGCCTGTGCCCAGACCCGTTGCCTCATCGTCCATGCCCAGGCGACGCAGGAGGGGAGGGACGATCAGGGCGCCCACCATCCCCGTTATAATGACCAGCCCGGCGGCGAGCGGCGGCGGTCCGCCCAGACGCTCCATCAGCGCGATGGCGAAACCGGAAGAAATCCCCTTTGCGCCCAGCGCCTGCACGAAGTCGGTCGGCAGGCCGAGGAGACGTGCTCCGAGGATCGCGCTGCCAATACCAACCAGTCCGCCTATGGCCACCGCGCAGAGCGCCGGGAACAGGGTGCGGCGGTGCCGCGCCAATTGCTGCACCAGGGAAAAGCCCAGGGCGACGATGGCAAGATCGAGAATCTGCATCAGGGGGCGGGCGGCGTGAATATAATCCGCGACACCGATATCGAGCGCCCATAGGAAAACACCGACGATGACTGCCCCCCACAGGATCGGGTTCAGCAACGGATGAGACGCCGCCATGCGCCCCAGCGCACGTGCCGCAAAGAAAGCGGTAAATGTCAGGATAATCGCCAGCATGCTGGCCAGAATATCGATCATCACGGCGTGGAATTGTTGTCGCGGCACGAATCGGCGCGTTGCAAGGATTTGATCCATCGATGAGAAAGGGCGGTAACGACCGCTGTCAGGGGGGTGGTTATCAGGATGATGATCGCCACCGACCCAAAATTGGCACCCAATTCATCGCGGAACAGCGCGAGACCGACGAACGGGGGCACGATCAAGGCGCCCAACAGGCCCGTCAGTGCCATGGCCGCTCGTTCGACCTGGGCGCGCAGACCAGGCACCAGCAGAAGAAAAACAGCGAAAAGCGCCATTCCCAGGATGGGGGCGGGCACCGGCACGCGCGTGATGCCGACAATCAGATCACCTGCGGCGGCGAAGAGTGCGATGATGACCAGGCCGATGGCAAGGTCGATAGCGGTCTTCATCTTTTGCTTCCCAGACTGCGGCTCCGCTTGCCGTCGGGCGGCACGCGCACTAACCCCGGCGTCATGCCTCACTTCGCAATTCATTGCATCGACAAACCGAACTCCGGCGATTTGCGTGCCAAGACACGCCCCTCGCATCTGGAGCATATTGCGGGCATTCGCGACCGTATCGTCGCGGCGGGGCCGCTGTTGGACGCCGATGGTGGCCCGATCGGATCGTTGATCATTGCGGAATTTGACGGTCGGACCGATGCGGTGGGGTTCGCCGCCTCCGATCCCTATGCGCGGGCGGGTCTGTTCGCCAGCGTGGCGGTAACCGCCTGGCGGCAGGTTTATCCGGACCCGGCCTGACAATGGCGGGACAGGCCAGGGTGCTGGGCGCGCTGACGCTCGATTCGGGAGAGGTCCTGCCGGAACTGACCGTTGCCTATGAAACCTATGGGACGCTGAACGAGGACCGTTCGAACGCCATTCTGGTGTGCCATGCCCTCACCATGGATCAATATGCCGCGTCGACGCATCCCATCACGGGAAAGCCTGGGTGGTGGCTGAACCTGATTGGGCCGGGAAAGCCAATCGACCTGGACCGGTATTTCGTCATTTGCCCCAATGTTCTTGGATCCTGCCTTGGTACGACGGGCCCGACCAGTCCAGCGCCTGATGGCAAGCCGTGGGGCATGCGTTTCCCGGTCATAACCATTGCCGACATGGTGCGGGCGCAGGCGAAGCTGCTGGACGCGCTGGGCATAGAGCAATTGCACGCTGTCGTGGGCGGTTCGATGGGTGGTATGCAGGTGCTCAGCTGGGCGGCTCTTTATCCAGAGCGTGTAAGGAATGCCGCGGCGATCGCCACGGCGGCGCGTCATTCGGCGCAAAACATCGCCTTTCACGAGGTAGGCCGGCAGGCGATCATGGCGGACCCCCATTGGGCCGGGGGGGATTATTATGAAGGCACGCCGCCAACGTCGGGCCTCGCAGTGGCGCGCATGGCGGCGCATATAACCTATTTGTCGGAGGCGGGGCTGACAGAGAAATTTGGCCGCCGGCTGCAGGATCGCGACGCGAAAAGCTTTGGGTTCGATGCCGATTTCCAGATCGAATCATATTTGCGGCATCAGGGGGTCAGCTTCACCGACCGGTTCGACGCCAATTCCTACCTCTACATTACCCGCGCCATGGATTATTTCGATCTGGCAGAGGCGCATGGGGGCAAGCTGGCCGCCGCCTATGAGGGAACGTCAACGCGGTTCTGTGTCGTCAGTTTCGATACGGACTGGCTATATCCGACGTCGGAATCGCGGGAAATCGTTCATGCCCTCATGGCGGCAGGGGCAGAGGTCAGCTTCGTCGAGCTGTCATCCCCCTTCGGCCATGATGCCTTTCTGCTGAACACGCCGGGGATGGACCAGATCGTCGCCGGGTTCCTGGGATGAGCGGCCTGCGTCCCGATCTTCGCATCATTGCCAGTTCCATCACGGAGGGGGCGAGCGTCCTCGACATCGGTTGCGGCGACGGCGCCCTGCTGGCGGACCTGAAGCATAACAAGCAGGTGCGTGCCCGCGGGCTGGAGCTGGATGCCGCCAATGTCGCGAGTGCTGTCGCAAAGGGGCTCAGCGTCGTTCAGGGCGACGCGGACACGGATCTTGCCACCTATATGTCCGGCAGCTTCGATTATGCCGTGCTGTCGCAGACGCTGCAGACGGTGCGCCGACCGGACCTTGTGTTGCGGGAGCTGCTGAGGATCGGGCGACATGCCTTCGTCAGTTTTCCGAACTTCGCGCATTGGCGCGTAAGGGGCAGCCTGTTGTTCGGCGGTCGGATGCCGGTCACGCGGCTTCTGCCGGAACGCTGGTACGATACGCCGAACATCCACCATGTCACCGTGGACGATTTTCGCGCTCTGGCAGCAGAAATTGGCGCCACGATAGAGGAATGCTGGTTCCTACGCGGCGACCGGCGCACGACGAGGACAGGGGCCAATTTGCTGGCCGAACACGCCGTTTTCCTGCTTCGCGCCTAGGAATCCTGCGGCTTTAGTCCGTTCTTCAGCAGTTCAAACGCGCTGGCGGACACATCACTCGTGTCGCCCTCATCGGACCAGACGCCGTAACGCAGCCCCAGAAAGACGTTCATGCCTACAATCGCCCAGGCATGTACCTCGTCGACATCGGCACGCACTTCGCCGCGTTCGGCGGCCGATCGCAGGCTGGTCAAATAGCCTTCAGCTGTGCTGCGATAATGTTCCCGATAGCTTTCCGGATCGACGAACTCCGCCTCGTCGATGATCCGGTAGAGCTCCTTATGCGCTCTGACGAAGCCGATGAATGCGGTGAGGCCGGCCAGTTCGCCCGCCAGCCGGTCCGGTGCCGCCAGAATGGCGGGGCCAACGGCGCCACGCACCTGCGCCGACATGTCCCGTACCAAGGCACGAAAGATTTCGTCCTTGGATTCGAAATAGGTGTAGAAGCTGCCAAGTGCCGTTCCCGCGCGCGCCGTGATGCCGCTGACCGACGCGCCCTGGAATCCCTTCTCGCCGAATTCCTCTGCCGCCGCGTTTAGAAGCGCGCGGCGCGTTCTCTCGCCGCGGGAGGTGCGGGGCTTACGGGCGGACTCTGTTTGGGCGGACATGCGGCCCCTTATACAAAATCATCACCCTGATCATAGTAGAAGTTGAAAGGTGGTTCACCTTTCACTATCGATGACGGACAAGGCTCTGTCGAAAGGGCTGAACCGACATATCCAATGGGGAAATCAGGCAATGATCCGCACTTTGTTTCGTTCGACGCTGGCCGCAGGAACCTGCCTTGCCGCGCTATCGACCGCTGCTGTCGCCCAGGAAGTCAGCGAGCAGGAAGCAGTCGCCGACAGTCAAGCGCTTTCAGAATCTGGCGAAACCGATGTGATTGTCGTCACCGCCCGTCGACGTAGCGAGCGCCTGCTGGATGTGCCGCTGTCCCTCACCTCTATTTCCGGTGCGCAGTTGCAGCAGCGTGGCGTACAGGAATTGACCGAATTGTCCCAGTCCGTCCCGAACGTCACGCTGGAGGTGTCGCGCGGCACGAACACGACCCTGACCGCGTTCATTCGCGGCGTAGGACAGCAGGATCCCGTTTCGGGGTTCGAGCAGGGCGTCGGCGTCTACATCGACGATGTCTATTTAAACCGGCCGCAGGCTTCGGTGCTGGACGTTTACGATGTTGAGCGGATCGAAGTGCTGCGCGGCCCACAGGGCACGCTGTACGGGCGCAACACCATTGGCGGCGCGATCAAATATGTGACCCGCCGCTTGCCATCCGAGCCGGAGCTGAAAATTCGCGGCACCTATGGCAGCTATGACCAGGCAGAGGGCGTGATCACGGCGTCGATGCCGGTGGGCGACATGCTGAAGGTTGGCGGCTCTGTTGCGCGGCTGAGCCGCGGCGGCTTTGGTGACAATCTGGTGCAGGACGCCGTCGAGAATTACAACAAGGACGTATGGGCTGCGCGCGCGACGGTAGAGGCGGAGCCCTCCAGCGCGCTCTTCATCCGCCTGACGGGCGACTACATCAAGGACGAAAGCGACCCCCGGCAGGGCCATCGTTTTCTGCCGGGTCTGATTTCCGGCGCCCCGGTTCTCGATGATGTCTACGACACGCGCGCAGGACTATCGTCGCCAAAGCAGGATGTGGAGGCTTATGGTGGGTCCCTGTCTGTCGAGCTGGATGTCTCCGACACCCTGAAACTGCGTAACATTCTGGCGTATCGGGAAGATGAATCGACGACCCCGATCGACTTCGACAGTTTGCCCGCAGCCGATGTCGATGTTCCGGCGATCTATGCGAACGATCAGTTTTCCGAGGAATTCCAGATCCTTTACGATGATGGCGATCTGGCCGGCTTGTTGGGGTTCTATTATCTGGATGCCAGTTCCAGTACGGTCTTCGACGTCCTTCTCGCGACTACGGGTGCCCTGCCTAGCGTTGGGCTACCCGGGCTGAATTCCCAGACGTTTGGCGATGTCGACACGGAAACCTGGTCGATATTTGGCGATTTCACCTACGATCTGTCGGAACAGTTCAGCGTGTCCGTGGGGGGGCGCTATACCTACGATAAGCGGTCAGCGGTTGTGCTGCGTCGCACCCTGGTCGGCGGACTGTCCGACGCGTTCGACGGACCGGGTGTTCCCATTGCGACGACCTCCGACTTTGACGGTTCCGAGACGTTCAAGGAATTCACGCCGCGCGCCTCTGTCAGCTACAAGCCGACACCTGACCATAATTTTTACGCTACCTATTCAAAGGGCTTCAAGGGCGGCGGCTTCGATCCGCGTGGCCAGACATCGTTGGCGCCCGATCTGGATGGGGATGGCGATATTGACGCCGATGACGAGTTCCAGTTCCTGCGCTTTGCGCCCGAAAAGGTGGACAGCTATGAAATCGGCTGGAAGGCCTCGCTTCTCGACAATGCGCTCAACTTCAGCCTGGCCGGCTTCATCGCCGACTATACGGACGTGCAGATCCCGGGTTCCGTCGGCTCCGATGCAGATGGCGACGGCATCGCTGAAAGTTTCGTTGGTGTCACCACGAATGCGGGTGCAGCGACAATAAAGGGCCTTGAGTTCGAAGGTACGGCGCGGGTCGGACGTGACTTCGCCGGCTATGGCAGCCGTTTCGATTTCGGCTGGTCGCTCGGCCTTCTCGATGCCGAATATGACGAGTTCATCGATGCATTTGGTAATGATGTTGCCGATGAGCGCGTGTTCCAGAACACCCCGGACTACACCGCCAGCATGCGTGCCGACCTTGCTTTGCCGCTCAGCCTCTATGGCGCCGGGGAGATCGGTTTTGGCGGGCAGGTCAGCTATCGCAGCGATGCCAGCCAGTTCGAGGTGCCGAACCGCTTCCTGGACCAGGACGGCTTTGCCCTGGTTGATGCCAGCGTCACCTGGACCGCAGAGGACGACATGCTGCGGGTTGGCGTTTACGGAAAGAACCTGTTCGATAAACGCTACGTCGTATCGGGGTATAATTTCGTCAACGCGCCTATCGGTGGTCCGGTGACGCCGACCCTTGGTCTTGAGGGGACGTTGACCGGCTTCTATGGCGATCCACGGCGCGTCTTCGTTAGTGCCGAGGTCCGCTTCTAGACGGGGTAAAAGGTGTCGGAATTCTTTACAGTAAAGAGATCGTTAACCTTATAAGCTGTTGATCGAACGAACTGGCACATAATTTGCTGCGTTTCGGATATGGTAACGCGTATCGGTAGATTGTTCGTTTTGAAAACCGGCTTTGAGGCGGGGCTTGTGATCTATGCGCTGGCCCTTGGGGCGGCGCTGAGAGGGCTTGAGTATCTCGACCAGTATCCCGGCCCCTTTGGCTGGTCATTGATGGCCGCGTGCCTGGTGACGGTGCTGATCGCCGGGGCCAGCATCGTCGACGGGATCAAGGCGTGGCGCGCCCGGCAGCCGGAACAGCGGATGCTGGCGCGTGTCGTGTCGCGCGCCACCGCTGCGACACCGGTACGGCAATCGGACCGTCTGACTTTCGCGCCAGAACGAAATGGACGCCGCCGAGCTTTGGTACCGCCCTCGTCAAAGGGGCGTCGAGCCATCTGAGGCCGGTAATCGGCGGCGCCACCAGAGCGGTCTTCCACGATTTCGGCACGAAGCCCTGTCTTGCCAGCAGCCGTGTCAGTTCACCTCGCCCATAGGGATGACCGAGGCCAAAGGGCGTGCGTTCAAAGTGCGTCCATAATCCCGCGCGGTTGGGCACGATCAGGATCAGCTCGCCAGCCGGGGCAAGGACGCGGTGAAGTTCCTCCAATATTTGATCCGGTTGGCCGTGTTCCAGCGCATGCACGATCAGGGCCTGGTCGAACAGGGCGCCCGAAAAGGGCAGCTCCGCAAGATCGCCTGTCACCGCGCAGTTTTTATTGCCTCTCTGGGGCCAGCATCGACCGCCCTGCTCCTTCGGCCATAGAAGGGCGAGGCGCTCGAAGCGCTTGGGATCAAGGCCGGTCAACAGCGGGGCGGGATAACCCAAAGCCAAAAAACGTCGCTCTGGCCCGTCAATCACGGCGGGGGCGACGATCCGTGCGATCAGCCGCGCGGTTCGTCGCCCCTCCCGGGTCGAATAAAAGCTTCTGAGTTCGTCAGCGGTGACGCGCATGGCGCCATGTTGCGACGGTAAGGCCGCGCTGTCGAGCGCCGGGTGTCAGCGCTCGATGGTCAGCGCGATCCCCATGCCGCCGCCAATGCATAGCGTGGCGAGCCCCTTCTTGGCGTCGCGGCGCTGCATTTCATGCAACAGCGTGGTCAGGATACGCGCTCCCGACGCGCCGATCGGATGTCCGATGGCGATGGCGCCGCCATTGACGTTCACCCGCTCCGGGTCCCATTCCAATTCCTTGCCGACCGACAGCGATTGCGCGGCAAATGCCTCGTTTGCCTCGATCAGATCCAGATCGCCGATGGACCAGCCGGCCTTTTCCAGCGCCTTGCGCGATGCGGGGACCGGTCCGATGCCCATATAGGCGGGGTCGACGCCGCAGCTCGCCCAGCTTGCAATGCGGCCCAGGACGGGCGCACCGCGCCTTTGCGCCTCTGCCGCGCCCATCATGATGACCGCTGCGGCGCCGTCGTTCAGGCCGCTGGCATTCGCGGCGGTAACGCTGCCGTCCTTGGTAAAGGCAGGGCGAAGACCGCTGATCGCCTCGGCGGTGACGCCGTCGCGGATATATTCGTCGGTGTCGACGACTGTGTCGCCCTTGCGTCCTGAAATTGTGACCGGTGCGATTTCATTCTTGAAATAGCCGGCGTTACGGGCGGCCTCGGCCTTGTTCTGGCTGCCTACGGCGAATTGATCCTGCTGTTCACGCGTCACCTGATAGCGCTCTGCCAGGTTTTCAGCAGTCTGACCCATGTGATAGCCGTTGAAGGCATCCCACAGACCGTCGCGGATCATGGTGTCGACCAGCGCAAGGTCGCCCATCTTCTGCCCCTTGCGGATGGTCTGCGCATGGGGAGCCATCGACATGTTTTCCTGTCCGCCGGCAATCACGATCGATGCGTCGCCAAGGGCGATCTGCTGGCTGCCGATTGCCACCGCCCGCAGGCCGGAGCCGCACACCTGATTGACGCCATAAGCGGGCGTCGATTCATGGATACTCGCGTTGATGGATGCCTGTCGTGCGGGGTTCTGCCCCTGCGCCGCCGTCAGCACCTGGCCCAGAATGACTTCGGAAATCTCCTCGGGCGAAACGCCCGCCGCCTGCATGGCGGCCACAATCGCGGTGCGGCCAAGCTCATGTGCGGGAACGTCTGCGAAACTGCCAAGGAAGCTGCCGACGGGTGTCCGCTTGGCTGCGGTGATGACGACGTCTTGCATGTCTATACTCCTGATCAATCCATATTCATGGACTGCGCCTAAAGCGAACGGAGCCATTCGACCAGAGGCGCGACGAGCAGGTCCTCTGCGCGCGAGCCAGCCACCATGCCGACATGTCCCGCCTGAACCATATGGTCATTCGGTGACTTCGGAGCGGCGGCTGCGGGGACGATGCGGTCGGTGGCGGAGATGAAGTTTACCCAGTCCATATCGATCGCCTGCGGTTGTATGGTGATGCCGCCTACGCTCCACTGTCCGCGGCCGGTCAGGTTTTCGCCGAACAGGTCCTCCAGCGCCTCGCGAAGGGCGGGAAGGGTCAGCGGTGCGCCGCCGTTCGCCCAATCCTCCATCGCCTCGAACCTGCGCGCCGCGGCGCTTTCTGCGTCCATGGCGGCGTAGCTTGCGAACTTTCGTACCGGCGCACCGGGGTCCAGCGCCCAAAAGGCGGGCTGGATCAACGACATGGGAACGACCCCCAGCGACCCGGCAATCGGCTGGGTGCGTCGCCAAAAGGCGCTCAGCTCTGCGCGCCGCGATGTGGGATATCCATCGAAATCCCACGGCGTGGCGATGGTCGCCAATGCCCGCCCTGTTCCGCGCGCCGCAGCGGCCATGGCAAGGGCACCGCCGATGCAATAGCCCACCAGTACGGGTCGACCCAGCGGCGCCACCAGCCGCTCCAGCTGGCGGACATAGGCCGAGAGATCATGGCTGCGTTCTGCGTTGCCGGGGGTTCCCCAGTCGACCAGATGAGTGGCAAACCCTGCGCCTGCCAGGCGGCCTGCCAGCGACCGTTCCTGATCCAGGTCGAGGATCCAGGGCGGGTTCACGAGGGAAGGGACGAGGACCACCGGCGTCCCCCTGCTTCCGTATTGCAGCAGCCTCGCTGCACCGTCCTCTACCGCAACCTTTGCCCGCCGCCGCTGCGGCCTTGGCGCTGACTGATAACGCGAAACCGCCGCCAACAACTGTGCCATTCGCGCCGGATCATCACCGATTTCCGCGCTCGCCAACTGCCAGAAAAGCGGCAGGGGATGCGGTCCGCGATTGAAGGGCAGGCGCCCACGTTGCTGCGCAGCATTTTTTCGTGCTATGACGTTCGCACCCGCAGCATCGGAAACGGCCCTTGGCAAAAAAATCCTCCACCGCAAAAGATGACGGGTCGCCCGGCGCAGGCCCCATTATCATCAAGAAATACGCCAATCGGCGCCTGTATAATACAGGCACCTCCAGCTATATCACGCTGGACCATCTGGCGGAACTGACGCGTCAGGACATTGAATTCAAAGTCGTCGACGCAAAGTCGGGCGAGGATATCACCCGTAGTGTTCTGACCCAGATCATCATGGACGAGGAAGCGGGTGGCCAGACCATGCTGCCAACGAGCTTCCTGAGGGAAATAATCAGCCTTTACGGTAATCAGATGCAGGCAATGGTGCCCTCCTATCTTGAGGCGAGCATGTCCGCGCTGCGCCGCAATCAGGAACAGTTTGCCCAGTCCATGCTGGGCGCCTCAAATCCCTTTTCCGCGCTAGCGAAACAGAACATGCAGATGTTCGGTGCCGCCCTGGGTGGTATCGGTCCCAGCGAAGAGAAGACATCGCATGGTGAGGCCGGGGATACCCGAACCGACACTGACCACGACACAGAAATCAAGGATCTGAAGGCGGAATTGGCGGCGATGAAGGAAAAGCTGGACCGATTGGCCTGAGCATATTCCTTCGCCAGTCTCCTCCTACTCCTTGAACAATAGCAGGGCCGCCGCCGTCATCGCCTCTACTCCCGCGCCAATTGTCGGTTCAGGGTCGGGCGCCCATTTGGAAGAATGCAGGGACGGCAGCTTGGACATATCGCCATCCACGGCGGCAATGGCTTCGGACGGTACGCCGCCAATCCAGAATAGCGTCGATTCGACATCATTGTCGGCGCGGTGGTACCGGCTGAAATCCTCGCCGCCCATGACGGGCTTGGCGGGGATGAAGCGGTCGCCGAAGCGGGCGCGAAATACCTCCTCCAGTTGGTCGGTTTGTTCGACAGTATTGTAAATCGCGGGCGTGTAGATTTCCTCCCACGTCACCTCCGGCAGATTGTCGTCTGGCAGGCCAGCGGCCATCCCTTCCGCTCTTGCAATTCGCTTGATGCCCTGCAGCAGATGATCCCGCACTTCGTCCGTATAGGAACGGACGGTGATCTGCAGCCGCGCCTCGTTCGGAATGATGTTGTGTTTCGTCCCTGCGTTAAACGCACCGACCGTCACGACGGCGGCCTGCTGCGGGTCGATTTCGCGCGATACCAGAGTCTGCAGAGTGTCGACGATACGGGCGGCGATGACGATGGGGTCCTTGGTCGTGTGCGGATAGGCGCCATGCCCGCCGACGCCCGGAACAACGACATCGACCGAATCGACGTTGGCCATGGCGAAGCCCGACACGAGTGAGACCTGCCCGGCGGGCAATTGCGCCGCGTCGTGCAGCGCTATGGCGTGGTCGGGCTTGGGAAAGCGCGTGTAGAGACCGTCGTCCAGCATCGCCTTTGCGCCCAGGCCGGTTTCCTCGGCCGGCTGGGCGATCATTACCAGTGTGCCCGACCATTCGTCCTGATTGCCCGCCAGATAGCGTGCGGTCCCGACCCAGCTGGACATGTGAATGTCATGACCGCAGGCGTGCATGACCCCCGATGTCCCGCCCGCTTTCACGGTGACGGTTTTCGTGCTGGCATAGGGCAGGCCGGTCTCCTCCGTCACGGGCAGGGCATCCATGTCCGTGCGGATCATGACGGTGGGGCCTTCACCGTTCTTCAGGACGCCGACCACGCCCGTTCCGCCGACCTGTTCGGTCACTTCGAAATTCAGTTCCTTTAGCTCCGCGGCCATACGTGCGGCGGTCTCTACCTCCTCACCGGAAATTTCCGGATTGGTGTGCAGATGCTTGTAGAGGTCGATCAGATACGGCGTATCAGCGGCAACCGTATCCGTAATGCTGTCGGCCGAAGCGGGCACGGCAATGAGAGCGGCGGCGGCAAGGATCAGGTGGCGCATAGTATCTCCGGTTCGTGATGCCGAAGAAGACTAGCACATGGCCAAGCCAAATTAACAGCGGGTGCTGGCTGCCTTCAGAGTTTGGGGGCTGCCATCGCAGAGGCGATGGGCTGACCATCAAACGCGGGTAGTGGGTCGTCCTCCGACAGCCTGACCCATTCCGCTGCGCTATCAAGGTTGGGAAAGGTTTCCGGCGGCATTTGCCTCATTCCGAAAACGGTTTCGACATGCCAGGTTCCGCGCTTGTCGCCGTGCGCCACGTCGTCCAACCGGCACAGCACGGCGACGAGCCGACCGGCCGACAAGACAAGCATGCCGTGCGTGTCCTGGCTGCCAGTGTTGATATCGATCTGTTTAAAGCTGATAGACATAATTCGCAAAGCTTAGTCCGTATTGAGTGAACGTTTCATTGACGCAAATTGCCGCAGTCTATTCCGCGCGCGTAATGTCTGCATTGCCAAGGTGCAGATAGCTGACATCGAATTCGCTTACTTTCATCAGGCGCGAAACGTCGCGTACCGTTAGACGTTTCTCCTTCAGAATGATCAAATCGTCTGACCTTAATTCCTGAATTACCCGATTCACAGTGACGGGAGTCAAACCGACCGTGTCGCCCAGCTCGGCCTGGGTGAGGGGGAGGGAGAAACTATCCTGGCCGCTGACCAGGCCGATCGTAGACATCCTCACCCACATTTCACAAAGAAGATGTGCAATGCGGCGATAGGGATCGCGTCGGCCAATATTGGCGAGCCATTCCCGCAATACCGCTTCGTCAACCAGCGTCGCCCACCAGAGCGCCCTTTCGACGGCCGGATGCCGAGAAAGAAGTTCCAGCATCGCGTCTTCGGAGAGTAAGCCGATGACCGCGTCATTCAGCAGGCCGATGCTATGATCCATTTGCCGCAATACGAAAATGTGCATATCGCAAATATCGCCTGGAATAAGATATGCCAAAATCTGCCGTCCGCCGTCCGGCAAATGTTTGTAACGAAACGCCCAGCCGTCGAGCAGCAGGTGAACCGATCCCGGCCGCTCGCCCTCGCGAATCAAATCTTCGCCCGCCTTTTTCCTGACGATATTTGTGCAGAGCCGCTGTATCGCTTTTTCATCTTCTTTGGAAAGTTTGGAAAAATTGCCGAGCTTCTTGATGAGAGCGTTCGTCATTTCAAGTTTCTCGCTCGATCACAAATAGCTACAAAAGCTTATTAGGCATGTCTTCCCGCTGCGGTCCAGTTGGGGAGGAACCTGGTGTGGGCAGTGCTGGGCAGGGGCAGTGACAGGAAAATGTCGGACGCCGGATCCTAGGGCAGGTGGCGAAGGAGTTGGACGAGCCTGCGGACCTTGCCGCTGAATAGCTTTTCCGTGAACACCTTGTTCGCGCCCGCCTTCGTAATTTCCCCCAGGGTCGGGTAGGGGGCAATATATCCTGTCATCTGGCGCGGCTTGAGACCCTGGGAAATGGCGAGCGACCAGGGATGGATCAGCTCCCCCGCATGAGCGCCAACAATAGCGCAACCGACAATGCGCCCTTTTGACAGTACCAGCTTGATCTTTCCCAGCGGGCGGCGCTCTGCTGCGGCGCGATCGTTGCTGGCCATGTCAGCCTCGAATATCTCGATTCGTGGCAGGTCGCGGTTTCTCGCCATTGCTTCGGTCATGCCGGCATTGGCGAGTTCGGGATCGGTGAAGGTCACCCAGGGCAGGGCATCGTAGTTCGCCTTCGCCGGCAGGCGAAACACCGCATTCCGCAGAACGATGCCACCATCATAACCGGCCGCATGGGTGAATTGCGGCCCCTGCCGGCAATCTCCGACGGCATAGATGCGACGGTTGGACGTGCGCAGCCGCTTGTCGACGATGATCGCCCCGGCGTCTGTCCGCACGCCGGCGGCGTCGAGGCCGAGATCATGAATATTCCGCGTGCGGCCCGTCGCGACCAGAAGGTGAGAGCCAGTGATGCGTTCGCCGTCAGAGAGCTCTACCGTGATGCTGGCCGACTGGCTGTCTGTCTGGCCATGCACCCGCTCGATTGAAATGCCTTCCCTTATGACAACCCCTTCATCGGTCAGGACCTGACGGACGGTTGAAACGAGTTCTGGATCATCCTTTGCGAGGATCTTGCTGCGCTCAAGGATCGTGACGGCGCTGCCTAGCCGCCGGAATGCCTGGGCCAGCTCCACACCTATATTACCGCCGCCCAGAATGATCAGATGTTCGGGCTGCGCACTAAGGTTCCAGATCGTCTCGTTGGTCAGATAAGGTGTCGAATCCAGACCGGTGACCGGCGGAATGAATGGCCGCGATCCCGTTGCGATGACGATCCGCCGGGCGCTATGATGGTTGCCGTTCGCTTCAATGGTACGCGGCCCGGTTAGGCGGGCGCGGTGGCGGACGACATGAACGCCCATCCCCTCAAAGCGCTCCACGCTGTCATGCGGCGCAATTGATGCAATAACCTCCTGCACGTGCTGCATGGTCCGTGTGAAATCGACTTCAGGCGTGGCTGTGACGCCGAAGGCACCGGAAGACCGGGCAATGTGAGCGGCATGCGCAGCGGCAATCAGGGATTTGGAGGGAACGCAGCCAACATTCAGGCAGTCGCCGCCCATGTCACCCGCTTCGAACAGCACGGTTTCCAGTCCAAGTTGCGCCGCGCCCGCCGCAACGGTCAGTCCGCCAGACCCGGCGCCGATAATTGCGATATCATATTTCCGGGTCATAATCGTCTTTCACGTTCCGCCTGCGGGCATGCTACGGACTAGCGGGACGCAAATGAAGAGAGGGCCGCCGAAGCACTCCAGGGGGGGAGGAGCGTTCGTGCGGCCCGTCTCAGACAGTTAACTCGCCGCGGGGGTAAGCGGGGTGGCGAGTTGTAGGGATAACGGGCGATCACCCTGCGGGTTCCCCGGCTGCGATCTTTTTTTGGATTATTCGGATGGCTGAAAATCCAGGGACATTCCATTCATACAGTATCTCTGGCCAGTCGGCGCAGGGCCGTCGTCGAACAGATGCCCCAAATGGCCGCCGCATTGGGCGCAATGTACCTCTGTGCGGGGGACGCCGATCTTATAGTCGGTCTTTGTCTCCACCCCACCGCCGTCGCCGGCGGATATGGGAGCGTAGAAACTGGGCCAGCCGCTGCCGCTGTCATATTTCGTTTCAGCAGAAAACAGGCTGGCGCCACAGCCGGCACAGAGGAATTTGCCGTCTCTCTTCTCATCGTTCAACGGTGACGAGCGCGGAGGTTCGGTCGCCTCCTCGCGCAGGACAGCGAATTGCTCCGGGGTTAACTCCTCGCGCCATTCCGCCTCGGATTTCGAAACAGGGAAGTTTTCCGCGTCTCCGCCGCGCATCTTGTCGATCAGGCTCATGCCAATTCATCTCCCTATGGGCAGCAGGCGCCGGTGCGCCTGCGGGACCATCTATAGATGGCGTTTGCCAGCGCAGTGGCAAGTCCCCGCCCATGAAGGAACTTAGCCGAATACCCGCGCAAAGATCGTATCGACGTGCTTCAGATGATAGCCGAGGTCGAAGCGGCTTTCGATTTCATCGTTCGATAAGGCCGCCGTCACATCGGGGTCGGCCTTCAATAGTTCCAGCAGGCTTTGCTGGCCGTCCGATTCCCACACCTTCATCGCATTTCGCTGAACAAGCCGATACGCATCCTCCCGGCTGACGCCTGCCTGTGTCAGGGCAAGGAGGACACGCTGCGAATGGATGAGGCCGCCCATGCGATCGAGGTTCTTCTGCATGCGTTCCGGATAGACAAGCAGCTTGTCCATCACGCCGGTCAGGCGCGCGAGAGCGAAATCCAGCGTGACGGTCGCGTCGGGGCCGATCATGCGTTCCACCGAGGAATGGGAAATATCCCGCTCGTGCCAAAGGGCGACATTCTCCATCGCCGGCATGGCATAGCCGCGTACCAGACGGGCGAGGCCGGTGAGATTTTCCGTCAGCACGGGATTGCGCTTGTGCGGCATGGCCGAAGAGCCCTTCTGGCCCGGGGAGAAATATTCCTCCGCCTCCAGAACCTCGGTGCGCTGCAGATGGCGGACCTCGACGGCCAGGCGTTCGACGCAGGAGGCGATAACGCCAAGCGTGGCGAAATATTGCGCGTGACGGTCGCGGGGGATTACCTGGGTCGAAACAGGCTCCGGACGCAGACCCATTTTTGCCGCAACGTGTTCCTCGACCTGCGGATCGACGTTTGCGAACGTGCCGACAGCGCCTGAAATAGCGCAGGTGGCGACCTCGTCCTTCGCCAGTTTCATCCGCGTCAGGCAGCGGTCGAATTCTGCGTAGGCCTGCGCCAGTTTCAGGCCAAAGGTGGTCGGCTCGGCATGGATGCCGTGGCTGCGGCCGATGGTCACCGTATCCTTATGTTCAATGGCGCGACGCTTCAGGACGGAAAGCAACGCCTCCAGATCATCGATGATGATGTCGGCGGCACGAACCAGCTGCACGTTCAGGCAGGTATCGAGCACGTCCGAACTGGTCATGCCCTGATGAACGAAGCGGGCCTCGTCGCCCACATGTTCCTGCAGGCTGGTCAGGAAGGCGATGACGTCGTGCTTCACCTCGCGTTCGATCTCGTCGATGCGGTCAATATCGAAGCCGCCGCGATCCCAAACGGCCTGTGCCGCCTCACGCGGGACGACGCCCAGATCGGCCAGGGCGTCCATCGCGTGCGCCTCGATCTCGTACCAGATCTGGAAACGGGTCTGCGGCTCCCAAATGTCGGTCATGACCTTGCGGGAATAGCGGGGGATCATCGGGAACTCCTGACTGGGCAAAGCGCGCGCCTAGCAAGGCGAGCGCGCGGCGGCAACGCACCCCGCTTCAGGGGCAGGGCGCAATGGAGCATCTTAGAGAAGGCCGAGCGCCTTGAAGCTGGCATTGCCTGCCTTCGCCACGATGATGTGGTCATGAAGGCGTATATCGAGGGCAAGGCAAATGTCGGAGATGCGCGCAGTGATCGCGATGTCATCGCGACTAGGACTTGAATCGCCCGACGGGTGATTGTGTACGAGGATGATCGACGTCGCCCCGAGGTGTAGAGCCATCTTGATGACTTCGCGGACATGTACGCTGGTCTCGTTGACCGTGCCCTCGGACATTTTGGCATCGCGCAGCAGGACGTTCTTGCCGTCCAGTGCCAGGACGCGAAATTCCTCCCGCGGATTATGCGCCATTTGTGCGGTCAAATATTCCTCAACCGCCTGCCAATTGCCGAGGACCGGCCGCGTCGCGATCTTCCCGCGCAGCAGGCGGACAGACGCCGCGCGCACGAATTTCAGGATTGCGATGATGGCGTCACCAACACCATCCACCCGCCGCAGATCGTCAGGGTCCGCCGATATTACGGCGCCGAACGTACCGAATTGACGAATGAGCGCCTTCGCAAGCGGTTTCATATCGCGGCGCGGCACGGCCAGCGCCAGGACGTATTCCAGCAGTTCGTAATCGGCAAAGGCGTCGTCGCCGCCCTCCAGCATACGCTGGCGCAGCCGCTGTCGGTGATTGCTGCTGTCGTCCGGGCTGTTTGAATTTGGCATTTCGCGGTCTGCCGGCTCAGGGGCGCGTCTGGCCGCTGCCACGGACAATGGTTTTATAGGTGGTCAGCCCTTCCAGCCCGACTGGCCCCCGCGCGTGCAGGCGTCCAGTCGCAATACCGATTTCGGCGCCAAAGCCGAATTCTCCGCCATCTGCGAATTGCGTGCTGGCATTGTGGATGACGATGGCGCTGTCGACGCCCGCCATGAACCTGGCTGCCGTTTTGGCATCATCGGTTACGATGGCATCGGTATGGTGGCTGCCATGCCGTTCGATATGGGCGATGGCATCGTCTACCCCGTCGACCAGCTTCGCGGCCAGGATCGGTTCCAGATATTCCGTATCCCAATCTTCCGGCCGCGCCGGCTCGACCCGCATTTCCATGCCTTTGATGGCGACGTCGCCCCGCACCTCGCAGCCCTCGTCAAGCAATAGGCGAATGAGGGCAGGGGCCTTGTCAACGGCGGCGCGGTCAATCAGCAATGTCTCCATCGCGCCGCAGACGCCGGTCCGACGCATTTTCGAATTCAGAACGATGGCCTTTGCCATCTCCAGGTCCGCGGCGCGGTCAACATAGACATGACAATTGCCGTCGAGATGGGCCAGCACCGGAACGCGCGCTTCCTCCTGCACACGGGCGACCAAGGCCTTTCCGCCGCGCGGAATAATGACGTCGATGAATTCCGTAGCCCCCAGCATGGCGCCGACGGCGGCGCGGTCCTGCGTCGGCACCAGTTGGATCGCGGTGCCGGGCAGGCCAGCCGTTTCAAGGCCTTGAACGATGGACTTGTGAATGGCCCGATTCGATCTCACTGCCTCGCTGCCGCCGCGCAGGATAGCCGCATTCCCCGCCATCAGGCACAGCAGACCGGCATCGGCGGTAACATTGGGGCGGCTCTCGTAGATAACCCCGATTACGCCCAAGGGTACGCGGACACGTTCGAAGCGAAGACCGCTTGGGCGATCCCAGGATGAAATGATCTGTCCGACCGGATCGTGGAGGCCTGCGATCGCCTCGGCGGCGTCGGCCATCGCCATGACCCGTTCGGGATCAAGTCGCAGCCGGTCGACCATGGCATCGGACAGTCCCTTTGCCGCGTCGACATCGGCCTTGTTCGCTTCAAAAATGGAATCGAGATCATCCCGTAATGCTGCAGCGACCGCGCGCACCGCATTCGCTTTCACACTGCCAGACGCCAGCGAAACTGCCCGCGCTGCGGCGCGCGCTGCCGCGCCCAACGATTGAACCAGCGTATCGGGATCTTCGTTCATATGAGGACCAAGTCATTCCTGTGAACAACGGCGGCACGCGGAGCATAGCCCAACAGATCGCCCTGCGCATCGCTGCGCGTGCCCGCGATTTTTCGCATTTCATCGGCAGAATAGGCGATCAGGCCTCGTGCAAGAAGGGCGCCGTCCAGATCGTGGACCTCGACCGCATCGCCGCGCGAAAAGGAGCCGCTAACGCCTTTGATTCCCGCCGCGAGCAAGCTTCCGCCCTCGCACAGAGCGGCGCGGGCACCATCATCGATGGACAAAGTGCCGCGCGCATCCAAATGCCCGATCAGCCACGCCTTCCGCGCGCCGGGGGCAGGCGAGGGGAGGAAAGTAGTGCCGGTCCCCCGCTGAAGCCATGTGCTGAGCGGGTGCTGCACGCGCCCGTCGGCGATCGTCAATGCAATGCCGCTGGCGGCGGCGATGCGCCCGGCCTCGACCTTGGCGGCCATTCCGCCACTGCCGAGACCAGAGGAAGGACCAAGTTCGGCGGCAATCTGCGCATCGGGCGCAACCTGATTGATCAGGGTGGCGCCGCCTAAGGCTGGATCGCGGTCGTAAATGCCCGCCACGTTGGACAGCAACAACACCTTGTCCGCGCCCGCCGCCTGTCCGACCCGGGCGGCGAGCCTGTCATTGTCGCCAAAGCGGATTTCCGCCGTCGCCGTCGAATCGTTTTCATTTACGACGGGGACGGCCCCCAGGGCCAACAGCCGCGCAAAGGTCGCACTGGCGTTCAAATATCGGCGCCGGTCCGCAAGATCGTCCAGCGTTACCAGGATCTGTGCCGCCGTCAGTTTGCGCGCGCTCAGCAGGTCGGCATAAAGACCGGACAAAACGATCTGCCCCGCCGCGGCCGACGCCTGTGCGTCATCCAGGCTACCGCGCCCGCCATCCGTCAGTCCCAGCCGCCGCGACCCTAGCGCAATCGCGCCGGAGGAGACGATGATCACCTCCGTCCCCCGTGCGCGCAGATCGGCAATGTCATCAATCAGTGTCGCCAGCCAGTCCCGACGGACTTCGCCCGCCGTGTCGACCAGCAGCGCAGAACCCAGTTTTAAGACCAGACGTGCTGGCAGGAGTTCTAGATTCGGCACCGGATCTCTCCGTTCGTCAGGGGAAAGGAGAAAGGTACAGCTAGGGGCGCCATTCCTCGACCTCCTCGACTGTCTCCGGATCCTCCTTGCGTGCCGCAAATGTCTTTTCCATCAGCATGTCGAGAATCTTTGTCATCCCGGCGCCGGATATGGCCGACACGGTGTGGATCTCATTCCCTGTCACCTCCGCCAGTTCGGCACGCTGCGCGGCAATCAGTTCAGCGTCCAGCGTGTCGCATTTCGTCAGGGCGACGATCTCCTGCTTTTCGGCAAGGCCATTGCCATAGGCGGCAAGTTCATCGCGCACTGTCAGATACGCCGCCGCAGGGTCATTCTGCCCCGCGTCGACCAGATGCAGAAGGACGCGGCAACGTTCGATATGGCCCAGGAAGCGATCGCCTATGCCGACGCCGTCCGCTGCTCCTTCGATCAGCCCCGGAATGTCTGCCAGGACAAAGGACCGCTCCTTATGCTCCACAACGCCCAGTTGAGGCTTTGTGGTGGTAAAGGCGTATTCGCCGATTTTTGCATCGGCATTGGTGACGGCGGACATGAATGTCGACTTGCCGGCATTGGGCAGGCCAACCAGACCGGCATCGGCCAGCAGCTTCAGGCGCAGCCACACCCACATTTCTTCCGCCGGCTCACCCGGCTGTGACTGGCGCGGTGCGCGGTTCGTCGATGTCTTGTAACTGGCATTGCCGCGTCCGCCCAAGCCGCCCCTCAGGACAGTGACCTGCTGACCGACCTCCACCATGTCGGCCAGCAGCGTCTCGCGATCCTCGTCAAAGACCTGCGTTCCGACGGGCACGTCAATGATCAGGTCGTCGGCGCCGGCGCCCGTGCGGTTGGAACCGGCACCGCCCTTCCCCCGCGCGGCGCGCCAATGCTGCCGATAACGAAAGTCGATCAGCGTGTTCAGCCCTTCGACGGCGCGAAAGACGACATCGCCGCCGCGCCCGCCATTGCCGCCGTTTGGACCGCCATATTGAATATATTTCTCGCGCCGGAACGAGACCGCACCCGGCCCGCCGGCGCCGGATTTCAAATAGATTTTTGCCTGATCGAGAAATTGCATATGCCGCGCCTTAGCCCAGGGTGCCGCCCACCGCCACTAGGCGGCGAGCGCCATACGTTCGCCTGCCCATTCATCGCGGGTCAGTAGATATTCCACACAAATTACATCTTCCCCACGCGGTATACTGAAATAGCGGCGCAGGATCGGCAATTTGCGGAAGCCGAGCTTTTGCAAGACCCGACCGCTATTGGGATTGTCGGTGTAATGACCAGCGGAAAGCGTGGGCAGCCGCCACGCAGTGAAGGCGTGTTCCAGAACGGCGCGGCCCGCCTCTACAGCGATTCCGCGCCCCCAATAGGGTTCAGCGATCCAGTAGCCCAGTTCGATAGCCCGATCCCTGTCCGGGCGTTTTCCAAACCCGATATGACCAACGTGATGCGGGCCGGTGTCCGTCCGCAGAAAAATGCCAAGGCTGATCTTCTGCGGCCACGCGGCCCAGTCAGCGGCAATTTTCTGTTCGGCGTCCTCAAGGGGAAAGGGCGACCGCGTCGACGCAAGATTTCGGTGAACGGCCGGATTCGCCAGCCCCTCATGCACAGTCTTTGCGTCTTCGGGCCATAATGGCCGCAGGAACAGTCTTTCAGTGACCATGAACATCCGGGAATTCCTTTCCCGGGAGAATGAAAAAGGGAGGCGGTGACCCGTCTCCCTTTTCGCGGAAGCCTTTTGCGCTCCCTGGGTCACCTCTCCGGTGACCTATAGGCGGGTCACCACGCTTATTCGGCAGCTTCTGCCATCGGCAGGACCGAAATATACTTTCGGGCTCGCGCACCTTCGTGGAATTTCACTTCGCCTTCGATCAGCGCGAACAGCGTGTGGTCCTTGCCCATGCCGACATTGCTGCCCGGATAGAATTTGGTGCCGCGCTGACGCACGAGGATATTGCCGCCCAGCACGTGCTGACCGCCAAAACGCTTCACACCAAGACGTTGACCCGGACTGTCGCGTCCGTTGCGGGAGGAGCCGCCTGCTTTTTTATGTGCCATGGTTCAGGGTCCTCTCTTATTCGCCATCGCTCGTGGGAGCGGATTTCTTCGTTGCCGTTTTCTTGGCGGGGGCCTTCTTTTCGGCTGCGGGCGCGCCCTCGTCGGCTGATTTCTTGGAAGCAGCCTTTTTGGCAGGTGCCTTTGCCTCTCCCTCGGCGGGAGCGGCTTCGGACTTCGCAGGCGCCGCCTTCTTCGCTGCCGGGGCTTTCCCGCCCAGGCCGGTGATCTGCAACACCGTCAGCTGCTGGCGATGGCCCTGCGTACGACGATAACCGTGGCGCCGCTTTTTCTTGAAGACCTTGATCTTCTTGGCCTTGGCCTGCTCCAGGATTTCGGCATGTACGACCTCCTTGGCCGCGTCCTTCAGATCGCCGCCATCGGCCATCATCAGCACGTCATCAAGGGCGATCTTGTCGCCTACTTCGCCGTCGATACGATCGACGATGATTTTCTGGTCTGCGGCAACGCGGTACTGCTTGCCGCCCGTGCGAACGATCGCGAACATCGGGTCTTCCAAACGAATATGTCTCAAACGCACAAAGACAGCGCCAGGCCGAACCTTTCGATACGGCGCGCTGTCTAGCGAAGGGGTTACCTAGGAAAGCGCCGCCCCCGCGTCAACCTGATTCCTAATGGGCATGCCCAGGTTTCAGGCGATAGCGGCCGTCACCCGCCTTTTCGAAGATGTCGCTGATGGCCGGATGTATCGGATCATCGGCATTATCGTCGTGCAGCAGGTTCTGCTGACTGACATAGGCGACATAGGAATCCTGTCCATTGTCGGCCAGCAAATGGTAATAGGGCTGGTCCTTCTTCGGGCGCACCTCTTCGGGGATCGCCTCCCACCATTCGTCGGTGTTGGCGAACTCAGGGTCGACATCAAAGATGATTCCCCGAAAATCGAAAAGGCGGTGCTTCACCACATCGCCAATACCAAAGGCGGCCTGGCGTACGATCGCGTCGAGCGCGGACGTGCGTGGGGCACCGCGGTTCGGCGTCTCGGTCATGGCTGCGCTCCTTTCGCTACTTGTTGGCAATATAGGAAGGGTCAGGGACGGCTGCAAAGCCCGTGGTCGCCGCAGCGTTCCTTTCCCTTTGCAAAGCGGGCAATCCCCCCTATATGCCCGCGCTTCGATCAGCGCGGCCCGCCCGCGTCAGCGCCCTTCTGCGGAGAGGTGACAGAGTGGTCGAATGTGGCAGTCTCGAAAACTGTTGTGCCTTATGGGTACCGTGGGTTCGAATCCCACCCTCTCCGCCATTGGCCATTTTTAGGCTGTCCCCCATTGTACGCATTTATCTACGTTTCCCTAGGGGGTAATCACTGCTGATGTTCGCCGCTGTTCGTTGACACTCGCCCGCAACCGATACAAAGTGTGGGGAGAGATGTTGGGACAGATCCATGGGAAAGCTAAACGCCACGAAGGTGCGGGCCCTAAGGGAGCCAGGGCGATATCAGGACGGCCGCGGTCTGATGCTGGACGTTAAAGCGTCAGGATCGCGCAGTTGGGTTCTGCGCCTGCAGAGCGCAGGCCGCCGACGAGACTATGGGCTCGGATCCCTAGAAGATGTCTCCCTCGCCGAAGCGCGGGAGGCCGCAGCGGACTATCGGCGGCAGCTCCGCGCCGGGGTCGATCCCATTGCCGCCAAGGAGAAGGCGAACAACGTCATCCCCACATTTTCAGTCCTTGCGAAAGCCGTCCATGCGGAACAGCAACGTGGGTGGAAAAACGGCAAGCATGGGGCTCAGTGGCTCTCTACGCTTCGCACCTACGCATTCCCGACACTGGGGGATATGCTGGTCTCTGACATCGAGGCGGGGCAGGTGAGGGACGTCCTGAGCAAGATTTGGCTGGAGAAGCCGGAGACCGCGCGTCGTTTGCGCCAGCGCATAGGCACCGTATTGGACTACGCATATTCAAAGGGGTGGAGGGGTGCCGAGGCGCCCATGCGGTCCATCACGAAGGGCTTGCCGCGCCAGCCTCGCAAGACCAGTCATTTTGCAGCCATGCCCTATGAGCAGGTCCCCGCATTCATGGAGATGCTGGGTTCGCAGCTGAGCGTGGGACGTCTCGCTCTCGAGGCGCTCATCCTGACCGCAACAAGATCAGGAGAGGTTCGCGGCGCGTGCTGGTCAGAGATCGATCTCGATGCAAGGACCTGGACCATCCCAGCAGTCCGGATGAAGATGGGCGTAGAGCACGTCGTGCCGCTTTCTGAAGCTGCACTGGACGTTTTCCAGAGGGCTGCGGCGGTAAGGCGTGCCGGTACTGACCTAGTGTTCCCGGGAACGGTCCGGGGGAAGCCCCTGTCGGACATGACGTTGCTCAAAATTCTGCGGGATCAGAATCTGAAGTTCACCGTGCATGGCTTTCGCTCCAGTTTTCGTGACTGGGTTGCAGATCAAACTGCATTTCCAGGGGAAGTTGCCGAAGCCGCGCTCGCCCATGCCGTGTCGAACCGTGTCGAGGCTGCATACCGTCGTACGGACTTTCTAAAAAAGCGGAAAACACTGATGGAATCTTGGGGAAAGTTTACTGCTAGGGACGAAGCGTCATTATCGGCACACCAGGGCGCAAAATGATGGCTGTTTCTAAACCAAAGAAGCCTAAAACCTTGTCTTCGCACAATTCGGTACCTGTACCGTCACCATCTGAACATTGGATACCGATTTCCAGTGCCGTGGAAGAGGTGATCTCAAAGCTCCAGTGTTCTCAAGGAGAGGCGTTTTATGCAATCTGTCGTCGGCTGATATCGTTGATTCCCGCAAAAGTCGATCACTGGTCCTGCGAACTTGTTGAGCAAGATTCTAGGGATATAGGAATATTTAAAGATCACTATAATGACATGACGCATTTTAGCTCGGCTCCGTCTCCCAAAGCATACCACGAAATCTTAGGATTTTTTGATATACTCGGAAAATATTCGCATAATTTTCAGGATAATTCTACACCTGGTGTATCTGTTCAGTTGTGTGAAATCGCTAGTGGAGATTTCATTATCGATTTCTCCATTAGATTTTCTGTAATGAGAAGAACGGCGATCGGCGTTCATGTCGATAGAGCAGGTTTAACGAAGGCGTTCGGACTTTACAGTGAGAGTAAATTAAGCAGCCAAAAAGGTGGCAGACCGCCCAAGTATGACTGGGAAGGTAGCCTGATCGACATAATTGCTCAGGCAAATACCCCGGACGGTTTGCCGGAAGGTCCCGGAGCCCAAGCAAAGATAGAAAACATGATGTCGGAATGGTTCATCGCACGTACCGGCGAGGGACCTGCAATCAGCGAAGTGCGGCGGCGCGCTAAAAGAGTTATGGAAGCTATATCAAAGGTTGGTAATTAGGTTTTCAAACATTTCCGTCCTTTTCCATCCGTTTCCAGCCGCTATCGTGCAGCCTCGTTGATATCTTCCTGCATCCGCCACGCACCTTCGCAATCTCGGCGGACGTAAGGAGCAGTCAATGGAAACGATGCTTTGCTCAATTCCCGAAGCCGCGCAGGCTCTCGGGATCGGGCGATCAAAAACTTATCAGCTGCTGGAAGCTGGAAAATTGGAAGCCATCTTCATCGGGAGGCGTCGCCTTGTACGCGTAGCAAGCGTCAAAGCCTTCGCGGAGAAGGAGGGGCAGTCATGACCCTCAGCGAAGGCGAAAACCCCGGCGCGGCTGGCACCGCGCGCGGGGTCAAGACTGTTGGCCAGCAAAGCTCAACGCCTTCTCATACTGCGGCGCCGGGGCGATGTCAGCCCCTTCGGCGGGGAAAGGCGCGATCCTTTCGGAGCGATGTTCTGCTCATCCTACCAAAACGCAGAGGCGAGGAGCTGCGCGTGGAGGAGTGCTGGCTCAAAGGCAGCCACTTCCTCAACCTCCGCATCTGGTATGAGGAGGGGGAGGAGATGATGCCATCTCGGCGTGGCGTCACCGTGCCCTTCAAGCGCATACCTGAGCTCCTGAAGGTATTGACGGGTCTTGTGAATGGCCCGGGGGCCCTCGGCGCCTCCCAGGAGGTTTAAGCTGGACGAGGGGGCATCCTTCGGGATGCCCCCTTTTTTTACCTCGCAAACTTGAAACTTACGAAAAGGGCCGCCTCATGTCCCTGTTGAGCGCTCGGACTGCCGCCCAAAATGGCGAAGAGCCTGATGATTCCGATAACGGCACGGCCTTTGCAATTAAGGTTAAGCTACTTAGTGGGGTGCCACCCAACCAGAATGTCCCCGCCAGGTCCTGGGGAGGGGCACGCAACTCCGCAGCTCGCACGAGTGAGTTCATAACTCTGCAGCAGGCTCAGAATGTCTTGGACGCTGCGCGTCATTCGTTGGTGATCGGCCTTCCGTTCACTCGCCACACGACCATCCATTGGGAGAAGCTGGGGGTGCCCGACCATGAGGCGGCGCGCGCAACGGGCCGCTATGTGAAGCGCATGTCCGACTGGCTGCGAACGCTGGGTCATGAGATGTCTTGGATATGGGCGCGCGAGAACGGTCCTGGGGCAGGAAGTCACGTCCACATCCTCTACCACCTACCTAGGTCCCTCGACCTCGGCTCTCGTCCTCGTAAATGGCTGCGGGGCATCGCCAGGTCGGGATATCGGAAGGGGGCGATCCGTACGGACAGGATAGGAGGGCATGCGAACACAGCTATGACCTCTCCGAAGCTGCACCTCGCCAACCAGGAGGCTGTCCTCGGCTATTTGCTCAAGGGTACCCACCCGAGCGCTGCGCACGTCCTGAGGCTAACGAGCATACGTCCCCAAGGGGTCATCATAGGAAGGCGGGTTTCCACATCCGAGAACATCGGACGAACCGCCAGGGCTCGCAGACAACGGCTTAAGAAACGCGCGTGATCGAGGTCCGTCTGACGTCTCACGATGTATGGCGGAAACTGGCGGACATAACGCGTATGACCCCACCCCCACGTCTAGAGGTGCTTTCGTTCGCAGTACGCGCGCACGCGCGCGCGAGGCACTGCCAGGACGAAAAGGAGGTTATGCGAACCGCTGCCGGCACCTCCTCTCGGTGTCTCATCGAACTAGGACTCTTGGTGTGGATGTTGGCACCGGTGCTGGAGCGTCATTTACCGCTCGGCATGAAGACTTCGCCGGACGGTGGAAGACGTTCGCCTCCTTGTAGGGGTGCAGCCTCGCGCGCGCACGCGCGCACCTGTGGGCAAAACTAACGTGGGGTCGCCCTGGCCGCCGGGAGGAAGGACCACTTCGTCGCTCGGAATTGCGTACGTTCTCGTCACCTGCCTCGCGCGCACGCGCGCGCCTGTTACGGAAACCGACGGGGGACAGCGGTTCGGCCATTGAGGGTGCCGGAAAACCGCGGCCGTTCACCGAGCCCTTGGGGAGGCAATGATCGCTGGCGCCATGGGCCAGTTGGGAAACCGCCGATGACCATGTCGAGGGCCATGCTCAGGACTCTGCTCAGGAGAAAATGAGCATCACCTTCGCTGCCTTGCCCGGATCGGCCGCGATCGAGAGCGCTTCATGAAACTGGGCAAAAGGAACGCGATGGCTGATCATGGGAGAGTGGTGAGATCTTCGCAACACGCCACGGCCTCCCGCAGGATCCAGATCCAAAGCAGAGCCGCTACATAGAGGCAGCGATCAACGGGGTCATCGTTGCCTGTCTCTATCTTCCGAATGGGAATCCTCGTCCGGGTCCGAAGTTCGATTACAAGCTCGCCTGGTTCGAGCGGTTGATCGATCGTGCGGCTGACTTGCTGGCCAGCGGTGCGCCTGTTGTCTTGGCAGGCGACTTTAACGTTATTCCCACAGAGCATGACGTTTACAAGCCGGAACGCTGGCTCGACGATGCGCTCTTTGCTCCAGAGGTGCGCGCCGCGTACTTTCGGCTTCTCGACCACGGATGGACGGATGCACTTCGGGCAAGGCTTCCCGAAGAAGCGATCTATACGCTCTGGCACTATTTCCGGGACGCATTCGCCCGCGACGCCGGGCTGCGCATCGATCATCTGCTGCTTAGCCCGTCACTCGCCGATAGGTTGGTCGATGCGCAGGTGGATCGCCATGTGAGGAGCTGGGAAAAAGCCAGCGATCACGCTCCCACATGGACCGAGATAGCGCCCGCAACGTAGCACTGGGTGCCCGTCTAAGCCGGCCTTCGGGCAAGGGGCGCGGGTCATCACAGCGGTGTGACTGAAGTTCTATTGGCTGTCCACCTGGTTCCTGCTTCGGCCCCCGCCGCCGCTCGTTATACGCCCAATGGGAACAGCACGCGCCGCACTGCTGATCTATGGCCAATTCGAGATTGCTTCCTGCTGCATAGTTCATCGCGAAAATCGTGATTGGCTTGCCGTACTGCTCAAGCCCCACGGCAACGCGGAAGCCACCCATCGCCTGCGGGATGATCTTGATATTGACCGCGCCGCCATCCGTTCGGGCGCGACAAATCAGGGCGTACATGTTCACCCCGCATGTTAGAACGAAAACAGAACGTCCGGTCAATGTGGCTCAGCATCCGCCTCATCAGGGCGCTTGAAGAAGCGAAAGCTGAGAAAAGGGAGAGACAAGTTTCTTAGCTTCATTCCAATCCGCTTCCAGCCCAAGCGAACCCGTTTCAGCACTAAGCAGCACCGGCATCACTGTACCGACCGTTTCGTTCGGATCCGTTGTCAGGAAGGCGTAGCGCGGCCTCTCACCTTCCGCCGGTCGCCAGATGCCCGCGAAGGCGAACAGAGGCTCGTCCGTCAGCTCGAACCAGGCCTTCCGCTTCGATTTCTTTTCCCCGGTCCATTCACAGAAGGCGGTCACGGCGACGACGCAGCGGCAGTCCGGGCGTTTCAGGGCGGACCGCCACAAGCTGCTGGAGAGGTTCCGAACGTTCGCAACAGGCCGCTGCAAGGCGCTGGTGGTGGAAAGCCCCAAGTGAAAGTTCGATTACGGGGCCGTCACCGGGGCGACGGGCAATAATAGCGTCCTGATCCGGGTAGATCTCCGGCAGGTCGGGGATGTTGCCGCCGGCATGCTCCGCGCCGCACAGGTTCGCGATTTCACTCGCGTTTGAGCGCACGCGATAAAGGTCGCACATCCCGCCCTAGTGGTGCTGCTTGAATCTCGAGTGCCGGGACAGGCTGTGCCACTTGTCTTCGGACTTGAGCATCTCCGCATTCAAACACCTAAGCCGTCCAACCTACCTTCGTCCTCACAAGCCGTAATCGCGCGGCAGAGGACATCCGCGGCGCCGTCTGCCACGTTGGTATCCCAGCGGCAAAATTGTGTACCATCCTAAACTGTTGCCCACAGGACAAAAGGCAGGCAAACCTATCGTAGACAAATGTTGGGGGAATCAAATGGTCTTCGATCTCTGGAATTTTCTTAGCGGTTTGGTTGCTGGGGCAATCGGCGGCTCTCTGCTTACGTTCCAGCTCACGAAAAATGTCCGCGCAGATCGACACGGCACCGCAACCGATCAATCGGGCGCGCTTGCGGGTGGAGACATCGTGGGTCGCGACAAGCGCTAGCTAGCCAACAGCACGAAATCACCCATGGGAATTGCGACGTATGACGGCATGATCGCCAACCAACAAGGCGCTAAAGCAGGCGGCAACATTGCCGGTCGAGACTACTACAACCAAGAACCACAAAAAGGGCTGGTTGAAAAGCTGCTTCTCAAGCTGAAGGAGCAGTACGATTGCAGCGAAAAGACTCAAACCACGATGGAAGAATTGGCGCGATATCACACTCGCCGCGCCACCGATGGAATTGACGGCCTGGAAGCCAAACTCAAAGCGAGCGACCGTCTGGATTACTACGACGAGGCGATCGAAAAAAAAGAGATGTTCGCGAAGCTTCTCGAACAATGGTCTCTCTATTCTTCAGCGCAGCAGATTTTTGTCCACATACTCGCTAGAGCTGAAAACGAGTTTACGCACGTCATTTATGGTCAGATACCGACTAATAGTCCGGAGGAAATAAACGCGCTCGTCATGGATCGTATTGTGATTCCTATTGTGGAAGAGTGCGGTGGCGACCTTATGTCCGTGAGCCATAACATTGTTCAGGGGATGGTTTACTGGCTGGCGGAGCAGTGCTTCATCAAATGGCATAGGAGCCCGATCGTAGCATGATCCAGCTCACCTACAATGAAGCGTTCGATGCATATCACGCAGTTTTTAGGTTTCTGAGACTTCATCTCGCTTGTGACATCGGCGCAAAGCTGCCGTTCGACACCTTGCGCATTCTCGACTTCTACCTCCTTTTTCCTTTTCGGCTTCAGGCTATGAAGTTTTTCGCACGCGATACAGGTTGGAGAAAAGTCAGCAAGGCCTACGAAGATTGCGCGCCGTATGGCGCAATGCCTGAGGACAGCACCATCTTTGCGAGAATGGAGCCTTTCCAAAGGGCGGCAGCGGCGAGCCTTGTGCATAGCGGCCATCTGGCGGCCAAGGCATGGGATAACAATGAAGTACTGTTCACGCCTGCGATGCTGCCGCCGACTGTTGCTGAGCGTTGCTCGTTGCTGAACGCTAATATGACGGATATCATTGATATCCTGTGTCAGATCAGAGCGCGCTATCCTCTCGGGGGGCGTGACGGGCTGAAAGATCGGACCGGGCTTCTGGAGTACCGATATGATTCGGTATGACCCCTGCCTCATCGTCAAGCGCCTCGTCGTAAAGCGCGGAACTGCGGTTCTTTACGACGAGGCTTTTCATTGCGGCGTGAACATTATCCGAGGTGACAACTCCTCGGGCAAATCGACTATCATGAACTTCCTGTTTTTTGGGCTTGGGGGTAACCTCGACCGCTCGGCCTGGAGCGAGCATGCGCTCTTGTGCGAGCACGTGTGGCTGGAGGCGGAATTTAATGGCAATCCTGCCGTGCTTCGTCGCCAGATCGATGTCTCATCTCAATCCGCCATGGAAATATTCGGAGGCCGCTACGAGCAATCCGTTTCCGCACCGATTGAGGCTTGGAAGCGATACCCGTACGCTCGCTTCACGAACCAAGAGAGCTTCTCCCAAGCGATCTTCCGGCTCCTTGAGATGCCCGATGTGGCCGTCGAAGGCACATCTAGCATTACGATACATCAGATTCTCCGACTTTTATACGCTGATCAGCTATCAGCGACCGAGAGCCTTTTTAGATTTGAAGGCTACGATCCGGAGAATCTGCGCGAAGCTGTTGGCAACCTACTGTGCGGCGCATTCGACACGGAAATTTACGAGCTACAGCAACTGAAGCGCACGAAGGACCGCGAATTCACCGAGGCATCTGCCGAACTCAGGAGTATATTCCGCGTCCTTGGTGGCGGCGATGAAAGCATGACGCTTGATTGGATCGAGCAGCGCCGAAAGGCCCTGGTCGATGAGCGAGAAGCTCTCTCCGCTCAGCTCTTGGTCGCTGAAGAGGCATTCTACTTCAGCCAGTCATCTCGAAAAATCACGATGCAGGCTCAGAAGGAGCTCTACAAACAGGTTCAAAAGCTTCAGGTGGATATTCGGCAAAAGCAAGCTGACGTGGATTCTGTAGAGTTTGAGCTTTCAGACTCATCCGCCTTCATAAAAACACTTCGTTCCAGACTTGAAGCATTGCGCGATGCCGAATTGGCTGCGAATGTTGTAGGCACGGTTCGGTTTGGAATTTGTCCGGCATGCTACGCCGAAGTCGTCGATGACGAACATACCGTCTCGGCTTGCCATCTTTGCAAGACGCCGCTCGACACGGAACGTGCAAGAGAGCGGATCGTCGGGATCATTAATGAGCTTTCGATACAAGTCACACAGTCTGAGCGGTTGCAGAAGATCAGAGCTGACCGGCTAAAGACTTTCCAAGCCCAACTGAGCACCCTGCACGAAACGTGGCAGATGAAGGCCAAAAAACTCGCCAATCTCAGTTCGGTGCCAACGTCGAAAGCTCAAGAGGAGATTCGCGATCTTCAGCGCCGCCTTGGCTACATCGATAAATCGATCGAAGACATTGAAGCACAGGTGAAGTTGTCCAATAAAATTGGCGACCTAGCTGCCAAGAAAGCTCAGTTGGATCGGGACATTCAATCGCTGAGCACCCGCATAAGCGCTCTTCAGTTGAGCCAAACTGATCGCTTGTTGACAGCTAGAGCGAGTATAGAAAACAATATCATCGGAATTTTACGCGGCGATTTGAAGCGCCAGGATTCATTTGAGAACCCGGAGCACGTTCAATTTTCTTTTGCCAAGAACAACATCACGGTCGATGAACACACATATTTCTCGGCCAGCTCCCGTGTCGTCCTAAAATCCGCCTTTTTGGTCGGCTTTCTTGAGGCCGCTCTACAGGATCGGAAGTTCCGCCATCCTCGTTTCCTGATGATCGATATCACCGAAGACAAGGGGATCGAACAAGCGAGAAGCCACAACTTCCAAGAGCAGGTTATCGCGATTTCAGATCGAGCCCAAGTCGAACACCAAATCATCCTTTCAACTGCAATGCCATGGCCCGGAATCAGACCGGAGCTGTTCGTCGGCAGACATTCAACCCGCCAACAAGGCACGCTTAGCTTTCTTCCCGGGAAGGCCGATAGCACGGAGCAACCGTAGAAAGTTCTCATGTTACAAGCGTAACTAATTGAAATTGCAGGTCAACAACTCTAAAGGAACTGAACCGCCCCGGGATTGTCGGAGGCTCCAACTCCTGAGAAGGCAGAGCCTGTATGGGCAAGACAACGAACAAGTTTTCACCCGAGGTGCGCGCCCGTGC
>DFLT01000016.1:467-55397 GCA_002375465.1 Alphaproteobacteria bacterium UBA3612 | reverse complement strand
CCGAATGTTCTGACGACGGACAATGCACACCTCGGCGAAGCCCAAAACCTAGCCCGCGCCGAACATCGCAACGTCGTCAAGGTACATTACGTGGTCGAAGGCGATGGTGGAAATAGTGTGCTAATCTGTATGGCATTTTGCCCGGGAGGCTCGCTTCAGGACTACTTTGAAGCTGACCCGATGCCCTTGCCCGATGTTAAGCGTGTGGCGACGCAAGTTCTTCATGGACTCGCAGCCCTGCACCATCGGGGAATGCTCCACCGCGACATCAAACCTGCAAACATTTTGATCGACGCTCAGGGCGTCGCACAGCTTGGCGATTTTGGTTTAGTCACCGACGATCTAATTCTTGGATATGGCTCACAGGCAGGATACTCCGATCATATCGCTTACGAGGTCTGGCATGGATCAGGTACTAGCGCCAAATCCGACATCTGGGCGCTCGGAATGACGCTCTACCGGCTTCTGCACGGGGAAACGTGGTACAGCGATGGGGCACGTCCTAGGAGTGAGGTCAAAGGCGGCGGCTTCGCGAACGGTCTTCGGTGGCTTCCGCACGTACCCAGTGATTGGCGGCGTGTCGTGCGCAAGATGCTCGCTGATGATTCGGCTAAGCGCTATCAGAACGCTCAGCAGGCTCTCAATGGTATCGCATCTTTATGTGTCGAGCCTGCCTGGCAGGCTGAGGTCACCCCAAACTTGGTCGAATGGCACATGACTAAAGGAAAGCGGAAGCTGCGGGCGGAATGGGAACGCCTGTCGGAACGCAAGCACCGATGGAGAGCATGGAGTGAACCAATTGGTCGTGGACAAAAAAGATCTCTGGGCGGGTCCGACGGCAAAATAGGCCGTCACGATGCAGAGGCCGGATTGCGGAATTTTCTCTGCCCTTAGGCTGGTCGGAAGCGCCTTGGGAGTAGGTAAGGACCAGAGAAGTCCGAGCTGCCAATTGGCCGAGTTTCCAACTCTTTGCGTGCCTGTGTTCGCCGCTCTATTGCACACTTTTTGCAGTAGGCGCTGGTGGAGCTTACGTCACTAGGCGGCCGCCAGGATTTGCCACAATAGCGGCACTTAGGGGAGGCAATATTGAGGTTGTTGATCTTGGATTTCATTGGCTAACTCCCCTCGGCATTGGGGGACAAGTAGTGAACAAATCATGAATCACATGTGAGGACAAGTCAATAGTTATGGGACGAACGACTCCTCACCCCACCCCCATGCGCAACGTATTTGAGGCGCGAGAGCTTCATGCCGCCTGCGCAGCCTTCCTGAGCACGTAATCCAGCGCAGCCCCGCCATCACGGAATAACCCCCTCGCGACAAGCGCATCTGCCTGCTCGCAGAACCGATCCGCCTGGCTGTAAACCTCGGTGTTCCGAGCGGTCCAGTTGTCGGGCGCGCTGGTGATGACAGGCTCAGCCGCGAACGTCATCGGATCCATGCCGGGGATAGCGGGCTGTGCAGCGCCCAGAAATCCGAGGTGCTTGGCGTACAATGCGCCGGGTGTCGGGTTCGAAGGGTGATCTTCCGCCCAGAACGCCATCGACCGGTTGATCCAGCGGCCAAGTCGCAGTTCGTCGAGGATGCTGCCTGCCAGGTCGCCAAGGGTGGCGAACAGTCGATTGCCGTCCTGCCGCAAGCTTTGGATGATGCCGTAGGCAGGCATATCGTTCTGAGGATGGCCCTTGACCACTGGCGCGGATCGCAGGGCAGGGTTGTAGCTTCCGACGATCTTCTGCAGGTCGGCCGCAGTGATCCCTTTCGAGGCCGACGTGCCGGCGCGAAATACCTCGATCTCACGCATCGAACCGCCGTCCCGATTTCGAGTCCGTAGAGGCGTCTGTAGCGGTATCCGGCCCACCAGTGCCGCTAACGTCCTCCTCGGCACTCTGTGGGGCCTCCTGAGCGGTTTCTCGCACCTTTGCGAGCGTCGCCTCTGCGTCCCTGATGATGCGGGAGACATCGATCGCACCGGCGGCGCCTTGCATCACGGCAACGATGAAGGTTTCCGCGAGGCCGACAGACGCTTCGAGGCGCTGGATACGATCCCGCTGATTATTGATCGCCGTAATTATCGTGGTCGTGTTGTCGTTCATCTCGGCGAGAAGGTTGTCGACGCGCGCTTTCTGCGCATCCAGTTCCTTCGCGAGGGTGGCCGGATCGATCATAGGGAACTCGCAATTCTATAGGGCGTAAGCCCGTTCGGGCCGAAACCGCCGCCGTTGAGATTCAAGCTTTTCAGGTATTCGTTCGTTTGCTCGATGCCGGTCCTGATCTGGGATAGCTGATCGTTTGCCTCGTCCTGCAGCTGCGTCTGCTTGACCGCCTCATCCAATTGACGCTGCGCCTCCGACACGATCCCTTCACCTGTGGTGCGCGCCAGATTGACATCCGACGCAAAGCCGCCCGCCGTGCCGAATGCATCACGCGACGTGCTGACAAGATTCCTAAGCAGACCCGCAAGCCGATCCGCTGCGCCTGCCTGCCCTTCCTCTGCAGCCCCGCGCGCCGCATCGATCTCCGTGAGAAGCTGATTGCGCTTTTCAACACTCGACCCCTGGAACAGATCGCCAAATGACAGGTCGTCGAGGAAGTCCTGTATCGACCCCACCTGCGTCCGCAGCAGCTGCTCCTGAAGCGCCAGCCGCTCCTTGTTGTTCTGTTCCTCCAGCGCCACCAGATCGAAGCCATACTGCCGGCCGATGCGCAGGCGTTCGGCCATCTGGCCTTCGAACTCATTAATAGCCGTCTCAAACGGGTTGAGGATGCCCGCCAGAAGCTCTTCGATGGCCTTAACCTTCACAGCCTCCTGAACGGCGCTGTCGATGTCTGACGACGACCTGAGCGCCTGTGCCACCTTCTGCGATATGCCAGTAATTGCCCCGTCGCTGATCCGGTCCGCAAGCGCGAACGCCACCGCTGCTGCGCTATCGTCTCCGAAACCGCGCGCGCCGTTCTTGCCCTTAAGGCTGTCGCCAGTCGTATTTACCCGGAATTCACCCCCGCGTGTGCCGATGGCAGTAATCCCTCCCGCCGTGAGGGTGCCGCCCAGCGCCTGCGCGATTTGATCAAGGCCAGACGTTACAGCGCTACCAAGATCGCCTGCAGTGCCGTACGCAGCCGTATCAGCGCCACCGATACGCGCATTGCCGGGGCCGGTAATGACTGCGCCAGCGGTCTTGTTGCCCTTCAGGAGGCTACCGATCAGGCTGCCGCCAATAGCACCCACGATAGAGCCGACCGGGCCTGCAAAGCTACCCAGCGATCCAAGTAGCTCGCCACCCAGCGCGCCGCCTAATGCCCCGCCCAGCGACCCGCCAAGGCTGGAGCCGCCGAGAATACCGCTTACGCCTGCACCGATAGCAGCGCCGCCAGCAGCACGGCCTGCAATCTGCCCCAGACCGCCAGCACCACCCTTAATGCCGAGGGCGCTGGCAATGTCTCCACCGATATCCTTCAGGCCGTCCTTTAGCGGGTTGAATATATCCTTCAGGCCAGTGACAAACGGGCTATTTTTCCCGCCGAATACATCTGCAAGAATGGTCGCGAAGCCGCCGGTCCGGCCTCCGATGGCCGTGAAGTCCCCCGTGGACGCACCGCTGATGAGACCGATGACCGTTGTCAGCGCATCCCCAGCCGTACCGCCGATGATCTGGCCAATAGCTTCTGCGCGCGCCAGTGCTTCGCGGTTGAACGCCGCTCCTGCCTCTTTACCAGCCTTGCCGAATTCCGCCTCGAGTTCAGAGTCGAGATCATCCAGCAGCTTTTCGTTCGCGCCACGCCTGAATCGTCCAGCCTGCTGCTGATTGATCTGACCGCGACCCAGAAGCTTGTCGATTAACTCCAGCTCCTTGCGGTAATCCTCCGCCGCCGCCTGCAACGGGTCATATGCGCGCGTGAGGCGGTCGACCTGACTTGCAAACTCTGCTGTTTCCGCCTCCCGAAGAGAGCGAGCGAGTTCGTGCATCGACTTATCAAAACGTTCTGTTTCTAACGCTGCCTTCTTATTTGCTGCCTCCAACTTGCGGATTTCTGCGGCAGCCTCACGCGCCGCCTTCGCTGCCGCGCGCTTGGCTTCAGTATCTGCCTTCCCCTCAGCGCGCGCTGCTTCAACTGCCGCGTCCCGGCGTTTGATTATCGCCTGAATTTCACGCTGCGCACCTGCTTGGGAAAGTGCCCCACTTTCGATACGGTCACGAACGGACTGTAGCTCTCTGTCGTATCTCTGTGTCGCTGCTGCGGCCTTGTCGGTCGCAGCCTCCGCTGCCGCTAGAGCGCCTGCATACCCTTCACCGCGCAGGGAGCGATTAAGTTCACCGACTTTCTCATTTTGCGAAGCCAGCAACTTGTTCAGCCGCTCGATACGCTGGTCTGCTGCGACAACGATGCCTGCCGCACCGTAATTGAGTGCACGGCCGCCAGTTGCATCACCCCGCGCGCGCTCGGCCTCAACGATAGCATCGGCAAGTTTAGCCTCTGTAAGCTTGCGAGTTTTAATCTCTTCGTCGCGGATCTGACGTACTCGTGCTGCCGACAGCTGTATGGAACGCTCAGCAGACTTGTTGGCGAGACCCGTTGCCTGATCCAAATCGCGGATCGCATCACTGAATCTATCAGCTGCATCTTTGGCGGTGTCTGCCTCATCACCAACATTGCCAAGACTGGTAGCAAGAGCCAGCGCAATCGTGCCCGCACCCAAGAGTGCTGCACCCCATGGTCCCGTGAAGAACGATGCAACAGCACCAACCTTCCCACCCATATTGGACATCGCAAACGCGACCTGCCCGCCTTGCTGCGCAAAGATGGTCATGGGCGAGATGCCCATAGCAAGGCCCTGAGTAACGTCCTGAATCTGGAAACCAAGCTGTTGGAATGCCGCCCGCTGCTGACCGGCAGATTTTGTTAGAGTGTTAATCGCATTGTTGGTGCGCACCGAACCTGCCGCAACGCGGTCATTCGCTCCGTCGAGCGTATTCAAGGCCGCCGCCGCCTGCTTGCTCTCCGTGGCCTCCTTTGCCAGGTTTCTGCTCAGCTGATCGACCGTCGTTCCCAGCTTCTGCGTCTGCTTTTCCGCCGCCGATAGCTGCCCCACCAGGCCGTCGGTGCCGTCCGCCTTGAACCGGACTGAGGTGACGAATTCACTCATCGCACCGGTCCCTGCCAGAAGGTGTCGGAAATCAGTTCGAGTTCGGTGCGGTCCTCTTCGTCGAAGCCCAGGAAGGGACGCGCAGGAATGTTGACCTCCCGCGCAAACACCATCCCGCCATCGGCGCCGCTGAACACGAGAAATTCGCCGTTCCTGGGCGTGATCCTTGCACCGAACTGGTGAGTGGCCGCGTAGCTCGCACTCTCCGCCTGGGCATCGGAGCCTACTTCTGCGAAATCATTTCCGATGTTCGACGTGATGGATCTGCGCAGACGGCCACGGTCGACGAGCGTTTGGCCATTCTGTTCCTGCGCCCGCCGTGACGGCTTCCACGGACGTCCTCCCGGTCCGCGCCCGCTTTCGAAGCGTAAACGGACGGAATCCTCGATGTAGTTCGCAGCCTGAGTGAACAGCGGCCGCAAGTCCTCGCTGTTCTTTGCCATGCCACGAAGCGCGAGGCTCAACCCGCCATCGTCGAAGGTGATCTTGACGCCCATCTAAGCCGCCAATCCGACGCGATGCGACCGCACGACCCCGAACCCGCTACTGCCGAGCGGTTCCCGGTGCGGGAAACGAAACTGATCCCAATCGGAATGCATGTAACTGACCCGGCGTCCCGCCGACCGATGCGGCTCAATAACCGCAGGGCGATCCGCCGCCGCGACCAGGTGCATCAGGGCAATGGCAGCGTCACCATGGCGCCCACGCTTGCCGCTGCCGCGTCCGATCTTCGGAATGCCGTTCACCAGTTCGATGGCGAGCAGATCCTCCAGAACCTCCGCATCGCGGGGCAGGTGGAGCAATCCGTCGGTGATCTTCGCCCGCAGGCGCGGCATGTGCGCGAGATAGAATTTCTCTGACAGCTTCACGGCTTCAACGCGGCTTTCGCCCCAACGACGGACGAAGTTCTCCCCGATGACAGCGCCGTTGCCGGTCGCGTCCAGCTTGGCAGCGGCAAAGCGAGGGATAGCACCCGCAATACGGTCGAGGATGTGCTGCTGTTCGACGTAAGGGACGTTGGACAACTCCACGATCAGCGGGACATTGAGGCGCGCTGTGTCGGTGTCGTGGCCGACCGCAATCACGCTCAGATCGTGCGAGCGTCCGAAATCCTGTCCGATGTAGCTGCACCGGTCCTGCGGCATCGCGGCAATGACAGGCATCACGTCGGCGTCGAACCAGCCATTGATGCGGTCAAACCTCTCGCTCTCGGACAAGGCCGTGAAATCGTCTTTGAGGCTCAGCCGCGCCATGCGCGCGCCAACGGAGATCATCGCCCGTTCGACCTCGCTGCGCAGGAGATATTGAACCCGGCCGGCTTGTGGAACGCAGTCATATTCCTCTGACACTGCGGGACCGGCCTTCGCCCTCTCGCTGGCTTCCCACGCAGCCTCTTTTTCAGGCGTCCATTTCTCTTTGTTCTCGATGCAGATGCGGCGGTACAGACCCTGCTCGATTGCATCGGAGAACGTCACACGGCGCGCTACCGCGCTGGCGCCGCGCTTCCCCGCGTGAATATCGTTTATGAGCTTCACGAAGGGGTTTTCGGCGCCGCAGTGCGTCGAGATGACCGTGATCGAGCCGCCCCACATAGTACACGCGCTGGCTGCGGCCATGACGCCCTCCAGATCGTCGACATGCGCCGCTTCGTCGATCAGGATGCTGCCCTTGGAGCCGCGAAGAGACCGCGCGGCGCCAGTGTGGCCGTAAACCGAATTTCCGCTTGAGAATGTCAGCTTGAGCTTGTTCTCGGTGTCATATTCCGGCTCTGACATCGTGAGCTTGAAGACGATCTCGGCAAAGAACTTCACCTCGTCGATGAACTCGGCAGAAAGATCCTGCGCAGGCGGTGAATAATGGAAATCCCGGCCACCTAGCGCCTTGCTCTTCATCGCCGTGGCCGCCGCCGCGAAAGCCGCCGTCCAGGTCAATCCGATCTGGCGCGACTTCTCGTACACAACCAGATCGTACGTCTGCATGTCCTGCAGCGCCTGGACCTGGTATGGCATGAAGATGGAGGCGGGTGTCTCAAACATGCGGAGCATGTTAGCCGTGGCCTAAGTCGTTGACACGCCCGGGTTACGTACCGGAATTGGGTAAAACTTGGCGGCGGTGACGAAGGATATATCGAGCCGCTCCGCAACCTCGTTCAGGGACAGGCCGGCAGCGGCAAGACGGGGGACTTCCACACGCGCAGGGCCAAGGCGCCGGGGTACGCGAATGTGGGTTCCCGCAAACGCTTCCTGCAGGGCGGGCGCGTCGTCGCCCATGATCTTCTCGAACCGTTTGGCGGCGGCCGACGTGCTGCCTTCGAAGGGGACGTAGATCTCCCGTCCCGCATAATGTTCGACCAGCCGCCGGAACCCCGCATCGCCGATCATTTCTCGCACTTCGGTGCTGCTCGCGAAGCTCATTCGTCATCCCCTTTCGGCGCAGGCAGGAGGACTTGAGGCGAAAAGCCGAATGCTGCCGAGATGACCTCAATACCGTGCTGGTCCAGCGTCTGGTGGCGATGGTCGACGGAGCCGGTCACGTGATGTTCAACCCGTTTCCGGACCTCGGGGGATAGCTTCTCGATCCGCCATTGCAGCGCGTGGAGCCGAACCTTGATGGCCTGCGCATTCTCAGGGTTTGCGGTTGCGGCCAAGGCAGCATGTTCCGCGTAGAGGTTCTCAGCATGCTCGTGCCATGCGGATTCCAGTTCTGCAGCGAGATCATCGTCCGCCTTCACCCAGCGGTGCAATGTGCGGGACGATATCCGCCCATCGGCCTCGCAAGCCGTCTTCAAGAACTCCCCCGCCGCAATGCGGTCGATGATTGCCATCGCAATTTCGCGGCGCTGGTCGTCGATTAGGGCAGGGGCAGGGGAGTCTTTGGCCATCGTCCTACGCCTTGCGGAACATGGCGAAGAGGGCAGACGGCTCGACCGCATCGATGTCCCAAGCTGGGAAGATGGCTTTCGTGTTCCGCCCATCCGCACGGCTGAGCTTTGCTAGCTGGCGGGGATCGTGAACCGAACAGCCCTCCGGCATCTTCCGGCCATGTCGCATCGGGTGTCTGTAAGCACCGTCATTGATGCGCCAGAGGTTAAACATTGGATCTAGAATTTCGGTGCGCATCGCTTCGGAACGAGAGACAAGTTCGCTGTAATACGCTTCGCTGCAGGCATGGGCGGCGAAAAGGGTGGCATCGTGTAGATCAGCCTCCAGTTCGGGCACCTTCGCCTCCAGCGCGGCAATGCGCTGCTTGCCCCGGGCAATGCCGCCACGGAGGGGCGCCGCCTCTTCGCGGTGAGCTTTCACTGCCGACTTGTCGCGGGTCACAGCCTGCTTGAGCTTGGCCATGATGGCACTGCCCGTCTTCATGTCGGGATCGGCCAAGAGCGCATCAGCAGCGTCCGCATCGCCGTAGCCCGTCGTCGTCGGGGTTTCTTCGTGAACGTGGTCCAGGCGGGCCTGCAGGCGCTCTGTGCTGGCAGTCAGCGTTTCGATCTCGGCCTTGGTCAACGTCAACGCCCTTTCGGCGTCGAAGTAGGCTTCGATGGTCTGCTCGGCTGCCTTGGTGGCACGCTTGTCGGTGATGATGGTATTCATTTGATGCTGCTCCAGCGTGCTGGAGAAGCTGTCCATTCCGGCCGGCACGCTAGCGGCAGGGTGGACGGGGAAAGACTTGGATGAACAGCTAGGCGGTTGCCAGCACCTTCTGAACAGTGCTCAGCGACACGCCGGATGCCTTGGCCGTGGCGCGCAGGCTGTGGCCCGCGCTGCGCAACTGAACGATTTCTGCGGCCTTGGCTTTCGGAAGTGATGGACGACCAATCGGCCTCTTGCCCTTGGCGCGGCGAATGTGTTCCGGTTCGGCTTTCGCCCTCGCCAGTCCAGCCTTCACCCGCTCGACGATCATCGCCCGCTCCAGTTCGGCGAACACCGCCGCCATCTGCAGCATGGCGCGCCCGTGAGGGGTCGAGGTGTCGATGGCCTGCGAGTGGTAAAACTGTGCGATGCCGTGTGCGTCGAGTTCCGCCATTGCCGTCGCCACCTGGCTCGTTGACCTGCCCAGCCGGTCCACCGACCAGAACACCGCGATATCGAACTTCCGACGAGCTGCGTCCTTCATCAGCGCTTCCAGCCCAGGTCGCTTGTCCCGTCCCTTCGCACCGCTCAGCGCCTCGTCCGTATAGGTCTGAGTTATCGTCCAGCCCTTCAGGTCCGCCAGCTTGTGTAGATCCCGCCGTTGGTTCTCGACGGTCTGCCGGTCGGTGGAGACGCGAAGGTACAGCGCAGCGCGGGTCATCGGTGTTGTCCTCGATCAGTGAGGCAATCACCGTATTCCATGCTGTGCTATAAAACAACTGTTTTACGGTACATGTAATGCATGGTGTCAGAACCGCAGAAATCCGTGCTTTCGATGCAGCCGTTCCAGCAGGGGTTTGCGGTACAGTCCCTCGCGCGTGCGTACGCGAGGCTGACAGGCTGGCTGAGAAGGTAGCCTCGACGAACCTCCATCTTCTCCCTGATCGAAGCGCTAGCGACGCACCTGCTCCACCACCTGAAATGCTCCAGGTTGCAGGATGACCCATTGCACCACCTGCTCCACCACCTCCCCCTAAAGGGGGGGAGGGTGGAGTGGAGCGGCTTGTGTTGCTCCGCGTGCTACACATGGTTCCGCTCCACTTTTGAAGGTGGAGCGCCGTCCATGGGATACTCGCCTGGTTCGATGAAAACCCGTTCCCGGCGGGCGTCATCTTTGCGCTTCACGCGGACGAGTAGGTTGCCTGTCCAACGTTTGAGAAGATGCTTGATGCGGGCTTTTGAAGCTGCATCATCGCCGTCGATATTAAGGGCAGTGGCAATGGCATATCCCACCCAATCAGGTGACTGCACACTCTCTCGCCAAGCACCATCGGCAACCGCATTATAGACGGCGCGCAGATCCTTTATGTTAATGCCGTCAGTAGCGTGAGGCGGTGTCCAGGCCTCGACGACACCAATGTTGTCGCCCCGTCCGTCCTGCCCGTTTCCGAGCCATATGGAGGCAAGCCTGTACCAGTCGGCCTTTTCTGGTGGGGTGCGATTATGTTTATCGTCCTGGACGCTGAAGTGTCGGCGGCGCTCCTCATCATCGACGATGCCAAAACCTTCTGCTTCCTCATTGTCCATGCGGTTTAGGACCAGTGTCGAGCGGGTAGCATCCGTGAGGGCCTTGGCGCCGCGGCTGGCTTCCGCGCCGACCTTAACTCCCGCCAGTTTTCGGGTGTGATGAACGAGGACGACGCAGCAGTCTGCTCGCTTTGCTACCCTTGCCCATTCCTTCGTGATCGCATCGATCTTGGCATTTGCGTTCTCGTCGACCTGGTGGGAACTAACGAACGGATCGATCATGAGAACATCGATCTTACGGTTCAGCAATTCGGCTACGACGGCCTCGTAGACTGGGCGCAAGAGTTTGAAGCCTCCATCGTCTTCGGTAGCCGTGCAGAGACCCTGTCCCTCCATTGCGCTGTCGACCAGAAGGCGGTCGCCGCAGTCAGCGGGCGAAATGCCGTGATGGATTGCAGCCGCCGTAATCTGGCGCTCCAGTTCGGTCGCATCATCCTCTAGATTCCATATCCAGACGCGCTGCGGACCTTCCCACACCTGCTTTCCGAGGAATGGTTTCCCGCTGGCCAAAGCAAGTGCTGTGGCGATCTCGAATATCGTCTTGCCTATGCCGCCTGGAGCAATGATCGCAGCTACCGTGGCGCGGAGGAAATAGCGCCCGTAGAGCCAACTGCGCTGCGGTATTGTCGCGGGATTTGGCCATCTGAATGGCGTGGCCGAAATCTTCATCTCGGCAGGGACGCCGATCTGTTGGAGTTCTGGCGTAGATGCAGGGTAAAGTTCCGAGATGCCGGCGGTGTCGATGTCCATCATCTATGCCTCCAGGTATCCGCCCAGTCGGCGCCGGGGGTATCTGGAATGCGCAGGGCAACCTCTTTGCCCGCATCGGCCCATTGCCGCGCGCAGTGACGGCCAGCATCGATGCCGGCGTCGTCGTGGTCCGCGAAGATGGTCAGCGCTTCGATACCGGGAAGGGCAGGTAGGCGCTTAATCCCGCCAGCGGTCGCCATCGCCCACACAGGCGCAAAACCGGCCTGAAGCAGCGCTAGGCCGTCTTCGATACCTTCGCATACGCCGAGCCCGGTCGTCACGTCCGCTGAGTGCGTGAGCATGATAGCTCCGGGGTCGCCGAGCATCTTGCGCCCGACTTTCCTTCCACCTTCATCGATGGCGGTGCGGTGAATTCCAGAGAACTTGCCGGTGATGGGATCCCGCATGATCGCCACCATCGAGGGGAGGCGAACACCTTCCCCAAACATACATGCGGGGTGGAAACGAAGAACTCGATCTGCATCAGTAGGAATATCGACGCCTCGCTGTTCTCGAAGGTACGGCTCAACGAGCGTCCCCCATACTGGCTGGGTTTCTGTCGCTACCTCGAGGGCGAGCCTACGCATTGCTTGGCGGCGCAGGTCTTTAGCTTTTCGCGCCTGCTCCGCTGCGGCGTGGTCGATAACAGTCGGTTGACGCTGCGACCCGTTAAAAGCAGGCAGAATACCTGCCCGTCGGTCTTCGTCCTTGAGGGCAAGCGGATCTGCGCCATTAAAGGAATGGTACAGCACATTGTCAGGTGCGCCGGGCGCGTCCCGTACGGTACAGCCCCGGTCGCGGGGGCTATGGCCTGGGGCGGCGAAGCTTCCCCAGCTTCCATGCCAGTCGCCACCGCGACGACGCGTGATTGCTTCGGCTAAGCTCATTTGCTCGCCCCGCCGATCTTCGCCAGCGGCCGCCATCCGATGAACAGGATCTCGCGGCCGTTCCCAGCGTATCGACGAACCAGAGGAGGGCGCGATGCAGCGAGCATTTGCCTAAAAAGGGCGCTAACTGTGGGCTTGATCTGGCGAGCGTTCTGGCTATCGTGGCGCATATCGATGCCTCGCTATGTCCCCAAGACAGGCGGTAACGATTGCGATAACTAGGGCCGTGTCTGCCTGGGCGCGGCCCTTTTTCGTGGGCGCACTCATGCCGCTGTCTGCACTTCGATAATTTGAGCCTGCACCCATTCCAGCACGTCGGATGGGCGGTAGCGCGCCGGCGCATTCGGCGCCGATCCAAGCTTCAAATGAACTGGCCCGCGACCATTCTGCCGGTATCGTTCCAACGTCCTCGCGGTGATCGGAAAGCCTTGGCTCGTCGCTAGGTCCGCTGCCTCTACGGTGTCTATTATGTTCACGCTGTTGCCTCCGTGATCTGCGATGCGAGGGCATTTGCCTCGCCAAGTGAGACCATCGAATCTTCGGCGCGTGAAAGACATGCCAACACTGTTGGCTGCTCAATCGGCGTCTCTGGCGTCGAGTCAGCGAAGATCAGGGCTAGAAGACCGGAACGGGCGTAGTTGGGGTTTTCCGGACTCGGCCAACCTATTGAAAGTATTTCGTGTGGTTTTCCGCCGCGAAAGCTAACAAATGGCGGAAACGCGTCTGTTCTCGTTAACCATTTTTGAACACCATCATGTCCATTGTTGAGACGACACAACACAACAGGTGGATCAACGAAATGGCGAAAGTGGTGAAGGGCGATGCGCGGTTTCTGCAGCAGCAATTGCTGCGAGCCATGATCGGCGATACCGAAGCTCTCTACGAGCTTGGCGTGGCATATTCCGTCGGTGGCGACGGCGTCGACATGAATCTGATCGAAGCGCATAAATGGTTCAATCTTGCCGCCGCGAAGGGTGACGTGCGGGCAAAGGAAAATCGCAGCGAGGTCGCCAGCGAGATGAATTCCGAAGAGATTGCGGCGGCGCAGCGAGAAGCGCGCGCCTTCTTGAAGGCGGCGGCCTGAGGACGGCCCTTATCGGGGTGTGCCGTCTCGCTTGAACGGACCCATCGACCCGAGCACCTCGATCTCGCGTTCAACGGCCTCTCGCTCCTGATCGAGAAAGGCAGCGACCGCCGTGCGCAATCCCGGATTTGCGATCCAATGTGCTGAATAGGTTATGACCGGCTCATAGCCGCGCGCCAGCTTGTGCTCGCCCTGGGCACCGGCCTCTACGCGTGAAAGGCCGCGCTCAATGGCTAACTCTATGGCCTGATAATAGCAGAGTTCGAAATGCAGGAAGGGCACGTCCACGACCGTGCCCCAATAGCGGCCGTAAATGCAGTCGCCGCCGATGAAATTCAGTGCTGCTGCAACGGTCCGCCCCTCATGCTTTGCCACGACGAGCAGCAGCCGATCGGCCATGGTTTCGCTGGCGAGGGAGAAGAAGCTGCGCGTCAGATAGGGCGAGCCCCATTTGCGCGCGCCAGTATCCTGATAGAATTCCCAGAAATCGTCCCAGTCGGCCTCTGTAATTTCCGCGCCCTCCAGGCGGTGGATCGTCAGTGGCCCCTCTGCAATGCCGCGGCGTTCGCGGCGTATGGCCTTTCGTTTTCGTGAGGAAAGCGCGCCGAGAAACTCGTCAAAATCGCCATAGTCGCGGTTGAACCAGTGAAATTGCTCACCGTGGCGGACCAGCCATCCGGCATCCTGAAAAACGGGCAGCTGTGCCGGGTCGATGAAGGTCGCATGGGCCGAAGACAGGTCATGCTGGCGGCACACCGCCTCCGCACCCTGCAGCAATAGCGCCGGATCGCCGCCCGCTTCGGTCAGCAGGCGCGGTCCGGTCGCGGGCGTGAAGGGGACGCTGATCTGCAATTTCGGGTAATAATGACCGCCCGCGCGCTCGAACGCGTCGGCCCAGCCATGATCGAAAACGAATTCGCCGCGGCTGTGCGATTTTACATAGGCCGGCATGATGGCGGTCGCGGGCAGGCCCTCCTCCTCCCGCAGCGCAAGATGCGCGGGTTGCCAGCCGGTCGCGGCCACCGCGCTGTTCGATCTTTCCAGCGCGACGGCGAATTCGTGCAGCGCGAATGGGTTCGCCGAACCCGCGCAGGCATTCCATTCGGAGGCTGTGAAGGCGTCTGCCGAGGTGAGGAGTTCGATACGGGGGTCTGTCATCTGCCCATAAGATAGTGCGCGAAAACCTCAGGCAAAGCGCCAGATGGGTGCACCCGCCCGCTTTGTGGCAACCGCTCCGGGACGCCGCTGAATCACGCTGAGGATGGACCGGCCTTTGCGAGGGATTTGGCGGCCAGCCCCTCGACGATGACCTGGTCGGCATGCAGCCTGCCATGTTCCAGGTCCGCCTCGCTGCGCACCGTCCAGGTGAAGGCACGGCGCCCCGGTTTCCTGAACATCTTTGCAATGCGACTGGGCAGGGAGCGGACATCATAGGCAATGAATTTCGGCTTCGCCTGCTGGATCATCAGCATGCGGGCGGGGCCGCTGCCGCGCCACGGCGCGCCGACCGTGTCCGATTCCTCGCTCATCACCAGGCCGTTCAGCATCGTGGGAAAATGGTCATGAAACCAGCGCGAGACGGCGGGATTGAAAGACATGATCCCAACCGGGCCGACATAGCCCTCGAGCGCGCGGCGAACGGCGAGGGCGAGGGCGATGGGGGAATTGTCGCCGGCCTTTGCCTCGATCAGCACCGGAACGCGGCCGGCAATGTGCAGCAACGCATCCTGCAGGCTGGAAATCGTCTCCTCGGAATTGCGCAGGCGGACCTGGGACAATTGCTTCATCGAGGATTTGATGATCTGCCCGGTCTGATCGGTCAGGCGTTCCAGCGTCGCATCGTGAAAAACGACGGCCCCCGCCTCCTGGGTCAACTGGACATCAAGTTCGATCCCCAGCCCCGCCTCTATCGCCGCGTCGAATGCCGCAAAAGAATTCTCGACCGCTCCGCCATCCACGTGCAGGCCGCGATGCGCAAATGGCAGCGCGGAAAGCGCTGCCATCTTTGCCTCTAGCTGGCGCCGCTTGTGCCTGGCTGCGTCAGTCAGCATTTGTTTCGATGATCGCGTCGATTTCGACGGCAACGCCGCGGGGCAGGGCGGCAACGCCGACCGCGCTGCGTGCATGGCGCCCGCATTCACCCAATATATTCACCATCAGATCGCTGGCGCCGTTCGCAACCTCCGGCTGCTGAGTAAAGCCGGGCGCCGACGCCACGAACACGTTCAGCTTCACGATTCGCTGGATGGCATCCAGCGATCCCAGTGCGGATTTTGCCTGCGAAAGGATGGCGAGCGCGCAGCGCTGGGCGATTTCATAGCCCTGCTCCGTCGTCACATCCTGGCCCAGGGTTCCGCACATCAATTCCCCATCGGCGTCGAACGGGATCTGGCCGGCGGTGTGCAACTGGTTGCCGGTGCGCACGAACGGCACATAATTGGCAGCCGCAGAGGGCGCTGGTGGAAGGCTGAGCCCATGAGCCGCGAGGCGCTCTTCGATTGACATATTACCCCTCTTTCCGGCTTGCCTGTCCAAAGGCAAGCGCTTCGTCATGTTTCCGATTAGCGGCGGGAAGCGGTTTTGCCATGATGACATCGTCATAATGGTTGGCGCCGATCATGAAGCGGCGAGTACCAATCAGGGAAAAACCGTTCTTCTGGTAAAAGCGGATTGCGCGCCCATTACGACTGTAGACACCCAGCAGCAAACGGCTGTTACCGGCGGCCACGGCATGTTCGACTGCCCGGTCCATCAATTGCGCCGCAACGCCAGAGCCGTGAAACCGGGACAGGACATAGATGCGCTTCAATTCCACGTCGCCCGGTCCGACCTCCACGTCCGGCAGGTCTGGTGGGCTGAGGGCGGCATAACCGATTGGCGCCCCCTTCCTTAGTTCGGCAAGCCACAGCGCCCCTTCGGCAGACCGCAGGCGGGCGGCATAATCGTCGCGCGAATGCTGATGCATACAGTGCATCACGATGTCCTCGCCCCTCAGCACATGGGCGAAGCTTTCCAGGAATGTTGCCTGACCTATCAGCGAGAGGCGCGCGGCGTCTGCAGCCTCAGCGGGGCGGATGCTGAATTCGGTATCGTCCATGGCGCGCGTCTGCCGCGATGGCGCCGCACGTGCAAGCGTCCGACACCCCGATGCGTCGGGGCGTTCAATTCCCGGCTGAAGGCAGGCCGGAAAGCTGTACGCGGCCGAAGCGGCCGGACTTTGCAAAAGAGAGAGGCACGGGGGCGGCGGTGCACGCGGCGGGGAACGTACAAAATGCTGCAGATAATGCTGCGCAGCAATTTGCCTCATATTGCCGCGCTTTCAAAATATTAGCGCACTGCACCCCCAAAGTTAAGCCGAGCGGCCGCGCACCCAGAACCTCGCGCTACTTCCCAGCTGCTTCAGGCTGGGTGGTGGCCCGGATCGCAGGACGCCGTAGCGGAACAGGCGGGCGGCGACGAAGATGATCAACCCCGCAAAGGCCAGCTGATAGGCGATGGCAAGCATGTGCATGCCGAGCTGTTCGCCAGCAGCGGCGCGCGCGGCCCACATATAGGGCGCGGACAGCGGGAACCAGCTGGCGATGGTGGCGCTGAGCCCATCGGGATCGCCGATGGCGCCGATGGTCCATACGAGCACGACCATTTGCAGGATGGTAATCGGCATTGAGAGCGTCTGAACCTCTCGGATCGACGTGCAAAGGCTGCCGATACCCAGATATACAGCGCCGTAAATCAGATAGGCGGTCACGAAATAGGCGGAAACGAGCGTCACGAATTGGGGCCAGCCGCGTGCGGGGTCGGCGAGAATGCCGGCGGGAAGCTGCCCAAGAATGAACATCGCGCCACCGCCGAATACCGCGCCCCAGACACCGACGCCGAGAAGCGAAACTGCGAGCATGCCCACCAGCTTGCCAGCGAAAATCGCGGGAATCGGTACCGAAGCAACGAGTATCTCGATCACCTTATTGCCCTTCTCCTCCACCATGTTGGACAGGAGTGCGCCTGCCAGGAGGGAGATGAGCGTGAAGAGGACAATGGCCGCGCCGGTTGCGAGCGCTGTGCTGCGATCATCAGGCCGCTGCCCGGCGGGTGCTTCGCGATCATCGTCGGCGATGGTTTCGACGCCGATGTCCGGGCGTCCCGCCATCGCTGTCTTCAAAGGCTGGAGCAGCCCGGCCTGATCGAGTGCACGCCGTTCCCATGCCTGTCCGGCAAGGGTGCGCAGACGGTCCACATTCGTTCCGTCGCGGCGGACGACCGACACTTCGCCTTCCCGGACCAGAACGACGGCACCAAAGCGGCCGGGATCGCCGCTCAGCAATCGCTGCGCCTGCCGGTCAAGGTCGCCCTCTGCCGTGACGCGGGTCAGCGCCATGCGTGTCGGTTCAAGCCCCAGCGCCTTCAGCGTGTCCCCGGTGCCCAACTGGAATTCCCGCTCTATGCGGTCCAGTCGATCATTCTCTGCCAGGGTTTGAAGCTGTTCGACGTCGAGGCGGGCGGGCGGCGGTGACAGCGCCTCTGGCAGTGCCTCGGTCGGACGCACCGTCGAAAATCTGCGTCGTAATTGTGCATAGCGGTCGCGCGCGCGCTCCAGCCTTGCCGTCTCGATCAGCCAGGGTGCGAAGGCGCCCTCTGTATCGATTACCGCCGCGCTGGTCGGCTCTCGTGACGAGTCGCCGCCACCGCCCTGCGCGACACTGGCGAGGATGCCGAAAAGGAGGCCCAGGATGGGCATGGCCAGCCATATGAGAAAGCCGCGCGAAAAGATGGTCGCGGTGATGTCGCGGCGCGCGATCGTCCATGCGGCCCTGACGAAACCGGGGGCGTTCATCGGTACGTCTCCTGCTCGGACGATCGCAGGTTGATGTCGTCCGCCTCTGGATCGCCGACCATGGCCACAAAGGCATCGTGCAGCGTCGGCCGTTCCGTCGTCAATTCGCTGATGCCGACATTTGCGGCGACCAGCCGCTTCAGCGTCGCATCGAGTCCTTCATCGGGCAGGGGAAAGCGATAAAGCCCATTGGCATCGCGGGCGAATGTCGCCGGCAGATGACCGATTGCATTTTCCAGCGGGTCGACGGTGCGCATCACCACCTGCGCGGGCAGAACAGCGCGCGCCTGCGCCACCGACCCTGAAAAGCGCGTTCGCCCGCCAGCGATCAGCACCAGCCCATCGCACAGCCGCTCCGCATGGGACATGATGTGGGTGGAAAAAAGGATCGTGGCACCGCGTGCCCGTTCCCCGATGATGATCGATTCCAAAGCGGCCTGATTCACCGGATCGAGGCCTGAAAATGGCTCGTCCAGGACAATCAGGTCCGGCGAATGTACGAAGCTGCCCAGCAGCTGAACCTTTTGCGCCATTCCCTTTGAGAAGGTTCTGATCTTTGAATGGATTTCGTCGCCGAGGCCATGGGCGGACAGCAATTCCTCGGCGCGTTCCCGCCCGGCCTTCAGCGGCATGCCGCGCAGGGCGCCCATGAACGCAATGGTCTCGCGTGCCGTCATCGAAGGATAGAGGCCGCGCTCCTCCGGCAGGTAGCCGATGCGGTGTGCCACGCTGAGCGGATAATCGTCACCCAGAACGGTCACATAGCCCGCGTCAGGCGTCAGAATGCCCAGTAGCATTCGAAGCGTGGTCGTCTTCCCCGCGCCATTCTGTCCCAGGAAACCGAAGATACTGCCCGCCGGCACGGTCAGGTCGACGCCGCCTACCGCCATCTTGTCGCCGAACCGCTTGGCGAGGCCATGTGCCTCTATGGCGTAGGTCATCCGGGTCTTTCCATTCCGGCCGCACCATGCGCTCGCCGGGAAGGGTAAGCGTATGGCCAAAGCAAATTTTCATGCGCGCAACGACGCCCGGGGCGCAAGTTCGGGGTGACGTTGCCGCTCTCCTGCCTACATATGGCAGAGTGAATGATAAGAAAGCCTTGCCAGATGATCGCGCGTCAGAGCCTGGCGCTGCGGATATTCGCGCCGAAGCCGCACGGCTGGGCTTTTCCGCCTGCGGCATCGCGCGCTTCGACGCGGCACCGCAGGCCGGTGCCCGATTGAAGCGATGGCTGGACGACGGGATGCACGGCGACATGCTGTGGATGGTGAAAAAGGCGGACCGCCGCACCAGCCCGCGTGACCTGTGGCCGCAGGTACAGAGCGTCATCATGCTGGGGATGAGCTATGCCCCCTCGCTCGACCCGCTGCGCCATGCTGACCAGCCCGCGATCGGGGCGGTATCGGTCTATGCGCATGGCGGCGATTATCATGATGTCGTCAAAAAGCGGCTGAAGTCGCTTGCCCGCTGGATCGTCGGCGAAGCGCCAGACAGCGAATTGAAGGTGTTTGTCGATACGGCGCCCGTGATGGAAAAGCCGCTGGCGCAGGCGGCGGGCATCGGCTGGCAGGGGAAGCACACGAATGTCGTGTCCACGCAGGAAGGGTCGTGGATGTTCCTGGGCGCGGTTTATACGACGCTGGACCTGCAGCCGACTGGGCAGCACCCGGATCGGTGCGGCAGTTGCGATGCCTGCCAGACCGCGTGTCCCACCAGTGCCTTTCCTGCGCCATATCGCCTGGATGCCCGGCGCTGCATTTCCTATCTGACCATCGAACATCAGGGACCGATCCCGCACGAGTTTCGCCGCGCCATCGGCAATCGCATCTATGGCTGCGATGATTGCCTGGCCGTCTGTCCCTGGAACAAGTTCGCCCGGGCCGCCGAAGAAATCGCCTTTGCCCCGCGGCCCGCACTCGTCCGGCCGAGCCTCGCCGATCTGGCACAGCTTGACGATGCCGCCTTTCGCGACGTTTTCGCGGGATCGCCAGTAAAGCGCATCGGGCGCGAACGTTTCGTCAGGAACGTTGCGATCGCCCTCGGCAACCAAGGAGGCGACGGGGCGGTGGCAGCGCTGACGCCGCTGCTGCAGGATGCGTCAGACGTCGTTCGGGAGGCGGCGGAATGGGGGCTGGCGGAGTGCGGGCCGCCCCTCGACTCGTCGGCCGCGCGACCATAGGCATCCCCTTATGAAAAGACGCCATTTTATAGAAACCGGAGATATGCCCTATGCCTAACGCCCCCCTCGTCTGCATCGGAAATGCCATTGTCGATGTTATCGCCCCCGCCGAGGATGTGTTTCTGTCCGACAACGGCCTTCCCAAGGGCGCGATGCGCCTGATCGACGCCGAAGAGGCGGAATCGCTCTATGCGAAAATGGGGGCGGCAACGGAAATTTCCGGCGGGTCGGGGGCCAATACGGCGGCGGGCATCGCGGCGCTGGGCGGTTCCGTCAGCTTTGTCGGACGTGTTGCGGACGACCAGCTGGGCCGCATCTTTCGCCATGATATTCGCGCCGTTGGTGTCAGCTATGAGACGCCCGCGTCGACGGATGGCGTGCCGACCGCCCGCTGCCTGATCTCTGTCACGCCCGATGCCGAACGCACGATGAGCACCTTTCTGGGGACCAGCGTCGATCTGAGCGAAGCGGATGTCGACTATGACGCCGTCGGGGCAGCGCCCATCACCTATCTGGAAGGATATTTGTGGGATTCGGACAGCGCCCGCGCCGCGATGATGCGGGCACGGGACGTGGCGCGGGATGGCGGCGGCCGGGTCGCCTTTACGCTATCCGACCTGTTCTGTGTCGATCGCCATCGGCAGGATTTCCAGCAACTGGCCGCAGGCGGTGTCGACATCCTGTTCGCCAATGAGGAGGAACTGAAAGGCCTCTATCAGACGAACGATTTCCAGGCCGCCATCGCCCAGCAGCGCGGGCGCATCGACATTGCTGTCGTTACCCGCAGCGCGAAGGGTGCGGTCGTCCTGTCCGGTGAGGACACGATCGAAATTCCCGCCGCAGACCCCGGCAAGATAGTCGATACGACGGGGGCGGGCGATCTGTTCGCGGCGGGTTTCCTCGCGGGTCTGCAACGGCAATTGGGTCTGGGCGATTGCGCGCGTCTGGGTGCGGTCGCGGCGGCAGAGATCATCTCTCACTATGGTGCGCGGCCCGAAGCGGATCTGAAGACCCTGGCCGCCCAGACGCTGGCCGCAAGCTAGCGCCGACGAACACAAGGCGGTCTTTGCCGCACAATTTTGACATTGTGCGGCAAAGTTCCTATATCGCCTTCACCACCGATTCCGAGACATGGCCTGCCGTCGCGCAGCGGGCTGCACGGATGGAACGGATGGTTCGCGACGTGATATGCAGACTGAGCTTCCCCGGACAGGCTTTCGGGGTGGGGCCGGTCTCTTTCGCGTCGTTTTTCGTGCCCGGAACCCAGTGACCACGATCTTCGAGGATATTTATGGCAACGCAGCAGGCCCAGAGCTTCATCGGCAAAAAACGCGTCCGCAAGATGTTCGGTGACATTACCGAAGCGATCGAAATGCCCAATTTGATCCAGGTGCAGCGCGAATCCTATGAGCATTTCCTGCGCTCGCGTCCCGAGGATGACTATGTTTCCGGTCTGGAAAAGACGCTGCGTTCGGTTTTCCCGATCCGCGATTTCGCCGGCACGGCGGAACTGGATTTCGTCACCTACGAACTGGAAAAGCCGAAATACGACACGGAAGAATGCCGCCAGCGCGGGCTGACCTATGCCGCGCCGATGAAGGTGACGCTGCGCCTGATCGTGTTCGAAATCGATCCCGATACCGAAGCCCGCTCCGTGCTCGATATCAAGGAGCAGGACGTTTATATGGGCGACATGCCGCTGATGACGCAGAACGGCACGTTCATCGTCAACGGCACGGAACGCGTTATCGTGTCCCAGATGCACCGCAGTCCCGGCGTGTTCTTTGACCATGACCGTGGCAAGACCCATGCATCCGGCAAGTTCCTGTTTGCCGCGCGCATCATTCCCTATCGCGGGTCATGGCTGGATTTCGAATTCGACGCCAAGGACATCGTCAACGTCCGTATCGACCGTAAGCGCAAGATTCCGGCGACCACGCTGCTGCAGGCGCTGGGCCCCGTCACGGTCGAAATCGACCGGCCCGAGCGCAAGTTCGAACTGGGCGAGGATGCGCTGATCGAGGGTTCCGTCACGGCGGGAACGATCACCGAAATCACGAAGGACCGCCTGATCATTTCCGGCGTGCACGGCCTGGTCGAGGCCGGCCGCATGGTGACGGGCGGCGAATCCGGCGCGAAGGCGCAGATTCAGAAGGTTGTCCGTCGTGGCAGCTCCCCCGAAGATATTCTGGGCATGTTCTACCGGACCGTTACCTACAAGCGCGACAAGAAGGGCTGGAAGGTTCCCTTCAACGGCGACGCATGGCGCGGCAAGAAGCCGATCTATGACATTGCCGATGCAAGCTCGGGCGAAGTCGTATTCGAGGCGAACAAGAAAATCTCACCGCGCGCGGTGAAGAAGGCCGTCGATAGCGGCCTGGAAGAATTGCTGATCCCGAACGAGGAGATCGTTGGACGCTATATCGCGCACGATCTGGTCGATCCGAAGACGGGCCGCATCTATGCCGAAGCCGGCGACGATGTGGACGAGGCGCTGGTGGATACGCTCGACGCCGCGAAGATCAAGGATGTCCCGCTGCTGGACATCGATCACCAGAATGTCGGACCCTGGATCCGCAACACGCTGCGTGCGGACAAGGCGGAAGAGCGCGATGCCGCCCTCGCCGAGATCTATCGCGTCATGCGTCCGGGCGAGCCGCCCACGCGCGAGACGGCGGAATCGATGTTCGCCGGCATGTTCTTCGACCCGGAACGCTATGATCTGAGCGCCGTCGGTCGCGTGAAGATGAACATGCGCCTGGATATGGATGTCGACGACAAGCAGACGACCCTGCGCGACGAGGACATTCTCGAAGTCGTCAAGACCATGGTCAACCTGAAGGACGGCAAGGGCGACATTGACGACATCGACAATCTGGGCAATCGCCGCGTGCGGTCTGTCGGCGAGCTGCTGGAAAACCAGTATCGCGTCGGCCTGTTGCGCATGGAGCGTGCGGTCAAGGAGCGCATGTCATCCGTCGACGTCGACACGGTGATGCCGAACGACCTGATCAACGCGAAGCCCGCCGTCGCCGCGGTGCGCGAATTCTTCGGCTCTTCGCAGCTGTCGCAGTTCATGGACCAGACCAACCCGCTGGGCGAGGTGACGCACAAGCGTCGCGTCTCCGCACTTGGCCCGGGCGGTCTGACCCGCGAGCGCGCCGGTTTCGAGGTACGCGACGTCCACCCGACGCATTATGGCCGCATCTGCCCGATCGAAACGCCGGAAGGCCCGAACATCGGCCTGATCAACAGCCTGGCGACGTTCAGCCGGGTCAATCAATATGGCTTCATCGAGACGCCGTACCGCCGGGTCGTCGACAATAAGGTGACGCCGGAAGTTCTCTATCTGTCGGCGATGGAAGAGCAGAAGCACACCATCGCACAGGCAAACGCCAAGCTGAACGATGACGGCAGCTTCGTCGAGGACATCGTCTCCTCTCGCCAGGCAGGGGAATTCCTGATGGCGCAGCGCGACACCATCACGCTGATGGACGTGTCGCCAAAGCAGCTGGTTTCGGTTGCCGCTTCGCTGATCCCGTTCCTGGAAAACGATGACGCCAACCGCGCGCTGATGGGATCGAACATGCAGCGCCAGGCGGTGCCGCTGGTGCGGGCCGAGGCGCCGTTCGTCGGTACCGGCATGGAAGGCACGGTGGCCCGTGATTCCGGTGCCGCCGTCGCAACCCGCCGCGCCGGTGTGATCGACCAGGTGGACGCCGAGCGCATCGTTGTGCGCGCGACGGAAGATCTGAACCCGGGCGAAAGCGCGGTCGACATCTACAAGCTGCGGAAATTCCAGCGTTCGAACCAGAACACCGCCATCAACCAGCGTCCGCTGGTGAAGGTGGGCGACGTCGTGACCAAGGGCGATATCATCGCCGATGGTCCGTCGACAGAGCTGGGCGAGCTGGCGCTGGGCCGTAACGTGCTGGTCGCGTTCATGCCCTGGAACGGCTATAATTACGAGGACTCCATCCTGATCTCCGAACGCATCGTGAAGGATGACGTGTTTACGTCGATCCATATCGAAGAGTTCGAGGTGATGGCCCGCGACACGAAGCTGGGTCCGGAGGAAATCACGCGCGACATCCCCAATGTGGGCGAAGAAGCGCTGAGGAACCTCGACGAGGCTGGCATCGTCTATATCGGCGCCGAAATCGAGCCGGGCGACATTCTGGTCGGAAAGATCACGCCGAAGGGCGAATCGCCGATGACGCCGGAAGAAAAGCTGCTGCGCGCCATTTTTGGTGAAAAGGCATCCGACGTACGCGACACGTCCCTTAAGCTGCCGCCGGGTGTTGCCGGTACGGTCGTCGAGGTGCGCGTGTTCAACCGTCACGGCATCGACAAGGACGAGCGCGCCCTGCAGATCGAGCGGGAGGAAATCGAGCGGTTGGAGAACGACCGCGAGACCGAGCGCGCCATTCTGGACCGTGCCACCTTCAACCGTCTGCGTCAGACGCTGGTCGGCCAGATGGCTGCGGCGGCGCCCAAGGGATTCAAGAAGGGCGAGCAGATCACTGCCGAGGCTCTTGCTGAAATCACGCCGCGTTCGGACTGGTGGAAGTTCGCCGTCACCGACGATCAGGTCCAGTCCGACCTGGAGGCGATGAAGGGCCAGTATGACGAGGCTCAGAAGGATCTGAAGGCGCGTTTCGAGGAGAAGGTCGAGAAGCTGCAGGCCGGCGACGAGATGCTGCCGGGTGTCCTGAAGATGGTGAAGGTCTTCGTCGCGGTGAAGCGCAAGCTGCAGCCGGGCGACAAGATGGCCGGCCGTCACGGGAACAAGGGCGTCATTTCGCGCATCCTTCCTGTCGAGGACATGCCGTTCCTGGAGGACGGCACCCATGCAGACATCGTGCTGAACCCGCTGGGCGTGCCGTCGCGCATGAATGTCGGGCAGATCTTTGAAACGCATCTTGGCTGGGCCGCGCGCGGTCTGGGCGTACAGATCAAGAACCTGCTGGAGGACATTCACGCGAACAATGCCGGCAAGCCGTCCGACGACCTGAAGGCGAAGCTGAAGTCCATCTATGGCCGCCAGTACGACAAGGAGATCGCCGGACTTTCCGATGAGGAAATGATGGAGATGTCGCACAATCTGTCGCGCGGCGTTCCGATGGGCACCCCGGTGTTCGACGGTGCGCGAGAGGCGGATGTGGCCGACATGCTGGAATCCGCGGGTCTGGATCGTTCGGGTCAGGTCGACCTTTACGACGGCCGGACCGGCGAGAAGTTCGACCGCAAGGTGACCGTCGGCTATATCTACATGCTGAAACTGCATCACCTGGTGGACGACAAGATCCACGCACGCTCCATCGGCCCCTACTCGCTCGTCACCCAGCAGCCGTTGGGCGGTAAGGCGCAGTTCGGTGGTCAGCGCTTCGGCGAGATGGAGGTCTGGGCCTTGCAGGCTTATGGCGCCGCCTACACATTGCAGGAAATGCTGACGGTGAAGTCCGACGACGTTCAGGGCCGCACCAAGGTATATGAGGCGATCGTCAAGGGCGACGACACGTTCGAGGCGGGCATCCCCGAGAGCTTCAACGTGCTGCTGAAGGAAATCCGCTCCCTCGGCCTCAATATCGAACTCAAGAACGAGGGCGATGATGAGGACGATCCCGCGGGTCCGGAGCAGCTGGCTCAGGCAGCGGAATGACGGATGGTTTCTCGGTTCGTCTTAGTAGCATTGTCGATGTTTTCGTGCTCCTCGGTCTTGGCCGAGGAACACGGCTCGCGAAGCACGTCGAACCACTATGAGAACGTTTTGTCGTGTAATGTGGCCTTTGAGAATGCCGCTATCATGTTGCGGGCCGTCGATGGGCTCGCAAGTGAGCAAGAAAGCGCAAGCGACACGAGAGTGAACTTCGAAGGGTTTAAGCGCGGTGCGCAGGCAGTTCTTATCGAAAGCGGTATTGCCGGGGGAAACTTGGGCAAGAATACGGCGGAGATTTTAGCTGACTATGAGCAGTTATCAAAGGCGAGGGCTGAAGCCCGGAGTGTGGATTGGGCCGAAAGATCGCAGACTTCCCAACAAGTAGATGCGGGAATTTTGGGTTTTAAAAGTTTGACTGAAGCCCGGAAGTGCCAGGAAAGTCTTGGAGTTCCGGTCGAGTGGTCGACGAAGTAGAGGAACGATATATGAACAACGAACTGATGAACTTCTACAACCCGGCAGCAAAGCCGGAGACGTTCGACCAGATCAAGATCGGCGTGGCGAGCCCGGAGCGTATCCGTTCCTGGTCGTTCGGCGAGATCAAGAAGCCCGAAACCATCAATTATCGCACGTTCAAGCCCGAGCGTGACGGCCTGTTCTGCGCGCGCATCTTTGGCCCGATCAAGGATTATGAGTGCCTCTGCGGCAAGTATAAGCGCATGAAGTACAAGGGCATCGTCTGCGAGAAGTGCGGCGTCGAAGTGACCGTGTCGAAGGTCCGCCGCGACCGCATGGGCCACATCGAACTGGCCGCGCCCGTCGCGCATATCTGGTTCCTGAAATCCCTGCCCAGCCGTATCGGCATGCTGCTCGACATCCAGCTGAAGCAGCTGGAGAAGGTGCTGTATTTCGAGAGCTTCATCGTGATCGAGCCGGGCCTGACGCCGCTGGAAAAATTCCAGCTGCTGACCGAGGACGAGCTTCTCGACGCGCAGGACGAATATGGCGAGGACGGCTTTACCGCCGGCATCGGCGCCGAGGCGATCCGCGAGCTTTTGGAGACCATGGATCTTGAGGCCGAGCACGCGACGCTGGCCGAGGAACTGGCGGTCACGAAATCCGAGCTGAAGCCCAAGAAGATCATCAAGCGCATGAAGGTGATCGAGAGCTTCCAGCAGTCGGGCAACCGTCCCGAATGGATGATCCTGTCCGTCGTGCCCGTGATCCCGCCGGACCTGCGTCCGCTGGTGCCGCTGGATGGCGGCCGCTTTGCGACGTCCGATTTGAACGATCTGTATCGCCGGGTCATCAACCGGAACAATCGCCTGAAGCGTCTGATCGAGCTGCGCGCGCCGGACATCATCGTCCGCAACGAAAAGCGCATGCTGCAGGAATCCGTCGATGCGCTGTTCGACAATGGCCGTCGCGGCCGCACGATCACGGGTGCCAATAAGCGCCCGCTGAAATCGCTCAGCGACATGCTGAAGGGCAAGCAGGGCCGCTTCCGCCAGAACCTTCTGGGTAAGCGCGTCGACTATTCGGGTCGTTCCGTCATCGTGACCGGTCCGGAGCTGAAGCTGCACCAGTGCGGCCTGCCAAAGAAGATGGCGCTGGAGCTGTTCAAGCCGTTCATCTACGCCCGTCTGGATGCCAAGGGTCTTTCCATGACCCTCAAGCAGGCCAAGAAATGGGTCGAAAAGGAACGCAAGGAAGTCTGGGACATCCTGGAGGAGGTCATCCGCGAGCACCCGGTCATGCTGAACCGGGCGCCGACGCTGCACCGCCTTGGCATTCAGGCGTTCGAACCTGTCCTGATCGAAGGCAAGGCGATCCAGCTGCATCCGCTGGTCTGCTCGGCGTTCAACGCCGACTTCGACGGTGACCAGATGGCCGTTCACGTGCCGCTGAGCCTGGAGGCTCAGCTGGAGGCGCGCGTCCTGATGATGTCGACGAACAACATCCTGTCGCCTGCCAATGGCAAGCCGATCATCGTGCCGTCGCAGGACATGATTCTGGGTCTCTATTATCTGTCCATGGACCGTCAGGGCGAACCGGGCGAGGGCATGGTCCTGTCCGGTGCGGTCGAGGTGCAGCATGCTCTCGACAACGGCCTGGTCACGCTGCACACGAAGATCACCACGCGTGTTCCGCAGACCGACGAAGCCGGCAATGAGTATATGATGCGCGTCGACACGACTCCGGGTCGTATGCTTTTGGGCGAAAAGCTGCCGAATTCGCACAAGGTGCCTTATGAACTCGTCAACCGCCTTCTGACGAAGAAGGAGATCGCCGACGTTATCGACGTTGTCTATCGCGAGACGGGTCAGAAGGACACGGTGCTGTTCGCCGACGCGATCATGGACCTGGGCTTCAAGCATGCCTGCAAGGCCGGCATCTCCTTCGGCAAGGATGACATGATCATCCCGTTCGAGAAGGAGCAGCTGGTCACGGATGCACGTGCGACGGTCGCCGATTTCGAACAGCAATATCAGGACGGCCTGATCACCCAGGGTGAGAAGTACAACAAGGTGATCGACGCCTGGTCCCGCTGCGGCGACCAGGTGGCCGACGCCATGATGGATAAGCTGAAGGCGCATGAGCTGGACGAGAATGGCCGTGAAAAGCCGGTGAACGCGATCTACATGATGGCGCACTCCGGCGCGCGTGGCTCCCCCGCCCAGATGAAGCAGCTGGCCGGTATGCGCGGCCTGATGGCGAAGCCGTCCGGCGAGATCATCGAAACGCCAATCATCTCGAACTTCAAGGAAGGTCTGACCGTTCTTGAATATTTCAACTCCACCCACGGCGCCCGTAAGGGTCTTGCCGATACGGCGCTCAAGACGGCGAACTCCGGCTATCTGACGCGGCGTCTGGTCGACGTGTCGCAGGACTGCGTCATCATGGAAGAGGATTGCGGGACGGAAAACTTCCTGACCGTGAAAGCCATCGTCGAAGGCGGCACGACCATCGTTTCCCTGGGCGAACGTATCCTCGGTCGCACGCTGGCCGACGATGTCGTCGATGCCAAATCGGGCGAAGTCGTCATGGCAAAGGGCAAGCTGCTGGACGAGGAAGACGTGAAGATCGTCGAAGAGGCGGAACCCGCCTCCGTCCAGATCCGCAGTCCGCTGGTCTGCGAGACGAAGCTTGGCGTTTGCGGCTCCTGCTATGGCCGCGACCTGGCACGCGGTACTCCGGTCAATATCGGTGAAGCTGTCGGCGTTATCGCCGCGCAGTCCATCGGTGAGCCGGGTACGCAGCTGACCATGCGGACCTTCCACATCGGCGGCGCGGCACAGGTGTCCGAGCAGTCGACGCTGGAATCATCCTTCGACGGCAAGCTGGAATACCGGAACCTGGAAACCATCGTCGATGCAAAGGGCCGCACCATCGCCATGTCGCGTGGCGGCGAGCTGGCCGTGATCGACATGGAAGGTCGCGAGCGCAGTGTGAACCGTATTCCCTACGGCGCGCAGCTGCATGGCGAGAACGGCCATATCGTGAAGCAGGGTGCCCGGATCGCGGAATGGGATCCGTACACGGCCCCGGTCATCACCGATAAGGGCGGCGTTGTCGGCTATCAGGACCTGATCGAAGGCATCTCGATGGAGGAAGCCGCCGACGAGGCAACCGGCATCGCCAACAAGACCGTTGTCGATTGGAAGGGGCAGCCGAAATCGGGCGACCTGAAGCCGCGCATCACGCTGACATCCGGCAAGTCGGAAGATGCCGCCGTCTATCAGTTGAACGTCGGCGCCATTCTGTCGGTTGCCGAAGGGCAGGAGGTGAAGCCGGGTGAGGTGATCGCGCGTATTCCGCGTGAAGCCGCCAAGACCCGCGACATTACCGGTGGTCTGCCGCGCGTCGCCGAGCTGTTCGAGGCCCGCATTCCGAAGGACAATGCGGTCATCGCCAGCATCGACGGTCGCGTCGAATTCGGGCGTGATTACAAGACCAAGAAGAAGATCTTCATTCATCCCGAGGATGGTGAGGGCGAGACGGTCGATTACATGGTCCCCAAGGGCAAGCATATGACCGTCCAGGACGGCGATATGGTGCGCAAGGGCGACTATCTGATCGACGGCAATCCCAGCCCGCACGATATTCTGGACGTCATGGGCGTCGAGGCCCTGGCCGAATATCTCGTCTGGGAAATTCAGGAGGTCTATCGTCTGCAGGGCGTGAAGATCAACGACAAGCACATCGAGACGATCGTTCGTCAGATGCTGCAAAAGGTTGAGATCACGAAGTCCGGCGCGACGACGTTGCTGGTCGGCGAACAGGTCGATCGACGCGAGATGGAAGAAGAGAATGCGAAGCTGTCGAGCCGCCAGGAAAAGGCGGAAGGCAAGCCCGTGCTTCTCGGCATCACGAAGGCGTCGCTGCAGACGCGTTCGTTCATCTCCGCCGCATCGTTCCAGGAAACGACCCGCGTCCTTACCGAGGCATCAGTGCAGGGCAAGATCGACCGCCTGGACGGCCTGAAGGAAAACGTCATCGTGGGCCGCCTGATCCCCGCGGGCACGGGCGCCGCGATGAACCGCGCGCGTATCGAGGCCCAGCGCCGCGATCAGAAGCTGCGTGACAAGCAGAAGCGGGCATTGGAAGCGCAGGCCGCAGAAGATGCCGCCGAAGCCGAGGCGGCGGCGGAAGCCGCAAGCGCATCGGTGCCGGAAGCGCCGACGCCGGTGGAAACCGCCGAGTAGAGCGCTCTTCTACGCCGAAAAAGGGGCTGTCCGGACAATTGTCCGGGCGGCCCTTTTCTTTTGGGGCCGGGGCGGCGGTCGATCGCCCGCGCGGTCAGCCGTCCTGCGGGTCGGTCTGAAGCTCAGAACCCAGCTTCAGGACCTGGTCGCCGTCATCCTGCGTGATCAGATAGGCGGGATTTTCGGCATCGCCCTTTCTGGTGATTTCCGATCCCTTCAGCGTGCGAGTCACCTCTCGCTCGAAACGTTCCTCGATCTGGCCCTTTGCGGTGCCATTGCCCCAGGACCATTTTACATATTGGTTTTTCTGAAAACTGTTCGCGTTCGACATGGTGCGCCTCTCCTTAAAGCGGAAAAACGCGCAATGGGGCGGTGCGTTGCGCTTGGCATTTTCGCTCATGCGGCGGTAAGCGTCGCCGGATGCAACCGGAAGATCTGCGCGTCGCCCTGTTTTCGGGCAATTACAATTATGTGAAGGACGGGGCGAACCAGGCGTTGAACCGCCTGGTGCGTCACTTGCTGTCGCGCGGGGTGAAGGTACGCATCTATTCGCCGACCGTCGACAATCCACCTTTCCCCGCGACGGGCGAGGTGGTGTCGATTCCGTCCATCGCCTTGCCCGGACGCGATGAATATCGCTTTGGCTTTGGCCTGATCGGCAATGGCAGCGACATCGCCGCCTTTGATCCCCACATCGTCCACATTGCCAGCCCGGATCTGATCGGACATCGCGCGGCCGCCTGGGCGCATCGACACTATGTTCCGCTCGTCGCCAGCGTGCACACGCGCTTTGAAACCTATTTCCGCTATTACCGTGCAGCGTGGATGCAGACCTTTATCGAGGCGGCCCTGCGCAGGCTGTATCGCAGATGCGCGGAAATCTATGCCCCGTCCGAATCCATGGCGGCGGTTCTGACCGATCAGCGCATGAACCGTAACGTGAAGATCTGGAGCCGTGGCATAGACGGCGACATATTCTGCCCGGAAAAACGCGATCTGCCCTGGCGCCGCGAATTGGGCATTGGCGATGATGAGAAGGTCATCCTGTTCGTAGGCAGACTGGTCCTCGAAAAAGGACTCGATACATTTGCCGATACGCTGGCGGAACTCGACCGGAGAAAGGTCGCATATCGCGCCCTGTTCGTGGGCGAAGGCCCCGCCCGGAAGTGGATCGAGGAACGCGCACCGCAGGGGGTTTTCACCGGGTTTCTGGCGGGCGAGGCGCTGGCGCGCGCCTTTGCCAGCGCAGACATCATGTTCAACCCGTCGTCCACCGAGACCTTTGGCAATGTGACGCTGGAGGCGATGGCATCCGGCCTGCCGGTGGTGGCCGCGCGCGCGACGGGCAGCCTCAGTCTGGTCGAGGACGGCGTCAACGGTCGCCTGACGACACCGGATTCGATCCGCCAGTCCGCCGATGCCCTGGCATTTTACCTGAATGATCCAGAGGAGCGCGCCCGCGCCGGCCAGGCGGGGCGGGAACGATCGAAGCGATTCGACTGGGACACGATCAACGAAGGGCTGCTGCAGCGTTACCTGCTGGTGGCGGAGCGCAAGACCGCGCCGCGATGATCGCACGGGCCAAGGCGGCATGGGGGCGGCATCTGTTTGCGCGCCACAATGTCCGCCGGCTGCACATTGTTGGCTGTTCGCGCAGCGGTACGACGATGATGCACATGGCGATGACCGCCTTTCGCGGCCTGCATTTCCATTATGAGGAAACGTCTCTGGATCATCCCCTGCTGCGCGACCGTCTGGAGGCGCTGGACGCCTTTCGCCGGGCCGGCCTGTCCCGCGGCGATGAGGCGAAGTTCTACGCCACCAAGCGGAACCATGGCTGGTTTGAACGGCAGCAACTTGACCGGCTGATCGCGCTTACCCGCAGCGAAGGGCTGGGCATCATCCTGATGGTGCGCGATCCGCGTGACGTGATGCTGTCCAGCCATTCCGGTCGTGGCGGTCTGCCCGATTATGTCAGTCCCGGCCATTGGCGGCGCAGCATAGAGGGGGGCGAATATCTGCAGGATGCCCTGGCTGGCGATCCAGCGCTGTTACTGCTGCGGTACGAGGATCTGGCTGGCGCACCCGACATGGTGGCGCAGCGCCTGCACGATCAATTCGGCCTGACGGTGAAGCCCGGAAGTGCGGGACTGGGCGCGATGGCCGCCAATGTCGCCAGCGCGCCGAAGGAATTCGACGAATATCTGCTGGAGGCGGTCGGCGAAATCCGCGATCTGGATCCAGCCTCTGTCGGTAAATGGCGCCGCCTGAGCGAGGATCCTGCCGCACCCTTAATGGCGGATGCGGAGATCGCGCCGATCTTTCGACGCTTCTGCGACCGGCATGATTATGCGGTCCATATTGAAAATTAGCCCGGCCTGCGCTATATCCCTCCTGTCCGCTTAGCGGCGGAATATGGTGATAAATGTTGCCGTGTAATAAGTATAATGGACCCGGGGGCGGTACCCGGCAGCTCCACCACAGACCGCGCGACCTTTTGGAAACGCTGTCTCTGATGGGGCTGAAACAGGATCGACATGTACTGAAAGACGGTGATTTTGCCCGGCCTGAATGAGCCGTTAAACCGTTCAATCTCAATAAATGCTAACGATAACGAAGCATTTGCGATGGCCGCCTAACCCAAATCCTTCTAGGATTAGGTTAGAACGACTTAAGCACGGTTCGGGGCGCACCGGGTAACAGAAGCGCCAGTCCAGCGGTCCGGAGGGCACCGGGCAACAGAAGCCCTCCATTCCACGAAAAGCAAACTTCGGCAGTCTGCCCGCCATGTTTGCGCCGGTTCAGGGAACAGGCGCGCATCGCTCCCGTTGTCGGAGAAACCGACAGGAAGGATCGACATGCCTCGGGACGACGATCAACCCAGCATCAAATTCCAGGTGGCGAATGCGCGCAGCGAGGATGCCGGCAAGGGAATTGCCCGCCTGCCACGCACCGCCTTTGCCCAATTGGGAATTAGCGAGGGCGGGCCCATCGAAATTGCCGGCAATCGCACCACCACGGCCATCGCCATCGGTCCTTATGAGGAGGATGAGGGGCTGGACCTTGTCCGCCTGGATGGTCTGCTCCGCGCCAATGCAGGTGTCACCTCCGGCGAATTCGTCCACCTGTCTCGCGCCGACGTAAAACCGGCCACGAAAGTCGTGTTCGCGCCGGCCCAGCAGGAAGTGCGCCTGTCGGGCAATACGGAGGGGCTGAAGCGCTTCTTCAGCGGTCGGCCCCTGTCACCGGGCGATGTTGTCGCGACGGTTGGCCGCCAGAATCCGCAGGTCGATCCCCGCTTGCCGCCACAAATGCAGGCGCAGATAGTCCGCCGGTCCTACGGACTGCAGGAAATTCGTCTCGTCGTGGTGTCCGCCTCTCCTGCCGGCATCGTCGTGATCGACGATTCGACCGAGGTTGAATTGAGAACGGAATATGAGCGGCCGAAGGAAAGCCGCCGCATCGATGTCACCTATGACGATATTGGCGGGCTGGGGTCGACGATCGACCAGGTGCGGGAAATGGTCGAACTGCCGCTGCGCCACCCCGAATTGTTTCAGCGGCTGGGCGTCGATCCGCCCAAGGGCGTGCTGCTGCATGGCCCGCCCGGCACCGGCAAGACGCGGCTGGCCAAGGCGGTCGCCAATGAATCCGAGGCGAATTTCCTGCAGATCGCCGGACCGGAAATCATTGGCAGCCAATATGGCGAGTCCGAAAAGCGGCTGCGTGAGATCTTCGCGGAAGCGGAAAATAATGCGCCGTCGATCATCTTTATCGATGAAATCGATTCCATTGCGCCGAAACGGGATGAAGCACGCGGCGAAATGGAGCGGCGGCTGGTGGCCACGCTGCTGACGCTGATGGATGGTATCACCGCGCGGCAGAATACGGTCGTTATCGCAGCGACGAACCGGCCCGACTCCATCGACGAAGCGCTGCGCCGGCCGGGCCGCTTCGACCGGGAAATCGTCATCGGTGTGCCCGATCAAAAGGGGCGCCGGGAAATACTGGGCATCCACACGCGCGGTATGCCGCTGAACGAAGATGTCGATCTGGATGAGCTGGCCCGCACCGCCTATGGCTTCGTGGGCGCCGACATCGCGGCGCTGTCGCGGGAAGCGGCGATAGAGGCATTGCGGCGGACGCTGCCCGAGATCGATCTGGACGAGAATACCATCCCTGCCGAAGTGCTCGACAGGCTGGACGTCCGGCGGGCGGATTTCATGAGTGCGCTTAAGCGGGTGCAGCCCTCTGCACTGCGTGAAATCATGATCCAGGCGCCCGACGTCGCCTGGGACGATGTCGGCGGTTTGGACGAGGTTCGGGCGAAGCTGCGAGAGGGCATCGAATTGCCGCTGAAACATCCGGATGCGTTTCGCCGTCTCGGGATTGAACCGGCCTCCGGCTTTTTGTTCTATGGTCCGCCGGGCACCGGCAAGACCATGCTTGCCAAGGCAGTTGCGCGGGAGGCGGAGGCGAACTTCATCTCCACCAAATCGTCCGACCTTCTGTCGAAATGGTACGGCGAATCGGAACAGCAGGTCAGCCGCCTGTTCGCGCGGGCGCGGCAGGTTGCGCCGGCGATCATATTCATCGACGAGATCGACAGCCTTGCACCATCGCGCGGCGGCAGTATGGGCGAACCGCAGGTGACCGAACGCGTCGTCAACACGATTCTGGCCGAAATGGACGGGCTGGAAGAACTGAATTCCGTCATCGTCATCGGTGCGACCAACCGGCCCACTTTATTGGATCCTGCCCTTCTGCGGCCGGGACGGTTTGACGAGTTGGTCTATATCCCCGTTCCCGACAAGGCGGGCCGACAGAAGATTCTGGAAATCCAGACAGCGAAGATGCCGCTGGCGGACGATGTCGAACTTGCACGGATTGCCGCGGCAACGGACCATTATACCGGCGCCGATCTGAACGATCTGGTCCGGCGGGCGGGCATGGCCGCGTTGCGAGAGAACCTGACGATCAGTAACGTCACCAACGCACATTTCGATCTGGCGCTAAAGGAAAGCCGTGCATCGGTGACGCCTGAACTGGAACGCGAATATGAGAAGATGCAGAGCACTTTGAAGCAGGATGCCATGGCAACCCAGGGAATTGGCTTCCTCACCCCCAAGCTGCGGGAGGAATGAAAGCTAGCCCGGCGTCATCGCCGCAATCGACGGATAGGGTCAGGCCGGGGGCGCGATGTCATATCCGGCCTCAGCCGCCGTCCCACGACCTGCACCATGTGGGAAAGTCCGTCGATCAATCGTGATGGCGGCGGCGGACAACCGCAGTCGATGCATCCACATGTCAGACAGGGTAATTCCGCAGATGCCATAGGCTGTTTCTGCAGCCAGAGTGTGGAGTCGCGATAGGCGAGTTTGGTCCGGTGCGGTTACATTCTTTTCCGGTGGAATTGAGCGGCTGTAGCGTCCGCCGTCACTTGACCAATTCCGTCGTCTGGCCCACCTGTACCGGATGACCGAAGAAACCCCGCCCGATAGCCTGATCCCTTATGACGAATATGTTCAGGAGGCGCTTCGCGGCGTCGTTTACCTGACGCTGACGAACATCGCGTCGGCGGGGTCGCTGCCTGGCGGGCACCATTTCTACATCGCGTTCAAGACGCGCGCGAAGGGCGTCGATATCCCGGCGCACCTGCTGGAGCGTTACCCCGACGAAATGACCGTCGTCGTCCAGCATCGCTATTGGGATCTGAAGGTTGATCGGGAGGGGTTCGAGATCGGCCTCAGCTTCAATCAGGTTCCCGCGAAGCTGGTTATTCCGTTTGATGCGATCATCGGGTTCGTCGACCCTTCGGTGAATTTTGCCTTGCAGTTCCCGCCGCCACACGTCCCCCGTTCATCGCTTTCCTCCGTCAAGAACGACGCCGACGGGGATGCTGAGGCCGGTGGAGATGCGGGTGAGCCGCCGAAAACGTCTGGCGGCGAGTCAAAGGGGAACGTGGTTTCGGTCGATTTTCGCAAGAAATGATTGAGGCGCAGAGCCTCTCTTTCTAACCATCCCGCGGGGGCGGCGATCCGCCTTTCGGACATCGAATCAGGATCCGGGCATCGCGTGAGTGGCCCGGGCCTGCGCCGGAATGACGATTTTAATGGAGCCAGCATGACAAACGAGACGACCCGCACCGAATCCGACAGCTTTGGCCCCATCGAGGTGCCGGGTGATGCCTATTGGGGTGCCCAGACGCAGCGTTCGATCGGCAATTTCCCAATTGGCGACGAGCGCATGCCAAAGGCACTGGTGCACGCGCTGGGGATCGTGAAACATGCCGCCGCTCTCGTGAACGAGAAGTCCGGCCTGGATGCGAAGCTGGCCGGCGCCATCCAGACGGCGGCAGAGCAGGTCGCGAATGGTGAATTTGACGATCAGTTTCCCTTGGTCGTGTGGCAAACCGGTTCCGGCACTCAGTCCAATATGAACACGAATGAAGTGATCGCCGGGCGTGCGAACGAGATTTTGACGGGGACACGCGGCGGCAAGGACCCGGTGCATCCCAATGATCACGTCAATCGCGGCCAGTCATCCAACGACACCTTCCCGACCGCCATGCACATCGCAGCGGGGCGGGAGGTCAATTCGCTGCTGATCCCGGCGCTGGAGCATTTGCGCGGCGCGCTGGAGGAGAAGGCGGAGGAGTTCGCCGACATCGTCAAAATCGGTCGCACGCACATGCAGGATGCGACGCCCGTGACGCTGGGCCAGGAATTCGGCGGCTATGCCCGCATGATCGAGGATGGCATTGCGCGCATCGAGGCCACGTTACCGCGCGTCTACCGTCTTGCCCAGGGCGGTACGGCCGTTGGTACGGGCCTGAATGCGCCCAAGGGCTTCGCCGAGGATTTCGCCGCGCAGGTGGCGGAGCTGACGGGGCTGCCGTTCGAGACTGCCCCCAACAAGTTCGAGGCGCTGGCGACGCATGACACGATGGTCGAATTGTCAGGTGCCCTCAACGTGTTGGCCGTCAGCCTCAACAAGATCGCCAATGATTTGCGCTTGCTGGGGTCGGGGCCGCGTTCTGGTCTGGGCGAATTGCAGCTGCCGGAAAACGAACCCGGCTCCTCCATCATGCCCGGCAAGGTCAACCCGACGCAGTGCGAGGCGCTGACCATGGTGGCCGCGCAGGTCATGGGCAACCACACCACCGTCACGGTCGGCGGTGCGCAGGGCCACATGGAACTGAACGTTTTCAAGCCTGTCATCGCCTATAACGTGCTGCAGTCGATCCGCCTGATCGCCGATGCCAGCGTGTCCTTCACGGATCGTTGCGTTGAGGGTGTTCAGCCCAATCGCGAGCGGATCGGCGAACTGCTGGAACGGTCGCTGATGCTGGTCACGGCGCTGGCGCCTGAAATCGGCTATGACAATGCCGCCGACATCGCGAAGAAAGCCCATAAGGAGGGCACCACGCTCCTTGAGGCGGCGCGCGCGCTGGACCTGATTTCGGAAGAGCGGTTCCGCGAAGTCGTTCGTCCGGAGACGATGATTGGCTGACATCCTGCCCGGCAGGGGGAGGCGCGCGTGAACCGGCGGGGCATTCTGTTCGTGCTGTCGTCACCTTCGGGTGCGGGCAAGAGCACGATGGCGCGCATGTTGCTGGAGGCGGAACCCGCAATGCGGGTTTCGGTTTCGGCCACCACGCGCCCCCCGCGCCCCGGCGAGGAACATGGGCGCGAGTATTTTTTCGAAACCGACGAGCAATTCGACGCTCTGATCGCGTCTGATGCCCTGATCGAGTGGGCGAACGTGTTCGATCACCGGTACGGGACGCCCCGTGCGCCCGTCGAGGCAGCGCTGGCCGCGGGGAACGACATGCTGTTCGATGTGGATTGGCAGGGAACCCAGCAGCTGAAACAGCAGATGCGGGAGGATATCGTCTCCATATTTCTGCTGCCGCCATCCCTTGCGGAACTTGAGCGCAGGTTGCGCGGCCGGGGTACGGATTCGGAAGAGGTCATCGCCGGCAGAATGGCCCGCGCTGGCGCTGAAATCAGCCATTGGGCGGAATATGATTATGTCCTGATCAATGAGGAACTGCAGGCCTGCTTTGCCGATGTCAGGAAGATCGTGGCGGGCGAACGGCTGCGCCGGGAGCGGCGGGGCGCATGGCTGACGGATTTCGTGCGCGCCATGTGACCAGCGGGCTGAGGCGAGCCAGGCATCGCAGGTGGCGTGGTCAGCCCGTGCCTGCCCGTTTGCGGCCTGAATTACCCTCAAGCGCATAGCTGCGGCGGCGTTGCACGGAGCTGCCAAGCCCCAGCGACTCTCGGTATTTGGCGACCGTGCGGCGGGCGATATCGAACCCGTCCTCGTTCAAGAGGGTGACCAGCTTATCGTCGGACAGCACTTTTTTCGGTGATTCGCTGCCGATCAGGGCGGCAATGCGGCTCTTGACCGCCTCGGCGCTTACGGCATCGCCATCGGCGGTTGTCGACTGAATGGCGCTGGTGAAGAAATATTTCAGTTCGAACAGCCCGCGGGAGCACATCAGATATTTGTTCGATGTCACACGACTGACGGTCGATTCGTGCATCTCTATTTCTTCCGCGATGGCGCGCAGGGTCAGCGGCTTCAGGCGGGAAACGCCCTCCAGGAAAAACGCTTCCTGCTGCTTCACGATTTCGGATGCGACCCGGATGATCGTGCGCTGTCGTTGATCTAGCGCGTTCATCAACCAATTGGCGGACTGCAGGCATTCCGACAGAAAGGCGTTCGTGTCTTTTGACCGGCTGCCACCGGAATGGAGCTCTGCCGCATAGGCGCGATTGACCAGCAGGCGCGGGAGCGTCGCAGAATTGATTTCCACTTTCCAGCCGCCCTGCGGCTTTGCGGCCACGAAGACGTCGGGAACGATCGGCATGGCCTCCCCGCCGCCAAACAGCAGGCCCGGCTTCGGATTATATTGCCGAATCTCCTGAATCATGTCGGCAAGGTCGTCGGCATCTACCTTGCAGTATCGGCGCAGCGCGCCCAATTCTCCCCGGGCCAGCAGGTCCAGCCGCTCCAGAAGCGCCGCCATGCACGGGTCATAGCGATCCGCCTCCTTCGCCTGCAGCGCCAGGCATTCGCCCAGATCGCGGGCGCCAACGCCGGTCGGCTCGAATGTCTGGATCTTCAGCAGGACCGCTTCAACCGCCGCCTCCCCCATGTCGAGGCGCCAGCCGATCTCCTCGCAGCTACCGGTGAAATATCCGCTGTCGTCGATCAGGTCGATGATGTGCCGCGCTACCATCGCCTCGACCTGATCGAAAATGCTGGTCTGCTCGATCAGGACCTCGTGCAGGGACTTGCCGGCCGCCTGCGCCTCGCCGATGTCGATTGCATCCTCTGGGACGGCGCCGGGTGCGGTACCGTTGAGGCTGAGCCCTCCATCGAGCGCGCCGACCTGCTGTTCCGGCATGTCGCTGGGGCCGTCATGGTGAAAGGTGTCCGCCACATCCATGTCGAGCGGCGCGTCTTCGCCATCACCGCCGCCCGACATCATCAGTTCGTCGGAGCCTGCGGTTTCGGCGGGCGCTTCCCCCTTCGTCTCGCCGCTTTCCGATTCCTGCATCTCCAGGAGGGGGTTTTTCTCCAGCTCGTCCTGAAGAAATGTTTCCAGTTCCATATTGGAGAGCGCCAGCAGCTTGATCGCCTGCTGCAGCTGCGGCGTCATCACCAGCGACTGGGTCTGACGAAGGTCCAGGCGGGGGCCAAGCGCCATTAGCGGGAGAAGCCCTCGCCCAGATAAACGCGGCGCACCTCCTCGTTCGCGACCAGTGCGTCCGGCGTCCCCTCAAACAGCACACTGCCGTCGAAGATGATGCACGCGCGGTCGACGATGTCGAGCGTTTCGCGCACATTATGGTCGGTAATCAGAACGCCGATATCCCGATCCTTCAGCTGATGGACCAGCTCGCGGATATCGCCGATGGAAATCGGATCGATGCCCGCAAAGGGCTCGTCCAGCAGCATGATCGAGGGATCGGCGGCAAGCGCACGCGCGATCTCGCAGCGTCGCCGTTCGCCGCCGGACAGCGCCATGGCGGGCGATTTGCGCAGACGGGTAATGGAAAATTCGTCCAGTAACTGATCCAGCCGGTCCTGGCGGGCGGTCTTGTTCGGTTCGACGATTTCCAGAACCGCCATAATGTTCTGTTCGACAGTCAAACCCCGAAAGATCGAGGTTTCCTGCGGCAAATAGCCAAGGCCAAGGGCGGCGCGCCGGTACATGGGCAATTGCGTAATGTCGATGCCGTCCAGCATGATGCGGCCATGGTCGGGCTGTACGAGGCCCATGACGGAATAGAAGCAGGTGGTCTTGCCGGCACCGTTCGGGCCCAGCAGGCCGACCACTTCGCCCCGGCGTACGCCGAGGGAGACGTCGCGCAGGACCAGGCGCTTGTCATAGCTTTTGCCGATGGAAATGACCGCCAGGCCGCCAACGCCTTCGGGCGCCGCTTCGGCTTCGCGGGCAATCTGGTGGGCTTCGCCTATGGTATCGGTCATTTCGCTATCGGTCATTGGCCGGTCATTAACGATGCAGACGTTAAGGACAAATGATGAATAGCGTGATCTGGCACGAATTATGCTGGGCAGTTAAGGCGGATAGGGGCTTAGCGCCCAGCCTCGCCTTGGAGTATGGCCTCCACCATTTGCACAGTGAAGGGATGATAGCCGCTGCGGGCCGAAGCAAAGGCGTCCCGCGCGATGGCCGTGCCCCATTCGCCCTGTGCCGCAAGGCCCTCGTATAGCGGGCGCAATAGCAGCATTCGTCCGACCTCGTTCAGATAGGCGGTCAGCGACGGCACGACGGGATCGTAGCGGTTGGCAATCGCGATTTCGTACCAGGCGGAGCGTACATAGGGGTTGGAGGAGGCCGACAGATTCAGCGCCTGATCCATTTCTTTCAGGCGGGCGGGCGTCTGTTCGCGGGGAATGCCGCGCAGAAACCGCATCCACTGCTGCGTGGTCCAGCCCGCTGTATCCACCTCTTCCGCTGCGCCGCCAGCGTTGAACCTGGCCAGCGTGGCGTCGACCTGCGCCAGAGTTTCCGATGTCGGGTGGACGGCGTTTTCCGGCAGGCCGGGAGCGAAGGCCCAGCGATCAAGCTGCAGCGATCCTTCAAGCGATTTGTCGCCCTTGATCAGGTTGGCGCGCAGATCGGCCAGAAAGCCAGCGGTGGTCTGGGGCTGGAAGGCGTGACGGTCGAAATAGGAACGCAAATAGGCGTCCCAGCGATCGCGCCCGACCGTCTGTTCGATGGTGCGCAGGAAGGTGGCGCCCTTGAAATAGTCCAGCTGTCCCGCCGTCTCTCCCGGGGCGCCGTGCAGGCGCGTTGCGGGTGCGTCCGCGCCGCCCGCAGCCTCGATCTGGTCCTGCATGGCGGCGAAATCCAGGTCGGCATAAAGCGCTGCCCGCTCTTTCCCGTACAGCGCCTCCATGATGCGATTCTCGAAATAGGTCGTGAACCCCTCGTTCAGCCAATTGTCCGACCAGGTGGCGTTGGTAACGAGATTGCCGGACCAGCTGTGCGCCAGTTCATGCGCCACCACATCGGTGTTCGACTTGTCGCCGGTGATAATGGTGGGTGTCAGAAAGGTCAGCGTTGGGTTTTCCATGCCACCATATGGAAAACTGGCGGGAAGAACGAGCATGTCGTAGCGGCCCCAGCGATAGGGACCGTAAAGATCGATGGCGGCGTCGATCATTTTTTCGACGTCGGCAAATTCCTCTGCGGCCGCGTCCACGAATTCCGCCTCTGCGAACACACCCGAACGCGGGCCGAGGGACCGGAATTCAAGGTCGCCCGCCGCCAGCGCGATCAGGTAGGGCGGCACGGGATTGTTCATTTCAAACCGATAACTGACGCGCCCGTCGCCCAGCGGAACCCCCTCGGGGGTCAGCTTGTCGCCGCTCATCACGGCAACGATCCCTTGCGGTACGGTAATGCGGGCGGACCAGGTCTGACGAATGCCGGGGCTGTCCTGCGTCGGGATCCAGCTGCGATTGGCGATGGGCTGGCCCTGACTGAACAGGAAGGGCTGTTCACCGCCGGCCGTCGCCTCCGGCGGTAGCCATTGCAAAGCCTCCGCACCGGGAGCGGAGGCATAGGAAATCGTGATCCTGTCATTTCCCTGCAGCGCGATGGACAGCGGCGCACCGATGTCGGCGTCCGTGGAACCCACCTTCCAGTCGAGAGCGTTTCCGTCCTCTCCCGTAATTGCGCTGATCAGCAGCCCGGCGTCGTCCAGACGTACCTCTTTCGCGTTTGGCGCCACGTCCAGGTCGAGCGTTGCCGTACCGTACATGCGCTGATCTTCGAAGTCTGCGACCAGATCGAGATCCACGTGCGTGACGCGTGCTTCCTGAGGTTTTGCATGCGTCCAGACATCGAGTGCTTCCTTCGTCGTGAGGACGGGCGCTGGGTCCAGCCGCTCGGCAGCGCCTGCGTTCGCCGTGGCAGTTAGCGCCGCCGCGGCAAGGACGATACGAACGATGGGCATGGGAAATCCTTAACTGACTTTGACCATTCGAAACTCAGTCTTCAGCCGCGTCGTCCGCAGCCTTGACCTCGGTGCCGGAAGCGCCAGCAAGAACAGGCCGGCAATCCGTATCTTCCTCATCCCCCAGATCGACGAAGGCGGCAAGGGCGGCGATTGGCGATGCCACGACCCCGAGCGCGATGCCCGCCGCCGCCCGACCGAGCAGTTTTCGCGATACAGGATGCACGGACGGCTCAGCGATATATCCATCAATGCCGATGGGAGACTGACCGGAAAATATGCTGAAATTCTTCGAATCGGCTTCGATGGCCAGGTTCAGGCTCTCGTCGCGCAACGACAGGTTGCCGCCCCCGCGGATCACCGCCTTTTCAGTGTCGATGAAGATCGGGTCCGTCGTCCCGACCCCGCGGCGGAAGGTGAAGGCGACGAGGCCGCAGCGTATCTCTGCCGGTTTCTTCAGATCATCGCTGATCGCGGCTTCCAGGAAGTCGCCAATATCGAGCTCGACGAGTTCCCCCCTGCCTATGCGCAGACTGCCACGCGGCAGCACGAAGGCTGCGCGCCCGGAGGAACTGCCGAGGGATTCACGAACGCTGTCGCCAAAGCCGGTCAGATCGATGCGCGCACGCATGTTGCCGGTCGTTCCCGTTCCCTCAATATCGAAGCCGGTCAAAAGATCCGACAGGCGCACCGGGCTGAGGCGGATGTCGTAGATGGTCTTTACCGGCGATTCGCGCGCGTCGAGATCTATGTTCGCGGTCAGCGTTCCGCCGGCAAGATCGAAGCTGACTGGTTTCAGCGTCAGAAGGCGATTGTCGAGCGCAAGATTCAGGCTGAGATTGGTAATCGGGATGGTTCTGGTCACGACATTGGCCGCCGCATATTCCAGATCCACGTCCAGCAGTGACAAACCATCGGAATTCAGGGGCGCATCGGGAAAGACGCGCGGGCGTCCGCCTTCGTTGGTCACGATTCCATCCGCGCCCTCTGCCGCTAAACGTGCCGGATCGTAACCGATCCAGGGGCCGGCATCGATGATATCGAGCCTGTCCGACCTGAGGTCAGCGCTCACGAAAACCCGCTCGCCCCCGGTTCGGACGGTCATGCGCCCGGCGAGGTCGCTGTCGCCAAACGTGCCGCTGATATTCGTGAAGCGCCACTCATCGCCCGCCTTCGTGACCTTGCCGTTCAGATCGAAGGCACGGGTTTCGGGGACGGTGATGGCGAGTAACTGCATTGGCACCATCAGATTCGATCCGCGTGCGCGCACCGACAGGTCGCTCCCCTCCAATTCCGTCACGCCCGGCAGGGTTCCCGAGATGTCGATGCGGCTGTCGCCAACCTCGATATTGGCGGTCAGCTCGTTACGGCCCCCGGCGATGGTGGCGTTCGGACTGTCCAGTTTGCCGGAGACGAGAAAGGCCGTGCCGTGTGACATGCCGCCGCCGGAAAAGCCGATCGACTTGCCGACACGGCTCTCGCTCGCCTCTATCGGCTGGAAACCGATCTGTGTGAACAGGCGCATGACCGGGTCGCGGTAGCGCAGGCGTGTGCCGCGTACATCGGCACGCCGGATCACCGGCATCGTGAACGGCTCCGGCTCTTCCTCGCCAAAGGTCCAGCTGTTCGCGCTGCCGTCCTCGTTCCATTCCAGCGCGAACTGGGCCTGATTCAGGTCGACATAACGGAACAGCATATCGCCGAAGATCGCGCGCAGTATGTCTATGGACAGTTCGACGCGCTCTACATCGGCCAGGTTCTCGTTCTGCGCCCAGTCGGGATTGGCGGCGGTCAGCCCCTCCGCAACGAACTTTATGTGGGGATTGGAATAGAGCTGGAAATCGCCGGCGATCGCGACGGGGCGGCCCAACTGGTCCGAAGCATATGTCTCGAACGGCTCCTGAAGAAAGCGACCCTTGGTGATGAAGAGGATCAGCCAGAGGAGAGCGATGATGCCGAAAAGACTGCCTATTATGCCGAACGTCCAACCAATGGGGGCATGGAAGGAGCGGCGCACGCGGCTTGTCATGAAAGCGCAACGCCGCCCCGGGGAATCGGTTGCTTTTTCATCGCTGTTCTCCTATTGCGTCGCCTTCGACGTGAACCGTCCGGCCAGTGTGGGCTGCCGTGGCGGTTTTTTATCGTTCTACACATCAGGAGACGAAAATGCCCAAGCTAAAGACCAAGAGCGGCGTCAAGAAACGCTTCAAAATCACCGCCACAGGCAAGGTAAAGCACGGCGTGGTCGGCAAGCGCCACCGCCTTTCGAGCCATAATGCCAAATATATCCGCACCAATCGCGGCACCAAGCTGCTGGCCAAGTGCGATACGCCGGCCATCAAGAAATGGGCGCCGTACGGCCTGTGATGTAAGGGCGGCCCAGCCGCCACGAAGTGAAGCGGAGTAAGATATATGGCACGCATCAAACGGGGCGTTACGACGCAAGCCCGCCACAAGAAAATCCTGAAGCAGGCGAAGGGCTTTTCCGGTCGCCGCAAGAACACCATCCGCACGGCGATCGCCGCCGTCGATAAAGCGGGGCAGTACGCCTATCGCGACAGAAAGGTGCGGAAGCGCAATTTCCGTGCGCTCTGGATCCAGCGCATCAATGCGTCGGTCCGCGAAGATGGCCTGACCTATTCGACGTTCATGCACGGCCTGAAGCTGGCCGGCATCGATCTGGACCGTAAGGTGCTGGCGGGTCTGGCGATGGAAGAGGCGGACAGCTTCAAGGTCATCGTCAAGCAGGCCCAGGCCGCACTCGATAAAGCCGCCTAGACCTACAGGCAGCAGCTTTTAGAAGGCGCGCGGTGGCCGGTCCGTTCGGGACCGACACCGCGCGCCTTTTTCGTTTTCGAGGACCCGAACCATGAGCAGCGACATCGACAAAGAAAGTGCCGACTGGCTGTCCCGGATCGACGCCGCAGCGACGCCTGCGGACGTGGAGGCGATCCGCATCGAGGCGCTGGGCAAGCAGGGCGCGATTACCGCGCGCATGAAAACGCTGGGTAAGATGACGCCGGAAGAGCGCAAGACCGTCGGCGCGGCGCTGAACAATATGCGGCAGACGGTGCAGGACGCCATTCAGACCCGCAAGGTGACGCTGGAAGATGCGGAACTCGACAATCGCCTGGCTGCGGAGTCCGTGGACATCACCTTGCCGGTGGCGGATCGCCTGCCGGGCCACATCCATCCGATCAGCCAGGTCATGGACGAACTGGCGGAAATTTTCGCCGATCTGGGCTTCGCCGTCAAAAGCGGCCCGGAGATCGAGGACGACTGGCACAATTTCACCGCGCTGAACATTCCGGAACACCATCCGGCGCGCGCGATGCACGACACTTTCTACTTTCCCGCAGAGGGAGAGGGCGCGCCAAAGCTGCTGCGTACGCATACCAGCCCCGTGCAGATCCGTACCATGATGTCAGAGGCGCCGCCCATACGCATCATCGCGCCGGGCCGTGTCTATCGTTCCGATTCCGACGCCACGCACACGCCCATGTTTCACCAGATCGAGGGGCTGGTCATCGATCGTGACATCACCATGGGTCATCTGAAATGGACGCTGGAAACCTTCGTGAAGGCGTTTTTCGAGGTCGATGACGTCGTGCTGCGTTTCCGTCCCAGCTATTTCCCGTTCACCGAGCCGTCGGCGGAGGTCGATGTCGGCTGTTCCTTTGCCGGTGGGACGCTCTCCATCGGCGGCAGCGGCGATGAAGAGGGCCGCGAATGGCTGGAGATCCTGGGTTCGGGGATGGTCAACCGCCGCGTGATCGAGATGTGCAACCTCGATCCCGATGAATGGCAGGGGTTTGCATTTGGCGTCGGTATCGACCGCCTTGCCATGCTGAAATATGGCATGACCGATCTGCGGGCCTTCTTCGACGGCGATCTGCGGTGGATCCGCCATTACGGATTTAGCCCTTTCAGCGTTCCCACGCTGTCCGGAGGAGTCGGCGCATGAAGTTCACGCTTTCCTGGTTGAAGGACCATCTGGAGACGACTGCGTCCCTGGAAGAGATCGTCGGCAAGCTGACCACGCTGGGCCTGGAAGTCGCCGGCGTCGAAAATCCGGCGGAAAAGCTGTCTGCTTTCCGCATTGCCGAGGTGCTGACGGCGGACCGGCATCCTGATGCCGACAAGCTGCAGGTGCTGTCCGTCAACACTGGTTCGGGCGACCCCGTGCAGGTGGTCTGCGGTGCGCCCAATGCCCGCGCCGGGATGAAGGGCGTTTTCGCACCAGAGGGAAGCTATGTTCCCGGCACCGACTTGATCCTGAAGCCGACCAGTATTCGCGGCGTCGCGTCCCGCGGGATGATGGTGTCGGAGCGGGAACTGGAACTGTCGGAGGACCATGACGGGATCATCGATCTGGCCGACGACGCGCCGGTCGGCACTCCTTTTGCGGAATATGCCGGCCTCGACGATCCGGTGATCGAGATCGAGATCACACCGAACCGGCAGGATGCGCTTGGCATCCATGGTATTGCACGCGATCTGGCGGCGGCGGGCCTCGGTACGCTGAAACAGGGGTCGATCGAACGTGTGAAGGGCAGTTTTCCCTGCCCGGTCGAAGTGCGGACAGATGATGCGGATGGCTGCCCCGCCCTTCATGCGCGGGTCGTGCGAGGTGTCCGGAACGGAGAAAGCCCCGACTGGCTGAAACGGCGGCTGACCGCCATCGGCCAGAAGCCGATCGACGTATTGGTCGATATAACCAATTACATCATGTTCGACCGGGGTCGGCCGCTCCACGTTTATGACGTAGCGAAGCTGACCGGTCCGCTGGTCGCGCGCAAGGCACGTGCGGGAGAAAGCGTCGTGGCGCTGAACGAGAAGAGCTACGCCCTGGATGAGAGCATGACCGTGCTGGCCGACGACACCGGTGTGCACGACATTGGCGGTATCATGGGCGGCGCCCGCACGGGTGTCGATGCCACTACGACGGATGTTCTGATCGAATGCGCCTATTTTGATCCGGTCGGTATTCGCAAGACTGGTGCGAAGCTGAATTTGAATTCCGACGCGCGTGCGCGATTCGAACGCGGCGTTGATCCCGCCTTTTTGCCCGCAGGGCTGGACCTGGCCACCAGCATGATCCTGGAGCTGGCCGGGGGTGAAGCATCGGAGCGGATTGCCGCCGGTAATGCGCCGACGGAACAGCGGCTGGTACGCTATGATCCCAGTCTCTGCGCGTCGCTATCGGGTCTCGATATTCCGCGGCAGCAGCAGGCAGAAACGCTGTCACGACTGGGCTTCACCGTGGAGGAGGGGGCCGCGTGGACTGTCGCGGTCCCGACATGGCGGCAGGATGTCGACGGCGCACCCGATCTGGTCGAGGAGGTGATCCGCGTTCACGGCCTGGACAATATCCCATCGACGCCGCTGCCGCGTGCCGAGGGAGTGGCGCAGCCGACGGCAACGGCAGCTCAGCTGATCGAGCGTCGGACGCGACGTGCGCTGGCGGCCCGCGGCCTCGACGAGGCTGTCACCTGGAGTTTTGTCTCCGATGAGCAGGCCCGGCATTTCGGCGGCGGCACGCACCGGCTGGCCAATCCCATTTCCACCGATCTGGCGGTCATGCAGCCGTCGGTGCTGCCCGGGATTCTGTCGGCAGCCGCGGCTAACCTGAACCGCGGGGCACAGGGTGTGCGCCTGTTCGAGGTTGCCCGCCGCTATCTCGCCGACAGCGAGCATCCCACCATCGGTGTCGTCATGACCGGGGCGGCGCGCGAAAAGGACTGGCGCGAAGGTGCGGCACGAGGGTTCGACATATTCGATGCCAAGGCCGAGGCCATGGCGGCACTCGCAGCAGCGGGCGCCCCGGTGGAGAAACTGCAGGTGATGCGCGGCGCGGCCGACTGGTACCATCCGGGCCGGTCCGGCACGCTGCGCCTGGGCCCGAAGACAGTTCTGGCTGAATTTGGCGAGCTGCACCCACGCGTTGCCAAGGCCTTCGACCTGAAGGGCCGAATCGCTGTTTGCGAAATCTTCCTGGATGCCTTGCCCGTGTCGAAGGCGAAGCGCAGCAGGCCGCCATTCGCACCCCCCGCCCTGCAAAGCATCAACCGCGACTTTGCCTTTCTGGTCGATCAGGAAGTCGCCGCCGCCGATCTGGTGCGGGCCTGTGCCTCAGCGGACAAAAAGGCGATTACGGGCGCGCGCCTGTTCGACCGCTTTACGGGCGAAGGCGTGCCGCCAGGCAAGGTCTCCGTCGCGGTCAGGGTGACGATGCAGCCCGGTGAAAAGAGCTTCACCGATGAGGATATTGTGGCGCTGTCGGCAAAAGTCGTGGCGGCGGCCAAGAAGGCCGTAGGGGCGGACCTGCGCGAATAGCCGGTTCGCCGCCGCCCCCCGGGGGCGGTCGGCTTTTGCGGCCGACCCCCTTCAAACTAAGGGTCGCTGACGCGCGTCTGCTGCGTTCATAAGGGGGCTTCCGTTTCAGGAGACCCGCATGAATTTCGACTTTTCCGAAGAAGCGCGGGAGCTGCAGGCGCAGGCCCGCCGGTTTTTCGATGCAGAGGCGGGACCGGATGCGGCCCGCCGGATATTGAATGACGAAGAGCGCGCCTTTGACACCGAGATGTGGTCGGGGATCGTGGACCTTGGGCTGACTGCGCTGCGCGTTCCCGAGGTGCATGGCGGCCTGGGTCTCGGCGCGGAAGAAATATGCCTGATCTCGGAAGAGGCGGGGCGTAGCCTGGCGCCGGTGCCGCTGATGTCGACGCTGTTATTCACTGAGGCGCTGCTGGTCGCGGGAACGCCGCAACAGCATGAACGCTGGCTGCCCGGCATCGCCGACGGTTCGGTCATCGGTTGCTTTGGCTGGGGTGAGGGCCGCAGCCAACTGCCCACCGCAATGCCGGACACCCGCATGGCAAAAGGGGGACTGGTGGGCATGAAGGTTCCCGTTGCCGATGCGCCCATTGCGCATGTCGCCGCGCTGACCGTCGCGGGGGATGATGGGCCGCGCCTATATCTGGTCGACCTGGCGCAGGACGCGGCGGCAGTGGAGCGGGTGGACGTGCTGGACCTGGTGCGTCTCCACGGTCGTATCGCGCTGGATGGTGCGCGCGCAGAGCCGATGGGCGGCACATCCGCATTTTCGGACTTTCTGGACAAGGCGGCGGTACTCACCTCCTTTGAAGCGATCGGAACGCAGGATGCCGCAATGACCATGGCGGTGACTTACGCCCGTGAGCGGGTCGCCTTCGGACAGAGGATCGGCCGCTATCAGGCCGTCAAACACAAGGCGGCAGATATGTATGTGAAACAGCAGCTCGCCGTCGCGCATGCCATGCACGGCGCCTGGGCCTTTGCGGCCGATGCACCGGAATTGCGGCAGGCCGCGGCTGCCGCGCGTACCGCCAGCCTGGATGCCCTGACCTTCACGGCAGAGGAAAATGTGCAGATACATGGCGGGATCGGCTTCACATGGGAATCCGATTGCCAGTTCTATTATCGCCGCGCGCGCGCGCTGAGTGCGGGGCTGGGCAGCCGGGGATTCTGGTCGGAGCGGCTGGTACGCGCGCTGGAACAAAGAAACGCGGAAACGGCGTAGGAGCGCGACATGGATTTCAATGATAATCGCGAAGAGGCAGCCCTGCGTGCACGGGTCCGCGCGTGGATCGCAGAGAATGCGGCGGAATATGAAGGGCTGCCGCCAGCCAAGACGCCAGAGGAATATGTGGCGCGGCAGCGCGGCTGGCAGAAGAAGAAATATGGCGGCGGTTACGCCGGCATTACCTGGCCGAAGAAATTCGGTGGCCAGGGCAGGGCGCCGATGGAGGCGATCATCTTCAGCCAGGAAGAAAGCAGGAGCGCCGCGCCTACAGGGCTGTACGATATCGGCCTCGGCATGTGTATCCCGACGGTCTTCACCCATGGCAGCCCGGACGTGATCCAGCGGTTCGTCCGCCGGGCGCTGGAGGGTGACGAGATATGGTGCCAGCTGTTCTCCGAGCCAAGCGCCGGGTCGGATCTTGCCGGCATTCGCGCGAAAGCCGTCAGGGACGGGACGGACTGGATCGTCAACGGTCAGAAGGTGTGGACCACCAATGCGCATCTTTGCGATTATGGCATCATCATCACACGCACTGATGCAGGCGCCCCCAAGCATAAAGGGCTCACCATGTTCATCGTCGACATGCACGCCGAAGGCGTCGAATGTCGCCCGCTGAAACAAATGTCGGGCGCTTCGGATTTCAACGAAGTGTTTTTCGACGATGTGCGTATTCCGGATGCCTGGCGGCTGGGCGCGGAAGGGGAGGGCTGGCAGGTCGCACTGACGACCCTGATGAACGAGCGTCTGGCCGTCGGCGGAAAGCCGCGAAATTCGCCGGACTGGTCGATGTTGATGAGGGTCGCCGCGATAACCGAAACGGCGCGTGGACCGGCGGTGCACCAGGCGGATGTGCGCGAAAGGATTGCCCAGGCCTACATCAATGACCGCGGGGTGGCGCTGACACAGCAGCGCGCCCTTTCCGCCCTTTCACAGGGAAAGACGCCTGGCCCGGAACAGTCGATCGCGAAACTGGTCGTCGCCCGGCAAATGCAGGAAATCAGCCGCTTCGCATTGGATCTATCGGAAAGCGCGGGGTTCCTGACGGGCGAGGACGGCAGCGATCTGGCCCGTTTGCAGGACAGTTATTTCTGGGCTGCCGGCCTGCGCATCGCTGGCGGAACCGACGAAATTCTTAGGAATATCATCGCGGAACGCGTTCTCGGCTTGCCCGGCGATTTGCGACCGCCAAAGGATACTCCGTTCAACGAGGTGCAGCCTCTTTGATCAAAAAATCCCAAATTTGAGGAACAATCTCTTTTGCGAGCGGTTCTTAGAGTGATGCTTGCGCATCTTGTAAAGGTAGCGTTTGATTAACTCGGCCGGATCGACAGGGCTTCGCCTCCTGTCCATCCGGCCGTTTCCATTTAGGGCTACTGCGCAACGTCATACTCTTGCCAATCGGGCCCCGGCCCGCCACCTATTCCCCATGAGCATCGACGACGCCATCGCCGCCGCGCCCTATGGCAGGGCAGACCGCATAACCCCGCGCGTGCGCCGGGTTCTCGCGAAGAATCCCAGCGCCTTCACCTATCTGGGCACCGGAACCTATATCGTGGGAAATGACACGGTGGCGGTGATCGACCCCGGCCCTGACGAAGATGATCATCTTGCGGCGATCCTCTTTGCCACGGAGGGGGAGACCGTCAGCCACATTCTCGTAACGCATACCCACAGGGACCATTCCCCGTTGGCCGTACGGCTGCAGCAGGCGACGGGAGCGCAGATTGCGGGCTGTGCTGAACTTGTCCTGGAAGACGATGGGCCGCGATCCGACGCCGCATTCGACGCCACCTATTCGCCGGACCGCGTGCTGTCGGACGGTGAAAGCGTATCGGGGCCGGACTGGACGCTGACCGCCGTTCACACGCCTGGTCATACGTCCAACCATCTGTGTTTCGCGCTGGACGAAGAGCAGGCGCTGTTTTCCGGTGATCACATCATGGGGTGGTCGACATCCGTGGTCTCGCCCCCTGACGGCGATATGACCGCCTATCTGAGCAGCTTGAAAAAGCTGCAGCAGCGCGAGGAAACCATCTATTATCCCACGCATGGCGACCCGGTTGAAAATCCGCAGAAGCTGGTGCGCGGCTATCTGGTGCACCGGCGGCAGAGGGAGACGCAGATCCTGAAATTGCTTGCCGACGGCCCGCGTGAAATTCCCGGCATGGTGGCGGCGATGTACGCCATGGTGTCGAAGGCGCTGCACCCCGCGGCCGGGCGGTCGGTCCTAGCGCACCTGATCGATCTGGAACGGCGCAATCTGGTTGAAAGAGGCGAGGGCGCCGAATGGCGTCTGGTGGCCTGATGCGTACGCTCTTCGCCCTTCTCATTGGTCTGGTGGTCGGGGCAGGCGCGCTTTGGGCAGTGCTGAACCAAGAAGAGGATGCCGGTCCGGATGTCCAAAGCATCGCAGCCGCGAGCCTTGAAGCGGTACGCGCGCAGAACCGGCTGACCGTTTTTGCAGGCCGCTTCACGGTGGCGGTGACATCGCGCGCCGAACGGCTTGGCCTTAGTGCGGAAAAGACCATGATCGTGCCCGCCACGGTCCGCTATGAGATTGACTATGCGAAGCTGACGCCCGCCGATGTCCGGTGGGATGCTGAGACGTCGACGATGCAGGTGAACCTGCCCGCCGTCGAAATCTCTGCGCCCGAGGTCGATCTGACCAAGGTGCGGGAATATGGCGAGGGGCGCATGCTGATGACGCTGGGCAATGCGGAGCAGGCGCTCGACAGCGCCAACCGGCGCAAGGTCGGCGAGGCAGTGCGGCAGGAGGCGGATACGCCGCTGATGCTGAACCTGGCCCGTGACGCCGCCCGCGACGCCGTCGCACGAGGCTTCCGCCTGCCGCTGGAGGCCGCGGGAGTGCCGGCGCGGGTCATCGTGCGCTTCCCCGACGAGGTGGGCTCTGGTAGCTGACGAAATTAAAACGCATTCACGTCCCGGCATTTAGCCGGATGGAACCTGAATTTCTTGGAGTGACTATATGGACGCCCGTGCCGCCGACAGTCTTGCCGGCCTTGACCTGATCGAGGAAATCAACCGGCTGAAGAAGGAACGCAACGCCGTCATTCTGGCGCATTATTATCAGGATTCGGCGATCCAGGATCTGGCGGACTTCGTCGGCGACAGCCTGGACCTCAGCCGAAAGGCGGCCGCGACCGATGCCGATGTCATCGCCTTTTGCGGCGTTCGTTTCATGGCCGAGACGGCAAAGATCTTGAGCCCGGACAAAACGGTTATACTGCCGGACATGGATGCAGGCTGCAGTCTGGAGGATTCCTGTCCGCCGGAACAGTTCAGGCGTTTCCGGGAGGAGCACCCGGACCATATCGCGCTGACCTACATAAATTGTTCGGCAGAGGTGAAGGCGCTCAGCGACATCATCGTTACCTCCTCCTCGGCGGAAGATATTCTGTCGCAACTGCCGAAGGATCAGAAGATCATCTTTGCGCCCGATCGCCATCTGGGTGGCTTTTTCAACCGCAAGACGGGGCGCGACATGCTGCTGTGGCCGGGCGCGTGCATCGTGCACGAGGCCTTTTCGGAAAAGGAACTGATCAAGCTGAAGGCGCAGCATCCCGGCGCGCCGGTCGCCGCGCATCCCGAATGTCCGGCGCATATTCTGGACCATGCAGATCATGTCGGATCGACCAGTTCGATCCTCAGCTGGGTGCTGGCGCATGAAGCCGAGACAATCATCGTCGCGACGGAACCGCACATCATCCATCAGATGGAAAAGGCGGCACCGCAGAAAACATTCATCGGCGCGCCGGGCGCGGACGGCAATTGCAATTGCAACATGTGCCCCTTCATGGCCATGAACACACTGGAAAAACTCTATTTCGCCCTGCGGGATCTGGAACCACGGATCGAAATGTCGGAGGAGGTGCGCGTGAAGGCGCTGAAGCCGCTTGAACGCATGCTGGAAATGGCGGGCAGTGCGGTTGGCAAGGGGGATCTGGGCGATCCAGACCAGCCCGTTGCGCCCGCCGCGATTAACAGCGTCGATGGGGATTGTTGAATTGCCGATCGCAAACGCCCGTCGCCCCGCGCCTGTCAAAGCCGCCGTTTCGCGCCTCTTTATCGCATCTTTTCTCTGTCTCTCGGCCTGCGCCACTGTGACGTCGGCGGAGGGGGATACGGCATCCGCGCCGCAGATGGATGACCCCTATTTGTGGCTGGAAGAAGTTGAGGGCGAACGCGCGCTCGCGCAGGTTCGGGACTGGAATGCGGAGACGGCGGCGGAACTGACCGCATCGCCGGCATTCGCGACATATCGCGATCGGGCCAAGGCGATCCTTAGCAACCCCGAACGCATCGCCACGCCCTATGCGGTGATGGGCGACAAGGTTTCGAACTTCTGGACCGACGAGACGAACACCCACGGCCTCTGGCGCATCGCCACCATCGACGACTATCTCGCTGGAACGCCCGGCTGGCGCACCCTTCTCGATCTTGA
>DFLT01000016.1:0-326 GCA_002375465.1 Alphaproteobacteria bacterium UBA3612 | reverse complement strand
TCTTCTCGATCTTGATGCTCTGTCCGACAAGGAAGGCAAGAATTGGGTCTGGGGCGCCGCCACCTGCCTGGCCCCTGAATATGATCGCTGTCTGGTACGCATGTCTGAGGGGGGCAGCGACGCCGGCGTGGTGCGGGAATTCGACGTATCACGCGGGGATTTTGTCGAGGGCGGTTTCACACTGCCTCCCGCAAAGCACGATTATGGCTGGCTGAACGAAGATGCGATGCTGATCGCCAGCGACTTTGGCCCAGGGTCCCTGACCGAATCCGGTTATGGTCGGCAGGTCCGCCTGTGGCGTCGCGGCATAGCATTGCAGGATGCCC
>DFLT01000006.1:66527-175902 GCA_002375465.1 Alphaproteobacteria bacterium UBA3612 | reverse complement strand
GTGTGCTGCGTCCGATCCCGAGATAGCGACAGGCTTCGGGTACGCGCATGGCGATCAGTTCGATGGCCTGGGCCCGCATTGCTCGCAAGGATGCTCTGTCGTGCTCGCAGATGGCATAGCCGTCGATCCTTTCATCTTTCGGGTGATGACGGACCGACCTTGGGAAGCATGGAGGGAACAGGCCGGCCCGCCATCAGCACTGAGTATCGATCGATTAGGGCACCCTGCGCCACATGACGTTCCTACGCCGCAGCTGTCGTTCTTTCGCCGCAGCGCAGAGGCGTGGGGGCAAGCACTCCAGTCAAATGCACCGATGCTCATCGGGACGGCGAAGGACGTCCGGGCGAAAGCGGGTTACCGAACGAAAACAGCGCAGAACGCCAAGCGCCGTCGCCAATCTGTTTGATAGCAAAGAACTTTTTGAAATGAGCGCCGCAGGGGCAATATGGGTGCCGTCGCATATTACTGAACGAAACCAACCACCTGCGCCCCGACCGACGGCGGCGCTTTTATCTCGCCCTCATTTTCTTTCTTCAAATCAGACGCTTACGGACAAATACCCCACGCCGATTACGCCTGCAAGCGGAGTGCATCGCGACTGTATCCGGCGCTGCCAGCGACCTGCAGTGATAGCGTTGCGAGTGTGCTTCTGATTAGCAACCAAGCTGCAAAGTTTCTGTAGCGGCAGTGTCTAAGAGCGTCGCTAAATGATGCAACGCCAAGGCAGCGCAACGACGCGATCATCGCACACCAAGCGCCAGATATTCGGATTACGAGCGCACACGGGATACTCGACGATTGGTTGCAGCCACGCTCGTGGACGGCCTATGTGTCAGCTTCTGGGTCAATAATGTTGACGCTTTAATGTCGTGGTTTAGGGTGGGTGTGCGACGGTCGGCTTTTAGGCCGCGCATTCAATATAGAGGACATTGAACCGGCGACGAAGTTGGACCGTATGCGATCTGTCCGGCTTGCGCATTAGAAACTAAAATGCTGCCGTACGGCTTCCGACACCATTCGCGATATTTAAGAAAGGGTTGAGAATCGATCTCAGACGAAAGCGAAAGCTGGTGCCAATCCAAAGGTCGACGGATCAACATCTGGGCATTTCAGTTGGTGACCTAAACAGATACGATGGATTAAGTTCACCTACCCCCTAAAACGGCGACCATCGTCTTGCTGCGTTGCTCTGGAACTGAGCGCTTGCCGCTCATTCGACCAAAGTCTATGAGACGAGCGTCGGCAGAATCAAATGTCGATAAAGCGTGCCGGTAACGGGAACGCAGTGAGGTCTCGATAGGCCAATTCTGCGGCTGTCCCTGCAACTGTAAGCGGCGAGCGCGTAACATGGGTGGGGTTGGCTCCACAACCACTGGGCGGCAATTGTCGTCTGGGAAGGTATGTTTCGTGCGACAACCCGTGAGCCAGGAGACCGACCGGCGCGTGTCGCTCTTGCCGGGCTCATGGGATTGGCCAGGCGCGAAACGAATTTCGTCCGGGCGACGAGTAGCGGTTGGAGCCGCATCGGCAGGACTGCCGGGGGATGCACGCGTCCGTCCCTAGCAGTCTCGTCGACCGCACTCGTGCGGACGCTCCGGCCAAGTCGCCCGGCGCCCCGGAAATTCGTTCTCATGAAATACATTCACCTGTCGCTTCTGTCTTCCGTGCTTCTGCCGGCTCCATCGCTCGCTCAGACCATCGATCCCGCTGCCGATCCAGAGACATCCAACACCTCGATCGTCGTCACCGGGAACCGCGCCACCGATCCCATGCCGCTCGACCGGATCGGCGGATCGGTCACCGTCCTCGACGAGCAAATCCTCGACCGGAGGCAAGTCCGCGAGGTGTCCGACGTGCTCCGCGACGTCCCAGGGGTCGCGGTCGGACGGGTTCCCGGTCAGACACAGCTTCGGTTGCGCGGTGCTGAAGCCAACCATACGCTCGTCCTCGTTGACGGGATCGAGGTGTCGGATCCCTATGCCGGCGAGTTCGATTTCGGAACGCTTATCGCCGACGAGGCTTCGCGGATCGAGGTGCTGCGCGGACAGCAGAGCGCGATCTACGGGTCGGACGCGATCGGCGGCGTCATCCAGTACATCACTCTCGACGGCCGCGATGCGCCCGGGGCGGTCGCGCGGATCGAAGCCGGTTCGTTCGGCATGGTGAACGGTGCTGCCCGGATCGCTGGATATAGTGGCGATCTCGACTACGCGCTGTCCGCCACACTCAATACCACCGATGGCACGCCAGGCGCCCGGAACGGCACGCGCGATCTTGCGAACGACAGTGGTGCGGTCTCGCTGAAGACGACGTTCGCGCCATCAACCAATGCACGCCTCACTGGTGTATTACGCTACGCGCGCACCAATGCCGAATTCAACGACAGCGATTCCGATCCGGGAAGTCCGACCTTCGGATTCCAGGTCGATAGCCCCGGCAACCGCTTCGAGAACGAGGCTATCTATGTGCTCATCAGGGGCGAGCTAGACTTGCTCGACGATCGCTGGACCCAAGCGTTTTCGGCCCAGATCGCGGATACCCGGCGCGACGGTTTCGCTTCGACTGGACGCAGCTATGGCAGCGAGGGCCAGAGGTTGAAAGGGTCCTACGATACGACGTTGCGTATCGAGGCTGGCGGTCTGACCCACCGGGTCACGGCGGCTCTCGATGTCGAACGCGAACGCTTCCGTAACACCGATCCGACCCGCTTCGCATTCACCGGTCGCCGACAGATCGACAATGTCGGTCTCGTCGGCCAGTATGCGATCGATCTCGGAGACCGAGCGAGCGCGTCCGCATCCATCCGCAGGGACTGGAACGACCAGTTCGCCGATACAACCACGTACAGGCTTCAGGCGAGCTATCGGATCGCTGCGGCTACGCGAGTGCGCGGGGCCGTCGGATCGGGGGTGAAGAACCCCTCGTTCTACGAACTATATGGGTTCGTGGACGGCCGTTTCATCGGCAATCCCGACCTCAGGCCCGAGAAGTCGAGCGGATGGGAGATCGGGATCGACCAGTCGCTGTTCGGTGAGCGCGCTTCAATCGGGGTCACCTATTTCGAGAGCGAACTGGACGAAGAGATCTTCACTTCTTTTCCGCCCCCGAACTTCGTCGCCAGCCCTGGCAATCGCGATACCGTATCCAAGAGAAACGGCGTCGAAGTGTTCGGCGAGGCGCGCTTCGCGGAAGCTTGGCGCGTCAATGGAGCCTACACCTATCTGCGTTCCCACGAGGATGGCGCGCGCGAAGTGCGGCGGCCCTCCCATACCGCCAGCCTGGCTGTCGACTGGCGCGCTCCCAAGGATGCCGGAGGGGTCACGCTCGTTGCGCGCTACAATGGAGAGACGATCGACAGCGCTTTCATCGATCCCTCGTTCGTGCCGGTTCGCGTGCAACTGGACGACTACTTTCTGCTGAACGTCAACGCCGACGTGAGGGTGATGGATAATGTCGAGCTGTTCGGCCGAGTCGAGAATTTGACGGCCGCCGATTACGAGGATGTCTTCAGTTTCGCGACGCCCGGACGCTCGTTCGCCATTGGCGCGCGCGCGCGTTTCTAAGGAGAATTTCGATGACGGATGAAATGATAGCAAAGTCCGACATTGCGAGGTTCGCATGGCCTGTCACACTTGCCTTGGCGACGGTGGGCGGATCGCTGGTTGCCGCCTGCATGATGCCGTTCGTGGCTGTTACGATCGTGACCGCCGCGACCATGCGCCGCTCGCTCGCGTTAACGACGATCCTCGCGATCTGGGCGACCAACCAGTTGCTGGGGTTCACCGTCCTCGGCTACCCGCACACGGGATATGCGTTCGCCTGGGGCGGTGCGCTGGGCATCGCATCTATTCTCGCCATGCTCGCCGGTGCCATCATCATGGGAGAACAAAACGAGCTGAGCACCCTTCGGACATTTGGCGCCTTTCTGATCGGCTTCGCTGTTTACGAGGCTGCGCTATTCGGGTTTGCTTTGGTGGTAGGCGGGACAGAGACTTTCACGATGGCGATCGTGGGACAGATCTTCGCGAACGATGCATTATGGTTCGCAGGACTGTTGTTGGCGTCCTGGCTCCTCGCCAGAGCCGCTCCCACGCTATTCGGACCTTCTCCGCGAATACGGTTCGCCTGACATGGCGCAGCCGCGCATCGTGTCCCTCCTGCCGAGCGCGACCGAAATCGCCGTCGCACTCGGATTGGGAGAGAGCCTCGTCGGTCGCTCGCACGAATGCGATTATCCGCTTTTCGTAAAGGCATTGCCGGTCGTCACGTCGACCAGACTCGAGAAAGGACTGACGTCGCGGCAGATCGACGACCGGATCCAGGAAATCGTGAGGCAAGGACTGTCGGTATACGAAGTCGATACCGCGCTTCTGCGGGACTTGCGGCCCGACCTCATCTTGACCCAATCGCAATGCGCGGTCTGCGCGGTCACCCCTGCCGATCTGGAAGAAGCACTCGGCGACTGGATCGGAACCGCCCCGACGCTGCTGTCGCTGGCACCCGATACATTGGAAGATGTATGGAGCGATTTCGCTAAGGTCGCCGAAGCGGCGGGAATTCCCGAGCGTGCATCATCGGTCGTCGGTGACTTGAAGGAGCGGATGTCAGGGCTATCCCGAAGTAGCGCGGAGAGGATGGATCGCCCGCGTGTCGCCGCGATCGAATGGATCGATCCGCTGATGGCCGCAGGAAACTGGGTACCCGAACTAATCGAGGCGGCCGGCGGTCACCCATTGTTCGCGCGAGCCGGAGAACATTCCTCGTGGCTGAATTGGGACGACTTGATTGCCGCCGATCCCGATCTGATCGTTGCGATGCCCTGCGGATATCTGTTGCCACAAACGCTCGCCGATCTGGGGTCGCTCGTCGACCACTTCGGTTGGAAAGACCTTACCGCGGTTCGCAAAGGGAAGGTCTTTGCCGTTGATGGCCACCATCTTTTCAATCGTCCTGGCCCACGACTCGTCGAGTCGGCTGAACTGATCGCGCAGTTGGTTGGGGCGACGCCAACACAGGCATTGGAGATGGGACGGGATTGGATCTCCATCGATGGGGTTTGACGATGTTTTTCGCGCTATTCGACGCGAAACGAGCGCATCAGCCCTTGTTTTCAAAGCTGCGTACCGATACTCAAAATCAGCTGCATGCAAAGTTGCGCGCATTCAGCTTCAAGTTCGCACCGGTAACGGGAACACAGTGAGGCCCTCCAAGGTCAAATCTGCGGCTGTCCCTGCAACTGTAAGCGGCGAGCGAGAAATACTGGCGGGTCACTCCGCAACCACTGGACTGATTGTTTGGTTCGGGAAGGTGTATTTCAAGTGATGACCCGCGAGCCAGGAGACCGACCGGAGCGAGTCGCTCTTGCCTGATTCATGGGATTGGTCGGGCGCGGAATCATTTTCGTCGGAGCGACGATAAGCGGCTTGGATTGCTCCGAGCACGCCCGGTCGGCGTATCGCGTCCGTTGACCAGGCTGCTCGGCCGAGGTCCGGAGATCCAAGCCACTATATCGGCGTGAAGCGCTCAGAGCCCACGGAGAAAATACCATGTTCAAAACTAAAACGAAGGTTCTGGCACTCTCGGCTGCAATCGCATTTGGCTCTTCTGCCGCGGTTGCTCAGCAAACGGATATCGGGCCATTTCTACCCGAAGTGGGACAGGCCATAGCTGCGGCCGAGCAAGGTGCGCAAAACATCTGTGCTTCGAATGGCGGTCTGGCATCTTTCAACGTCATTCGCATAATCCAGAACGCCGGTTATTTCGCGGCGCAATTTGAGTATTCATGCAACGGTTGATTCTCAGGCCACTTCGCATTGAATGAGAACGATGAACGGCGCTGGCTTAAACCCGGCGCCGTTTTCGACTGCGGTTCGCGACCGCCCTTTTGTCGACCGCTGACATTCTGAATTTTTCGCGACGATTTGTTGTGTCTCGGAGAGTGTAGCGCGTAGCTGCCGCTATACGATCAACTGTTTTTGGGCGTTCAGATCTCGTACCAGAATGGCTGGGATTGAGGCGCGTTACCAACGACAACCGGTTCTTCATGAACGACCGCTTTTGGCGATAGGTCGAATGCGCTGCTACCACCGAAATGGGGTCGATAGCCGAAGGTCTGCTTCCGGCAAGCCAGATCGATAAGCTGCCGGCCAATCAAATCGGCGTCTACTGCTTATCCGGGCACGATTTGGCATCGGCTTGAAGCTTTTCGAGGCGTTCTGTGCATACATCGTGGACGACGCGACCCAGCTCTTCGACTTGCTCACCGAGCCAATCGAGTTCTTCCTTGTTGATGCGGTAGTGCTTCGAGTAGCGCGCCTTCACGTAAGCTTCCTTGAGCTTCTCGAAGCGTGCGCGATCACGCTTCGTTTCACGCGGCCAGACGTAAGTAAGACGCGGGTCGATCCGTTCAGCCTGGGTGCGCAGGAATGCAAGATTGTGGTTATGCGGCGTATAGAAGGTGCAAACGAGCAGAACGCAGTGATAAAGGCGCTCAGCCGCTTGGTGCAGTTCAAACGCTGCTTTCTTGTTCCAGCCTCTTTTCGTGGCCTCGTTCCCCTGGATGAGAAACTGCTCGGCTGACGGCATCCACTCGTCAAAATACTCCTGAGCCATCGCCAGCGCCTGTTCCAGCGTCTTCGGCTTGGGCGTATGCAGGTCGGTGTCGTCGGATTGGTAGAGCGCAACCCCGTCCTCCTTCACATCCATGAAGAAGTAGCGCCCATGTGCCAGCCCGTTATTCACCTCTTGCAGGGTATGCACGATAAAATTGACCGGCGTCTGGAGCGTACCGGTAACGCCATATTCGCGCATTAGCCGGTCATCGAGCTTCGCCCAGTACTTCACCCTGTCAGTGAGTCGCTTGTCGTTGACGATGATCAGAAGATCAAAGTCGGAGCGGTATCCCTTGGCCGTGTGAGGCTCGTCGACCCAGGTCCCGCGAGCATAGCTGCCGTAAAGAATGACCTTAAGTATCCGCCCGGCCTTCTTCCACTCATGCTTAGCGAGCGCGAAGGCATCGTCGAATTCTTCGAAGATAAGCTGCACGACGCGCTCGATCTCGCGCTGCTTTTGCGGGGGAAGATGATCGAGGTCGGTCTTCATCGTTTAATCTCTAGCAAGCAGCCGCGAAGCTTGCACCTGCCGAGTGCATAAGGCGCGCAGTGACGGCGCACCCCAAAGCGCTGAGGAGCCGCGCGCCGCTGTGCCTAGTGTTAGCAACAATCCGAGAAGGATTGTCGTTAGCATTGTTAAGGGATGCTGGAGCCAAGCATTTCTGCGGGTTTGAGGCCTGTTTCGGTTCCTGATAGTCCGAGCTTTGGGTTCCTGATAGTCCGTGAATCCGGTTCCTGATAGTCCGAACAGACCACAGGCTTATCCACAAGGCCCATCCCCATTTTTGGAGACGGGCTTTGATTTGGAGCGCTATCCACGAGCTACCGCAGTTTTTCAATCTGACTTTTGGGCAATCTTAGCCAAGTAGGCGTCATGCAACTGCACGCAAAGCTGCCAGTGTGCGCGCTTGCTTGATCTCCCGCACGCTCCGCAACTCGCCACCGTCCAATAGTCGCGCAATCTCTGCCGCCACTTGATCCGCCGCGATGATGAGCGCGGTATCCAGGTGCACATAGCGCTGGGTTACGCCGCGCGGGGCGTGACCGAGTAGGCCCGAGATGGTCAGTTCACTGAAACCTTGCGCCGCTGCCATGCTGGCAAAGCTGTGGCGCAGGGTGTGCGGTGTCACTTTGTCCAGGCCTGCACGCGCGCAGACTCGGCCCAGCACCCGAACGACGCCTACGAAATGCCCATCGCCCCAATCCGCCGGGAAGATGAAGGGCGAATGACTGGACAAAGCCTGAGCCTCCAGCACGTGCATTGCTGAGTCTCCGGCCACGCGGATCTGCGGACCGGACTTGGTATCCGGAAAACGGACGAGATTGTCGTCGGGCTGAACCCATGCCTTGTGCATTGCCAGCACTTCCATGCGGCGAAAACCGGTGAGAAGCATGACGCGGATCGCAGCGAGGCCGGCCGGGTGTTCGCCCTCGCGTTCCATCTGCGTCATCACCTTGCCAAGGTGACGGATTTCGCCAGCGCTCAGATATCGCTTCACCTTCTGCGAGGCCATGATGCGCACGCCTGTTGCCGGACTAACCTCAATAATGCCGAGGCGGCGGGCGTGATTGAGTAGAGCGCGAAGCGTGCTGATGGCGCGGGCAGCAACGCCTGAGCCGCCAGCCGTTTGCCCACCTCGGCTTGTGCGCCTCGCTCGGGCGGTTCGACCAGCCGCAATATCACCTTGCAAGCGTTCAATATCTGCCAATTTCAATTGGCTGACCACGCGATTGCCGATCAGCGGCTTAATGTGGAGTTCAATACGGCTTCGATCACCTGCGACCGATGACGCCTTGATGGGGCGGCGGTTTCGTCCGATCAGCCGACCGGCTTCGGCCTCGGCAAGATACCAATCGCAAACTGCTGCGATTGTCAGCCCCGTACGGACCGAGTGCCGTTCGGCGGATGGGTCGGCCCCGTCGATCACAGCGGCGAGCTTCTTTTGGGCGAGGTCGCGGGCTTGCTCGACAGTCAGAACACCATATTGGCCTATAACACAGCGACGGGTCCTCGCCTCTTGGTTTCGATATTGGATGATAAATGTTTTGGTGCCGCTGGGTTTAACGCGAACGCCAAAACCGCGCAGTTCGCTGTCCCAAAGAAAGGTGTCGCGCTCTCGGTTGGATTTGAGCGCCTCGACGGTGCGTTTAGTTAGTCTGGTCATGCGATTTGTCCTTGATTTGAGTTGTCATTCCTTTCGAAGTTGCTCCTGCGCTCCGGTGGCCCACGCGCTTGATATTTGCTTCCCCACACAGGTGCAGCATGGCCGGGGAAGCAGGGGGGAAGCAGTAGGAGGGAAACCGCCGGAAATCGCAGCGTACCAATGGGGACTCGATGTGAGAAACAAGCAATTGATATTGCCTGGAATATCGTAGATTTTACTGAATACGAAAACGATAGCGAAAATGCCGAGAGGCAGTTGCCAAGGTTGGGGTCGAGGGTTCGAATCCCTTCGCCCGCTCCAGTTTCACCAAATTCGCGAGACGCCGCCGTCAGGCGCCGCCGATTCGCTGCGCGTGCCGCCGAATCATTCGCCCACAGCGGCGCTTCTATGCGGTGGCACACCCAGCCAGCGGGCGAGGCGGGGCATGTGGGGGAGGGCCTTTCGTTCGAACAGCCACAACACCGCCAGGGAAAGGGCCATGTGTGGACGGCCCTCCGTTGGCAAGGGGTAAATTGAAGTTCTGCAATCCGCTGGTCGAGGCGGCCATGTGTCCGGCCTTTGATTGCGGCTGTGTCATGCGCCGCTGGCCATGATGCCTTTCGCGCGAACCGGGTCCCGACCTATAGCTCGCGCTCGAAGCGCCACGGCCCAAAATGGGTTTTCCCGATCCGGCGGTTTCAACCGGCTTGGTGCATCAACTCCTCTTCGCCCTTTCCAACTTCGTCGACGCGGTTACCCGCGCCTAAGCTCTATGCCGCCATTGGCACTGGTTCGCGATAGCGTTCACCGCTGGTCATCAGCGCCCAAACCATTCGCGCGTTCTTGTTCGCGAGCGCCACCGCAGCGACCTTCGCGGGGCGACGCGCGAGCAGCTGCACCAGCCACGGCCGCTTCGTGCCGTGGCGCTGGGCATAGCGGATCACCGCCATCGCTCCGACGACAAGCATCTGTCTGAGATAACGGTTGCCGGCGCGCGTTATGCTGCCGAGCCTATCCTTTCCGCCCGACGAGTTCTGCTTAGGGACGAGTCCGATCCAGGCGGCCAGGTCACGCCCGGTCTTAAACACTGTCGGATCGGCGACCGAGGCGACGAACGCACTCGCCAGCAACGGGCCAATGCCGGGGATATCCATCAGCCTGCGACCAAGTTCGGTCCGCCGCGCGCTGGCGAGCACGCGGCGGTCATTCTCGAGAATCTGGCGCTTCACGACTTCGAGCTGCGCCGCCAGCATCTGCAGGCAAATGCGTGCATCTTCCGGCACGCGATCGTCGCCAACATCAGCGACCACCTCGAGCAGCCGTTCGACCCCGAGCCGGCCGACCGGTGCCACCACTCCGAACTCCGAGATGTGTGCACGGATCGCGTTCGAGATCTGCGTGCGCTGCCGGTTCAGCATAAGCCGCACACGGTGAAGCATCATCAGGCTCTGCTGCTTCGGGCTCTTCACTGCGACGAACCGCATCGTCGGCCGCGTCACCGCCTCGCAGATCGCTTCCGCATCGGCAGCGTCGTTCTTCCCACGCTTGACATAGGGCTTAACATACTGCGCCGGCATCAGCTTCACGTCGTGGCCGAGCGCAATCAGCTCGCGCGCCCAGTAGTGCGAGTTGTTGCACGCCTCGATGCCGACGAGACAGCGCGGCAGCTTAGCGAAAAAAGGCAGCATCCTCGCTCGCGTCAGCCGGCGGCGGATCAGCACCTCGCCATCTGCTCCCACGCCATGTACCTGGAACACCGACTTCGCGATATCCAGACCGATCGTAACGACTTCGCCCATCTCGACTCTCCTTCCAGCTCAACCCTACGATACTACCGCAGGAGGGTGGAGAGCCGTCCACAGCATCAGTAGCGGTAGCAGCGCGGCCAGAAACAACAGGATTGCGGCGACCCCGCCCATGCGCGCGGGCAGGGCGGACGGCGAAGGCGCACCTAGGGCATCTGCCGGTTTGCGCCGGCGCCACATGACGAATCCGCTGACCGCCATCAGGATCAGGCCGGTGGCGGTGATGACACCCACGGCCTGGCTGATCCAGCCAAACAACTGTCCCTCGTGCCATGCAATGCCATATCCGACGGCTCGATCGATGATGTGGCTGTCGGCAAATTTGTCCCGCGAAATCTCCTGCCCCGTCGCCGCGTCATAGGTGATACTTGTCCGCTGCGGTGGAACCGCGGCATCTGAACGGATCGTCCAGGCCATCGGTCCGGGCGCACCAAATCTGCCGGGGCCGCCGGGCGGCGTGATGATAACGGGAAAGGCGAGAGCTTCCTCCCTCGCCCGTGCCACCATGTTGTCGATGCCGGCGCCTGCGCCGGCGGCATTCGGTGGCGGCATCATCGCCATCATGGCTGCATGGTCGTGTCGCGGGTGAAGCCCGACGACCGGTGGCCGGGGCCCCTCGTCAGTCGCAGCTTCGCCGCCGAGGGTCCATTCCTGCGCGCCCTTCACAAGCCCAAGTTCGGTTCGGATGCTGCTGAAGGCGCCGCCCCATATGCTCGTCCAGGGCAAACCGGTAATAAGCAGGGCCAGCACCAGGCCGGAAATCCAGAACCCCGTGACTGCATGCAGGTCCCGCCACAATACCCGCCCCCGACCCTTCAGTCGTGGCCAGATCACGCCGGCAAACATGCGGTCGCGCGGCCACCACAGATAGAGACCGGAGAGAATGAGGAAGATCGCCCAGCAAGCGACCAATTCCACCAGCCAGCTGCCCCGCGCGCCCATCAGCAATTGTCCGTGGATGCGTTTATCCACCTCCATGATGCGGGACTGGCTGTCCATGCTGCCCAGCAGCTCTCCTTGTGGAGAGATAAAGACATCGCGCATTGATCGACCGTCGGGCATGGCCAGATGAATCATCGCAGCATCACCTGCCTGCCGGGGAAGGCGATAGCTGTCGAACCGCGCCCCCGGAAATGCCGCCAATGCGGTGTTCAGCTGTTGCTGTGGCAGGACATTTTCTGCAACGGGCAGGTCCCGATAGGCGCGCTCCTCCCACCGTTCAACCTGCGGCTTGAACAGATAGAACCCGCCCGTCACTGCCAATAGCAGGACGAACGGAATGACGAACAGCCCGGCATAGAAATGCCAGCGCCATATGGTGGGATAAAGGCGCCCGGCCTTCATGACCGATCGCCGCCAAAGCGGTACGCAACGCGCAGGCTGAAGGTACGCGGCTCGCCCGGCAATACGCGGTCCTCCGTCCCCAATGAATAGCGGGACAGATTGTCGCTGTAATAATAGGTCTCGTCAAAGATATTGGTCAGGGTCGCATCGAGCCTGATCGGGCCGAATTCCGTCCCCGCGCCCAGATCGGCGGTGACATAGTCGGGCAGCGTGACGGTACCGCCATTTACCATCTTTCGCGCACCGACATAATTGGCCGCCGCACGCAGTTCGACGGGTCCCAGCGACAGGCGGGTTGCGGCGGTTGCGCTGTGTTTCGGCGTTTCGGCGAGTCGTGCACCGTCGATCGCCGGATCGGTCGAACGCGTTACATTTGCGTCCAGATAGGCATATCCGCCCTGCAGCCACCATCCGGGCATTGGCGACCATTCCCCCTCGAACTCTACGCCCTGCACGCGGAACTGCCCCTCCTGGATCTGGAATCCCAGATTGTCCGGGTCGGGAACGCCGATGTCGTTGCGCCGCATGCGAAAGGCGGAAAGGCTGGCCTGTACGGTGTCGCGCGACAGGCGAAGCCCCGCCTCTGCCTGGTCGGACGTTTCCGGCTGGAACGCGGACCCATCCGTGCTGCGCAGCCCGGTCACCGCGCCCAGATCATAGCCGGTATTATAGCCCCCGAACAGCGACAGGCCGCTGCCCAGCGCAAAGGTCGTTCCCAATTGCCAGGAGGTGTTGGACAGCTCTGCATAGCCGCTGGGCGAACCGTTGAAATAATTATGATTGTCGGAGACGGAATGCCGTATTCCGGCAAGTACGTCCCATGCAGGCGTCAGCGCGATCTGATCCTGTGCATAAAAGCTGAAGCCATCCAGCACCGCCTCTGAAACGAAGCCGAAATTGCCGGTGGGCGCGCCGCAGCCATAGGCCGGGTCCAACGCGTCGATGGGGCCGATGCCACAGGGAACCGTGGCGGACATGCGGAACGGCACCTGATCGTGATTATATTCCACGCCGAACAGCAACCTGTGTTCGATGCCAAAGCTCTGGGCCGTCCCCGCCAGATCGAGCTGGGCCAGGTAGAATTTGTCGTTCTCGCCAGCATTGCGGCCAACGCGCGGGATCAGCGTTGGATCGTCCTGGCTGGGCGGCAGCAGAGTCGTCGACCGCCCCTTATTGTTCCATTCGCTATATTGCAGGCGCGGGGTAAGCGTCCAACTGCCCCCCATTGCGACATCGGCCCAGAATTGCACCAGCGGCGCGTGATTCTCCTGCAGCGAATAATCGGGTTCGCCCAGGAATGTCGACCGGTCGACAGTCGCCACGCCGTTGCTGATGATGGTCCCGACTGTCGGCAATCCGGGATTATTCAGCGTCTTGCGGTGAAGATATTCGGCAACCAAGTGCGTGGAAACGCGCTCGCTGGGCTGCCATGCCAGGGTCAGCGCCAAATTTTCACGATCGACGTCCAGAAAATCGGTGAAGGAGCCTGAGCGCTCAATCTCTCCCGTCAAACGGATGCCCAGCGTGTCGGTGATTCGCCCGCCCACATCAATGGTTGCCTGCTTTTGATCGAAACTGCCCCCCGTCAGCGCGACATAGCCACCGAATTCCTCGGTTGGCTGTTTCGTGATGATGGAAACGATGCCGCCGACGCCGGACTGGCCGTAGAGCACTGCCGACGGCCCCTTCAGCACCTCTATGCGGGCGACATTTGACAGGGCGGACGGGTCCGTACCGTCATAAAAGCGCTGAAACATGCCATTGCGGATCTGTTGTGCGGCAAACCCGCGTATTCGAAGCGTATTGCCGCCAAAGCCGCCAATGCGGCTGCGCGCCACGGTGGCGGAGGGAACGGCACGCAGGGCGTCCTCTATGCTGCGGGCGCCGCGTTCGATGATGTCGTCGGCATCAAGGACTTGTACGCTTTGCGGCATCCGGTCGAGGGGGATACCGGACTTCTCGCCAAAGCCGGATTTCGTGCCTGTGACGATTATAGTGTCCAGAGAGTCCGCATCATCGGCCAAGGCCGGTACGGACAGCAGGAGGACGGTCGCGATTGCGCCAACAGAACACAAGGGTCGGGACGCTAACGCCCCGTGAATTGCTGAATAAAACATAATATATCCTGATCCGGCCCACGCACCGCCGCGGCGGCGCATGGGCGCATTTCGGCTTTTTTTTAAGAAGGATCAGATGAGTGCGGGCGGCCCTTGGGAGGGGGGGCGGACCTGAATGCCGCGCCATAGCAGGGGGCGCGCGGCCACGCGAAATCCGGCCGCCAGGATGAAGGCGATTGCGATGGCCAACAGGACGGGGTCGGCACCGGCGAGCGACGGCGTCGCAAGGCCCGAAAATGCGCATGGCATGTCGGTCTTTTTGTGCTCGCCCTCGCCATGATTGCCGGGAATTGCCATCAGGGCGGTTTCGACGCCTTGGCCGGTGCAAAGTTGGATCAGCATCATGCCATTCGCGCTGCCGGGCATGAACCCGGGGGGAACCAGCACCTTCATCAGCAGCGCTGCGCCAAAAACAAGCGCAGCGAGCCGGCGATTACGTAAGAAAAGGCGGCGTATGGATCCCACGAGCGGGGCCGATAGCTTTTTTGCCCGCCACTGTCATCGGGGATAATCGCCACAGGCGGGGTGGGGGCGGCGTTACGTAGTTGGTCAGTCGTAACGGCCCCGCCCGCGCGTAAGTTATGGCTCCGCATCCCCATGGGCATAGGTACCGATCAGCTCGCCCCTGCCCAGCACATGTCCCTTCATGGCTGCGATCACTTCATCGCGCCCCGCGCGCGGCAGAAGATCCAGTTGCCGGTCGAGCGCGAAAATCTGGAAATGATAATTATGCGGTGGATCCCCTGCCGGGGGGCGGGGGCCGAACCAGCCCAGTGAACCGCGCGCGGTGATCCCCTGACGCATGCCTTCGGGGTCGGTCAGCTGCGGTCCTCCGCCCATACCCTCGGGCAGGCGCACGACGTCCGCCGGAATATTCCAGGCCAGCCAGTGAACGATGGGGGCCGGCGTGCCGGCGTCGGGATCCTCGACGATGATCGCATAGCTTTGCGTACCAGCAGGCCCCTCGGTCCAGCTGAGCGCGGGGGAGATGTTTTCGCCATAGGCGGAATGGGCGCGCGGAATTGCGTCGCCCTCAGTAAAACTTGCTTTCACTTGCATGTCGGCTGCGGCGCCTGCCGAAATTCGTTCCAGCGCAAGCGGCTGCGGCCGGTCCGCCGGACTGACCTCCGCGCTTCGCAGCGGTGTCGCGGCGGCATTCCCGCCGGCATAGCTGATCCGGTAAAGTGCGCCATTCTCTGGATCGGTGACCAGCATGGTTCCATCTGGTGCGAAGGCGAGACCCGTCGGACGACCCGTCCACGCCGTCTCCCCCTCGATCTGCTGCAGGAAGCCCGTCAGGAACGGCTCCGCCGACTGGGCCTGACCGTCTTCGCCAAACCGGATGCGCACGACCTCATATCCGGCGGGTGCTTCGCGGTTCCAGGAACCACGATAGGCGGCAAAGATATCGCCCTGCATCTCGGCTGGGAAGTTCGTACCGCGGTTGAACGCCATCTGCATTGGCGCGGCGTGGGCGGTGTAGCCCAGCACCATCGGCGTGCTGATCGCCTTCCAGTCATCCATCGTAAGGCCACCGGGGGGATAATCCTGCGGGTTTTCACCATCCGCACCCCAGACATAGGGCCAGCCATAGGTGCCATTCTGAACGATGTGATTGACCTCCTCCGGCTGCACTTCATCGCCCAGCCAGTCGATCCCGTGATCCAGACCCCACAGCGCGCCATCGCGGGGATTCCAGTCGAAACCGATCGTGTTCCGCAGGCCAGAGGCGAATATCTGTCGACCGGTGCCATCGGCCCTGATCCTGACGATTGTCGCGTTTTCGGGATTGTTTTCGGCGCAGGCATTACAGGTAGAACCGACCGAGATATAAATGCGTCCGTCCGGCCCCACGCCCAGCGTCCGGTTCGGGTGCTGGCCCGCGTCTGGCAGATCGTCGACGATCAGTTGTAGCGGCCCCAACCCGCCATCCGGGCCGATATCGGTTTGGTACAGTTCCTTTATCGTGACCAGGTACATGGTGCTGCCGTCGATGGCGATGCCATGCATATTGGGGCGCGACGCGACGGTTTGCTTCCCCTCGTAAACGCCATCGCCGTCCCGGTCGGTCAAAAGCTGGACATCGCCTTCGGTGCGGCGTGTCACGTAAACGCGCCCCTCGTCAGAAATTGCCAGCATGCGCGCATTGCCAAGATCGCGTGCAACCAGTTCGACCTGGAAGTCTTCCGGCACCGTCAGGCTGCGCGGGTCGGGATCAGCCTGCCGGAATTTGTTCACATGACCCAGGATGGTTGCCTCCGGGCCGGGCTCCACCTCTCCTCCGGCGGATTGCCCCACGGCCGATGTCGCCACGAAGGACACGGCAACAGCGGTCAGGAATGCAGAGACCTTCATGAACGCTTCGCCGTTTGCGATGCTGCGGGAACGTCGCGCGGCAGTTCGTCCGGTATCGTCGCTTCGTCGGCGATTCCAGCTGCGAAGGAGGCGGAGGAGTCCGTACCATCCGGCTGATGCGCGCGTGCGGGTGGGGCGGGCGTGAACGTTCTGCGTTCTGTATTGCCGGTACGACCGGATGTCTTGCCCGTGCCGTCACTTTCGTTCTTGTTGCCAAGCTTGAACCATAGCGCCCCGGCCGCCAGTCCGGCGGCGCCTAATATTCCGGCGGTGCGCCATGGATGCATCTGCGCTTCCAGGGCCATGCTCTGGCGGCGGACATAGACGTCCTGATTGCTTTCGATGCGGCCATCCCGGCGCGCCTCGAACAGGTTATCGCGTGTGCCCGGCGCCGGCGGCTGATCAGTGGACTGGCCCTTTTCCATGAACAGCGCCTCCATGATCCTGTCGGTCAGGCGCGGCGCGGCGTTGCCGAATTTCGTTATCGCGAAGCCATTGCCGCCGACGGTCAGCGACCGTTTGGGATGTTCTGCGGCAAAGCAGATCGCCTTTGCCACCAGGCGCGGATCGTAAAGAACCGGCGGTACGCGTGCCGGCTTGTCCATCTTGTTGCGCGCATGTTCGGGATAGGGCGTGTTGATGGATGCCGGCTTGATCAGCGTGACGGAAACCGGAGCGTCCTCTTCCTCCAGTTCCATACGCAGCACGTCCGTAAAGCCTAGAACCGCATGCTTCATGGCGCTGTAGCCGCCCTGAATGGGGATCGCGCGTTCGGAAAGGATCGAGCCGACATTGATGATCGCGCCGCCGCGCCCGCGCAGCTTCTTGGCGGCGTAAAGGGACGCTGCCACCGTGCCGAAATAGCCTGTGTCGAACAGCTTGCGATGCTCCTCCATCGTCATGTCCGCCATCCGCGCATAGACGGCAGCGGCGGCATTGTTCACCCAGGTGTCAAAGCCGCCGAATGCTTCCTCAGCCTTGGTCCCGATGCGCTCGGCCGCGCCATCCTCTGCGATGTCGACGGCGATATATGCCGCGCGCCCTCCGGCGGCCTCAACGCGGGCGGCGGCGTCTTTCAACGCTTCCTCATTGCGGGCAACAAGAACAAGATTGGCTCCCGCCTCGGCGGCACGAAGTGCGGTGGCCAGACCGATGCCGCTCGACGCGCCGGTCACAACCATCGTCTGCTGAGAGAGGGGTTTCAGGGAAATTTTCATGCGCCGGCTCCTAATCCTGATCTGACGGCCACGGGGGGACCTGATCCAGCAACGGGACCAAGGACGGATTGTTCCGACTAAACCTATGTAAATATGAGGGGAATGGATCGCCTTGGCCAGAGCCGACGGCTCCGTAATGACCCTGCTTAACCATTGCAGGGCCTAGAAATTGATCCTCGCCAAAGCGGCCTGCGCGGGCGTCTAGCCGGCGTTGGCGGCCTCGTCCTCGACGTCGTCATTGCTCGGCGACAGCGAGCGCAAACGTGCCATCTGGCTCTGGAATTGCCGCAGCTCCCCGCCCGTCAGCTCCAGTCCGGTCGGAAGGGTCTGGGATTTGGGGTTTACCGCCCGTCCGGCTACCAGCACTTCGTAGTGCAGATGGGGGCCGGTCGACATGCCTGTCGACCCGACATACCCCACCTTGTCCCCCTGGTTCACATGCGCGCCCGATCGGATGCCAGGGCCGAAATCCTTCATGTGGCTATAGCTGGTGACGATGCCGTTGGCGTGGCGCACGCGCACCTGATTGCCATAACCGCCATTGCGGCCGGCGAAGATGACGGTCCCTGCGGCGGTCGCCTCGATGGGGGAACCGGCGCGCGCGGCATAATCCAGCCCCTTGTGCATGCGTGTGCGCTTCAGGATGGGATGGTTCCTGACACCAAAGCCGGAGGATTCGCGGGCACCGCGAACCGGCGTGGCGGACATCCCCTCCTTCACGCCCTTTCCGTCGGGCAGGAAATATTCCAGTTTGCCGCCCTTCTCCCACGCCGCGATTTCCAGGTCCTTCTTCGGTCCTGCGAGCCGCGCGTAAAGCAGGTCGCCCGTTTCCGATTCGCCCGTTTCCGCGCGGCGATGCGCGACGACGACATCGAATTCGTCTGATGCATAGACATTGCGCTGGAAATTAACGCGCGGAGACAGCGCCTTGATGAAATTTGCGACGACCCGGCTGGGAAGGCCGGCGGCACGCGCGGATTTGTACAGGCTGTCGCCCACCATGCCGGTGATGCGCAGCGGCGTATCGTCGATGCGAATGGGTATGCGGCGTGCGAACAGCTTGCCATCATTGCCGCGCGATACGTCGATTTTCAGATCGAGCGCGGCGCGGAACGACAGCGCATCGAGCGGGCGCGGCTGCGTCTTATCGCTGCGACGGCCGAGAACGATGTCGAATTCGGTTCCAGGCTTCAGATTGCCGATCTCCGCAAAATCCTCGATCAGCGATGTGGCCTCGGCGATGTCCGCCATGCTGACTCCCGCCCTTCGCAGGGCGCCGCCGAAGCTGTCGACGCTTCCCAGTTCCGCGGTCAATTCGATATGCGGGCGCTCCGGCGTTTCAGACAGCGGCTGGACCAGCACGGTGGGGGCAACACGGGCGCCGGTGCGTCCTCCGGCGCTCAGCGGTGCGATGCTGATCGCCGCCAGTGCCGCCATCTGCGCCTGAGGCAGCGGCGCATAAGCCCGTGTCGGCAGCTTCGCGGGGCTTGTTGCCAGCAGAAACGCCGCGACCAGCATCACGACCAGGCTGACCATGCCACGCCACCAGGCGGAGGAACCGATATCGTTGCCCAAGTCGACGAAAAATGTGCCAGCGGAGGGCTTCGTCGCCGCGATGGCGAACGGGCTTAGCTCGTCGAGCGCGGCTCCCTTGTACAAAAGACCCCTCCTTATTCGGTCGCCTTCATGGCACCTGCGGCCGAAAATCCTGCCAATCCACATAGTCGGCAGGATTCTTTAATGTCAAATAAACGGAATCGCCTGTTCGTCGCTCCTGCGTTCAGCCGTTGCCGTGTCGCGGCGAACCGATGCCCAGGCAGAGTTTGCCGCACGGCAGTTGCGCCCGCGCCCTATCGGACTAATTCCGCATCATGGATATTGTCAGCACAGATGCGCAGCCGCCCGCCAGTCAGCCCGCCGTCACGCGACGCACGGAGTACCGTCCGCCCGCCTGGCAGGTGCCCGATGTTGCGCTGACGTTCGATCTTGGCGCACGGGAGACGCGGGTGGCTGCGCGCCTTTCCATCGTGCGCGGAGAGGGCGAATCTGGCCCGCTCGTCCTGAATGCGGAAGCTCTGGAACTGGTACGGGTGGCCGTCGATGGCCGGGACCTCGATCCCGCCGACTATATGTTCGCCGACGATTTGTTGACCGTGCCGATCGATGGCGACAGTGCGATCGTCGAAACGGAGGTTCTGCTGAGGCCGGACCGCAACACGCAATTGATGGGCCTTTACGCCTCTGGCGGTATTCTTTGCACCCAGTGCGAGGCGGAGGGATTTCGCCGCATTACGCCCTTTCCAGACCGGCCCGACATTTTGTCCCGTTATACGGTGACACTGCGCGCGCAGGCGGATGAGTACCCCGTGCTGCTGTCGAACGGCGATCCCGGCGAGTTGCGGGCGCTGGGTGATGGGCGACATGAAATCGTCTGGACGGACCCGCATCCGAAGCCCTGCTATCTGTTCGCCGCCGTCGCGGGGCGCCTGGGTGTCCTGCGCGACAGTTTCACCACCATGTCCGGGCGCCTTGTGCAGCTGGGCATATGGGTACGTCCGGGGGACGAGCCGCGCTGTCGCCACGCCATGCAGGCGCTGAAGGACGCGATGAGCTGGGACGAGCGAGTCTATGGCCGCGAATATGATCTGGATGTCTTCAACATCGTCGCCGTCGATGATTTCAACTTTGGCGCGATGGAGAACAAGGGTCTGAACATATTCAATTCCAAATATGTTCTCGCCGACCGCGACGTCGCCACCGACCGGGATTTCGACAATATCGCCGCCATCGTCGCGCATGAATATTTCCACAATTGGACCGGCAACCGCATCACCTGCCGCGACTGGTTCCAGTTGAGCCTGAAAGAGGGGCTGACCGTGTTTCGCGATCAGTCGTTCAGCGCCGATCATGGCAGCGCAGCCGTCACCCGGATCAACGATGTGCACACCCTGCGCGTGGCGCAATTTCCGGAAGATGCGGGGCCGCTGGCACATCCGATCCGGCCTGATTCCTATCAGGAAATCTCCAATTTCTACACGGCGACCATCTATAATAAGGGTGCCGAGGTCATCCGCATGATGGCGACGCTGGCGGGCCCCGAGCGCTATCGTGCCGGCACAGATCTTTATTTCGAGCGGCATGACGGCCAGGCAGCAACCTGCGACGACTGGATTGCTGCCATAGAAGACGGCGCGGGTCTGGACCTGTCGCAATTCCGCCTGTGGTACGAGCAGGCGGGAACGCCTGTCGTAACCGGGCGACTTCGCCGTAGCGGAGAGCAGGTGACGCTGACCCTGTCGCAGCACGTGCCGCCGACACCGGACCAGCCGGTGAAGCGTCCCATGCATATTCCCCTGCGCGTAGCCCTGCTGGGCCGGGAAAGCGGATCACGCATTACAGAAGAGCGCGTCCTCGAACTGACAGAATCGATGCAGGATTTCGTGTTCGAAGATGTTCGTGAAACGCCTGTTCTTTCCCTGAATCGCGGCTTTTCGGCCCCGGTAGAGGTGCGGACCGACCGCACGACCGAGGATCTGGCGTTCCTGGCGGCGCACGACGACGATCCGTTTGCGCGGTACGAGGCGACACAGGAATTGATGTCCTTGTGGCTTGCGTCGCGCGCCACGGGCGGCGAGCCGGGCGCGCCCCGCGCAATCGTCGAGGCGGTCCGCCGGACGCTGTCCGACCAGTCACTCGACGCCGCCTTCCAGGCAGAGGCGATCCAATTGCCCGCCGACACAATGATCGTCGATCGCATTGGGCACGATGCAGACCCCGAAGCAGTCGTCGCCGCACGCAAACAATTGATGCGCGCGCTGCTGCACGGCATCGGGCGCGACCGGGTGACCGACCTGTTCGCCAGTTTGGGCGGCGGCCCCTTCGAACTGACACCACATGCGAAGGGCCGTCGCCGGCTGCGCGGCGTCGCCTTGCAATTGCTGTTCGCCGATGCCGACGAGGCCGCCTGCCGCGCCGCCGCGGACCTGTACGACAATGCGGACAATATGACCGATCGAATGGCAGCGCTCGGCGTGCTCGCCAATTCCGAGGCGCCGCAGCGGGAGGGGGCGCTTACCGATTTCCAGGCACGCTTTGCCGGAGACGCAAATGTCATCGATAAATGGTTCGCGGTGCAGGCATTGGCAGAGGTAGGCGATCCACTGGCGACGGCGGTGGCGCTGATGCGGCGGGACGATTTCTCGATTTCCAACCCCAATCGCTTTCGGGCGCTGATCGGTGGCTTCGTTGCGAACATGGCAGGGTTTCATCGCCCGGATGGCGCGGGCTATCGCCTCCTGGCCGATCAGATCCTGGCCGTCGACCGTCTGAACCCGCAGACGGCTGCCCGGTTCATCGCGCCGCTGGGCCGCTGGCGCCGGTTCGAGACGGAGCGCGCTGCCCTGATGCGGGGCCAATTGGCCCGTATTCTGGCGACCAAGGGCCTTTCGAAAGATGTGCGCGAGATGGCGGAAAAATCACTGGGCGAGGCAGGCCGGTAAGCCCCTGCCCCTGCCCTGCTATCGGCGGCTAGCCGTGCACGTCCGCCAGCAGCGCACGCGCCTCGTCCTCGTCCTCGTCAAGCACCATCAGCCGCGACGGCATCATCGCGCCGCCGAACGCCGACGAAAGATTATGGTCCAGCAGCAGCGCCTCGATTCCCGCCGCGTCCAGCCGCGCGCGTGCCAGATCGGCCTCTACGGGACCATGAAACCGCGCGATCTCGACCATGGGCATCAGAGACTCTTGGCCCCCTGGCCGCCCTCTGGGCCGAAATAGCGGTCCGTCGGCCGAATCGGCAGGCCGTCGATAGACTTTGTGCGCTGTGTAACGGTATCCACCCATGCGTCGCCGTCGGCATTCGCATGGGCCTTTGTCAGCGTCTCGCGTGGCCGCTCGACATGCATGATGGGCACACCCCAGCCGCAACTGGTCTGTACGCTTTTCACCTCGATCGAAAAAATCTGCCGCGTGCCCGGCAGAATTTCGAAATGCTGAACGAATTCCGGCCATTCCCTATCCTGCGGTAATATCGGCGTCCCGCGTCCATAAATGCGCAGGATATTCGCCGGGTTTTCAAAGGCGCAGAACATGATCGTGATGCGGCCGTCGGCGGACAGATGGGCGTGCGTCTCATTGCCCGACCCGCCAAGATCCAGATAGGCAACCCTGTCGTTCGACAGGATGCTGAATGTGTCCAGGCCCTTGGGACTGAGATTGATGCGTGCGCCCGCCGCCGCCGTCGCCGTAAAGAAAACCGGCTGTGCGCGGATGAACGCGATGTGCTTTTCCGTCAGCGTGTCGGTGAAATCGGCCATGGTCAGTCCTGCATCAATTCGAATTTCAGAAGCAGCGTGCGCTGCAATGGCGAGAAATTGTCGTCGCTGACGATATAGAGGAACGTGCGCCCGTCTTCGACCCGCACGGCCAGCCCCTCGAAATTGTCGACTGTTTCAGGCGGATGGAGAATTGCGAGATTGCGCAGCTCTCCTGTCGGCGGCGCCCCTGCCTCGCCCTCGACCACCAGATCGATCCGTGCGCCCACCCCCTCCAGCAATGAAAAGGATCTGCCGAGCAGCAACTGCCCCTGCGGCGCCCAGTCGGCATCGGTCGGTTTGAACGGCGATGGCATCGCCACGCCGAAGGGCCTTTCCCTGTTCGGCCAGCCATCGCAGTCGACGCAGCTCAGGTCGATCGCCGCCGCCAGATCATCTTCGTCGCGCACATCCTCCGCATAGATGCGCAGGTGCGGCGGCGACCCGGCGATGGCCTCCGCGCCGCCATTCGACGGCTGTACATTCAGAAAGGCGGCGGCAAGGCCGGCGTCGCTGGGCACCCCGCCCGGCGCCCCGTTCGGCAGCAGATCGTAAACCAGCACCCGATGATCGTGCTCGAACCCGATGATGGCGCCTGTCGCACGGCAGGCCGGGCGGGCGCCGTCACAGCCCTCGATCAGGGTCAGTGATTCGGCGTCAGCATTGGCCTTGCCCTCCAGAACCTCGCCCGATGGTCCGCGCAGATCGCCCATCCGTGCAGATCTGAGGCCGGTCAGGCGATGCGCGTCCTCAATGGGTTCCAGTAGCAGCCAATTGCCCGCATCCGTAATCCCCAGCAGTCTTGGCGCATCCGAATCCAGCCAGCGAAGGCCGGAAATGCCGCCAAAGCGGGCATCGTCGGATTGCAGCCGCAGCCCACCGCGATATTCCAGGCGCCCGGCGCGCTGCTGCGCGGGATCGCGCTCGTTAAGTGGTACCGGCGCCGCAGTAACGGAAATGGCGTCCGACGACGCGCTGGTCGTCGCGGCGCCCTCTTCCCTGCCGGCGCAGGCGCTCGCCACGAACAGCAGCGCCGCCAATAGGCAGGTCCGCCAGGCGATGGGCATGTTGCGGCGGACGAGCATTCGCTGGGACGACTCCGGGTGGCGGTTCACGCCCAGCCTAGCTACATCGCCTGCCAATGTCCCGCACCCCTCTCGACATATTGCAGCAGGTCTTTGGCTATCCTGCATTCCGCCCCCTGCAGGGCGACATTATCGCCGCGGTCACGGCGGGGGAGGACCGGCTGGCCATCATGCCCACGGGTGCCGGCAAATCGCTATGCTATCAGATCCCGGCCATGGCACGGCCCGGCACCGGCCTGATCATCTCGCCTCTGGTGGCGCTGATGCACGATCAGGTGCGTGCCCTGCGCGCCGTTGGCGTGACCTGCGCGGCGCTGACCGCCGATACGGACGCGGATGAGCGCGGCCGCGCATTCGATGCGCTGGACGATGGAACGCTGGACCTGCTCTATGTTGCGCCGGAACGGGCGACGATGCCGCATTTCCAGGATCGTCTGGCGCGGGCGCGGCTGTCCCTGATCGCCATCGACGAGGCGCATTGCGTCAGCCAGTGGGGACATGATTTCCGCCCCGACTATCGGCAATTGCGTCCACTCGCCGACCGCTTTCCCGGCGTGCCGCGTATCGGCCTGACTGCGACGGCGGACAAGGTAACGCAGGCCGATATTGCCGAGCAACTGGGCATCGGCACGGGCAATGTGGTGGTCGCCGGCTTCGACCGTCCGAATATCACCTATTATGTGAATCAGGGGGCCAGTCGCACGACCCAGCTGACCGACTGGCTGGAGGATCGTCGCGGGCGGTCGGGGATCGTTTATGCGCCGACCCGGGCGAAAACGGAGGCGCTGGCGGCCGCCCTCGAAAAGCGCGGCCACCGTGCACACGCCTATCATGCCGGACTGGACCATGCCGAGCGGCGCGCCAATCAGGAGGCGTTCGTGCGCGCCGACGATGTCATTATGTGTGCGACCGTCGCCTTTGGCATGGGCATCGACAAGCCCGACGTGCGCTTTGTCGCGCATATGGCGCTGCCGAAAAGCATCGAGGCCTATTATCAGGAGACGGGCCGTGCCGGTCGCGACGGCGCGCCCGCGGAGGCGGTGATGTGGTGGGGCGCTGCGGATGTCGCCCGTGCGCGCTCGCAACTGGGCGAGAATGGTTTGGACGAGGCGCAGGCGCGGGTCGAGGAGGGAAAGCTGAATGCGCTGGCCGCCTTTGCCGCGTCGACCGCATGCCGCCGTATCGCGCTCCTCACCTATTTCGGCGAGCCTGCACCGCCGCCCTGTGGAAATTGCGACAATTGCCTTCACCCGCCAAAGGTGACGGACGTCACTGAGGATGCGGTGAAGCTGTTGTCTGCCGTCTATCGCACCGGGCAGCGGTTTGGGCTGGGACATGTCGCTGCGGTGCTGGCGGGCGATGCCAATGAACGGGCTGTGGGCCTGGGCCATACGGATTTGGGGGTCTTTGGCCTGACGCCGGACAAGGACATGGGCGACTGGCGCCCGGTACAGCAGCAGCTGGTCGCGATGGATGCGCTGCGGGCGGATGCGCGTCATGGCGGCATTTCTCTGGGGCCGTCCGCGCGGGCGATCCTGAAGGGGGAGCAGACGGTCGAGATCGCGCCGCCGCCGGAGGGCAAGCGCCGGAGCCGCTCCCGCCGCGGGAAGGGCGACGCGCCAAAATTGTCGGCCGCGGACAATCCCCTGTTCGATGCGCTGCGAGAGCGGCGTCGGCAGATTGCGGAGGAAGCGGGCGTGCCGGCCTATGTCGTATTCCACGACGCCACCCTGCAGGAAATGGCCGCGGCGCGCCCCGCCACCCTTACCGATATGGGCAGGATCGGCGGCGTGGGTGCGACAAAGCTGCAGCGATTTGGCGACGCATTTCTGCAGGTGATCGATGGCTTTAACGCCTGAGGATCAGGCGACCAGCAACAGCAGGGCGACGCCCATCAGGATGCGGTAGACGACGAAGACCATCATCGACGCGCGCTTCAGAAAGCGCATCAGGAAGACCATGGTCAGGATGGCGGCAATGAAGGTCAGGCCGCCGGCGATCAGCGCATCCTGCTGCATTGAGGCCGTCGCATCGGCGAGGTCGAGCACCGCGAGCAGGCCAGCGCCGGCGATGGCGGGGATCGACAACAGGAAACTGAACCGGGCGGATTCCACGCGTCCATAGCCGAGCAGGCGCGCCGCGCTCATCGTGATACCGGAACGGCTGGTGCCGGGGATCAGCGCCAGTGCCTGAAACAGCCCGATGATGACGGCGTCCTTCAGGCTCGCATCCTCGAAGCGTTTGACATGCTTGCCGAACCGGTCGGCGAGGCCGAGGATGACACCCCAGAAGATCAGGTTGATTGCGACCAGCTGCGTCGACCGGAATCCCTCCAGATAGCCGCCTGTTTTCAGAAACAGACCGACGACCACAGCGGGGATGGTGCCAGCAACGATGTACCAGAACAGGCGGCGTTCTTTGGGAGAGGTGTTGCCGACCCCGACGCTGGCGAGGCCGCCGCGTGCCAAACCGCTGACGTCGCGCCAGAAATAAACGATGATCGCGGCCAACGTGCCGACATGGACGGCGACGTCGATCAGGGGGCCCTGGTCGGGCAGATCGGTCAGCTTTGGGATCAGGATCAGATGGCCCGACGAACTGATCGGCAGGAACTCCGTCACGCCCTGAACGATGGCGATGATGAGGAGTTGAAGGAAATCCATGAGGGCCCCCGCTGGCGAGAAAGCGCGGCGCATAGCAGGCGGACGGGGCCTTGTCGCGGCGAAGTTGGCGAAGGTGCCGCGCTAAACGACTCCCGCGGGAATGGTCGCAAACCGGTACTAAGACGTAACCAACCACGTTAGATTTCTTTTTAAATTCGTTATAACAGACGCAGGTAAGTCAACACTACTGCCATAAAACCGGTAACGCGCTGGACTTTCAGCCAGTTTTGTGGCAAAAGGCGCGCGAAATAGACAGTGGGGACCCGTTGGGATCGTTATGGCCGCATCAGACATGCTGAAGTTCACCAAGGTGGACCAGGATTATCCGACGAAAAGGCCCGCCGGGGAGCGGGACGACGATTTCCTGGAGATCAGCCGCCCGTTCATTCTGGAAAAGGCGGAGGCGCAATCGTCGCGCTGTTCCCAATGCGGCGTGCCCTTTTGCCAGGTGCATTGTCCGCTGCACAACAACATCCCCGACTGGCTGCGCCTGACCGCCGAGGGCCGGCTGCAGGAAGCGTGGGAGATGGCGGAATCGACCTCCACCATGCCGGAAATCTGTGGTCGCATCTGTCCGCAGGACCGGCTGTGCGAGGGCAATTGCGTCATCGAGCAATCCGGCCATGGCGCGGTCACCATCGGCAGCGTGGAAAAGTTCGTCACCGAAAATGCCTGGGAACAGGGCTGGGTGAAGCCCATCAGCATCCTGCGCGATCGCTCCCACCGCTCCGTCGGCATTATCGGTGCCGGGCCCGCCGGCCTGACGGCGGCGGAATTGCTGCGGCGCAAGGGGTATAAGGTGACGGTCTATGACCGCCATGATCGCGGCGGCGGCCTGCTGACCTATGGCATTCCGGGCTTCAAGCTGGAGAAATATGTCGTCGGCCGCCGGCTGGAGCGGCTGGAGGCGTCGGGCATCGAGTTCAAATATGAATTCGAGGTCGGCACCGACGCCACCATGGACCAGCTGCGTTCGCGCCATGACGCGATCCTGATCGCGACCGGCGTTTACAAGGCGCGCGAATTGCAAGCGCCGGGCGTCGGCAGCGGCGGCGTCATCAAGGCGCTGGACTATCTGATCGCGTCGAACCGCAAGGGATTTGGCGACGAGGTCCCCGGCTTTGATGACGGCACGTTCAATGCAGAGGGCAAGCGCGTCGTCGTGATCGGCGGCGGCGACACGGCGATGGACTGCGTCCGGACAGCGGTACGGCAGGGCGCGACGAGCGTGAAGTGCCTCTATCGCCGCGACCGCGCGAACATGCCGGGCAGTGCGCGCGAAGTTGCCAATGCAGAGGAAGAAGGTGTCGAGTTCGTCTGGCTGACGTCACCCGCCGCATTCCACGATGAGGGCGGCCAGGTCAGTTCCGTTCAGGGTACGCGCATGAAGCTGGGCCAGCCCGGTCCCGACGGCCGCCGCGAACCCGAACCCGGCGGCGAGGATTTCCGCGAGGATGCCGATCTGGTCATCATGGCACTGGGTTTCAGCCCGGAGGATCTGCCGCAGATGTTCGGCACGCCAGACCTGGGCGTCACCCGCTGGGGCACGCTGCGCGCCGATCACAAGACCATGATGACCAGTCTGGACGGCGTATTCGCCGCCGGCGACATCGTCCGCGGCGCATCGCTGGTGGTGTGGGCCGTCCGTGACGGTCGCGACGTCGCGAAGACGATGCACGAATATCTGCTGGCGATGGACGCGGAAGAGAAGGCGGCGGCGTAATCCCGCCTTTCCGACAAAGCAGCCAAGGTGCCGACGGGAAGAGGCAGCCGGCGCGAAGAGAAAGAAACAGACGATGACCGATACTCAGTTTGAACGCGCCCGCCTGGCCGAAACCGGCATGTACCGGCCCGACATGGAGTCAGATGCCTGCGGCGTCGGCCTGATCGCGGCAACCGATGGGAAGGCGTCGCGGCGCGTGGTGCAGTTGGGCATCGACGCGCTGAAGGCCGTTTATCATCGCGGCGCCGTCGATGCGGATGGCAAGACGGGCGACGGCGCGGGCATTCATGTCGAGCTGCCGGTCGCCTTCTTCAATCAGCATATCGAGCGCACGGGTCACCGGCCGCACCGGGATTCCCTGCTGGCCGTGGGACAGGTGTTTCTGCCGCGCACCTCGCTGAACGATCAGGAAACCTGCCGCGCCATCGTGGAATCGGAAATCCTGGAATTCGGCTATCGCATCTATGGCTGGCGGCAGGTGCCGGTGGACACGTCGGTCATCGGTGAAAAGGCGCGCGTGACGCGGCCCGAGATCGAACAGATCATGATCGCCGGCCCCAATCCCGGCCCGGATTATGAGAACCAGACCAAGTTCGAGAAGGATCTGTACCTGGTGCGGCGGCGCATCGAAAAGCGGGTGATCGCCGCGCAGATCAAGGATTTCTACATCTGTTCGCTGTCGTCGCGGTCCATCATCTACAAGGGGTTGTTCCTGGCCGAAAGCCTGGCGGATTTCTATCCCGACCTGCTGGACGACCGCTTCACCAGTCGTTTTGCCATTTTTCACCAGCGTTATTCCACCAACACCTTTCCGGAATGGTGGCTGGCGCAGCCGTTCCGCTGTCTTGCCCATAATGGCGAGATCAATACGGTGCGCGGCAATAAGAACTGGATGAAAAGCCACGAGATGCTGATGGCGGCGGAAGCCTTTGGCGATCATTCGGGCGAGGTGAAGCCGGTCATTCCGGCGGGTGCATCCGATACGGCGGCGCTGGACGCCACGTTCGAGGTGATGGTCCGGTCGGGCCGCAACGCGCCCACGGCCAAGCTGATGCTGGTGCCGGAGGCATGGTCGAAAGATTCGACCCTGCCCGACGCGCATCGCGCCATGTACGCCTTCTTCGCCAGCGTCATGGAGCCGTGGGACGGCCCCGCCGCGCTGGCCATGACGGATGGCCGCTGGGTCGCGGCCAGTGTCGACCGCAACGCGCTGCGCCCGATGCGCTATACGATCACGGGCGACAATCTGCTGCTGGTGGGGTCGGAAACCGGAATGGTGCCGGTCGCCGAGACGAATGTCGTCGAAAAGGGGGCATTGGGCCCCGGTCAGATGATCGCCGTCGACCTGGACGAGTGCAAGTTCTACCACGACCAGGAGATCAAGGACCGGGTCGCCGCGGCGAAGGATTATCCCGCGCTGATCTCCAACTTCACGCGGTTCGAACATCTGCCGGGTGCCGGCGCGCCGCAGCCGGCGCGTGCCTATGACAATGCCGAGTTGCGCCGCCGCCTGATCGCGGCGGGCATGACGATGGAGGATATGGAGCTGATCCTGGCGCCGATGGCGGAGGAGGGCAAGGAAGCCATCGGATCGATGGGCGACGATACCCCCCTGGGCGTGATCAGCACGAATCCGCGCGTGTTCAGCCATTTCTTTCGGCAGAATTTCAGCCAGGTGACCAACCCGCCAATCGATTCACTGCGCGAAACGCGGGTCATGTCGCTGAAGACGCGCTTTTCCAATTTCACCAATGTTCTGGACGACGATGCCGACCAGAAGGGCGTGATGATCGCGCAGTCGCCGGTTTTCACCAATCGCGACTGGCACCGCCTGCAGGCGCATTTCGGCATTGGCGAAGAGGATGGCAGCGCGGCGGAAATCGACTGCACATTCCCGGTCGGCGGCGACGAGAACGATTTGCGCGATGCGATCCGCCGGGTTCGCGAAGAGGCGGAACATGCCGTTCGTTCCGGCAAGTCGCAGCTGTTCCTGACCGACGAACATGTCGGCCCGGATCGCATGGCGATTACCATGATCCTGGCGGCGGCGGGCGTCCATACGCATCTGGTGCGAAAGGGGCTGCGGTCCTATGCCAGCATCAATGTGCGGTCCGCCGAATGTCTGGACACGCATTATTTCGCGGTCCTGATCGGTGTCGGCACGACGACGGTGAACGCCTATCTGGCCGAGGAAGCGATTGCCGCACGGCATGCGCGCGGCCTGCTGGGCGAGCGGACGCTGGACGCCTGTATCGCCAGTTACAAGGCGGCGATCGACGGCGGCCTGCTGAAGATCATGTCGAAGATGGGAATCTCCATCATCTCCTCCTATCGCGGCGGCTATAATTTCGAGGCTGTGGGCATTTCGCGCAGCCTGGTGCAGGAATTCTTTCCCGGAATGCCGTCGAAGATTTCCGGCGAGGGATTTGCCAGCCTGCATCAATCGGCGCGGCGGCGGCATGAAACGGCCTATGACGAGGATGTGCTCGCCCTGCCGGTGGGCGGCATGTACCGCTATCGTTCCGGTTCGGAACCTCATGCCTATGAGGCGAATTTGATCCACCTGCTGCAAAAGGCGGTAGAGACGGGCAGCTATTCGCAATATCAGCAGTTCAGCCGCGGTTGTGCCGATCTGCAGCCGATCTATCTGCGCGACCTGATGGGCTTTACCAGCACAGCGGAGGCCATTCCGGTCGACGAGGTGGAATCCATTTCCGAAATCAGGAAGCGTTTCGTTTCGCCGGGCATGTCGCTGGGCGCGCTGAGCCCGGAGGCGCACGAGACGCTGGCCATCGCCATGAACCGCATCGGTGCAAAGGCCGTGTCGGGAGAGGGCGGCGAGGACAAGAGCCGCTACACACCCTATGCCAATGGCGACAACGCCAATTCCACGATCAAGCAGATCGCGTCCGGCCGCTTTGGCGTGACGGCGGAATATCTGAACGCCTGTACGGAGATCGAAATCAAGGTCGCGCAGGGCGCCAAGCCGGGCGAGGGCGGCCAATTGCCGGGGTTCAAGGTCACCGACCTGATCGCGAAGCTGCGCCATTCCACGCCGGGCGTGACGCTGATCTCTCCGCCGCCGCACCACGACATCTATTCGATCGAGGATCTGGCGCAGCTGATCTATGATCTGAAGCAGATCAATCCGGTGGCGCGCGTCTGTGTGAAGCTGGTCAGCTCTGCCGGCATCGGCACCGTCGCGGCGGGCGTCGCAAAGGCGCATGCCGACGTGATCCTGGTGGCGGGACATACTGGCGGCACGGGCGCCAGTCCCCAGACCAGCATCAAATATGCCGGTACGCCGTGGGAGATGGGCCTGAGCGAAGTCAATCAGGTGCTGTCGCTGAACGGCCTGCGTTCACGCGTGAAGCTGCGCACCGATGGCGGGCTGAAGACCGGTCGCGACATCGTCATCGCCGCCATATTGGGCGCGGAGGAATTCGGCATCGGTACGCTGAACCTGGTCGCCATGGGCTGTATCATGGTCAGGCAATGCCATTCCAATACCTGTCCGGTCGGCGTCTGCACGCAGGACGAGGCGCTGCGCGCGAGATTCACCGGGACGCCCGAAAAGGTCATCAACCTGGTCAGCTTCATCGCCGAGGAGGTGCGGGAAATCCTCGCCTCGCTCGGCATGCGCAGCCTGGACGAGGTGATCGGCCGCACGGAATTGTTGCGGCAGGTGTCGCGCGGTGCGGAACATCTGGACGATCTGGACCTGAACCCCATTCTGGCAAAGCCCGACCTGCGCAAGAATGCGGAACGGCGCTTCAACATAAAGGGGCACCGGAACGAGGTGGCCGACACGCTGGACGCGCAGATGGTGAAGGACGCGGCGGCCGTGTTCGAGCGGCGCGAGAAAATGCAGTTGACCTACGCGGTCAGGAATACGCACCGCGCGGTCGGCACGCGCCTGTCGCACCATATCGTCAAGACGTTCGGCATGCAGGGGCTGGACCCCGGCCATGTGCATGTGCGTCTGCGCGGATCCGCCGGTCAGTCGCTGGGCGCCTTTGCCGTCCAGGGCCTGACGCTGGAGGTGCTGGGCGATGCCAATGATTACGTCGGCAAGGGCCTGTCGGGTGCGCGTATCGTCGTGCGGCCGGTCGTCTCCTCTACGCTCAAGTCGAACGAAAATGTCATCATCGGCAATACCGTCCTGTACGGGGCGACGGCGGGCGAGTTGTTCGCGGCGGGGATCGCCGGCGAACGCTTTGCGGTGCGCAATTCGGGTGCCACGGTCGTCGTCGAGGGGTGCGGCGCAAACGGCTGCGAATATATGACCGGTGGGCTGGCCGTCATTCTGGGCCGCGTCGGCGACAATTTCGCCGCCGGCATGACGGGGGGCATGGCCTATGTCTATGACGAGGCAGGTGATTTCGCCCGCCGCGTGAACGCGGAAAGCGTCGTCCACGGCCCGGTCCGCTCCGCCCATTGGCAGGCGCACCTGCGCGACGCCATCGAACAGCATGTCGAGGCCACCGATTCAAAATGGGCGCGCGGCCTGCTCGACGACTGGGACGACGTACTGCCCAAATTCGTGCAGATCGTGCCAAAGGAAGTGTTGCACATGCTGGAAGCGCCGCTGGAGGAGGATGCGCTGGTGGCGGCGGAGTAGCGGTGGGCCTTTCGCGGGGGCGTGGGCGGTGGGACTGACGAAGTATATTCTTCTGCTTTCCGCCCTCGCCGCTGGCGGATGCACGGCGACGCACTATCCCGGCATTTCGGACGTGGAGGTGACGTCGCGCGAGCAGCAGCGCCTTGGTGATCTGGTCGCGGCTGCGGAACGGGGCGAGAAACACGCGCAAGTGAAGCTGGGAGATCTGTATCTTTGCGGAACGGGGGTTCCGCGCGACCGCGAGTTGGCGGAGAAGCTTTACGAAAGCGCTGCAAAGCCCGGAGGGGGCCGTACGCACATGTTCGTTCCGGGCACTCCGCTATATCCTGGCCATGTTCAGGTGCTGGACAAGGGGCCGGCGCAGGCTGGACTGCCCGAAGCGAGGCTGCGGCTTCACATGTTCGATGAGGAGTTCTGCCCATGAGCGTATTGTTATATTTGCTATTGTCTTCTGCCTCTCCGGCAGCGCCCAGCCCCGCGCCGGAGGTCACGGCAAAGATCGTGAAGGACTGCGATACTTGTCCTGAACTGGTCCAGATCCCTGCCGCCGAAGAGGGCGCGGCACCCCTGCTGGTGGGGCGCTATGAAGTGACGTGGTCGGAATATCTTCCCGCGATCGAGGAAGCGGGATGCCCGGTCCCTGAACGGCCGGGGGGCAAGAAGATCGATGTCAGCAGCCCCGCAGTAGATGATCGCGTCGCGATGCACAGCATCACCATCCTGGCCATGGAGTGCTATCTCGACTGGATCAGCGACAAGACCGGGCATCAATATCGCTTCCCCACCGAAGCAGAGTGGATGTATTTCGCCGCTGCCGGCGCAACGACGAAATATCCCTGGGGCGATGAGATCGGTTTCAATAGGGCGTTGGTCCAAACGAATATGGGGAAGCCATTTTTTGATCCTGCGCAGTATAAGATCAAAGGCTTTGCCAGACAAAGGGGTACCTCGAATACTAGAGAGGTAGGGATGCTCGATCCAAATTCTTGGGGAATTTTTGACGTAATTGGCAATGCAGCTGAAGTTGTTAATGAGATAGAGCCTTATTATCCCTTGATTTTACGTAACGGCGCAGAGCTTCGCCACGAGAAATGCGCGGACGATTCTAGTGGGTGTTTATATTATAAGGTAAAGGGTTCTAGGTATATTGATGCTTCGAAGATCAAAGATTCATCAAAGTTGGCGAACGTTATATCCTCTAGCCATATTGGCTTTCGAGTAGTCAGGGAGTGATCGGTTGCGCGTGGGCAAGGGCCACCTCTTGCGAGCGAAGGCAAAAGGCGGCATCTATAGGTGCTCGGTAGGCTCACCCTTGGAGCCGCTGCAACGATGTAGAAGGTCGCTCCCTTCCGTATACGAATCCGGGAAGGCAGCCGAGAAGGTCAAGCGGCTCCTCGCAGAGTTGCTGCAAAGCCCGATTTGGTAGCATGGAATACATGCGGCTTTACGAATACGGGGCGAAGGCCATCCTCTCTTCTGAAGTGAACGACGGCAGCCTTTGACTCCAGACCACATTCATTAGAACTGAAGTAAACAGAGGGTTTTACTTGTGCTTATGGCCGGGAGGCGGCGCTGCCTGGCTTCATGGCCGCTGAAGCTTTTGAAACGGGAGACGAGATGATGCCTGCCCCCGCCGCTTTACTCGCTTATGTGGAACTGCCCGCCGCCGATGTTGCGGTGGCCAGGGCGTTTTACGAGGGTGCGTTCGGGTATGATTTTACCGACTACGGCCCGACCTATGCCGGCTCTACCAGCGGCGGCACCGAGATTGGCCTGATATCCGAGGGGGCGCCGCCCGCGCCCATGCCCGGACTCAAGGTCAAGGATCTGGAGGCGGCCCGTGCCCGCGTCACGGCGGCGGGCGGAGAGATCGTCAAGGACATCTTTGCATTCCCGGGCGGCCGCCGCTTCGAATTCATCGATCCGGCGGGGAACCGGCTGGCGGTATTCGTTTACGAGGAGTGAGCCAGACGGGCGGTGCGCAAGATCGGGCGCAAACTTGTTTCCGTGGCCTGCCAGCTCAGAGGTCGTCGAACGTGGGCGCGCGTTTTTCCAGTTGTGCGGCGATGGCCTGCTGCATGTCGCTGCCCTGCAGGAAGGCGGCGTTCCAGACGGCGACATTGTCGAGGCCCTGTTCGATTGACTGGTCGCGGCCCCTGTTCAGGATCGTCTTGGTGCCCATCATCGCGACCGGCGACTTGGCGGCGATTGTGCGCGCCAGGTCCATGGCGGCGGCGATGACGGCGTCATGGTCGGCCGCGACGCTGTTGACGAAGGCATAGCGCGCCGCCTCCTCCGCCGGGAAGCGGCGGCCGGTATAGGCGAGTTCCCGCACCAGGCCCTGCGGCAGTAAATGCGGGATACGCTGCAGCGTGCCGACATCGGCGACGATCCCCACATCGATTTCGGCAATGGCGAACCATCCGTCGGCTGTAATGACGCGCAGGTCGCAGGCGGTCACGAGATCGACGCCGCCGCCGATACAGCCGCCCTGAATCGCGGCGATCACCGGCACGCGGCACTGGTCTATGACCGTGAAGCTGTGCTGCAGGCGCTTCACATGGTTCAGGAAATGTACGCGCTGCCGCGCCGGATCGCCGCTGTCGCCAAAGGGATTGCTGGCCGATTTCAGGTCCAGGCCGGCGGTGAAATGACGACCTGTCGAGGCGATGACCACCGCCCGCACGCTGGCTTCGCCCTCGATATGGGCGAAGGCGGTGATCACATCCTCCCAGAATTGCGGCGTCATGGTGTTGAATTCATCGCCGCGTGTCAGCGTCACCCGCGCAATATGGTCGGCGGTCTCGACGCGGAGCGTTTCAAGTTGCATTGCGGCCTTCCCAAACTCTAGTTTCGGCAGACCATGACCCGCTTCACCGTCAACGGCAATCCTGTCGAATATGATCTGCCGCCGGATACGCCGCTGCTGTGGGCGCTGCGCGACGCCAGCAATCTGACGGGCACGAAATATGGCTGCGGCGTGGGCCTGTGCGGCGCATGCACCGTGCATGTGGACGGAGAGGCTCAGCGGTCCTGTCAGGTTCCCATCGGCGACATAGAAGGAACCTTCGTCACCACGATCGAGGGGCTGTCGCCGGATTCCTCTCACCCCGTTCAGCGCGCCTGGGTTGCGGAGCAGGTGCCGCAATGCGGCTATTGCCAGTCGGGCATGGTGATGGCGGCGGCGGCGTTCCTGAAGGATACGCCCGATCCGACGGTCGAGGACATCAGCCGGGGCATGACGAACCTGTGCCGGTGCGGCACCTATACGCGTATCCGCAAGGCCATTCTGCGCGCGGCCGGTGGCAATGGTGGGGGTGCCGGCGAAGACGAATGAGGCGGGCGATTGAGGGGGCGAATGAGCGGAACCGGTGGGGGTGCCCGTTCATTCACAGGCGAAACGAAGGGTTCTTGAGGGGGCAATATGCAGGACAGCGCAGCGCAGAATGCAGATGCAGTCAGGGCGTCGGGTGAGGGCGTGATCGAGGCCGTCGGCGACAATCTTTCCCTGCTGGGGACGCTGACGGGCCAGTTGACCGAAATGGCGCGCGGCCTGATCGAGGCGCTGCCGACGCTGGCCATAGCGGCCGTTGTCCTGATCATCTTTGGCTTTATAGCAAGCGGCCTCAGCAAACTGGCGTCCAAGGCGGCGTCGAAGGCGGGGGAGCGCCCCTCCCTGGTCAATCTGACGCAGACGCTGACCAAGGTCGGCGTCTGGATCGTCGGCATCCTGCTGACCATGACCATCGTGTTCCCGTCCATGACGCTGGGCAGCCTGGTCGCCGCGCTGGGCCTTGGCTCGGTCGCCATCGGCTTTGCCTTTCAGGACGTGTTCGAGAATTTCCTGGCGGGTATCCTGCTGATGCTGCGCGAAAAGATGCGCGTGGGCGATCATATCGAGTGCGAGGGAATTTCCGGCGAGATCATGAAGATAAGCCTGCGCGAGACCTATATCCGCAAGCTGTCCAACGAAGTAACCATCATGCCGAACAGCATGTTGTTCAAGAATCCGGTCGAAATCCACACCGACTTTCCCATGCGGCGGCACGAGATCGTCGCCGGCGTATCCTATGACACCGATGCCGACATGGCGCGTGACCTGATCCAGAAAACGGTCGAGGGCTGCGAACTGGTGGCAAAGGACAAGCCGGTGCAGGTATTCGCAGCGGAATTCGCCGATTCCTCAATCAATTACACGGTGCGCTGGTGGGCGGGATCGAAGCCGGTCGACATGCACAAGAGCCGCGATCAGGTGGTACGCGCGATCAAGCGGGCGCTGGACGATGCAGGCATCGAAATTCCGTTCCCCTATCGCACGCTGACCTTCAAGGAGCCCCTGCCGCTGAAACGACTGACGGGGGGCGACGACCAGCCTGCGAAAGACAATGAGGCTGGAAAAGATACCGCCTGACGGTTGGCGTTTGCGCCCTTGCCGACTGCATAAGCGAGATCCTGTCTTGCGCCGCCGCATCGGCGCCGCACGGAAAAGGTAGTGGGAGCGGGGGGCGTTCCGACGTATAGCTGCGTCATGAAAACGATTTTCCTGGCCGCCAGTGCGGCGCTATCGCTTGTCACCGCAATCTCTGCAAATGCCCAGGGGCCATCGCCCGAACTGGTTGCCTCTGTCGACATTCCCTATGAAAGATTCACCCTGCCCAATGGCCTGACGGTGATCACCCATACCGACCGGAAGGCGCCCGTCGTTGCAGTGTCGGTCTGGTATCATGTCGGATCAAAGGACGAGCCCGAGGGCCGGACCGGCTTTGCCCATCTGTTCGAGCATCTGATGTTCAACGGCAGCGAGAATTACGACGATGAATGGTTCGTCGAGCTGCAGGACATGGGCGCGACGGATTATAATGGGACGACCTGGTTCGACCGCACCAATTATTTCCAGAACGTGCCGACCCCCGCGCTGGAACGAATGCTGTTCCTGGAATCGGACCGCATGGGGCATTTGCTGGGCGCCGTGACGCAGGAGAAGCTGGATGCACAGCGCGGCGTCGTTCAGAATGAGAAGAGACAGGGCGACAACCAACCCTTCGGCCTGACCGAATATCGCATTTTGGAGGGGCTGTTCCCACCGGGCCATCCCTATCGCCATTCGACCATCGGTTCGATGGAGGATCTGGACGCCGCCAGCCTGGAGGACGTGCAGAGCTGGTTCCGCCAATGGTATGGCCCCAATAATGCCGTGCTGGTGCTGGCGGGGGATATCGACGCCGCCACCGCACGGCCGCTGGTCGAGAAATATTTCGGCGACATCCCGCCCGGTCCGGCCCTGGCCGGCCGCGTGGAAGACTGGGTGCCGACGCGGCGGGAAACCGTGCGTGAGGTGATGCAGGATCAGGTCGCCAACCCGCGCGTCTATCGCGCCTGGGCGGTTCCTGGCCTGGAATCCGATGATGCGCGGTCGCTGAGCATTGCCGCGGCGGTGCTGGCGGGCGGCGAATCCTCGCGCCTGTACAAAAAGCTGGTGCGGGAGGAGCAGGTCGCCACGTCCGTCGGCGGATATTTGCAGCCGCTGGAAGTGGCAAGCATGCTGCAGATCCAGGCCGACGTGAAGCCGGGGGTCGATCCTGAACGGGTCGAGGCGCTGATCGATGCGGAGATCGAGAAATTCCGGCAGGACGGTCCGACCGAGGACGAGGTGGAGCGCATCGCCATGCGCGTTGTTTCGTCCATGATCCGCGGCCTGGAAAGTGTCGGTGGCTTTGGCGGCAAGGCAGTGACGCTGGCCGAGGGCGAGGTTTACGCGGACGATCCCGCCTTCTTCAAAACGGAAATGAAGGATTATGTCGCCGCGACGCCCGAAGAGGTGCAGGCGGCGGCATCGGAATGGATGGGCGCGGGCGGATTTCAACTGCTGGTGAACCCGGTCGGCGATCTGGCCGCCGCCGGTGCCGGCGTCGACCGTAGCAGCCTGCCACAGGTGGCGGACCTGCCCGCGCTGGATTTCCCCGATGTCGAACGGGCCACACTGTCGAACGGCATCCCCGTGACCTTCGCGCGCCGTGCCGCCGTGCCCGTGGTCGATATCGCCATGGCGTTCGATGCCGGCGATGCCGCCGACCCGAAGGACAAGCTGGGTACGCAGGCGCTGACCCTGTCCCTGCTGGACGAGGGCACGGAAGACCGCACCGCCATCGAGATCGCCGAGGCGGAGGAACGGCTGGGCGCGGGGATCAGCGCAGGCAGCGATCTGGATACGACGACGCTGAGCCTGTCGGCATTGAAGATCAATCTGGGGGAATCGCTGGACCTCTACGCCGATGTGGTGCGCAATCCGAAATTCGATCAGGCGGAACTGCAGCGCGTGCGCGATATCCAGCTGGCCCGGATCGATGATGAGCTGAAGCAGCCGAGCAGCCTGGCGCTGCGCCTGTTGCCGCCGCTGATCTATGGCGAGGCACACCCCTATGGTGCGCCGCTGACCGGATCGGGTACGCCCGAGGGTGTGCAGGCGGTGACCCGCGAGGATCTGGTGCAATTCCACGATCGCTGGCTGCGGCCCGATACGGCACAGATTTTCGTCGTAGGCGACACCACGCTGGCCGAGATCGTGCCGATGCTGGAGGAGCGGTTCGGCGACTGGCGCCCCGCCGACGTGTCCAAGGGCGTGAAGCAGTTTGCCACGGTGACGGCGCCCGAGTCCGCGCGTATCGTGCTGGTCGACCGCCCGGGCGCGCCGCAAAGTTTCATCTTTGCGGGCTACCCGCTGCAAACGAAGGGCACGGATAATAATACCGCCCTCAGCGTCGCCAACATCCCGCTGGGCGGTGTGTTCACGTCGCGCCTGAACAGCAATCTGCGGGAGGAGAAGGGCTGGAGCTATGGCGTGCGCACCTCGATTTCCAGCGCTGTGCAGCAGGAACCCTTCTATGTCACCGCGCCAGTGCAGAGCGACAAGACCGGGGAGGCCGTGGCCGAGCTGCGGCGCGAAATCGCCGATTATGTCGGCGCGCGGGGCATTACCGAGAAGGAGGTCGCGGATACGACCAAGTTCCTGTCCGGTCGTCTGCCCGGCGCCTATGAAAGCGCCGACGCCGTCATGGGGGCGCTGATGTCGAACGCCACGCTGGGGCGGCCGGACGATTATCAGGAAACCTATGCGGCGAAGCTGGCCGCGCTGACACCGGCAGAAGTGGCCGCCGCGGCGAAGGCGGAGATCGATCCGAACCGCCTGTTGTGGGTGATTGTGGGCGATGCCGACGTGGTGCGACCGCAATTGCAGGATTTGGGGATGCCGATCGAGGAGCAGTAGATACACAGTCTTCCCCCCGCGTCCCTCTGAACATCGTTCCGGCAGCGCAGACCCTAGTCGACGGGGTTTTTACACGCTAAGTGGCCGCCACGTCTGAGACGGAAGATTACAATGACACGCAATAAGGTTTTCCAACTACACGTTCCGGAACCGCAGTGCCGGCCCGGCGACACGCCTGATTTTTCCGCTTTCGACGTGCCGAAGGCGGGCGAAGTCGACCGCCCGGCGGTGGACGTGGATGCGGAGGATATCCGCCACCTGGCCTATGAGATCGTTCGTGTGACGGACGATGAGGGCGAGGCGGTCGGCCCCTGGGCGCCGGACCTGACCGAAGAAGAGGCGCTGAAGGGCCTGCGCGACATGATGACGGTGCGCAGCCTGGACGCGCGCATGCTGATCGCGCAGCGTCAGGGCAAAACCAGTTTCTATATGCAGTCGCTGGGGGAAGAGGCGATCAGCTGCGCCTTTCAGGCGGCGCTGTCGCCGGGCGACATGAATTTCCCGACCTATCGCCAGCAGGGCCTGCTGGTCACGGCCGGCTATCCCATCGAAGACATGATGAACCAGGTCTATTCCAACAGCGCCGACCCGCTGGAGGGGCGGCAGATGCCGGTCATGTATTCGGCGAAGGACAATTCCTATTTCTCTATTTCCGGCAATCTGGGCACGCAGTTCGTCCAGTGCGTCGGCTGGGCCATGGCATCGGCCATTGCGGGCGATACGAAGATCGCGGCCGGCTGGATCGGCGATGGCGCGACGGCGGAATCCGATTTTCATTCCGCCATGGTCTTCGCCTCTACCTTTCGCCCGCCGGTCATCCTGAACATCGTCAATAATCAGTGGGCGATCAGCACGTTTCAGGGCATTGCGCGCGGCAAGGCGGCGACGTTCGCCTCGCGCGGGCTGGGCTTTGGCATTCCGGCGATCCGCGTCGACGGCAATGATTTCCTGGCCGTGCATGCGGTCGCGAAATGGGCGGCGGAGCGCGCGCATCTGGGTCATGGCGCCACCCTGATCGAGCATGTCACCTATCGCGCGGGACCGCATTCGACATCGGACGATCCCGCCGGCTATCGCCCCAAGACAGAGGCCGCCGACTGGCCGCTGGGCGACCCCATCAAGCGCATGAAAGCCTATCTGATCGCGCGCGGCATCTGGACCGAGGAGCGCCACGCGCAGGCGCAGGCGGAAATCGATTCCGAGGTTCTGGCCGCGCAGAAGCGGGCGGAAAGCCGCGGCACGTTGCACGACGGACCGCACCCGAGTTCGAAGGGCATGTTCGACGACGTATTTGAGGAGCTGCCCGCGCATCTGATCCGGCAGCGCCAGGAAGCAGGAATCTGACCATGGCAAGAATGACCATGATCGAGGCGATTCGCGACGCCCACGACGTATCCATGTCACGCGATGAGAAGGTCGTCGTGTTCGGACAGGACGTCGGCTATTTCGGCGGCGTGTTTCGCTGCACCAAGGGGCTGCAGCAGAAATATGGCATGCAGCGCTGTTTCGACACGCCGATCAACGAAAGCGGCATCGTCGGTACGGCGGTGGGCATGGCCGCCTATGGCCTGCGCCCGTGCGTCGAGATCCAGTTCGCCGACTATATGTACCCCGCCTATGACCAGCTGGTGTCGGAGGCGGCGCGCCTGCGCTATCGTTCCAATGGCGATTTCATCGCCCCGCTGACGGTGCGTATGCCAACGGGTGGCGGCATTTTTGGTGGCCAGACCCATTCGCAATCGCCCGAGGCGCTGTTTGCGCACGTTTCGGGCCTGAAAACTGTCATTCCCTCCAACCCCTATGATGCAAAGGGACTGCTGATCGCCAGCATCGAGGATAATGACCCCGTCATCTTCCTTGAGCCGAAGCGGCTGTATAATGGCCCGTTCGACGGCCATCACGATGCCGCCGTCACGCCCTGGTCGAAGCATGAACTGGGCGAGGTGCCGGAGGGGCATTATACCGTGCCGCTGGGCAAGGCCGCGATCCGGCGGCCCGGCGCGGATGTGACCATCCTGGCCTATGGCACGATGGTGCACGTTGCCCTGGCTGCGGTTGAGGAAACCGGCGTCGATGGGGAGGTGATCGACCTGCGTTCCATCGTGCCGCTCGACCTCGACACCATTACGGAATCCGTCGCGAAAACAGGACGGTGCGTTATCGTCCATGAAGCGACCCGTACTTGCGGCTTTGGCGCAGAACTGGCGGCGCTGGTGGCGCATCACTGCTTCTACTCGCTTGAGGCGGCGATCGTTCGCGTGACGGGCTATGACACGCCCTATCCCCATGCGCAGGAATGGGATTATTTCCCCGGGCCAAAACGCGTCGGCGCGGCCCTGACCCAAGTGATGGAGGCCAGCTGATGGGCGAACATGTCATCAAGATGCCCGATATCGGCGAAGGCGTCGCCGAGGCGGAACTGGTCGAATGGGAAGTCGCCGTTGGTGACGAGGTGCGCGAGGATCAGGTGCTGGCCGCCGTCATGACGGACAAGGCGACGGTCGAGATCCCGGCGCCGCGCGATGGCAAGATCCTGTGGCTAGGCCCGGAGATCGGCGAAGTGGTCGCCGTCGGATCGCCGATCATGCGCATGGAGATCGAAGGCGAGGGCAATGCAACCCCCGGCGAAACCTCGGAAGTGATCGAGGCCGCGCCCGCCGATGCGGACGAGCGCGAGAAGAGCGGTGCGACGCCGTCAGCGCCTGAATCGCCCGAAGAGGATGCGCGTGAGCATGAGGGCGTGGCGCCCGCACCCGCCCCCGCCACGTCGTCTGCCGCAAAGCCAGCTGCCGCGAAAACGCCGGCAGCTACGCAGACAGCGCGGCCAGCGGTGAAACCGTCCACAGCCGCCACGCCGCAGCGCGCCGTGCCGCGCCCAGTGGGCGAAAAGCCCCTGGCCTCTCCTGCGGTGCGGAAGCGCGCGCTGGACGCCGGCATCGACCTGCGACGCGTTCCGGGAAGCGGCGAGGCCGGCCAGATCAGTCATGACGACCTGGATGCCTTTATCGAATCGGGCGGCGAAGCGGTCGTGCGCGGCGGCTCCTCCCGTATGCCGAACATGGCGATCGACGAGATCAAGGTGGTGGGCCTGCGCCGCAAGATCGCGGAAAAGATGCAGATCGCCAAAACGCGCATTCCGCACATCACCTATGTCGACGAGGTGGATGTGACCGCGCTGGAAGAATTGCGCGCGAAGCTGAATCGCGAAAAGCGCGACGATCAACCAAAGTTGACCCTGCTGCCGTTCCTGATGCGGGCAATGGCGCGCGCCATCGCGGAAAAGCCGCAAATGAACGCGCGCTATGATGACGATGCCGGTGTCATCCACCAGCATGGCGGCATGCACATGGGCGTCGCGGCACAGACGGATAAGGGGCTGGTGGTCCCGGTCGTGCGCCATGTCGAGGCATTGTCCGTGTGGGACTGCGCATCGGAGCTGATGCGACTGGCGGAGGCGGCGAAGGACGGCAGTGCCACGCGCGACGAGCTGACGGGCGCGACGATCACCATTACGTCGCTGGGCGCCATGGGCGGCCTGGTGACGACGCCGGTAATCAACTATCCGGAGGTCGCCATTGTCGGCGTCAACAAGATGCGGGTGACGCCGGTCTGGCAGGATACTCAGTTCGTGCCGCGCAAGATGATGAACCTGTCATCCAGTTTCGACCACAGGGTGATCGACGGCTGGGATGCGGCGGTTTTTATCCAGCGCATTAAGGGCCTGCTGGAATCGCCCGCGATGATTTTCATCGAGGACTGACACCCGCCCCAACGCCTCCTGCGCGGTTATAAATGCCCGCGCGCCGCAATGACGATTTTCAAGTTCGGGACATCACGTCATGACCAATCTTACCTGCAAATTCCTCGTCATCGGTGCCGGTCCCGGCGGGTATATCGCCGCCATACGCGCCGGACAGCTGGGGCTGGATACCATTATCGTGGAGGCGGCGCCCGTCGGCGGCACCTGCCTGAACGTCGGCTGCATTCCGTCCAAGGCGCTGATCCACGCCGCGGAGGAATACGAGGCCGCCGCGCATTTTGCAGGGGAAAACCCGCTGGGCATCAGCGTCAAGGCGCCCGCAATCGATCTGGCGCAGACGATCGCGTGGAAGGATGGCATTGTCGGCAAGCTGACCGGCGGCGTCGCTGCCCTGTTGAAGAAGGCAAAGGTACGCACGGTAAAGGGCTGGGCGACGTTCCAGGACGGCCGTACCGTTCATGTCGATAGCGAAGACGGCCCGGTGACCATCGTGGCGGAGAAGGCCTGTATCGCCACGGGGTCGGCGCCAGTCGAACTGCCCTTCCTGCCATTCGGCGGGAACGTGATCTCCTCGACGGAGGCGCTGTCGCTGGACAGCGTGCCCGCCACCATGGCTGTCGTCGGTGCCGGCTATATCGGCATGGAACTGGGCATGGCCTATGCCAAGTTGGGATCGAAAGTGACCATCGTGGAAATGGAGGACCGAGTCCTGCCGCTTTACGACAAGGACATGACCAAACCTGTCATGAAGCGGGCCGAGGCGCTGGGCATCGAATTGCGTCTGGGGGCGAAAGCGAAGGGACAGGCGAAAGACGGTCTGGACATAGAGACAGCAGACGGCACGGCGGAAACGATCGCCGCAGAGAAGATCCTGGTTACGGTCGGGCGCCGCCCGGTGACGGAGGGCTGGGGCCGCGAAGCTCTGGTGCTGGACATGGATGGCCGGCACATTCGCATCGACGACAAGTGCGAGACCTCGATGAAGGGGATCTATGCCATTGGCGACGTGACCGGCGAGCCGATGCTGGCGCACCGCGCCATGGCACAGGGTGAAATGGTGGCGGAAATCGTCGCGGGCGAAAAGCGCATCTGGGACAAGCGCGCCATCCCCGCCATCTGTTTCACCGACCCTGAAATCGTCAGTGCGGGCCTGTCACCTGCCGAGGCGGAGGCAGAGGGTTATGACGTCAAAACGGCGATTTTCCCCTTTGCCGCCAATGGCCGGTCCCTCACCATGGAAGCGGATGACGGTTTCGTGCGGGTCGTGGCACGGGCGGACAATCATCTGGTTCTGGGTTTGCAGGCCGTGGGGAAGGGCTGCGCCGAATTATCCGCCGCGTTCGGTCTGGCGCTGGAAATGGGTGCGCGCGTCGAGGATATTGCCGACACGATCCATGCACACCCGACACAGGGCGAGGCGCTGCAGGAAGCGGCGCTGAGAACGCTGGGACATGCGCTGCATATTTGATTGCAGCGGGGCGCTTTGGGGAAAAGTTCGTTTAATTAGCTGCGGCGAACCCGGGCCGGGCTCGCCGCAACGTTGCGCATCAATCCTGCGCCATCAATTCTTGCCTATCAATCCTGCGCCGCCAGCCATTCCTCCAGCCACTTGATCGAATAGTCGCCATTGATGAAATCCGGCTGCTCGATCAGCGCGCGGTGCAGGGGGATCGTCGTTTTCGGCCCCTCAATGACATATTCTTCCAAGGCGCGGCGCAGGCGCATCAGGCAATCGTTGCGGTTCGCGCCATAGACGATCAGCTTTGAAATCAGCGAATCGTAATGCGGCGGGATCGTGTACCCGTCATAGAGGGCGCTGTCGGCGCGGACATGCAGCCCGCCGGGCGCGTGATATTGCGTGACGAGGCCGGGGGACGGCGCAAAGGTGCGCGGATCCTCCGCATTGATCCGGCATTCGATGGCGTGGCCGGAAAACTTCACCTCTGACTGTGTGACCGAGAGGGGGAGGCCCGCCGCAACGCGGATCTGTTCCCGTACCAGATCGATGCCGGTGATTGCCTCTGTCACTGGATGCTCCACCTGCAGACGGGTGTTCATCTCGATGAAGTAGAAGCGGCCATCCTCGTACAGGAATTCGATGGTTCCGGCCCCGCGATAGCCCAGATCGGCAATCGCCTGGCGGCAGGTTTCGCCCATGTCCGCGCGCTGGTCGGCGTTCAGCGCGGGGGAGGGCGCCTCCTCCAGAACCTTCTGATGGCGTCGTTGCAGCGAACAATCGCGTTCGCCCAGATGGATGGCATTGCCCTTGCCGTCGCCGAATACCTGAAATTCGATATGGCGCGGATTGCCGAGATATTTTTCGATATAGACGGTGTCGTCGCCAAAGGCGGCCTTCGCCTCCTGCCCCGCAGCCTTAAGGGATTTTGACAGATCCTCTGGCCGTTCGACGACCTTCATGCCGCGGCCGCCGCCGCCGGACGCGGCCTTGACGAGGACCGGATAGCCGATTTCGAATGCGACGGTTTCGGCCTCTTCCAGGTCGGTGATCGCGCCCTCGGAGCCCGGCACCAGCGGCAGGCCGACTGCGCCCGCCGTGCGCTTTGCCTCCACCTTGTCGCCCATGATGCGGATATGTTCGGGTGTCGGACCGACGAAGGCGATGTCATGCGCCTCGACGATCTCAGCGAATTTCGCATTTTCGGACAGAAAGCCATAGCCCGGGTGGATCGCGTCGGCGCCCGACACCTCTGCCGCGGAGATGATATTGGCGATGTTCAAATAGGAATGCGTCGCGGACGGCGGCCCGATGCAGACGCTTTCGTCCGCCAGCCGGACGTGCATGGCATCCGCGTCGGCGGTGGAATGTACCGCCACCGTCTTGATGCCCATTTCATGGCATGCGCGATGAATCCTCAGCGCGATCTCGCCCCGATTGGCGATGAGCAGCTTTTCGAACATTATTCTACGATTGCCAGCACTTCGTCGAATTCGACCGGTGCTTCGTTAGTAGCGCACAGCTTTGTCACCGTGCCTGCACGGGGGGCCACGATCGGGTTCATGACCTTCATCGCCTCCACGATCAGCAGCGTGTCGCCCGCCTCGACCCTGTCGCCTTCCTTGACGAAGTTCGCCGCACCCGGTTCGGGCGACAGATAGGCGGTGCCCACCATTGGCGATTTCACGGCGCCGGCATGGCTTTTCAGGTCCGCGGCGGCGTCGTCCGCAGCGGCAGTGCCCGTGCTGGCGGATGCCGGTGCAGATGCCGCCGCCGGGGCAGGCATGGGGGCTGCCGCAAAGCTCTGCTGGGCCGCCATCATCTGCCGCGCCACGCGGATCTTGCGGTCGCCATCCTCGACCTCGATTTCACTCAGGCCGGTGTCGGCCAGTAGTTTTGCCAGTTCTTTCACCAGCTTCGTATCGACGTTCATACCGCCGGATCTCGGGCTTTGCGCCATTATACTCCGTCCCTTTAAAGCTGCGCCGCAGCCTGAAGCGCCAAGCTGTAACCATGTGCGCCAAGGCCCGCAATGACCCCCCGCGCCACCGGACTGATGTAGGACCGGCGGCGAAAGGACTCTCGTGCATGTGTGTTCGACAGGTGAACCTCGATCACAGGCGTCGCGATTCCGGCAACCGCATCCCGCAGTGCAATGGACGTGTGCGTCAGCCCGCCGGGGTTGAGGATGACCGCCTGGACGCCGGATGACGGACATTCGTGCAGCCAGTCGATCAAATGCCCCTCATGGTTCGATTGCCGCATGTCCACGCGGACCTGCAGCGCCCGGGCCTCATCCTCCAGGCGGCTGGCAATGTCATCCAGCGTTTCCGACCCATAAACGTCGGGTTCCCGCGTGCCGAGCAGGTTCAGATTTGGCCCGTTCAGGACCATGATCAGGGGCATGTCGGCCATTGCCGTCCTATCCGGTTGGTTCGCTGTCTCCGCCTGCCTATATCGTCCGGGACAGCAATAGGGAATCCCATGGACAAGACGCTTTCGATCACGGTGAATGGCGAACATCGCCGCATCCGCAAACCGGCAACGGTCGTCGACCTTCTGAATGTGCTGGGCCAGGATCCGGCATCTGTGGCGGTCGAGCGCAATATGGAGATCGTGCCGAAATCCGCCTATGAGCAGACCGGCCTCGAATCCGGCGACGAGATAGAGGTGGTGCACTTTGTTGGGGGTGGCCAGGACAATGCTGGTCAGGATGAGGGATGGACGGTTGCGGGCCGGCACTTCAAATCGCGCCTGATCGTCGGCACAGGCAAATATAAGGATTTTGAAACGAACGCCCGCGCGGTCGAGGCCGCGGGTGCGGAGATCGTCACGGTCGCCGTGCGGCGCGTCAATGTTTCCGATCCGGGCGCGCCCAAGCTGACCGACTATATCGACCCGAAGAAGATCACCTATCTGCCGAATACGGCGGGCTGCTTTACCGCCGCCGACGCGCTGCGGACGCTACGTCTGGCGCGAGAGGCGGGCGGCTGGAAACTCGTGAAGCTGGAGGTGCTGGGAGAGGCGAAATCGCTTTATCCCGACATGGAGGCGACGCTTTCCGCCACCAAGGAATTGGTGAAGGACGGCTTTGACGTCATGGTCTATTGCGCCGACGATCCCATCGCCGCGAAGAAGCTGGAGGATGCTGGCGCGGCCGCGATCATGCCGCTGGGCGCACCCATCGGGTCGGGCCTGGGGATACAGAACCCTGTTACCATTCGCATGATCATCGAGAATGCCTCCGTTCCCGTGTTGGTCGATGCCGGCGTCGGCTGTGCGTCGGACGCGGCGGCGGCGATGGAACTGGGCTGTGACGGCGTGCTGATGAACACGGCAATCGCAGAGGCGAAGGATCCCGTCCTGATGGCAGGCGCGATGAAGTGCGCCATCGAGGGCGGGCGCATGTCCTATCTCGCGGGGCGCATGGCGAAACGCCGCTACGCAGACCCGTCCTCGCCCCTGGCTGGACTTATCTGAACCACTTTCCTGCAAACTACGACGCCTTTCGCCGTCGTTGCAATGGAACCTTCTGGCTTTTTAACCATTGTTAGAATGAGCGGTAGGACATTGTAATTTAAAGGAGAGTTTCGATGGGCGAATTTAGCGACAAGGCAAAGGGCCTGGCGAACGAAGCAGTCGGCAACGTCAAGCAGGACATCGGCAAGGCGACCGATAACCGGCAGATGGAGCAGGAAGGCTATCAGCAGGAACGCAAGGGCGAAGCCCAGCAGACGGTCGGTAAGGCTAAAGGCAAGGTAAAGGGCGTCGTTGACGACGTCTGATTCCCTAGCAGACTGACGGAAAAGGCCTCGAACCCTGATAGGTTCGGGGCTTTTTCTATGATGCTCGTCGAGAAACTTTGAGCAAGAGTTACCGGGAAGGCTGCACCCGCCGGGCGACGAAAAATTCCTTCAACATCGCGGCTGACGAACGCTCGCCGATGCCCGGATATAGTTCGGGGCGATGGTGGCAGGTCGGATGTGCAAATACTCGCGCACCATGCACGACGCCCCCGCCCTTCGGATCCTCGGCCCCGAAATAGAGCCGCCGGATGCGGGCGTGGGAAATCGCGCCGGCACACATCGGACAGGGTTCCAGCGTCACATATAGATCGGCGCCTGTCAGCCGTTCCTGCCCAAGGGCAGCGGCTGCGGCGCGTAGCACCAACATTTCGGCATGTGCTGTGGGATCGTTCAACTCGCGTGTGCGATTGCCGTCCTTCGCTATGATGTCTCCGCCATGCACCAGAACGGCACCGATCGGCACTTCGGAACGCGAAGCGGCCGCCCTGGCTTCAGCGAGGGCGGCCGTCATATAGTCATTTGCCGGTGTCACGCGGCGACGTCACTTATCTGAGATAATTAACGTAAACACCGTGTACCGCGCCTGGCAGCCAGAGGATGAGGGTGAGAATCAGGTTGATCCAGAAATCCTTATCCAGGCCATGCTTCAAGAAAACGCCAAGCGGCGGTACGAGGATCGTCAGGATTAAAATCAGAATGCTCATCGTGTCGTTCCTCGTACCCGTCGGTTGGACAGGTTTTAATTATTGAACCGAATCGTCGTCTTCGGCGCGATCGACTTCAACAGAGGGCAGATCGACGTCCATGTCGACATCGCCCTCTTCGACTGCGATATCGGCGGTGTCCACATCGACATCAGGCAGATTGCCGCCCGTCGCGCTGGCTTCAACGTCCACATCCGGCATCTCGACATCGCCGCTGGTGTTCACGTTGAACAAACCAAGTGCATATGCGATCACCGCAAGCACGATCAAAACTATGACGATGATGATGACGGTACGGCCGCCGCTGCTCTTGCGCTCATACTCTGCCATAATCTTACACCCCTTTTTGTTGTTAGGTCGGCTCCCAACGCGCCGATTGCACCTTGGTTGCATCCTACCTATGCGGGGCGCTTTCCCCTTCCGGCAAGGATGATGAACATGACTGCACCCCGCATGAAACCCTGGATCGAGGCGATCCACGCCTATGTACCCGGGCGGTCGGGAGGGGGCGCGGGCCGCACCGTCAAACTGTCGTCGAACGAGAACCCGCTTGGCACGTCGCCCGCGGCGCTGGCGGCGATGCGGGCGGCAGCGGATGGCAGCAACCGCTATCCGGATGCGGCGAGCCATGAGCTGCGCGACGCCATCGCCGCGCTGCACGGGCTGGAGGCCGACCGTGTCGTGTGCGGCACGGGGTCCGACGAACTGCTGCAATTGCTGGCGCAGGCCTATGCCGGGCCGGGCGACGAGGTGCTTTATGTGCATCGCGGCTTCATGGTCTATCCCATCGCTGCCCAGCGCGCGGGCGCGACGCCGGTGGCGGCGCCGGACCGCGATTATACGGCCAACGTCGATACGCTGCTGGCCTCGGTCACGCCCAGGACGCGGCTGGTCTATCTGGCCAATCCGAACAATCCGACCGGTACGATGATCGACCGCGAGGAGGTGGAGCGGCTTCATGCCGGTCTGCCCGACGATGTTCTGCTGGTGCTCGATTCCGCCTATGCCGAATATATCGACGATGCGGCCTATGAAGATGGCATCGCAATGGCGCGCAAATATGAGAATGTCGTCACCACGCGCACTTTTTCAAAGATCTACGGCCTTGCCGCCGCGCGTGTTGGATGGGCCTATGGCCCGGCGGAGGTGATTGCCGCGCTGAACCGCATCCGTGGCCCTTTCAACGTCAACAGCCAGGCGCAGGCCGCCGCCATCGCGGCGCTGTCCGACCAGGAATTCGTTGACCGTTGCCGCCGTGACAATGCGGAGCAGCGCGCGCGCCTTACCGATGCGGTCCAGGCGCTCGGCAATCACGGCCTGCGGCCGATCCCGTCTGCGGCGAACTTCGTACTGGTCGAATTCCCACCAGAAGGGGCGCTGACCGCAGAGCGCGCCAACGAGTTTTTCACCGGCCAAGGCATATTGACGCGCTGGCTGCCCAGCCAGGATCTTGCCCATGCCCTGCGGATTTCGGTGGGTACGGAGGACGAGACCGGCATCGTTATCCATGCGCTGCAGGACTTTGTCGGTCAGGCCTGATGCTGCCCTTTTCCCGCGTAACGATCATAGGCTTTGGGTTGATCGGCTCCTCCCTGGCGCGCGCGGTCAGGAGGGAGATGCGCGATGTTCGCCTGACCGGCTATGACGCCGATGCCGAGGTGCGCGCGCGCGCCGACGCGCTCAATCTGTTCGACGACATCACGGACAGTGCAGGCGCCGCCGTCTGCGACGCCGATCTGGTGATCCTGGCCGTTCCCGTGCAGGCGACGGAGGCGGTGGCGAAGGAGATTGCCGCCGATCTGCCGGATGAGGCCGTCGTCAGCGATGTCGGCAGCGTTAAGAACCGCGTGGCTGGCTGGCTGAACGACAATATTCCGCATCCAGGGCGCATCGTCCCGGCGCACCCTGTTGCGGGAACGGAGAATTCCGGGCCGGATGCGGGGTTTGCCGAGCTGTTTCAGAGCCGCTGGTGCATTCTGACCCCCGCCGACGCGGCCGATCCCGTTGCGGTCGAGCGCCTGTCGGAATTCTGGCGGCGGCTGGGCAGCGATGTCGAAATCATGGACGCTGCGCATCACGATATCGTGCTGGCGGTGACCAGTCATTTGCCGCACCTGATCGCCTATACCATCGTGGGTACGGCGTCCGATGTCGAAGAGGTCACCAATTCGGAAGTGATCAAATATTCCGCTGGCGGCTTTCGCGATTTCACCCGCATTGCCGCCAGCAATCCGACGATGTGGCGCGATGTGTTTCTGGCCAATAAGGATGCCGTGTTGGACGTGCTGCAGCGCTTCACCGAGGATTTGACGGCATTACAACGCGCCATTCGCTGGGACGATGGCGATATGCTGTTCAAGCATTTCGAAACGACGCGGGAAACGCGCCGCCGCGTTATCGACGCAGGTCAGGACACGGCGGCTCCTGACTTCGGACGCTCCCCCCCGAAGGGCCGGGCAGACGCTGAAGACTGATCTGCGTGGGCGAGCCGCCAAGGGCGAATTCCGCAGGCCGGCGCTGACGAAATTCCTGGGCTGGCAGGGCGGAACCCTGGATCACCGCCGCGACGGTGGCGGGGCAATCGGTGCTAAGCGTTCCCGCCAGCTGCAATTCGCCCCCCGGCAGCGGAACCAGCGTCACGTCGAACCCAGCCACCGCGTCTCCCGACGCAGAACTGAGCGTGCCGCCATCAATCTCCATGGTGCCGCCGTTCGTCCAGCCGGCCAGCGAACTTAGCGGGGCATCCGCAGTAATCCTGATGGGAAGGGCGAGCGCCAGCCGCCGGTCGGCCAAGCTGAATGTGCCGGCAATCCGCGCCTCCGCCTGTCCCGGCCCGGTGGCAGTGTCCGCCGGTGTGGGGTTCGGCGTCTCGCGAAAATGGAATTCCATCGGCGCGGCCTGGATCGGCCGGTCCAGCAGGGAAGAGTCTATTTCAACCTCCTCGAACTGCACCGACAGACGGTCGATGAACTCGTTCGCCCGCAGGCTGGCGCGGGCGTCGGGCGCGGTCAGGCGTAACTGGCCGATGCCTGCCGCCTCTGCATTTATGCGGATCTGGGTCAGATATCCGACATAGAGCGCGCCACGCAGGGGGCCGCTGTCGATCTGGCTATGCGCAGCCGAAAGGTCGACCCGTGTGGCGTCGCCGCCGCGACTTAGCTGAATGGCATTCAGATCGGCGCTCAGGCGATAGGGAAATCCGGTAATATCCGGTGCGTGACCGACGATCCGTTCGATCGACGTTGCCAACATCTCGGCCTGTCCCCGCCAATATATATAATAGGCGGCCAGCCCGATCAGGAGCGGCGCCAGAGCCAGCAGAAAGGGACGTGCGTTTCTCATGGTGTCTCGTTGATCGCGGCGTGCAGCCGCGCTTCGAACGCCTCGCGGCCCAGGCCCGGCGGGATAGGGTCCATGAAGCGCAGGCGCACCACGCCGGGGCGCTTCGCACCCGATTTCGGCCATACATGGGCGCTTTCCAGTGCGACGGGAATGACGGGTAGCTTGAGCAGGCGATATAATCCGGCAATCCCTGCGCGTAGCGGCGGCGCTTCTCCGGGCGGAGTCCGCGTTCCCTCCGGGAAAATGACGATCTGGCGTTCCTCCTCACGCGCCCTTTCCGCTGCGCGCAGCATTACGCGCATGGCGGCGGCGCCCGCCTGCCGGTCCACGAACAGCGATCCGTGACGACGTGCGATCCAGCCCCAGACGGGGATATTTTCCAGTTCCGCCTTCATCACGACGGCGGGCCACGGAAACAGGGAGGGGAGGGCCATCGTTTCCAGATTCGATTCGTGCTTTGCCGCCACGATGACGGTTCCTGCCGGAATGGCGCCTTCGATTTCGAACCGAATGCCGAGAATGATGCGCGCCAGCCAGATGACATAGGCGGACCAGGCCGATGCCCCCTTCTGCGCCTGCCTGCGGGAAAACAGCGCACGTATGGCCGCCGTCACCACCATGACGATGCTGCCCAGATAGAAGAACAGCGTGAAAATCACATTGCGAAGCAGGATCATGTGCTGCTGTCTCCCTGCTCGACGGTGGCCACCGCCTCGGCGATGCGCCGCGCGGAAAATTTGGTATATTCGCGCAGCAGCGATTTGATGCCACCCGCGACGGGGACTGCGTCGGGCAGGATGCGGACGCGATCCTCCAGCCGCCGTTCCAGTTCGATCAGCGCACGCGGCATATGGTCCGCGGCCGTGACCACCCGCAGCGAACTGTAGCCACGAGTGCGGGCCCAGGCGGCGATCTCCGCGCCATTGCCGGCCGTGTCGGCGGCGCGCTTGCCCAGGTCGATGCAGCATTCAAACAGGCGCTGGTCGACTTCCAGCTCGGTGGCCAGGTCGACGGGCCGCACGACCGGGTCGACACCGGAAACCAGCAGGCGTTCCGCACTGCCCTCTCGCAGAACCTCGACACCCCTTGCCAGCCGCCCGGGACCACCCGTTAGGACGACGATGCCGTCGGTCTTCTCGTCCAGCGGCGCGGGATCCGGCAGCATCAGCATGAAGGCGACGAAGCCCGCGATCCACAGCAACAGAACGGCCAGCGCAAGTTTCAGGAGCACGCGCATCTAAAGCACATCCGCCAGACTGCGTTCGACCGTGATGCGGGCGGTGATCGTGGACAGCATGACCGCCACGACCGGCACCATCACGACCATCACCCAGCCCCACCATGGCAGACCCGCCGCCGCCACCAGACCGCTGCCCAGCGCGGTGATCAACCTGCCTATTGCGAAAATCAGCAGCAAGGCCACCAGGAACCCCGTTACCGCGCCAAGTGCCGCCACCATGCCGAACCGATACTGGAATAATTGGGTAATCACGCGATCCTCCGCGCCGATCAGATGCAGGACATCCACTGTCTCGGCATGTCGCGTCAAGCCCGCGCGCACACCCAGGACAATGATCGCCGCCATTGCCGCCGTCAGCAGCAGTGCCGCGGCCAGGGCGACGATGGCCAATACCCACGCCAGGCGCGCGACCGGTGCCAGCCAGCCGGCATGATCATCGACGCGCGCGCCGTCCACATCCCGTTCCAGGCTGGCGGCGACGTGGTTCAGCAGGGCAGGCGATTCCGCCTCTGCATCGATCATCGCCGGCAGCGGCAGATCCTCTCCGACATTGCCGCTACCCAGCCATGGCTCCAGCAGCTCGCGCAGCTCCGCGGTTTCCAGAACGCGAATCCGGGAGATACCGTCTCTGCCTTCCAGCGCGGCGACGGTCGCGGCCACTTTATCGGCCCGTATGTCTGGGTTGGGCTCCACGATCTGCACGGTGAAGCGCTGTGCCAGCCCATCTTTCATCACGCCGACGCCCGAGACGAGCGAAATGCCGGCCGCCATTCCCAGCACCGCCAGGGCAACCATCAGGGCGACGATCCACGGCAGCGACCCGCGTGCGGCCTGTTCCGCCGGCAGGAAGCGAAAGCGTTCGGCGCGGGGCCGAATCCAGTCGGGGATCATTCGGCCGCCCTTCCGGCTTCATGGATGGCCGCTTGCCTCTGGCTGCCCGGGGGGTGACGCAGCGAGCCGGTGGGGTCGCGCATTTCACCCCGGTCCAGCCGCAGCACCATGGCCGTTGGCACCTGCGGCAACAAATGTACGGCATGGGTGGCCACCACCACCGTCGTTCCCAGCCTGTTCAATTCCTGGAACAGGTGCAGCAGGCGCTGCGCCATTTGGGGGTCGACATTGCCGGTCGGTTCGTCGGCCAGCAGCAAATCTGGCCGCGCAATGACTGCGCGCGCGATGGCCAGCCTCTGCTGCTCGCCGCCGGACAGGGTATGCGGTCGGGCATGGGCACGTTTCGTCAGGCCGACCCACTCCAGCAGTTCGCCGACATGTGCCTGCACCTCGCTTTCGACGACGCCCTCGATCCGTAGCGGCAGGGCGACATTGTCGAAGCAGCTGAGATGGTCGACGAGACGGAAATCCTGAAATACGACACCGATGCGGCGGCGAAGTGCGGGCAGTTTCTTGCGCTCTATGCTGCCGATATCCTCTCCGAAGAGGGTGACACGCCCCCGTGTCGGGCGGCGGTTCAGATACAGCAGCTTCAACAGCGACGTTTTGCCCGCACCCGACGCCCCGACCAGGAACATGAATGTCCCGGCGTCCAGCCGAAAGCTGATGTCGCGCAGCACTTCGGCATCCGTGCCATAGCGCAGACCCACATTTTCGAAGCGCGCCAGCGGCCGCATCAGGGGGTCGGCATCCTCACGCGGTCAGCCCCTTTTCTTTGAGCCATTCCGGGTTCCAGATGGTGGACAGATACCGGAAGCCGCTGTCGCACAGCATCGTCACCACGGTGGATCCTTTGCCAAGCTCGGTCGCCAGACGTTCCGCACCGGCGATATTGATGCCGGAAGAGAGGCCGAGGCAAAGGCCTTCTTCGGAATTTATCTGCCGGATGACGTCCAGCCCCTCCTGATCGGAGACACGGAATGCCAGGTCGATGGGCGCCCCTTCCAGATTCGCGGTGATGCGTCCCTGTCCGATGCCTTCCGCAACGGAACTGCCCTCCGACCTGAGCTCCCCCTCGGTGTAATAGCTGTAAAGGGCCGCGCCATGGGGATCTGTCAGCGCAATGGTCACGTCTTGGGAGCGTTCTTTCAGGCCCATGCCGACGCCCGAAATGGTGCCCCCGGTCCCCGCCGCGCAGGTGAAGCCGTCAATGCGTCCATTGAGGGCGGTCCAGATTTCTTGCGCCGTCGTTTCGATATGTGCCTGCCGATTGGCGACATTGTCGAACTGCCCCGCCCAGATGGCGCCCGGGGTCTCCTCGCCCATGCGGCGGGACCGGTGCTGAAAATGTTCAGGGTCGGCGTATTTCGTCGGCGGCACTAGCACCAGCTCGGCGCCAAGCGCCCTCAGCGTCGCCATTTTCTCTGGCGATTGATTGTCGGGCATGACGATGATGGTCTTGTAGCCCTTCGCATTGGCCACCGTGGCGATGCCGATGCCGGTATTGCCTGCCGTCCCCTCGACGATCGTGCCGCCGGGTTGCAGGCGCCCGTCGCGTTCCGCCGCCTCGATCATGAACAGCGCCGCGCGGTCCTTCACGCTGCCGCCTGGATTTTCATATTCGCACTTGCCCCAGATTTCGCATCCGGTTCGGGCCGACGGGCCGGCCAGACGGACGAGGCGAGTATTGCCGATCAGGTCGAGTGTGTTGCGCACCAGGGTCATGCTTGCGGCTCTAGCAGCAGGTGGAATCCCACGCAAAGTCGCTTGTGGCATGTGCATGCCCTCCCCTATCTGATGAACATGCGTGTCGCCCTCCTTTTGCTGCTGTTGCTGAGCGCGTGCGATATGTCGACGCCGGACAGCGGTGGCGATGCGCCGATTCGCATCACGATGCTCAGCGCGGAGGGTACGGAGGCGCCGGGCATGTTCGGTGCGGACCTTTATCGTACCGAGGCACTGCATACCGGGCTGACGGCGCATGCGGCCGACGGGCGCATCGTGCCAGCGCTCGCGTCCAGCTGGCGCGTCCTCGATCAGGGCCGGACCTATATCTTCAGGCTAGAGCAGGCATCCTGGCCCGACGGGCGGGAAATCACGGCGGGCGACGTGGTTGCGGTCATGCGACGTAATCTGGCGCCAGCCTCTCACCAGCCCATGAAGCCCTATTTGATGGCCATCCAAGAGGCGGATGCGGTCGCCAGCAACCGCAAGCCGCCCCGAATGCTGGGCGTTGACGACCCGCGTCCGGGCGTCGTCGTGATTACGCTCGATCGACCGGACCCCCTGCTGCTGTCGCTGCTGGCGCATCCCTCCATGGCGATCGTGCGAAAGGAAGAAACGCCGCCGCCCTCCGGCCCCTATGCGCAGGGACGGAATGATGGTTTTCTGGTGGCGAACCCCTATTGGTTCGACGATGAGGAGGAGCCGCGCCAGCCGATTTCGCTGGAAGTGTTGCCCGTCGGGGAGGCCATCCGCGCGTTCGAAGAGGGGCGCACGGATATCGTGACCGGGGGCAGCATTCAGGGTCTGCGCCGCTCTCGCACGGATGCTCTTGTTCCCGCATTGCGTCTTGAACAGACGCTGGGCCTTTATGGCTATCTGGCCCGTACGTCCGGCGGCCCCCTGACCGATGTCCGCATTCGGCGGGCGCTGGCCATGGTGGCCGGTCGCCAGATCCTGGTGCGGGATTATTTCGCGCTGGACGGAATGCAGCCGGCCTTCGGTCCGCTCGCCCCCACCCTGCCGGAGGCCTATGCCGGCGCCGTGCCCGACTGGGCAGTCTGGTCGCCAGAGGTCCGGATGGGGGAGGCGCGGCGTCTGGTGCAGGAGGCCGGATATGGTCCCGATCGTCCCCTGACGCTGGACGTCGCCATACCGCAGGGTGACGCGCATGAGGAGGTTCTGGCCTGGCTGGCCGATGACTGGCGTCCGCTGGGGATCTCACTTCGCGCCTATAAGCGTTCGTCGGAGCAGCATCGACGCGCGATCGAAAGCGGCGACTATGATCTTGCCCTGACCGAACGCATCGCGCCCGCCGCTATTCCGGAATTCTTTCTGGAACCCTTCACATGCGCCGAACGGCTGGGCGGTTATTGCAACCCAGACGCCGACAGCCTGCTGGCGGAGGCCGCACAGCAGGTCGACGGCGCGGCCCGCATTAACCTGATCCGCAGGGCCGCGCGCCTGATTGCAGAGGATGCCCCGATCATCCCGCTGTTTTCACCCATACGCTGGTCGCTTGTCCGTCCTGGTATTGCCGGCTGGGAGGACAATCTGGTGGGAGCGCACCCGGCTCACTATCTGGAATTCCAAAACACGCAGTAATGCTCGCTTCAGGAAAGGTTTCCCCATGACAGACTCAATCGTAATCGTCGCCGCACAGCGCACCCCGATGGGAGGGTTTCAGGGCGCCCTGTCGGGGGCGAGCGCCAGCCAGCTCGGCAGTGCCGCCATCGGCGCAGCCATGACGCAGGCGGGCCTGTCGGGTGAGGATGTGGATCAGGGTACGATGGGCTGCGTCCTCGGCGCGGGACAGGGGCAGGCGCCCGCGCGCCAGGCGCTTCTGGGCGCGGGCCTCCCGGAAAGCGTCGGCGCGGTCACCGTCAACAAGATGTGCGGGTCCGGCATGAAGGCGGCGATGGATGCGCACGACATGATCGCGGCGGGCAGCGCCGACATCATGGTGGCGGGCGGCATGGAGTCGATGACCAACGCGCCCTATCTGCTGCCGAAGGCGCGGGGTGGGCTGCGCATGGGCCATGGCGAGGTCAAGGATCATATGTTCCTCGACGGACTGGAAGACGCCTATGAACCGGGCAGGCTGATGGGCAGCTTCGCCGAGGACTGCGCGGAGAAATACCAGTTCACGAGAGAGGCGCAGGACGCCTATGCCATCCGTTCGCTGGAGCGGGCGCTGCAGGCCATCAAATCCGGTGACTTTGCCGACGAGGTGACGCCCGTCACCGTCAGCGATCGGAAGGGCGAAACGGTCGTCGAGACCGACGAGCAGCCGGGCGCCGCCCGCGCAGACCGCATCCCGCTTTTGAAGGCTGCCTTCCGAAAGGATGGCACGATCACCGCCGCGAATGCTTCCTCCATCTCGGACGGCGCCGCTGCGCTGATCCTGATGCGGGAATCGGAGGCGGAGAAGCGCGGCGTGACCCCGCTGGCACGGATTCTGGGTCATGCCACCCACGCGCAGGCGCCGGCGTGGTTTTCGACCGCGCCCATCCCGGCATGTCAAAAGCTGCTTGAAAAGCTGGACTGGAAGGCTGGCGACGTGGATCTGTGGGAGGTGAACGAAGCCTTTGCCGTTGTCGCCATGGCAGCGATTCGTGATCTACAGCTGGACGAAGACCGGGTGAACGTAAATGGCGGTGCCTGCGCTCTGGGGCACCCGATAGGTGCCAGTGGTGCAAGACTTCTCGTGACTCTTGTGCACGCATTGAAGGCAAGAGGGGGAAAGACCGGCATCGCCAGCCTGTGTATTGGCGGCGGCGAGGCGACTGCCATGGCGGTTGAATTGCTCAACTGACGGACTTGATGGAAAGTCGTCATTCTGGTGAGAGCTTTGGGATAGGCAAGTAAGTGCACCGCGCGTTCGGTGCATTTATATTGTTAATGTCACTGTCATTTCTGCTTTCTACCGGAATGGCGGATTCTGCGTCCGTAACTGACCCAGATTAATGTAAGTTTTAATAGAAATTAACACGTTCCGCTTTACCATTTGGCGATCGAATGGGGCCGCTTTGTAAAAAGGGCGGAGCGGAATGAAACTTCTAAACGACATGTCGTTGAAGCTGACGCTTATGTTTGCGTCCTTGTTCGGCATATCTTTGATAGTTTTGTTTTTTTCGTCGCGCGCGGTTATTCATACCCACGCGGCAAATCATGCCCTTGCGGATGTTCGGTCCGCTACGGGCAATCTGGTGCGGGAATGGCAGGCATCTTCGGCCTCCATGCACAAGGAGGCAGCTCTTCTTGCGCGGGACTTTGGGTTCATAAGGGCGGCGGCAAGTTTTCATGGTCCAACGATTGAATCCGCCCTCCGCAATCTTTCCGCAAGAAATCAGCGGCCCCTCGCGCTGTTCATAACGCAGGACGGGGAAGTGCATGGCACGTCGGACGAGATTGACGACCTGGGTTCCCGCCTTAGCGGTACGCTGGAATCCGGACGCCGCACCGGCACACTCAACATTAGCGACGCGACATATTGGGTGTCGGCGGAGCCGGTGCGCGCGCCGTTGACGATCGGCTGGGTGCTGTTCGGCAATCGACTGGACGGAAATGATGGCAGTGGATCGCGCGCTTCGCCGGTAAAGTTTCTGCAGGGCCGTCTGATGAAATCGGTCCTTGGGTCTTCGGCTCAGCGAGAATCTGCGGTGGCGCAGAGCCCAACGGCGCCCGTGCGCGGTGGATATGTCGAAAACCTGATCCCGCTGCCCAGCCTGATCGAGGGCGACGATTACGTCATGCGCCTGAGATTTCCCATTTCAGAAGCCAGCAAACATTATCAGACAATTGCCTGGAAGATCGCAGGTCTGAGCAGTCTGATCTTTCTGGTGGTTCTGGCGGCATCCTGGATATTGGCGAAGCGCATCGTTCGGCCCATTTCGACGCTGGGGCACATGGTGAATCGCGCCCGGGAGGGAGAGGCGATTGCACTGGATGTAAAGGGAAATGACGAGGTCGCGCAGCTGGCGCGGGGGCTGACGGGAATGTCGCTGACGATCGCGCAACTGACCCATGTCGCGCATCATGATCCGCTGACGAAGCTGCCGAACCGCCGCGCCTTCGACAATTGCCTAGCAGCGGCATTCCAGATGCAGGACGGCAAGACGTCGTTTCGCGAAACCGGACTTCTTCTGATCGACCTCGACGATTTCAAGTCGATCAACGACACACATGGCCATCCCGTCGGTGACGTCTTTCTAGAGGAAATATCACGTCGGCTGAATCTAGCCATGACGTCGGGACTTGCAGGTTTGAAAGACCTTCAGGCAATTCATACCGCGCTTCCGGCGAGACTGGGCGGTGATGAATTCGCCCTTATCCTGATAGGATCGAACGTAGGGGACATGCTGAACACCATTGCGGTCCGGTTCCTGAACGAACTGGAGACCCCGGTTCTGATCGATGGTCTGTCCCTTCGCGCCGGGGCCAGCATCGGTGCGGCTGTGGCACCATGGAATGGGCGACGTGCCGCCGATCTGCTGGCCGCGGCTGATTCGGCGCTCTATCGTGCAAAAAAGGGGGGTAAGGGCCGCCTGGAAGGTAACGATGCCCTGGATCAGGCGTTCGCACACGCCTGATGCAGCCTGATTGCGCTTTTGCGAAGCTTGAAACGCCTATCTCTGGCGCGCGCGCTCCGGTGCGGAACCTCGCTGCCCTGCGCCTCGTTCAAGAGGAGAGAAATAAACGCATCAGGAGCAACGATATGGATATCTGGACACAGATCGAACACGATCATGCAGACATTAAGGCGCTGGGGAAGGACGTGCTCGGCAGCATGGGGGGCTCTGGCCCCGCCAGCCGTGACAATCAGTTCGATCTGTTCGATACGCTGCTGCGTCGCCATCTGGCCGCCGTCGAGGACGTGGTGTTCCCGCCGCTTGAAAAGCAGGGCGATACCAGCGCCGTCGTCCACGAGATCGAGCAGCATCATAAATCCATGCGCCGCGATCTGAATGCGCTGGATCGCACGAACAAGGATAACCCGGAATGGACGAAGGAATTCGAGGTCGTGCTGCAGCAGCTGGACAAGCTTTGCGCTCGTCACGAAGCGCTGATCGCCCAGGCCCGGCCGCTGGTCGACGCGGGCGAAGGGAAGACGTTGGGCGAAAAATATACCCATGCCAAGCTGAAGCGTATCCCGGGCGGTAGCTGGGACTGGAACAAGATCGGCATCGGCGCCGGTGCCGCGCTGGGCCTCGCTGCGTTGGCGGGGGGTGTTGCGGCTGGCGCGAAATACAAGAAGCGCAAGGATGAGAGCGGCGAGGATCCGTTCTGGAAACGTCGTGGGTCGCATGGCGACGATTTCGAACTGCGCCTGCAGACCGATGAGGATGTCCGCCTGATTTCCTCCGACAAGGTCGAAGGAACGGCTGTCGTTGACCAGTCGGGCCAGAAGATCGGTACCGTCAAGAACTTCATGGTAGATAAATATACCGGCCGCGTCGCCTATGCCGTCCTGCAGTTCGGCGGAGTGATGGGCTTTGGCGCCAGCTATTTCCCGCTGCCCTGGCCTATCCTCGATTATGACACGGAGGAGGATGCCTATCGCCTCGCCGTGACGAAGGATCAGTTGGAAAATGCACCGCGGTTCGAAGAGGACGATGCACCGGAGTTCGACAGCATCGAATATCGTGAAGAAGTTCGGGTCTATTATCGGCCATAAACGGTCCGATGCGATCTGCTGAAGATTGCATGACGCAGCACCCTGTTTTGCGGATCCGCAGAACAGGGTGTTTTGCCGTAGGCACGGCAGGCGCCGTGTCCACGTGATCCGCGATCAGAGGCGACCGTGCGTCTTGTTGAAGTTAATCACGCGCCAGATATAGACGATCAGCATCAGGCCGATGACCGCGATAGACAGGGGGCCGAGATACCGGTCGACGACGGCATAATCGCTGCCCAGGCGATGGCCCAGCCAGGCGAGCGCCGCGTCCCAGATGAAGACCCCCGCGAATGTCAGCGGTAGAAATTGCCGCAGCGGCATGGCGAAAATACCCGCCGGAACGCTGATCAGGGTGCGAATGGTAGGGACACAGCGCCCGATCATCACCGCCCAGCGTCCGCCACGTTCAAACCAGCGATCGATCCGGTCCAGGTCACGCGTGGAGGTGGTCAGCCACCGTCCATGCCGTATCGCGACCCGGCGCAATGTTTCCTCGCCGACCCACAGGCCGACATAATACCAAAAGGTCATTCCGATCAGCGATCCGACGCTGCCTGCCATGATGACCCCGAACAGCGACATGTCGTTCCCTTGCGCGGCGGCATATCCGGCCAGCGGCATGATCACCTCTGACGGGATGGGCGGAAACAGGTTTTCCAGAAACATCAGCAGCGCAATGCCGGCATAGCCGGCGTCCGATATCAATGTCTGGATCCCATCGGTCATCAGCGTCCCGGCAGCGTTGGTTGGTGATCAACGGCGTGCGCGGGAATAGGTGCCGCGCATCCGACTGTACAGGCTCTGGTAATCCGGGGGAGTGCAGCTAGACTCCCCGGCACAGCCAAGGGGCTCACGATCCCGTATGCTGTCCGCCATCCGGCCAGTTCCTATGTATAGGCAATATGTGACACTCCCCCCGCAACGCCAGCCCCAAATTCCGGACTTTCCGTGGATGCCGGCTATCCGGCGCCGGATGTTGCGGGAGCAGGAGGGCGAGATGACCTATTTCTGCCCCTTCGACGGTAACCCCAGCACCCTGGAGCAGGCACTTGCCCTTTCGGACATGTGGGCTGCACAACAGGGCGTGAATCGCAGGATTGCGCGGGTCGAGGGCGTTCGCGCCTGGAAACGCCGCACCATCGGGCGCTTTCTTTGGCATTCCGGATCATCGGCGGGAGATGCCCGTGCGGTGTGGCCCAGTCGAGTGGCGCCCGCCCCCGGCGACATACAGATAGAGGACGGATTCATCCGGTCGCGCGGCCTCGGCGCAGAGCTGAACGCCCCCCTTTCCATCGTCGTGGATACGCGCGGGATCTATTACGATCCCTCCCGGCCCAGCGATCTGGAGCATCTGCTTCAAACCGCGGATATCGACGCGTCCCTGACCCGGCGTGCGGAGGCGCTCGTCGCGCGCATCGTCGCCGCCGACATCGTGAAATATGGCGCACGCGGTCAAGCCGTTACCTTGCCGCGCGGGCGGCCTTTGATCCTTGTCCCCGGCCAGGTGGAGGATGACCGATCCGTGCGCCTGGGCGGCGGCAGAATCGCGACCAATGCCGCCCTGCTGGTTGCCGTCCGCTCCGCGCGCCCCGATGCCCATATCATCTTCAAGCCGCATCCGGACGTCGAGGCAGGTTTGCGCGCGGGCGGCCCTCGTCCGGCAGAGGCGGACCGGCTGGCGGACACCGTCGTGCGCGATGCCAGTCTGACGACGCTGTTCGGGCAGGTGGATGAGGTACACAGCCTGACCAGCCAGACAGGGTTCGAAGCGCTGCTGCGCGGCATTCCCGTCACCACCTATGGCGCGCCCTTTTACGCAGGGTGGGGGCTGACCCGCGATCTTGGCGAGGTGCCGGCCCGCCGCACGCGTCGCCGTACGCTGGCAGAACTGGCGGCGGCCACGCTGATCCTCTATCCCCGTTATCTGGACCCCGTCACATCGTTGCCCTGTCCGCCGGAGGTGCTGGTGTCGCGGCTAGAGGCGGGGCACGCCGCGCCGGTAACCATCCTGACGCGGGCGCGACGCATGCAGGGGCGCGTGACCGCCGCGCTGAGGGGGTTCGCCTGACTATGCGGCGTTTTCTTTTCCTTCAGGGGCCGCAGGGGCCATTTTTCCGTCGCCTCGGCGCGCGAATCGAGGCGGCGGGCCATGCCGTGCTGCGTCTGAACCTGAACGCTGGTGACCGGCACGACTGGCCATCGGGCCGGAAAATCCGCACCCGCCCGGCGGAGTGGCCCGCCAATATCGCTGCGATCATGGACGGGATCGGTACGACGGACCTGGTGGTCTATGGCGATTGCCGCCGTGATCATAGGGTGGCAATCGATGCCGCCATTGATCGCGGTATCACCGCCCACGTTTTCGAGGAGGCATATTTTCGCCCCGGCTACATGACCCTGGAGCGGGGGGGCGTGAACGGATATTCGCCCCTGCCTCGCACTCCGCAAGCCATTCATTCCCGCGCTGCCCAGTTGCCGCCGCTATCGCCGCCGCCCGCGCTGCCGCCTGCCGGAAGGCAGAAGGGGTGGGGCACATTTGGCTATTATGCCCGCGCGCATGTCGGGGTCGCGACGCGCCGCTTCCCGCATCGTGGATGGCACCGGGGCCTTGCACCCCTGGCTGAGGGGATTTCCTATGCCGGTGGCTGGCTGCGCAATCGCAACGACGGCGAACGCACAAGGCAGGCGTGCGCCGCCATCGCCGGACGCCGCTATTTCGTGTTGCCCTTGCAAATGGATGCCGATTTTCAGCTTCGCAGCCATTCACGCTACGGAAATATGCGGAACGCCCTGGCGGGGATCCTGACGGATTTTGCCGAAAATGCGTCGTCCGACGTCTGGCTGCTGATAAAGCGGCATCCCCACGACAATGGCGGCGTCGACTGGCCCGCGCGCCTGTTCGGCGACCGGCTGATCTTCGCGCCCACGGGCGATTTGACCGACATGCTGCACCGGGCCCAGGGCATGGTCACGGTCAATTCGACCGCGGCACTGCAGGGGCTGGCAATGGGCCTGCCGGTAAAGGCCCTGGGCAAGGCGATTTACGACGTTCCCGGTCTGACACATCGGGGATCGCTGGCCAGTTTCTGGACCGCACCGCAGGCACCCGACGCGGATCTGTTTGCCGCGTTTCACAAAATGGTCATCCATGACGCCCAAGTGCCGGGGGATCATGGCAGCGAGGCCGGTCTGGCTCTGCTGGTCGAATCGGCGGCGGCAAAGCTGCTGAAACCCGCCCTCTCGCTTGTTCAGGAAAGAAGGCTGTCGGCATGAGGCGCATTTCTCCGGATGGTGAAACGCTAACCCTGGATATCCCCCCCGCGGCGCGGCCGGTTGTCCGTGCGCCCGCGATTTTTCGGGGCGACGCCAGATTCTATCTCGACCTGTCGCGTCTGATGTCCCGCATGCATCAGCCCGCCCCCACCGGCGTGGACCGGGTGGAAATGGCCTATGCAACGCACCTGCCGCAGATGCTGGGCAAGACCCTCGGCTTCGTCGCGCGTCATCCAACCGGCCTGTTCGGTCGGCTGGACCCCTCGGACGTGGCGTTCTTCCTGGAACGGGAGCAGGCGAAATGGACGAGTGGCAGACCTTATGGCCTGGCAGCCTCCGTCGAACCATTTTTGCGCACGATGCCCCGCCTGTCCGCGCCTGCCCCGGGGGGTACCCTTATCCTTGCGTCTCCCAGCAACCTGCACCGCCCGGCCCGGTTCGCCCGCATGAATCGAACGCTGGGAACACGAACGGTGGCGCTGGTGCACGACCTTATTCCGCTGACCCATCCCGAATATGCGCGGCCGGCGGGGACGGCGCGGCACCACTGCCGCCTTGAAACGCTGAAGCGGCAGACGGCGGCGCTCGTTACGAACAGTGCTGCGACCGCCGTGGAGCTTGCCCAGTTCTGGCAGGGCGAACGACACCCCGCGATCCACGCATCGCGGCTGGGGATCGACGTACCGCCGCTCGGCCACCGGGCACAAAGGAAGCGTCCCTTCTTCATCTGTGTCAGCACCATAGAGCCGCGCAAAAATCACATGCTGCTGCTGCAAATCTGGCGCCGCTTTGCCGAAACCATGCCTGCGGACGCCATTCCGGAGCTGTTGGTGGTGGGCAGGCGCGGTTGGGAAAACGAACATATATTGAAGATGCTGGAACGCGGACCCCTGACACGCCCGCATGTGCGCGAACTGGGTCCGCTGCCCGAACCTGAACTGCATGCCCTGATTCGCGGCGCACGGGCGTTGCTGATGCCCAGCTTTGCGGAGGGGTTCGGCCTGCCGGTGGCGGAGGCATTGTCGCTCGGCACGCCCGTCATCGCCAGCGATCTGCCTGCCCATCATGAGGCGGGGGCCGATGTGCCGGAATTCCTGGGGCCGCTGGATGGGGAGGGCTGGGCGCAGGCGATCCTCGATTATACCTGCGATAGCGGGCGGCGGGCGGCACAGATGTCGCGGATGACGAAATGGCGTGCGCCGGACTGGCGCAGCCATCTGGAAACGGTCATTTCCGTGGCCGAGACGGTCACCGCATGACGACAGCTTCCCTTTCTGAAGGACTTTCCGTTCAGCGCAATGTGATCGGCGCCCTGATCCTGCGCGAAATTCATACCCGCTATGGCCGCGACAATGTCGGCTATCTGTGGCTGTTTCTGGAACCGGCGATCCTGGCAGCCATGGTGGCGCTGATCCATATTGGCGGCAACAGCCATCTGACGGGCAGTATCGGCCCCATTCCCTTTGCCCTGCTGGGCTATACGACGTTCATCATGTTCCGCTCCATCTTCACGCGCGCGGACGCGGTTCTGGAAACCAATGCGCCGCTGCTGTACCATCGGCAGATATCCATCTTCGACATGGTGCTGGCCCGCGCCCTGCTGGAGCTGGCATCGACCATCGTCGTGCTGGCGGTTCTGTTCGGCATTGCGACGCTGGCGGAACTGGCGCACCCTCCGGAGCGGCCCCTCGCGCTGCTGGCGGGCATCGGCCTGCTGTGGTGGTGGTCGCTGGCGCTGTCCTTTCTGATCTGTGCGGCGACGAACGAGAACCGGCTGGTGACGAAGTTCGTGCACCCGATCAGCTATATCTTGTTGCCGATTTCGGGGGCCTTTTACATGCTGGACTGGCTGCCGCGCGTCTATCGCGACATCATGGCGTGGTTTCCCATGACGCAGATGTTCGAGCTGATCCGCTATGGCATGTTCGCGGCAGCGCGCGACGATTATGTCCAGCCGATATATATCATATTCTGGTGCATGCTTCTGACGTTCCTGGGACTGTTGTCGATCCGCGCAGTTCGCAGACACGTGCATATCGGATAGGGGGGACTACGTGGACAGCCGGACCCCGCCCTATCTGCTGCAGCAGGCCGACATTGCGCCGCGCGCGGGATGGCTGCGCCGTCACCGCTGGTTCATCGCCATCGTGCTGCTGCCCACGACCCTCGTCGCGCTCTGGCTGTTCCTGTTCGCGGCCGATCAATATGAGAGTGAGGCCCATTTCCTGGTCCGCAAGGCCGATCAGGGGCAGTCGGGGTCCAGCCTGCCGGGCTTTGCCCAGATGGTGGGCCTCGGCGGCGCGCTGGGCGGCGGCGGAGAGGCCGTCAGCGTCGCCGATTATCTCGATTCGCACGATGCGGTCATGGCGGCGGACGAGCGTCTGGACCTGACGGCGCTGTTTCGCCGGCCAGAGGCCGATTTCATTTCCCGCCTATGGTATGCCGATCCCGATGCGGAGGATCTGGTCCGGCATTTTCGCGGCAAGGTGGATGTCGCCTACGACATAGATACCGGCATTACCGAACTGGCCGTTCGTGCCTACCGACCGCAGGATGCAGAGGCTTTGACGACGACCCTGCTGCAGTTGGGCGAGGAGCGGGTCAATGCGCTGAACGAGCGCGGGCAGGAGGCGCTGCTGGAATCCGCCAGGCGCCAATTGGACGAGGCGGAGGCCGATCTGGGACGCGTTTCCGGCGCGCTTGCCGCCTATCGCCGCTCTGAACGACAGGTGGATCCGACCCTTTCCGGACGGGCGGGGACTGAGCTGGAGACGACATTGCGCGGGGAGTTGGCGCAATTGCGTTCCCAGGATGCCGCGATGTCGGGCATCGCCGCCGATAGTCCGCAGCGTGTGGCGCTTCGTCGCCGCATCGCCGCCGTCGAGGCGGAGGTTGCGGCGGCAGAGGCGCGCATATCGGGCGGACGCGGCCTGACGGCGGCCATCGGCAATTTCGAGGATCTGAGAATGCGGCAGGAATTTGCCGCGAAGCGCTACGAACTCGCTGCGGGCATGTATGAAAAGGCACGCTCCGATGCGCTGCGCCAGAATCTGTTCGTCGTTCGCATCGTCGAACCCAATCTGCCGGAACGCGCGCTTTATCCCCGGCGAATAACCATCGTGCTGACGGTCCTTGCCGGCCTTGCGCTCGCCTACGGTATCGGCTGGCTGTTACTGGCGGGAATGCGCGAACACGCCGCCTGAGCGAACGCTGCGCCATGGACGGCTTCAAAATCCTCTGACGATCCGGCAGGGAGGTGTGCGATGCGCCGGCTGATCCTTCTCCTGCTGTTTTTCGTCTCCGTGCCCGCTATGGCGCAGGGGCCGCTCGTGCTTGCCGCATCCAGCATGCAGGAGGCGCTGACCGACGCCGCTGATATTTGGACGCGGGCCGGTCACCAGCGGCCTGTCCTGTCCTTTGCTGCGACGTCGGCCCTCGCGCGGCAGGTTGAGGGCGGCGCGCCCGCCGACCTGTTCCTGTCCGCCGATGCGGAGTGGATGGATCATGTGGAGCGGCGCGGGCGGCTGCGTCCCGGCACCCGTCGGGTTCTTGCCACCAACCGGCTGGTTCTTGTGCTGGCGAGGTCCGCCGGTAATCCAGTTCGTTCACGCAGCGCCATTTTGCGCCAGTTAAAGGCGGGGCCGCTCGCCCTTGCCGACCCGGATGCAGTGCCGGCAGGACGTTATGCGCGGCAGGCGCTCGAATCGCTCGGCCTCTGGCGCGACGTGGAAGGGCGGCTGGCGCGCGCGGAGAATGTGCGTGCCGCGCTGGCGCTCGTCGAGCGGGGTGCCGCGCCGATGGGCGTGGTCTATGCGACCGACTGGCGCGCGTCCGACGTGGTAATTTTCGCGGGTGCCTTTCCCCGTGGCAGCCACGCACCTATCGAATATCACGCCGCACGTCTGGCATCGTCACGCCATGCGGAGGCGGCGGCTTTCTTAGGGTTCCTGTCCTCCTCTGCGGGGCAGCGCGCGCTGCGGCGCCACGGTTTTGGGCCGCCGACACCGTGACCGGCGCGGTTTGGGACGTCGTCCTGCTGTCGCTGAAGGTGGGGCTGGCAGCGATTCTGGTTACCCTCCCCGTCGCTTTCGGCCTTGCTTGGCTGCTGGCGCGTGGCCGGTTTCGCGGCAAGGTGTTGCTGGACGGGCTGGTGCATCTGCCCCTCGTCCTGCCGCCGGTCGTTACCGGCTGGCTGCTCTTGCTGGCCTTTGCCCCTGCCGGACCGGTGGGTCGCGTGCTGAACGACCTTATGGGGGTCAGCGTGCTGTTCCGCTGGACGGGTGCCGCCATCGCGGCGGGGGTTATGGCGCTGCCGCTGATGGTACGGGCGATCCGCCTCAGCCTGGAAAGTGTCGACCGCAGGCTGGAGCAGGCGGCCCGCACCCTGGGGGCCAGCCCGGCGCGCACCTTTCGCACCATCACGCTGCCGCTCAGCCTGCCGGGGATCCTGGCGGGCAGTGTGCTGGGTTTTGCCAGGGCGCTGGGTGAATTCGGCGCGACGATTACCTTCGTATCCAACATTCCGGGCGAAACCCGTACGCTGCCGCTGGCGATCTATACGGCGCTGCAGGTTCCGGGAGCGGAGGATGCCGTTTTCAGGCTCGCGCTGATCGCCATCGCACTGTCGCTGGGGGCGCTGATCCTGTCTGAACTCATCGCCCGACGGGCGGGCAGGGGTCTGCATGTCCTTTGACGTAGACGTCGTTCTGCAAAGGGGGGAGGCGCGGATCGCCGCCCGCTTTTCGACGCCGCCCGGAATAACCGTGCTGTTCGGCCCCTCCGGCGTCGGCAAGAGTAGCATTTTGGGCATGGTGGCGGGCCTTCTAAGGCCGGATGCGGGGCATATCCGCGTGGGCGGGCGCACGCTGTTCGGGGACGATCGGGATCTGCCGCCGGAGCGCCGCCGCGCCGGATATGTCTTTCAGGATGCGAGACTATTTCCGCATATGCGCGTGGATGCGAATTTGCGTTTCGGCATGCGCGACGGGCATCAGGAATGGGACGATATTGTCGATTTGCTGGGGGTTCGTCCGCTGCTTTCTCGCTGGCCGCGCAGCCTGTCCGGCGGCGAGGCAAAGCGCGTTGCCATCGGCCGCGCGATTTTGTCGGGGGCGGAGTTCCTGCTGATGGACGAACCGCTTTCCAGCCTGGATGGTGCCCGCGCCGAGGAGATCATGGGTCTGGTTGAACGGATTGGTGGCCAGCGCGGCCTGCCCATCCTCTACGTCACGCATGACCGTCAGGAGGCACGACGGCTGGCAACGTCCATCGTTGAGATCAGCCGGGCCAACTGACTATAAGGTTAAAATTTCCTTAAAGCTGGGTTCACGGGAAAGCTCTAGAGACGCCATCATGGCCACCACTGCCCTTTCCGACCATTTCGGTCTGTCGACGCTGCCTTTTGCGGCGGGGGCACCGGCGACGCCGCTTGCCTCCATCGACAGGGTGGTGGCGGACGCCGTTGGCGCCGTGGCGGAGGGTGAGCGCCTGATCGTCCTGGTCGGTCGTGCCGGTGGCGGCAAGACATCGGCCCTGAAGTTTCTGGCCGAACGACTGCGCGATCATGGTGGCACGGTGCGAACCCTGCAGCGGGATGTGCGACTGCCGGTCGGCAGGCGAATCGATGCGGATATATTGCTGATCGACGAGGCCCCCGCCTGGAACGACGACCGGCTGAAGACGGTGCTGGCGACGGCCCGCGGCTGGAACCTGCCCGTTTGCCTGGCGGTGACAGAGGGTAGCGGGTTGGTCGCCCTGCCCGGTGCACATATCCTGCCGCTTCCCCCGATCGGTGTCGCCGACGTCGAAGCCTATCTGCGCGAAAAGGTGGTGGCCGCTGGCGGCGCGCCGGAATTGTTCGGCGATGAGGTGTCGGAATATATTGCCGCCGGTGCCGACGGATCCCTGTTCCGCCTGCGACAGTTGGCCGGTGCCGCCCTGATCGAGGCGATGTTTGCGGACCGCGACCGGGTCACGCGGGAAGATGTGGACGCCGCGATGCTGACGATTCCCGGAACGGCGGAGAGCGAGCGGGAGCCGATCCGGATTGTCCCCCAACCGGGGCCCGAAGATGCCGCACCCGCAGAAGCCGGAGTTGCGGCGCCAGCGCCGACGCCCGCCTTTTCCGAAAATGCGCCTTCGGAGGTCGTTAGCGCCGACGCGGCGGATGCAGGCGTCGCCCCCGACCATCGCACACGCACGGCCATTCTGGCGGCCGGGCTGTTCCTGCTGTCGCTGATTGCCCTGTGGGTGTTTGCCGCCCCACCGTCGGAAGGGCCGCGCGAGCCCCAACTGGCCGCCGCCGCACCGGTAAATGACCGCAACCGTCCTGCCGAGCCGTCTGTGACCGGCAAGGGAAGCGATGCACTCGTGGACCTGCCGACGCTGGACATGGCGGCAGGTGAGGGGCCGGTGGCGATGGTGCCCGACGCCGACGTCCCTGCGGATGGGGATATCTCCCTACGTGACGCGCAGGAGCGAAGGGAGGCGGATGACGTAAGGGAGGCGCGCACTTCCTTGACGGCGTCTAGCACCCCGGCGCGGCGTTCAGCGGCGCGGGCCGCTGTACCGGATCGTTCGCCAGGATCGGTCGCCGATATGAGCAGTGGAAACGACGCGCCGGCGCAGCCTGTCGTGACAGTCAGGCCTGCCGCCGTGCTGGTCGAATATCAGCGTGGCAATGGGGCCAGCAAACGGCGGGCGCAAAGTCTGGTCAGGTCGCTGGAATCGGCGGGCTGGACGGTGGCCGGCACCCGCGCTGTCAAAGCGCCGCTTACCCGGGCCGCCGTCATCAGCGATGCAGGGCCGCAGGATGGTCAGGCCCGTCAGCTTGCTTCGTGGGTATCGGCCACCCTCGTGGGCGATCTGGCGGCGCAAGGTACGATTGTGCAGCCGCCCGCTACATCGGATCCGCTGCCGCCGCACGTCATGGCGATCCGCATCCCTTAAATTAAGGCGCGCAACAGCGTCTTCAGCGGCGTCCGAACAGCTTTTCAATGTCGGCGCGGGCAAGCTTTACATAGGTGGGCCGGCCATGATTGCATTGGCCGGAATGCGGCGTCGCCTCCATTTCGCGCAACAGCGCGTTCATCTCTGCTATGGCGAGACGGCGTCCGGCGCGGACGCTGCCATGGCAGGCCATGGTCGCGTAGAGATCGTCCAGCCGCTCCTTCAGGCTGTGGGTGGTGCCCAGGCTGGCAATGTCGTCGGCCAGATCGCGGATCAGGCCCTGCGCATCGGCGCGGGTGCCCAGAAGGGCGGGGACGCCGCGGACCAATATGGCCGTGTCGCCGAACCTTTCGATTTCGAGGCCCAGCGCTGCCAGTTCTTCGGCGTGCGCTTCCAGCGCTTCTGCTTCGACCTCGGTGACGTCGACCACTTCGGGGATCAGGAGCGCCTGCACCTTCGGGTGGCCGGTCGCAGCACTCGCCTTCATCTTTTCCATTGTCAGCCGCTCGTGCGCGGCGTGCTGATCGACCAGGATCAGATGATCCTCCGTCTCCGCGACGATCCAGCTATTGTGCAATTGCGCCCGCGCGGCGCCCATGGGGTGGTGGGCGTGATCCTCCGGACCATCGGCGGTATTGGCGTCTGCATCGGCCTCAGCGGCGCCGTGCTGTTCCCGGACTGCAGCATAGGGCGGGGTGCCGTCCTGTGCCGCAGTGCCATATGATGGCCGTTCCTGCGCATAGGATGGCGGCGATATGAAGCTGGCCCGGCTTTCGCCGAACATGCGCCGATCTAGCGAAAGCGGTGTGCGTTCCGGCTGAAAGCGGGCAAGCGCATCCTGACTGACCGTTGTGGCGGTCCGCGTCGAATCGGCATCGAGCGCGCGGCGCAGGCCGCTAACGATCAGTCCCCGTACCCGCGCGGCATCGCGGAACCGAACCTCCGTCTTTGCCGGATGCACATTTACGTCGACCTCCTCCGCTGGGACCGACAGGAACAGCGCCAGCACCGGATGCCGGTCGCGGGCGAGGAGGTCGCGATAGGCGCCGCGTACCGCTCCCAGGAGCAACCGGTCCTTCACCGGGCGCCCGTTGACGAACAGATATTGATGGTCCGCCGCGCCGCGATTGAATGTCGGCACGCCGGCCAGGCCGCCGAGGTGAAACCCTTCCCGCTCCATGTCGACCGCGACGGCATTGGCGGTGAAGTCGCGGCCAAGGATGGTGCCGAGCCGCTCGACACGAGCATGGGTCATGCGGTCTGTCCCCTCCAGCGACAGACCCGGCGCGGGTGCATCCAGCATTTTGCGGCCATTATGGCTGAGCAGGAACGCCACTTCGGCTCTCGCCATGGCGAGGCGTCGAACAATGTCGCTGATCGCGCCCATTTCCGCACGCGGCGTTTTCAGGAATTTGCGGCGAGCGGGGATTTTTCCGAACAGACTGCCCACCGTGACGCGTGTCCCCTCCGCCAGCGCGGCGGGGGCGTCTGAAAGCATTTCGCCATGGTCGATCTGAATTGCCCAGCCGTCCGCCCCGGCCGGGCGGCTGGCCAGTTCGAAACGGCTGACGCTGGCGATGGAGGGCAGGGCCTCCCCGCGAAATCCAAGCGTGGCGATGTGCTGCAGATCGCCGTCCGGCAGTTTCGACGTGCAGTGCCGTTCTACTGCCAGGCGCAACTCCTCCGCCGACATGCCATGGCCATTATCGGTGATGGCGATGCGGTCGGTGCCGCCCTCCTGCAGATCGATGGAGATGCGCGTCGCCCCGGCGTCGAGGGCGTTTTCCACCAGTTCCTTCACGGCGGAGGCGGGCCGTTCCACGACCTCGCCCGCCGCAATTCGATCGACGAGCGTATCGGGCAGGCGGCGCAGCGGGCTCATGCGGCCCAGATCATGCGATAATGTCGGGATTCAAGATATCGCGCAGATGTTCGATGCGGTCCTTCAGCTGCAATTTGCGCTTTTTCAGACGCATCAACTGCAACTGGTCGGGCGATGCCTGCTGTGACAGCGCGGCGATGGCGGCGTCGAGGTCGGCATGTTCGACCAAAACCCCCTGTAAGCGGATTCGCGCTTCGCCTTCTTCCATTATGCCGCCCTTCATGACCAGTTCCGCGACGACCTGCCCCGGCCCGTGGACGGGCGGGGATGACAGACTCATTTTTCTGTGATTGGCTAGCCGTTCCGTGTCACTTCAATCAAGGAGGTTTAGACCATGGGTCAGGCATATTCGGATGCGCTCGCCAGGAAACATGAAGCGCTGGAAACGAAAATTGAGGCGGAAACGCACCGCCCCCTGCCAGACGAGGTCCGCCTGCACGCGCTGAAGAGAGAAAAGTTACGGATTAAAGAGGAAATGCTGGCCACCCGATAAGAGCGGCTCACTCGGTCGTGGTCGCCATCGCGGCGCCCATGCGCTCGGCCGCGCCGATCCTCTCCTGAAGGTCGGCGCGCCAGGGCGCCCCCGGCGCCGTGCGCTGTTCCAGGTCACGCCAGACGGCAAGGGCCTGGTCCGGTTCACCCGCCTGCAGATAGGCGAGGCCGAGGAAATAGGGCGGCGCTGGATGTTCCGGCTGCAGCGCCGACGCGCGGCCGAAGGCCAGACGCGCCGCAGGTGTGATGACGCCGTCGCCATGCGACATCAGCGCGCTGCCAAGCTGTATCCATAGATCGGCGCTTTGCGGCATGGCGTGTACGGCAAGGCGCAGACCCTCCACCGCCTCCAGGCTGCGCCCTTCGGCGATCAGCGAATCGGAAAATTGCGCCCAGGCGGCAACGTTGCCTGGATCGGACAGAAGGGCCGTCTGCGCCTCTGCCTGACGCGCGGCATTACCGGGCGGCGGCGTGGGGGCAGCGACCGGCTGTGACGGCAGGCCGGGCACTCCGGTAATGGCATAGGCACCGCCGCCCAGAACGGCGACGATCACCACCGCCACCACCGGCATACGCGCGGCGCGTAGCGCGGCGGCCACGAGCAGAATGGCGAGCAGGGGCAACGCGAAGCTCATGTCGCGCAGCTCATGGATGTTTCCGTCGGAACATGCGCGCCGCCAGAAGGCCGCCGCCAAGCAGCAAGAGCAGCGGCGCCAGCCACAGGATCAGGTGCGGCCCGCGCTTTGGCGGCGAGAAGGTGACCCAGTCGCCATAGCGGCTGACCAGATAATTTCGGATTTCAATAGGATCCTCGCCCGCCGCTATCCGCTCCCGCACCAGGCCCCGCATGTCGGACGCCATTTCTGCATCCGATTCGGCGATAGACTGACCCTGGCAGACCAGGCAGCGCAACTCATGCATCAAGGACTGCGCCGCCTTTTCCCGCGCAGGATCGGCGAGCGGCACATCGGTAAAGCCGGCGAGCAGCAGGGCGATCAGAACGATCAGACCGGGGTAGGGGCGGCCACGCGTCATTGCAGCCGCTCAACCTCTGCGATGATCTCGTCTACCTGCTCTTCGCGGATGACACCGATCCATTGCCGGCGGATCACGCCCGTGCCGTCGATCAGGAAGGTCTCCGGCACGCCGCTTGCGCCCAGTTCGATCTGCATCCGCCCGCGTGGGTCCATGCCGATGCGTCGGAAGGGATCGCCATAGCGCGTCAGAAACTCGGTGACGGCCGGACCTTCATCGCGAATGGCGATGCCATGGATGACGATGCCGGCTTCGCTCAACCGCTCCAATTGAGGTGCCTCCACGCGACAGGGCAGGCACCAGCTGCCGAACAGATTGACCAGGGTGACGGTGCCCTGCCGCAGATCCTGCGACGACAGGCCGGGATGTTGGGCATCCAGCCCCTGCAGATCGAAATCGGGCACGGCCTGACCGATCATTTGCGATTCGATGGGGCGGTTGGAGTCGGTCCCCAGACCGAAAATCGCCACCGCCACGAAAGTAACGAACAGAAGAAGCGGAATGATGAGGGCGAGGCGCTTCGTCATGCGGGCAATCCCCTTCTGTCGCGCCGCCGCTGCACGCGGCCGCCATATATTGCCACGACGCCGCCAAGCGCTGCGATAATGCCGCCAATCCAGATCAGCGCGATCATCGGCTGCCAATTCAGCCGCACCTGCCAGCGTCCATCGCCTGAGCCTTCGCCCAGAACGGCGTAGAGATTGCCGTCCCACAAAGGCAGGATGTCGGTCTCCGTCGTTACCTGCATCGGCGTGATGAAGGCGCGCCGCTCCGGCATCAGCATATATGTGCGTGTGCCGCGGCCGACATCCAGTGTTCCCATGACGCTGGTATAATTCGGTCCGGCGGTCGGTTCCACGTTCAGCATGCGGACCGCGAACCCCGCCATGTTCGCTGTTTCACCGGGTGCAAGACTGAGCGTGCGTTCGAGGGAGCCGGCGGCGCTGACGCTGACCCCCACCGCGATGATGGCGGCGCCCAGATGAGCGACGGCGGTGCCGAAGATACGGGCGGAGGGCCGCTTTCGAAGGAGGGAGAGGCTTGCAATGGCGAGCCAGACGGCGATGGCGATGCCGGCAATGGCGAGAACCGAGCGCATGCCGCCCAGCCAGATCGCGACGGCGACCACCAATGCGGCGGCGGCAAAGAAAAGCAGCCGCGACTTCAGCCGTGCGACGTTCATCTTGCGCCAGCTGAGCAGCGGTCCCACGGCCATCAGTATGAGGAGCGGCAGGATCAGGGGGACGAGCGCCGCCTCGAAATAGGGCGGACCAACGGACACACGCTCGCCCGTCAGCCCCTCAAGTGCGACCGGGTAGAGGGTGCCGATGAAAACGACACCCAGAATGGCGGACAGGAGAAGATTGTTGACGACGAGCGCCCCCTCCCGGCTGAGCAGGCGGAATCCCGCGCCCGCGCTGACCGTGCCGGCGCGCAGGGCATAAAGCGTCAGGGCGCCCCCGACATAGAGGCCCAGCAGCGCCAGCAGGAACAGGCCGCGCTCCGGATCGACGGCAAAGGCGTGTACGCTGGTCAGAAGGCCAGACCGGACGATAAAGGTGCCGATCATCGAAAAGCTGAACGCCGCAACCGCGAGCAGAATGGTCCAGTTCCTGAGCGCGTCGCGCTGCGCCAAGACGCTGGCGGAATGGAACAGGGCGGTGGCGGCCAGCCACGGCATCAGGCTGGCATTCTCCACTGGATCCCAGAACCACCAGCCGCCCCAGCCCAGTTCATAATAGGCCCAGAAGCTGCCGAGCGTGATGCCAGCGGTCAGGCAGGCCCAGGCGGCGAGGATCCATGGCTTTACCGCGCGTGCCCATTGCGGCCCCACCTGCCGTTCGATGAGGGCGGCGACGGCAAAGGCAAAAGCTACGCTGAGCCCGACATAGCCGAGATAAAGAAGTGGCGGGTGAAAGGCGAGGCCGGGGTCCTGCAACAGCGGATTAAGCCCGTTACCCTCAACCGGGGCGGGGTCGAGGCGCAGGAACGGGTTCGAAGAAAGAAGCAGATAGGCGTAAAAGCCGAGCGCGATGGCGCCGGTCGTCTGGATCAGGCGGCCCCTAAACCTGGGGCCGAGCGCGCGGGCGCGATACGCGGCGGCGGCGGCGAAGACGGCAAGCACGCTGACCCACAGCAGCATTGACCCTTCGTGGTTCGCCCAGGCGCCCGTCAGCTTATAGCCGAAGGGCTTCATGGTGTGGCTGTTCGTGGCGACCAACTGCACGGAGAAATCGGAAACCGCGAAACAGTAGATCAGCGCGCCAAAGGCAAAGAGGCAAAGGGCGGCCTGCACGATCGCGGCGGGCACCAGCAGCCGCAGCGCGGCGTCGTCATCGCGCCGACGCAGGCTGACTTCACCGCCGACAAGCTGCATCAGCGCGAGCGCCGCAGCGAGCCACAGGGCCAAATGTCCAAGTTCCGGGATCATGTCGGGCGTGCGCTTAGCAGGCTAAGACGCCGAACGGCAGCGCCGAGCGCCGAAATGAGACAAAATAACCGAACGAGGCCGAAAAATGCGGCGCGGAGACGACGCGCCCTAGCGGGCGGCGGTCTTCCCGCGCAGCATTTCGATGATCGCGGAAAAGTCGCGCCCGCCTTCGCCCGCCGAGACCAGCATCTGGTAGAGCGAGCCGGCAAGGCCGCCCATGGGCACGGCGGCATTGGCGGTGCGCGCCGCATCCGCCGCCAGCTTCAGGTCCTTCAGCATCAGTGCGGCGGCGAACCCGCCCTGATAGTCATTATCGGCCGGACTCTGCGGGCCGACGCCGGGCAGCGGGCAATATGATGTCAGCGACCAGCTTTGACCCGACGAGACGCTGGCAATGTCATAGAAGGTCTGCGGATCGAGGCCGAGCTTTTCGGCAAGGGCGAGCGTTTCCGACGTGGCGGCCATGGTGGCGCCCAGCAGCATGTTGTTGCAGATCTTCGCCGCCTGGCCTGTGCCGATGTCGCCGGCGTGGATGACCGCCTTTCCCATGGCCGACAGGATCGGTTCTGCGCGGTCGAATGCCTCCTTTTCCCCGCCGACCATGAATGTCAGCGTTCCTGCCGACGCGGCGGCGATGCCGCCGGAGACGGGGGCGTCGACCATGGCAAAGCCGCGTGACTTTGCATCTTCGCCCACGGCACGGGCGGTGGCGACGTCGATGGTGGAACAGTCGATCAGTAGCGTGTTTTTTGCGGCGGTATCGAAAACCTCGTTCCCGTAAACCGCGGCAACATGGGTGCCCGCCGGTAGCATCGTGACGACGGCGTCCGCGGCGGCCACAGCCTCAGCAACGGAGGCGGCACGGGTGCAGCCCGCAGATTCCGCACGGGACAGCGCCTCTTCGCTGAGATCGAAGGCGCGTACATCGTGCGATGCCTTGACCAGATTGGCGGCCATACCGCCGCCCATGTTTCCGAGTCCGATAAAGGCGATATTCATGGCCTGCTCCCAAATTCTATGTTGCGCCGCCCTCTCGCAAGCGCGGCGGACCGGCACAAGGGGTGTGGGATATTTACAAGCGAACGAACGAAAATTTCAACAGTGCGAACGAAAAACGGCGCCGCCCGAGGGCGACGCCGTTCATCGACAAAATCGGCCAAATCAGTCGATGACGTCTTCGCCGGCTTCGCCAACGGATTTCACATCCTCGCCAGCGCCTTTGACAGTGTTGCACGCTGTGAGTGCCAGGCCAAGCGTGGCCAGGGCTACGATCGTAAGTTTACGCATCTCGATACTCCTTCTTCCCAGGAACAGTCCCGCTGTCCTCGTTCACCAGAACCATCGTCCGAACCAATCGGTTCCGGCGAATTCGCACTGTGTGTAATAAGGTGAAGCCCGATCCAGGGCCGTTGGGGGGGATTGGCGCTGGATCGGGCCTCGTGGGTGAGATAGCGAGAGCGGGGGGTGTCATTCGCTATCTGCCCCCATCAACGCCCCTTCCAGGGACGGGTTCCCAGCGCCGACCTTTTTTTGCATGAAAATACTGTGACAGCGGCCGACGGAACGGCGCCCGGCTTCGGCGGTTGATTTCGCGAAACGAGAACGGAAGCGAGAGCGAGCCATGGCCAAACCCCCGAAAACGCCTCCCCAGGATAAGGTGCAGAAGAAGGCGCCAAAAAGCGATGAATTGAAGAAGGAAGAGGCCGCGCCCGGCGAAACGCTGAACGACGTTACGAATGATGAGAAGGGGACGCCGCCGGATTCGAAAACCAGCTGGAACTGACGGGCGCTATGCAGCCGGGACCACAAGTTTCAGCACGCCCGGAGCCAGGCCAACCAATGTCGGCGTTTGAGCAAGTACCTCTCCGTCGATAGATACCGGTTGCGGCGGGTCGGTCACGATCTCGAATCTTTTTGCGATCAGCTCGGTGACTTCGCCCGCCTGGGGGGCATCGCCCGTTGCCATATAGGCCCAGGCATGGGCCAACTGCCAGCCGCTGACGCCGCGTACCAGTTGGACCGTCAATCTGTGATCTTCCGGATCGGCGTCCGGTACCGCGATCAGACCGCCCAGGTACCGGCCATTGGCGATGCGTACCTCTACAACCTCATATGATTTTATGCCCGTTCCATCGTCGATGGTGCAAGTAAAGCCCTTGAACTTTAAAAGCTTGTAGATTGCCCAGATCAAATAGGCGAGGCGGCCGAATATGCGTTTCAGCCCATCGGGCACGCTGCGCCCAATTTCCGCCGGCAGACCGATGGCAGCGGCATTCGTGAAATAATAATCGCCAAGCCTGCCGAGGTCCACCAGATGAACATCGCCGGTGACCGCCATCCGGCAGGCACCCTCCACATCCAGCGGCATTTCGATGGTGCGCGCAAAGCTGTTCGCGGTCCCCAGCGGCAGCATGGACATTTCGACGCCAGCGTCCGCGATCTGCTTTGCAGAAGACGAGATGGTCCCGTCGCCCCCGCCGATGACGAGCCGCGTCGCCCCTTTCGCGATGGCCGTGTCGATCGCCGCCGAAATACGGTCCGGGCGTGGCACCGCCTCTGCAAATACGAGCGTGGCGCCCGCCGCCTGCAATGCCTCCTTTGCATGCGGAAACATGTCGGCGCCCTTGCGGCTATGCGCGTTGACGATCAGGCCGAGGCGAGGGGATGGGGAAATGGCGAATCCTGTCCATGCCGCGGGGGCGGCGCAAAGGGTGAGCCGCCCTCTTAGCCGTTGGGGCGTTCAGCGAACACGAAAACAGTGCCACTCTAATGAAACGAAGGCGACGTTGCGGATCGAACGCCGCGCCGCCTTATGGCGTCGTTACGCCGGTGCCATCGTCGCGCCGTCGGGAGAAACCCTTTCCCTCGCCCCGCGCTCATAGGTGCCGACAAGAATGCCGGCCCCGAGAATGCGGCCCTTGATCGCACTGACAAACGCGCTGCGCCCCGGCGTCTCGCCAAGGTCCGGCGTGTCTTTCAGCGCGAACAATTGAAAGACATAATCGTGCGGGCCATGGCCGGTGGGCGGGTCGGGCGGCAGCCACCCCTCCACCAGATAGGAATTGCGCCCCACGTCGCGGCCATCGAGACTGCCGCGCCCGTCCTCCCGAATCGCGCCTTCGGACAGATAGCGTTCGGACGAGGGCAGATTCCAATAAATGGCCTGCACCAAAGGCTGCGGCGATGGCGAATCGGCATCCTCGACAATGAGGGCAAGGCTTTGCGTTCCGGGTGGGACATGTTCCCAGGAAAGCGGCGGCGAAATTCCTTCTCCATCCGCAGTGTAGCGCAGGGGTATCGGCTGGTTCATGGCAAAGGCAGGGCTGGACAGTTCGATATCGACGTCGCCCAGCTCCATATCCTCCTGCACGATGGTCAGCTTATTATGTCCCGCGCGGACATTGCCGAGAGCCGATCCGAGCCAGTGCGGAATATGTTCTAACATCTTGCAGCCTTTCCCTTACCTGATTCCCGCCAGAAGGAACGGGCGGGTTTGCCGGTATTCCGGTTCGATCTGGCAACGCAGGCGGCGGGGATAAGTTCGCTTCGTGTACCGGTTTTTGCATCCGGGGGAGAGCTCGCTAGGCTGCGGACCGATGACCAGGCTGTCGATCATCTATCATTCGCGCACCGGAGGCACCCGGCAGATGGCGGAGGCGGCCGCTGAGGCTGCGCGGGACGAAGCGCACGTCGAGACGATATTGAAACAAGCTGTGGATGCCGGCCCCGACGACCTGCTGTCGGCGGATGGCTATATCTTCGCCGCGCCGGAAAATCTGGCGGCGATTGCCGGGCTGATGAAGGATTTTTACGACCGCTGCTATTATCCCGTACTGGGCCGCATCGAAGGGCGCCCCTATGCGCAGATGGTGTGCGCGGGTTCCGACGGAGAGAATTGCGCGCGGCAGACCGCCCGCATCGCCAAGGGCTGGCGCCTGAAACCGGTGCAGGATGCCCTCATCATAAATGTCTCCGCGCAGACGCCCGAGGAAATCCTGGCGGAAAAACAGATCAAGGCCGGGGACCTGGCGCGGTGTGCCGAGCTTGGGCAAGCGATGGCGGCGGGCCTTTCCATGGGCGTGTTCTAGGAAGGGTCAGCTTTCCCGACCTATTGTGGCGTGCCCTCTTCAAGCGAGGCCGAGGATCCATTCGTCGAGCGCGACGGCATGTACCTGCGCGCCCGACATGTTGCGGTTCAGTTCAGCGCGGTGGCGCATGATCCATTGCAGGCAGCTTGCCTTGCTGTCGAAGGCCTCGAACGCGTCCCTGCTGGGCTGCAGCGTGCGGCGGTCGACCATGAAGCGCGCGCCCTTGCGGCAGGTAGGCATGCCGCCCCAGTCTCGTACCGGCGCGACGACCGCGGGCACCCAATAGGTTCGGGTCGCGTCGAGCGTGTCGACGTCGCGAAGGTGCATATATTCCTCCTCCCCCGGCTCGCTCGCCGCGACGCCGGGGCGCCGCGACGCGAAACCTGCCCTCTGACCTTATGGAGCGGCCTTCAGGGGCGTACCGGCAGCCTCAGACCAGGTCGAAACGGTCGGCGTTCATGACCTGGACCCATGCGGCCACGAAGTCCCGAACGAACTTCTCCTTTGCATCATGGGCGGCATAGACCTCTGAAATGGCGCGCAATTGCGAATTGGATCCGAATACGAGATCGGTACGGGTCGCCGTCCATTTCTGCTCATCGGTGTGGCGGTCGGTGCCGGTGAATACCTCATCGGCGCTGTCGTCGACTTCTTTCCATGCCAGACCCATGTCGAGCAGATTCACGAAGAAATCGTTGGTCAGCTGGCCAGGACGATCGGTCAGGACGCCGTGCGGCCGCCCGTCATGATTGGCGCCGAGCACCCGCAGACCGCCGACCAGCGCGGCCATCGCCGGTGCGCTGAGCCCCAGCAATTGCGCGCGATCGACCAACAGCTCCTCCGTGGGAACGCTGTGCTTCGTGTGCAGATAGTTGCGGAAACCGTCCGCCTTGGGTTCCAGCACTTCAAAACCCTCCACGTCTGTCTGATCCTGGCTGGCATCGGTGCGGCCCGGCGTGAACGGAACGCTGATGTCGTGGCCGGCGTCCTTTGCCGCCTTTTCGATGGCCGCACAGCCGCCCAGCACGATCAGGTCGGCGATGCTGACCTTCTTGCCGCCTGACGCGCTGCCGTCGAAATCCGCCTTGATCTTTTCCAAGACGCCAAGGACGCGGGACAGCTGTTCGGGCTGATTGACCTCCCAATCCTTTTGCGGGGCCAGCCGGATGCGCGCGCCATTGGCGCCGCCGCGATGATCGGACCCGCGATAGGTGGAGGCGGAGGCCCAGGCGGTGGTCACCAGTTCCGCGACGCTGAGGCCGGAGTCGAGCAGCTTTGACTTCAGCTGCCCGACGTCGCCATCGTCGATCTGCGCATAGTCGGCCTGCGGGATCGGGTCCTGCCAGATCAGGTCCTCTGCGGGGACTTCAGGGCCGAGATAACGTGCCTTCGGCCCCATGTCGCGGTGGCACAGTTTGAACCATGCGCGCGCGAAGACATCGGCGAATTCATCGGGATTATCGCGGAAGCGTTCGGAAATCTTGCGATATTCCGGGTCCATCTTCATCGCCATGTCGGCCGTCGTCATCATGGTCGGCACCTTTACGCCGGGCGTGTGCGCCTTTGGTGCCAGCGTCTCTTCGGGATTGCCGACGGGTTGCCACTGCTTGGCGCCCGCGGGGCTGGTGACCAGCTCATATTCATGGTCCAGCAGCATGGCGAAATAGCTCATGTCCCATTTGATGGGGGTCGGTGTCCATGCGCCCTCAAGGCCGCTGGTGATCGTATGATCGCCAATGCCGCTTTCATGGCCGCTTTGCCAGCCGAGGCCCTGCTGTGCGATGTCGGATCCCTCTGGCTCTGCGCCGACCAGGGAGGCGTCGCCTGCACCGTGGCATTTGCCGAACGTGTGCCCGCCCGCCGTCAGGGCGACGGTCTCCTCGTCATTCATGCCCATGCGCTTGAAGGTTTCGCGAATGTCGCGGCCCGAGCCGAGCGGATCCGGATCGCCGCCCGGCCCCTCTGGGTTGACGTAGATCAGGCCCATCTGGATCGCAGCCAGCGGATCTTCGAGCACGACGTCCTTGTCGGGCTGGATGCGGGTTTCGGCGCCCTGGCCGACCCATTCCTCCTCCGTGCCCCAGTAAATATCCTTTTCCGGTTCCCAGACGTCGGCGCGTCCGCCGCCAAAGCCGAACACGGGTCCGCCCATGGATTCAATGGCGACATTGCCCGCCATGATCATCAGGTCGGCCCAGCTAAGCTTCGCGCCATATTTCTGCTTCACCGGCCATAGCAGGCGGCGCGCCTTGTCCAGATTGGCATTGTCCGGCCAGCTGTTCAGCGGGGCGAAGCGCTGCTGGCCCGAACCCGCGCCGCCGCGCCCGTCGCCCGTGCGATACGTGCCTGCCGAGTGCCAGGCCATGCGTATGAAGAAGGGGCCATAATGTCCGTAATCGGCCGGCCACCACGGCTGGCTGTCGGTCATCAATGCAGTCAGGTCACGCTTGACCGCGTCATAGTCGAGGGATTTGAACGCTTCGGCATAGTTGAAGTCGTCGCCCATCGGGTCGCCGGAAATGCCCTTCTGGTGCAATATGTCGAGCGACAATTGATTGGGCCACCAGTCGCGGTTGGTACGGCCCAGAAGTGCGCGCTTTGCTGCGGGCTTCTTTACCGGGCATTCCAGCGGATCGTTCGTGCGGGCGTCCATGACTTCGTCTCCCAGGTTCTTTCAGTCGAGCAACAGTACCCCCGATCCCGAAATACCGGAAACGAGTTTTCTTGCTCAATGAGAACCAGAAAGTCGATCAGGAGAGGGCGCTATGCCGCGAAGGGGTCGGTCACCAGGATCGTGTCGTCGCGCTCCGGGCTGGTGGAGACCAGCGCCACGGGACAGCCGACCAGTTCCTCGATGCGCTTCACATATTTCACCGCCTGAGCAGGCAGGTCGGTCCAGGACCGCGCGCCGGCGGTCGGCCCTTCCCATCCCTGGAACTCCTCATAAATCGGTTCGGCAGCAAGCTGCGCCTGCGCACCTGCGGGCAGATAATCATATTCGACGCCATCCACGCGGTAGCCGGTGCAGATGCGCAGCGTCTCGAACGTGTCGAGCACGTCGAGCTTCGTCAGCGCCATGCCCGCGACGCCCGATATGGCGATCGACTGCCGCACCAGCGCCGCATCGAACCAGCCGCAACGGCGACGCCGCCCGGTGACCGTGCCGAATTCATGACCGCGCTCGCCGAGTTTCTGGCCCGTTGCATCCTCCAGCTCGGTTGGGAACGGGCCGGAACCGACGCGCGTGGTATACGCCTTGACGATGCCGAGCACATAACCCGCCGCGCTGGGGCCGAGGCCGGACCCGGAAGCTGCCGTGCCCGAGACGGTGTTGGAGCTGGTGACAAACGGATAGGTGCCGTGATCGACGTCGAGGAGGACGCCCTGCGCGCCCTCGAACAGGATGCGCTTTCCCTGCAGGCGGGCTTCGTTCAGGTCGCGCCAGACGGGACCGGCGAAGGGAAGGACCTGTTCGGCGATCTTCTCCAGTTCCGCGACCAGCTCGGCCCGATCTATGGGATCGACGCCAAACCCGGCGCGCAGGGCATTATGGTGCGCCTCTATCCGATCAAGCTGTGGGCCGACACGGGCGAGGTCGCGCAGATCGCAGACGCGCAGCGCGCGGCGTCCGGCCTTGTCCTCATAGGCGGGACCGATGCCGCGCCGGGTGGTGCCGATCTTGCCCTCCCCCGACGCATCCTCTCGCAGCCCGTCGAGGTCGCGGTGAAATGGCAGGATGAGGGGGCAGGTTTCACTGAGCCGCAATTGCGCGGGCGTGATGGTCACGCCCTGTTCACGCAGCGTCTCCATTTCTCGCACCAGCGCCCAGGGGTCGAGGACGACGCCATTGCCGATAACCGACAGGGTACCGCGCACGATGCCGGAGGGCAGCAGGCTGAGCTTGTAGACCTTTCCGTCCACCACCAGCGTATGGCCGGCATTATGGCCGCCCTGGAACCTTACGACGACGTCGGCACGGGCCGCCAGCCAGTCGACGATCTTGCCCTTGCCCTCATCGCCCCATTGTGCGCCGATAACGGTTACGTTGGTCATGGTCTGAAATGTCCTGATCGCAAAAGAAGAACGTCTTGGTGAATTGTTACAATATCCGGCGGTGCCGCGGCATTCCGGCGCGTGGGGGAAGGTGACCGAAGGGCCTGCGCCTTAACGGATCGGCATGAACAGGCCAAGGATGGCAAGCGCAAGCGCCATGGTGGCAAGAAACAGGGCGACCGTGGCGAAGGAGCTGGCACGCTGCGCCGTCGCGCGCAGTTCCCTTGCTTCCTCCTCCGTCACAGGGCCACGGCCTTGCCATCCCAGCGGTGCGTACAGCCCAGCGCCTCTGCCCGGTCCGCATCGGACAGCGCCGCGACGGTGACCCACCCCTCCGCACGTAGAGTCCGGCCGGTGTCAGCATCCGTGCCGAGCGGCAGGAATATCCGCTGTGTCGTCGCGCCCGCAAAATCTGCCTGCACCAGCGAATCGGTGTAAAGCGAGACGCCGACGGCGGGCTCCTCATGCCCGTCGGGATGGACGACCTTATATGTCCCGCCGCGACCGATTTCGCCCGGGACGCCATCGGCGAACAGGCTGAACCCCAGCCATGTCTGAAATTCGAAGCCGCGCCGTTCCGTCGGGTCAAGCGTGACGTTGGCCACGGCGCAGGCGCCGGATGCAAGAATTTCGGCGGCATCGATGCGCCGGTCGAACAGCGGTCCCATGCCCGCCTTTCTAAGCGCGGCGATGGCGGGCTTTACCGGCCCTGCGGCATCGATCAGCGGGGCATAGGCCGTGCCGCCGGCTGCCGCCAGAGCGCCCTGGTCCTTGCCATCGAGCGCCGCCTGAACGGCGGCCAGATTTTCGACCGGCCAGTCCGATGCGGCAAGCTCGCCCACCAGGGAAGGCAGCGTCAGATCGACGGAAAGGCCGGTGCACCCGGCCGCCGTCAGTGCCTCCAGCGCGACGCCCAGCACCTCGCCGGCGGCGGCGACGGTATCGGCGCCGATCAGTTCGGCCCCGACCTGCATCATTTCCCGCTCCGCCCCCACTTGCGGCGGGCGCACACGCAGGACGGGTCCGGCATAGGACAGGCGCAACGGACGCGCGCGATGGGCGAGGCGGGTGGCGGCGATACGGCCTGCCTGCGGCGTGATATCGGACCGGATCGCCAGCGTGCGCTGCGACAGCGGATCGATCAGGCGCAGCAGATCCTGCGCGCCGCCGTCGGACAGTCGCCCGACGAGGCTTTCCTCGAATTCTGCAAGCGGCGGCTGGATACGGTCATAGCCGTGGGCGCCGATCGAATCGGATAGGGTCCGCACCAGGCGCTCGGCCGCAGCCGCTTTTGGGGCCAGGCGATCGTGAAACCCCTCGGGCAATAGTCCGCGGGAGATGGGGGATTGGGTTGTCATGGCGGAGCGCTCTAGCCCAGCGCGCACGGAATTCCCACAGCTTCGGAGCAGCCCAATCCGCGCTCTGGCGCCTAACCCGTCCTTAACTAGACGGCGTGCAGGTTTCCGGTTGATCGAGCCAGAGGCCCTTGTACGCGATGGATGACCTTCTTCCTGAATTTCTGTCCGAAACGGCGGAGAACCTGCAGATCGTGGCGAACGAACTGGTGCGGTTCGAGCGCGATCCATCCGATGCCGAGGTTCTGGCCAATATTTTCCGGCTGGTGCACACGGTAAAGGGTTCCTGCGGTTTTATCGCGCTGCCCCGGCTGGAGCGGGTGGCGCATGCGGCGGAAACGCTGTTGGGAAAGCTGCGCGACGGCGAATTGCAGGCGAACGCCGCCATCGTCACTGAAACATTGGCCGCCATCGATACCATCCGGCAAATCACACATAGCATAGGCGTGGACGGTAAGGAGCCTGAAGGCGACGATGGGAAGCTGATCGAGCGGCTGGACCGTCTGTCGCGCGGAGAAACCCTTTGCGCGCCAAACCCAGAGGCCACCGGAAATGCGGGAGATATCGGCGCGAGCAGGGATGAAGGGTCCATGGCGAACCAGTCGATCCGCGTGTCGGTGACCCTGCTGGAAGAGCTGATGACCAGCGTTTCGGAACTGGTCTTGACCCGCAACCAGCTGATCCAGGAACGCCGGGCCACGGGATCGACCGATCTGGACCTGCCGCTGCAGCGGCTGAGCGCGCAGATCAGCCGTTTGCAGGACAGCGTCATGCGAACGCGGATGCAGCCCATTTCCGGCGCCTGGAACCTGCTGCCCCGTATTGTCCGCCAGTTGAGCGTCGATCTGGGCAAGGAAATCGATCTGGAACTGGAAGGCGGCGACACGGAACTGGACCGCCAGATGCTGGAACTGATCAAGGATCCGCTGGCCCACATGGTTCGAAACGCCGCCGACCATGGCCTGGAAGCTCCGGCAGACCGGAGCGCGCAGGGGAAGTCGCCGAGGGGTACCATCAGGCTGACGGCCGTGCAGGAAGGTGGGCATATTACCCTCACCTTGTCCGACGATGGGCGGGGCCTGAATTTCGGGCGTTTGCGCGAAAAGGCGGTGGAAAGGGGACAGATGTCGCCAGCTGAGGCCGCCGCAGCGACCGAGGCGCAGCTGGCGCGCCTGATCTTTGCGCCGGGAATGTCGACGGCTGCCGAGATCACGCAAATATCCGGTCGGGGCGTTGGCATGGATGTGGTGCGCGCGAATATCGAAAGGATGAGTGGCACGATCGAGGTCGACTCCAGCCCCGGCAAGGGAACGCGCTTTTCAATCCGCGTGCCGCTGACGCTGGCGATCATGCCCGCCCTTATCGTTGGGGTGGGGGAGGCGCGTTTTGCCGTGCCGCAAATGGCCGTGGCGGAATTGGTGCGGACGGGCGACCATGGCGGCCATCGCATCGAAATGGCGGGGCCCGTGCCGGTCCTGAGGCTTCGCGGCCGGTTATTGCCGCTTCTCCATCTGGGGGAGGTGCTGCAGACCGGGGGGACCGACAGCGATCACGTCCTGGTGATACGCGGTGGCGGCACCCAGTTCGGCATTTTGGTCGACACGATTTTCGATACCGAGGAACTGGTGATCAAGCCGGTTTCGCGGCCATTGTCGGCATTGGGCGTCTATTCCGGCAATGCCATTCTGGGCGATGGCGAGGTCATCATGATCCTGGATGTCACCGGCCTTGCCGAACATCTGGGCGACAGCGCGATCGAGGAGCCCGAGGAGGATGAGGAGGAAGCCTGCGAGGCGGCGCTGGCCAAGGATGCCATGCTGGTGTTCCGTGCCGGGGGACAGCCGCACCCGCGCGCGGTGCCCCTGGCCCTGGTGTCGCGCATCGAGGATATCGAGCATGACCGGATAGAGCGGTCGGGCCGCGACCATGTCGTGCAACTGCGCGAAAGCCTGGTTCGGCTGGTCGATATGGCAGCCCCCTATGCGCCGCCTGACGGCGGGCGGCAAACGGCGCTGGTATTTGCCAGTCGCGACGAGACCGTGGCACTGGCGGTGGATGAGGTCGTCGACATCGTCGACGCGCATTTGGCGCTGGATATGACGTCTGATGATCCGGCGGTGCTGGGCAGCGCGGTGATCGACGGCCAGGCGACGGAAGTCATCGATGTTTCGTACCTGCTGTACGAACGCTATGGCGGCAGGAGCGGACCGCCGCGTGCCGGTAAGGGCGGCAGGGTGCTGATCGTCGACGACAGCCCGTTTTTTCGGAATATGCTGACGCCGCTTCTGGATCGGGCAGGCTATGACGTGACGTCGGCCGCAAGCGTAGACGAGGCGCTGTCCCTGCGCGACGCGGGGGAGCCGTTCGACCTGATCCTGTCCGATATCGAGATGCCCGGAAAGAACGGCATGGATTTCGCACGTGCCATTCGGGCGGGGGGCGAGTGGACGAAACTGCCCCTGCTAGCGCTGTCGTCCCCGGCGGAGCAGGACGACATGGATGCGGGCCTGCTGGCAGGCTTTGACCGCTACGTCACCAAGCTGGACCGCCGCCGATTGCTGGCACTGGTGGACTCCAGCATGAGCCGAAAGGACAAGGCGGCATGACGCAATTGGTCACGATGATGTTGGGCGACACCGAAATCGGCATCGATGTCGGCACGGTCGAGGATGTCGTGCGGCTGGGCAGGGTAACGAGGGTCCCGCTTGCCGCGCCCTGGATTGCCGGCGTGATGAACCTGCGCGGCCATGTGGTTACCGCCATCGACCTGAGGACCCGGCTAGGCATGCCCCCCGCGCCGCAGGGGGTGCGGCCCAAATGCGTGGTGGTCTCTATTGGCGGCGATTCATTCGGCCTGATCGTGGACGCCGTCGACGAAGTGATCAATGTCGATGCGGCGGACTGTCGGCGGTGTCCCGCCACCCTAGACGAACGCTGGCGTCAGGTTTCGTCGTGCATCGTCCAGAGGGAGGGGGGGCTGCTGGTCGAACTGGACATCGGCAAGATTATTACGCCGGACCGATTTTTCATGGCTGCTTAACGCGGGGGCAACTTGTCAGCGTTACCCATGTCATCGAGTGTCTATTTGGGATTTTGTACATGCGTAGTTGTCTGATCGTCGATGATTCCAAGGTAATCAGGAAAGTTGCCCGAAGAATTCTGGAGGACTTCAACCTTGAGGTCGAGGAAGCATGCGATGGTCAGGAAGCACTGGATTTTTGCGGCACGGAGATGCCGGATGTCATCTTTCTGGACTGGAACATGCCCGTGATGGGTGGGATGCAATTCCTGGAAAATCTGCGGGCTCGTGATACCGAGAAGCGGCCGACCGTGATTTTCTGCACCACGGAAAACGATATGTCGCATATCCGCGCCGCCATAGAGGCAGGCGCGGACGAATATATCATGAAGCCGTTCGATCGCGACATCATCGCGGCAAAGCTGAACCAGGTTGGTCTCGCCTGACCTTCCCTCTCCTGTGCCGGGGAGGTGGGGGGCGGTGACCCTTCCTGCGCCCGGCAAGGCCCGCCTTGCGGAGTCGGCGCACCCGCGCGTGATGCTGGTGGATGATTCCGGCGTCAGCCGCGCCCTGATGGCGCGCTGGTTGGGGGAAGCAGGCGTTCAGATTGCCTGCATGGCCAGAAATGGCGAGGAGGCCTTGGCGGAAGTGGTCGCTGCGCGACCCGACGTCATCCTGCTGGACATAGAAATGCCGCGCATGAGCGGCATAGAAGTTCTGCCGCAACTGCTTGCCCTGGCGCCACGGGCGAAGGTCGTGATGGTGTCCACCCTGTCCCGCCGCAATGCGCGTATTTCCCTGGATGCTCTGCGGGCGGGGGCGGTGGACACGCTGGCCAAGCCGGAATCCGGCTGGGCAGGCCAGGGGGCACCCGCCTTTCGCGACGAGCTGATACGCAAGGTTCTGGCACTGGGGACCAGGGTGGATGTGACGGTGCCGCGTGTGGCAATCGACGGGCCCGTGCGGCCAGAGAGGGCCAGAACCCCATTGAAGCGTCCCGCCATCGTCGGCATCGGCGCCTCGACGGGAGGACCGAGGGCGTTATTTGCGCTGCTTCAGGGACTTCGCAAGCCACCGCCCGTACCGATCCTGATCACGCAGCACATGCCGCCCATGTTCACCGCGATTCTGGCGGAACATCTGACGCGGCTGACCGATATTCCCGCTGCCGAAGCGGTCGATGGCGAACAGCTGGCGCCCGGGCGGATATATGTCGCGCCGGGCAATTCCCATATGTCCGCGCGCCGGTATCAGGACGGTTCGGCCATTATTTCACTTTCCAACGGCGTGCCCGAAAATTTCTGCCGCCCCTCCGTCAACCCGCTGTTCCGTTCCCTTGCCGACGGCTGGGGGAAGGCCGCACTTGGCATCGTGCTGACCGGGATGGGAAGCGACGGGCTGGCGGGCGCGCGGCGGATGAAAGAGGCGGGCGCCGCTATTCTGGTCCAGGACGCGCAGACTTCAGTAGTGTGGGGAATGCCGGGGGCGATCGCAAAGGCGGGGCTGGCGAACGAGGTTCTGCCCCTTGATCACCTGACAGTCGAGCTTGCCAGCCTATTGGAATTTCCATGACAGTGCCGCCTGCAAGTTTTCCGGTTTTTGAGCAGGTGTTGCGGCGCAATGCCGGACTGAAATTCAGTCCCGAGAAATCCTATCTGCTGACCGCGCGGCTGAGCGATATTATGGCGCGGGAAGGGTGCGCGACCCTCGACGCGCTGGCGGAAAGGCTGGTGAACGCACCTCATCGTCATGTGCTGGAACGGCACGTGGTGGAGGCGATGCTGAACCATGAGAGCTTTTTCTTCCGCGACCGCACACCTTTCACCGAACTGGAGGCCACCGTCTATCCGGGCTTGCGCGGCGCACGGGCGGCACGACGGCATCTTTCCATCTGGTCGGCGGCCTGCGCGGGGGGGCAGGAGCCCTATTCGCTCGCCATGCAACTGATCGAGCAACAGGCGGACTGGCAGGGTTGGCGCATCGACCTTCTGGCCAGCGATATTTCCCATGCGGCCGTCATTCGCGCCGAAAAAGGCGAATATTCCCAGTTCGAGGTGCAGCGCGGCCTGTCGATCCACCGGCTGCTGCGCCATTTCACCCAGGATGCAGACAAATGGATCGTGTCGAAGGAGGTGCGCGACAGCATCAGGTTCGAACGCCGCAGCCTGCTTCAGCCGCCCCCTGCGGCGCCCGGACGGACCGGGAAATTCGATATTATTTTCGCCCGCAACGTCCTCATGTACCTGGCAGCTGAGGAAAAGGCGCAGGCGATCCAGATGCTGCGCCGCGCGCTCGCGGATGATGGGGTCCTGATCATCGGCGCCGCAGAAACTCTGTTCGGTTATGCCGACCTGTTCGTACAACATCCCGCCTGTCGCGGCTTCTATGCGCCGGTGCTGGGCGATGCGCCGTCTGCCGTCGAGATCCCGCCATCCGGTGAACTCAATGAGAAAGAACGCGCCGAGGCCGTCTTTCTGCGAGCGCCGCCTGCGACACATTGATTGCCGCCATATCCAGGCAATTGCATGACTGCCCCGTCGTCACATGCATGGGGTTTTCCATTCCCATATTGCATCGCAGCATCTAGGTCCTCTGCATGCGGCCGCTCCACCTTGCCTTTATCCTGTTCATAGATTTGTGCTGGGCGCTTAACATCATCGCGGTGAAGCTGGCGGTGGACGCGATCGACCCGCTGGCCGCCGTCACGTTTCGCTACCTAATTGCGCTGATCGTCTGCCTCCCCTTCATCCGCTGGGTACCCGGCCAGATGCGGAAGATCGCCGCGACCGGCCTGGTCGCGGGGGCCGGGTTCATGACGCTGGTCAATTTGTCGATGGCGGTTACCGAAAATGTCGCAGCGCTGGCCATTGCGGGCCAGTTGGGGGCTCCGTTCAGCCTGATCATGGCCGTCATTTTCCTGCGCGAGCGGATCAAGTGGATCCGTATCGCGGGTGTCGCGCTGGCCTTTCTGGGCGTGGCCATCATGGGCTTCGACCCGGCAATTCTGCAGGAGTGGCGCGGCGTCGGCCTGACCGTCATGGCATCGCTGCTATGGGCCACCGGGTCGCTGCTGTTCCGGCAGCTGAAGGGTGTCAACGTGATGAATATTCACGGTTGGCTGGCGCTGATCAGCGTGCCGGTCCTGGGCGGCCTGTCGCTTATTTTCGAACCGGGCGCGTTTGCGGATGTGTCGGATGTGCCGCTTTCCATCTGGGGGTGGGTCGGTTTCTCGGCGATCTTCTCCTCCCTGATCGGTCATGCGGGGATGAGCTGGCTGTTGCAGCAATATGAGGTGTCGACGATCGTGCCGCTGACCCTGCCGACGCCGCTGATTTCCGCATTTTTCGCGGTGCTGTTCTTCGATACGCCCGTGTCGGCCGGCTTGATCACCGGCGCCCTTGTAAGTTTCGCGGGCGTCGCCATCATCACCTGGCGCAGCGCACAGAAGCAGCCAGAGCTGACCGAGGAAATCATTTCGCGGGGACGAAGATAGCATGGACATCATCGACAGCCCCTCGCCCAATTTCGACGAGCGGCGAGAAAAAGTGTCGATCTGCGTGATCCACTATACCGGCATGGAAAGCGCCGCTGCCGCGCTGGCGCGCCTGCGCGACCCCGACGCGGGCGTATCCTCCCACTATCTGATTGCCGAGGATGGTACCGTCATGCGGCTGGTGGCGGAGGCGGATCGCGCCTGGCATGCGGGCCGCGCCTATTGGCGGGGCATCAGGGATGTGAATTCCGCCAGCATCGGCATCGAACTGGCCAATCCGGGTCATGACCACGGTTACACGGAATTTCCGGAACCGCAGATGGTGGCTCTTCAGGAACTGATGAAGGGTATTCTGGCCCGGCATGACATCGAGCCGCGCAATGTCGTCGGTCATTCCGATGTCGCCCCAGACCGCAAGATCGACCCCGGCGAACTGTTCCCGTGGGAACGCTTGGCGGCGGCGGGACTGGCCGAGGCGCGGCCGGAGCCCGGTATCGATCCCAAATGGGCGGACATCGGCACGCTGACCGCGCTGCGGCGCTTCGGCTATGAAACGCGTGTTCCGCGCATGAGCGTCAGCGCCTTTCAGCGCCGGTGGCGCCCCGCCCTGCACGAAGGGGATATCGATGTGGAGACGCGGGCAATCCTGCTGGCGCTGCTTCGCAGTTACGAGCCTGATGATCTCGTGCTTGGCAACCACTTCCCCCGGACCTAAGCCGGGCCGGCCAGAGGGTTGGGCGATCGCGTTGCAATTGTGAAATTGTGCCGAGGAAAGTCCGGGCTCCACGAAACCACGGTGCCGGGTAACGCCCGGCGGGGGCGACCCCAGGGACAGTGCCACAGAAAGGAAACCGCCCCCGGCCATTGGCGCGGGGGTAAGGGTGAAAGGGTGCGGTAAGAGCGCACCGGGGCGGCGGCAACGTCGCCCGCATGGTAAACCCCACCGGGAGCAAGACCGAATAGGGGCGGCATATGGGCCTGGTTTCGGCCCGTCGCCCGGGTTGGTTGCTGGAGGGCGCGGGTAACCGCGCCCCTAGATGAATGATCGCCGATTACAGAACCCGGCTTACAGACCCTCTGGCATTCACACGCTGGCGCCAGGCCCCCGGCTCCAAGCAATATGCGTGGCCGGAGGGTCCGGCGGGCTGTAACCGCTGCCGCCTATTCGCCCGTGGGGAAGCCGCGATTTTTCAGCAGCGCATCCACCTCTGGATCGCGCCCGCGGAATTCCCGATAGGCCTCGTCACGTGGAATGGCGTCGCCGGTCGCGAGAATGATGGACTGGAACTTCCGGGCCGTGGCCGGGTCCCAGGGCGAGCCTGCTTCCTCGAAGGCCGACCAGGCGTCGGATGCCATCACGTCGGACCACAAATAGCTGTAATAGCCAGCGGAATAGGCGTCCGAAGAGAATAGATGGCTGAAGTGCGGCAGACGATGCCGCAGCACAATCTCGTCTGGCATGCCGAGTTCTTCCAATGCCTCCCGCTCGAACCGGTCGGCGTCGAAATCGGCCGGCGGATTCGGGTTCATGTGCAGTTGCATGTCGACGATGGCGTCCGCCAGATATTCAACCGTGGCGAAGCCCTGGTTGAAGGTGCGCGCGGCGTTCAGCTTGTCGATCAGCTCCTGCGGCATTTTTTCGCCGGTCTGGTAGTGGCGGGCATATTGGTCGAGGACTTCAGGCGTCAGCACCCAGTTTTCATGAACCTGGCTGGGGAATTCCACGAAGTCACGCGGCGTGCCGCCCAGCCCCGGATATTCCACATTGTTCGACAGGGCGTGAAGCGCGTGGCCGAATTCGTGGAACAGGGTTTCCGCATCGTCCAGGCTGATCAGCGTCGGTTCGCCGTCGGCACCCTCGGTGAAATTATTGTTGTTCGACACGATGGGATGGACCTTCTGCCCATCGATATGCTGCTGTGCCCGGTACGTCGACTGCCAGGCGCCGGACCGTTTTTGCGCGCGCGCATAATCATCGCGATATAGGTAACCGGCATGGCTGCCGTCCTTGTTCGTGACGTGATAGACGCGCACATCGGGATGGAAGGTGGGAACGGTACCGGTCACCTCCTCAAACTGAAATCCGTACAGCCTGTCTGCCATATAATAGCTGGCAGCAATCATGTTGTTCAGTTCGAAATAGTTTTTGAATTCGTTCTGATCGAGCGCATAGCGGTCCTTGCGAACCTTCTCCGCATAATAGCGATAATCCCAGGGTTCTATCGTGATACCGGCGCCCTCGGCATTGGCGAGCGCCTGCATATCGGCGACCTCTTCGCCGACGCGGGCCACGGCGGGTGTCCACACGCGCATCATCAGGTCCATGGCCTGATCCGGCGTCTTCGCCATGGTGTCGGCCATGCGGTAATGCGCGTGGCTTTCGAAACCCAGCAGTTTTGCGCGCTCGGCACGCAGCTTCACGATTTCGGCAATCAGCGCATTGGTGTCGTTTTCATCGCCATTGTCGCCGCGATTGACGAAGGCGCGCCAGACCGCCTCGCGGGCGGCGCGATCATCGGAGAAGGTCAGGAAGGGATCCACCGACGACCGCGTATTGGGGACGGCGAAACCCGACTGGCCCGCATCCTTTGCCTGAGCTGCGAAGCTGGCCCGCAACGCGGCGGGAAGCGAGGCCACCGCCTGCTCGCCAACGGTGATCAACTTGCCCTCGTCGGCCAGAACGCGGTTGGAAAAATCATTGAACAGCGCGGACAGGCGTTCATTGATCTCTCCGACGCGTGCCTGCGGGCCATCGTCCAGCGCGGCACCGGCGCGGACGAAATCGTCATAGTTCTTTTCGGTCAGGCGGATCTGTTCCGGCGAAAGGCCGGACGAATTGCGGGCGTCGTAAACCGCCTTCACGCGCGCAAACAGCGCATCGTTGAAACTGATGGCATTATAGGCCGTGGTCAGCTGCGGTTGAACGACGCTGGCGACTTCTTGAATCTCGGGCGTATTGCGGCTGGATACCAGCGTGAAGAAAACCGTTCCAAGACGGTCGAGTTCGCGGCCCGCCTTTTCCATTTCGACGATCGTGTTCTGGAATGTCGGCGCCTCGGGATTCTGCGCAATTCGTTCCATATCTGCGTTCAGGCGAGCGATCCCCTCATCAAAGGCGGGGCGGAACAGGGTAGGGTTCTCAGGATCGGCGAGGTCGAAGGGTGGCAGACCGCCATTGGGCCCCTCCCATTCGGCCAGAAGGACGTCATGCGGTTCGGTCATGTTGAAACTCGTTTCCATCGGGGCGTCGCTGGCGGCGCCCGGCGCGGCATTGTTGGAGGATGATGTCGCACAGGCGGACAGCGCCATGGCGGCCGCTCCCGTCAGGCAGAAGGTGCGGACAAGCGAGGGTTTTTTCGTGTTGAATGTCTTCATGTACGGTTAAATGGCGTTGTTTGCGTCCCCTGCCAACCCGCGTTGCATCTATTTCTCTTGCGGTGGCGACTCGCAAAATAGCGTTTGCATGCTATTTCGCACGGCAAGATGCACCGCTACGCAAACCCTGCTCGTTTTTTAAGGATCGCGAAGCCGCTGACCGGATGGACCTTCTGGAGCGGGCTTCTGATCCTGTGCGCGGGGCTTTACTGGGGGCTGTTTCGTGCACCTGCTGACTATCTGCAGGGGGAAAGCGTGCGGATGCTGTACGTCCATGTGCCGATGGCATGGCTTGCCATGGGCGGCTATCTGGGGCTGGGCATTGCCGCCTTTTCCGCACTGGTGTGGAAACACCCGCTGGCGGAGGTCGCCCTGCAGGCGCTGGCGCCGGTCGGTGCCACCTTTGCCGCCCTGTGCCTGATAACGGGTTCCTTGTGGGGGCGACCGACCTGGGGCACATATTGGGTGTGGGACGGGCGACTAACCTCGGTCCTGGTGCTGTTTTTCCTGTATCTGGGCATTATTGTTTTGATGCACGCCCATGATGAGCCGTCGCGGGGCGCGAAGATGGCCTCTGTTCTGGCGCTGGTGGGGCTGGTCAATCTGCCCATCATCAAGTTCAGCGTCGAATGGTGGAATACACTGCACCAGCCCGCTTCGATCACCGTCACCGGCTCCAGTATCGATGGCAGCATGCTGTGGCCGCTTCTGACCAGTGCCTCCGGCTTTCTGTTGCTGATGGCGGGGATTGTCCTGATGCGTATGAGGACGATCATCGCGCTGCGAAAGCGCGCGGCGCGCGCTGCGCGAATGGCGGCTTCGGCATGACGGAGCAGGCGGATTTCATACTGGCGGCTTATCTGGTGACCGTGATCGGCATTGGCGGACTGGTGCTGTGGGCGTATCTGGCGATGCGAAGGGCCGAAAAATGAAGCCGAAGCATCAACGTCTGCTGCTGGCAGGTGCCGCCGTCGCGGCGTTGGTTGTCGCCGCCCTGCTCGCCATGCCCGCCATGCGCGAAGGGGCGTCCTATTTCTATGCACCGGCGGATCTTGCCGAAGCGCCTGTCACGCCGGGCCAAGCCATTCGCCTGGGCGGCTTGGTCGAGGAGGGCAGTGTGGAGCGGCAGCCGGACGGTGTCTCGATCAGCTTCCGGGTAACCGACCGGTTGGAAAGCGTGCCGGTACGCTATGCCGGTCTGGTCCCGGATCTGTTTCGCGAAGGGCAGGGCGTGATCGCCGATGGGCGCATGCAGGCCGACGGCACCTTCGCCGCCGACACCCTGCTCGCCAAGCACGACGAAAATTACATGCCACCAGAGGTGGCCGATGCCGTGGCAAAGGCCGAAGCGAAGGCCAAGGCGCGCGCCGTTCCGCCCGCCCCCTAACCATCCGGCATTAAATCTAATCGAGGGCGGCTAGTGCCTGAGCCTTTGCCTCGCGCTTTTGCGTAAAGCGGATGGCGATGATCGAGCCTTCGTAGAGGATGATCATCGGGACGGCGAGCATGAACTGGCTGATGATGTCGGGCGGCGTGACGAGCGCCGAAATGACGAATGCAATGACGATGGCATAGCGGCGCCATGACACCAATTGATCGACATTGATGATGCCGACCCGCGCCAGCAGCATCAGGGCAACGGGCACCAGAAAACAGGCGCCGAATGCAAAGATCAGGCTCATCGCGAAACTGAGATAATCGCCCACGGCGGGAAGCGCCGTCAGGGCGACGCCGCCGGTTTCACCCTGAAAACTCAGCAGGAATGTGTAGACGGTCGGCATGACCGCGAAATAGGCCAGCGCCGCGCCCGAAAAGAACAGCACTGGTGTCATGATTAGGAAGGGGAGCATCGCGCGCTTTTCATTGCGATACAGTCCCGGCGCGATGAAGCGCCAGATCTGATTCGCGATCACCGGAAACGCGATCAGGAAGGCAGCGAACATCGACACCTTTACCTCGGTGAAGAAGGCCTCGTACAGTTTCGTGTAGATCAGCGCCTGATCCGGCTGGCCGATTCGTTCATAGGCGATCCTGAGGGGCTGGGCGATGAAGGAGATCAGCCACTTTGCCTGGCTGAACGCCAGAAAGAAGGCGATCAGGAACGCGCCAACCGACCAGAGCAACCGCGTTCTGAGTTCGATCAGATGTTCTAGAAGCGGGGCCTTCGACGCGTCGAGCTCATCTGCTTCCGAGGAATCGCTCATGATCCAGCAGTCCGATCCGTCGTCGGGGATGGCGTCGTCGAGGACGACGTTTGCGAGGGTGCCGGCGCAGGCGCAGGGGCAGGGGCAGCGTTGTCAGCTGCAGTAGAGGGGGATGCTTTTGCCGGTTTCACGCCGGGGGCGCGAGCGGCACCGTTTGCGGAGGGTCTTTCGACCGGCACATACTCTTCATTGGGCCGCGTATTGTTTGGCGCCTCAGCCGGTACCGAATCGGCGGCGAAATCGCCGGGCTTCGCCTTTTCGGACGCAGAAGAATCCGCCATGATCGCCTTGTTATGGGCGTCCCATTTCTTCTGCATCTCATCCAGCTCCGACTGGCGAACCATTTCGTCGATGCCTGATTTGAAATGGCGGGCGGCGCCCCGGACCTTGTTCATGGCCTGGCCCGCCGCGCGCATAAGCTTCGGCAGGTCCTTCGGCCCGACCACGATCAGGGCGACAATGCCGATCAGCAGCAGCTCCATGGAGCCGAGATCGAAGAACGGCATTGTCTCGCTCGCTTAATTGTTTTTGTGGTCGCTTACCGGCGCGGCGTCGACGGGGGTAACGGGCGCGCTGGACGCAGACCGCGATTCCACCTGCTTAGGCGGGGTGGAATCATGCTCGTCTTCCGCCAAGCCCTTCTTGAAGCTGGTAATTCCCTTCGCAAGATCGCCCATCATGTCCGAAATCCGGCCCTTGCCGAACAACAGCATGATCACGATTGCCACGATGAGCCAGTGCCAGATGCTGAGACCGCCCATGATCTTTCTCCACAGAATCACGTCACACCGAAATCACGGTGCGTTCGCGTCTATAATAGGGGGCCTAACCGCCGCCTGCAAACCATTGACGGGACGTTCCCCGTGCGCGACTAGAGATATGTTGCTTTTTTTAGGGACCGCCGCGACTAATGGACGATATCGACAGACCCGCTGAAGGCATGCAGGAAGCAGCGCCCAGCCAGCGTGCCGACGGGCATATCGGTCAGATACTGATGTCCGCCAGGCTGGAGCAGGGGCGCGAACTCGCCGATATCGCTGCGCAAACGCGCGTCCCCATGCGTCACCTCGCCGCGATTGAGGAGGGCCGGCACGAAGAACTTCCGGCGCTGCCCTATACGATCGGATTCGTAAAGAATTATGCCCGCGCCGTCGGCCTGGACCCGAACGAGGCGAGTGCGCAGTTCCGAAACGAAACGCACATGGTGACGCGAGAGCCGCGCGTGGTGATCATGGAGCCCATCGACGAACGCCGTGCGCCACCGCGCGGCGCGGTGTTCCTGGGGCTGATTCTGGTCGGACTTTTCATCCTGATCGCGATGGCATGGGGCGCGGGATGGTTCGGCGGCGAGGACGCTGTTGACGCCGAATTCGACCCGGTGGTCGCCGACGTGGCCGCTCCGGTTCCCCCGCCTGCCGTTGTCCCCCCGGCCGCGCAGCCGCTCGCCGCCACCGCGCCGGAACCCGCCGTGCCACAGGGCGAGATCGTCATTACGGCCAATGCCGGTGCATCGGACGGCGCGTGGATGCGCGTTATGGATTCCGAAACCAATGAGCGCCTGTTTGAACGCGTGCTGGCACCCGGCGAGAGCTTTCAGGTCCCGCAGGGACGAGCGAATCTGATCCTGCGCGCCGGAAATGCCGGCGTCCTGGACATCACGGTGGGCGGTACGGCCATTCCGAAGATCGGCGCGCCGGGTACCGTCGTTGGGCCGGTAACACTGACCCCGGAGGGTCTTGTGGCCTTCACATCCGCACAGGGAGAAGGCGCCACCACGCCGTCCGAATAGCAGGAAATTGCGGAAGGTACGGGTGAATCTGATCATGTTTCAGCGTAGCTTCAGCTAACATCCCCCACATTCCCGCCCCTGAACCATATGGGAGCCGACCTAATCATGAAGCGTACGATCATCCTAGCAGCGCTTGGCGCGACCCTCTTGGCCGCGCCGGTAATGGCCCAGACGGTCGATACGCTGGACCGGCGCCTGAACAATCTGGAGAAGGAAGTCCGCGCCGTTCAGCGGAAGGTATTTCCGGGGGCAGACGATCGTTTCTTCGAGCCCGAAGTCACTGCGCCGACCGCAAATCCGGATGGCTTCGGCGTACCTGCCGCAACGCCCTCGGCTGTCCTGACGGAGCGGATCGACGCCCTGGAGGCGCAGATGCAGACGCTGACGGGACAGATGGAGGAAAACAGCTTCAAGCTTCGCCAGATGGAGGAGAATTTCACGCGTTTCGAAAACGACATGAAGTTCCGCATCAGCGAATTGGAAGGAAATGGGGGTGCGGGGCTAGACGGCCTAACGGATGCACCATCCGACGACGCCACGGCGCAGTATGAGGCGGCCTACGCGCTTTATACGGACGAGGATTTTGCCGCCGCGCAGGCCGCTTTCGAGACGTTCCTTGAGGATCACGCGACGCATGAGCGCGCCTCCAACGCCGGATATTGGATGGGCCGTTCCCTGCTGGCGCAGGATCAGCCGGTTCAGGCAGTGCAGGCCTTCCTGAACAATTATCAGGATCGTCGCGAAGGCGCGCGGGCCGCCGACAGCCTGTTGTGGGTGGGGAAGGCGCTGATGCAGATCGATCCGCCCCGCACGACGCAGGCCTGCCAGGCCTATGACCGGCTGGAGGACGAATATGCCGGTAAACTATCCGACGAAGTCGCTGCCGGTGTCGTCGAAGCGCGGCTGGAAGCTGACTGTTCCTGATTACCCCGCGCTGGCGCTGCCCACCCATGGGCCGCTGGCGCTGGCCGTCTCCGGCGGCGGCGATAGCCTGGGCATGCTGGCCCTGGCGCTGCATGATCAGCGCGAGCGTCTGACAGTCCTTACCGTCGATCACGCTTTGCGTACCGACAGCGCCGCCGATGCCGCCCATGTGGAGGCGATCTGCGCGCAGCAGGGGGTTCCCTGCCGGGTGTTGCGGCTGGACTGGGGAGGTGCGCCGCCGGCGGCGAACCGTCAGTCCGCGGCGCGCCGTCAGCGCTACCGCGCCTTGACCGATGCATGTGGGCACAGCGCCATCCCCTATTTGTTGACAGCGCATCATTTGGACGATCAGGCCGAAACCGTTCTGATGCGGCTGTCACGGGGAAGCGGCGTTACAGGATTGAGCGGCATTCGCGCGCAACGGCGATTGTCGGCAGATGTGACCCTGCTGCGGCCATGTCTGCATCTGACCAGCGATACCCTGCATGCCGCCGCCGCGGCGGCCGGGTTTGCCGTGCGAGAGGATCCGTCCAATCGCGATCCAGCCTATGATCGCACGCGATACCGTGCCCTCCTGAATGAGGTGCAGCTGGATGCTGCGCGGCTGGCGGCGAGTGCTGCCCATCTGGCAGATGCGGATGCAGCACTGGACTGGGCGGCAGAACTGGCATTCCAGAGCCGTAGCGTTGAAGGCTCGTCGGAGGGGCGGGGGCAATATCTGAATCTGGATTTAGCGGGTCTGCCGTCGGAGCTGCGCCGCCGCATGCTCCTGCGCGCCTTTGCCGCGCTGCGGGCACCTGTTCCGCGCGGTCCTGCACTCGTGGACTTCATGGAGCGGCTCGATTCCGGCGGCACCGCGCAACTGTCGGGCCTGCGTGGGCGAGGCGGGGCACGCTGGACTCTGTGGTCCGAATGAAGGAACCTATTGGTGATAGCGCGCGACTACCTATCTATGACGCGAAGACGATACTGAGGACACCCGTCACATGAGCGACAATAAGGAAAAGAAGCCGCAGACCCCCTGGGCGAAGAATCTCGCCATCTGGGCTGTGATCGTCCTCGGCCTGATCGTCGCGGTGTCGATGTTCTCCGGCGGCGGCGCCCGCAGCGACCAGAGCGTGATCGCCTATTCCGACTTCCTTCAGAAGGTGGAGGATGGCGCCGTAGAACAGGTGGAAATTCAGGGACAGGAATTGTCGGGCGCCATGACCAATGGCCAGCAATTCGTCACCTATGCCCCGGACGACCCCGGTCTTGTCGCGCGCCTGGAATCGAAGGGTGTGACGTTCAATGCGCAGCCGGCAGAGGGACGCAGCCTGCTTGGCGCAATCCTGATCAACATGCTGCCCATGTTGCTGCTGATCGGCATCTGGATCTTCTTCATGCGCCAGATGCAGAACGGCGCGGGCAAGGGCGCCATGGGCTTTGGCAAGTCCCGGGCCAAGATGCTGACGGAGAAATCCGGCCGCGTGACCTTTGACGACGTCGCCGGCATCGATGAGGCGCGCGAGGAATTGCAGGAGATCGTCGATTTCCTGAAGGACCCGTCGAAATTCGCCCGTCTTGGCGGCAAGATCCCGAAGGGCGCGCTGCTGGTCGGCTCGCCGGGTACCGGCAAGACGCTGCTGGCGCGCGCGATCGCCGGCGAGGCGGAAGTCCCGTTCTTCTCCATATCCGGCTCTGATTTCGTTGAGATGTTCGTCGGTGTCGGCGCGTCGCGCGTGCGCGACATGTTCGAACAGGCGAAGAAATCCGCGCCCTGCATTATCTTCATCGACGAAATCGATGCCGTCGGTCGTTCGCGCGGTGCGGGCCTCGGCGGTGGCAATGATGAGCGTGAGCAGACGCTGAACCAGCTTCTGGTCGAAATGGACGGCTTCGACGCCAATGAAGGAATCATCATCGTCGCGGCAACGAACCGCCCCGACGTGCTGGACCCCGCCCTGCTGCGTCCGGGCCGGTTCGACCGCCAGGTCGTGGTGCCGCGTCCGGACATCGAAGGCCGTGAGAAGATCCTGGAAGTGCACATGAAGAAGGTGCCGCTGGCCCCTGACGTCGTGGCGCGGGTCATTGCGCGCGGTACGCCCGGATTTTCGGGTGCCGACCTTGCCAACCTCGTGAACGAGGCGGCGCTTCTGGCGGCGCGTGAAGGCAAGCGCCTGGTCGGTATGGCCCAGTTCGAGGCGGCCAAGGACAAGGTCATGATGGGCTCCGAACGCAAGTCGATGGTGATGACCGACGACGAAAAGAAAATGACGGCCTATCACGAGGCTGGCCATGCGCTCGTCAGTCTGCACGAGCCGGCATCCGACCCCATCCACAAGGCCACGATCATCCCGCGCGGTCGCGCGCTGGGTATGGTGATGCGCCTGCCGGAACGGGACGAATACAGCTATCACCGTGACAAGATGCATGCGAACCTTGCCGTCGCGATGGGCGGACGTGTCGCCGAAGAGATTATCTTCGGCTACGACAAGGTTTCCTCCGGTGCGTCGGGGGATATTCAATATGCGACCGATCTTGCCCGCAACATGGTGACCCAATGGGGCATGTCCGACAAGGTCGGGCCCGTCATGCTGACGGAAAACCAGCAGGAAGTGTTCCTGGGGCAGCAATTGTCGCAGACGAAGAATGTGTCGGAGGCAACGGCCCAGCTGATCGATGCCGAGGTAAAGGCCATCGTCGAACGGGGCCTGCGCCGCGCGAACGAGGTGCTGAAGGGTCATGAGGACCAGCTGCACCTGCTGGCAGGCGCGCTGATGGAGTATGAAACCTTGTCCGGCGAAGAGATCGACCGGGTGCTGAAGGGTGAGGATCTGGACCGTTCCGACGGGCTGAAGCCGCGCACCGTCGGCAACGCCACCGGCGCCAGCGCAATCCCAAAATCGGGTAATCGCGCCAGCCGAGGCGGGCGCGAAGCGGGCGGCGCTCTGCCCGAGGGCGCCTAAGGATTAGCAGGCGGTCGGGTCCGCTTCATGGCGGATCCGACCGCCCCATATATGCGGCACGGACATCCAATTATTTCGGTAGCCGCAGTAGCCGCAGTATAGGGTTACGCCGACGTCACCGCTTTTGCGGTTTGTCAGTCACTTGCAGCTTTGGTGACGACGATGTCGGCGATGGTTTCGAACAGTTCGCGCATTGCGACAGGCTTCAGCAGCACCGCGTCGGCACCGCATTGCAGGCAATCTTCCCTGATCGTCGTGCCGGTGTCCGCAGTTACCACTACGATCGGTAGCGATGCCTTGGCGTCGTCCCGGGCACGGATTCGTCGAATCGTTTCAAACCCGTCAATGCCCGGCATGCGCAAATCGACGAGGACGATATCGAAATTCTCCTGATCGAAACGAAGGAGGCCCGCCGCAGCATCCTCCGCGCCGACCATTTCCGCGCCCCCAACATGCAGCATGTCCTCGACAATGCGTCGATTCAGCTCGTCATCTTCTATGAACAATACGCGCATCGGGTTCCTTGCGTGGTCCGGTGCCCCCTTCTTGCACGGAATTGGTTAATTCGAATTTACCGGCGTTGATAGTTCCGCAATCGGTTCGGCGCTGAAACCCGGCGCCTTCAGCTTCTCCACCAGCTTGGCCATTGCTGGAACTTCCGTGACATAGGCACGGCAGACCTCTTCTGGCGTTGTCGCTGCGTCCTTCGGCCATCCTGCCGCCGCTATTGCAATGTTGGGGTAATCAGCGTGCCAACGCTGCAACGCTGCGATTTGTTCCAAGGTTCCGGTCGTCCCGAATGCCAGCAAAAGGGTCGAGGTTTCCTTCGCAGTATTTAGCGCAGTATCGAAGTCCTGTTCGACGGTAAGCCTATCCGCCTGCGTGCCAAGTGCGCGGGTGGCGATCATTTCGACGAGCGCGTTGGGGGCGTATAGCACCGCCCTTTGCTGCGGATCGGTGCCCGGTGCCGAGGCCTCCTTCGCGCCAGAAGGGTTTGCCTCTTGCAATGAAAGCGGCAGCAGCAGGTCGAAGCGGCTTCCCTCTCCCTCCTGACTTTGCAGGTTCAATTCCCCCGACATGGCGTTGACGAGTTCGCGGCAGATGGTGAGGCCAAGGCCGGTGCCCGAAAATGCGCGGGTGCGCGTACTGTCGACCTGATGAAACGGGGAAAATACGGATGCCTGCTGATCCTCTGGAATGCCGATCCCGGTATCGCTGACGCAGATGTGCAGCACGTCGGGGTCATCCCCCGATGGTGCGGCATGAAGGCGGATATGTCCTTCATTGGTAAATTTCACGCCATTGGAGATCAGGTTGAGCACGACCTGGCGGACCCTCTGTTCGTCGCCAATTGCCTTTTCCGGGCAATCGTTCAGGTCGACGTGCCAGTCGAGGCCCTTGCTGCGTGCCGTATCCTCGAAAATCCGAGCAACCTCGGACAGGGCGGAACGCAAGTTGAACCGCTCGCTTCGTAGTGCGACCGTGCCGGTTTCCATTTTCGCGACGTCCAGAATGTCGTCGACGATCGCCTTCATGGTATTGCCCGCGCCATGCACCAGTTCGACCCGCTCGCGCACCATCGGATCCAGTTTGCGGTCGGCCAGCATGATCTGCGTCATGCCCAGAACGCCGTTGAGCGGTGTGCGGATTTCGTGGCTGGTGGTGGCAAGAAATTCGCTCTTGGCATTCAACGCCTTTGTCAGATCGGCGTTGGTTTCCTTCAGCGTTTCGTTGACCCGGCTAACTTCCTCGCGACGTCTGCGAACGTTATAAAGGGCAATGAGCGTAAGCGTGATGATGATGGCGGCGCCCAGGACGACTCCGAAGGCGGTGTTGCGGCTGACGATGGCCCGTTCGCGTTCTCGCTCGACCTGCGATTCCAGTTGCTGATTGCGCAGATTCGCAATTCGCACTTCCTGTCCAGCGAAATCGAATTGAGCGGCAAGAATGGCATTATTGGCGGACGCAGAGATTTGCGCCGCCAGGTCGTCCAGACGCTTTAGCGCCTGCAAATGTATGAACGCGTCCCGCGGGCGGCCTGTTTGACTATAGACCTCACTGGCGATCGCGTGGAAATCCCGAAACGCCGCCTCAGTGTTTGCGATATCACGATCCCGGAAAACCGCATCGAGCGCCGCCGCTGCCTCCTTGTAGCGACCCTCCTTTGCCAGAATTTGCGCCTCCGTACCGATCACAAAGGGTCGCCAGCCGGCATTTTCCGGTCTGTTGGTCAACGCATCTGCGCGAAGAGCTTCCCGCTTTGCCGCTTCCAGATCGCCCGCTTCGGCATAAGTGGCCGCAATATTGGTCAGGATCCGCGACTGCAGGAGCTCGTTACCAAGGCCCTGCGCAATGGAGAGGGCCTGGCGAAATTCCGTGATCGCCTCTTCGGTCTGCTTCGTTTCGCGAAGGACCAGCGCACGGTTGTTCGCCGCCGCCAGCCGCATCATGGGATCGCCGCTGAATGCCTCGTCGGCGTCTCGATAATATCGCAGGGTCCGCTCATAATCGCGCGCGTCGCGATAAAGGCCGCCGATCAGAAGAAGCGCATTCGCCTGAGCCCGCTCGTCGCCGGCATCCCGCAATATGTCATGCGCCCTCAACGCAAGTGGGAGAGCCTCCTCCATTTTCGACTGTCGATAGCGTAACACTGCAAGCGCAAGAAGCGCCTGGCCTGTCTGGTCATCATCGGCGGACAGGCGTTGCAATCGGCTGCGTGCAGAAAGCAAGAGCGGCTCCGCTTCGCTGTTTCTGTTCAGTGAAACGAGCGCAGTACCTTCAACGCGTTCTGCAATGCCCAAGAGATATTCGCGGGTGGCCGCGTCATCGATCATGTTCAGTTGCGGCTTTAGCCGCTCGATCCGTACCTCCACATTGCCAGGATCAAGCCGAACCTGGTCGGAGAGCGTATCCAGCTGCACTTCCAGTTCGCTCGGCGACTGTGCTCGTGCGGAAGCGGAGAAGGTCAGCATGAGGACAGCAAGGACCAAGCACAGCCCAAGGGCCCTGAAGGATATACCGCCCCCCAGCAGGTTCTGATTATAACGAGGAAATAATCCTCTCCCGCAAATCATAGATCCGCTCCGCCCTTCAGGGAGGGAAAAACTTTAGAGGCAGAAACGAAAAAGGGCACCGAAGTGCCCTTAGCCGTTCAAAACAAATAAAGCGTTACGCGTTGAGCGGGATGATGTCGCCATAACCTTCAGC
>DFLT01000006.1:0-66272 GCA_002375465.1 Alphaproteobacteria bacterium UBA3612 | reverse complement strand
ATGATGTCGCCATAACCTTCGGCGGTCAGCGGGATGATGTCACCATAACCTTCAGCGGTCAGCGGAATGATATCGCCATAACCTTCAGCGGTCAGGGGGATGATGTCGCCGTAACCTTCAGCGGTCAGCGGGATGATGTCGCCATAACCTTCGGCGGTCAGCGGGATGATGTCACCATAGCCCTTAGCGTTCAGTGGAATGATGTCGCCGTAAGCAGCAGCGCCAGTTGCCATGAGGGCGGTGGCGGCGAGGGCGGCAAAATACTTTACACTACGCATGATGAGAAGGCTCCCGTTGTGGTTAATAGTTTTTTAACCTGTTAACGGCAAGAAATGCAAGGGCGTTCTTCGCAACTCTTTACGTGCGGCAAGATGTTGAAGCGGAAGTTGTTTCTGGTACGGTCACGCAAATTGTGGCCGCCGCAGAGTTTTCGATTCACAGAATCGCGCGCTAAAAATGGTTAAATTCGGAGCGAATCAGGAAGCGATTCGCAAGCGCCGTCGGCGCGCTACCAAAAGTTGGCGGCGGGCCGGAATCCTAGAGGCGCAGCATCGAGCGCGGTTAGATGTTCGCGATTGCGAACATAGTGCGCGAATTGGGCCAGTGGCATGGGTTTTCCAGTCAGATAACCCTGTACCCTGTCACAGCCCATGACCCGCAGAAGTGCGAGTGCAGCCTGCGTTTCTATTCCTTCTGCGGTGACTTCCATGCCAAGGCCATGCGCAAGATCTATCGAGGATCGCATAAGCATAGGGTCATTGTGGCTCTTGGTAAGCTCGGCACTGAACAGTCGGTCTATCTTCAGTTCTTTTGCCGGTACCCGCTTCAAGTAGGTGAGGGATGACATGCCGGCGCCATAATCATCGATGCTGAGGTCGATGCCCGCTTCCACGAGGCGGGCGAGCCCAGCGAGTGCAGCCGTTGGGTCGTCGATGATCGCTGTCTCGGTGATTTCAAATGCGATCGTGCCGGCGCGCCTTTCCAGGCGACGAATCGCCTCTGAAATGAAATTAGGATCAGAGATTAGCCCGGCGGAAATATTGATGCTGATGTCGAGCGAAATACCCTGTTCGATCAAGATCTTCTGATCCGCCGCCGCGCGCTCCAGCGTCCACCAGGTCAGGTCCACAATATCGCCATTGCGTTCAGCCAACGGAATAAAGTGGGCGGGTCCAACGGCGCCGCGTTCTGGATTGTGCCACCTGATCAACGCCTCTGCACTGTCGACTTCGTTGGTCCGGCATTTCATCTTTGGCTGATAATGCAGTGACACCTCGCCATTATCGAAGCCGACGCGCAGTTCGTTCATCAGGCGGCGGTCTTCGCGGCTGATCAGCGCTCCACCAACAATTTTGCGCCGGTAAGGCTGTCCCGAAGCGGGTGACTGTCTGAGCGACGGGGGGAGCATGGCAGCAAGCTGCGCTGCATCCATAACGGGGAAATAATGAGATCCGGATACGAAGTCACAGCCCGCATGCAGCGCTATCTGTTCTGCTGCATTTGTTGAGATGTCCGCCACATATACATACCCGCCGCTACGATGGGCCGCCGCGGCTTCAAGGCCCAGTCGTTCCTGCGCCATGTTGCCTGACAGCATGACGCTGTCGCCGTGCCGCCTGCGCCCCCTTCCGATGAAGCGAATCGTAACCCCGGCATCGCGGATCAACGCCAGTGATCTGCGGCAATGGGCGCGACGGGTGGCTGCGAAAGCCGGAATAAGCAGGCTGACGCGGTCCGCAATACCCTCCATCTCCTCCAGCCAGGTGGCGATCGCCTTTGTATCGCGCAACTGGGCCGCGGAAACCGGTACGCCGATCATAAGCGAATCGCTTGGCAAGCCTTCGGCAAGTGCGCGTGTCAGAAGCGCCGCCGGCGATGCCGCCGCCTCGCCCTCCGCGACAATGTCGATGGCGGCCAGCGCGCCGTTCCTGGCATCCAGCCACGCCTGATAATGCAGCCTCTGTCCCGGCAATGGTGCCGGGTTCCAATCAAGGCTGCGGGTTCTCGAACTATGAGATGCCCAAAGCAGCGCGAGTCCCGCAGCAACAGCCAGACCCATCGTCATGGTTGAGGCGCCGCCCATTGCCGCCACGACCGTGGATGCGTTGAGCGCCAGCGGAAACGCTAGTTTCCCGCGCGGAAGGGGCGGAGACTGGGCCATCCCGACTCCCGATACCCCGGCGTTAGTTAATGATTGGTAGAGCCTGTTTCCCTGCCAAAAATGTCGGGGGGCGCTAGTGAACTGCTTGGTGACTGCAGAGGCGCCATGGTCGCATCAGCCCAGCACGGCTGGCAGGTCAGGTGGAATTCTGCGATGAATTGTACATCGACATGCAGCCGACCCGCCTCATTCTTCGCACGATCCTCCGCTGGACGCTGATCGCAATTTATCTGTTTGTTGGCACTGCCCATATTCGCGACCCCGGCACATTCTTGCCGATCATGCCCGGTTGGGTGCCGTTCCCCCGACAGGTTATTCTTGTGACAGGGATCTGGGAGATAGCGGGCGCATTGATGATGATGACATCGCGGCTGCGTCGCGTCGCCGGATGGATGCTGGCCACCTATGCCGTCGCCGTCTACCCTGCGAACATAAAGCACGCGCTCGACGGCATTTCGATTGGCGGCACGCAATTGGGCTGGGAATATCACGTGCCGCGCCTGCTGTTCCAGCCGGTCTTTGTCTGGTGGGCACTGTTCGCGGGGAACATCGTCGATTGGCCGCTGCGCAGAAAGGCGTCGGCAATGGATGCCAATTTGCACAGCCGCTGACCTACTCAGCAGCGTCGTGTGCCTCTTTCGCGCTCGCGGCTTCTATTTTGCCTTGTCATTAGCCGCTGGTATGAGGGGCCGTACGCTGGCCCGGGCGTGGCGTTTTCCCCGGCGAACAGGACGAGTCCGCTCCCAGGAGACTCCGTTTGTTGACTTCTTATCTGATTCTTGCATGAACGATTATTTCACGGAGGTATAATATGCGAATTGTTGAGCATTTGATCGGCGGCGGCCGCGTATCCGGCGGAACGCGCAAGAAAGACATCTTCAACCCCTCGACAGGAGAGGTGCAGGCGCAGGTCGAACTCGGCACGCCGGCGGACCTGGACCGCGCCGTCGAACTGGCAAAGGCGGCGCAGCCGGCCTGGGCGGCGACGAACCCGCAAAAACGGGCGCGCATCATGTTCGAATATAAGCGGCTGGTGGAAAGCCGCATGGACGAGCTCGCCGAGCTCTTGTCCTCCGAACATGGCAAGGTTGTTGCCGATGCGCGCGGCGACGTGCAGCGCGGCCTCGACGTGATCGAATTCGCCTGCGGCATCCCGCATGTTCTGAAGGGCGAATATACCCAGGGTGCAGGGCCGGGAATCGACGTGTATTCGATGCGTCAGCCGCTGGGCATTGGAGCGGGCATCACGCCGTTCAACTTTCCCGCCATGATCCCGATGTGGATGTTCGGGGTCAGTGTCGCGGTCGGCAATGCCATGATCATCAAGCCGTCCGAGCGCGATCCCAGCGTTCCCATGCGGCTTGCCGAACTGTTCCTGGAGGCCGGCGCGCCGGAGGGTATTTTGCAGGTGGTGAATGGCGACAAGGAAATGGTCGACGCCATCCTTGACCACCCCGATATTTCCGGCGTCAGCTTTGTCGGGTCCAGCGACATCGCGCATTATGTCTACAAGCGCGGCGTCGAGAACGGCAAGCGCGTGCAGGCCATGGGCGGCGCCAAGAACCACGGCATCGTTCTGCCGGATGCCGACCTTGATCAGGTGGTCAACGATCTGTCCGGCGCCGCCTTTGGCAGCGCCGGCGAACGCTGCATGGCCCTGCCGGTCGTGGTGCCGGTGGGTGAACAGACCGCCAACGAACTGCGCGAGGCGATGCTGCCCGCCATCGAGAAGCTGCGCGTCGGCGTTTCGAACGACCCGGATGCCGATTATGGCCCGGTCGTTACGGCGGAACACCGCACGCGCGTCGAGAACTGGATCAAGACCGGTGTCGACGAGGGGGCCGAACTGGTCGTCGACGGCCGGGGCTTTTCCATGCAGGGCCACGAAAAGGGCTTCTTCATGGGGCCCAGCCTGTTCGATCATGTGAAGCCAGAGATGCAAAGCTACAAGGAAGAGATCTTCGGTCCCGTCCTGCAGATCGTCCGCGCCGAATCGTTCGAGGAGGCGCTCGCCCTCCCCTCAAAGCATCAATATGGCAATGGCGTCGCGATCTTTACGCGCAACGGTCATGCGGCCCGCGAATTCGCGCAGCGCGTCGATGTGGGCATGGTCGGCATCAATGTGCCGATCCCTGTGCCGGTCGCCTATCACAGCTTTGGCGGTTGGAAGCGCAGCGCCTTTGGCGATCACGGCCAGCACGGCATGGAGGGCGTCCGCTTCTGGACCAAGCTGAAGACCGTAACGCAGCGTTGGCCGGACGGCTCGGGCGTCGGGGACGAAAACGTCTTCGTCATCCCGACCATGGGGTGAGCGGTACGCCCGCCCAGACCCGGATGAGATAATCGCCCGCCCCGCCCGCCTGTCCGAATGGCGGGTGGAGGCGGACGCCGAAGCCATGATAGGATCTTCGCCATGACCCAGTTCGACCTGACCGACGATCAGCGCGCCATCCAGGAGATGGCGCAGAAATTTACTGCCGATCGGATCACCCCTCATGCCGCCGAATGGGACGAGAAGCATATTTTCCCCCGCGATGTGGTGAAGGAGGCGGCGGAGCTGGGATTCGGTGCGATCTATGTCAGCGAGGATTCGGGCGGGATCGGCCTCGGGCGGCTGGAATCGGCACTGATCATGGAAGCGATGGCCTATGGCTGCCCGTCGACCAGTGCGTTTATCTCAATCCACAATATGGCGTCATGGATGATCGACCGCTTTGGCGGCGCAGAGGTGAAGGCGAAATATCTGCCCGACCTGGTCATCTGCGACCGCATCGCCAGCTATTGCTTGACGGAACCCGGATCGGGTTCGGACGCCGCCGCCCTGAAGACGACGGCAAAGCTGGACGGCGACCATTATGTGTTGAACGGATCGAAGCAGTTCATTTCCGGCGCCGGCGAGAACGAGGTTTATGTCTGCATGGTCCGCACGGGCGAGGCCGGGCCGAAGGGCATCAGCTGCCTTGTCGTTGAAAAGGACATGCCCGGCGTCTCCTTTGGCGCGAATGAAAAGAAGCTCGGCTGGCATTCGCAACCGACGCGCATGGTGACGTTCGAGGATGTGCGCGTTCCCGTCGAGAACCGCATCGGTGCCGAGGGCGAGGGCTTCCGCATCGCCATGATGGGCCTTGATGGCGGGCGCCTGAATATCGGCGCCTGTTCCCTCGGCGGTGCACAGCGCTGTCTGGACGAGGCCGTCGCCTACACCAAGGAACGCCACCAGTTCGGGCAGGCAATCGCCGATTTCCAAAACACGCAATTCATGCTTGCCGACATGGAAACCGACCTGCAGGCGTCACGCGCGCTGCTCTATATGGCTGCGGCAAAAGTTACCGAAAACGCCCCCGACAAGACGCGGTTTGCCGCCATGGCGAAGCGTCTGGCCACCGACAACGGGTCGAAGATCGTCAACGACGCCCTGCAATTGTTCGGCGGCTATGGCTATCTGCAGGATTACCCCATCGAACGTTTCTGGCGCGATCTGCGTGTGCACTCCATTCTGGAGGGCACGAACCAGGTCATGCGTATGATCGTCGGTCGCGATCTGCTGCGGCAATAGCGACGCACCATCCACCTTTTCGCCATGCGGGAGAAATCATGAGCACCTACGAAACCATCAAGGTCGAACAGCAGGGCGCTGTCACGCTGATCACTTTCGACCGGCCCAAGGCTCTGAACGCACTATCCAGCGCCGTGCTTGCCGATCTGACGAGCGCCTTCCGCGCTTATGATGCCGATGACAGCCAGCGGTGCCTGGTCCTTACGGGCAACGAAAAGGCATTCGCGGCTGGCGCCGACATCAAGGAAATGGCCAGCCAGTCATTCGGCGAGATGTACGGCTCCAACTATTTCTCAGGCTGGGAGGACGTTACCCGCACCCGCAAGCCGTGGATCGCCGCAGTGGCGGGCTATGCGCTGGGCGGCGGATGTGAGGTCGCGATGATGTCCGACATCCTGATCGCCGCCGACAGTGCCGTCTTTGGACAGCCGGAAATCAAGTTGGGCGTGATCCCCGGCATGGGGGGATCGCAGCGGCTGACCCACGCGATCGGCAAGGCCAAGGCAATGGAAATGATCCTGACCGGCCGCAACATGAAGGCCGAAGAGGCGGAAGCCTCTGGCCTGGTCGCGAAAATCGTACCGGCAGATGATCTGGTCGTCGAAGCAATGAAGATGGCGGAAGCGATTGCCGCCATGCCGCCGCTGGCCGCGATTGCCGCAAAAGAAGCGGTGAATGCCGCCTATGAAATGACGCTGGCGCAGGGCATCAATTACGAGCGCCGCGTCTTCCACGGTCTGTTCGGGACCGAGGACCAGAAGGAAGGCATGTCGGCGTTCGCCGAAAAGCGGAAGGGCGAGTTCAAGGGCCGCTAGTCTTCAGCGGCTTTGGAGGGGAATTTCTTGTGCCCCTCCAGTCTAACACCCCTGCTCCCCGCTCCCGCGTGCGCGGAATAACGGGCAGGTTTGCCTGCCCTTTATTCCGCCAGCAGCCCCTCCAGCCGCTTGCGAATGATCGTGTCCGCGTCTTTCATGATGCGGTCGATCAGTTCGCCGACAGTGGGAATGTCGTAGACAAGGCCTGCCACCATGCCGCAACTCCATGCGCCGGCGTCCATCCGGCCTTCCTTCATGATCGCAGGATAGACGCCTGCGACCTGATCCAGAATGTCGGTGATTTTGAGGTCGGCGCCCTTTTCGCGTTCAATCGCGAGGATTTCGTCGACGCTGTCATTTTGCAGCACGCGCTCCGTATTTCGAAGCGGGCGCATGACGAGCCGGGTATCGAGTTCGCTGGCCGCCAGGATCGCCTGTTTCACATTTTCGTGCACCGGCGCTTCCTTTGTGGCGATGAAGCGGGTGCCCATATTGATCCCCTCTGCGCCCAGCGCGAGGCTGGCGACCAATGATCGGGCATCGGCCTGGCCGCCGGATGCGACGAAGGGAATGTCCAGTTCGTCCGCCGCGCGCGGCAGTAGGATCATGTTCGGCACGTCGTCCTCGCCCGGATGTCCGCCGCATTCGAAGCCGTCGACCGAGACCGCGTCGCAGCCGATCGACTGCGCCTTCAGCGAATGACGGACAGAGGTGCATTTGTGAATGACCTTGATACCGGCCTCTTTCAGCCGCGGCAGGTGCTCCTCTGGATTGCGGCCCGCCGTTTCGACCGCCGTGATGCCGCCGGAAATGATCGCATCGATATATTCGGGATAGGGCGGCTCGCTGAAGGCGGGCAGGAAGGTCAGGTTCACGCCGAACGGCTTGTCCGTCATTTCGCGGCAGCGTGCGATCTCCTTCGCCAACGCCTCCGGCGACCCCTGCGTCAGCGCGGTGATGATACCCAGCCCACCTGCATTGGAAACGGCGGCGGCCAGTTCCGCAAAACCGACATAGTGCATGCCGCCTTGAATGACCGGATGCTGGATGCCGAACAGCTCTGTAATGCGCGTCTTCATGAATAGCCCTTCTGAACCATGTTCGTACGGGGTTCGTACGGCGGTGGGTGACAGGATTAGCAGTCAATATCGGCGAAGGAAGCCCGCAACCCCGCCACAGTCCCTTGCCGATACTTCCTGCCCCGCTTTAGAGAGGCCGCAGCCCGCCAACAGCCCCCCGAAAAGGTCAGCGCAATGACGACCCAATACCGTAAAAGACGATCCGCGCTTTATATGCCGGGATCGAATGCCCGCGCCCTTGAAAAGGCAAAGACACTGGATGCCGATGTGCTGATCTTCGATCTGGAGGATGCGGTGGCGCCCGATCAGAAGGCGGTGGCACGCGACATGGTGACAGAGGCTGTCTACGCCGGCGATTACGGAGAATGCGAGATCGTCATTCGCGTCAACGGGCTCGACACGCCTTGGGGCGCCGAGGACATTGCCGCCGCGACGGAGGCCCGCCCCGATGCCATCCTGCTGCCGAAGGTGGAAAGCGGGTTTCAGATCGCCGATGCCATGTGCGGCACTACGCCGGTCTGGGCGATGATCGAGACGCCGCGCGCCATTCAGAACCTTGCGGAAATCGCCGCGACCCGCGTGGAAACGCTCGTGGTGGGGATCAACGATCTGGCCAAGGAAATGCGGGCGAGGATCGCGCCGGGTCGCGCCGCGTTTCAGACTGCGCTGCAACTGATTGTCCTTGCCGCCCGTGCGGAGGGCAAGACTGCGCTCGACGGCGTCTGGAACGATATTGCCGACGGGGAAGGGCTGGCTGCGGAATGCGCCGAGGGTGCGGCATTGGGATTCGACGGCAAGACGCTGATCCACCCCAGCCAGATCGAAGCCGCCACCCGCGCCTTCTCGCCCACCGGGGAGGAGCTTGCCCATGCCCGCGCCGTGATCGCCGCCTTTACCGCAGAGCCCGGGGCAGGCGTCCTGAAGGTGGATGGCAGGATGACCGAACGCCTGCACCTTTCCGAAGCGGAGCGCATCGTGCGCCTGGCCGACTAACGAGATCTGACGGAGAGCATCAGAATGACCGACGCCGTACTTTACGAAAGCGCCGACCGCATTGCACGTATCACGCTGAACCAGCCGGAAACGCGCAATGCGCTGTCGGATGACGTCGTACCTGCTCTGATCGGGGCGCTGCTGCGGGCCGATGAGGATGAGGGCGTTTCCTGTGTCATCCTGACCGGGGCCGGCAAGGGATTTTCCGCTGGCGGCAATCTGAATGAGATCCGCAAGATCAGCGAAGAAAACAGCGCGCTGGAGATCGCCGAATGGTACCGCACGGGTATTCAGCGTATCCCCCTGACCTTTGAACGGCTGAGCGTTCCCGTCATTGCGGCGGTCAATGGCCATGCCATCGGCGCGGGATGCGACCTGGCGACGATGTGCGACATCAGGATCTGCGGCGAAAGCGCCAGTTTCGCCGAAAGCTTTGTCCGGGTCGGCCTGATCCCCGGCGATGGCGGTGCGTGGCTGTTGCCCAGAATGATCGGCCTGCCCCGCGCCATGCATATGTTGCTGACGTCCGAGGCGGTGGGCGCAAAAAAGGCCTTGGATTGGGGTCTCGTTACGGAAGTGGTGCCGGACGGCGAGCTGTTGGACCGGGCGGGTCAGATCGCCGCCACCATCGCGGCGCAGCCGCCGGCCGCGCTGCGAAAGGCGAAACGGCTGATGCTGGATGCGCGCGCCACCGCGCTGGATGCCAATCTGGAACATGCCGCGCTGTTGCAGGGGGTGCTGCAAAAATCCCCCGACCATCTGGAGGCGGTGATGGCGATCCTGGAAAAGCGGAAACCCAGCTTCTCCTGATCGCTCAGCCGTCGAAGCGGGTCAGGAATTCCTCCATCCGCTGCATGACCTTATCGGCGACCGGCTGGTGAAACAGCCAGTGGCCGACGCCGTCCAGTTCGACATAGTCGACCTCTCCGCGCAAGGAGCGGGCGGTCGCACGAGCGATGGCGACGGGGGTGATGCGGTCGCGGTCGCCGACCATGACGAGTGCGGGCATGCCCAGGCGGTCATATTCGACGGCGGACCCCTTCGCCTGATCCGTGAACGGCATGGATATCTGATAGAGAACGCGGCCCGAATCCCACACCATTTCGTCCAGCGCCTGGCGAATATCATCCTCCGGCACCTCGTTGAAAATACCCCAGCGCGCATGTTCTTCGTCGATCAGCGTCGGCGATTTCCACCATTTGCCGCGCACATTTTTCGTAACGCCAAAGGTCGTCCGCAGCGGCGCCAGGGCGATGCGGCTGGTTGAGGCGGTGGGGGCGGGCGATAGCAGGATCAGACCACGAGCGCCGATCTCCTCTGCCAGTCTTTGCGCCAGCATCCCGCCCATGGAGTGGCCGATGATAACCGGCGCCTCCCCCACATCGCGGGCCGCTGCGACGAGCGAGTCGACATAGTCGCCGATGCTGACGCTGGCGAGCAGCGGGTCGGGGGTGGGGCCTTGCGCGTCGCGTTCGTGGAAGGGGAGCGCGGGGGTGTGCACGACGTGGCCCCGAGCGCGGAAATGCGCGGCCATTTCGTCCCACATTTTCGGCGTTGCCCACATGCCATGAACGAAGAAAAGCGGCGGTTTCGTCATCTTGATCTCTACCCTGAACCAGTACCATCGCCCCATTTCGGGACAGGACGATGGTCCGACCCTGCCAGTCCCACCTGCCGCTGTCGAGATCGTGCGGCGAGATCGCAACGGCGCGGGGCGGTGGGGCTCAGTCCGTGACGCCGCTCGCCGCCAGGACGGCCATGGTGACGATGTCGGTCGCGCCCGATGTCATGGGGACGATCTGTACCGGTCGGGCCATGCCCATTAGCAGGGGGCCGAAAACGCGGCCGCCGCCCAGCTCCTTCAGCAATTTGGCGGATATGTTGGCGCTGTGCAGGCCCGGCATGATGAGGACATTGGCCGGCCCGGTCAGGCGGCTGAACGGGTAGAGCGTGGCCATGTCCGGGTTCAGCGCGACGTCGGCGGACATCTCGCCCTCATATTCGAAGCCGACGCGGCGCTGGTCCAGCAGCTTTACCGCCTCGCGCACCTCGTCGATAATCTCACCCGGCGGATTGCCGAAATTGGAATAGCTGAGAAAGGCGACGCGGGGCGTGCGACCCATGCGGCGCGTCACGGCCGCCGTCTGTTCCGCATAGTCGGCCAGCTGTTCCGCGTTTGGCCGCTCTGTGACCGTAGTATCGGCGATCATGTAGGTTTCATGCCGCCCCACGACGACGTGAATGCCGAAGGGCGAATGTTTCGGGCTGGGGTCGATGACCTGGCTGACCTGGTTCAGCGCCTGGGTAAAATGCCGCGTCACGCCCGTTACCAGTACGTCGCCATGGCCCAGCGCCACCAGCAGCGCGCCGAAGATGTTGCGGTCCTGATTGACGTAGCGCTGAATGTCGCGGTGCAGCGCGCCATTACGCTGTTGCCGGCGATAGAGATGTTCGACCATGCCGGGGACAAGCGGGCTGACGCGGCTGTTCTGGATTTCGAACATGTCGGGATCGTCGATGCCGAGGGCCTTCAGCCGTTCGTGTACCTTTTCGGTGCGGCCGACGAGAACGGGGGTGCCATAGCCCTGCGACTTGATGGTCAGCGCCGCGCGCAGCACGACCTCCTCTTCGCCCTCGGCAAAGACGATGCGCTTCGGCGCGGCGCGGGCGGCATTGAAACTCTGTTCGAGGACGGCGGTGGTCGGATTGAGCCGAGAACGCAGCTCTACGCGGTACGCCTCCTCATCGATGATGGGACGCTGCGCGACGCCGGAATCCATGGCGGCCTTTGCAACCGCGAAGGGCACGGCCTCGATCAGCCGCGGATCGAAGGGGGCGGGGATGATGTAATCCGGGCCAAAGGACAATTGCTTGCCATAGGCGGCGGCAACTTCATCCGGCACCGCCTCCTTCGCGAGATTAGCGAGCGCGCGGGCGGCGGCGATCTTCATTTCCTCGTTGATCGTGGTGGCGCGCACGTCGAGTGCCCCGCGGAAGATGTAGGGAAAGCCGAGGACATTGTTGACCTGGTTCGGATAATCCGAACGTCCGGTGGCGATGATCGCATCGGGGCGCACCTCTCGCACCAGTTCCGGCAGGATTTCGGGGATGGGATTGGCCATGGCAAAGATGATCGGCTGATCCGCCATCAGCAATATGTCGTCCTGCTGCACTGCGCCGCCGACCGACAGGCCGACAAACACATCGGCACCGTTCAGCGCGTCGCGCAGGGAACGTTCGTCGGTTTCGATCGCATAGGCCGACTTCATCTGTCCCAGGCCGGTGCGCCCCCGGTGGATGACCCCCTCCCTGTCGCACATACGCACATTCTGCCGGTCGACGCCCATGGCGATGAACAGTTCCGCACAGGCGATGGCGGCGGCGCCGGCGCCGTTGACGACGATCTTGATCTCCTCAAGCTTGCGCTTGGTCAGTTCCAGCGCGTTCAGCAGGCCGGCGGCGGAAATGATTGCGGTGCCATGCTGGTCGTCGTGCATGACGGGAATGTTCATCTCGTCGCGCAGCCGCGCCTCGATCTCGAAACATTCGGGGCTGCCGATATCCTCAAGGTTGATGCCGCCAAAGCTGGGCTCCATCAGCTTTACGGCATTGCAGAAGGCGTCGACATCCTCGGTATCGAGTTCGATGTCGATCGAATCGACGTCGGCAAAGCGTTTGAAGAGGACGGCCTTCCCCTCCATCACCGGTTTCGAGGCAAGTGCCCCCAGATTGCCCATGCCCAGGATGGCCGTGCCGTTCGAGATGACCGCGACCAGATTGCCCTTCGCAGTATAATCATAGGCCGCCTGCGGGTCGTCGGCGATGGCCTGCACGGGAACGGCAACGCCGGGCGAATAGGCCAGGCTAAGGTCGCGCTGTGTCGCCATGGGCTTCGACGCGACGATCTCGATCTTCCCGGGGCGCGGATGCGAGTGAAAACGCAGCGCCTCGGAATCGGAAAACTTTACCGATGATCCGCCAATGCCTGCGGGCTTGCCGCCCGTATCCTTCTTCTCGGTCATGCTCGCGCCTTCATGCTAATCATTCGCGTTCCGCCATGGCGGAACGCCGCGCAGGGGGCAAGCGCACATGTCCCAACCGGACAAACCGCACACGCAGCGCGCGCCCGTACGCGCCCGCGCGAGAAAACATTGGTTTTTTTTGCGCGGGCGGGGCCGATGTCAGAGAGGCGCGGGGATGGGACAAATTTGGGTGATAGCATGCGGAGGAGTGCTTCATCCGAACAGTGTCGCCGATGAAACCCTATTAGGGAAGCGGGGAGCTGCCTTCTTGGCTGCTGTCCGCAGTCAGGCTGCGTATCAGGCGATCCTTTGACAGGTCCCATTGCCTGCTACACGTGCAGATATATGCAGATGCGGCGTCACGTACGCGCCTCGCGCTATACTTCCATCAAGGCACCTGGCCCGGATTTCTCCCTCAACTTTCGGCACCGCTAGATAATATCCCCCGGGGAAACGCGTTAGATTTTGACGAAACCTGTCATTCGCGAGAACCGCTTCGACCACCGCGTCGGTGTCGTCCCTCAAGACAACGGTCCCGGCAATTAAAATATAAAATAATGCCAAGCTTACAGCCCCAGCTGCGACGATAAGAATCTTTCGCACGATCCCCGACTTCTCCCGCTTGGCGGATGCCGTAAAATAATATCTTCCGGCTAGCCGCTCCCGCGAGGCTCGTCACGCTGGTAATCTGCTGTGGGCCACTGCGTTCAATAGCTCCGCCGAACCATTCAAGGATTAGCGCGTTCGTCTGTTTTCGACGGCTGAACGGGAAATGACATGCGGGCTATTTTGGGAAGATTTGCGGGAGTTGCTGTGCTGGCGGTTGTAGTGGCCGGATGTGCGACCGGGGTTGAGCGGCGCGTGGAGGCGGGGCTGACGGATGCTGGTATTCCGACACGCATCGCCTCTTGCATGGCGGAAATCTGGGCGGACGATCTGTCGGTCGGCCAGATACGCGGCATTGCCCGCTTTGCCGATACGGTGCGCGGTGAGGGCAAGGGGCTGACCGTCAACCGGCTGATCGACCATGTTCGCGACTGGAACGATCCGCGCGCACTGGGTGTGGTCACCAGTTCCGCAGCGCTGTGTGCCGTTAGATAGCGTGCCGGTATCTGGCGGATCAGATTGAACAGCGACAGCAACCCGCCCCACCGATGAAGGCGGGCGGGCCGCTGTAGCGGAACTTACTGTCCCGCGCGATTAATCGTCGAACCCCGCAGGCAGACGCGAACCGTCGCGGGCGTCGATCTTCCACTCGGCCGTGCCGGTGGGTGTATCGACCTCCATTTCAAGGACGGGGATGCCGCCCTCTACGTCGTAGCTGACTTCACGAACCTTGCCCTCGGTTTCCTGCTCAACGGCAGCAATGCGGGGTGCAAGTGGCTGATTTAGATCGGCGAACATCTTCATTTCACGGTCGAATATATCGCGCCACGCATTTTCAAGGCGGGGCTCTTCCGTGCCCAGGGTCGCGCCGGTTCTGGCGTCGACGTACATGGTCGTGATCTTGCCGTCACCAACAAGCTCGACTTCATAGGCCAACTGTCCCTTGTAACCCTCAAGCTCGGCCTCCATTGCATGAGCGGAAGACGAACTTTCAGCAGCCGCGACGACCTCACTAAGATCCATCATGTCGCCGCCAGTCTGGGCGGAAAGAGGGGCTGCGATGGCTAAAGCGGCAAATGCGATAATTGGTTTCTGCATGGCATGTCTCCTTGGGTATTTTGTTCTACCCGAAAAATATTTGGTTTGTTTATAATTATAATGAAATGAAGAGGCGAACAGACGAAAAGTTCCCTGCCGGGCAGGATTTTTACTTCATGCATGTCAATGGATGACGCTGGCGACCGCGCGCTTTATGACGCGCATCATGCCCGCTGCCACCGCTCCCCCCGCCGTTTCCCCCATGATGGCGCAATATCTGTCCATCAAGCATGAGGCGGGTGCGGAGGCGTTGCTGTTCTTTCGCATGGGCGACTTTTTCGAGCTGTTCTTTGACGATGCGGTGCGGGCGGCGGCGGCGCTGGACATCGCGCTGACGAAACGGGGGCAGCATGAAGGGGCGGATATCCCCATGTGCGGCGTGCCCGTGCATTCGGCGGAAAGCTATCTGGCGCGCCTGATCCAGCGCGGCTTCCGCGTCGCCATCGCCGAACAGGTGGAAAGCCCGGCAGAAGCGAAGAAGCGCGGCGCGAAATCGGTCGTGAAGCGGGAAATCGTGCGCGTGGTAACGCCCGGTACGTTGACCGAGGAGGCTCTCCTCGATGCGCGGGCGGCGAACCATCTGGCGGCGCTGGCGGAGGCAGGGGGTACAAAGGCGCTGGCGTGGTGCGACATGTCGGCAGGCGGATTTTGGACCGCGCCCGTGACGGACGCCGCGCTGCCCGCCGAACTGGCGCGGCTGGACCCGGCCGAGCTGATCATTCCGGAGGGGATGGACGTGGCGGGCGACTGGCCGCTGACGCCGCTGCCGCGCGCGGATTTCGACAGCAGGCAGGGCGAGGCGGCGCTGAAGGCGCGGTTCGACGTCGGCGTACTGGAGGGGTTGGGCGATTTTTCCCGTGCTGAGATTGCCGCGGCGGGGGCGCTGCTGTCCTACTTGCAGGCAACGCAAATGGCCGCCGTGCCGCGCCTGCGCGCGCCGGTGCGGCAATTGCCGGGCGGCCATATGGCGATCGATGCGGCAACGCGCGAAAGCCTGGAGATCGCGCGCACCGCAAAGGGAGAGCGCAAGGGATCGCTGACCGCCTGTCTGGACGCGACGGTGACGGCGCCGGGCGCGCGGCAATTGGCCGCCGACCTGTCCGCGCCGCTGACCGAGCCCAAGGCCATTGCCGCGCGGCTGGATCTGGTGGCGGCATTCCATGCCGGCGGCGAAGTGCGCGAACGGCTGCGCGAGCGGCTGAAATCCGTGCCGGATCTGGCGCGCGCGCTGGGGCGGCTTGCGGCGGGGCGGGGATCGCCGCGCGACCTGGGCCTGATCCGTGACGGGCTGGGGGCGGCGGATGCGGTGCGCGAAATGCTGAAGGCGGCGACGCTGCTGGGGCCACCACCGCTGCTGGATGATCTGCTGCGGGCCATTGGACCGCATGGCGAACTGGTCGATGTGCTGAGCCGGGCGCTGGTGCCGGAGCCGGGGATGAACGCCAATGAAGGCGGCTTCATCGCCGAGGGGCACGACCACACACTGGACGAGCATCGCAGCCTTGCGAAGGACGCCCGCCGCCACATCGCCGCGCTGGAGGCGGAATACCGCACCGCCACCGGGGTCGATAAGCTGCGCATCAAGCATAATAACGTGTTGGGATATTTCATCGAGGTCGCGCCCAAGCATGCCGATGGCATGATGAAAGCAGACAGCCCCTTCGCGCACCGGCAGACGCTGGCGAACGCAGTGCGATTCAATTCCGAGGATCTGGCGGGTCTGGCGACGCGCATCGCGCAGGCGCAGTCGCAGGCCCTGTCGCTGGAGGCGAAGCATTTCGCGGAATTGCGCGAGACCGTTCTTGCCCATGCCGACGAGATCGAGGCGACGGGCGCGGCGCTGGCGCGGCTGGACGTGGCGTCAGCGCTGGCGGAACTGGCGGCGGGGCGGGACTGGGTCCGGCCAACCGTCGACGATGGCCATGCCTTTACCATTCGGCACGGTCGTCATCCCGTCGTGGAGGCGGCGATGAAATCGGGCGCTTTCGTCGCCAATGATTGCACGCTGGAACGCGACGGCCATGTCTGGCTGGTGACCGGGCCGAACATGGCCGGCAAATCCACCTTTCTGCGGCAGAATGCACTGATCGCCATCATGGCGCAGGCGGGGTCTTTCGTCCCGGCGAAGGCCGCGCATATCGGCGCCATCGACCGCCTTTTCAGCCGGGTGGGGGCATCCGACAATCTGGCGGAGGGGCGCTCCACCTTCATGGTGGAAATGGTGGAGACGGCGGCGATCCTGAATCAGGCGACGGAGCGGTCGCTGGTGATCCTGGACGAGGTGGGGCGCGGCACATCGACCTATGACGGCCTGGCGATCGCATGGGCGGTGCTGGAATCCGTGCATGACGATCTGAAAGCGCGCTGCCTGTTCGCGTCGCACTATCATGAGCTGACCGCGCTGGAAGGGCGGCTGTCGGCGCTGCGCCTGGCGACGGTGAAGGTGCGGGAATGGAAAGGCGACCTCGTCTTTTTGCACGAGGTGATCGAGGGGGCGGCTGACAAGAGCTATGGCCTGGCGGTCGCGCGGCTGGCCGGACTGCCCCTGCGCGCCACAACTCGCGCGGCGGAAGTGCTGGCAAAGCTGGAGGACCGGCGCGACGCGACCGGCGGGATTGCGGCGGGCCTGTCGGACCTCCCCCTCTTCGCGGAGGCGAAACCCAAGGTGCAGGTGGCGGACCCGCTCCGCCAGCGGCTGGAGGATGTGCGTCCCGACGAGCTGAGTCCGCGCGCGGCGCTGGACCTGCTTTACGAGCTGAAGGGAATGGCGGCGGATTAAGGCGCCTGCGACGACATTGCGTCAGGCGTCGACCCAGGTCTTCATCAGCGTCCAGGCGATGGCCATAGGGGGCGGGGTCAGGAACGGGCCGTCGCCTGAGAGGACCGCCTCCACCTCCGCCCGCGTGAACCAGCGCGCCTCCTCAAGCTCGTCCTCATCGAGGCGAATGTCCGTCGTGACCGCCTCGGCAAAGGCGCCGATCATCAGGCTGGAGGGAAAGGGCCAGGGCTGGCTGGCGACGTAGGTGACGCGGGCCGTGCGAATCCCGGCCTCCTCATGCAGTTCGCGTCGTACAGCCTCCTCAATCGATTCGCCCGGTTCGACGAAGCCGGCGAGCGCGGACATGAAGCGTGCGGGGAAACTGGGCTGGCGACCCAGAAGGCATTTGTCGCCGTCTATCGCCAGCATGATGACGACGGGGTCAGTGCGTGGGAAATGTTCGGCGCCGCAGCCGCCGCGATCACGGGCGCAGGCGCGTGCATAGCCGGCCTTGGCGATGTTCGTGGGCGCGCCGCAATTGGCGCAGAAGCCATGCCGCTGATGCCAGTCGATCAAGGAGCGGCCGTGCGCGACGATAGCCGCTTGATCCGCGGGCAGCGTCATAGCCGCGCCGCGGGCATCTTGCGCCTCTGCCGCAGGATTTCCGCTTGTCAGACTCTCTGTAACTCTTGCGGGGAGCGCAATGGCAAAGCGCGGAGCGCCGTCCTCCAGACCGAGGAAAACCTCCAGCGCGTCGGCGGGGATCTGCGCCCTGTCAATCCACAGGAGCGCACCGTCCGCCAGCAGCGGCCTTAACGTATCGAAGGGCAGCCAGCGCGCGCCAGGATGCATGCGCGCGGCGGCGACTGCCTGCGGATCGCGCCGCATGTGATCCGCCCTGTCGATGCGGGAGCCGCAGAAACCCGTCGCGGCAGGCGTGAAGGAACGGGTGAAGAAATCGGCCATCGATACGGCCTTACTGCGCCAGACGCTCCGCATGCCAGCGGACATGTTCCGCCATGAAGGTCGAAATGAAATAATAGCTGTGATCGTAGCCGGGGCGCAGATTGATGCTGATGTCCTGCCCAACCTCCGCGCAGACGTCGCGCAGGACACCGGTTTTCAACTGCTCCTCAAGGAAGTCGTCGTCACCCCCCTGATCGACCAGCAGATGCGGATGGCGCGCGCCGTCGGCAATCAGGGCGCATGTGTCGTAGGGCCGCCATGCTGCCTCGTCGGCGCCCAGATAGGCAGTCAGGGCCTTTTGCCCCCAGGGCGAGCCAATGGTGGTGACGACCGGCGAAAAGGCGCTGATCGAGCGAAAGCGATCCGGGTTTCTAAGGCCTATGGTGAGGGCGCCATGGCCCCCCATCGAATGGCCGAAAATAGATTGCCGGTCCATGTCGACCGGAAAGACGTCGGCAATCAGGGCGGGCAGTTCCTGCTCTACATAGGTCCGCATGCGGTAATGCGGCGCCCAGGGCTCTTGCGTCGCGTCCAGATAGAAACCCGCGCCCTTGCCCATATCGTAGCTGTCCGCATCGGCGACGTCGTCGCCGCGCGGGCTGGTATCGGGCGCCACCAGGATGATACCATGTTCCGCGCATGCGGCGCGATATTCGCCCTTTTCCATGACATTGGCATGGGTGCAGGTCAGGCCCGACAGATACCACAGCACCGGCAGTTTCTGCCCCTTTTCGTGCGGCGGCACGAAGACGGCGAAGTCCATATCCGTGCCCGTACTCGTCGAGCGGTGGCGATAGACGCCCTGCGTGCCGCCATGCGCCTTCCAGGTTGAAACGGTTTCCATGTCAGTTCCTTCCGTCTGACCGCGCCGGGGGCGGCCTTTATCTAAAGACCACGGTGCGCGTGCCGTTCATCAGCACGCGGCGGCGTCCCACCCAGTCGACTGCGCGCGCCAGCACCTGCGCCTCCGTATCGCGGCCAATGCGGGCGAGGTCCTCGGCTGACAGGCGGTGATCGACGCGCTCGACCGCCTGTTCGATGATCGGCCCCTCATCGAGGTCGGCGGTGACGAAATGCGCCGTGGCCCCGATCAGCTTCACGCCCCGGTCGTGCGCCTGATGATAGGGACGCGCGCCCTTGAAACTGGGCAGGAAACTGTGGTGGATATTGATGCAGCGCCCGCGCAGACGTGCCGCCATATCGTCCGACAGGATCTGCATATAGCGGGCCAGCACCAGATAATCCGCGCCCTCAGATGCGATGACGTCGCGAATTGCCGCCTCCTGCGCTGGGCGGTCTTCGTTCCTGACCGGCAAATAATGGAACGGAACGCCGTGCCATTCTGCGAGAGAGCGCGCGGTTTCATGGTTGGAAACGATGGCGGCGATCCGCATGCCAAGCGTTCCTGTCCGCTGACGGTGCAGAAGGTCGTTCAGGCAGTGCATGCCCTGCGATACGGCCACGACCGCGCGGGGCAGGTTTTCGGACGGGGTCAGCGACCATTCCCAGCCGAATCGCTCGGCAATGGGCGCCAGCAGGGCCGCCAGGGTTGGCGCGTCTGGAAAGCCCGGCCCCCCGGCCTGGAATTCCACGCGCATGAAGAAGCGGCCGCTGTCCAGGTCGGCATATTGCTGGCTGTCGAGAATGAAGCCGTCATGGTCCGCAAGCGCACCGGAGACGGCTGCGACGATCCCCGTTCGATCGTCGCAGCTAAACAGCAATATGTACGAATTTTCCTGCTTCACATGCGTTTCAGCGCGCACAGCTTATTGCCGTCGGGATCGCGCAGATAGGCAAGGTACAGCCGGGCAATATCGCTTTCCCGGATGCCGGGAGGATCCTCGATCGCGGTGCCGCCCGCTTCGACGCCGGCCTTGTGCCAGGCATCGCCCTGCGATTCGCTGTCGACCGAAAATCCGATCGTCATGCCATTGCCCGGCGTCGCAGCTTCACCGTCGATCGGCTTTGTGACCAGAAATACCGCGCTGCCGTGCATGTAGATCAGGCGGCCCTTCGGATCCATCACGCCAGGCTTTCCCCCAAGCGCGGCGAAAAGGGCGTCGTAAAAGGTTTTCGAGCGATCGAGGTCATTCGACCCGACCATCATGTGGCTGAACATATCATCGTCTCCTGCATGGTGCATTCGGCGCCGCGGCGGCGTGCGCGCGGCCCGGTCTCGCTAGCACGCAGATCAGTAGACGACCACGCTCCTGATGCTTTCGCCGGCGTGCATCATGTCGAAGCCCTTGTTGATGTCCTCCAGGCTGAGCCGGTGGGTGATCATCGGATCGATTTCGATCTGGCCGTTCATGTACCAGTCGACGATCTTCGGCACGTCGGTGCGGCCCTTGGCCCCGCCGAACGCCGTGCCGATCCAGTTGCGGCCGGTCACAAGCTGGAACGGGCGCGTGGAAATTTCCGCGCCGGCCGGGGCCACGCCAATGATGACGCTGGTGCCCCATCCGCGATGGCAGCATTCCAGCGCCTGCCGCATCACATCGACATTGCCGATGCATTCAAAGCTGTAGTCCGCGCCGCCGTCCAGCATTTCTACCAGATGTGCGGTGACATCGCCGACATCCTTTGGATTGACGAAATCGGTCATGCCGAACTTGCGGCCCCATTCCTCTCTGTCGGGGTTGAGGTCGACGCCGACAATACGGCTGGCGCCGGCCAGCCGGGCGCCCTGGATGACGTTGAGACCAATGCCGCCGAGGCCAAAGACGACGACGGAGGCGCCGGGTTCGACCTTCGCGGTGTTGACGACCGCGCCAACGCCGGTGGTTACGCCGCAGCCGACATAACAGCTGGTGTCGAAGGGGGCGTCGGAGCGCATCTTCGCGACCGAGATTTCAGGCAGGACGATGAAATTCGAAAAGGTCGAGCAGCCCATATAGTGGTAGAGCGTTTCGCCCTTATACGACATGCGGCTTGTGCCGTCGGGCATGACGCCCTTCCCCTGGGTAGCGCGAATCGCGGAGCAGAGGTTGGTCTTGCCGCTGGTACATTCGCGGCAACGACCGCATTCCGGCGTATAGAGCGGGATGACATGGTCGTCCGGGGCGACGGAGGTGACGCCGGGGCCTACCTCTCGCACGATGCCCGCGCCCTCATGCCCCAGAACGACGGGAAACTTTCCTTCGGAATCGAGCCCGTCCAGCGTGTAGGCGTCGGTATGGCAAAGGCCGGTTGCCTTCAGTTCGACGAGGACTTCACCCGCTTTGGGTCCCTCAAGGTCGATTTCCACGATTTCGAGGGGTTTTTTGGCTTCGAATGCGACGGCGGCGCGTGATTTCACAGCAAGACTGCTCCTGAATTATGGCGTTTACGGCGTCGGAGAATGACGAACCTATGGTGTGCCGGTAATTATCGCAAGACCCCGCAGGACAGCTATAGCCGTGGCGCGAGATCCTCAAGATAGCGACGCGCCTCCGGCCAATTGTCGATGCGGGCATCGGCGGCCTTTGCAGGCGGCAATAGCTGCTGCAGCCGCGCATCGGCGACCATGTGAATGCAGTGAACGCGCGGCACCTCCGCCTTCACGCTTTCATGGTGCGGCGGCAGATCGTCGATAAACACCGCCGGAGGATTGCCGTGCTGTTCCAGCAGCCGTTTCAGCGCCGGACCCTTCGGCCCCCGGTTGCAATAAACCTCGTAATCCATGCCGAGTGTACGCAGCTGTTCGCGCCGCGCCGCCTGAAAGCTGTCCTCGATATTGGTGAGGATGACGATATCGTAGAGAGATGACAGCGCGCTGAGTGCCTCTGCCGCGCCGGGTGCCTCCAGCTGGCGGTGCATGCCATCCTGAAAGAAATCGTTCAGCAGGTGCCCCACATGCTCGTCCGCAACGACGCTCTCGTCGTGCTTTCGGCGGATATTGCCGGAAAGGGCGAAGCTGTTCAGTTCCAGCGACATGGCGTGGACCTCGTCCAGATGTTCGGTGAACGGCGCCAGGAAGCCGACCAGAACTTCGTCGCAGTCGGAGATCAGCAGCGGTTTCACAGCCGGTCCCGCGCGGAAATAAGCTGCGCCGGGGTCACATCCATCGATTCGGCGCACGCAATCAGGTCGGGTTCGTGATTCGCAAGGAAATCGAGAGCAGCGCGTTGCACCGGCGCCTTGTCCAGACCCGCCTTCAATTGCGGGATGGAAATTCCCGACAAATCGATGAAGCGTCCCAACAGCGCCTCATTCGCGGCGATATGTGTTATAGCGGCGATAGCAAGCATCTCCGCAGCTTGAACGCGCCCGTGGCTGGCTTCAGTCTGAACGTCGGGGAAGGGGTTCATTCAGGTCGGCCTGCTAATGGTGATGAGGTTTCTGCGAAAGGCGGTGCGCGCCTTAGTGAAATGTCGTATAGGAAAGTCCACAGGAAGGACGATAGGATAAATGACAAAAACAGTCCTGGTCGTCGAGGATAATGATCTCAACATGAAGCTGTTTTGCGACCTGTTGGGCGCGCACGGCTATGATACCATGCAAACCCGCGACGGACGCCGCGTGCTGGACATGGTGCGCGAACGTCGTCCCGATCTGATCCTGATGGATATTCAACTGCCGGAAGTTTCCGGACTGGAAGTGACCGGGTGGCTGAAGGCCGATTCGGCGCTGTCCGACATTCCTGTTGTCGCCGTCACCGCCTTTGCCATGAAGGGCGATGAGGAGCGGATGAAGGCGGGCGGGTGTGAAGCTTACATTGCAAAACCCATCTCCGTGGGTCGTTTCATAGATATCGTTCGTACCTATACCTAATGACTGCACGAATCCTGATCGTCGACGATATGCCGACAAATATCATGCTGCTCCAGGCGATCCTGGAGGAGGAGTTTTATGACGTCGTGACGGCGGGCAGCGGCGAAGAAGCCCTGGAGCTTGCCGCGCGCGAACAGTTCGATCTGGTGCTGCTGGACATCATGATGCCGGATCAGAACGGCTATTGCGTGTGCCGCCGCCTGAAGGCGCTGAGCGAGACGCGGCTGTTGCCGGTAATTCTCGTCACCGCGATTTCGGACCCTGAGGCGAGGGCGGAGGGGCTGGCCGCAGGCGCCGACGATTTCATCACGAAGCCGATCAACGCCGCCGAACTGATCGCGCGCGTCCGATCCGTCCTGCGGCAGAAGTTCATGTTTGACGAATTGTCCGGTCCGGAAGACGTGTCCGGTTCCGTCGTGCCCTTCGCGGCGCAACTGAGCGGCGAGCGGGACCGGACCGTCGCGTTGATCGACAATGGTTCCGCGCTGCTGACGGCTTTGAAGGCGCAACTGGTGACATTTGGCGAAGTACGGACATTGCCGATGGACGGCGCGCTCGACACCATATGCAAGATGCATATCGACCTGGTGGCGCTGCCGATCTCTGCCCAGGAACGCGGCGGTCTGGAGCTGCTGGCGCGGCTGCGCGGAAATCCGGCGACGCGCGACATCCCGATCCTGGCCGCCGCGACCGAGGACCGGGTCGCCCCGATCGTGCGTGCGTTCGACCTGGGTGCGGGCGACTGTGTCCGCTTGCCCGCCAGCCACCGTGAGATCGAGGCACGTGTCCGCACGCTGTTGCGGCGGCGGATGTTTGCCGAACGACTGCGCGGCAATGTCCATCTGTCGCTGCGACTGGCGACCACCGATGCCGTCACGGGCCTGTTCAACCGCCATTATCTGACCAGCCAGCTGGAAACGATGTGCATGACGGCAGCGGCCGACGGCACGCCTCTGTCATTGATCCTGCTGGACCTGGACAGGTTCAAGCGGGTGAATGACGATTACGGCCATACTGCGGGCGATATCGTCCTGCGCCGGATTGCCGACATGATCGCGGCGAACGTGCGCGGCGTCGACGTCGCCGCGCGATTTGGCGGCGAGGAATTCGCCATCATTCTGCCCTCCATCGGCCCGGAAGAGGCTTGGCAGGCGGCAGAGCGCATCCGCCGCCTGATCGAGAAAGCGGAAATCGACGCAAACGGCCAGTGCGTCAGGATGACGACCAGTGCCGGCGTGGCCACCCTGACGCCCGGCGGGGAACTGAACAGCCTGATCGCGCGCGCCGACCGCGCACTTTATGCTGCGAAATATGCCGGGCGAAACAGGACGGAGACAGACCGGGACGGTGACGGTGATGCCGGCTGGAGCGGAGACATGGCGGCGGGCTTCCACCTGGCAAACGAACGGTAAAGCCGATATCCCCGGCCACGCTTCGGTAGTAAGCGCGGATCCATGACAATGATGCCCCCTTTGAAGACCCGACCGCTCGTGGGCTGGCGCGAATATGTCGCCTTCCCCGACCTGGGCATTCCGTTCGTCCGTGCGAAGGTGGATACCGGCGCACGGACATCCTCTTTACACGCGACCCGCCTGCACCATTACGAAGTCAATGGAGAGGATTGGGTGCGCTTCACGGTTCCCGCGCGAAAGGGCCGCCCGGCACACCGGGTGGAGGCCCCCCTGGCCGGCGTGAAAAGCGTGACCAGCTCGAACGGCGAAACGCAGAAACGCTTTTTCGTCCATACGCGCCTGCGGATTGGAGAAAAGACGTTCTCTGCAGAAGTAACACTCTCGAATCGGTCGCAAATGGGTTATGCGATGCTGGTCGGCCGGACCGCGCTGCTGCGTCGATTTAATGTCGATGTCTCCAAATCCTGGCTGCAGGGCCAGCGTCCTCCAAAGGATCCGGTCTCGTGAAACTGCTGATGCTCGCCCGCAATCCGAACCTCTACTCGCACAGGCGATTGGTGGAGGCGGCGGAAAAGCGCGGCCATACGCTCGACATCGTCAATACGCTGCGCGTTTATATGAACATCACCTCCCACCGGCCGGAGGCGTTCTATAATGGCGAGAAGCTGACCGGTTATGATGCCGTCATCCCGCGCATCGGCGCGTCGATCACGCAATATGGCCTGGCCGTGCTGCGTCAGTTCGAAATGATGGGCGTCTGGCCGCTGAACGAAAGCGTCGCCATCGGCCGCAGCCGCGACAAGCTGCGCTCCATGCAGATTTTGGCGCGCGCCGGACTGGGCCTGCCCGTCACCGCCTTCGCCCACGATCCGAAGGCGACGGAGGAGGTGCTGAAGATCGCAGGCGGTGCGCCTGTCGTCATCAAGCTGCTCGAAGGGACACAGGGTATCGGCGTCGTTCTGGGCGACACCGACCGTTCCGCCCGCTCCGTCATCGAGGCATTCCGCGGCGCCAACGTCAACATCCTGGTGCAGGAATTCATCAAGGAGGCCGGCTCCACCGACATTCGCGCCTTTGTCGTCGGCGGCAAGGTCGTGGGATCAATGAAGCGCACAGGCGCAGAGGGGGATTTCCGCTCCAACCTGCACAGGGGCGGCAGCGCTGCAACTGTGAAGATCACGCCAGAGGAACGCTCCACCGCCGTGCGGGCGGCGGCGAAGATGGGGCTGAACGTCTGCGGCGTCGACATGCTGCGGTCGAACCATGGGCCGGTCATCATGGAGGTGAATTCGTCCCCGGGTCTGGAGGGGATCGAGGGCGCGACCGGCAAGGATATTGCCGGCATGATCATCGATTACATCGCCGCCAATGCGAAGGCCGGAAAGACGCGGACCAAGGGGAAGGGATAGGTTTATATTGCCGGCGGGCGTGTGAAGGTATATACATGGTGTGCATACTTTCATTGGCGACAGGCAAATGACGATTCATATCAACAGCAAGACCTTTAAGTCCGGCAATTCCACGGCTGTTCGACTTCCCAAGGCGCTTGGCATCGAGCCGGATACCCAGATTCAGATCATCAAGGACGACAAGGGCATCCACATTGTCGAGCTTGCGAAGAATATCGATCTAACCGGCATCGTTGGATGCGCGCCGGATATGCGCCCTGTACGTCCCGAAGACCGTCCCTTGCTGAAGCAGCCGAGAGCCTGGGACGAACCGGATGAGTTTTGAACGGCCCAAATTCCACCTCGACACCAATAGCTGCATCTATCTATTCCGAAACGAATTTCCGGCACTGGCAAACCGGGTTCAGCAATGCCAGCCCCTCCAGATTGGTATTTCTGCGGCGGTTTATGCGGAAATTCTTTACGGGGTCCGGCAGGGAAAGGGACCTCCGATGGAGATGCTCGATCGTTTCATTCGGCAAGTGCCCGTCCGGTCGATCGGTGTCGATGTCGCCCATGCCTATGCCTATGCTCGCCTGCCGCTGAAGCGCGGAACGCTCGATCACCTGATTGCTGCGCACGCCCTAGCCGAGGAGGCGACATTGATTTCCAAGAACAGCAGGGATTTTTTTCGAAGCGACGAGTTGCTTCTGGAAGATTGGACCGTCTGATTTTTCGGGCTCAAATCCTGACCCTCTACCCGGAGATGTTTCCCGGGCCGCTGGGCACGTCCCTGGCGGGGCGGGCGCTGGACGAGGGGCGGTGGTCGCTGGATGCCGTTCAGATCCGCGACTTCGCCGAGGACAGGCACCGCAGTGTCGACGATACCCCGGCAGGCGGGGGTGCGGGCATGGTGCTGCGGGCGGATGTGCTGGGCCGCGCGGTCGATCATGCCCGCGCACGGCAGCCGGATGCGCCGCTGATCTATATGTCGCCGCGCGGCGCGCCGCTGACGCAGGCGCGGGTGCGCGATCTGGCCGCTGGCCCCGGTGCCACCATCCTGTGCGGTCGTTTCGAGGGGGTGGACCAGCGCTTGCTCGACGCGCGCGAGATCGAGGAAATCAGCATTGGCGACTATATATTGTCCGGCGGTGAACTGGGCGCCATGGTGCTGCTGGATGCTTGCATTCGCCTGATCCCCGGCGTAATGGGCGCGGCCTTGAGCGGCGAGGACGAATCGTTCGAAAACGGTCTCCTCGAATATCCGCACTATACCCGACCACAGGAGTGGGAAGGGCGCACGATCCCTGAAGTGCTGCGATCGGGGGATCATGCGCGCATCGCGGCGTGGCGCAATGATGCTGCCCGCGAATTGACACGGCTAAGGCGGCCGGACCTTTGGGAGCGTCATCCGGACGCTCGGGTTCGATCGCCCTCTGGTGTGCGGCGTGAGAAGAAAGACGAATGAGATGAATCTCATCCAACAGATCAATGCCGAGCAGGTCGCGAAAATGGCTGCGGCCCGCGAAATCCCCGATTTCAAGTCCGGCGACACGCTGCGCGTGGGTGTGCGCGTCGTCGAGGGCGAACGCCGCCGTATCCAGTATTTCGAGGGCGTCGTGATCGCGCGTTCGAATCGCGGCATCAATTCCAATTTCACCATGCGCAAAGTGTCGTTCGGCGAAGGCGTCGAGCGCGTTTTCCCGCTTTACAGCCCGAATATCGATTCCATCGAGGTAAAGCGCCGCGGCATCGTGCGCCGTGCGAAGCTGTACTATCTGCGTGGCCGCAGCGGTAAGTCCGCGCGTATCGCGGAGCGCCGCCTGGATCAGAAGAAGCCGGGCAGCGCGGCAGAAGCGCAAGATTAAGCCATCGAAAAGTTTGCAGCCGCCAGAAGAGTTGCTGCAAAACCATTCTGGTTCTGAATTAAGGCCTGGTAATCAACCGATTACCGGGCCTTAAATTATTTCAGCGGAGCGATACTCCGAGTGGCCGGGTGTTTTTCCGCTGTCCATTCTTGATTCGCCCTCTCGGATTCGTCACTAGCGGGGCATGGCATCAAAACCGCGCACGCTCTTTGAGAAGATCTGGGACGCCCATACCGTCGAACGCCGGGACGACGGGACCTGTCTCATCTATATCGACCGGCATCTGATCCATGAGGTGACGACGCCGCAGGCGTTCGAAAGCCTGAGGCTGGCGGGACGGGGCGTCCGGCGGCCCGACCTGACGCTGGCCGTGCCCGATCATAACGTGCCGACCACCGACCGCTCCGGCCCGATTGCCGATCCCGCCAGTGCGAAACAGGTGGCCCTGCTGAAAGAAAATTGCGCGCAATTCGGTATCGAGCATATCGAAATGACAGCGCGCGATCAGGGGATCGTGCATATCATCGGTCCCGAACAGGGCTTCACCCTGCCCGGCACCACGGTGGTTTGCGGCGACAGCCACACGGCGACGCATGGCGCGTTCGGCGCGCTGGCCTTTGGCATCGGCACCAGCGAGGTGGAACATGTGTTGGCGACGCAAACCCTGTTGCTGCGTCAGCCGAAAACCATGAGCGTGACCGTCGAGGGAACGCTGGGCTTCGGGGTAACGCCAAAGGATGTGACGCTGGCCATTATCGGCCGGACGGGCACTGGTGGCGGCACCGGCCATGTCATCGAATATCGCGGTTCCGTGTTCCGCGACATGTCGATGGAGGGCCGGATGACGGTCTGCAACATGGCGATAGAAGGCGGCGCACGCGCCGGTCTGGTGGCGCCCGACGAAACGACTTTTGCCTATGTAGAGGGCCGCGACCGCGCGCCGAAGGGCGATGATTGGGACCGCGCGCTCGCCTATTGGCGCACCCTGCCCACGGATGAGGGGGCGCACTTCGACAGGGAAATCGTGCTGCACGCCGACGACATCGCGCCGCAGGTGACATGGGGAACCAGCCCGGAGGACGTGCTGGCGGTGACGGACGCCATTCCCGACCCTGCCAGTTTCGCCGATGCCGGTAAACGCACCGCTGCTGCGAAGTCGCTGGACTATCTGGGCCTGACGCCGGGAACGCGCCTGGCCGATATTCCCATCCAGCATGTGTTTCTGGGCAGTTGCACCAATGGCCGTATTGAGGATCTGCGCGCCGCCGCAGAGGTGGTGCGCGGCAAGCGCAAGGCGGACGGCGTCGCGCAGGTCATGGTGGTTCCCGGTTCCGGCCGGGTGAAGGCGCAGGCCGAGGAAGAGGGGCTGGACCGCATATTCCTGGAGGCGGGATTTGAATGGCGGGAGCCAGGCTGTTCCGCCTGCCTGGGCATGAACCCGGACAAGGTACCGCCGGGCGAACGATGTGCCTCTACCAGCAACCGTAATTTCGTCGGCAGGCAAGGGCCGGGCGCGCGCACGCATCTGATGTCGCCCGCCATGGCGGCGGCGGCGGCGGTGACGGGAAAGATCACCGATGTCAGGGAGATGATGCGTTGACCCCCTTCACCATGTTGACAGGTGTTGCCGTCCCATTCGGTGTCGAGAATGTCGATACCGACGTCATCATCCCGGCGAAGTTCCTGAAATCCGTGACGCGCACGGGGTTGGGCGCGGGCGCTTTCGAAAGCATTCGGGCGAACGACCCGGACAATATTTTCGATCAGCCGCGCTATGCCCGCGCGCCGATCCTGATCGCGGGCGACAATTTCGGTTGCGGTTCCAGCCGCGAACATGCGCCCTGGGCACTAGGCGATATGGGGTTTCGCGCCGTTATCGCGCCCAGTTTCGCCGATATTTTTTCCGGCAATGCCTTCAAGAACGGCATGCTGCTGGTCGAATTGCCGCAGGATCAGGTCGACCGCCTGATGGAAGTGGCGGAGACGGACGAAATCACCATCGACCTGGAAACGCAGACGGTGACAACGCCGTATCAGGATCGCTTCACGTTCGAGGTGGACCCCTTTCGCAAACATTGCCTGCTGAACGGCTTGGACGAAATCGGCCTGACGGAGGCCATGGCGCCCTCCATCGACAGCTATGAGGCGCGCCTGACCGAACATCAGCCCTGGATCGGCGGGGCAGCCGGAGTAGCCGCATGAACAAGACACTTCTCCTCCTTCCCGGTGATGGAATCGGTCCTGAAGTCATTGGCGAGGTCCATAAGGTGCTGGATGCACTGGCGCTGGACATCGACGTGTCGGAGGCTTTGTTCGGCGGCATCGGTATCGATACCGAAGGCGTCCCCGTCAGCGACGAGACGCTGGCGCGCGCACAGGCGGCCGATGCCGTTCTGATGGGTGCGGTCGGCGGGCCGCAATGGGCGTCGCAATCCTTCGACACCCGGCCTGAGGCGGGCCTCCTGAAGCTACGCGCGGCCATGAACGTCTATGCCAATCTGCGCCCCGCACGCTGTTTCCCGGCACTGGCCGATGCCAGCAGTCTGAAGCGCGAACTGGTCGAGGGGCTGGACATCATGTTCGTGCGCGAACTGGTCGGCGGCGTCTATTTCGGCCAGCCGCGCGGGATCGAGGATCTGCCGGATGGCGGACGGCGCGGGGTGAACAGCCACGTCTATACGACGGAGGACATCCGCCGCGTGGCGCGCACCGCGTTCGAAACGGCGCGCCAGCGGGGCGGCCGCGTCTGTTCTGTCGAGAAGTCCAACGTGATGGAGGCGGGGCTGCTGTGGCGCGAGGAAGTGACGCGCCTGCACGCGGAGGATTATGCCGACATCGAGCTAAGCCACATGCTGGCCGACAATTGCGCCATGCAATTGGTGAAGAACCCGAAGCAGTTCGACACCATCCTGACGGATAATCTGTTCGGCGACCTGCTGTCGGACGAGGCCGCGATGCTGACGGGGTCGCTGGGCCTGCTGCCGTCCGCGGCGCTGGGCGAGGCGGGGAAGCCGGGCCTTTACGAACCGATCCATGGCAGCGCGCCCGACATTGCCGGACTGGGCGTGGCCAATCCCTCTGCCGCGATCCTTAGCCTGGCGATGGCATTCCGCTATAGTCTGGACGATGAGGCGACGGCGGTGCGGGTCGAACGGGCGGTGGAAAACGCCATCGATAACGGCACGCGCACGGCGGACATTGGCGGCACCGCCACGACGGCACAAATGGGAGCGGCCATCGTTCAGTCATTGTGAACGACAAGGTCCCCCCTTCGCCCGGCAATCCCGACATGGAGCGCTGGAAGCAGATATTCGACAAGGCGCTCGGCACATTCCTGACGGGTTTGCTGTTTCTTGCCCCATTCATTCTGACGCTGGTCATCCTCGACTGGCTGATCCGCCAGATCGCCGCCCTGTTCGGTGAGGAGAGCATTTTCGGGTCCGCGTTGACCGGCGGGTCCAGCCTGATCTTTGGCGAGACGGCGTTTGGCATCTGGGTTCTGCTCGCGCTGGTCATGGTGGGCATCTGGGCGATCGGACGGCTGTTTCAGACGCGCGCGAAGAAAAGCATGCAGGAGCGTATCGACGGCTGGATGGACCGCGTGCCCGTGATCGGTGGCATTTATCGCCCGATCAGCCGCATCACCCGCATGATCGGCCTGCGCGAGGAGAACGAACTGGCCGATATGCGTCCCGTCGCGGTGCGCTTTGGTGGCCCCAATGGCACGGATGCGCTGGCGCTGTTGCCCACATCGGAGGCGGTATGGGTCGGCGGTGAAGAACGCCGGCTGGTCTATATCCCGTCAGCGCCCCTGCCGATGACGGGCTTTCTGACCCTCGTTCCCCGTGAGAGCATTATCGAGGTAGAGGGTCTGGCGGTCGACGACCTGCTGAAATTCTATATTTCGGTCGGGACGGTCATGCCTGCTGAACTGAAGATCCCGCCTGCATCGCCCCCAGCGGGTCTTGCCGGTGCGCCATCTGCGCCTTCGCCGTCACCCAATGCGCCACCCAATGCGCCACCCGCGCCGACGAACCCGAACGCCTGACCTTGCCAAGGCGGCCTGCAGGGCCAAGATGGACCGGATGATGCCGCAACCCGTTTCGGAAACCGACGCCGCGATAGCCGTCGCCGCGCTCTACTGCTTTGCGCCCTTTGCCGATCCGGCGGCGCTGCGCGACCCCCTGGCCTCAATGTGCCGGGCGGAGGGAGTGCGCGGGACCATCCTGCTGGCGGCGGAGGGAATCAACGGAACCATTGCGGGACGGCCCGCGGCCATCGACCGCGTGCTGGATCATATTCGCGCGCTGCCCGGATGCGCGGCCGCCAATATCAAGATGTCGACGGCGGCGGAGATGCCGTTCCACCGCATGAAGGTCAGGGTGAAGCAGGAGATCGTCACCATGGGCCAGCCGGGGATCGATCCGCTGACCGGTGCCGGCACCTATGTTTCGGCGCGCGACTGGAACGCCCTGATCGCCCAGCCGGATACGATCCTGATCGACACGCGCAACGATTATGAAGTGCGGATCGGCAGTTTTGCCGGGGCGGTCGACCCGCAGACGGCCAGCTTTCGCGATTTTCCCGAATGGTTTCGCGCACAGCGGGACGCGCTGCTGGGCGCGGGCACGCCGAAAGTCGCCATGTTCTGCACCGGCGGCATCCGCTGTGAAAAGGCGACGGCGTTCCTGAAGGCGGAGGGTGTCGAAGAGGTCTATCATCTGGACGGCGGCATCCTGAAATATCTGGAGGACGTGCCCGAGGAGGAGAGCCGCTGGCAGGGCGAATGTTTCGTGTTCGACGAACGTGTCGCCGTCGGCCATGGCCTGTCGCCCGGCACGCACAGCCTGTGCCGCGCCTGTCGCCTGCCACTGGCACCGCAGGACCTGGAATCGCCCCTGTACGAGGAGGGGGTCAGCTGCGCGCACTGCCACGCCACCCGTACAGAGGCGCAGCGGCAGGCATATCGGGAGCGGGAGCGGCAGGTGAATCTGGCGCGGGCGCGCGGCGAGGCGCATGTCGGCCGGGTGGAGCACGCCGCCGATGAGTGACCTGCCCGTCCTCTACAGTTTTCGCCGCTGCCCCTATGCCATGCGCGCGCGTCTGGCGCTGCTGGTGGCCGGCATCGTCAGCGAATTGCGAGAAGTGAAGCTGAGCGACAAGCCGGAGGCCATGCTGCAGGCCTCTGCCAAGGGAACGGTGCCGACGCTGGTCCTTGCCGGGGGGCAGGTGGTCGATGAAAGCCTGGCCATCATGCACCATGCGCTGGCGCAGAATGATCCGGATGACTGGCTGTCCGGCAATGATGCAGAGCTGATCGCCGCCAATGACGGCCCGTTCAAGCATCATCTGGACCGCTATAAATACCCCAACCGGCATGACAGCGACCCCCAGGAACACCGGGCAGAGGGGCTGTCCCTGCTAAAGGTTCTGGAGCACCGGCTGGAGGGGCAAGCCAATCTGCACGGCGATGCGGTGCGGATGACCGACGTGGCGCTGTTCCCCTTCATCCGCCAATTCGCCCATACCGACCGCGACTGGTTCGCCGCCCAGCCCATTCCACGCGTACAGGCATGGCTAGCCCGCCACCTCGCCTCCGACCTGTTCAAGCGCGCAATGATAAAACACCCGCAATGGGCGCCCGGCGACGAACGGGTGATTTTTCCTTGAGGCATGCGCTCGGAGGGGGTGTTCATTGGGAGGAATATGTAGGAGCGAGGCGCAGAAGGGCGTCCGTTGCAAAGCAGATGGACAGCAAATAACACGGTTACGAAACGTCGGTTTCGCGTCCTCATTGCGGTCATATAATCCCATCGCTGATAATCGCAAAACCGGTCGTCCCTTCACGCAGCACCGTAAGGATGGCATCACCGTCTAAAAAGACAATCTTGGCGCAGCGCCGTGGAACGAGGAATATTGAAGTAACGCTGCCTCTTGCTGCGATAGTTCAGCCAGGGTTGAGTACTATCGTCTCGCCGCGGCGTTCTCGATCACTCGGTCAACATGTGCGACTAGGTCGTCGTAGCAGCAACCCAACTGCCGGTTTGACACATCTTGGCTTCTCAGGCCTTCTGGGCCGATTGCCGAAAGGGCGCTTAGCAAAGCGCTTCGTCCGAGATCGGCCCCCAAGCTAACCCCTTCGTAGACGAGGTCCGAGGTTGGCGAGAGGGAGCCATGAACCAGCTTTGATCGAATGACATAGGCTCGTTTGGTATCGGCTCTCCACTTTTCGCGGCCTTCGACAGTCGGTTTTTCAAGACATAGTGCTGCCACCCGCGACGAAACTAGCCCTGCGATGTCATCCTTTTCATCAGTCATTACCATCCGTTCCAAGGCTGTGACATATTTCACGGCCTTCGCGCCCTGTGAAGTCTCGCGTACCGCCTCCCCATACCACTGCGCCGCATCGAGAAATCTTTCACTTATCGGACGGCGAAGCGAAGGATCGACCGCGACTTCGAGTGCGGTGCCAAGGTTGGCAATTGCAGTTTGGGCCTCGGCGTCGGCGAACAGCTCGAACCATTTGTCCCCAAACCCAACTTCGCCGGGTCCGCCGTACGACGCGCCGGAGAATAATGTCCCGTCTGGATTGACCGAAAATCCGCCCCGCTTGTCGTAGTCGATGCCCGGACCGCCGACGGTCATCTTTCGGGAGTGGCGAGCGCCAAACAAGACGTGGAGGCAATTCAATGCCGCGAACACGGCGCTGTTGGCCATCGTTTCCGATACTTCCCTGTCACAAGCAGTGATAGTAACCTCGGCGATCCAGCCGAATGTGTTGAAATACCGAACAGCATCAAACACAACTCGTCGGCTCATGTTTCTATTGATCGCACGATTTGCGCGAATGTGATCGGCCAGCTTCTTCCGAAAAATTTTCCTATTGATGAAGCGGACCGGCCCTAACTGAAATTCCGTGGGCTGCTGAGAAAGCATCAAATGACAAGGAACGAAATGCGTGAGATCGGACGTGGTCGCGGCTGAGCGCCTTCCGTTTTCCGCCATCGCACGCGCGACGTGCTTCTCATTGATGGGACGTCCTTCGCGAAGGAACTTGCGAACCAGAATTTCGGCCATCGCCTTTCGCGCGGGCTTAATTGAAACGCGCTTTTGCAGGTCAGCTCGCTGGAGAGCTACGCGCGTAATGCCCTCAAGCCTGGTAAACCCGGCGCGGCTGCACATCATTTTGCCGTGCGGCCAGCTTTGCGATGGGTGCGGAAGATAGCAAAACGCATCCTCTCGGGGAATCTCCTTGAAACGGCCAAGCTTGACCATGTCGTTGAGACGAGCGCATTCCTCGAAAATGAACGAGACGTCTTCGATCAAACTCTGCATCGTCTTCTGCCTGTTCTCGTTTCAGGACCTTGCCTAACGGCTAGCTTTGATGCTTGAAGAAGCCAATTAGGTGCAAGCCTTGGGCCCGCACAATCGAACATCTTGGTCAAAGACGACAACAGCGACCCGAGTGCAAGTCGGAGGATTTTACCCTCGGCGAAGATCCAGACCTACAACGATAGGGCGACTATCCCAGCCGGTGAATAATGTCGCGATTGAAGCATGAAAGACGCCACGGCAGATGACTACAACGCCCCCGATTTCGCAGTGACGCGGCTGTAAGACGATGTCCGGTCCGGGCGAGACAGGCCATCCTGCCAAAACGACCGGCATGCTGGCGGGCTCAGGCCGAGCGCGAGCTTGTCATCACTGGGACGTAGGCACCTACAAAAGCCCGGAAAATTCCTGCAGGACGGCGCGGTAGAGGTCTGTTTTGAAGGGGACGATCTTGTGCGGCAGGGTGGCGGGCTCTGCCCAGCGCCAGTGGGAAAATTCGGGATGTGCCGTGGCGATGTCAATCTCTTCGTCGCTGCCCAGGAAACGCATGGCGAACCATGTCTGCCGCTGGCCGCAATAGCGCCCCTTCCACATCTTGCCGACCAGCTCGTCCGGCAAATTATAGTGCAGCACGCCCGCGCTTTCGGCCATGATCTCTACGGAGGTGGGGGCGATGCCGGTTTCCTCCTCCAGCTCTCGCAGGGCGGCGGTGCGGGCATCCTCGCCCTCGTCAATGCCGCCCTGTGGCATTTGCCAATAATCGGCGGGGTTATCGATGCGCTTTGCGGTGAAGACCTGATTGTCGGCGTTCAGCAACATGATGCCGACGCAGGGGCGATAGGGCAGGCCGCTGGGATGTTGGGGATCGTTCATGCCGCGACACTAGCCGCGAAGCTGCGCCTCGCAAGCCATGGAATCTGCAACGCCTGAAATGCCGCCCGCGCCAGCAGGAACAGGGTGAAGGACAGCCACAGGCCATGATTGCCCAGCGGCTGCGTCAGCCACAGGGCCAGCGCATAGCAGATGGCGGCGCCGATCATCCCCACCATCATCGCGCGGGTCCAACTTGCGCCGACGAACACCCCGTCCAGCGTAAAGCTGACGACCCCGGCCAGCGGGATCACGGCCAGCCAGATGGCATGGTCCTGTGCGAACCGTGCCACGGCGGGGGTGGCGGCAAAGCTGGCAAGGATGGGGTCGGCGAGGATGAGGAATGCCAGCGACAACAGGGCCGCCACGCCCAGGCCGCGCCACAGGATCGCGCGCATGGTCGTGAAGAACCCCTGCCGGTCGCGGGCGCCGAACGCTTCGCCATTCAGCACCTGCGCGGCATTTTCGAATCCGTCGATCAGCAGGGCCGAAAATATGAACAGCTGAAAGATGATGCCGTTCGCCGCCAGCGCCACCGGCCCGATGCCCGCGCCCGCGCGGGTCAGGGCGGCCATGGCAACGGCAAGGATCAGCGAGCGCAGGAACAGGTCGCCGTTCAGCGCCAATAGCGGCCGGAAGCGCGCCCAGGCGAGTGCGCCGCCCGCCGTGAAGGTGGATGCCAGATGGCGGACGGTTTCCCCGCGCATGACAAACAGGGCCGTGCCGATGAACTTGCCATATTCTGCAATCAGGCTGGACCAGGCGATGCCGGCAATGCCGAGGTCGAGCGCCAGCACGAAGAGCAGGCCAAGGCCGATATTCGTGAGATTATAGAGCACCTCTATGACGAGCGCGGCGCGCACCTGCCGCCGCCCGACCAGCAGCCCCAGCAGCGCCAGATTGGCGAAGAAGGCGGGTGCCGACCAATAGCGGATGTCGATATAGATCCGCGCCGCGCGCGCGACCGCGCCCTCTGCCCCCAGCGCGCTGATGCCGAACGGCACCACCAAAGGCTTCAACAGCAGCAGGACGACCGCCAGCACCAGGCCGACAATCAGGGCGCGGATCAGCGTCGCGGCCTGTCGGGGGTCTGCGCCCCGGTCCTGCGCAACGAGGCCGGTCGTGCCCGTTTTCAGGAAGTTCATGACCGTGAACAGCAACGCAAACAGCTTTGCGCCAACGTCGACGGCGCCTTGTGCGGCGACATCCTGCAGCCGTCCGACGATCCACATGTCGCCAATGCCGATCAGGGCGGTGGCGACATTGGTTGCCATCGCCGGCAATGCGATCGCCCAGATCAGGCGCGCATCAACCCGATAGGCGGTCGGCCCGGCGGAGCTGTGGGCGGGATCGGCGGCGGGCGTAGTCATCGGGATGCCTCATGACCCCGAAGGGCGCGCCTGTGCAACCTCCCCGCGTCCCCCCCCGCGAAGATTATTGCGGGGAGCGTTTGGCGAGGATGCGCTGCAGCGTGCGCCGGTGCATTTTCAGCCTGCGGGCGGTTTCCGACACGTTGCGGTCGCACAGTTCGTACACGCGCTGAATATGTTCCCATCGCACCCGGTCGGCGGACATGGGATCCTCTGGCGGGGCGGGCTTGTCGCCGGAATTGGCGGCCAGCGCCTTTATGATGTCGTCGGGATCGGCGGGCTTTGCGAGATAATCGACCGCGCCCGCCTTTACCGCCGCAACAGCGGTCGCGAGATTGCCATATCCCGTCAGCATGACGATGCGGATCGTCGGATTTGCCGCGCGCAATTCGCTGACCAGATCCAGGCCGCTGCCATCCTGTAACCGCATGTCGAGAACCGCGTGCGTGGGACGGTTGCGGGCGGCGAGCGCGCGCGCCTCGGCAATGCCGGCGGCGGACAGAACCTGATAGCCGCGCCGCGACAGGGTCAGCTCCAGCCGCTGACGGAAGCTATTGTCATCATCGACCAGCAGCAGGGTGCCGTTCTGGGTTTCCGTCATGTAATCGTCTCCAATTCCTGTGGCTCGACCGTCGGCCAGCTGATTTCGACGCGGCCGCCGCCACGTGCGCGATTCCAGAACCGTACCCGCGCGCCGGTCCGCTCCAGAAGCGTCGTGGCAATAAAGATACCCAGCCCCGTGCCCCCGCTTCTGGAACGCGACGGACCGGGATAAGGTTCGCCCAGATGCGGCAATATGTCGGCCGGAAACCCCGGACCGTCATCTTCTATGTGGATCGCCAGCCTTTCCGTGTCCGCCGTGGCCGCCAATACGACCTCTGCGCGGGCGAAGCGTACTGCATTATCCACCAGGTTCAAAAGGCCGTGCAGCAGTTCGGACGACCTTTCGACGGTAGGCAGAGGCGTGGCTGCACGGGCAACCCGGACGGGCACGCGCGCATCCGCAAAGCCGTGCGCGACCTCGTGCAGCAGGGTGCCGAGCGGAAGCTCTGGAAAGGGCGCCTCCGCCTCCGATCTTTGTGCGATGCCGGTCAGGATGCTGCGACAGCGCTCCGCCTCTCGCACCAGAAGGGCGATGTCGGCGCCGAAATCGGGGTCGCCGGACAGTTCATTATCCAGATCCTTTGCAATGAGCGTGATGGTACCGAGGGGGCCGCCAAGTTCATGCGCGGCGGCCGCCGCAAGCGCGCCCAGCGCGGACATTTTCGTTTCCCGCTCCAGAACGGCCTGGGTTGTCACCAATGCCTGTTGCCAGCGGCGCGCCTCCAGCGAGACCCGCAGGACATAAAGGGCGATAAACATGATGGTGAAGGCGAGCGCCGAGAAAGTCGCGGCCTGCAGTAGCCCCGGCATTTCCGGTGGCGCCCCGTTCCACGGGAGGGGACGTGCCCATTTCCACTCCACGACCAGGATGGCCACGGCAATCGCAGTCAGGATGCCCGTGGCGCGCGAGGACAACAGGGTCGCGGAAATAACGACCGGCACGATCATCAGGACCGCGAACGGATTGCCGATGCCGCCGGTCAGGAACAGCAGCACACCAAGTTGAACGAGATCGAAGCCTAGGTGGGCGAGCGCCTCCGTCCCCACCAGCCGCGCCTTTCGCGAATAAAGGGCATAGAGGCTGAGATTGAGGATGACCGAGGCCAGCACCGCCGCCGCAGCGCCAAGATAGGAAAATTCGAACCCGAGCCCCAAGGCGACGATCAGCATCGTCAGGACCTGTCCGCCAATCGCCATCCAACGAATGACGATCAGCGTCCTTACCCGGATGCCGGGCCGTCCAAGGGTTTCGGGAACGGACAGAGGCGTGCGGTGTATCACGCCGCTATTCGGTGCCGGCCGACCCGCCGCCCGTGCGGTTAGGCATGGCGCATCATTCCTCTATCGGCGTGAACTGGCCGAGCGCGCAGGAGCCGGTGGGAAAATTATTTGCCGGTTCGAAGAAGGTAAGAATTTCCCCGGAACAGATCTGGCCCGTGGGGGTGCGATAGCTGAACGCATCGTCCCGCGCGGAGGGCGGGCAACTGGTGGGCAGTTCGTTGCGATAGACCCTGCTGCCCCGCATGACGAACAGGATGTTGCGCGCGTCCAGCGGCTCTGTCCGGTCGATGTCGCGAAGATTGACGCAGTTGATTGGCTCCCCCGTCGCGGCGGCGGTGAGGCGCGGATCCTGTGGTTCGGAATCGGCGGAAGGGGTGCTGGCGGCGCAGCCGGCCAGAGCAAGTATAGCAATTGCAGTGATAACGGGCAGTTTCATGGTAACTCTCCCTGATCAGGCTCCCCCTGACTGTACGTACGACAGCGCCCCCTGGTTTCAATATCCCGCCGCGTGGCCATCCTTGCGCATTTCGCTGGCGCCCCAATAAACGCCCGTTTCCGGGTCGCGCCAAATGGCCTGATAGCCGCCAAATTCGCCGACCGCATATTTTACCTGATGGCCGCGTGCCTGGAGGGCCCGCACGACCTCCTGCGATATGCCGGATTCGACCTCAACCACGTCGTCGTTGAGGTCGCCAAGGCCGGTGGGTTCCAGACCGCCAATATGCTGAAAGCGCGCCACGTCGCCCGCAGCCTGCACGTCCAGACCCATGTCGATCATGTTGACGACGATCTGCGCATGCCCCTGCGGTTGCATCGCGCCGCCCATCAGGCCGAACGACATTAGCGGCTCGCCATCTTTCGTCAGAAAGGCCGGGATGATCGTGTGGAACGGGCGCTTTCCCGGCGCATAGGCATTGGGATGTTCAGGATCGAGCGCGAATTGCGTACCCCGGTCCTGAAACATGAAGCCCAGGGTATTCCCCTCTCCGTCATCCGGCACGAGGCCGGACCCCATGCCGCGATAATTGGACTGGATCAGGCTGACCATCATGCCGTCACTGTCGGCGACCGTCATATAGATGGTGTCCGCCGCCTCCAGATCGCCGGGCAGGCGCCCGCCTTCGACGGATTCGGCAGCACGCGCACCGATCAGCTTGCCACGCTCCTCCGCATATTCATCGGACAGCAGCCATTCGACGGGGGTCTGCGCAAAATCGGGATCGGCATAATATTTCGCCCGGTCGGCGAAGGCGAGTTTCTTAGCCTCGATCATCAGGTGCCAGAATTCGTCGGAATCCCGCCCCATGGAGGCAAGATCATAGGGTTCTAGGAGGTTCAGCATCTGCAGCGCGGCGATGCCCTGGCCGTTGGGTGGCAGTTCCCACACATCATAGCCGCGATAATTGACGCTGACCGGCTCGACCCAATTGGCGGTGTGGCGTTCGAAGTCGACCTTGCGATGCGGACCACCGATCCGTTCCAGATAGGCGGCCATGTCCTCGGCCAGTTCGCCCTTGTAGAATGCGTCCGTGCCCTCTTCCGCAATTGTGCGGAGGGTGCGGGCGAGGTCGGGATTGCGGAAAATCTCCCCCTCCTGCGGGCCGACGCCGTTCACCGCGTAGAGCGTTTTCCAATTCTCGCCATCCTCGACGATGCCCTCGTCGCTGAGCCGCTGAAACTGCTCCATGGTCGAACGCCAATAATAGGAGATCAGCTCTGAAACCGGGAAACCCTCCTCGGCATAGCGAATGGCCGGGGCCAGATCGTCCGCCAGCGGCAATTTGCCGAACTTTTCGTGCAGCATGCCCCAGCCGGATACGGCGCCGGGAATCGTGACGCTGCGCCATCCCCAATCGGGAATATCGTTCGCATCGCCTGCCTGTGCGGAGGCGGCGCGAAGCTGTTCCAGCGTCTGCCCAAGGGGGGCGCGACCGGACGCGTTCAGGCCATAGAGCTTTTTCTCGGTGGGCGACCAGACGATGGCGAACAGATCGCCGCCCATGCCGTTTCCGGTCGGTTCCATCAGGCCCAGCGCCGCGTTGGCGGCAATCGCCGCATCGGCGGCACTGCCACCCTGCTTCAGAACGTCGAGCGCGATCTGCGTCGCCAGCGGCTGGCTGGTCGCGGCCATGCCATGTCGGCCCAGAACGGCGGACCGTGTCTTCCCCTCATGCCCGGTATTGCGATCGCCCTGATCCTTCCGGGGCGGCTGTACCGACGGATCTTCCGACGCGCGCTGCGGCGGTGTGGGCTGCGCCAGTGCCGGCGATGCGGTGGCAAGAATGGCGGCAAGCACGGCGGCGACGGGACGCATGATTTGGAACTCCCCCAATTTCAGATCCACACACCCCTAAGGGAGAGTGCGGCTGCGGGGAAGGGTTCAGGCGGCGGCGCGGACTGCCGCTGCCACCTGCTGTGGTATGGGCGGGGTCGACCAGCGACCGCAATTACGGCCTTCACGCTTCGCGATATAAAGATGTTCGTCCGCGCGGCGCAGCGCCTCGCGCAGGGGTTCGCCGCGAACGACGCGTGCCAGGCCCAGACTTGCCGTCACGGGCAGGGAGAGCCCGGGTACTTTTTCGGCAACGCGAACAGGAATGCGCTGACGTGCGGCCTCTGCCGTCACCTCGGGGTCCCCGGTAAAGACCAGCAGGGCAAACTCCTCCCCTCCCATTCTGGCTGTTAGTCCGCCCTCTTCCCCCAGCGTACGTGCTACGGTTCGCAAAACATCATCGCCGACATCGTGCCCATGGCGGTCATTGATCCGCTTGAAATAATCCAGGTCGAAGACGGCGACGGCCGCCACCGTTTCGTTTTGCTCAAGCGCCCGGGCATAGCGCTGTTCGAGCGCGCGGCGGTTCGCGATGCCCGTTAACGGATCGGTTCGTGCCAAACGGTCGGCAGCGTCCGCGCGCTCGTGCGCCTCGTCGCGTTCCTGCCGCAGGCGGTAGAAGCGATCGGCGACGCCGACGGCGCCGACGCAGAATTCAAAGGCCGTGGCACCCAATATGGCGATATCGATTCCGGGCGGCCTGGCAAATCCAAAGATTCCGCGCAGCAAAATCTCGGTACAGACGAGGATCAGCGGGGCCCAGCCAACGATTTGGAAAGTTGCCGCGCGGCTGCCGCGCCGAAAGGCCTGCCCAAGCGCGAACACAATGACCCCAAGTACCGGAACGTAAAGAAGCGAGGAGAGCGCTGCCGCTGTGCTGCCCGGCGTCCAGAGCGGCTGAACGATCGTCTTTGCGATGACGAAGGGAAAGATGAGGCAGAGCGCCCAATTAACCCAGCGGTCGACGCAACCCGGCTCCAGATATGCCTTCAGGAACGGGCCGGCGAGGGCGACGAGAATGTTAAAACCCCAAAGGGTCGCCCAATATCGCGCCGGGCTGTCCGGGGCCGGCAATCCGTCTATGACGAATGCGGACATCCCGAAGATGAAGACGATATTGCTGAACGCCCGGGCGCTGAGCAGCAGCAAAAACCGCTCCCTGAGGACGACATAGAAGCTCATCGCATAGAAAATCGGGATGATGACGATGCCCCACAGCATCCCCGTCAGAATCGCGCCCCAGCTTGCGGCGTGGACGTGATTCGACAAGGCAGCGGCAGACGCCGGATCGCCCACAAGGCCGATCAGGTGGAGAAGCGCCACCATGTAAACCAGGATTTTCAAATAGCTGAACCCAAACTGCGATAGGCTCAGCCTAATATGCAGGGTTTAGGAATTTATTACCGCGTCAACCGGCGAAGGCGTCCTTGGCCGCACGGCGTTCGCCCAGCTCCTTCGCAGAACGTGCCCGCAAGAACGGATTGGTCTTCAGCTCTGCCTCGATGGTCGAAGGGACGGTGGGAATCCCCTTTTCGCGCTGTGCGACCACTTCTGACTGGCGGCGCGCCAGCGCATCATTGCCGGGTTCTGCGGTCAGCGCAAAGCGCCCGTTCGCTTCGGTATATTCATGCGCGCAATAGACCTGCGTCGCGGGGGGCAGGGCGGCAAACTTGCGCAGACTGTCGAACATGTCGGCGGGTGTGCCCTCGAACAATTTACCGCAGCCCATGGCGAACAGCGTGTCACCGCAGAACAGGACACCCTCATCCGCGAAATAATAGGCGTTATGGCCGGCAGTGTGGCCGGGCACATCTATAACGCAGCCCAGATGCTTGCCGATGCTGACCTCTTCCCCCTCGACCACGGCGCGGTCGATGCCGGTAATCTTTTCCTGCTCGCCCCGGGGTCCGGTGATATGGCAGCCGGTGGCGTCCTTTATCTCCTGATTGCCGCCGACATGGTCGGGATGCCAATGCGTGTTGAGAATCTGGGTGATCCGCCAGCCGCGCCGCTCCGCCTCGGTCAGTACGGGACCGGCAACCGCCGGGTCGATGACGGCTGTCTCGCCACTGTCCGGATCATGGACCAGGTAGACATAATTATCATTGAGTACGGGGATCTGGACGATATCTAGCATGGCCGCAGCATAGCAGGTTCGCGCGGCCCCGTTAACCGTTCCGAAACGGCCTTATGGAATAGCGGACGGGCTTGGGGAATTCCTACTAATTCGTACGTTCGTCGCCTTCATTCTTGCATTCCTTGCCGCCGTGTCTGCGCCTGCCGCCGCGCAAGAGGGCGTGCAATTGGAATTCTGCACGATCGGCCTGTCGGCGGATGCGCCGCCCCCCGCTCCTGAACGGTGGCAAGGCCGCGACGATGGCAGGGGAAGCGGCGGCGCCAATTGCGGCGCGGACCGGTTTACCGACCAGTCGCCAATGGTCTGGGCCAATGCGACCGGCGCGTTCGATTCCTTGCCGGATGATGAGCTGTTCTACGTCACCGACCCGAGCGCGTTCGACGAATTGACGCTGATCGCCAGCTATGCGGACGGGACGAGGCGAACGATCAACTATGGCCCTGATGTCGCCGCCAGCAGCTGGGTTCCCGCCGTCAGGATGGCGTTTGCGTTGCCGCCGCACGACGCGCCGCTGACCGGTCTGGTCGTCGGGGTGGAGCGCCCCCGCTCCCTGACGATATTTTCCGCCGGCTCGCTGCAGGGCAGAACCGACCTTGCCGATCTGCGCTTCAAGCGGGGAATGGCCCTGGCTTTCATTCTGGGGCTGATCGTATTGCCACTGCTTTTCAATGGCGCCTTCTTTACGGTGCTGAGAGAGCGTTTCATCATCTGGCACGGCCTGATGGTGGTAAGCGTCGCGACCTATGCGCTCTCCTCAAGCGGCCTGATTTTCATGATCTTTCCCGATCTGCCGCTGCTGACGCGATGGCATTTGAACAATTGGGCGTTCGTTCTGGGTGTCGCCAGCGCCAGCATGTTCGCGATCCACTTCACGGAGGCTGGAAAAATCCCGCAATGGCTATGCCGGCTTCTGCAGATAATCTTGCCGCTATTGTGCATCGCGACCATTGTAACCCTGCACACCGGCGACTGGGCGCGCGTGACGGGCCGCATCTGGTGGTATTATTCCTTCGTCCCATGGCTGGCGCTTTACGTCGTGGCGATCGGTATCGCGTTGTGGCGCGGCAGCCGCGCCGCACAGTTCATTTTCCTGTCCAGTCTCGGGATCGTCCTGACCAGCCTAGAGCGGCTGCTGAGATATACCGGCCATGTGGAACAGAGCGCCGACGCCGAGATGGGGCTGTATTTCGCTTTGGTCATAGAGGCGGTCGTGACGTCTCTGGGGGTTGCGGACCGGTTCCTGACGATGCGCCGGCAGAGGGATAAGGCAGAGGCACGCGAAGCGCAACTGGACCATCTGGCCCATACGGATGGTCTGACTGGCCTGATGAACCGCCGCGCCTTTGAGCGTGAATGCGCCAGATGGGGGCCGGACATTGTCGTCATTCTGGACATCGACCATTTCAAGGCAGTGAACGACACGTACGGGCACAGGGTCGGGGATGACGCACTGACCGCCGTTGCGGGAATATTGCGCGCCGCCGCCGGGCGCCGGTTGATTGCCTGTCGTCTGGGTGGAGAGGAGTTCGCGCTCGCGCTACGGGGCGCCAGCCCGGGCGCAGCGAAGGAGCAAGTCGACCGGCTGCGCGAAAGGATCTCGCGCGGCGCCGATCTGGCTGTGCCGGAATTGAAGAATCGCCTGACCGTCAGCGCCGGGATTGCCGCGGCGAATCAGGAGCCATTGTCGGCCATTCTCGCCCGCGCGGAGCGGGAGGGTAGGGACCGGTCTTGCATGGCGGAAGAAAACGTCTCCTCCGCCAAGGAGCAGGCGATGGCGGCCTGAGCGCCGCGACCGGCTACCAGCTGCCAGTGTTTGGCATCGACGCCCAGGGTTCCTTCGGGGGAAGGGCGTTGCCGGCCTGCAGCAGTTCCACGGAAATTCCGTCGGGTGATCGAACAAATGCCATGCGGCCGTCGTGCGGTGGTCGGTTGATGGTGACGCCCGCATCCATCAGCCGCTGGCAGCTGTCGTAAATATCGTCGACGGCATAGGCGAGATGGCCGAAATTACGGCCGCCATCATAGGTTTCGGGGTCCCAATTATAGGTCAGCTCGACCTCTCCCCCCGCATCGTCCGGGGCGGCCATGAAGACCAGCGTGAAGCGGCCCTGCGGCACATCCTTGCGCCGCATCTCCTTCAATCCCAGCAGTTCGTAGAAGCGGATCGACGCGCCCAGATCGGACACGCGGACCATGGTGTGCAGATATTTCATGCTCATGCTGCCGCCTTTCGTTGCAGTTCGCGCCCTTCATAGGCTGAAAACATCTCTATCACCTGGGCGGGCACCGGGGCCGGTGCGCCGCGGGCCGTGGCTACATGGACGCACACCTGCGCGCCCTCAACCCTCAGATCGTCCTGATCGTCGCCCTCTGCATGCCCGTGGATTTCCCAGGTCAGAGACATTGATGTGGTACCGATCCTGTCCGACCGCAAACAGATATCGAACGTCTCGTCCAGCAATAGTGGCTTGCGGTAGTCGATGAGGTTGCGTGCCACATGGAAATCGAAATTGCGCCAATCCTCCGCGCCCCAATTTTCCGCAGTGGCGCCGACGGCGCGCCAATATTCGGTCACGCCGACATCGAGATATTCCAGGTAGCGCGAATTGAAGACGATGCCCTGCATATCGCATTCGGCATAGCGAACGCGCAGCGGAAATCTGAAACGGAAGTCGGAGCGGGCCATGCCGGGCGTGTATCCTATCGCCCCCGCCTTGTCATGGCGGGCTAGCTGAGCAGCGACAGAGGAGAGATCAGCCGCTCGCGCGTGCGCGCCCTCAGGCCGGCGCTGGTTGCGGGTGCCTTGTTCTGGCGGAACTCAGTGGGGGTCATGCCGACAAATGCCCGGAAATCGCGAATGAAGTGGGACTGATCGAAAAAGCCTGCCCCCGCCGCGTCGGTCCACGACAGATCCGGCGCGAGGCGCAATTTCGCGGCCGCGCGCAGGACCCGCCCCTGCCGCGCAAGAAGCTTGGGCGACATGCCGAAATAGCGTGCCGTCAGCCGTTCCACCTGCCGCGCGCTGAGGTCACACGTGGATACCAGATCGTCGATCTGGGGATCGTCGCAATCCTTCAGCCATGCTGCCACTGCCTGCTGGAACAGGGCGGCGCGGTCGGGTCGGCGGCGCCAGGCGGCGCGGAAGAAGGCGTCGGCAATCCGGATCAGGGTCTGGTCGTCGGGGGCGTGAAGCATTCGATCCTGCGCGTCGACCGCGGCGGCACCCAACACGTCTTCCAGCGGAATAATCTTGTCCGTCAGTTCGCGCGCGGAAAACCCGGCAATGGCCTGCATGCCCATGGGAAGGACACCGACGCCCAGCGCGCGACCCGGGCCCGTTGCGGTCATGCTGAGCGGCTGCGTGCGCGGACCGAACATCGTCGCGCCGCTACAAGCGATGTCCGCACCCGCCAGCGCCATGCGATAGCTGCCGCCCAGCGCGAAGCGAATATTGGTCGCCTCCGTCTGAATAATGTCCGACAGACGCGGGACGTCGAAATCCAGGACGTAGTATTTCGATATTAGCCCGCGCAGGTCCGGCGCGGGCTCGTAAAAGCGCATGTCGATGATCGACAGAACAGACCCCCCGGCCGCATGGACGATGCCGTGCCGTATAAGGTGGCGCCCTTGCGCTGGCGAGTCGCCTAATTCATAAAGGAGGCGTCACGAAGTCCGTACGGGATGAGATGCGGGAGCTGCCGACATATCATCCCGTACGCTTCGTGGATCGCAGGCGTGCGTTCTTGTTGGCTTGCGTGACGTGCGAGTTGCGTACCAGCGTACCCGCCAACGATCCAGTCCCAGCGATACATAGTCGTTCCACGGCCGTCCTAATTGTACAAAACCGACAATTTTTGACCTTGTTCGCAATTTTCTACTGTTCCCACCCCCTGCCTTGCCGGGCAAGCGCGTCACATGGAGCGGGGCTGTTCGGAGCCCGGGTTGAAAGAGTCACGGCGGCTCCAATATAAAGAGGACCGGAAAGGTCCGAATTGATGTTACGCCTGTCAAATCTCGCCGATTATGCGGTCGTCGCCATGGTGCGGCTGGCCGAAAGCGAGACGCGTGTCAGCGCCGCGGCTCTTGCCGCCGATACGGGCATTCCCGCCCCGACCGCCGCAAAGCTGACGGTTCTGCTGGCGCGCGCGGGATTGCTGGCGTCGGCCCGTGGCGCATTGGGCGGCGTCAGCCTTTCGCGACCGCCAGGTGCCATCCGGCTGACCGAGATCGTCGAGGCCGTCGATGGTCCCATCGGCCTGACGCAATGCCTGCACGAAGGTGCGGACGATTGCGCGATCGGATCCCAGTGCCGGATGAAGCCGCACTGGACGCTGATCAACCGGAAGGTAAGGGGCGCGCTCAGCGACGTCAGCCTTGCCGACCTCGCCCAGCTTCCCGCGCCGGTGACGGCGCATGAATCCAGACTCAAGGAACCCGCCTGATGGCAGATGCCGAAACCATCGCCCTCGCCAAGGAAGCCTCAAAATATAAATGGGGCTTCTCCAGCGACGTCGAATCCGAAATGGCGCCCAAGGGCCTCAGCGAAGATACCGTCCGCTACATCTCCCTGAAGAAGGGCGAGCCGCAGTGGATGCTGGACTGGCGGCTGAAGGCCTTTCGCATGTGGGAGAAGATGGAGACCCCCGACTGGGCCAAGCTGAAGATGGATCCCATCGATTATCAGGATGCCTATTATTATGCCGAGCCGAAAGCTCGGCCAAAGCTGGACAGTCTAGACGATCTGGATCCGGCGATCCGCGACACATATGAGAAGCTGGGCATTCCCATCGAGGAGCAGAAGGTGCTCGCCAATGTCGAGGGCGCGCGCAAGGTTGCCGTCGATGCCGTGTTCGACAGTGTTTCCGTCGCCACCACGTTCCGCGAGGAACTGTCGAAGGCGGGCGTCATCTTCCTGTCGATCTCGGAGGCAATCCGCGAATACCCTGATCTGGTACGCAAATATCTGGGATCGGTCGTGCCGCAGCGCGACAATTACTTCGCGACGCTGAACTGCGCGGTCTTTTCCGACGGCACATTCGTCTACATTCCGGAGGGGGTGCGCTGTCCCATGGAGCTGAGCACCTATTTCCGCATCAATGCGGAAAATACCGGCCAGTTCGAACGCACGCTGATCGTCGCGGACAAGGGCAGCTATGTCTCCTACCTTGAGGGGTGCACCGCGCCGATGCGTGACGAAAACCAGCTTCACGCGGCGGTCGTGGAACTGGTCGCCTTCGACGATGCGGAGATAAAATATTCGACCGTCCAGAACTGGTATCCGGGCGACGAGAACGGCAAGGGCGGCATCTATAATTTCGTTACGAAGCGCGGCCACTGCAAAGGCGACCGGTCGAAGATTTCATGGACGCAGGTCGAAACCGGCAGTGCCGTTACCTGGAAATATCCCAGCTGCGTCCTGTCCGGCGAATCGTCGGTCGGCGAATTCTATTCCGTCGCACTGACCAATAATTACCAGCAGGCGGATACCGGCACGAAGATGATCCACCTGGGGGCGAACACCCGCTCCACCATCATCTCGAAGGGCATCAGCGCAGGCAAGAGCGACAATACCTATCGCGGCCTGGTTCGCGTGGGACCGTCCGCCGAGAATGTCCGCAACTTCACGCAGTGCGACAGCCTGCTGCTGGGGTCGGACAGCGGCGCCCATACCGTGCCCTATATCGAGGTGAAGAATCCCTCCGCGCAGATCGAGCACGAGGCGACGACCAGCAAGATCAGCGACGATCAGATGTTCTACGCCCAGTCGCGCGGCCTGGACGAGGAAGAGGCGGTCGCCCTGATCGTCAACGGCTTTGCCAAGGAAGTGCTGCAGCAGCTGCCCATGGAATTCGCCGTAGAGGCCCAGAAGCTGCTGGGGATTTCCCTGGAAGGGGCCGTGGGGTGATGCTTTTCGCTACGAGAGGGCGAGTTGAGCGGAAGATCGACCTGATGCTTGTCGACCTAGAGTTGATGGAAACGCAGATTCAAATTTTTGAGAAGCAGGATAAGATTATTGGTAGCATCTTTGGACCAATGGGAGGCCTAAGCGAAATGAAAATTGCCATTTTAGAGTTAAAGCAGGGCCTATTTTCAGCGATAGCTTCTGTTCAATTCGGAAGTTCTAGCCCCAGGACCGTTGCAACCCAAATCAAACCAGTTGAAGGCGCAATTGGACACATGAAGAGAATTCTAAATCAGGCACATGCAGATATGATGCAGGGACATCGCATTTTTCAAAAGCAGTTTGGTAAATAAATGCTCGCAATCAATAATCTCCACGCCTCCGTCGGTGACAAGCCGATCATCAAGGGGCTTTCGCTCGACCTGCCCGATGGGGAGGTTCACGCCATTATGGGGCCGAATGGGTCTGGTAAGTCGACCCTGTCCTATGTGCTGGCGGGACGCGCCGGATATGAGGTGACGGACGGCACGGCCACGCTGGATGGCAGGGATCTGTTCACCATGGACCCGCATGAGCGTGCGGCGGCCGGGCTGTTTCTGGGTCTGCAATACCCGGTCGAGATTCCGGGCGTTTCCAACCTGAATTTCCTGCGTACCGCCCTGAACGCGCAGCGCACCAGCCGAGGTGAAGATACCGTTTCGGCGGGCGATTTCATGCGGACCGCGCGGGAGGAGGCGGAAGCCTTCGATCTGAGCATGGATCACATGAAGCGCGGCGTGAACGTCGGCTTTTCAGGCGGCGAGAAGAAGCGCAACGAAATGGTGCAGATGGCGCTGCTGCAGCCGAAACTGGCGCTGCTGGATGAAACGGATTCAGGTCTGGACATCGACGCGCTGCGTGTGGTGGCGAACGGCATCAACCGCATGCGCGATCCGCGCCGGTCGTTCTTGCTGATCACGCATTATCAGCGTCTGCTGGATTATGTGAAGCCCGATCGGATTCACGTGCTGCAGGACGGTCGCATTACCCGTTCCGGCGGGCCGGAGCTGGCCGCAGAGCTGGAGCGCGAAGGCTATGTGGGGATTGCAGCTTGAGCCTGCCCGTACGCCTTGAAGAGCTTGGCTTTCCGAAGCGGCATGAGGATTGGCGCTGGTCAGACCTGAGCGCGATCCAGGCGGCCTTGGACGCATCCCCGCGCGATGCCGCCAACGACCCCGCGCCCGACGCCTCCCCCTATCTGATCCCGGATCATGACGGCCCCTTGCTGATCTTCGTCGATGGCCGTTTCATCGATCAGGGGCCGACGCCGGGTCATGTCACGACCGAGGCCGAAGCGCACGCGCCCGAACGCGGGCCGCTGGGTGCACTTGCGGCACGGCACAGCGCCGTCCGCGTCACTGCCCAACCCGGCGAGCGTGTGCACCTGATCCACTTTGCACGCGGCGGTCAGGCGCATCTGGACCTGCATTACGACTGTCCGGCGGGCGAGGCGATTCGCGTTGTCGAGACCTATGTCGGCGGCGGCGATTGCTGGACCAATGTCGCCGTCACAGCGAATGTCGGCATGCGCGGCAAGGTCAGGCGCGCGGTTCGTGTCCTGCAACAGGGCGGCGTCTGGACGGAAAGCGTGACAGGCGCGCTGGAAACAGCGGCGCATTACGGGTCGATCAGCATGATCGCCAATGCCGCCTCCGTCCGCAGCGAATATGCACTCACGCTGGGCGACGAGGCCGATGCCCATGTCGATGGCACGATGGTTGCCGGCGGCAAGCAGGTGTTCGACATTGTCGGCCGCATTCGCCACGAGGGCGTTGGCGGCACGAGCGGCCAGACCTGGCGCACGGTGGCGGGCGACCGGGCACAGGCCAGCTTTGCCGGGCGCATAGAGGTCGCGCGGGGTGCGCAGCAGACCGACGCCAATGAAGATGTGAAGGCCCTGCTGCTGGACAGGACGGCTACGGTGAACGCGAAGCCGGAACTGGAAATTTTCGCCGATGACGTGAAATGTGCCCATGGCGCTACCGTCGGAGAGTTGGACAAGAATGCACTATTCTATCTTGCCAGCCGGGGCATTCCGTCCAGCGAGGCGCGTAACCTGCTGACCGAAGCCTTTGTCGCGGACGCTTTCGAGGCCGTGGAAAATGCGGAGTTGCGGGACGTGCTTGGCGCCGATGCCCGCGCTGCGCTGGGACGCGTGAAGTGACAGCCGCCGCCGCCATCGCACCTGCGGCGGTTGCCAGCCATCGCGCCGATTTTCCCGGCCTGGCGCCGGGCTGGTCCTATCTCGATTCGGCCGCGACGGCGCAAAAGCCGGGTGTCGTCATCGACGCGATTACCCGCGCTTATGGCGAGGAATATGCCACCGTTCACCGCGGCGTCTATGCCCGGTCCGCCACCATGACGGAGCGGTACGAGGCGGCGCGGGAGCGGGTGGCCCGTTTCATCAATGCCCCGCAAGCCAGCGAGTGCGTTTTTGTGCGCGGCGCGACGGAGGCGATCAACCTGGTCGCCTATAGCTGGGGCAGCGCCAATGTGGGGCGGGGCGACCGCATCCTGATTTCCGCGCTGGAACATCATTCCAACATCGTGCCGTGGCAATTGCTGGCGGAGCGGGTTGGTGCCCATATCGATGTGGCGCCGCTGACGGCGGACCGCCGCATCGACGCCGACGCCCTAGCCGATCTGGTCACGGAGCGGACGAAGATCGTAGCCGTAACCCATGTGTCAAACGTGCTGGGCGGCATCACCGACCTGAAACCAATAGCGGACGCCGCCCATGCGGTGGGTGCAAAGCTGCTGGTGGACGGGTGCCAGGCGGCACCGCGCCTGCCGGTGGATGTGCAGGCGCTGGACGCAGATTTCTACACCTTCTCCGGCCACAAGCTGTACGGCCCCACGGGAATCGGCGTGCTGTGGGCGCGGGGCGACATATTGCAGGCGATGCCCCCCTATCAGGGCGGCGGATCCATGATCGAGGAGGTGACCTTCGAAGGGTCTACCTTTGCCCCGCCGCCCGGTCGGTTCGAGGCGGGCACGCCGCATATCGTCGGTGCCGTGGGGCTGCATGCGGCCATCGATTATGTCGACTCCATCGGCCTGGATGTCATCGACGCGCACGAGCGGTCGCTTGCCTTGCAGGCGAGGGAGGCACTGCGCGCGATCAATTCGCTGACGCTCCACGGTCCCGACGACGGCACCGGCATCGTCAGTTTTACCATGCAGGGGGTTCATCCGCACGACATCGCCACCATATTGGACGAGGAACAGGTGGCGATCCGTGCCGGGCATCATTGTTGCCAGCCCCTGATGCGCGTGCTGGGCGTACCCGCCACGGCCCGCGCCAGTTTCGGCATTTATTCGGGGCCGGAGGATGTCGAGAAACTCGTGGCCGGCCTGGAGCGCGTACAAAGGATTTTCGGATGAGTGAACAGCAGCAAAAGGATCGCGAGCGTCCCATGGCGCCTGGACCGATGGACGATTTCATGGACCCGGCGCTGCAATCCACGAACCGTGCCGCCAGTCCCATGTTCGACGGCCCGGATCGGGGCAAGGACAAGGACGGCGACAAGAGCGGCGAACGCGGCAAGGATTATCTGGACGGTTTCCTGAAATCGCAGCCCAATACCCCGGTGAAGGGCGCGCCCGGCGGCGAGCTTTACGAAGCGGTCGTCGAAACGCTGCGCGAGATTTACGATCCCGAAATTCCCGTCAACATCTACGATCTGGGTCTGATTTACGGTATCGAGATCGTCGATGACCACGCCGTCGTCACCATGACGCTGACCACCCCGCATTGCCCGGTGGCGGAGTCGATGCCTGCAGAAGTCGAAATCCGCACGGGCGCTGTTCCCGGCGTCGGTAGTGCAGAGGTCAATCTGGTCTGGGATCCGCCATGGGATCCGGCCAAGATGTCGGACGAGGCAAAGCTCGAACTGGGAATGCTTTAACGGTCGAACGAAGCGATGCTTCGACCGAGGAGGAAATTATGGCCACTAAGGTTCGCGAACGTCCCGCCCCCATCACCCTGACAGAGGGCGCGGTGGCGCGCATCGAGGAATTGATGAAGGACGCCCCAGAGGGCACGTCGGGTGTACGCCTGTCGACGCCCCGTCGCGGCTGTTCCGGCCTCGCCTATTCCATCGATTATGTCGAAACGCCGGAGCCTGCCGACGAGAAAGTCGAGACTCCCGCCGGCGTGCTATATGTGGACGGCCCGTCGCTCCTGTACCTGATCGGCAGCCGCATGGACTGGCAGGAGGACGATTTCACCGCCGGCTTCACGTTCGAGAATCCGAACGCGAAGGGCATGTGCGGGTGCGGGGAAAGCTTCACGGTCTAAACGCCGCATGAATTTGCCGGGTCACCCGCCGGGCAGCGAGCAATTCCGCCCCGGCCCATATCCTAGCCAATGTTCTGCTTTCAGTGGCACAATTCCGCCGGATCGCCGTTCTATCGAACATGAGCGATGACAAAGACACTGAAGGCAAAAATCTTGAAGATAAAGACCTTCAGGACGTAGCGGAGCCACTGCTGGAAATCGACAAGAGGGTATGCGAACTTGCCTTGCCCTTTCGCAGCAGCGCGCCCGTAAAGGCTCTGGCCTGGTGCAGCCAGATCGGCGACCAGCCACAATTGCGGATCTTGTCGGGCGGAACTGCCGTTTTGGGCCTGATACGCGGTGATCGCCGCATGATGCGTGCCGGTGTGCGCATGTTGATCGCCCACGAAGTCGCCACGCATGCGAAAACCTTTATCAAGCACAGGATCATACGATCCCGCCCAAACAGTGCTGCGACGGAGAAGGATCACAAGCCCTACGCCGGGCGAGACACCAGTAAGGCAAGGTCCAGTTTTCCATCCGGACACAGCGCAGGGTCAATCGCCGTCGCGCGCGCGCTGTCGACGGAATACCCCGAATATGAGACGCTTGCCATATCTACAGCTGGCGCAGTGGCGCTCGCCCAGATCCCCCGTTGCTCGCACTATCCATCGGACGTAGCCGCGGGACTGATGATCGGCGTAGTGGCCGAGGCCCTCGTGAAAATGGCGGGCCGGGCGGTCGCTGCCGCGCTGCCCGAAGTTGAATCGGGCAGAGGGGCCGTCGGGGCGGCATCCGCTGCTAATTGAGATCCTTGGCCAGCAGGTCGCCCAATTGCCAGCGGAGCCATGTTTCGCCGTCGGGCGATAGGGCATAACCCGCCTGCATCGGACTGATGGCGATATTCTGACGGTAGACGATGGATTCGTCGTCAAGCTGGCCGGACGCGGGATCCGCATCGTTGAATTCGAAGCTGACGCCCGGAAGCGGGGGCACCTCGATGCCGCGCTCGCGGGCCATCTCCACCATGGTCGGCGATGCCGTTTCCGCGAGATTGTCGGTGAAGCCAACATTATAGGCGTTATAGGTGCCGAGACGCGTGAGCTTCCATTCGGCATCTGTCAGATCATCCGGAAAATTCACATTGAGAGCGATGCCCGTTGGCATCAAAGGACCGCTGCCCGCATTGACCTCAAGCGCCTGAAGCAATTTGACCGAATGGCGCGCAACCTCCTCAGAATGTGGCGTCACCAGATCCTGCGCGCCGGGGCTTTCGGCGCCGCCGCTGAGGGCAATGGCGGGCAATCCGCGCATCGCTGCGAACTGGGCATTGCTGACCGTGCCGGAACTCAGGACGATCGCGCCGACATTCTGCCCCTCATTGGGGCCTGACAGGACCAGATCGGGCTGTGCGTTCCAGCGCCGGTCCGCCACGACGTCGAGGCCGTAGAGCAGGGCCATGACCGGCGTCCCGTCCACATAGTAGAAATCGCCGCCCGCATAGTCGGCGTGCGTCACCGGTCCCGCCCCGGGGTCACCTGCACGGGCGGCCTGGTTGCGGCAGTCCTCCTGCAGCGGGGCAAGCGCCCGGCCGATATGCAGCGCCGCGCCCATGCCGCTCTGGTTCTTGCAGGGAACGGACACGATTACGTCATGCCCCTGATCCTTCAATGCGCGATACAGCGCCACGACATTGCCCGTCAGGCCATCGTCATTGGTAAGGATGATATTCCGCGCCGCCGCCGCCGAGGGCTGCAGGACGAGGAGGGCCGCCGTGGCGGCCAGTGCGATGCCGGGAATGCGCATTGTCGATTTCCTTTAGCTGGGGGTCGCGTGTCTGATCATGCCGGACTATTGGCGCTGCGACGAGATATTGCCGCCGTCGACGACGATTTCCGCCGCGGTGATAAAGCTCGCTTCGTCGGATAGCAGGAAGCGCGCGACGCGACCAATCTCCTCCGGCTCCCCCATGCGTCCCATCAGCACACGGCGCTCCAATTGTCCCTTTGGCAAATGGTCGAGCGTCGGCTGCATCATGGGCGTCGCGATCATGCCCGGCGAAAGGGAGTTTATGCGCACACCATCATGCGCCAGCCGGTCGGCCAGCGACCGCACGAGCGAGAGCATGCCGCCCTTTGCCGCAGAGTAGATGGGATTGGTCGCATTCCCCAGCGTGGCATTTATCGACGCGATGGCCACGACCGCCGAACCGGGATTGGCCGACAAGTCCGGCAGCATGGCCTGTACGAGGAGGGCCAGCGCCCGCAGGTGCACGTTGATCCCCGCGTCCCAATTGTCCGCCGTGATCCCCTCAAGCGACCCTGTATCGACGACGCCCGCCGCGTGCACCAGCCCCCCGATCGCCGGCAGCGCCTGCCGCGCCTGCTCCAGCGCCGGGCCAATGGCCGCTGCATCCCGCAGATCGACTGTTGCCACGCAGGTGGGCACACCGAATTCTTCCGCTATTGCCGTAGCGGCGGCCTCGGCGGCTGTGCCGTTAATGTCCCATAATGCCACCGGCCGCCCGACCGCCGCCACCGCCCGCGCAGAGGCGAGTCCGATGCCGGACGCTGCGCCCGTGACGATGACTGCAGTCGACGGCGATGCAAGATGCGGGCGAAGGTCGGTGGAAATGGGGGGCAATGGCGTGTCTTTCATGAAGATTGAATGGGAGTTGGGCGCGGGGCACCCTGGGCTTATTCCGTCTGCTGCGGACCCTCCTTGCCGGAAAGTCCGTCAAGTGTGATGTTGGCCATGCGTGGGCCATCTTCGGTCATCGTCACCTGTATGACGTGATCCATTGTGCCGGGGCTGTCCGGATTGGCCTGCTGTGTGCCACCGGTAGTTCCGGTTATGATGTAATCGCGCCCCAGCCGTTGCTCGTGGGCGTAGGAATGATAATGGCCCGCCAGCACGGTGTAAGGCCGCCCCTCAAGCATGGCCTCGATCCTAGCGAACTCAGGCGAATTGGTCCGCCATGCCGGACGATGCATCAGGACGAACGTCCATCGGGGGTCGGGGTTTTGCGCCAATGCCTCTGCGACATAATCCAATTGCGCCTGGCTGATGCCTATGCGTTCCGAGCCGGAAAGTTTCTTTGCAAGCTCCCCCAGACGGGGCTCGCGGGAGAACAGCGCTTCGGCGGCGTCAGGATCGCCCTGCATCGCGGCAAAGACCCGCTTCAGATCCTCCGGGTCGGCCATGCTGGCCAGCTTTCGCCGCTCGCTGCCGGACGCCGGGGGGTCCTCGGTATTGAGAGCAATGAACAACACGCCCTTGTAGATGAAATGGTAATAGTCCCGCCCCAGCCGACGGTACCATATCTCCCGCATCGACAGATTGCTGATATCGTGATTGCCGACGACGTGAAAGAAGGGCATTTCCAGCGTATCGATTGCCGTTTCGACCTCGTCCCACCGGCGGTCGATCTCCGCCGTGTCTTCTGTGTAGCCTTCGATATGATCGCCGACGCTGATCACGAATTCGGGTTGCAGCAGATTGATCTGCTGCATGGCGCGACTGAATATGCCGGGCCGATGGCCCCCCGTGCGATCGCCCACGATAACGAAGCGAAGCCGCCCGTCATCCTGGACCAGCGGTGTCTCGGTCACGGGAAGGTCGTTGCCGGCGACCAGATGTGTGGCCAGGCCGCTCCCTTCCGGCGTGCCACCCGCGGCGCATCCTGGCAGGGCAAGCAGGACGGCGCCGAGCGAGATGAAACCGATGCGTCTTTGCATGGGCCTGAGTCCCTTCATCCGGTGTAAGATCTGCAGCGCCCTAGAAATCGAAGAACAGGTCCACCCCGAATGTGCGCGGCTCGCCGAAATATGCGGCGGGAACGCCAAGGCTGAAATGAGCCAGATAATAGACTTCATCGGTCAGGTTGCGCCCCCAGAGCGCCGCACGAACGCCATTGAGGCCGGGTATTTCCGAAAGAGACAGGCGCGCGCCGAGCAGGCCGTAATTGTCGATGATCAGTTCGCCGCGATCGACCGTACTGCTCGCGAACTGCTCATCCCGCCAGGAATAGGTTAGGTCTGCACGCAGGTCGCCGATCGGCGTGGGCGGAAGCGTATAGCTGATGTTGCCGCTGAAGCTGTGCGCCGGGCTATTGATGAAGCGAAACCCCGACGAGACATCGACGCCGGCCGCATCGATGATCTCAACATATTCGGGGTCGAGATAGGCATAGCTGAGGCTCGCCTCCAGTCCGGCCCCGGGCGCCAGCGTCAGGTCGGCCTCGACCCCCTTGATCCTGGCCTTGCCCGCATTCAGCACGTCGGTCACGGTCGGGTCGTTGGCGACCGACTGAACATTGACCTGGATATCGGTATAATCCGAATAGAATGCGGCAAGGTTGAACCGCGCGCGCCGATCCCAGAATTCCGATTTCAATCCGATTTCATACGCGGTGAGCGTCTCTTCGTCGAAACCGTCGGAAAAGCGCGCAAGCGAGCTGGCGCGAGTGTTGAATCCACCTGTTTTATATCCAGCGGCGATCTTGCCGTAGAGATTTACGTCGTCCGTCACATCGTAGGCAGCGATAAATGTGGGGCTTAGATTTGAAAAACTCTCATCCCCGTCTGCCGAAACGCCGTCCTCGCTCAGAAAGGCATAACGATCATCCTGTGACCAGCGCAGTCCCAGCGTCAGGTGAAGACGTTCGTCCAGGATTGGCGGCGTGTACGTGCCCTGGGCAAAAAGCGCGTAGGAGCTATTGTCGGTCTCCTGCAGCTGATCTTCCAGATTGTCGACATTCTCTGCCTGCTCTTCGAAATAATAGGCGCCGACGACATATTCGAACGCGGGGCCGAAATCGCCCAGCAGTTGAAATTCCTGGCTGAACTGTTCCTGATTGACGTCGTCAGCCGTGACGAACAGGGGGAACGGTCCCAGGACGCCCGCCAGGTAATTCTGGTTCTGGAACGTCTTCAGATCCCGAAACGAGGTGATGGATTTGAATGTCGTGGAGGAATTCATGCTCCACTCGCCAAGCAGCGTATGGCCGTCGGCCCGTACCTTGTTCCGCTGAAGGCCGGACACGAATTCACTCCCTTGCTCAGGAAGGGGGGCCGTTTCGGGGTAGAGAGGGACTTCGCCGATAAACCCCGGCGTGTCGTCCAGTTCCGAATGATCGTAGGAATATCGCAAACTGAAATCGGACGAGGGTTCCCATAGAATGTCGGCTCGCCAACCCTGCCGGTCCCGGTCGCCGAAACGGTCGACGCCGGTGCCCACATTGTCGACGAAACCGTCCTGCTCAGCCTTGAGATAGGTAAAGCGCGCCGCGGCATTTTCACCCAGAGGCACGTTCACGGATGTCTTCAGACGCAGCAGATCCCGGCTGCCCAATGTGACCTGCTGCCGAACGCCAAGCTCGCCCAGTTCGGGTGCCACGGTAATGAAATTGACCGCGCCGCCCGTGGCGTTACGCCCATAAAGCGTGCCCTGCGGTCCGCGCAGTACCTCAATGCGGGCAATATCGGCCAGGTCGTTGGCGAGCCCCTGCGAGCGCCCCAGATAGACCCCGTCGAGATATGTGGCGACGCTCGGGTCCTGGGTGATCTGGTCTTCGTTCAGGCCAACGCCGCGAATGAAGATCTGCGCGGTCCCGGTGCTGTTCGGATGCGGCGTAACCTCAAGCGCGGGCGCGAAATTATCCAGGTCGGTGATATCGTAGAGGCCCTTTGCCTCGATGTCGTTCTCGTCGAAGGCGAGAACGGAAACCTCGGCATCCTGAAGCGATTCCTCTCGCCTTTGTGCAGTGACGACGATTTCCGTCAGCCCCTCCGCTTCAGAAGCGGCGCTGGGTCTTGCCGCCGGCTCCTGCGCAAAAAGGGGCGCGGCGCCGATGGCAGCCGTGCCGACCGAACATAGGAGCAACTGAAATGATGTGCGTGCGAAATTCCGTGAGCGCATGAGCGTCCCCCCTAGAGCAGATGGCGAAGGGGATCTGGCGCCCCTTGTCGCAACCAATTCTACCTACATGACGGTAGTTTTCAAGTTTTTTGTTTTGCTATAGTGGCTCGTGACGGCGCGATGATCGAAAGGATGGCCAATGGGTGTGGCAGATGCAGAACGGCCTCCGGCACGGCAGGAACGCGGGGAGGCCACGCGCCGGTCGATCCTGGCGGCGGCGGAAACCCTGTTTGCCGAGGTGGGTTTTGCGAGTGCGCGTCTGGAGGATGTCGCCCTTGCGGTCGGCATCCGCCGCCCGTCCATCGTCTATTATTTCCCCAGCAAGCAGGTGCTGTACGACGAAGTCGAGGCGAGCATCTTCTCTGCTCTCCACGAAGCCACAATTGACAGGGTGGCGCCTGCCGACGATCCGCTTGCGCAGCTATTGGCCCTCTTTGATTGCTGGCTCGACTTCATGGTCGACCGGCCGACGGCAGCGCGCATCATTCAGCGGAATGTCGCCGATATCGCCCCCCGCGCCCAGGACCCGGTTGAGTTTTCCGAGACGACATTGCTGGATATCGAAAGGATCGTGAAAGAGGGAATTGCGGCAGGGCAATTCCGGGCGATCCCGCCCGTGCAGCTGCTCAATACCGTCGGCAGCAGCATTCTCTACTACGTCTGCAACGCCAACCAGTTTGGCGCGTCGCGCCGCTATGATTGCGCCGATCCAAAAGAACTGTCGGACTTTCGCGACCTGCTTCGTGCGTTGACGCTCGCCGCTGTTCGCCGATCCTGAGCGGAGGGCGGCCCTGCCCCCGCGCCGGTCTATGCGGTCGGCGCCTGCTGTGCGCCGCGCACCAGTTTCCCCGGGCGGGCATTGGTTGGCTGGTCATGCTCAGCGATCACCTCGCCGGACACGATGGTATAGTCATATCCCGTTGCGCGCTGATCCAGTCTGCGCCCTCCGGCGGGTAGGTCATGGCGGATTTCCGGCTTGTGAAGTTGCATCCGCTCAAGATCGATGACGTTCAGGTCGCCCTTTAACCCTACGGAAATCAAACCCCGGTCGAGCAGCCCCACAGCATGGGCAGGATCGCGGGCCAGCATCTTGACGGCACGTTCGATCGGCACTTGCTCACCCTGCCGATCCCGCGCCCAATAGGAGAGCATGAAGGTGGGATAGCTGGCGTCGCAAATCACACCATAATGCGCGCCGCCGTCGCCAAGTCCCAGAATGGTATTAGGATGGTCCATCATCGTCTTGACGACATCCAGCCTGTTGTCGTGGAAATTGCCAAGCGCGATATAGAGCATGGCCCTGCCGTCATCCTCCAGCAGCATGTCATAGGCGATTTCCTGGGGCGTAATGCCCGCCGCCTTCGCACGCGCGGCCACGCTTTCGTCTGCCGAGGGTTCATATTCCGGCGGATCGCGCAGCGGAAAAATCCAATCCCAGTTCCGGGCCATTGCACCTAAGGGGTGACCGTCCACCGGCGCCTCTCCGATGATCGCCGCGCGCGTGGCGGGATCGCGCATCGCAGTCACTTTTTGGTCGAGCGGGAGCCCATCGAGCGGGCGAAAGCTGGGGCAAAAGCTGAACGGATTCGTTGAAAGAGCCAGTCCGGCGATCATGCCGATGGGCCGCGGGAAAACCTGAGCCGTCAGCGGCTGCCCACTTGCCTGCGCCTGGTCCAGAATGTCCATGACCGGCAGCCACATGGGCGGCCCGGAATTCGGTGCGGCAAGGGTAAACGTCGCGGGTCTACCGGACTTCTCGATGATGGCCTGAATACCCTTCAGTTCCTCCACCCAGCTATGGTTGGGAACATCGAGCACTGCCTGCATGACGCCGCCACCGGCATCGGCCATTCCCATTGCGATCTCCTGCAGTTCAACCTGTGAAGAGTCGAAGCTGGGAATGGCATCGCCTGCTGCGGTCCGATGGAAAAAGGTACGCGACGTCGCGAAGCCCAGCGCGCCGGCCTTGATTGCCTCCGTCGCGATCGTCCGCATTCGCGACAGATCGTCGGGCGTCGCCGCCTCCCGCCGCGCCCCGCGATCGCCCATCACATAGACGCGCAGCGGGCTGTGCGGCAGATAGACCGCCATGTCGATGTCGCGACTGCGACCGTCGAGCGCATCGAGATATTCGGGGAAGGTTTCCCAGTCCCATTTCAGCCCCTCCGCCATGACGACGCCGGGAATGTCCTCTACTCCCTCCATCACATTGATCAGCAGGTCGTGATCCTGCGGGCGGCAGGGGGCGAAGCCCACGCCACAATTGCCCGTGACCACCGTGGTCACGCCATGGGCAGACGAAGGGTTTAGCCGGTCGGACCAGATCGCCTGTCCGTCATAATGGGTGTGAACGTCGACGAAGCCGGGGGTCACCAGCCGTCCAGCGACATCGATTTCGCGTGTGCCGGTCCCTTCCACAACGCCAATGGCGGCAATACGACCGGCCAGGATTGCGACGTCGCCAATGAAGGGCCGTTCGCCGCTGCCGTCCACGATCGTTCCGCCACGCAGCACCAAGTCGAACTCGGCCAATGCTCTCTCTCCCCTGACACGCGGGCTCTATGGCCCGCTGATATGTAAAGGATAGCCGCCGCCGCTGTTGACTGCAAATATCCCAGAATTGCTGGGGGGCACCGGGCGCGAGGTCATTAGCGGGGGCAATTTCCCCCGGCCTGGATATCGCTGCCTGATTGAAAGATGGCTCCCGGCAGTTCAGGCGAGCCAAAGACATTCATGTGGTGCGGGACGCAGTTTTGAGCGAACCGGTCTCACCGTCGGATTTCCCTGTTTCGGCGCTTTAACAGGGCGAATATAGCGGAAAAGCCAATTTTGCCACCCTCGGCCGGATAGCTATCGCCCTGTTTTCAGGAGCTTGAGCGGCAAATTCCCTAAGCAAGAAACAGGGAAGCGTATTCCAGGTAGCAGGGAAGCCATGTCCCTGTAACAGTGAACCCCACATGGACAGGAATCAGTTGCCGTTGGCGTGTGCTGGCAAGTAACCTGTAGACACTTGTAAATAGTTATTATCAGACACTGATGTGATTTTGATAATATCTATTTGCAAGATGCACCTAAGCAAGATCTCACGTCTTAAATATGCTTGACGCTGTCATGCCGCCTGCATAGCGTTGGCGCTGTTGGTTGGGGCACAACCAGGGATGTTCAGGAGCCGATGTTATGAGCATTCCGCAAGAGGCCTGACCCCGGTCCCTCTTCCCGACAAGAGATGATCGATCCCTACCGGTGCTGAACGATACCGTTCAGCACATGGGAGAGCTGTGTCCGATGTCTGAAGGAACCATGATGAAGACCAATCAGTATCAGGTGGAGATGGTCCGCATTGCGGATATCAAATTGCCCGCGCGTCAGGTTCGTAAGCATCCGCCGGGCCAGATCCGCAAGCTGATGGACGGCATCGAGGCCTTCGGCTTTCTCGTCCCCATCGTCATTGGTGATGGCGATCAGATCGCCGCGGGACGCGCGCGGCTCGAGGCCGCGCGGCGGCTCGGCTGGGATGAAGTCCCCGCCATTCGCGCGACGCACCTTTTAAAGGGGGAGCTGCGCGCCTTCGCGCTGGCGGACAATCGCATCGCGGAGGATGCCAGCTGGGACATGGGCGCGCTCAGGCTTGAGCTGCAGGAAATCTCGATCGAAACGCCCACCCTTGAACTGGGTCTTACCGGCTTCTCCATCCCTGAGATCGACAAGCTGTTTGCTCATGACGAAGGGGGCGACGAGGCGGGACTCGAGGAGAGTGATGTTCCCGTTGGCAAGCCGGTCAGCCGGCCTGGCGATATATGGCGGCTGGGCGAACACCGCATCATCTGCGGCGATGCCTGCAAGCCTGAGACGTTCACGGATCTGCTTGCCGGGGAAGAGGTGCAGATGGTGCTGCAGGATGCGCCGTTCAACGTGAAGATCGGTGGGCATGTGTCGGGGCTGGGCGGCGTCGCGCACCGGGAGTTCGCCATGGCGTCGGGAGAGATGTCGGATGATGAGTTTACCGCATTCCTGGCAGCAAACCTTGGCGCGCTGCTGCCGCATCTGGCTGACGGCTCCCTTCTCTACCAGTTCATGGACTGGCGGCACCTGTCTCATCTGGAACGTGCGAACCGGACCCTTGATCTCCTGCCGCAGAACTGCGCCGTCTGGGTGAAGGATAGGTGGCTCAATCCGTATGCCGGAGAGCCTTCTGCAAGCTGCCGATCACGCACTTTACAAAGCCAAGTCTGCGGGCCGCAACCGCGTGGAACAGTCAATTTTGATTGCGCCCTCCGAACAAAGCTAGTCGGCCGGGCAAAAGTAGGTGGTAGGGCGCATTCTGGCCGGGAATGGCACCCCCGACGATCTCGACGCCACAGATTGGGCCTTGGATCCCGTGTCGGCACTGCTCTTGTCGTCGAATACCGAAGCAAGGGCACTTCATAGCCTTCGCAAGCCGACTTGCATCAGCCACGAGGCACCTCGCTAAAAATGGGGCGCTACTAGCGCTCGGGGTTGATCGCCTGCCGGTTTAGCTTCAACCCGGCACCGGGACGTTCGATTATGTGAAGTGGGAATCTAAATGGCGGAATCCACCCTCGATCAGCACCTTCCCGAGCGCCGCTTCGAGCTGCTGGTCAGCTCCGTTACCGACTACGCGATCTACATGCTCGACGTGGAAGGCAAGGTCATCACGTGGAACGCAGGCGCTGAGCGTTTCAAGGGCTATTCGACGAATGAGATCATTGGCGAGCACTTCTCGAAGTTTTTTACTCCGGAGGATCGCCGCGATGGTCTCCCATCGTGCATCCTGACCACGGCAGCCCAGGAAGGAAATTTCGAAGGAGAAGGCTGGCGGCTCCGCAAAGACGGAACTAGGTTCCTCGCACACGTCGTTGTCGATGCCATCCGCGACGAGCGCGGCGAACTGATGGGTTATGCCAAGATCACACGCGACGTCACGGAAAAGAAGCGGCTAGAGCAGGCCCAGTTCAACAGCGAGTTGCAGTTCCGGCTGCTCGTGCAAGGTGTACGCGACTACGCAATCTACATGCTTGATAAGGAAGGCTACATCTCGAACTGGAATGCCGGGGCGCAGGCGATCAAGGGCTATGAGGCGTCAGAGATAGTCGGTCAGCACTTCTCGCGGTTTTATACCGAAGAGGACCGTGCGCGGGGCAACCCTGCGATTGCGCTCGAGACTGCTTTAGGCGAGGGGAAGTTCGAGGCAGAGGCCCAGCGAGTACGGAAAGACGGCAGCCTGTTCTGGGCGAACGTCGTAATCGACCCCATCTACAACGACACCGGTGAACATATTGGATTTGCGAAGATCACGCGTGACGTGACCGAGAAGAAGCTGGCAGAGGAAGAGCTTCGTCAGACGCAGGAAGCTCTACTCCAGTCTCAAAAGCTGCAGGCGCTGGGAGAGCTGGCGGGCGGGATCGCCCATGACTTTAACAACATCATGACAGTCGTTCGTGGCTCGGCCGACATGCTTTTGCGGCAGCCGGACATGTCAGGCGAGAAGCGGACACGGTACCTGCACGTCCTGGTGGAGACAACCGAGCGAGCCACCAGCCTCACTTCTCAGCTCCTCGCATTCGCACGGCGCCAGCCGCTGGAGCCTGAGGTCGTCGATCTCAGCATTCGTCTTGATGCGTTGGGCGAGATGCTTCAGCGCACACTGGATAGCCTGTATAAACTTGAGCTCGATCTCGCGCCTGCGCTGTGGCATGTTGAAATCGATCCGACGGGACTTGAGACAGCGCTCCTCAACGCCGTAATCAACGCCCGTGATGCCATGCCGAACGGCGGCACAATCACGCTCTCGACGCGTAACGTGCGCGTCGCAGGCGAGGATCTCGTGAGTCTCTCCATCAGTGACACGGGCGAAGGCATTCCTCCAGACCAGCTTTCCCGGGTGTTCGAGCCGTTCTACACTACCAAACCTTCCGGCAAAGGCACCGGTCTGGGCCTTTCTCAAATCCATGGCTTTGCCGTTCAGTCCGGCGGAACCGCGACGCTTCATTCGGAGGTTGATCGCGGCACCACGCTCCAGATTCGGCTGCCCCGTACCGAACGGGAAGTTGCTAGAAGCGCCGCGCCGGAAAGTGAAATCGAGGTGCCCCGCGGTCTCAAGGTTCTGCTCGTGGAAGACAGCGAGCATGTGCGCTATTTTGCTAAACAGCTTCTCGAAGACTTCGGCTGTGACGTCATCGAAGCAGCATGCGCCGAGGATGCGCTCGAACTGTTGAAGGAGAGCAAGGTCGATTTAGTCTTCTCGGATATCGTTATGCCCGGCATAAGCGGCATGGAGATGGCGCACCAGATCCAAGTCACTCACGGCCCGATGCCGGTGCTGCTTGCCAGCGGATACAGCAGTAAACAGTTCATTCCCGTGTCAGAGCGTAAGTTTCCGATCCTGCGCAAGCCCTACACACGGGAGTCTGTCGCTCGTGGCATTAGGCAGCTAATTGAACGAAAAGAAACATAGCGGCATCAGAGCTTGTCCCATCTTCCATTCTGATTCGGCGGAGGTAGCAATTGCATCGGCGCTTGAGGCGAGCCTTCAGGTGCCGCGGACGACCAGGCCCTCGCTGAAGCTCGAGTCCGCGGATGGGACATCACGCCTCGAATTTTGATTGAACGCCAGCTCTAGGTTGCTGCGCGCGACAAGAGGCGCTCGGTGGCACATGATCGGCAACAGAGCATCTCGTTTTCACAAAAGGAGTAAGCGTGGCGCATAGGCCGCC
>DFLT01000009.1 GCA_002375465.1 Alphaproteobacteria bacterium UBA3612 | reverse complement strand
GCTGTGAATGAGTCTGGACCCTAACCAGCTCAACTCGTAGTACGCGCCTAACAAATGGCTGCTTCCACACCGCTCACCTCGAAGACAGGTGGTACCATTATTCAGGTGAAGGTGAGGTCCATACGAATAGATCCGTAGGAACGAGGTCCGGAAGCCCTCCTTCTGATTGCAAGAAGAAACACCAGCGGCCCTAGCCAGAAAATCTGTTTAACGTATCGCATCTACCTACCCATGCGGAAGAGAAACTTAGTGGAGAGACAATGATGACATCGGGCGACACGAAGCAGAATTCTGTCCTACCTAATAAGAAGGGCTATAAACACCTGTTTCGTACTGCGTACGGGATACCGATCTGCGCGTTAATAATAACGGCTTGCCAAACCTATGATGGAGAGGATCAGGTCATCAAGTCGCGTGAATTTGAAAGTAGGAATAATTCGCAAAAAGAGCTTACATATGAGGAACGTGACGCCTCGATTACTCGTGGAAAAATGTTGGTCGAAGCAAATTGCCTCCGGTGCCACGCTCGTTTTCCGGAGGAAGTCAGCTCTAATAAATCTGCTCCCTCGTTCGCGAATTTGTTCGTTCATTATCCGCCCGAATATATAGCAGAGTCGTTTGCTGAAGGAGTGTTTATGGGCCATCAGCAAATGCCCCCCTTTGAATTTTCGGCGCGGGAAGTGGGCGACTTGGTCGCTTATCTAAAAGATCTCGAAAATCAGCCGCGATGAATATTCATTATGCCGATTCGCCTTTTGTCGGTCCATCATTAGCTAGTATCGGCGTCGGGACCAGAGCATTTCGCCCCAGTGACAGCCGCCGGCGCTCATCTCTCGGATCGCAGCGTTTCCATATAAGCCACGAGATCCGCTATATTCTCCCGTTCAAATACGAAAACTGGCATTTTGGGATGACCCACCTGAATGCCGGCTTCCAAGGACTCGGCGAGCATCGCTGCCGGGAAACGGTCTGCGGCGCGCGCTAGGGAAGGCACGTCCGCCCTCGGCGCCGTATCATTGGTAAGGGTGTGACAGCTGGTGCAATTTGCCTCGGCAAAGACCTTCCCTCGTGCAACGCTCTCGGACTCCACCACGGGAGTGGGGGTACTCGCGCAAGAAGCCAGCGCGCTGATCGCTGCTGCAGCAATTAAATATCTCATCAAAATTCTTCCTTCAATGACATAATTATCGTCGAGTACATATTCTAATTGGAAGACCCCGACGAACCATGCGTTCGGTCGACAGTAACAGAGTGGCGGCCAATCAGAACAATAATACTGAAGAGACGCCTTTGTATACGCGATCCTCGATTACTAACGCCACTCAGCAATGAGCGGCAGGAAACCGCGCGTACAATCCCAAGCTAAAAGGGACTAATTGTTACTCTCGCTTTCGTCAGCCTCCTTTTCACTGCCATTTTGCATGAAGGTTCCCGCAGCCTGCTCCGTCGCGTCAGCTAACTTGCGATATGCTGAGACGAAGCCGGCTTTCATTTCACTCCATGCTGCTGCGGAGCTCGCTTCCAGCCGTCCGAGCGCCTCTGCTGCTTCTAGGCGCCGGTCGCGCAGCTTTGATATATCGCCCCTCATTTGCGTACGCAGCTTTTTGCCGGCAGCATTCCATCTTTCGCGCTCCTGCTCTTCAAGACCGCTTATACGTTCGTCGTAGCGTTCAAGCGCTGCCCTTGCGCGCGCTGTCGCAGCTTCACGTTGAGCCAACGAATATCTGTCCAGCGCAGCCATCAGATCCCTGGCTTCCGCGCGAACAGCGTCGGTTTCCGAAGACGAGGGCTGTTCCGTGGGAGAGCTGACAGAAGCGTCAGATTGCGCACTCGCGAGGCCTGCGACCCCAGTAATGATCGCAGCGGCAACGGTGACCATATAGCCATAGGGGTGGGACATTTAGACTTCCTTCAGTTTCGATGACCCGCAGATGATAGGCTGAGCTAAGTCATCCACCTTGTTCGAAATCAAGCTGCGCACCATAATCGGAGAGTTTCAGGGTTCGGCGGATCTCGTACTGTAACTAGCGCCTGCACCGCTTATGGGGCGGATCGCGGTCGCTAGATCATGAAACCCAACAGATCGTCGATGGATGTCGATGCGACCGTCGTGATGCTGTCCGCAATTCCGTAGGGGATGATGAGCGTGCGGCCGCAGGCTATCGCGCCACAGGTATACACCACGTTCGGCACGTACCCTTCCCGTTCCCTGGGGTCCGCGCAAAGGATCGGCTCTGGCGTGCGGGCGAGCACGCGTGTCGGATCCCGCTTGTCCAGCAGAACCGCACCGATGGCATAGTGCCGCACAGCGCCGACGCCATGTGTCAAGATCAGCCAGCCTTCGTCGATTTCAATGGGTGAACCGCAATTGCCGATCTGCATGAACTCCCACGCATATTTCGGCGCTAAAATGCGTACACCGCCGTCCCATCGGTACGGGTCGTCCGATTGCAGAAACCAGATGTTCTCACTGTCTTGTCGCCCCAGCATAGCGAAGCGACCGTTCACGCGGCGCGGGAACAGCGCCATCCCCTTATTGTGCGACGCATCGCCTGCAACAGCGCGCAGAGTGAAGTTGCAGAAATCATCCGTCTGCAGCATCTCCGACGAAACAGTCGTTCCGCTGTAGGCGGTGTATGTGCCGTAATAGCGGATGGCGCCGCCATCCTCGATGAAGCGAACCAGACGCAGATCTTCAATGCCGTTCGCCTGACTGTGTGTAACGGGAAAAATCACGCATTCGCTCAACGTGGCACCCCCGTTGCAACGCACGCGCACGCAGTGCTCTCCGCAGATTTCTGTTACGTCCGGGATGGAGCAGTGCGAATTCGGCGCGTCCAGGCGCACCTCGCCGTCACAGGCGACGATGCCGGTGCGGAACGTGATCGAGGAAACGTGCCCCTCCCCCACGGCGCGCAGGGACATAATGATACGATGCTGATCCCCGATCATGCCGGACTGGTCCGGGTGCGCCACTATAGACGGGTTGAAAAGAGCTGCGGACTGAAACGAATATTCCTGGCAAAAATAGGCCCCGATCAGCAGGCGCTCGGAAGGGGCCGGCGACTCGCCGATCAGATAGGGGGCCGCGATTTCTTCGAACCTGCGTTCGAAAGCCGCGCGAATGTCGCGGTGCCGCTCGTGAAACCCGCCCATCACCTGGTCTAGGTGCCGCGTTACCTCGCGGCGTTCCAGACTCTGGACTCGCTCGATAACGCGAATGACCCTGTTGGCATCGGCACCCAACAGCGCGCGGGGTTCGGCCGACGGGCTGAACGGCCGCAATACCACCATGGAAGGGTCGGGCTTCAGGGTCAGAGCCGACCGGCGAATGAAGTCCGCGTGCGACATGATTCACCATCTTTCCCGACCGGGAGCGCGTTCCGACGGGCGGATCAGTTCCGGCAAGCCCTGTGGACGGCCTCCCCGGGATTTCCCGGCGTAGGAAGAGCGCAATATGGAATGCCCGGACGAGCCAGCCGGCAAAGGCGCCCGCATCGTCACCTCGGCGGCGATCCTTGCGAGGTGGAGGCCGATGACGGGCCAGCGCATGGCTTTGCCGTCTGCATAGGCCTGGCACGCCATTGCGGCGCGTAGCTGGTCATTGCGGAAAAGCGTCGAAACGCCTTCGGCCAAGGCGCGAGGATCGGCAAAGGGCACCAATATGCCGCGTCCATCGGCCAGCAGTTCCTCGGCATGCCAATAGGGGGTCGAGACCACCGGTTTTCCAAGACCGTAGCTATAGGCGAGCGCTCCGGACGTCGCCTGCGTCGCGTTCAGATATGGCGTGACGAAGATATCGGCCGCGGCCAAATACGCGCACAACTCCAGCAAGTCCGTATAGCGGTTCACGAATGTGACGTTCGCCTGAACCCCTAGCATTGCAACGCGGGAGCGCAAACCATTGCGATAGGCCTCCCCTTCCCGCCGCACCAAATCCGGATGGGTTGCGCCCAAAATCACATAATTGACGTCTGGTGTTTCCCGAACGACGTCCGGAAGTCCATCTATCATCACCTCAAGCCCCTTGTTCGGCGACAGGAGGCCAAAGCTGAGCAGGGTCGCCCGGGTCGGCAGACCAAGCTGCGTTCGGGCGAGCGCAGGCGGCGGCAGATCAAGATTCGGAATACCGTGTGGAAGAATAATCGTCTTCACACGAGCCGCCGGATGGGTCCGTTGCAGAATGTCGGCTGCCTTCTTCGTCATGACCAGAAGCCGCGCTGAATGGCGGACCAGCGCCTCGGTAACGTGGCGCTGCATGGGGTCGGGCGTCTCCAGAACCGTATGGAGCGTCGTGATCAGCGGTACATCAAGCGCCTCAACCAGGTGAAGAATATGCGCCCCGGCTTCGCCACCGAACAGGCCGAATTCATGCTGAAGATTAACGGCGTCGACATCCAAGAGTGAAAGCTGCGCGGCAGCAGAAGCATAATCCTCGATTCGGTCGCGTCGGATGACGACCGCGACCTCATGCGCGTATTGCTGCGGGTGCTCTTCGTTTTCCACGGCAACCACCGGAGCGTAGATCACGCCCGCTTCACCGAGAACAGCGGCCCTTGAGTCATGGGTGAAGGTCGCGATGCCGCACTGGCGGGGAACATAGCTTCCAACGAATGCAAGGTTCGGCGCGCGGGATAGTAATTGCGGCATATTTCGTCCTGCTCACCGGCGGAACTTCCTTCGCGGTGTGTTGCAGGAAATAATGCCCTGACCGGACGCTGACTTGATCGGCATCAATTGCTGCGATCCAAAGGTGCGTACCGTTCCATCTCATGAACGCTTCTTGCCAAGCCCGGGCCGCCTCGCTGCCGACTAACAGGCGGACGCCCCGCGAATGGCAGTCGCATGACTTTGAAAGGCTGGCAGCGACACTGACCGCGGCAAAGGACCGGGGCAGACGCACAACAGAGCCGATAGACCTATTATCCACATTAAAGGCCTTGGGCCTGATGAACAGCACCCTCGCCAGCGAATATGGTGGGCATGGTCTGGGCACCGACGCGGCCGGCAATCAGCATTTGCTGTGGCTGCTCGCCGCGGTGGGCGAAGCCGATCTGTCGCTCGCATGCCTGTTCGAGCAGCATCTTTCGGCTGTCCTGTTCCTGCAGAAATATGGAACGGTAGCGCAGGTTCGCACTGTTTCAGAGGAGCTGAAACTGGGGAAAGTCTTTGGCGTCTGGGACACGGACGACGAGGAAAATCCCGTCCATATCTGTGAGAGCAGGCTGTCTGGGCGTAAACTGTTCGCCGCAGGGGCGGGCCGAATAACCATACCCTTGGTTACCGCCCGGGATCCAAATGGCGCGACGCGCGCGTTCCTTCTACGCAGCAACCGTATCTCCTACTGGATCAACCCGCAACATTCCCGGCTGGTCGGAATTCGCGACGCCATTAGCCATTCCGTCGTGCTGGCCCATGCAATGGTCGATCGCAATGACGAAGTCGGCCCCCCGGATTCCTGGTTATTCCAGCCGCAGGCCGCAGAACGATTATTGCGGCGATGTGCCGTCAGGGCAGGAGGGCTGCGCGCGCTCTCGGTATTAGCAAGAAATCATGTGAAACAAGGGGCTGCAGGCGACCCGCTGCAACGGCATCGCCTGGCTGAAATACTTCTAGACACGGAAGGTGCCTTCGCATGGCTGGAGCGGGCAAGCGCGGTCTCGTTCCGCCAGAACACAAACGGTGATGATGTCGCGGCGTTCATGGAAATGGCCCGCAGTGCCATTGAAAGGGCGATCGAGAGGGCCATACACACAGCCCAACACCTGCTGGGCACGGTCGCGTCTCTGTCCGGCAGTCCCGCTGCCGAAATCATCCTCGATCTGGTCGCAGACGGCCCGTTTTTCCACGCGGATCAGGCGCTGGACAATGTCGGAACGGCGGCCATCGCGGGGAAGATCACCATCGGCACATTCATCGACGCCGCTGAAGCCGCCGCACCGTCCGCTTGATCACCGTCAATCCGACGGGGCTGGCAAGTGGCAGATGTCATCCATCAGAGGAGAACGACATGAAAGTACAAGACGTCATGCACGCCGGTGTGCGAAGCGCCAAGCCGGAGGAACCCATCGCCGCGATTGCCGCCATAATGCGAGAGGAAGATATCGGCGCCGTGCCCGTAGCGAATGGCGAGGGTCTGGTCGGCATGCTGACCGATCGCGACATAGCGCTGAGGGTCTTTGCCGACGGCCGGAATCCCCTGCACCTGACTGCGGCAGACATCATGACGGACGAGGTTGCCTATTGCCTGCCCGGCGAGGATGTCGATGATGCCATAAGGATCATGGAGCAGCATGGGATCAGGCGACTGCCGGTGGTCGATGAGGAGGAGAATATCGTCGGCATGCTGAGCATTGGCGACGTCGTGGCGAAAGCGCCCGCCTCGCTGACGGCGGAGTTGATGAAAACTCTTACTGCGCATCACGCCTAGGGAGAACCGGCCGCAAGGACATCGGCGCTTCCGCCATTTTGCGGGAATGCGGTAGAGAGACGGCGGCGGGAACATTCGCGTAAAGCCGCTCCACATCTTCGGCGCGCGCGAGCACACTGCCGTCCGTCATGACAGCGGCAGTGCCCGCTGCGATGCCCCGCCGCACACATTCCTGTATCAAGAGGCCGCGCGCGATGCCCACCGCAACGCCCGCCATCATGCTGTCACCGGCGCCGACAGCATTTCTGATATCCACCGCGACCGGATCGAACGAAAATGCGGCTGCCGCACCTACCAGCAGGGCGCCCTTCCGACCCCGCGAAACCAAAATGTGGCCCGCGACCCCAGCCGCTACAAGACGCCGTGCCGCATGCACGATATCCTCCACCTCGTGCAGAGGCTGGCCCGTCACCTCCTCCAGTTCCCGCTCATTGGGTTTTACTAGATAAGCTCCGTGTGCCGCCAGAAGTGCTGGCCCCGAGGTGTCGAGCAGAAAGCGCGCGCCTTTCCGCTTGGCAAGGTCGCTCAACCTTCCGATGATAGCGTTCGGAGTACCGGGCGGAAGGCTGCCGCTCGCGATCAGTACGCCGCCGCTACTCAGGTGCCTGCCGAGCAGGTCCAGCAGGGCATCTTGTTCCTCGCCGTCAATGGCAACGCCCGGAAGTATGAAGCGATACTGATGCGAGGTATCCCGCTCGATCACGTTGAAACATTCCCGCGTCCAGCCGCCTACGTGCACGCTGGCCACCGGCAGCTGCATTTCCTCCAGCAGGGCAAGGAGGCTGGCGCCGGTCGCGCCGCCCTCCGGAAAGACCGCGAGAGCGTTTTCGCCAAGTTCTCGGGCGACCCGGGCAACGTTGATACCGCCACCCCCCGGCTCGTAACGCGGCGATGTGCAGCGCAGCTTGTCATCCGGCCGGATCGAGCCGGTCGACATGGACAGTTCTATGGTCGGACTGAAGGTCAGGGTGACGATCATGCGTGGTCGTCAACCACAAGACCGTAGCGACAAGAGAACAGGGGCATAATGTCAGCCCAGGTGCTTCGTGAGCACGATAACGCTGCCGTCGCCCGGTTCGCTGGTGGCGGTGAAACCCATCTCCCGCTCCATATCGATGGCGGGGTGATGCTCGCGGCTCTCGATCGAGGTCAATGTCTTGAAACCACGCGCCTCGGCATAGCGGGCGACGTGATGTAACAGGCTCCAGCCGACACCCTTGCCCTTGTAATCCCTGTGCATGATCATGGCGACCTCGGCCGTCTGCATGCCATCGTCCCCCGCCAACATCGCGGTCGCGATCAACTCGTTCGTTCCCGCATCGAACGCGAGGAAATTCTCTGTTCGCCGGTGATCGACGTGGGACAGGGCGTGCAACTGATCGCCGCTAACCGTGCGTATAGGCGACAGGAAGCGGAACCGCAGATCCTCTGGCGTAACATGACGGAAGAACTCGTCGAGACGGGCCTCGTCATCTTCGTCCGCGGGCCTGACGCGAACATCAAGACCGCTGCGCGTTTCCAGCTTTCCGCGCCAACCATTGTGCGCAGTGGGCAGATCATCGTCAATGTCTAGCAGGGACATGGTCGTCTCTCCTGAATGAGTTCCCCCGGTGCATAGGCGGTCGACCTGGGCGCGATCTTGACGACCATCAATCCTCGCCCCTTTTGTGGGGATCGCAACCCATTATCGACAGTCCGACTTGAGCCGGATCAAAGGGCGCTCGCCGCGCCCTGCTATTCGCCGCCTGGATGCATGCGACAGGAGGCGGCAATGACAGACACGATGATGGCGGCGGTGGTGACCGAATTGGGCAAGCCGCTGGAGATACGGCAGGTGCCCATACCTGAGGCTGGTCCCGGTGAGATTCTGGTCCGGGTGCGCGCGTCCGGCGTGTGCCACACAGACCTGCACGCCGCGAGCGGCGACTGGCCCATCAAGCCGCGCGTACCGTTCATTCCCGGTCATGAAGGCGCGGGCGAGGTCGCAGCGCTTGGTGCGGGCGTCAAACATTTGAAGAAGGGGGACCGTGTCGGCGTGCCGTGGTTGCACACGGCTTGCGCCCGTTGCGAATATTGCGTCGGCGGATGGGAAACTCTGTGCGAGAGCCAGCAGATGACGGGCTATACCGTTGACGGTGCCTATGCCGAATATGTGCGGGCCGACGCAGATTATGCCGCCATCCTGCCGGACGGCCTGGATTTCGGTGCTGCCGCGCCGGTCCTCTGTGCGGGTGTTACCGTTTATAAGGGCCTGAAAGAGACCGAGGTGAAGCCGGGCCAATGGGTGGTCATCTCCGGCATTGGGGGCCTTGGCCATATGGCTGTGCAATACGCACGGGCCATGGGTATGCGGATTATCGCGGTCGACATTGCCGAGGACAAGCTGGCGCTGGCCCGAACGTTGGGAGCGGAGAAAGCCATCGATGCCGCCTCGCCAGATGCCGCCGAAGAGGTGCAGAAGCGGATCGGCGGAGCGCACGGCGCATTGGTAACAGCGTCGGGCACTGCCGCATTCGCCCAGGCCGCAGCTATGCTGCGGCGACGCGGCACAATGGCGATGGTGGGCTTGCCGCCCGGCAGCTTTCCAGTGCCGATCTTCGACACCGTGTTGAGGCGATTGACGATCCGTGGCTCCATCGTCGGCACCCGCCTTGATCTGGCCGAGGCTTTGGATTTTGCCGCACGCGGGGAGGTCGTACCGCGTTTTAGCTGGGGATCCCTGCAAGAGATCAACGAGATCTTCGAACGGATGCGTACGGGAGGGATCACCGGGCGCGTCGTCTTGAAAATCTAGGCGACGGGTCACAAGGGCAAATTTCCAGCCGCTTGCGCGGGATCAATCCGACCGCAGCGCCAGCGCGTACAATCGGTACCAGCAAGCAGAAAGGGACCGTTAAGATGAGTTGGTACCGGATCAGACTGGAGAAAGGCCGCACAAAAGAAAGCCCCGAAGGCTCCCCCGCCCATGCCTACATGCTGACGCTCCCCCTGGACGCGGGCGGGCGCATTGATGCTGCCGCATACAGGCGTGCCCCGGCACGCGCCTCCATCCTCCACATCTCTCCGGAATATGGCGAGGAGAGCGGACGCCTGATTCACCGGGAAGATGGCGGGTGGGCCTTTTCCTACGCGCCCGGCGACGAGGATGACGAGATCATCTTCGCCTTGGATCGCCACGACATCCAGGTGGGCAATTACATCACCGTGACAGAACCGGACGGGGAGGAAGCCCCCTACAAGATTGTCAGTCTGCGTGAGATCGCAATGGTGAAAGCCTGAATGTGCAGCGCCCTGCGGAGCTAGCCAATGTCCACCCGAAAGATCGCCATCTTTCAGTGCCACCCCGATCCGTCGGAGGAACGGCTCTGCGATGCGCTGTGCGAACGATATGGCCAGGCGGCAAGGACGGCGAAACATGAGGTGCGGATCACCCGTATCGCCGATCTCGACTTCGAGTGTCTGCGGACACAGCAGGAATTTGAAGAATATCCCCTACCCCCGCCGCTGACCGAAGCGCAGGAGGCGATACGCTGGTGCGATCACATGGTGATCATCTTCCCGCTCTGGCTGGGGGGCCTACCCGGCCATGCACGATGTTTCTGGGAACAGATCATGCGGCCCGGTTTTGCCACTCAATATCGCGAGAAGGGCTTTCCGAAGCGACTTCTGAAGGGAAGATCGGCGCGTCTGATCGTGACTATGGGGATGCCCGCACCGGCCTATCGGCTCATCTTTGGTGCCTTCGGCGTACGCGCCTTTGATCGCAGCGTACTGCGCCTAGCGGGTATCGGGCCGATCCGCCACACCCTGATTGGACGCGCTGCCACGGCGCGGGAGCAGGGGCCAGAGCTGTTCCGTACAATCGACACGCTGGCGCGACGTGCCCGCTGAAGGAGCGATGATATGAGCCTGCACGACGTCTGGATCTTTACACCGGATTTCGAGAGCGATACGGCGGTGATCGACGCCCTGTACCACAGCTATGGCGCACATTCCCGTATCGGGATCGACATTCTGTCACCGATCATGGCGCTGCCCGGAACGTCCGGATTGATGGCGAATTATTATGATCGCGCCAAGAGGGAAGCTGTCGAGCGGGCCAATCAACAACTTGCCGAGGTTGAAGCGTTTTGCGACCTGCAAGGCATCGACCTCCCGCTTCGAACGACTGTCGTCAGCGAACGCGACATCTATCGAACTGCTGCGCTATGGGCGCAATGCAGCGATCTAAACGTGATCCCGGGCGCGGCGCTGGGCACACTCGGCGGCCGCTCTGGCAACATGCTGGTGGAGATGCTGATCTTTGCCAGCGGTCGTCCGCTGCTGCTACAGCCTACGCCCGCGCGCGCAGATCATCGGCATGCCGCCTTTGCATGGAGCGGAAAGCGGGAGGCGGTTGTCGCGCTCGCCGGTGCCGTGGCGACTCTGCCGCATCTGGCACGTGTCACGCTGGTGCGCATTGGCGGCAAGCTGCCTGCCATGCCCGATGGTACCGACATGATGCATGCCATGAAGTCCTATCTCTGCCGCCGCGTGCCGGAGGTTGACGTCTATACGGAACCCAGCATCAATTTCATCGGCGACGCGCTGCAAGATGCAGCCCTCGCGGTGAGCGCCGACATCCTGATCATGGGCGCTTATGGCCATTCCCGCGTTCGGGAGAATGTTCTGGGAGGGGCGACGCGCAGCATTCTGGACCATCCGAGGCTGCCGGTCCTGCTCGCGCATTAGAATGGGACATGCCCAAAGCTGCCCGCAACAAGAGAACGTCTCTGTTGTCAGGTTGAAAATGGCGGCAGGCCTGACGGAGATCGAGGCGCAACGCCGGCTTGGGGAGGTGGGTCCGAACGACCTGCCACAGCGGCACGGAGCGGGATGGCCGCGCCTGCTCATGCGCCAATTTACGGACATCATGATCCTGATCCTGATCGCGGCGGCACTGATTGCTGCGGTGGCGGGAGAGGCGATGGCGTGAACGATGCCCCTGCCCTGTCTCGCGCGCATGTCGGCATCGCCATGGGAAGGGCCGGGACCGACGTTGCGCGAGAAGCCGCCGACCTGGTTCTGGCCGACGATAATTTTGCAACCATCATCGCCGCGATACGCGAAGGGCGGCGCATCTACGACAATATCCGCAAATACATCCGCTATGTTCTCGCCTGCAATCTTGCGGAGGTACTCGTCATTTTTTCAGCGCCACTGATCGGGCTGCCCCTGCCGTTGCTGCCGGTGCATATCCTTTGGATCAACCTGGTGACCGACGGACTTCCCGGGCTTGCGCTTGCTGCAGAGCCGGCAGATCGGGACATCATGCATCGCACCCCCCGCCCCCCTTGGGAGCCGATCGTGACGTGGGATATGGCGACCGCTCTGGCCAGTACCGGACTGATACTGGCCGGCACCACGCTGGCGGTTCAGTTCTGGGCCATGGAGGCGGGTCGCCAGAATTGGCAGACGATGGTGTTCGCCGTCCTCACCTTCCTGCAGTTGGGCCAAGCACTTGCCGTGCGATCGCCCTCCTCCGTTTTTTCCGGCGGTTTTCTTCGCAATCCGTCCCTGCTGCTCGCCCTGTCGGCAACAGCACTGCTACAACTTGCGGTGATCTATACGCCGCTCGGGAACCGGCTGTTCTCCACGGCTCCTCTCGCACTGACGGACCTCGCCATATGCCTGGCGGCATCTCTGACTGGCCTCGCTGCATCGGAAATCGTGAAGGCGTTCAGGCGCAACCGGTCGGCTGCTGCGGGCCGCTCTATTGCAGGGACATCGCTGTCAGCGCAGCCGGATTGACGACCTCGATCCGATCATGGCGCGGCATCGCAATGACCCCGCTGTCGCGCATTTTCTTTAACGAGCGACAGACGGTTTCCGGCGTCAGCGCCAGATAGTCCGCAATATCCACCTGCGCGATCGCCTCTATGGCGGCGCCGTTCAGACGGCGATAAAGACATGCGGCGAAGGCGCACATTCGCTGCAGCGCACCCTGGCGGCAGAGCAACTGGCTGTGCACTTCATCCGCACCCAGTTCCGTCTGCACCGTTTCGAACAGCCGCGCCGTTCCCCCGCTGCGAATATCGTCGGCAAGCACGTTGAGCCGAACCGTTGCATAGGTGACAACCGTGATCGCCTCTGCCGTGAAGCGATAGGTGCCGCCCACGGGCACGCCGATCCTGTCCCCGGCAAAGTAGAATCCAACGATGTTGCGCTCACCCTCCTCCGTATAGCGGACGCCACGCACGATCCCGGATTGAAGATGATAGAGGCAATCAGTCTCCTCCCCCTCCCAGAACAAGGTCTCCCCGGCTTTTGCATGCGGCTGGACTGCAACAGCTGGCAGAGGCGGCAAGATCGGGCAATTCGAAACCGAGTGGACGAGCATCTCTCATTCTCCTCATTCTGGGCGATGAAGGAGAATGAGCAGATTGTCGCGAGCGCTTTGAGTCGTGGGAACTAGCTATGCTCCGCCGCGCGCCGGCATTTCCGTAGCGGTTAGTACCTACGTGCCCAGCGTCAACTTGTGCTGAACCGCCATTCGGACGAGATCGGCCAGGCTTTTCGCCTGCATTTTAGACATGACGCGGGAGCGGTGGATTTCCACGGTACGCTGGCTGCACCCCAGATGATGGGCAATAATCTTGTTCGGATGACCAGCGACCAGTTCGTGAAATACATCCGTTTCGCGCGGCGTCAGGCTTTCGAGGTGCGCGCGAGCGCCGTCATCCCCTCCGGGTTCGACATGCAGGGCCCGTTTCGCATTCACCGCCTGTTCGACCGCCCCGAGGAGTCGCCGGTCAGCAAAAGGCTTCTCAAGGAAATCGGTTGCCCCCTCCTTGAGGGCTGCAACGGCGACCTCCACATCGCCATGTCCCGTCATCATGATGATCCGCAAGGCCGGAGCCACTTGTCGCATCTCCCTGAGGACAGTCAGGCCGTCGCTGCCCGGCATGCGTAGATCGAGCAGCAGGCAATCGGCCGCCTCGATATGGTCGGCTTTCAGGAACGAGGCGGGGTCAGGAAAACCCCTGACATGATAGCCTTCCATCTCCAGGCGGATGGTCAGCGCGTCGACGACAGCCTCGTCATCATCAAGAATGAGAACATTCCCCGCAGTCACGCGCCGTACACCGCGGGAATGGTAAAACGAAAGCAGGTGCCACCGCCCAAGACATCGCGAACCTCGATCCGGCCGCCATGCGCAGTGACGATCGATTTGCAGATGGCAAGGCCAATGCCGAGGCCATCCCGCTTTCCGGTCTTGAAGCGTTCGAACAAATGGTCACGCATATCCTGCGCGATGCCAGCGCCATTGTCCTCGATCGCCACTTGTACCATGTCATCCGCGGCCCGGCGTGCGGACAGGCGCAGGACGGGCTCGCTGGTTTCGGCCATCGCCTCCACGGCGTTGCGGAGCAGATTGTGCAGCACCTGCTGAACCTGCACCGGCTCGCACAGGATGGGGGGCAGGTCGGCTGGGGCGTCAAAGCAAATGTCGATCCGCTCCAATTCCCTGTCCAATATCGAAAGATCGACGCTCTCCGAAATCAGCGTCGCCACCTCGCACGGCTGGCGCTGGCCCGTTTCCGCACGCACGAAGCGCCGGATCGATCGCACCACGTCGCCCGCCCGTTCCGCCTGCGCTCCGATCTTTCCGGCAAGGCTGCGGACCTTCGTCAGGTCGGTCGTTTCTTTGGCGATCAAGGCATCCAGGGCGCTGGAATACTGACTGATCGCGGTAAGGGGCTGGTTCAGCTCATGCGATAGCTGGGTCGCCAGTTCACCCAGCGACGCCACGCGGGACATGTCCTGCATGGCCGCACGCAATTCCTGCTCGCGGGATTTGACCATCTCCTCTTCTGTCAAATCGTGCAATATACCCAGAAAGGTTGGTTCGCCGCCTTCGGAAATCTCGGCCACGCGCAGAAACAGGGGGAAGAGCGTCCCGTCCTTTCGCCGCCCCCGTACCTGGCGCCCTGCGCCGATAATATGGGCGTTGCCGGTGCTCAGATAGCGTTCGATGTAGGCATCATGGCGTTCCCGGTCGGGCGAGGGCATCAGCATGGAGACATTCTGTCCTGCCAGCTCCTCGTGCAGATAGCCGAACATCGTCACCACCGCCTGACCCAACGATTCGATCTTGCCATGGCGGTCGATGGTGATCACCGCATCCGGCGACAGGGCGAGGAGCGCCTCAAGAACCAAATCGCGGGGCACCTAACTATAACCCAGGCGCGCAGGGATCACGCCTCACCGGGACATCCTGAAGCTCCAGTATTGTCATGAGCAGCCCCAAAAGCTGACAATGCCGACAGGCTTTGCCCTCTAGATGACAATGGCTGAACAGGCAACGGAATCAACGGCCATATTCGGCTCAGTCGTTCTCAAGTATGGACCGAGCATCAGGGTTCCTTTGCCGTTGGGCCGACGTACGGCTTGCCCCTTGGCCACCCACCCCTGCCCTTCAACAATCCCGTCCAATAAGTCTTTGGGAAAAGATACCGGTCGAGAAACCAGCCAAGTCGGGTCGCCTTGATGGCTTTGTTCGGGGAACGAGGAAACGGGGGAAGCAATCTGCCGCGATAGCCGAACTGCGCCAGCAGAACCCTGCCGCGCGCCACGGTCACAGGGCATGCGCCATACCCATCATAAGCAGGCTTCAGGACACCCGCCCCCAGATAAGCGATCAGATTTTCGGCGAGAACCGGCGCTTGGGCGCGGACTGCCGCCGCCGTCTTTTCATTGGGGGCGGAACAGCAGTCGCCCAAGGCAAACACGTTCGGAAAGCCCACATGCTGCAGCGTTTCCGGGTCCACCGCCGCCCAGCCTTCCCCATTGCTCAATTCGCTTTCGCGCAGGGCCTGCGGAGCACGCTGTGGCGGGACGACATGCAGCAAATCGAAATGCCTGACCTCTTGCCGAACCTTCCCATCCGCAGTCAGCTTCTCAAAGGTCGCCTGCCCAGAGGGTCCGTCCACCGCGATCAGGCAAGAGCCAAGATGCGGACTGATGCCATATCGACCGACATAGTGGCTAAGCTCTGGCAGGAAATCCCTGTTTGCGGTCAGGGCAGCGCCAGGGGTGTGAAATTCCACCTCTATCGTCCCCAATTTCCCTTCGCCGCGCCAAAAATCGCTGGCAAGGTACATTATCTTCTGCGGCGCACCTGAACATTTGATCGGCATTCGCGGCTGAGTGAATAAGGCGCGCCCGCTCCCCAATTCCTGAATCAGATCCCACACATAGGGCGCAGCGTCGAAATCGTAACTGGACGCGACGCCATTCTGGCCCAATGTCTCGGTCAATCCCGGAATTGCCGCCCAGTCAAGTTCGATCCCCATTGCGAGGATCAGCACGGCGTAGGAGACAGTTCGCCCGTCGCGCAGGACCAACTGATCATGTCGCGGCTCGAAGCGGCAGACCTCCCCCTCAATCAGCACCGCACCCTCTGGCATCACCTCCTCGATAGAGCGTTCCGTCTTTGAATGCGGGTAAAGGCCGGCGCCAACCAGGGTCCAACCGGGCTGGTAATAATGAACCCGTTTCGGTTCGATAAGGGCGATATCGAGTCCCCGCTCACGCAGCAGCAAAACGGCGGCCGTGGTGATGCCGGCAGTACCCGCACCCACGATCACGATTTGATGTTCGATTCTCGGCGGCAGGCCTCGATCAGCGCGGACTGCGCCGATATAGGGAACAGGGAGGGAGGCAGAGACCCCATCAGAGGCTGGCATTAAGGCACCCGCGCTATCGCACGGCATTGGCACTCCATCCGCCGGCCTGCGGTGCTTCGCATCGCACGCTCGACCAGCCGGGCAGGCAATATTCCCAGTGGCAGGCGGGTGTTACAGCTTCGTCCCACACAAACTTATTTCCTTTTTCGGAGAAGTACCGCGCTTCCTTTGGGCGAGGAGCACGCGGAAACCACCTCAATGTTAGGGGCCGTCGCGGCACTCATATTGACCAGAATCAAGCCGATCCACGCTGCCTGCGATAGATGGGCTGCGTAAGCCGCCGGAGGAACATCCATGCCGTATCTCAGCGAAGCCCTGCCGCTAGCGGAGTTGATGGGCGGGTTTCTGATCGGCGGTGCCGCCGTCACCCTGATGGCGTTCAATGGGCGCATTCTTGGTGCCAGCGATATACTGGCCGGCGTTCTTGGTCGGATACCGACGAGAGAGCGCACCTGGCGCCTGGTGTTCATTCTAGGACTGGTATCGGCGCCCCTGATTTTCAGCCTGTTCGGCGGCCGGCTTCCCGCCATCACCATGACGGGTGGTCCCTGGACCGCCGCCATTGCCGGGCTTCTCGTTGGTTATGGAGCACTGCTGGGTTCGGGCTGTACCAGCGGTCATGCCGTTTGCGGCCTCGGCAGACTTGCGCCCCGTTCGCTGGCCGCCGTCAGCATTTTCATGATGACGGGCATGTTCGTGGCGAGCGTCATCCATCCCGCGATTATCAAGATGGGATCATGACCCTGCTCCTCGCCCTGGTCTGCGGCCTGATCTTCGGCCTGGGCTTGGTCATGTCGGGCATGATCGACCCAGCGAAGGTCCAGGGTTTTCTGAATATTGTCGGCCCATGGGACCCTCGTCTCGGCATCGTCCTGTTCAGTGCCGTCACGACTGCATATTTCGGTTTTCAATTGCTGTTCGAGTGTCACCGCCCGATCCTGGCGAAGCAATTTCTGTGGCCACAGAAACGGCAGGTGGACACACCGCTGATCCTTGGCTCTCTGATATTCGGCGCGGGCTGGGGTCTTTTCGGCTATTGTCCGGGTACGGCACTTACCGCTCTGGCGCTCGGCCAGCCGCAGACCGCCATATTCATCCTGGCTATAATAGCGGGAATGGGTCTGCAGAAGTTGACCACGGTCAAGCACCCGCCCGCGACATCAATGCACAATGATCCGAGCGGCAAACGCCGCACGCTAGATCAGAGGAGCAAAATCCATGAAAGAGCAGTCCCTTATTCCCGTAATGCGTAGCAACCGGTTTCCTGCCATCCATCCGTTCCGCAGCCTGCAGCACCAGATCGACCGCATGTTCGACGATTTCGGCTTCGCCAGCGATAGCGGCGAAAATCTGGCGCTGCGCCCGAAGATCGACATCAGCGAAAATGACGACGCCTATAAGCTGACTGCAGAACTGCCCGGCGTGGTCAAAGAGGACGTCGATTTGCGGGTGGAGGAAGACCAGATCGTCCTGCGCGCCGAGAAGAAGACCAGCCGCGAAGAAAAAGAGGAGAATTATCGTCTTGTCGAACGCAGCTTCGGCACGTTCCAGCGCGCGATCGGGCTCGCCCACAATGTGGACCCGGAGAAGGTAGAGGCAGACTTCAAGGATGGCGTCCTCAAGGTCACCCTTCCCAAAGTTGCCGAAGAGAAGCCCAGCAGCCGGCGCATCAAGCTGAGTTGAACGCTTTGCCGGTCAGGCGAACTGGCGGGTCATTCCGTCTGGTTTGCTTCATCGGCCAACTCTCGCGGACACCGCGTTTTCGCACCCCCAACGCCGTGTCCGCGAGCTTCTTCGCATAGCCGCAACTGCACCTCGCTAAGGACATCGAGAACAGGTGCGGAAGCGTTGAGGACGTGCCAATTTATCGGCCCCGTGCCGCTTTCGATCTGTCGCTTCAGGACCGGGCGGTCCGCATCGGACGGTCCCTTCGGCCGGGCCGCCAGACGGGCCGAAAGCGTTGCCTCATCACCCTGCAGCCAGAAGCCGGAGAAGTCAGCGGCGGCATCCTTCGCAAGCCGCTGGATCGCCGCTCTCTCGCCAGCATCCGTGAACGTGGCATCGACGATGACATTCCAGCCTGCGCGTAAAGCGCGGGCGCAGTCCCGCCTCAATCGGCGATAAACGGCGCAGTTCACGGCGGCAGTATAGGCCGCTTCGCCGAGAACCCGCTCCGGCAGTTCATGAAACATGCGCTTGCGGACGACATCGCTGGAAATCGTGATCGTCCGGGGTAGGGTCAGCAGCTCTCGCGCCAAGGTCGTTTTACCGGTGCCCGAAAGCCCGCCAATGGCGATCAGCCGCGCGCGCTTTCTGCTCGCAAGCATCTCGCTTGCCCACTCGATATGGTGGGCGGTGGAATGGCCCTTCATCGCGCTCGTCAGGGCGCGGACCATGGCCCGGGCCGACATGAATAGCGGTATTAACGTCAGTCCGGCATAGTCCCGTGTTGCCGACAGATAGCGCGACAACAGCAATTGTGCCTTTCCACGGTGACCGCGCAATTCCAGATCCGCCAGCAGGAACGCCAGGTCGTACGCGACATCTATGCGCGCCAGATCATCGCGGAATTCCACAGCGTCGAACGGTGTGGGAACTCCGTCCCACAGACAGATATTACTAAGATGAAGATCGCCATGACAAAAGCGCACAAAACCATGCCGGCCACGCCTATCTAGCAGAAATGCCTGCCGGGCGCAGGACTGCATCGCCGCCGAAGCCCACCCCTGGCAATCACGCACCTGCCCGGTTTCGACATTTGCGAAAATATCTGCTGCGAGGTTCCTTAGTATCTCACGAAAATCCCGCGCGGCATTGTGGACACGGACAATGGCGGCGTCCATATGCAGCGCAGCAATGCGATCGCCGGTCCTGTTGAGGATACCTTCGGTCAGACGACCGCCATCCAGCATCACGTCGAACTGCATATTCCTGTCGAACCTGCGCATTTCGACCAGCCAGTCCACTGGTTGGCCATCGCCGTCCAGCGCCAAACGCCCGTTCGCCTCGCACGTCACGGGTATCACGCCCAAATAAAGCGAGGGTGCGGCATGCCGGTTGATCGCAACCTCCCGCCTGCAAAAGGCGCGGCGATCCTGAACGTCGCGATAATCGACGAAGGGCAATTTCAACGCGCGCTTGAGTTTGTAGGCTCGCCTTTCGGTCAGGAAAATGTGAGAAATATGGGTAGTCACGTGTTCCGGCGCACGCCCGCCATAGGTGCGCGGCGATGACAGAAACGCGACGACCGCATCCTGCGACCCTTCGCTGGCCTGACGACCGAGGCCGGTCATCGGAAGATCTCGATTTTGTCGACGACCTCAGTCACGCCGGGAACCAGCCAGACGGCATCCTCTACCTTTGCCTTTTGCGCCTGCGTGGGAAGCGCGCCGGATAGATAGACGATGCCGCCCTCCACCTCTGCCTCGATCTGGCCGGCTTCTTCGTCAGCCTCATGATGCAGTGCGCGGCGGATTTCGCGCCTAACGGCCGCACAGGACGGCCTTTGCGTGACATGGATCGCGTTCGACAAGCCGATCACGCCCGGCACCGCACTGACCTGCTGCTCTACGATCAGCCGCTGATAGGGCCATTCGACCGTGCCGGTCAGCTTCACGAAGCCTTTCCGAACCTCGATGCCGACACGCTCCTCGGGTACGCTGGAGGTATGCTCAAGCTGCCTGCGGATTGCAGCCGCAAGCTGATCGTCCGCGATGGCCCGCCCGCCCGCCAGACGAACCTCGATCTCGTCCGCCAGCCCCTTTACACCGCGGCGACGGCGTACCGCCTCCAAGGCCGCCGCGCGAGCAAACTGACTTTCCACATGGCCCGTCAAGGTGACGATCCCGTTTTCCACGGCGACGCCAATATGGGCGTGATCGACATGCGGGCTCCACTCAAGCGCCGCCAAGATCGTCTGTTTCAGTTCCTGGTCCTTCGACATCATCATGGTTCCTTGTGTGGAAAGCACCTGAAGGTGACGGCCGCTAATGGTTGAACAGAACCGGGAACTTCCGCTGGGTCAGCAGATGCTGCGTGACGCCGCCCAGCATCATCTCCGCCATGCGGGACCGGCCGTAGGCGCCCATGACGATCATGTCGGCATTGATGCCCTTCGCCGCATCCAGGATCGTGGCGGAGTCGGATCCCCTTACAACCAGTTCGTCGATTTCGACCTCTAGGCCGTGATAGCCAAGATAGGTGGCGGCTGATCGCAGATCCTCTCGCCCGCTCACCTGTTCCCCCGCCGTGACGAGCAGCACGTTTTCTGCCTGTTTCAGCAGCGGCACACTCGCCCTTAGCGCCCGGCCGGACTCCTCCGTCCCGTCCCACGCCACCAGCACCTGTCCTTTTGGTTCGAACCTTTCACAGGTATCGGGGATACCGAGAACGGGCCCGATGATCCCCGTGACGGCGCCGGCAAGAAAGCGCTTGCTGCTTAGCGGACCGCAATCTTCGTCGGTCAGACTGACAACCGTCAGGTCTGCCAGAAGCGCCTTTCGCCTGAGGCCGTGAAGCGCGTCGACGTGCAGCCGGCACCAGGTCCATGGCACATCCTCTCTTTCCAGCTTGGCCTCCCACTTGTCGCGAAATGCTTGCCATGCCTCCTCGGACTGCTTGCGAAGCTCGTCAGTTGGAAAGCCCGTCCATACGCCAACGGGATAAGCATCAACGAGCAGAGCCGAGATCGCAATGGAGTGGCAGCAGGTCAGATGCGCGCCAAGGACCCGGCTTACCACCAGCGCTGCTTCCAGGCGGGATGACTGCGCCGCATCCTCATTCATATGCAGCAAAATGCTTTTCATCATCATGTTCCCTTTCTGAACCGCCCGGAATGTTCGCCGGGTCCGGGAACAAGTTTGCGACGGCGAAGCGACCCATTGCTTGACCTGCGTCAATCCGACCCGACGGAGACATGCGAAGAGGCGCTACCGTTTGCAAAAAGGGATATAAACATGTCCGATAAACATCATGACTTTAAGCCTGAGCTGGAGACCATTCGCGAAGACGTGGAAGCTCTGAAGTCCGATCTGCGGGAACTTTCCAATTCCGTACGCGGCGTGGCCGCAGGCAAGGCTTTTACCACTGTGCACGGCACCGCGGACGCCATCCGTGAAAACGCCATGGAGTTGCGCGATTATGCGCGCGGAAAGAAGGACAGCGCCATGACCGAACTCCGGCTGCATCCGCTGTTGAGCCTAGCCATCGCCGCCGCCGCGGGCGCGGGCCTCGCATTGGCGGTCAGCCGCTAACGCCATGGCACCGGCCGCGCCTGTAAAGCGGAGCGTCCAATGCCGGTCTGGCGGTCGAAACCCTGCTTCTGGATGCGTTTCTGAAGAAGATGGACCTGCCGCCCGGACTGTGCGACAAGCTGGAGATCAACGTGGATTATGGCGAAGTTTGCCGAGTTGCGCGCGATCATGTCAAATGGAGCGGTACGGACCTTGCCGTAGTAGGAACGCATGGGCGGTCCCCACTGACAACGGCAGTGCTAGGCAGCACGGCACGAGCTTTGCTCGGCTGCCTGGATTGCGATGTAATGCTGATGCGCCAGCAAGCAGGGATTTGAGGCCACACTCGATGGAAATCGGACGGAGACACTTCTGACGCGGAAAATGGGACAGCGCGGTTCTGACGATCGGGCACGCATCGTGCATTTTGCCGTTCTAGCGTTTCTGCAGCTGATAATGGCGGTCGAACTCGTCTTCCTGATTATAAACAGCCAATGGCTCCATGGCTTCCTGGTAATTGCGGTCATGGCGACAATGCTGGCGCCGGTCGTTCTAAAGCGACGACTGCTTGTTCAAATTCCCTCTGAGATTCACATTCTGGCAATCCTCTTCGCATTCGCGACGCTCTTTCTGGGCGAGGTGCGCGACTACTATGAACGCTTCTGGTGGTGGGATTTGGTCCTGCACGCCACGGCTGGGCTTCTCTTGGGTCTGCTCGGCTTCATGATAGTCTACATCTTGAACGAAGATCGCCAGGTTGATCTGCATATGCGGCCATCTTTTCTGGCACTGTTTGCTTTCTCATTCTCGCAGGGCCTTGGCGCACTGTGGGAGATTTTCGAGTTTGCGATGGACCAGCTCTTTGGCATGACGATGCAAAAGCCGATGCTCGGAGACCCATCCGGCCTTACCGATACGATGTGGGACCTCATCGTTAATGCTATGGGAGCCACGATTATCAGCCTCGCGGGTTGGCGGTACATATCTCGTGCGCGCGCGTCCTATGTCGACAGCTGGGCAAGGCGATTTATCGAACGAAACCCTTCGCTGTTTGGCGATTGAGAGGGAGGCTGAGGTAATATATGACCCGCCCGCACTTGTCGCTTTCGCCTGAACGCCTCCACGCGGTCGTCTTCGATCTGGATGGCGTGCTCACCGATACCGCAGGTCTGCACGAAACGGCTTGGAAGGAGACCTTTGACGCGTTTTTACGTGCACGGGCTGGGCCCTTTGACAGTTTCAGCCGACAAGATTACCGTGCGTACGTGGACGGTCGTCGCCGGGAGGACGGCGTACGCGCGTTCCTCGAATCGCGGGGGATCGAGATACCCGAGGGTTCGGAGACCGACCCGCCCGACGCTGAAACGATGAAAGGGTTGTCCCGGCGCAAGAATGAGGCGGTGCAGGAACAATTGAGGCGCGATTCGGTGTCGCTGCCCGGTGCCGAGGCACTGCTTCGGGCTTTGCGGCGAGCTGGCATTGGAGTTGCGGTCGCTTCCTCTAGTGCAAACGCTGGGGCGGTGCTGAAGGCCACGGGGCTGGACCGCTTTGTCCAGATACGGGTAGATGGCGTCGACTCCGCACAGCTTGAACTGCCAAGCAAACCCAATCCGGCGCTGTTTCGCGAGGCGTTGAGACGGCTCGAGGTTGAGCCGGCGCGGGCGGCGATCTTCGAGGACGCGATCGCTGGTGTCGAGGCGGGCCGGAGAGTCGGGTTCGGGACCGTCATCGGAGTCGGTCGGGGCCAGCACGCCGAAGCATTGGTTGACGCAGGTGCCGACATGGTGGTCGCCGATCTATCCGTGGTGGACGTTGCCTGAGCATCAGCGCGAGGCAGATTTCACGCAGTGTCGTCCGGTATGGCTGGATCTACAGCGCCAGGGCCAGGCTTGGCGACAGGCTGCGATCTCGTCGTCGGTCGCCGCGCCTCCGGTGCATGGGGGCGGAGCCGCAACCTCTCGCCCTCGTGCATGATCTCGATCGCATCGCCGACCTCCAGTCGGTAGACCGTTTCCTCGTGATCGATCGAGACGCGGATTCGCCGCCCGCGGATCATGAGCGGAAACCGCAGCCGATCCCAGTCCCTAGGCAAGCGCGGCCGGAAGCTAATCTTCCCGCCGCCGTCGCGTAGACCAGCGAAGCCGTAGATGAGCGCCATCCAGGTGCCCCCAATCGAGGCGACATGTGCGCCGTGCTTAACGTTGCCGCCGATGTCGGAAAGATCCATCGCCGCGGCGAAATTGAAATAATCGATGGCCTTGGCGCTATAACCGATCTCGCTGGCGATGATCGACTGGATGCAGACGGACAGCGAGCTGTCATGCGTCGTGATTGGATCGTAATAGTCGAAGTTGCGCTTCTTCTCGTCGGCGCTGAAATGGCCATTCATCAGGAACATGGCGAGCAGCGTATCGGCCTGCTTGATAATCTGCGCCCGGTAGAGGTTAAGCGGATGATAGTGCAGCAGGAGCGGGTAATTCTCCTCTGGCGTGCTTTCAAAGTCCCAGAGTTCCTTGTCGAGAAAGCTGTCGTCCTGCGGATGCACATCTAGTCGCGCATCATAAGGCAGGTACATTCGATCTGCGGCCTCGGTCCAAGCCACGACTTCGTCCGGCTCAAGACCGGTGCGGGAGACGAGCCTCGCCCGCGCATCGGGATCAAGCGCCCCTACAACCTTGGCAGCGAGGCGCAGATTCTCCTGCGCCATCAGATTTGTGAAGTAGTTGTTGTCCACAACGGCGTTGTATTCATCCGGACCCGTGACTCCGTTGATACAGAACTTCCCTTTCCGTCGGTTGGAGAAGAAACCGAGGTCGAGCCAGAAACGGGCTGTCTCGACCAGAATCTCCGCACCGTAACGGCTGAGAAACTCGTTATCCCCTGAGATTTCGACATATTTGTTCAGTGCATAGGCGATGTCGGCGTTGATGTGGTATTGCGCCGTGCCCGCCGCGTAATAAGCGGAGGCCTCGTTCCCGTTGATCGTTCTCCAGGGAAAGGTCGCGCCTCGATGACCGAGTTCGACCGCTCGCGCCCGCGCCTGGGGCAGCATGTCATAGCGGAACTTGAGCACCGCTCGCGCTGCATCGGGCGCGGTGTAGGTCAGAAACGGCAGTACGTAGATCTCGGTGTCCCAGAAATAGTGGCCTTCGTAGCTGCGCCCCGTGAGGCCCCTCGCGCCGATGCCATGACCATGAACTCGGGCGGACGCCTGCATGAGCTGAAAGTTGTTCCAGCGTATGACTTGCTGCGTTGCAGGATCACCCTCAAGTTCCACGTCTGCGCTGGCCCAGAATTGCGCCACGTTCTCCTCCTGCTCTGCAAGCAGGGCTGTAAAGCCGCGGGCGACGGCCTGATCGAGGCTCGTTCCCACAGCGTTGGACTTTCCACTGTCCTCGGTCCCATAGTGGTAAGCGAGGAATTTGGTGAGCCGGATCGGTGTGCCAGCCCGACCGGCTATGTGCAACGTGACCGTGGCACCAGTCTCGTTGCATTCCGCGGCCGTCTCGTACGGCGACGATGTTTCGAGGACGTGATCCATGCCGCAGCCGAGTTCGAGCCGTGATCCGCAGGTGATATAGGTCAATATTGCGCGCAGCCGTCCGCTGAAGCGCCAGTTCGACAAAGGACGCTGCGGTCCGGCGCTTCAGCCAGGCGTGGGTCGAATTCTTGTACCGGTAAAGGAGCGCGCTCGATAAGCTCCGAGGAGATCACCAGGTCCACGTCGTCGTCGGGCACGAGTTCCCAGTCGATCGCGGCGATGTGCTTCATGACGAGCGAGACCAGTCGCGTCGTCCGCAGGGTGAACCGCCGCCCCCGCGCCGTTCTCCATGTGACGTTGCGCGTGAGTACGCCTCTTGCGAGGTCGAGGCGGCGGGAGAACTCCAGCACCTCGGCTCGGGCGAGATCGAAGGGTTCGTCATCGATAGTCAGGCGCATGAGGGTGCCATCGGGGCAGGTGAGCATGCTCTGGCCGGAATCGGGGAAGCCGTAGGCGCTTTCGCCGTAGGTGATCGGGCGCGTCTCGTAGAAACCGTTCAGATAAGTGCCGGGCTCCTCGATCGGCTGACCCTCGTCCATCGTCCCGCGTATCCCGAGATACCCGTTCGAAAGCGCAAACATCGTCTCGGCCTGTCCGACATAGCCCAGGAAAAGATCGGTGTCGAAATGCACTGCTCCCAGTCCCCATGGATCGGCGGGGAAGACGTTGCTGGGAGGATTACGGCGGGCGCGCAGCATGGGTTCTCCTGATCGTGCGAGGGTGAGCGGATGCCGCGATCACATTGCATGTCCGCGGGTGATCCGTTTTTCGGCTTCGAGAAGCAGGAACAGGACAAGGCCGATCAGAACGATGATCGTACCTTCGCCGATGGTAAGCGGCTCCGTTTCGAAGACCGTTTGCAAGAACGGCAAATAGGTAAAGGCAAACTGCGCGCCGATCACCATGGCGAGCGCAACCAGTACGGGTCTGGTGCCGAGAGCGCCCTTGAGCGTGAGCGAACGCATGTGCAGGAAGCGGACATTAAAGAGATAGGCGATCTCGGCCACCACCAGCATGTTGACGACCATGGTCCGGGCCTTCTCCAGGCTGGCACCCAGCAATTGCGCGCCGAAGAAGATCAACAGCGAGACGCCCGCGAACAATGCCGAGACCAGCGCCACGCGCCACAGCAGGAGCGGCGTCAGCAGCGGCGCGTCGCGCCTTCGTGGAGGCCGCTCCATGACGCCGGACTCGGGGGGCTCGAAGGCCAGCACCAGCCCCAACGTTACCGCAGTCACGAGATTGACCCACAGGATCTGCGTCGCGGTCATCGGCAGCGCGAAACCCGCGAGGATGGCAAGCACGATGACGATCGCTTCGCCGCCGTTGGTCGGCAGGGTCCAGGCAATGACCTTACGGATATTGTCATAGACGGTGCGACCTTCGCGCACGGCGGCTACGATCGAAGTGAAATTGTCATCCAGCAGAACCATTTCGGAGGCTTCGCGCGCGGCCTCGGTTCCGGCGATACCCATGGCGGTGCCCACATCGGCCTGCTTGAGCGAGGGGGCGTCGTTGACCCCGTCTCCGGTCATCGCCACGATATGACCATGCGATTGCAGGGCCCGCACAATGCGCAGCTTGTGCTCGGGGCTGGCTCGCGCAAACACCGAAACTTGCTGCACGCGTCGCGCCAGCTCCGCGTCGTCCAACGCCTCTATCTCGGTGCCGGTCAGGGCCTGCGGGTCTTCCGCAAGCTGCAACTGCCGGGCGATGGCCACAGCCGTGGCGGCATGGTCGCCGGTGATCATCTTGATGGCGATGGCCGCCGAGCGGCATTCGGCGATCGCCCGCTTCGCCTCCTCGCGCGGCGGGTCAATGAATCCCATGAGCCCCAAAATCGTCGCGCCTTTCAGGTCCTCATGAGCGATGCGCTCGCGCGGCTGCTTCAGCCGAAGCATGGCGAAGCCCAGCAGGCGCTCGCCATGCGCGGCCGCCCGCTCGACATGCCGCGCCCAGTCGACTTCGCGGTCATGGCCCTCGCACAGCGCCAGCACCGCTTCGGGCGCACCCTTTATGAACACCATATGCTCATCGCCCGGACCAATGTGCAGCGTAGCCATGTAGCGATAGGAGGCGTCGAACGGTATGTCGTCCAACCGGGGCCACGCACCGCGAAGGCGGTCGGTGTCGATATCCGCCTTGGCAGCGAGCGCGAGCAACGCGCCTTCCATCGGATCGCCGGCGACGCCCCATTGGCCGTCCTGCCCCCTCACCAGTTGCGCCTCGTTGCATAGTGCGCCGCAGCGGATCAGCATGTCGGACGCTTCCTCGATGTCAGACGTTCCACTGGATGGCGTCACCACGCCTTCGGGCGCATAGCCGATGCCGCTCACGCTAAATTCGCGTTCGGCGGTGACGAGACGCACGACCGTCATCTCGTTCCGGGTCAGCGTGCCGGTCTTGTCGCTGCATATCACACTGGTGGCGCCGAGCGATTCGACCGCAGGCAGCTTGCGGATCACCGCCCGGCGCGCGGCCATGCGCTGCACCCCGATGGCCAGCGTGATGGTGATGACCGCAGGCAGGCCTTCGGGGATCGCACCCACGGCCACGGCCACCACCGCGATCAGCGCATCGACCCAATCAAAGCCGCGCACCAGAACCGCGAAGGCGAGCAGCGCCGCGCCGAATGCCAGGATCACCAGCGTCAGCAGGCGGGCGAAGGAATTGATCTGTTGCAGAAGGGGGGTCACAAGAGATGGGACCTTCTGCAGCATGCCACTGATCTTGCCGATCTCGGTGCTGGTGCCGGTGTCCACAACAAGACCGGTCGCCTGACCGCGAGCGACCAGTGTGCCGGAGAAGGCCATCGAACTCCGGTCGCCCAGCGGGGCATCGGGAAGCACCCGATTCTCCTGCTTTTCAGCCGCGACCGATTCGCCGGTCAGGGCCGCCTCCTCGATGGCGAGCCCGCGAGCGCGCAGAATGCGCAGATCCGCCGGCACGCGGTCGCCCGCCTCGATCAGGACAATGTCGCCCGGCACCAGATCGGCGACGTCGATCTCGCGCTTCTCGCCATTTCGCCGGACGATCGCGTGCGGCGATATCAGGCTGCGCATTCCCTTCAGAGCCGTTTCGGCCCGCCCCTCCTGAACGAAACCGACCACGGCGTTGACCAGCACCACCAGCAGGATCACGCCGGCATCGATCGCGTGATCGAGCAGGAACGCCACGACTGCCGCAGCCAGCAGGAAATAGATCAGCGGGTTGTTGAATTGTCCCAGAAAACGCAGCACCGGATGGGTGGGCCTTGTCTCGGGCAGGCTGTTCGGCCCGTGCTCGGCGAGCCTGCTGCTGGCAGTTTCGTCCGTCAGGCCCTCTGTTTGCGAGTTCAGCGCCTCCAGCGCGTCATCACTGCCGAGCGCGTGCCACTGGTAAGGTGTCGTTGGCGTCAAGAAATACCTCCGTGATCCGCTGTCAGGGCACTAAGCTGCCGAAATATTAAACCCGCTGTCGACATAGATGGTCTGCCCGGTGACATTGCGGGCATTCGGCGACAGCAGGAATGCGGCCATGGCGCCGATCTGCTCGATCGTGACCTGCTGATGCAGCGGCGCGCGGGCGGCCGCGTCGGCTATCAGCGCGTCAAGATGGCTCAATCCTGATGCCGCACGGGTCCGCACCGGCCCGGTCGAGAGCGCGTTGACCCGGATCGCCTGCGGGCCAAGTTCATGCGCGAGATAGCGAACGGTCGATTCCAGGGCCGCCTTCACCGGCCCCATGATGCCGTAACCGGCCACCACTTTTTCCGAGCCATAGAAGCTCATCGTCAGGATCGCGCCGCCCTCTCGCATCAGCGGTTCGGCCTTGCGGGCAAGGCGTACGAGCGAGTGGCACGAGACATCCATCGCCGTGGCAAATCCGTCGCCCGAACTGTCGATCACACGACCATGCAAGTCCTCTTTGGGTGCGTAGGCTATCGAATGGATGAGGAAGTCGAGCGCGCCCCAGCGCTCCGCGATGGTTGCGAACAGCGCATCCATCTGCTCAGGTCGCGTCACGTCGAGGGGAGCGAGGATCGGAGCCTCAATGCGACGGGCAACCGGTTCGACATGGGGTCGCGCTTTTTCGCCCAGATAGGTGAGCGCGATCTGCGCGCCTGCCTCGTGCAGAGCCGTCGCGCATCCGGCCGCGAGCGAATTCTCGTTCGCAACTCCGACGATCAGCCCGCGCAAGCCGCATGCTCCAGCAGTTCGTTTGCGTGGATCGCCATCATCTTTTCCTCGTTGGTGGGGATCACAAGCGTTTCGAATGTCGGCATGAACATGAGGCGATCCACCACGCCATCGCGGATGGGTGCGGCATTCTCACCAATCCCGGCGGTGAAGACCAGGGCGTCGAGCCCGCCGAGCGACACCGTCATCCCGGCGACGAACTGCGCGATCTTGAGGATGAAGTAATCAAGCGCGAAGCATGCTGCGGGGTCGGTACTGGCGAGCAAGGTGGCGACATCGTTGCTGATGCCGGACAGTCCTTTCAGACCCGATTCTTCATAGAGAAGGCGATCGATCTCGTTCGCGTCCAGGCCGCTTCGGTCCAGATGCGTGACGACACCGGGATCGAGCGCGCCGCAGCGGCTCCCCATCGGCAGGCCGTCGAGCGCGGTCATGCCCATCGTGGTGTCGACGCTGCGTCCACCGGATATTGCGCAAAGGCTAGCGCCGTTTCCCAGATGCGCCACCACCACTTTACCAGCCGCAAGATCGGGACGATCGTTCTGCAAGCACCGGGCGATCCATTCGTAGGAAAGGCCATGAAAACCGTACCGCCGGATCCCTTGATCGTGGAATTTGCGCGGTAGGGCAAAGCATTCGAACAGTTGAGCACGCCCTGCGTGAAACGCAGTATCGAAGCAGGCGATATCGAGCGCATCGGGAGCAATCCTGCTCGAGGCGGCGATGCCGGCAAGATTGTGAGGCTGGTGCAGCGGCGCGAGCGGCGACAACGCCTTGAGGCACTCGAGGATCTGCGGCGTCACCACCACCGGATGGGTGAACTCCACTCCGCCATGCACCACGCGATGCACGATTGCATTCAGCCGCCAGTTCTCGTCGTGCCGGTCGATATGATTGATGACCTCGGCGAGTGCGCTTTCATGATCGGATCGGGAAAGCCTGCGCTGCAGTTGCGGCTGGTCCTGCATGTCTGCCTGGAAGACAGCTGCGGAGCCGATCCCCAGAACCTTTCCCGCTATCAGCTGGTCCAGCGTCTCGCGAGCGAAGGCCTGGAACTTCAGGCTGGAGGATCCGGTGTTGAGGACCAGCAGCGCATCGATCACTTGATCTCTCCCGCCTTGCGCGCCTCGGCAAGCAGCACGGCGATGGCGCAGGACAGCAGCCTCGCCCGCTCGCTGTCCGCCCGACTGGTCAGGATCAAAGGCACTCGCGCGCCGAGAACGATGCCGGCAGCATCGGCCTGCCCAAGGAAGGTGAGTTGCTTGGCCAGCAGGTTGCCAGCCTCGATATCCGGCACGAGCAGGATGTCGGCATCGCCGGCGACTTCGGAGACGATGCCTTTGTCCGCCGCCGCCGCCGCGCTGATCGCGTTATCCAGCGCCAGCGGCCCGTCGATGATGCAGTCGGTAAGCTGGCCCCGGTCGGCCATCTTGCACAGGGCGGCTGCGTCTAGTGTCGCGACCATGTGAGGGTTCACGGTCTCGACCGCCGCCAGGACCGCCAATTTCGGCCTGCTTTTCCCGAACAGCACGCGCCACAAGTCAACAGCGTTCTGGACGATGTCGGCCTTGACGGCGAGATCGGGCGCGATGTTGACGGCAGCGTCAGTGATGATGAACGGCTTGGGGTAGCTGTCCACCGCCATCAGATAAGCGTGGGAGATCCGGCGTTCGGTGCGCAGCCCTGCGTCCGACGTTATTATGGACCCGAGAAGCTCGTCCGTATGCAAGGCGCCCTTCATGATCGCTTCGACACGGCGGCTCGCGGCCAGTTCTGCTGCCCGGTCGGCGGCGGCATGACTGTGCTCGACCGCCTCGATCTCCCAGCCTCTGATATCGATCCCGGCCTGCCCGGCTGCTTCCAGGATGCGGTCGGCCGGACCCACCAGGACCGGCGTGATCAGGTTGGCGGCAACCCCCTGGCTGACCGCCTCCAGTGTCCTGGCCTTGACCGGGTGAACGACGGCGGTGCGTAGCGGGTCGATGGCACGGCAACTGTCAAGCAGCCTGTTCAGCGGGTCGCTCATGTCGGCATTCCGGAGCGAGACCTCGCCTGGCTATTCATCGGCGCAGCGGACGACGAGGACACTCACCTGCGCATCGCGCACAATGGCCGTCGCGTTCGATCCCAGAATGCGAGTGGACATGGATGGCATGTGCGATCCGATGATGATGAGATCTGCCGCGATCCTGACGGCAAGCGAAAGCGTTTCGCCCGACACGGAGCCTCGGCGCAGATGCACGGTCGATCTGTCCTGCGGCAAATTCACCTGCTCACGCCGGGAGTTCAGCCAGTCCCTACACTCCGACGTGTCCTCTGCATCCCATCCTTCCGGGAGATACCGGGCGTAGGTCTTGGGCAATTGCATGCGGACGTGAAGCAGATGGAGCATGGCGCCTGACGCGCGCGCCAGAAAGGCAGCGTGCGACAATGCTGCATCGGCGTTCTGCGGATCGCTCACGTCGAGAGGAACAAGAATGTTACGATACATGATGCACAGCCCCCGCGCCTTGTGGGATAAGTGGAGTGTCCTTGCTTGGTCATCGCATAGTCGCATTGCCCATGACCTGATGCAACCGGGCTGACGGAAACCCTTCGTTCCATCGTCACGGCAACGAACATCCCCGGCAACCGGAGATCTGCACGCCACATCATTTCACCGCATCGCACTTCCGGATCAGAGCGCCTGCCCCACGACGAACAGGATCAATCCTCCAAAGCCGGCATAGAGCATACAGACCGGCTGCGTGCGCTTGAGCACCTCCGCAAACGGACCGAGCAAGCCAGCGGCGCCAAGCGAGTAATCGAAGGCGCCGATCGCCACTGCGAGAGACAAGGCCGCGCCCCACAGGCCAGCCGTCGCCGCTTGCTGGCGCAACCCAACCAACAGGACGACGAAAAGCAGGAGCGGCAGCAGCGCAAGCAGGTATTGCACAGCTCAGGCCCGCTTTTCAACCGACACCTCGTGCAGCGCCGCCCCAGTATCCTCGAAGGCCGCGATGTTGCCGATCGTGGTTTCGGCAATGGCCGTCATGGCTTCCTGCGTGAAGAATGCCTGATGTCCGGTGATCAGCACGTTGGGAAAAGTCAGCAGCCGTGCGAACACATCATCCTGGATCATCGTGTCGGAAAGGTTCTCGAAGAAGAGATCCCCCTCTTCTTCGTAGACGTCGAGGCCGACCGAGCCGATCTTGCCGCTCTTGAGGCCACCGATCAGCGCCTTCGTGTCCACCACCGCACCCCGGCTGGTGTTGATCAGCATTGCCCCGCGCTTCATGCTCTCGATCGCCGCGGCATCGATCAGGTGATGCGTGGCAGGGTTGAGCGGGCAATGAAGCGTCAGGATGTCCGCTTGCGCCAACAGCTCCGGCAGTTCGATATAGCTGCCGCCGAGTTCTGCCTGGTTGCGGATCGAATGCCCTGACCTCACAACCGAAGCCTCTCATGATGCGCGCCACGCACAGCCCAATTTTTCCGGTTCCGACGATGCCGACGGTCTTCCCGCAGAGATCGAAGCCGAGCAGCCCTTCAAGTGCAAAATTTCCCTCGCGCACGCGGGAGTACGCTTTGTGAATTTTCCGGTTGAGCGAAAGAATGAGCGCGACCGTGTGCTCGGCGACGGATTCAGGCGAATAGGCCGGGACCCGCGCAACCCTGATCCCCAACTCTCGCGCGGCTTCCAGATCCACATGATTAAAGCCGGCACTGCGAAGCGCGATCAACCCGATCCCATCCTTCGCGAGCAGCTCAAGTACGCGGCGGTCGAGCTGATCGTTCACAAAAGGACAAACTGCTTTATGCCCGCTGGCGAGCGCCGCGGTATCGCAGTTGAGGCGAACTTCCAGGAATGTGAGAGCATGCGCCGCACCGGCGGTTTGGTTCGCCTCGGTGAGGAAGTGGCGATCATACATCCGTGAACTGAAAACCGCAGTCCTCAAATCCAGTTATCTCCCTAGCCACGCGCGATACGCAATCGATCCCAGGATTGATTGCGAATGCAAGGAGGCACAGCAATGTCGAGGCGTACAGCAAGTACGAAACGCTTCCGATGACACAACAAGAATAAGCAGAGGTGGTTCCCACCGTGCGGATGTCCGTCGTCAGAACATTCGGCACAACTCGTGGCGTAGATTAGCGGATTGAGGTGTTGGGTTGGACGGCTCCCAACGGCATCGCGATGTGCCAGAGTGAGTTCGTTGAAGACTCAATCGAAGGAGCCGCCAGCGCACCACGCCATGCGAAGCCGGGACAGGACCGCTCTCGACGATATCCGCCAAAGCCCGCCGTTGCACGCCATCGAGCAGCGGCACACCGCCAGGCGGCACTGCGTCGATCAATCCGTCAGGACCAGCGGCGTTGAACCGCAAAACCCAATCCCGAACCGTCGGGAGACCAACGCCGCCGAACTGCGCCGCTTCGCTGCGTGTGGCCCCCTCGTAAATCCTCGCCAGTGACAGCAGCCGACGCACCTGGCCCCGCGTCCCGGCTAGACCGCGATAGCGCCCGCATCCTCGACGGCGCAGCCCACCTTCAGATCCAGGCGCTTCCGTTTATCGGCTATCTACCTTCGCCATTTTGGAGTTTGCCGCCATCGCACGTTGCCTACGTTCGCGCCCGAATTGCTTGCCTCACGTTAGCATTCGGCAGGCGCATCGGGCAATTTAGGTATCAAGGTCCCAGCGCATCGCCCAATTTCGGTGCACCAGAAAAAATGGAGGAAGTCATCATCCGCTTGTGAGGGGATGACTTGAGAGCTGGATGCTGCAATATGGCTCGTGACGCGGCGAAAAAGGTCGCGGGGGCTTGGTAACCCTACTGCACGACTGAGGCTGTCCAGAAGAGATTCTGGCCGGGTCGCCGTCGTGCATGTCCAGGGGCCGCTGTCCTAAAGACGGCGGCGCGCTCGGACTCAGTCGTGAGTGTTACCAAGGCCCGGCTTGAGGTCTCGGAGCGGATGGCAGATGAAGATTTCATTAAGTGGACGATACAGCATTGCCGAGTTCGAAGAGGCCGTAGGCCGCGTTGTAGCAGCCTTCCGTGCTAGCATTACAGTTGCGCTTTTG
>DFLT01000018.1:2598-13434 GCA_002375465.1 Alphaproteobacteria bacterium UBA3612 | reverse complement strand
TGCGTCCTACAGGCCACGCTTACGATGTGCCGTAAGCGGTGTGTTCAGCTCACGGCGGGGGCGTAGTTCCATGGCATGAGTTCGCCGAGCCGCTGATTGCTGTGTTCCTGAGAGTCTGACTCATGATTATTTGGTATGATGTCAGCAGCTTGCGATTTTTCTAGTGATCATCTGGACGGAGGCGAGAAGGAGCCAGGCTGTTGAGCTTTGTATGGACCGTTCGAAGTCTTTGGCGAGGCGTCGGTTGCGACCCAGCCATGCGAAGGTCCGCTCCACGACCCAGCGGCGCGGCAGCACTTCAAAGCCTTTTACACGATCTGACCTGCGGATGATCTGGATCGTCCATTTTCCTGCGTTGGAGAGTGCAGCCCTCAGCTTGTCACCGGCATAGCCGCCGTCCGCGAACACATGCCGCAGCCATGGAAGCTGTGGCGGATAGCAGCCAGAACATCAGGTGCACCATCCCGGTCCTGGGCGTCAGCAGGATGCACGATAGCTCCGACCAGCAGCCCCTGCGTATCGGTGATGATGTGTCGTTTTCTGCCCTTCATCTTCTTGCCAGCGTCATAACCGTTCGGACCGCCGCTCTCGGTGGTCTTGACCTGCCCCACTGGAGTGGTCCACCGGTTAGGTTAGAGTCCGGCGGGGTGTGGCCCGCCCTGCTGGGCTGACCGGAGCGTAGCGTAGGGCAGGCCAGCAGGGCGTGGCATGATCGCTTCTGGTGCTGGTGGAAGATAGCTGAGCGAGCTGTGCGGCCTGAGAGTGTTGTAATGCTGTCGCCAGCGTCCGATGAGGATTTGTGCTTCTTTCAGCGTATAGAAGATTTCCCCATTTAGAAGCTCATCCCTCAACTTACGGTTGAACGATTCATTGTATCCATTCTCCCAAGGGCTGCCGGGTTCGATAAACAACGTCTTCACCCCGATGCGGCTCAGCCATTCTCGTACCGCAGTCGCGGTAAACTCCGCACCATTGTCCGACCTGATATGCACTGGTGGACCGCGCCGCGCGAACAGGTCTGTCAGTACGGCCAGCACATCGTCGCTTTTCAGCTGGCGCTCTACATGGATCGCCAGGCACTCGCGGCTATGCTCATCGATCACCGTCAGCATCCGGAGTGCCTTGCCATCATGCGTCCGGTCGGCGACGAAGTCATAGCTCCAGACATGGCCGCGATATTGCGGGCGCAACCGGATGCACGATCCGTCATTCAGCCACAGCCGCCCGCGCTTTGGCTGCTTCTGCGGCACCCCGGCCTTCGCCGGGGCAAGCTTTTCAGACCCTCTAGCCGCCAGATGCGCTCAACGCGCTTCACGTTCACTGCCCAGCCGCCCCGGAGGGCTGTGATCCGGCGATAACCGTAGCGGCCATAATGCGATGCCAGCCTGACGATCTCTGCCGTCAGGCGTGTCTCATCCTGCCTGGGAGTTGCTGCCCTCCGCTGCGTCGATCTATGCTGGCCGACCACCCGGCAGGCACGGCGCTCGGACACGCCGAGCGCCGCACACGCATGGTCGACGCCAGCCCGGCGCCGCGGAGAGCTTAGTACTTTCCCTCGACAACTTCCTTCAGGATCAACGCATCCAAAGTCAGATTGGACACCGCTTTCCGAAGCCGAAGATTCTCCTTCTCCAGCTCCTTCATGCGCTTCGCCTGTGTCACTTTCAGGCCACCATATTCGCGCCGCCAGCGGTAGTAGCTCTGCTCCGAGATACCCAGCGAACGACAGATCGCCCCAGTCCGCTCGCCTTGCGCCAGACGAACCTCCGCTTCGCGAAGCATACCTATAATCTGTTCCGGCTTGTAAGTCTTTCGTGCCATCTTCCGCTCCTCTCGAGCATCTAAATAGCCGAAACTCTAACTCTCGAACTGGACCAGTTTTTCGGGGGCAGGTCAGTGGCCGTTCGCTCCTGCTTTTCCGCCAATCCAAGTTTTTTCCCAAAGCTGCAAGTATAGATTACACCGCAACGCCACCTCTGCTAAGATCGCGTTTCTGCAATAACATTTATTATGAAACTAAAAAATATATAAGGGAACAACCAAGAGCAATTGCGTCTTCTTCGCAGAGTTCATCTGGAGGAGATTCAAAAATGAAAGCGGTGATTTGGCGCGGAGTGGGCGACATCCGTGTTGAAGACGTCTCCGAGCCCGAAATTCAGAAACCGACAGACGCGATCGTAAGGCTGACTTCGTCAGCTATTTGCGGCACCGACTTGCACTTTGTGCGGGGTACCTTTGCGGATTTGCGGGAAGGCATCGTGCTTGGGCATGAGGGCGTCGGGATCGTGGAGCGGGTCGGCGACATGGTGCGCAACTTCGAACCGGGGGACCGGGTAGTAATCCCCTCCACCATTGCGTGCGGCACCTGCTCCTACTGCCGCAAGGGCTATTACGCACAATGCGACAATGCCAATCCCGGCGGCAAGCGCGCTGGCACCGCCTTCTTCGGTGGACCCAAGGCGGCTGGTGACTTCGACGGATTACAGGCAGAAAAAGCGCGCATCCCCTACGCCCACATCGGCCTTGTAAAATTGCCCGATGAGGTCAGTGACGAACAGGCGATCCTCATCTCCGATATTTTCCCGACCGGCTATTTTGGCGCCGACATCGCCGATATTGAGGAAGGCCACAGCGTCGCGGTCTTCGGTTGCGGCCCAGTGGGGCAATTCGCGATCGCTTCGGCCCTTCTAATGGGCGCCCGCGTGATCGCGGTAGATAGCAAGGAAGACCGGCTCGCCATCGCCAAGCGGCAAGGAGCCGAGGTGGTGAACTTCGAGAAGGAAGATCCGGTCACGACTATCGTGGAGCTCACCGGCGGCATTGGTGTCGATCGCGCAATCGACGCGGTGGGCGTGGATGCCGAACATCCGCATGATGGCCCCGCAGCCGATGCGAAAAAAGCCGAGAAGTTCGAGGCACAGGCGCAGAAAATTGCTCCTGACGGCCCCGACCAGCCCCCTTTTACGCCCGGGGATGCGCCGTCACAGGTTCTGAAATGGGCAGTCGAGGCGCTTGCCAAGGCCGGCACGCTCTCCATCATCGGCGTTTATCCGCCGACCGTGGAAACTTTTCCCATCGGGCAGGCAATGAACAAGAACCTGACAATCAAGATGGGCAACTGCAATCACCGCAAATACATCCCGCACCTTGTGGACCTGGTCCGCGCGGGCGTCATCGATCCGGTCAGCCTGCTGACCCAGACCGACGAGCTTACCGACGCGGTGAAAGCCTACGAAACCTTCGATCAGCGCAAGCCCGGCTGGCTGAAAGTCGAGCTCGAGCCAACAGAGTAGCCGGGAAGCGGCAAAGAGCCATCCTTCGCTGGAAAGGAGAATTGGACATGACCGATGCCGCTGGTTTTGCCCTCCGGGAAGTGGAGGCGCGTCATCCATCCTGATCCGTCCCCCCGGCGAGGCGTCGCGATCCCCGCCGCCGGATTCCTCTCTGGAGCGGTCGCAGCGCTGCGCTCCCCCGCGGGCCTATCGCTTACGGCGGCCGCTGCAGCGATTGGCGCCGCATGGTTCTTGAACCTTCGCGCAGAGTCTGGCCTCACTGCGCGCACGGCCAACCGGCTCCGGTCGAACAATTCGCGAGAGTCGATGCGATGAAGATCCACCATCTCAATTGCGGCACATGTTGCCCGGTGGGCGGTCGGCTGTTCGACGGCAAGAGCGACGGCGTCTTCGGACAGATCGTGTGTCACTGCCTGCTGATCGAAACCGATGCGGGCCTTGTTCTCGTCGACACCGGCTTTGGCACCCGCGACGTTGATCATCCGGCAAGGCGGCTTTCACCCTTCTTCCTGACACTCAACAACATCCAGCTACGTTTGGAAGAGACGGCCATCGCACAGGTGCGCGGGCTTGGTTTTGACCCGGCCGATGTGCGCCACATCATCATCACCCATCTCGATTTCGACCATGCCGGCGGCATCGAGGACTTTCCAAATGCCACGGTGCACGTCACGTCTCGAGAGAAGGATGTCGCCGACGCTCGCCAAGGCGGCGCCTTTGTCGGCACGCGCCGCTACAGGCCCCAGCAATGGGATCAGGTGCACGACTGGCGCCTCTATCCCTTCGGCGGCGGGGAGAGCTGGTTCGGTTTCGATGCGGTGCGCGATCTCGACGGATTGCCTGCAGACATTCTGCTTGTTCCGTTGGCCGGGCACACTTGGGGACATGCTGGAGTGGCGATCCGCGAGCCCGGTGGGTGGTTGCTCCATGCCGCCGATGCGTATTTCTACCGCGGCGAAATCGGCTCGGAACATTACTCCTGCACGCCCGCCTTGCGAGGCTATCAGCGGATGATGGAAGTCGACCGCGCCGCCCGTTTGACCAACCAGAACCGGCTGCGGCGGTTGTCGCTCGATCACGCCGGCGACGTGCGAATCTTTTGCGCCCACGACGCGGTGGAGTTCGATCTGCTCGCCTCGGAGTCCGCCCACCCCTCTCCAGCCTGACCGAAGGAGCATAATTTATGTCAGAGCCAAACCCTCCCCAGCCCGAACAGAAACAGCCGATGCCTGGATGGACCGACGAGATGGACCCACGCCCAGACCACGGCGAGGACAGCTATGTCGGGCATGGCCGGCTGAAAGGAAAGAAGACGATCATTACTGGCGGCGATAGCGGCATCGGCCGGGCAGTGGCCATCGCCTTCGCGCGCGAGGGCGCCGACGTGCTGATCTCCTATTTGGAGGAGCATGAGGATGCGCGCGAGACCGAACGGTTGGTGAAAGAGGCGGGACGCGAGGCAGTGCTGGTCGCCGGCGACCTCAGCGATCCCGCGCATTGCCGCGCGGTTGTCGATCGCGCAGTGCAGGCATTTGGCCGCGTCGACGTGCTGGTCAGCAATGCCGCGCATCAGGCGACCCTCAACAGGCTGGAGGACATCAGCGACGAGGAATGGCGGACCACGTTCGCCGTCAATGTCGATCCGCTATTCTATCTCACCAAGGCTGCTGTGGCGCATATGGCGCCTGGCGGCTCGATCATCGCCACCACTTCCATCAATGCCGAGCATCCTAACCCCACCCTCCTGCCTTACGCGACGACAAAGGGCACAATCCGCGACTTCGTCGCCGGAGCGGGGCAGCTTTTAGCCGAGCGAGGCATCCGGGTGAATGCCGTGGCCCCGGGGCCGGTTTGGACGCCCCTCATCCCCTCCACCATGCCGTCCGAAGCGGTGCGTAAATTCGGGGCGAATACGCCCATCGGTCGAGCAGCGCAGCCCAAAGAACTCGCTCCGCCATACGTGATGCTGGCCAGTGACGAAGCGAGCTACATTATCGGCGCCACCATCCCGGTGACCGGCGGTCGGCCGTTTATCTGATCGTGAGAAAGCAATTCAAACTCGCAGGCGCGCTCGGTCTCTTGGCAGCGGGGACTGCTTTGGCCTGGACAGCGCGCAAGGCCGCGAGCGGCCCGTCACACGACGGGGGCGTAGCCTACCCTCCTGTCGATACCCTCAAGCAAATTGCCGACGACCTGTGGATTGTCGACGGCACTCCAATCAATACGCTGGGATTGAAGCTGCCGGTGCGCATGACGATCGTGCGCCTGCCATCGGGCGACCTGCTTCTTCATTCGCCCACGAGGCACGCCCCAGCTCTCGCGAAAGCAATCGAGCGCCTTGGGCCGGTGCGCCATCTGATAGCTCCGAGCACCGGCCACTGGCAGTTCCTGGAGGAATGGCAGGATGCGGTCCCGGCGGCGACCACATGGGCCGTGCCCGGGCTGCGGGATCGCTGGCAGGTCCGAAACTCAGCCGTTCGCATCGACCAGGATCTTGGCATCGATGCACCTAAGGACTGGGCGGAGCAGATTGAGCAGGGCATCATCGAAGGAGTCGGCTTCAGCGAAGCATGGTTTTTTCACCGCGCCAGCCGCACCCTGCTGCTGACTGACCTGATCGACAATATGGAGCCGGCCAGGCTGCCGCCGGTCACCTCGATCGTGATGAAACTGGCCGGAGCCACAAGCGGCACCACTCCACACCACGTTCGTGCAGCCTTGCTCCTCAAACGTAACCAGAACCGGGACGCGCTGCGAAATCTGGTTAGTCTTCATCCCGAGCGGGTCGTCTTCGCACACGGGAAATGGTTCGAGCGAGATGGAGGCAGGCAGCTAAGCAAGGCCCTGAATTGGCTGACCCGGAGCGGCTGACAAAAGGCAAGGAGAGCGATTTGTTGTTTCTCAAGACGGGAATCGCGGGTGGGCGGGACCAGAGAGGCAGCTTCTCGATGCATATGAATTATAACGAAGGAGACGTTTGATGACCGAGTTCAGTCCCACTCGCCGCGCTTTTGTAGCCGCCGCCGCCGCAACGGGCGCGACCCCGGCGCTGGCGCAACGTGGGTCGGCCGCGCCCGACCAACCGATGACGCGTCAGGCGGCTCGCTTCCGTGAACCGCCCTATCCGGAACAACGGCAGCCTTGGCCCGGCATAGCCCAGCAGATGAACCCGCGCCCGGATCACGGCGAAGAAAGCTATCGCGGCACCGGGAGGCTGCGCGGCAAGCGGGCGCTCATCACCGGCGGCGACAGCGGGATCGGGCGTGCTGCGGCAATCGCGTTTGCACGCGAAGGGGCGGATGTGGCCATTGCCTACCTCCCGGCCGAGGAACCCGACGCGCAGGATGTCGCGCGAATTGTCCAGCAGGAGGGGCGCCGGTTCGCCGCGCTGCCCGGAGATTTGCGCGACAAGAACTATACGACCGGCCTTGCCGACGCAGCAGTTCGCCAATTGGGTGGGCTGGACATCCTCGTCAACAATGCCGCCTACCAGCAATGGGTGCCGGAGCTCGAGCAATTGTCGGACGAGCAGTTCGACCAAACAATGAAGACCAATCTCTACGCGATGTTCTGGTTGACCAAGGCCGCATTGCCGCACCTTCAACCCGGCTCGGCAGTCATCAACACCTCCAGCGAGGTCGCCGCCACCGTGCCTGAAGGGCTGATCGACTATTCGATGACCAAGGCGGGCATCCTGATGTTCACGAAGGCTATGGCCAAGCAGCTGGCCGCCCGCGGGATCCGGGTCAATGCGGTCGCACCTGGCCCGATCTGGACCCCGCTGCAGGTCACCGGCGGACAGCCGACCGACCGCCTGCCGCAATTCGGTGCCAATACGCCCGTTGGCCGGGCGGGACAGCCGGTGGAGCTCGCACCGCTGTACGTGGCGCTGGCGGACCCGGCCTTCAGCTATTCGACAGGGCAGGTCTTCGGCGCAACCGGCGGCGATCCACAACCCGGCGCCTGAGCGCGCCAACGAAGGGAGATTGCCGATGCGAGACGACATCAAGCCGGGCGGGCGCTTTCCCGATTATACCCTCCTCGACCATACCAAGACGAAGCGCAGGCTATCCGACCTGCAAAGCGATCAGACGATGGTTCTGGTCCTCACTCGCGGTGCCTTCTGCCCGAAAGACCGCCAGCACTTTCAGGAACTCGTGCGGTTTCACCCTCAGCTGGTGGTGGGCTTCACGCACCTGGTAGCGATCACCACCGACGACTGGCACACGGCGAACAATATGCGCCAGCAGCTCGGCGCGCATTTTCCGTTCCTGCTCGATGAGAATCGACAGGTGCAGCGCGATCTCGAAATCAAGGAATATACCGACACCAAACATGATGTCATGATCCCGCATACGATCGTGCTGAAGCCGGGGTTGGAGATCCATTCGGTCTATAACGGTTATTATTACTGGGGTCGCCCGTCGATGGCCGATCTGCATCGCGACCTGCGCGAAGCGACCCGCGACGTTCGGGCCGATTGGGACATTACCCAGGCAGACCTGCGCGAAGCGTGGGATCGCGGGGAAAAGGAACGCTTCTGGCCATACGGCAGCAAGGATATGGAGCGCACGCTCATAGAAATGGCCAGCGCGGTCGATCAATATGCCGGCCGCGCCGAGGAATAGGCAGGGTCTTTTCATGTCAATCCCGCGCCTTGCCTCGTTCGACAGCACTCTTGCGTTCTTCCGGGAGGGTTACGACTTCGTCGGGAATCGTTGCCGCGAGACCAGCAGCGATGCATTCCGCACCCGCATCATGTTGCGCAAAGTGGTCTGCATGCGCGGGGCCGATGCGGCGCGGCAGTTCTACGATGGCGAACATTTTACCCGCGCCGGTTCCATGCCGCCCACCACGTTGCGTCTGCTGCAGGACAAGGGCAGCGTTCAGCAATGTGATGGCGCCCATCACCGGGCGCGTAAGGCGATGTTCCTTGGGCTGCTCACTGGCCCGGCGGTGGACGCTATTGTGCAAGAGTTCGAAGTCGCCTGGCAGGATGCCTTGCCGGATTGGCGTGCGCGACCTTCGGTGGTGCTGCACGAGGAGATGCAGCGCCTCTTGTGCAAGGCGGCCTGCGCCTGGGCGGGCATTCCCTTAACGGGCAGAGAGCTTTCGCGGCGCACTGCCGAGATGGCGGCGATGATCGATTCTGCGGGGGCTGTCAGCCCCAAGGTTCTGCGTGCTCTACTGCTGAGGCGGCGGTCGGAAGCGTGGGCGCGCCGCGCAATTCTGAGGGCTCGCGCTCAAGAGAAGAACGACGCCCCTGTTAGCGTGCTCGCACATCACCGCGAACCCGATGGTAATTTGCTCGACCTTGATGATGCGGCCGTGGAGCTTCTCAACCTGATCCGCCCGACCGTTGCAGTTGCGCGGTTCATCACCTTCGCCGCACTGGCGCTGCACGAACACCCTGGCGCTGTGCAATGGCTCGAAGAGGACCCGGAAAGACGCCTCACCGCCTTCGTCCACGAGGTGCGGCGCTTCTATCCTTTCTTTCCGGTGATCGGCGGGCGGGTGCGCCAACCGTTCGAATGGCGGGGTCATTATTTCGTAAGCGACGATTGGGTTCTGCTTGGTCTCTACGCCACCAATCACGATCCAGCGCTTTGGGGCGACCCGCAGGCATTCCGGCCTGCACGCTTCTATCGTCGCGAACCGTCTGCCTTCGACCTGGTGCCGCAGGGCGGAGGGGACCACGCCGAGGATCACCGTTGCCCCGGCGAATGGTTCACAATAGCGCTGATCGGCCGTGCTTTAGGGCTGTTGCAACAGGCGACTTGGGGCCTGCCACAGCAGGATCTTTCAATTGCCCTCGATAGGTTCCCAACACTTCCGGCCACGGGCCTCGTGGTCGTGTTCGCCCGGGGCCGTCCTTCTCTCCTTCAGCTCGCGTCAGCTGACCCAAGTATCTGATACCGAGTGGACACCGACATTTCTTCGAACATTATGATCCAAACCCATAAACGAGACCCCCCAAGAAACAACGATGTAATTCATGCTCTTTTATCGGAGGGGTAACGTGTCCTGAAGGCCGCTTGCGGAAAGGTGCTGCGGGGTGCTGATAGCCGCTCTTTGCGAAGAGCGGAGCTGGGAGGATATCGGAGCGGCGGGAGCGAGTGCTCTTGTGATCGGTCATATGAGTGATCGTATGAGCAGTCGGATCGCGTTCGTGGGCGGTTGTCTCCGCTGGTCGGTGGATCAGAAGCTGGCGATCCTGCGCGAAGCGTTCGGCACCGATGGCCCGGCTCCGGCGACGGCAGGCAGCGGCCAGATCGGGATCGAGCTGCCGTGGGCGTACGGATTACGGTCGACCCGGCGGTCGATGCCGATGCGCTGGCACGGGTGATGTCCGTTCTCGCCCGATGATCCCGTTACCGCCGAGGACACGCATTTATCTGGCCTGCGGAGCCACCGACATTCGCCAGGGGTTCAATGGCCTCGCGGTGCAGCAGGTGCTGGAGAAAAGTCCGCACTCGGGCGCGCTGTTCGCCTTTCGCGGCACGCGGGGCGATCTGCTCAGGCTGCTCTGGTATGATGGTCAGGGTCTATGCCTGTTCTCGAAGCGCATGGATCGAGGCCGGTTCATCTGGCCGATCACCCGGGCAGGCAAGGTCAGTCTCACCGCGGCGCAGCTTTCGATTCTGCTCGATCGACAAGGACGCCCGGATAGCCGAACTCGAAGCCGCTTCGGCGGCGCGCGATACGCTGATCGATACCCTCCGTCACTAGCTCGCCCTCGATGAGCTCGAAGGCGAAGCCGAGGTAGCAGACAGCCGCACCGCCGACAGAGCGCCCGCCGAGCGACCCTCGCCGGTGCGCGCATTGCCCAATCATCTGCAGTGCGCCGAATGGCGGATCGAGCTCGAGGTCGGGAGCTGCACCTTTCCCGATTGCGGCAGCGCGCTCCGTCCGCTGGGCGACGACCGCGATGAGCAGCTGGATGTCGCGCCGGTCCATGGCGCGTGATCCGCACTGCGGCCCAAGTATACAGATTGTCCGCTTTTGGCTTCTAGACGCCGGCCCATTGCGGCATCTAGATGGATCGTCTGCACACTCATTTGGGCGCGCGTAAATAAGACAGATCAGCGTCTGCGCAACGGTGCTCTAGATCAGGCCGCTGGCAGGAGGAACTTCCTCATCTGCGAGGCGCATCGGTCCGAGCAGGCGTTTGTATTCCGCTTCAGCCTGGCCGTAGGTCCTGCTGGCAAATTCTTCCAGCCCGGCTCGGTCAAGGACCGTCAGAAACCCACGCTCTGACGAAATCCAGCGCCAACCCTCAAGCTCGTGAAGCGCATTCGTGATGCTTGGCCGCCGGACGGACAGCATATCCGCAATGAAGTCGTGCGTCAGCGGCATCTCGTCTTCTCGCGCACGATCGCACGCCATCAGAATCCAGCGGGCGAGGCGTTGTTTTACCGTATCCACCGCATTGGACAGCGCAGTATAGGCTGTCTGAACCGTCATCGCTCGCAAATACCGGAAGAGAAGTTCGCGCAGGGTGTCGCTCTCCTCGACTGCCACGCGCAAGGCGCCACTCCTGATG
>DFLT01000018.1:0-2339 GCA_002375465.1 Alphaproteobacteria bacterium UBA3612 | reverse complement strand
GTCAAGAGGCGATTTCGTACCTGCGCTCTGTTTGGTCGGGTGTTGGCTGACTGTGAATTGAGAACGTTCATCCTTGCCCCACGATAACGTTAATAAACATCATATGGCAAACTTCATGAGCGTAGGACAGCTTGCTCAAGCGGATTCGGGCCCACTTGAATTGTAACGGGTTCATCTGACGAAGAATTCTCGTAAAACTGCGTAAAAGGAAGAGAGGCAGCGGCGTAGGGTATTGTAACGTGCAACACTAGCTTCCCGCGCCGGTATCGCGGGCGCCATGCCCCCCCTCAATCGCGGCGCGGTGCAAAATCGAACGGAATAATCTTACCGCCTGCCGCTTTGAGGCTCTCTTGCACGGCATCCTTTCTCTCGTCTTCGCACAAGAAAAGGAGCATGCCCCCACCGCCAGCACCGCACCCCTTCGAACCGAGCGCTCCGGCTTGAGCTCCAGCTTCGAAGAGGCGGTCCATGCGATTGGTAAGAGCACCGCCACCGAGAGCGCGCGCAAGTTCGCGATTGCGGGTAAGAATGCCGGCAAGGCCGCTCCAGTCGCAGGCGAGCAGCGCGTCCCGTGCCAGCAGGGCCGTATCGCGGATCGCACGGAGGGTTCGTCTCGTTTCCCCGTCGCCTTCACGAAATCGCTTCCACACCTGTTTGTGGAGGGAGCTCGAGCCTGCGGAAGGCCCGGCATGGCAAAGGATACAGCGCCTTTGCAGCGCCGCGACATGATCGTCTGACAATTTTAGCGGCTCGATCTGTGCGGGCTCGTCGGCCGCGCCGAAGCGAAGCAAGTTCAAACCCCCCAGCGCCGCCGCATACTGGTCCTGCTTGCCACCTTTCTCACCGAGAAGTTCCTCCAGCCGGAAGGCCAACTCGGCCCGTTCCGTAGTGGACACCCGTCGTTCGATCAGGCCATGGATCAGCTCCAGCCACGCGAGGTTCGAAGCAGAGGACGTGCCGAGATGAGCGTCCGGAGGCAGGTCGAGATTGTAGCTGAGCCGCAATCCGTCGCCGGTCCACTCCGCGCACCCCTCGACATAGCGGTCGATTGCCGCGTTCAGCACAATCCCGCCCTCGCTGGAGGCGTAGTCTGGCACATCGCTCCAGCCACCGGCAAAGTCGACGCGCGTCGGGACCCGCACTGAAACGCGCCGCGGCTCGGCGGTCGGCGCGCCTTGCTCGCCCTGCCGCAGCTTCCGTTCGGTCACCTCAGAAAGGCACCCGGCATGTGCGATGTACACGCCATGACGTGGGTAATCGCCTCTGGGTCATATTCATCGTCCGAAAAATAGCTGTCGAAATAGTCGTTCAGCCGCAGGACACGTTCCTGCCAGATACCTGCAGCCTGCAAGCCAAGCGAGATGCCGTAATTGGCAAAGGCGATGCGGGTGTCGGGGGCGTAGCTCGCTCGCGCGAAGAAACCTGGCGGATCTGTCCACAGGCGATCCATTGCGGCCAGGGAGCGTTCCCTCTGCGCTTTCGCCCACGCCTCCTGCGGGAAGAAGTGGGCGAGCCAAAGCATCATGCCGAGCCCCAGATCCTGGTCGATGTCGAGCCGCGAATATTGGGAGTCCATCAGGGTCTTCATACCGGCGATCTTAGCCGTCAGCTCCTCTTCCCCCAGCAGGCAATAGGAGATATAACCGTCGAAGGCATCCATAGCGCCAAGGCCATAGCTTGGGTAAGGCGCACTGAGGTCCTCCTCCATCTTCCAAACGACGCCTCGGCTCGGCAGCACGAAAGCCGGGTGAACCTCCCGCGCGATTTGAATGCCGCTGGTGCGGTAGCGCGGCACTTCCTCGCCAAGCCGCACCAGCGAGAACATCCACATGGCAAGATAGTGGAAATACTGTCCGTCGCGGTCTGGTGCCTCGCCGATCCTCAGCCCCCGCTCACGGCCGAGAACGCGGTCCACTTCGGCGACGAGCGCTTCAGCAGAGTCGAGCCAGCGTTGTTCGCCCAGTTCGCGGTAAAGCGATACATAAAGAACTACACCAAACGCATCCGTCCAGAGATATCGTAGCCCGTTTGGCCATATACCTTCCGCTTGCATCCAAGCCAGCTTCCCGAGAACGTAGTCGGTGTCGCGGCGCACGATGCTATTCGCCGAACGGATAGGTGTCGGGGATGTGTTCGGGGTGATGTTCACGGCCGAGCGGCGTCACCGCCTGCGTCTCGTCGAACCAGATATAGGCATCGAACTGTCGCGGCAGGATTGCCTGTGAATAGTGGCTCTGCAGCTCGGTTTCCGGGCGATAGATGACGCCGATGAAACGCTCCAGCCGTGGGTCAATCAGACGTTGGCGCAGCGCCTCATGCCGCCCTTCGCTCAGGTCCAG
>DFLT01000001.1 GCA_002375465.1 Alphaproteobacteria bacterium UBA3612 | reverse complement strand
TAACAATCAGGGGAGCACGTCACACCCGCTCTACAGGTCAGTGCGCTATATTCGGAGCAGGCCAGTCGATTGGGCAGGATGAAGGTCTTTCTGGACTGGTTGAGCGATGTGACCGCGGATATCTTCACCGGCCGATCGCCGGCAATCTGATCTCGAAGCACGGTGATCCGAGCATGCGGCTGCTTTGCGCCCTACAATCTCGGCCGTTCGGTCTGATTCAACGCAATCCCGAAAGCTGCCGTTCGTTTACCTCTTTCGAGCCGGTGCCACCACCTGCCGGGATACTTCCTTCAAACGACGGCAGATCCTACGACGTCTGGGTGGGTCGCCGGCTGTTGCATGACCAAGCGATCGCGCTTCGTGGCTTCGACATATTCCCAGATGCGGCTTATCACCACGGAGCCTTCGCCGACCGCACTTGCCACGCGCTTGACCGATTGCGCTCGGACGTCTCCGACCGCGAAGATGCCTTCAGCGCCGGTCTCGTATGGGTGATCGCGCCCGGCCTTCGCGCCTGTAAGGACGAAGCCGCTGGAATCAGTTTCTGCTAGGCCAGAGAGCCAGCCGGTATTGGGCGCCGCGCCGATCATGAGGAACAGCGCCCGCGTTTCGAGGCGGACATCCCCATCGGGAGACGATAAGGTCAGCGCTTCAAGATGATCGCCGCCGTCAAGGGCCGTCACCTTCGTGCGGTAGTGGATCGTGATTGCCGGGTCGGCCTCCAAGCGTCTGTAGAGGTAGTTGGACATTGACGCGGCGAGGCTGGTTCCGCGCACGACGACGTGGACGTGCTTTGCCGTCCTGCTGAGATACATCGCCGCCTGCCCTGCAGAGTTGCCGCCACCGACCACCACCGCATCGGTGTGACGACAAAAGCGCGCCTCCATATCGGTGGCCGCGTAGAACACGCCGGCGCCCTCGAAATCCTCGAGCCTTTCGAGCGGCAACCGCCGATAGCGCACCCCCGTTGCGACCAGCACGGCAAGCGAGCACACGCGCTCGCCGCCGTCGAGCTCGACGCGAAAGCTGCCGTCGGCACGACGCGAAAGCCCCTCGACCCTGCGCGGCATCGCGAAGCGCGTACCGAACTTCATGGCCTGGACCTGGCCGCGAAACACGAGATCAGTGCCCGATATGCCGGTGGGAAAGCCGAGATAATTCTCGATCCGGCTACTCGCGCCGGCCTGGCCACCGATCGCGGTGTCTTCGATCGCCAGCGCACACAATCCCTCGCTCCCGGCATAAACCGCCGCGGCGACCCCCGCTGGCCCCGCGCCGACGATGACGAGATCGTAGAGCGTCTCGCGGCAGACATCGAGATCAAGGCCGAGCTCGCGCGCCAGCGTGCGCGGGCTGGGGTCATCGAGGCGGCGGTCCCGGCCGATGATGACGCCGGGCGAATGGTCGGTGGCATGACACGCTTCGACCGAGGCGTCGTCGCGCCCGTCGAGATCCAGGCTGTCGAACGGAATGCGGTTCCGGGCGAGGAATTGCTCGCACGCCTGTATGAGGGGGTCACGGTCGGCGCCAATGACCTTTACCGCGCTGGCGCGTTCCTCGAACATCCGCCGACGCCTGGCCGCGAACACCGTGATCACATGGTCTGAAAGCTCGGGCACGCGGGCCATCAGGTCGAGCATGTCGAACCGTGGCACTTCCAGAGTCCGCGTGGGCCGGGCCGCGCGCATCGGGCTGGTCACCGACGCGCCGCTCAGGAAACCGATATCGCCGAGGAATTGGGTCGGACCAAGGGATGCTTCGAAAAGCCTTTCGCCGGTATAGACATTGACCGCCTCGATCTCGCCTTCGAGCACGTAGATGAAGCGTTCGAGCGGCTCGCCCACGGCAACGACCGTCTGTCCGGCGGTGTAGGCGCGCTCCGTGCCGATCCTATGGAGCTGATCGACATGGTGATCGGCCAGCGGAACACGCCGCATGGTCTCCAGATCGTCGCCAAACGATTCCATCACGGCACCTCCATTTCGACCCACCCGATCATAATGAAGGGGAGCGAACCGGGCCAGCCGGAACTCGCCAAGCCCGCACCCGAACCGCCGGAGCCTCGAGGCTCCGACGGCGCGTGCCTCGCCGATATTCCGGCGTCACGCGGCCAGCAGTTCGATGGTCTGCGCGGCAGCCTCTACCTTCTCCTCGCCGTCAACGCCCCGTCGGCGGCAACGATCTCGACATAGGTGCTGCCGAAAGCGAGGAAATGGCGCAGCCACGGCATGAAGAGGTCGATCTCGCTACCCACCGGTGTGACGCTCGAGGCGACCACGACCTAAGCCCTCTTGCCGCTAAGCAGTCCGACCGGACCGGTTTCGGTATGGCGGATGGTGGTGCCCGTACGCGCGACCAGGCCGGCCCAGGCCTTGAGGGTCGAAGGCATGGAGAAATTGTAGACCGGCAGGCTCAATACGATCGTGTCGGCCGCCTGCAGTTCGGCGATCAGCGTATCGCCGATCGAGGCCAGATCGTGCTGGCTCGCGCTCCGATCTTCCACTGGGGTGAGGTTGGCCGCGAACCGGCCGGCATCGATCAACGGCAGGTCATTCGCCGCGAGATCGCGCAGCACGACGTCGCCCTTCGACCCAGCCAGCCGCGAAGCCAATGTGGCGTAATGCGAAAGGTATCCAATGGGTTATGCAAAAGCGTTGTCGACCTCAGTGTTTGATGATCTGGCGGATTCTGTCGGGATGGCCCAAGAATGGACCAACGTCGGCTCGGCCAGTCCACGATCCTGCATCAAGGCTGTGCATTGCTGGCTGCCGCCATTTCATAGAGGAAGTCGACATAGAGCAGGGTAGCCTCATCGAGGCCTGCCACTTTCGGATCACTGCTGCGGATGAGAAACCACTCGTTAGGAGCATGAGCGCCGGTCCCGCGACCGATTCCAAATTGTCCCGTAGGAAGGTTGAGCGGCGGACCATTGAACACCACACCCGGCCAGCTGCCCGCGCTGCGGGGGCTGAGCGTGTACTTAATTCCCGCACGCTCCAGTACCGTTTTCTGTGCCTGAATGAGCGGACTGTTCTCGTCTGTTTGATTGGGGCCATAGCCGCCGCTCACCACCACTTTAACATCGTCGAAGCCCCGCTTTTCAAGGTGCTGCCGCAGCTTTGTAACCGCTTCCTCTTTGGTCATGTCAGGGACAAGTCTGAATTCAAGCTTGGCTTCAGCGCGGCCGGGCAGAACGGTCTTTCCGCCCTCGCCTGTATAGCCGCTGACGAGGCCTTGAATATTCACGGTTGGCTGGGAAACAAGTCGCTCCGTACTCGTCAGGAAGTCTTCGTCATCAATCCACCGGCCGACACCCAGAGCGGCTTTCGCATCCGCCTCGTTCGAACCGTCGACGCCGATCGCTACCAGTTCTTTTTGCCTTTCCGTGAGAGGCTCCACATTTTCGAACCAGCCGTCGATTGCTGGCGTGTGCCCATCATCTGCGACCAGCGTGTCGAGCGCCTTGACCAGTCGCCACGCCGGGCTCTCCACGCGGGCGTGAACGCTCGAATGAACGTCCGCCGTCGGGTATTTGTCGCTGGTCTCGCCCCCAACAATGAGCTGAAATTCCACAGCACCTTTTGCGCCAAGCGAAATGCCCGCTACGCCCTGCTTGTTCTGGGAGGCGGACGGAATGATCACGCCAGCGGTGTTGCGCAAAGCTGAAGCGATCTCGGGTCGAGAGAGAATCGTATGGAAGTTGGGGGAGGCGATCTCCTCTTCACCCTCTGCGACCAAAACCAAATTGACCGGCAACTTTCTGCCTGTCGCTTTGAAGGCGTGAAGAGCGGCGAGGAAAGCTGTTTCCGGCCCCTTCTGATTAACTGCCCCCCGCCCCATCATCACCTCGCCCTCGCCGGGCTTGTCCAACAGTTTGCCCTCGAGCGGCGGCGCCTCCCATTCAGCAGCATCGAACTGCTTGACGTCGTACATAAAGTAGACACCCAGAGTGACAGGCGCGCCAGCATCAAGCGTAGCGAAGACGCCTGGAACACCACCCGAAGGCACGATGTCTGCCTGCTGAAACCCGGCCTCAAGTGCCAGACGGCGCATATACTCTGCGCCTTCTCTTACGTTGCGGTTCTCCGCCGCAATGGTTGGTATGGCTATCCAGTCGCGGAGAGCTTCAACGGTTTCCCCATGCCGAGCTGTCACCGCATTTTCGAGCTCCTCTCGTTGAGGAGTTTGCGCCGCGGCATGGCCGGCAACGAGCGTCGAGAGCACGAGAAGGGTAATGTGGCGCATGTCTGGGTCCCATTTTGTTGCAGCACCAAACTGGCGCAGTGGGAACTTATCGTCCAGTCAGATTGTGGGTGCCGGCTTTTTAATAGCTCATGTGAACGCGCGAAGCGCAGCTGCTGACGGGCAGCATATCGCTGTCAAAGAAAGATGTGCGGTACAACAGGTGCTGCTATTAAGTCCGCAATATTTTAGATGTTTCCGACGAAACTTAAAGAACTCACCCTACCCGAACGGTAGGACCCGAACGGTATGTAATTTCTTTCCTGTCATGGGTTTTCTCACTGCTCCAGATCACTGCGGCGTCCTGGCGCCTCACGGCAGAACTTCATCGGATGGGTGTGCTTGGGATCTGAAGTAGTCGGCTGGAACGGAACGAAGATCCGGAGCGCGGGTTCATATTCGGCAGAAAAAGGCGACAGGAGAGCGACGTGAACGCGGAATTCCACTTCGGCGCTTTGGCGACCCATCCTGCCTCCGTGTTTTCTAGTGGTGGGCGCTCGAGCGAGGACACGCACGAAGCCGCTGATCGGGACGCGCGCAAGGGCAATGTTCTGCCGGTGGACCCAGCCAAGCCAGAGACGATCTGCCGCGCGGTGATTGTTCTCGGCAGCCTAGAAAGTGGTCACAGCGGGGCCGCGCTCCACGTGAATGCCGGGCGCTCGGCCCAATTCCTGAACTGACATGGCAAAGCTTGTCGTCAGCGTTACGATCCTTTGGGCCGCAATGCTGCTGGCGGGCGTTCCCTCAAGGGCGCAGGAGGAGCCGGTCGCGGCGTTCGGAGCCGATCTCGAACGATTCCCTTATCCATGGGAAGTACGGAAATTGCCCGTGACCGTAGGGTCCACGCCCGCGCAGATGGCCTACATGGATGTCCATCCCGAACAGCCCAATGGCAGGATTGCCGTCCTGCTGCACGGCAAGAATTTCTGCGGCGCGACGTGGGAAGACACGGCGCGCGCGTTGCTCGATGAGGGTTATCGCGTGCTGATTGCGGACCAGATCGGCTTCTGCAAATCCTCCAAGCCGCGCGAGGCGCAATATACCTTCGCCATGCTCGCCAGCTTCACGCGGGAGCTGATGAAAGCGCGCGGGATCGAGGACGCGGTGGTCATCGGCCATTCGACCGGCGGCATGCTGGCGATGCATTTCGCGCTGATGTATCCGGAAACGGTCAGCCACCTGGTGTTGGTCAACCCGCTGGGCCTATCCGACCGGATGGCCGAAGGCGTGCCCTATGTTCCGCTGCATAAGCTGGTCGAGCAGGAGCGGCAGAAAGACCTTGCCGCCATCAAGGATTACCAGCGCGACGTCTACTATCACGGTGAATGGCAGCCGCGCTACGATCGATGGGTCGCCATGCTGGCCGGCCAGTATGCCAGCGCCGATGGCGAGGATGTCGCTTTCGCACAGGCGAAGACAAGCGAGATGATCCTCACCCAGCCCGTCTCCCAGCATCTTGAGCGGCTGACCATGCCGGTGACGCTGATGATCGGCATGCTGGACACAACCACCTTCGGCAAGGGGCAGGCGCCTCCACAAGTGACGGAGCGGCTGCGGCCAATCCCCGATCTGGCGCCGGAAGCGGTCGCGCGCATCCCTGATGCCAGGCTCGTCACCTTTCCCGACCTCGGCCATTCGCCGCAGGTGGAGGCGCCGGAGCGTTTCGAGGAACGACTGCTCGCCGTGCTGCGGGAACAGCAGGCACCCGCACGGGAGGAGGAATGACAGAACCATCTGGCGCATTCCCGCTTCGCCGCCGCAGCTTTCTTGCAGGTGCGAGTGCGGCGGCGTCGGTATTGACGGCAGGATCGCCCGCAGCTTTCGCGCAACCTCGCACGGAGCGGCCGCTCCTGATCCGCGGTGCCCATGTGATGACCATGGGTCAAGTGGGCGACCTGCGCCACACCGATGTTCTGGTGCGCGGGCGCGACATCGCCGCAATCGGACCGGACCTTGCTGCCGAAGGGGCGGAGGTCATCGAGGCGCAGGATCAGATCCTGCTCCCCGGCCTCGTCGATACGCACAATCATCTTTGGCTCTCGCAGATGCGCGGGCTATTCGGTCGCTCGCCCGAAACGCGCTATTTCCCGCTGGTGGAACGGCTCGGGGCCGCATATCGGCCCCAGGATATGCGGACCGGTACGCTTTTCGGCGCCGCGGGTGCGCTGGCGGCCGGAATCACAACAACCCTGGCCTATTGCGACAACATCCGCTTCCCCGAGGATGCCGAGGCGGCGCTGGACGCGCTGGTTGAAGCGGGGATCCGGACACGGTTTCTCTACGCCGGCCACGACAAGCTGGCGCCGAGCGAAACACTGGGGATCGATCACCTTCGGCATCTGCACCGCAGCCGGGCCGCCTGGGCCGGCGCTGCCCCCATCGATCTCGGCCTCGGCTGGCGCACGCCTAGCGCGGACGCGGACGAAGCGGTCCAAGTCACGGCTTTGACCGAGCTTCGCCGCGTGCGTGAGATCGGCCTCCCGGTCTCCACCCATATCAGCGGAGACAATGGTCCCTCGCAACTGCAATTCCTGTTGGAGCACGGCCTCCTCGGGCCCGACATGCTGCTCGTCCACGCCACCGGAGCCGATCCTGCCGCCTTGCGCGCGGTGGAGGAAGCGGGTGCGGCGATCGCGCTGACCCCGATTACCGAGCAGCGCATCGGCTTTGGCCTGACGCTGCTGAGGCATTACACCGACCGGGTGGGCCGTGTCGGGCTGGGAATCGACGGCGCGCTTGCCGGGGCGCCCGACATGTTCGCGGTGATGCGCGCGGGGCACATGGTGCAGGCTGCGGTCGGCGGCGACGAACTCGCCATCCTGCCGCGCCAGATCCTGCGATTGGCCACGATCGAAGGCGCGCGCGCCATCGGCATGGACACTCTCATCGGCTCGCTCGAGCCGGGCAAGCGCGCCGACATGATACTGATCGATCCGCGCGATCTGCACATGGGATTTCCCGCAAGCGACCCCAGCGCCCTGATCGTATACTCCGCAAAGCCGGAGAATGTCCGCATGGTGATGGTGGAGGGCGCGGTGCTGAAGCGCAATGGCCGCATGGCCGGGATCGACGAGCAGCGACTCGTCGAGGCAGCCGGTCAATCGCTGGCAACGGTGCGTGCCAGGGCCCGCGAGGCCGCGAGGCAAAGCAGGCGACAGAGGGAGTGCGGCGATCGCCTCCTCACGCAGAGGCCCTCCGCCGCGCCGCCCGTCATCCCGGCCGGCCACCATGCGCATTCCACAACGCCAGCACCTCGCGGGGTCCGGGACAGTCGTCTTTCAGTCGGGATGTCTCTTGCGAGTCCATGTTCTGGTGCCTAACGGGGAGGATGAAACCCATCGGAGTATAGAAGCCCTATGTGATCGGATGCCCCTTACAGCGCCACATCGTTTTGCCTGTTGGGAGTTCATCTATCCGTGTCTTCGCTTTCTCTTGCAGATGTCACCTGGTCTACACCGGACGGACATCTCCTCTTCTCCGATCTTTCAATTGATTTCGTGCGTGAGCGCGTGGGACTTGTCGGCCGCAATGGCGTGGGGAAGAGCACGTTGCTGCGTATGATAGCAGGCAAGATCGAGCCCGACCGGGGTCGCGTTTCTCGCATGGGTGTGATCGGAACCATGCGTCAGATCGTGCAGGTAAACTCGGAAGAGCGGGTCGCAGACCTGCTCGGCATTGGTGGCGATCTTGCGAGGCTTCGTCGCGCCGAAGCTGGTACAGCAACACTTGAGGATCTCGCGGAAGTTGACTGGACCCTGGAAGCCGAAGCCGAGGCGGCTTTGGCATCGGTGGGGCTCGAAGTGCCGCTTGAGACTCCGCTTATTGCTCTGTCGGGTGGGCAACGCACCCGCGCGGCACTTGCCGGAGCCGTGTTTGGTCGGCCAGACTTCCTATTGCTCGACGAGCCTACTAACGACCTGGACGCGGAGGGACGCGGCATCGTTCGCAAGCTGCTGGGCGATTGGCGGGCGGGGGCAATCGTGGTGAGCCATGATCGTGAATTGCTTGAGGGCATGGATGCTATCGTCGAACTCACCACCCTGGGGGCGGCGCGCTACGGCGGGAACTTCAGCGCCTTTAGCGAACGCAAGGCAGTTGAACTCGCTGCAGCAGAGCACGACGCCGCGGTCGCGCAGCGTCACCTGAATGAAGTTAAGCGCCGCGCGCAGCAGACACGCGAGCGCCAGCAGCGACGTGATGCCGCCGGCGCCCGCAAGAGTGCACGCGGCGACATGCCAAAGATCCTGATGGGCGCGCGCGCCAACCGCGCTGAGAACAGCGGTGGCGACAATGCCCGCCTTGCGGAGCGTCAGCGAAACGACGCCCTAACTTCGCTCGCTGAAGCGCGCGAGCGCGTAGAACGCGTCGAGCCCTGGTCGATCAAGCTTGCCTCCAGTGGCCTTGCCCCGGGACAGCGTGTGCTCGAGCTGCGGGGCGTCAACTTCGGTCACGTCGCGGACAAGCCGATCCTTGCTGATCAGAACCTTTTGATCGCGGGGCCGGAGCGGGTTGCGGTATCCGGAGCGAACGGGGCCGGCAAGTCAACCTTGCTGGCGCTTGCGGCGGGGCATATTACGCCTTGGTCGGGCACTATACGGCGGTACGCAAAGGCTGCATATTTCGACCAACGCATGACGCTGCTCGACGGCGAGAAGACGATCCTGGCAAACCATGCGCGCCATAATCCGGACGTGGACGACAATGGCCGCCGCGCGGCTCTTGCACGTTTCGGTTTCCGCGCGGCGGCAGCCGAGCGTCGGGTGGACCGGCTCAGCGGCGGAGAGACCTTGCGCGCGGCGCTGGCCGTCGTGCTTGGCGGCGCGACACCGCCGCCATTACTCATCCTCGATGAGCCGACCAACCATCTCGACCTGGATGCGCTGAATGAACTTGAGACGGCGCTCAGGGCCTATGATGGCGCACTGCTTGTCGTGAGCCATGACGAAAAGTTCCTCCAAACGATTGGGGTCACAAGTCGCATCGACCTTTGATAGCGGATCAGCGACTATGCGCGCCAGCGTCGTCGTTGACTTGAGGTGAACATAAGGTGCGTTCCTACGGATCAATCTCAGCTAGTGAACGGCCGCCTTCAAGACGATGCCACTCACGATCCCCAACCCACGCAGTCTGGCTTTCCCAGGTTCGTAAGCGACCAATGGGTGCGCGATTTGGTAGGCTAGTCGCGTGCGAACCAGATTGAGCGTCTGTTTGAACAAGTTCTCCTACCGATCGGAGGAGGAGGTGCTCGTCGTCGTCCGGCGCTCTGGCTTGCAGCTCCGAACTTACCGCTGCGACCGCTGCCGCTTAATTCACCTCACGAGCCGCACGAAAGGCAAACGCATTCCCAAACTTGCGGAGTGATGATGCAGAAACTTTCGGCCGCCCCTTTCGAGACACTTGGACGAGACGGCTGGTCTTGGCGGGTCGATCTGAGCGCAGAATGATATTGTCCATGACACCGGTCTGCCGGAGCAGTCGATCTCGACCGTCTTCACAATTGGTCATGATGTTCTCGTCCGCAGCGAGGTCGGTCAAATCGTAGAAAAAGCTCGCCGCGTCGGCGCCGAAGCCGTCAGCGACCCAACGCCAACATTCTACGGTGGCTACGCCGGCTATTTCGGGAATCCCGGCGGTCACCTGTGGGAAATTGTCTCGAACCCCGAACTTATGCTGTCGTCATCGGATTGAACTGAGCCGAACTTCGCCGTCTCTCGAGAATAATCTCGAGGATGCTCTTTCCCTTTCTTCCAAGTTTGAAAGAGCCTCCGAATTAATCAGCAAAAAGGAGTCTGCCCGGGGCTTAGAAAAGAAGGGCGATTCCAGACTCGGCTGGAACCGCCCTTTCGCGTTACCTGGTCCCAGCCTGATTCAACGGCGGGGCGAGGCCGTGTTAGCGCCTGCGCATTCGCGAGGAGCCAAGAGCGGCCAAACCCAATCCGAAGATCATAAAGGCTGCGGGTTCCGGGACGTCTGCGGCCTCAAAGCCGAACTGCGTTACGAGGCCATATCGGTCAGTTGTATAGCCTGTACCGTCAGTTTGGAAATTGAGGGCTCTGCTGAAGGTATCGCCAGCTGCCGAATTAAAGCGGTTGAACATGCTGACCTGGCCTCCTTCGGTCCGGAGGATGTCGATGATGAGATCACCGGCCGAGGGGTCGTAGAGGAAGGCTCCATCGAAACCGTACTGATCTCCTGCTTCAACGAACCCGAAGTCGCTGACGGTGTCGAAAACCACGTCGTTTGAAAGATTGTCGGAGAGGTCCGTGCTGAGATTGTTCACGGCATTGGCTTGGGTACCGATACGCATGACGAACGTCCGGCCATCGAAAGACACGGATCTCGATGCAAAGAAATCAATGCTTGAGATCAGGATGGGCGCCGAACCGAAGAGATCGGAGGAGTAGGCCTGTTGGTACCGGAGGGCACAGGCGAATGTGCAGTCGCCTTCAATCGACTGTCCGCCATCGACATAAAGAGTGGTCGCAGCGGCGGGCGTGGCGAGTAGAGCGACAACGGATAAGACCAGTGATCGGAATTTCATTTAAACTGCCTTGATAAAAAATTGGGAACAAGGCCGATTAAGCAAGGAGCATGCCATGGCGATTTATCTCGCAAATTCAACGATCGACCAAGGCAGCGCGTTTATGATGTTAATAATTCCGACACTTTCACGCTAGCGGCCAGAACATTAGGTGCACCATCCCGGTCCTGGGCGTCAGCAGGATGCACGATAGCTCCGACCAGCAGCCCCTGCGTATCGGTGATGATGTGTCGTTTTCTGCCCTTCATCTTCTTGCCAGCGTCATAACCGTTCGGACCGCCGTTCTCGGTGGTCTTGACGCTCTGGCTGTCGATGACACGGCGCTTCGGCTGGCCTCCTTGTTCATCTGCTCTCGCGCCAGCATCAGCAGCGCGTGGTTGTACGGCGCAGGGCATAGCGGTATCCTTCGACGACCATGTGAGCGAGCGCGATGCAGCGGCGCTGCTGGGCAAGGCGGCAAACACACTTCGCAACCGTCGCATGGCAGATGCGCCCATTCCGTTCCGAACGTTCGCCGGTCGAGTGCAGTACGCGCTTGCCGATCTCACGGAGTATATCGCAGCGCAGACGGAAAAAAGTGACTTCTAGGGTGCCCGAACCCGCCGGAATGCGCCCGAATGCGCCCGAACCCAACTTTCCGGCAGCCGCGAAACCTGAAAGAATCTCTTTAAATTACGGAGATTTCTATGAGCGAACATCGCGCTTTGAGCCTACTGGAGATCAAGTCTTTCGACCGCGACGAGCGCGTTATCGAGGGCATCGCCTCGACGCCGGAATTGGACCGGCAGTTCGACATTGTTGAGCCGATGGGCGCGAAGTTCACTTTGCCTATCCCACTTTTATGGCAACATGATCACGGCCAACCTATCGGCCATGTCGAATGGGCGAAGGCAACGCCTGAAGGCATCCAGTTCCGCGCACGGCTTGTGAAAGTCGATGATGCGGGAAAGCTGAAAGACCGTCTCGACGAAGCTTGGCAGTCGATCAAGGCAGGCCTGATCCGCGCAGTCTCAATAGGGTTTTCTGCCCTCAAATATCACCCGCTCGAGAATGGCGGGCGGCGCTTCACAGAATGGGGCTGGCACGAATTATCTGCGGTGACTGTTCCGGCCTGCGCCGGGGCAACCATTGCCAGCGTCAAAGCCCACATCGCGGAAACCGGAAAGACGGATTCCGCCCCGCCCGTCCTCACCATCAAGCGGACGGCGAGTACACTCATCAAATCATCGGAGAAAGTCATGTCTACAATTTCGGCGCACCCGCAAGGTTCTGCCTTCGTTCGGACCATCCAGGCGATGGCTGCCACGAAAGGGCAGATGGGCGAAGCTCGGCAATATGCAGCGGCGCGATGGGGCGAAGGCGCTGCACCGGTCCGGTTGCTGAAGGCTGCGGTATCGGCCGGCACGACCGAACCGGGCAACTGGGGCGCAGAAATGGCGGAATACGGAGCGGCGGAAGCCGAGTTCTTTTCGCTTGTCCGTCAACAGACGGTATTCGGGCGGCTGTCTGGCATGCGCCGCGTGCCCGCGAATGTGCGGCTTACACTGCAGACAAGCGGTGCCACGGCAGCATGGGTAGGGGAGACCGGGCCGACGCCCGTATCCGCGCTAAGTTTTGCTACGGATCGCCTCGAAACGCTCAAACTGGCGGCACTTGTTGTGATTAGTGACGAGTTGGCGGAGAATTCCTCGCCCGAAGCAGAGGGTGTAATCCGCGCAGACCTTGTCCGCGCGATGGCTGAACAGCTTGACCTTTCGTTTCTCAATCCGGCGAATGCGGGGGAAGCGGCTGTTAGCCCTGCATCCATCACCAACAGCGCACCGGGCAGCGCGGCAACCATTGACCCGGAAGCGGACATAAAAGCGCTTATCGCCGATTTCGACGGCGAACTTGCCCGGGCATATATCGTCGCTGCACCTAGCGTACTTGCTGCGCTTAGCGGTGCGGCATTCCCGAACGTGGGCGCGCGCGGCGGCGATATCAAAGGCATCCCTGCCCTGCCATCCGACGCGGCTGGAAATGTCATTTCGCTGATCGATCCCGGCGGCATCGCCTATTCAGAAGACACGACCGAGATCATGGCTAGTCAAGATGCGTCGGTCCAAATGTCGGATGACCCACTGTCCGGCGCAACGCAGCTTGTGTCACTTTTTCAGACCAATTCGACAGGGATCCGGTTGCTGAAATTCATCAACTGGCGGCGCGTTCAGACTGGCGCCGTGCGGGTCATTACCGGGGTGGGATATTGAGATGATCGAAAAAGGGCTTGCTCGCAAAGCGGCGCTCCACGCGTTCACTAAGTGCCAGGCCGACATAAAGGACAGCGCTAGCTTCGGCATTTGCCTGGGGGATGCTTTGGCGGCGGGACTTAGAGCCGCTGACAACGAACTCGAAACCATCAAAGCCCGGTTGGCAGAGATAGAGGCGCATTTGACGGAGCCGGAGAAATGAACATCGAAACACAATTTCTAGCGGCCACGTTCGCAGCGAATGCCGTCATGAATTCGGATCTTTCCCTTACGCTTGAGGAACGCATGGAGGCTATCGGTGAGAGCCTGAAAGCCATCCTGCGTACTGGCGCCTACGCGCGTGACGGCGTTCTAATGATCCCAGAGAAGGCCGCGCTGGGCCGTGGGGGAGTTGGTCGTCTGGACGCGCCGACCACTCCCCCAAAACAGTCGGGGGCAGAATGACCCCAGAACGATCAGCAAAACGCATGGAGCGCGCCGCCGCCAAGCTGGTGAAGGAAGCCGAACGCCAGGGCATCCCGCGCATAGATATCGGGCAGGCATTCATGGGGGCAGGCTGGGCAATCACGCAGCAGGCGCTGGGTACCGAGGCGGCAAATCAGGCGATGGAGGCTCTACGCGATGGCGAGTAGCCTTATAGGCGCTCTGCGCGTCACCCTTGGCCTGGATAGCGCATCGTTCGAGGATGGACTCGACGCGAATGCGAAACGCGCCGCGAAGAGTTCGAAGAAATTTCAGGCCATGGGCGACAAGATGGCGGGCGTCGGCAAGCGCATGTCCCTCACTATGTCGCTGCCGCTGGCTGGATTCGCCGCTAATGCCGCCAAGGTCGCCAGCGATGTTGAGGAATTGAATTCGGCTTTCGACGTATCGTTCGGCAAAATGTCGGGCAGCGTTCGCAAGTGGGCGGAGGAAACCGGCAACGCCATGGGCCGGTCGACGCAGGAATTTCAGGCGCAGGCACTCGCATTTCAGGATATTTTCAAAGGTGTCATGGGTCGCGGCGAAGCTGCCGAGATGTCAATCGGCGTTCAATCGG
>DFLT01000008.1 GCA_002375465.1 Alphaproteobacteria bacterium UBA3612 | reverse complement strand
CGATCAATGGCCTTTACAAGGCCGAAGTGATCCACAGACGGGGCCCATGGCGATCTTTCGAGGCAGTAGAGTTCGCCACGCTGGAGTGGGTCGATTGGCTCAACCATCGGCGATTGCTGGAGCCAATCGGCAACATTCCGCCAGCAGAAGCCGAGCAACGATATTATGCCATGTTGGACGACGTCCCCATGGCCGCGTAACTTAAACCAAATGGCCTCCGGCAAACCCAAGGCGGTTCAGGACCGCCCTCCGGTCACGGCTCGCTCCGGTTCACATCCCAGGCTTGAATCACTCATACCGAACCCGGTCAATCACTTTCTCAAGCGGGCTCTAAGCGGTCTTGATGGCGTAATAATATAAACCTAGCGGGTGCAAACCAAATGTATCGGCGAGCGCGTATGGAATCAATCGCGCCGTGGACTTGTCAAACCCACGAAATCCAAATTGGCAAGGTTTAAATCCATTGCGAACTAGCATCACTTGTAGGTGTTCCGGACTAAAATAATTAATGTGTACACGCTGAAAATGATGCCTGCGACGCCATTTTGGCATTAATCGGCGTACGTCCCGGATCGACGGGACGATGACGATAAGGACTCCGCCCCTCTTCAAGGCCACGTAGCTATCCGCTATCATACGTTCTGGGTCGGACACATGTTCGAGCACATTGTCGATGACAATCCCATCAACGCTCTCTTCGCCGGCTGTCGTTCGGTCGAAAGACGTATTAGTTACGTTTAGTCCTTGTTCCTGGCAAAGTTCGGCCCGTTCTTTATTAGGCTCATAGCCACAATAATCGAAATCGTGTCTCAGAAGATCGGCTAGAAGTCCGTGGCCAGCGCCGACCTCAACAATTCGCGGCGGCACTCCCGGCAATTTCAGCGCTCGAAGCAGCCCCTCGATCCGATAATGGCGTACGGCAGGCTGGCGACGCTCACGAAGTGTGGTGTTGGCACCCCTAGCATGGGTACTTTCAAATGGATTGGCGGTAAAGACAAAATCACACTTTGTGCATTTGACGATTCGGTAGGTATGTCCGTCGTTTGGCCGCAACTCGACAACAGGCACGACTTGCCGCGCCTTACAAAAGGGGCAAGGCCGATCAGTCTTCGCTATCATTGAACTGAGTTCCTATCAGGAAATAATATTTGCTCGTATTTTCTAAATACGAAGTCTGGCTTAAATTTTGTTGAGGTCGCGCGAACAGTTTCAGGATCCCAATGCGTGCGAGACGCTAGTAAAAGCGCGTCAGCGAAATCTTGCGGATGACGCGTCTGAACTATATAGCCATTCCTTCCCGGCCTTATAATTTCTGACGGTCCGGAGCGACAGTTTACCGACACAATCGGCGTCCCGATTGTGATTGACTCAATTAAACAGTTGGGAAAACCTTCGTAAAGAGATGTCAGTACCGTTACATTCGCACGGGTATAGCAATCTGCCACGTTCGCAACCTGGCCGTGGAAAAACACGGAGGCTTCGAGACCAAGTTTCGTCACTTGGCTGACCAAAGCGTCTCGCTCCGGCCCATCGCCGTAGATCGATAAAAAAGCGGACGGCAAAACGGATTTTAAGCGCACAAAGGCGTTCAGCAGCAGCGATAAGTCCTTAACGGCATGAAGCCTTCCTACAAATACCACCTCATAGCCTCGTCTTTTATGAATTTTGTCCCCGCGCTTTAGCAACATTTGCGGCGAAACGGCATTATTGACTACGGTAATATTTTCCTCAGGCACGGCGTAATTGGCGACCAGGTCAAGCGCCATTCCTTCAGACTGGGCAATCACATGATCAGCGCGGGCGATGGTATACCGAGCCAGGCCATGAACAACCCTCCCGTGCCATAATGATCGCTCTGCCGCTAGCTTCTCCGATAATGTACTGATGTTACGCAGCACGAACCGCGTTTTGCTGCGAGCAATTGGGCGTAAGCACAGAAGCATCGCTAATAATTGATGATTGAATACCAGCACTTGTGGCGCTGCGCTCTGTCGCAAAAATCTATAAAGTGGCGGTACAGCATAGCGCGCGCGCCGAACTCCGAGCGCGAGGACGGGTACATTTTTGGCTAGGTCAGCACGCAACGGCCCATCCCCATCATCCAATACCACGACCCGTACGGAATATCCTCGCTCCGCAAATAGATTTGCGATTACGGTACACATGCGTTCGGCCCCGCCCAAACGCAGACTGCTAATCAAAAGATCGAGCGAAGCTATCAACGCAGGACGTTTTCAGCGCGCCTGTTCCAGCTAAACTCGCGCTCAACACGCTCATATGCGCGGGTCTGCAGTTTGGTCCTGAGATCCGGGCTATCCAAAGCGGATATCGCTGCAATCCATTGATTCACTTCCGCCGCTTCGGGCATTATCGCGGTCTCACAAGGCGTCAGTATTTCGCGGAGCACGGGTACATCAGAACAAATAATCGCGCGGCCGGCGGCCATATACTCAAATAATTTCAAAGGCGACATCCATTGCACCGTGTTACCGCTTCCACCATAAACAGCTACAATATTTTGATAGGGAGCCAGCAAGACATCGCACTGCCGCATTAACGACATGACCTTGCCGGGGGGAGCATGTCCCTTTAAATAAAAATTCGTGACAGTTTGCGCCGCCAGCTTCCAGCGCGCGACATCCTCTTCCGTACCACCGTAGATAATATAATCGATACTGGGCGTACATCTGGCCATGTTCAGGATGACGTCGATGCCACGACCGTCGTAAAGTCCGCCGAAATATCCCGCCTTTTGAACAGGCCCGCTAGCTGGTGCGGGTTTTACGCCAATATCGGCCCCATCATGCGCGCATGTGATTCGACCATGTAGCACGGAGTTATTTTCCTCGAACCATTTCTTTAAACGACCACTTATTACGACGAGTTTTGAGAAAGATCTCTGGCGGATAAGCCATTTGAATAGCATCTGTTCGACCAGTGACTTGTCTGTGTAAGGCCCATGCATTTCTAAGACTGTCGGCAACCCAGCGCCGATCGCAAAGGCGCTGGCTGCAATCGAACGGGAATAAAAAAGATCGCATCCAGCTTTCTTGGCTAGACGCACCGATTGAGCAGCAAACACGTATGCACGCCCACGAATCTTTGGCCATAGTACGCGTTGGATTGAGAATGTGTTTTCCGTACCATAATGTTCGAACGTCGTTGCCTCGTCATTATAATTAATCTTTGGCAAATACAGCGTCACATCGTGACCCGCTCGAGAAAATGCCGATGCCATACGCATCACATGCACACTATTTGCAGCGAGCGAGGGCACCATGGAAGCAGCGGTATAAGCAATCTTCACAGAGCAATCCCCGCTTCATTTGGCACTAACTCTCCATACATTTGGTGCAGAGTATTCTCGCCAAAAGTGCGCCCTTTTAAAAATAATCCAGAGCTCCATTGCTGTTTTGGAACGCTAAATCCTTTTTTAGGGCGATCGAGGATAGCTGAGGGGAGTTCATTTCTTTGAGACGCTACTAACACGCCTTTTAATCTTCCGTTCAGCAGCCTTGATCGCTCAGAAATTCCGAAACCAAATTCAATTATCGGCGTGGAAAGTAGAGGAACTCGTGTTTCTAGCGACACCATCATAGATGCGCGGTCAACTTTAGTTAGGATATCGTCCGGGAGATAAGTGTGAAAATCGAGATACTGCATGCGAGTAAACAGCGGTAAATCTTCTCTGTAGAATGCTCGGTATTGCCAATAATCGTCATAATCGTCAGGAATTTCCCAAAATCGACGATAGTTGCTTTTCTCGCGCGCGATTAATCCTCCCATTAGTCGCGCATACAGGTCAAAGCCGGTCAGGAGATGATCGTACTCCAGTCTTTCGGAGAGACGAGCCGAAATCGGTCGACGTTCACTATGCCCGTTCCTCCTCCGTAAATAGCGAGTCAGTGGCTGCACAAATTGGGGAAACCGGACCATTCTCCCCTGCGCACGGGCAAAGCGTCGGTACCAATTATAACCGCAAAAAACTTCATCACCGCCGTCGCCTGTTAACGCCACTTTGACACTTTCAGCAGCGAGTTTGGAAACGAAATAGGTAGGGACTGCCGAACTGTCGGCAAACGGCTCATCATAATTCCGGATAACATCCTCAGCTATAGCCCCAGATGCTTCCTCAGATAGGATACTACGAAGATGATCCGTTTCGTAACGATCCGCCACCATTTGGGCGAAAGGGGTTTCGTCGTAACGTTCGCTGTCAAATCCAATGCTAAATGTCTTCTGGCGCGCGCCATGATAAGCCGCGGCTGCGGTTACGGCACTGGAATCTATCCCTCCGCTCAAAAAGAACCCCAAAGGAACATCTGCAACCATCTGCTCGTTAACGGACGTTTTCAGCAAATGGTTTAGTTCTTCAGATAGCCCAGGGTTCTCTACGTTGTCGATACTGTCATTTAGCGACCAGTACGCCGTTTCTCGTCGAATTCCTGTATCAACATCAATTTCCAAATGCCGGGCAGCCGGCAGTTTTTGAACCTGCCGGTACAACGATTTAGGCGTAGGGACATAACCGTAAGTAAGAAAATCATAAAGAGCGGTCGTGTCGTGCTCCAAATCTCCTAGCTCACTGAACTCAACGATTGCTTTCAGTTCTGAAGCAAAGGTAATTTGCGACGACCATATACCATAATATAAAGGTTTAATACCGACGCGGTCGCGCACCAGATGCAATTTTCGCTGACGAGGGTCGTAAATAACGAAGGCGAACATTCCCTCGATACGTTCCAGAAGCCCAGACATTCCCCACTTGTTATAGCCATGTAGAAGGACTTCGGAGTCGGTGAAGCTTTCAAAATCATAATCGCGAACCAATTCATCCCGCAACGACGCGAAATTGTAGATTTCGCCGTTAAAGGAAAGGACATGTCCAGACCTATTCTGTACCATCGGCTGCAGGCCGTGCGTGGATGTGTCGATAATGCTTAAACGACGATGGCCGATATAAGCGCGCTCGTCATACCATTCGCCCCACGCATCTGGCCCGCGGTGCTCAAGCGTATGCAAAGCACGGCGGGCCCGTGCCCTCGTTTGTTCATCAATCGGGCGCGAGTTGCTGCCAAGGCGCACGACGCCAAATAGTCCGCACATGCTTATCCCCTATCAAGGTTCTGCCACGCGACTGCGTTGCAAAGTGATCGCTGAGCCGGTCTCAACCTCCCAATCACCTTTAAGGTGCATGTCAGCAGCCTCCTTAAAATCGCGCTCAGATAGTGGACTGTCGTATGGCGGACTCAATGCGTCGAAGGTATTGTGTACAGCATATTCCAACATGGCAACATCGCTCATCCCTGAGAACTCCGGCTTTGCCGAGTAATTTAGAAAGGGTAAAAAATGCCATGAAATTCGGCGCCCTAGCCGCGATCTATTTAGGACTTGAGTTAATCGAAATATAACGGGTACCGCGCGATGGATCATGCGAGATAGCCGTTCCGGCGACATACGTTTGGTTATTGGGCGCAAGACGTATTTCCACCGCGTCATCTGGAATATATCGCGGGAATAGGAGTGTACGAAGACGGCTCCATCGGGCTTCACAAAGCGTAAAATATGATCGAGCGTCACTTTGGGATCGGGTGTGTGCACGATGACCCGATGACAAAACACAATAAGCACGGCAGGTCTACTTTTTCTTGTGGGCAAGCGTCACGAGGCAAACAAAATTGTAAAAAATTGACTGACCTCGGAAAGCTCGTCTTACAACTTGTGCCCAAAAGGTTTTGGTAACCGCCATTCGCACAGGGAGTTGATGCTCCGTGTGTACAATTTCGAATCCGTAGTTCCGAAGATAGGATATAAACTCTAAAGCGGCCCATTCGCGGATGTGGTATGGATTTCGCGGCTTTTTCGATATTTTACTATATAGACGCTCTCGATCAGGTGTCGAAAAAAGTACCATGCCATCAGGTTTGATGCGTTGCATGACATAATCGAGTAAATGATCGGGGTCGGTTAAATGCTCGATCACGTCCGAGCATATAATTAGATCGGCCTTTTCACTTTGGCCAAACGGCTCCGGGTGGTCAAAATCGTCTGCACGCCACTCACCCCAATCGTAATGTTTGAGGCAAAAAGCGATGGCATTTGGCTGGTCGAAGCCGGTAAAATGGACGTCGGGATGCCTGGAATGCAGCCAAGCAAGCTTACTGGCCGGGCCGCATCCTACATCAAAGACGGTCTGAAAGCTATGTTCTGAAATCAACTTAGACGCTAAGGCATAAACCTGATGCTGATACCGCAAAGAATTGCCGAGGCGTCTTGCGTCCCAGTAGGTTTCGGTTTCATTATCAAACGTAATCCGAGCCTCATTGCCTTGATAATCTTTGGGCAGGAAATATCGATTGCTCATCGACGCCCTCCCACCCTCGCGGCGCGCAACGAGAGAGACATTATAACACTCCACACTATGTAGAAAACGAAATAGGAGCCGCCGGCTCCGAGCAGACCGTAATTGAGCGTTAGCAGATACAGCGCCCAAAAGTAAATGGCGGTGCCCACGGAGATCGCTAAAAGAGAACGGTTTTCGTACCCCAAGGCGGTAAGCGCGGGATAAAATGCTATCGTTGAAATAGCGATATGCACACCTGTTGCATATAGAATGACCACTGGAACCGCCGCAAGATATTCCGAGCCCACCGTGTGGGTAATCAGTGGCTTGGCGACAATTGCCAGTAGGATCAGCATAACTGTCGCGATAACCGTTGTCGCAATCGTCACACGAGCAAACAACCGCCAAAATCTCTTGTCATCGCCAGAAGCTGAAAGCGACGCAAACTCAGGGTAAATTACGACATTCACAGGATCGACGGGCTTACTCAGGGTAGAGCCGAATTGCTTTGCGATCTTGTAGATACCCGCTCCACGCGGATCTAGGATTGCACCTACCAATAGTACATCCAACTCGCGAATGGACATTTTAAGGCTGGCAACAAGATTGGTAACCAACAGGAATTTCAACGCTCGCCTGCGGCCACCTTCTACCTGACGGGTATCCCCCCGCCAAAAACCGAGTAGACCAAGTCGTTGAAGAAGCGTAATACCGACGTATAGCAACGAACTGTTCTTTAGCAGGTCGGCAATCAACCATGAAATTACGAAATAAGGTAACCCAAAATCTCCAGCAAAGCCAAGCAGACTAAACGCGGCTTTTAATATGGCGCCAAGAACATTTAACCTGGCAAGCAGCTTAAAGTCGCGCTCTAATTGTAAAAGGCCGGTCGTAACACCGACTATATTTGTCGCGATAGTGAGCGCATAAATCTGAACAAATATCACATCCCGCTCGGTCCACTCAAAATGGCCCGCCACGAGGGGCGCCACGCCGATAGCAATCACCGTCCCCAGGCAAGCAGTCGCAATGTCGGCTGAAATACAGAGCTTAACAACCGCGAGCATCTCCTCCTGTTTGCCACGCTCTCGCGCCGACGCTCCGAAGCGCACCACGGCGGTCCACGACTGGAAATTCAATAGACGGTCCATGACCGTTGCGTATGTAACGATTAGGGTGAGCACTCCGAACAGCTTTGGTTCAAGCGTTCGGGCAGCCGCCATAACGGAGAGCAGCCCCAAGACGCTCGATGTCATATTGCCGGAAAACATTGCACCAGCATTGCGGACAAGCGACTGTCCCAAAGGCGAAAGTGCAGACAGTCTAAACTGCATCATATCCTTAGCATATCAGGAAGATTTCGCCTATGGCTGGAAATGGAGCAGAAGCTATTCACGAAGGAAAAACTTCTGATTTATTAGAAATTGGTGGAGCCGAGGGGGATCGAACCCCTGACCTCTACACTGCCAGTGTAGCGCTCTCCCAGCTGAGCTACGGCCCCGAATGTCGTCACCACCTCTTGAGGAACGGTGGCTAGGGGCGGGCACATATCGCCGCCCGCGCGTCGTGACAAGCACGACGTGAAACTTTGTCGCCGGGGCCATGACCCCGGCGACTGCTGATGTCAGGTGTCGGGCTGCTCGTCGTCGCCCTTGGACTTCGCGACCTCGGTCAGGTCCTCGTCGCCGCCCAGGTCGTTCTCGTCGTCGGGGCTGCCCTCGTCGTCCTCGTCAATGTCCAGATCTTCTTCGTCCAGATCTTCCTCGGCCGCCTTTTCCTTTGAGGTCTTGGCGGTGTCGAAGGGCAGAGGCTGCTTCGATTTCAGAACGGGTTCAGGCTCCCACGCCTCTCCGCATTCGATGCAGGTGACGGGGCTATCCTCGCCCAAATCGTAAAAACGGGTATTGCATTCGGGACAGGTACGTTTGGTACCAAGGTCCGCCTTTGCTGCGGCTGCCAATTTCGGTCTCCTGATTGGGTGCGTGCGGGCGGACTGTCGACTCGCCGCCTGCCGCCTCTTGCGGCGGGCGCTTGCCACGCTCCGAACGCACTGTCAAAGCCCCGCCGAAATGCGCCTGCACGGCGCCGGTTTCAAGGGGTATTCATGTCAGAGCAATCCGAAGGCGCTGCACGGCCACTTTCACTGCGGGCCGAAGGACCGCTTTCCGGCAACGTCAAGGTCCCCGGCGACAAGTCGATTTCGCATCGTTCGCTGATGCTGGGGGCGCTCGCCGTCGGACGCACCACGGTGTCCGGCCTTCTGGAAGGAGAGGACGTGCGCGCGACGGCCGCCGCCCTGCAGGCCATGGGCGCCCTTGTAGCGCAGAAGGACGATATATGGACAGTCGACGGCGTCGGGGTCGGCGGCCTGCTGGAGCCGGAAAGCGTTCTCGACCTGGGCAATTCGGGAACCTCAGCGCGTCTGTTCATGGGCCTGTTGGCCAGCCATCCCCTGACCGCCACCTTTATCGGCGACGGATCGCTGCAGAAGCGGCCTATGGGGCGGGTGGTCGAGCCGCTGACGCGCATCGGTGCACGATTCGTTTCGCGGGAGGGGCGCCTGCCGCTGACGATGACCGGGACGGAACAGCCGCTGCCTATCGATTATACGCTGCCTGTCGCGTCCGCGCAGGTGAAGTCGGCGGTTCTGCTCGCAGGTCTCAATACCCCGGGCGACATGATCGTCCGCGAACCGACCGTCACACGCGATCATTCGGAACGCATGCTTGAAGCGTTCGGGGCGAAGCTGTCGATTCGGCAGACCGGCGAGGGCAAGCAGATTTGCCTGCATGGCCAGGCCAATCTGCTTCCTATGAATATCATCGTGCCCGGCGACATTTCGTCAGCGGCCTTCCCGCTCGTCGCGGCGCTGATCGTTCCGGGCAGCGAGATCGAGGTCACCGGCGTCGGCCTGAATCCTACGCGCACCGGCCTGATCGACGCGCTGCGCCTGTTGGGCGCCAAGATCGACATTCGCGAAGGGAAACCCGCCGGCAGCGAGCCTGTGGGCGACATAGGCGTCCGCGCCGGTCCGCTGGTCGGCACGTCCATTCCCGCCGTGCTTGCGCCGCTGATGATCGACGAATATCCGATCCTGATGGTTGCGGCCGCCTTTGCCGAAGGCGAAACCGAAATGCGCGGCCTGGAAGAATTACGGGTAAAGGAATCCGACCGCCTTGCCGTGATGGCGGAGGGGCTGGCGGCATGTGGGGTCCCCGTGCGGCTGCTAAGCGACGGGATCGTCATTACCGGATCGGGCGGCGCGCCGGTGGTGGGTGGCGCCACCGTCGCCAGCCATCTCGATCACAGGATCGCCATGAGCTTCGCAATCCTGGGCCTGAATGCGGCGCGACCGATCATTGTCGACGATGCGCGGCCTGTCGACACCAGTTTTCCGGGTTTCGTGGAGCTGCTGTGCACCTTGGGCGCTTCACAGCAGGAAAGTTAGCAGAAACGCCGTCGTGCCAAGATAGGTCAGCGTGAAGGTCCTCAGGTCGGACGATATTTCCGACCGGGCCGTCCGAAGGGCATTTGCGGCGATGCGTCGGCCGAATGCCGGTCTGCGGATCGCATAGGCGAACATGGAATCGTGCCTCCATTTGTCACTTTTGACATCCTTAACAAAGTGTAAACGTCGCACCATCCATAAAGATGGTTAATATGCTGAAATGCCCGGACGGGTAAGCACATCGGCGATCCGCGCCGCCGCGTGGCCATCCCCGAATGCCAGCGACCCTACCCGGTCGGGGCCCTGATCCAAAAGCTCCTCTGCCGCCGCAACGATCGCGTTCTTTTCCGTCCCAACGAGGCGAGAGCAGCGACCTTGCAGCGCCTCCGGTCGTTCGGTTGTCTTGCGCACACAAAGAAGCGGCGTTCCCAGCACCGCTGCTTCTTCCTGAATGCCTCCCGAATCGGTGATGACCAGATCGGCAGCCCGCAGCAGCGGGATGAAGTCGCGATAAGCGAGCGGCTCGACCAGTTCGACGGGCCCTGCGTGCGAAAGCGAAGCAAGCTCTTTCGCCGACGTGCGCGGATGCACGGGGTAGATCAGTTGAACGTCATTTCGGGCTGCGATCCGCTCCGCCGCCCCCAGAATATTCCGCATGGGTGCCCCCGCGCTCTCCCCCCTATGTGCGGTCAGGATCACCAGGCGCCGGGCGGGGTCGATCCCATCGGGCAGGCCTGCACCAGGGTCCGACAGAATAAGGCGCAGGGCATCGACAACGGTATTGCCGACCATATGCACATATTGCTGTGCGCGCCCCTCTCGAATCAGCGCAGATTTGGCTGTGTGAGTGGGCGCGAAGTGCATGGTGGCCAAACGGGAGATCAGAACGCGATGGAACTCCTCGGGATACGGGTTCAGCCAGTCATGGCTGCGCAGCCCCGCCTCTACATGATGTAGCGGCACACCTTCGATGCTTGCTGCGATGGAGCCTGCAAGGGCGCTCGCCGTGTCGCCCTGCACGATAACCGATGCCGCCGAACTTTCCCTGATCGCCCGCTGCAGTTGCGACACGGTATCCAGCGGGCGAAAGGAATCCGCCCGCGGCGGAGTTAGCGGGAATTCCACGTCGAGAATATCGAATGCCGCCAGGGTTGGCGGCAGCAGATCGGGATGCTGCCCCGTCGTCGCCATGACGACGGTCGCGCCGGCATGGCGCAGGGCGAACAGAACGGGCGCAAGCTTTATCGCTTCCGGCCGCGTGCCCACGACAATCAGAAAATCGGCGATGCGGATCGCTCCCCTGCCCTCGGACTTGGCCCATGCCTCGATACTCCGCGTCTCGAGGTACGCAAGTCCTTGAAGCGGCATCAGCACCAGCCTAGGCGGTCAAGGATGGATCGTACAGACGTTCGCGCCGGATGACGGCATCGCTTATCATCGCCGTCGACGGACCCGCAGCATCGGGCAAGGGAACGATCGCGAAGGCATTGGCGCGTCATTACAGCCTGCCGCATCTGGACACAGGCGCCCTCTATCGTGCGGTTGCAGTGGCGGTGATTGCGGATGGTTGCGACCCTGCCAACGCCGGGAGAGCGGCCGCGCTCGCCGAAAATTTCCCGGACAGCCTGCTTGCCGATCCACAACTCCGATCCCGACAGGCGGGCGCGCTGGCATCGGTCGTGTCTGCGCATCCAGAAGTTCGCGCAGCATTGCTGCAACGGCAAAGGCATTTCGCGGCCCAGCCCGGCGGTGCCGTGCTGGACGGCCGCGATGTCGGCACGGTCATCGCGCCCGATGCGACGGCAAAGCTGTTCGTCACGGCCGATGTCGCAGAGCGCGCGCGGCGGCGTACCCTGGAGTTGACCGGACGCGGAGAGCCGAGCGATCAGGCGGCGATTCTCGCGGATCTAGAAGCGCGCGATGCCCGCGATTCCAGCCGCGCGTCGGCGCCGCTGAAAGTCGCCCCGGATGCGGTGGTGATCGACACCACCGGCCTTGGTATCGAGGACGCGATTGCGGCCGCCATCGCCGCCGTCGACAAGGCAATCGGCTGACCGCCTTGCAGCTTGCAATTTCGCCACAATTCCTCTATTAGGCACGCGCCTTCCGATGTGGCCAAAGTGCGGCATCCGGCACCAGCCTCATGATGAGCGGGCGGCGGGGACACTCCCCGAAACCGCCCGCTTTGCCTGTGGCGGGTCATTCAACGACAGGGGCAATTCCGCTCCAGACCACCGGAACCAACCGGTCGGCATGAATAGACGAATATAAGGATTATCAGAACTTTATGGCTACAGCAGCAGCGCCTACACGTGACGATTTCGCCTCCATGCTCGAAGAGAGCCTCGGTGGCTCGGAAACCTTCGAGGGCCGCGTCGTTACCGGAACCGTGACCGCCATCGAAAACGACATGGCGATCGTCGATGTCGGACTGAAATCGGAAGGGCGCATCGCGCTCCGCGAATTCGCAGCCCCCGGTCAAAAGGCGGATTTGTCCGTCGGTGACGAAGTCGAAGTCTTTGTCGATCGCGTCGAGAACGCTCATGGCGAGGCAATGCTCAGCCGCGACCGCGCCCGCCGAGAGGCAGCATGGGACCGCCTGGAAACTGAATATGACGACACCGCCCGCGTCGAAGGCACGATCTTCGGCCGCGTGAAGGGTGGCTTCACCGTCGATCTGGGCGGCGCCGTCGCCTTCCTGCCCGGCAGCCAGGTAGACGTGCGCCCCGTGCGCGACGTCGGCCCGCTGATGGGCATGCCGCAGCCTTTCCAGATCCTGAAAATGGACCGGAAGCGTGGCAATATCGTCGTTTCCCGCCGCGCGATCCTGGAAGAGACGCGCATGGAGCAGCGTTCCGACCTGATCCAGTCCCTGACCGAGGGTCAGGTGGTCGAGGGCGATGTGAAGAACATCACCGACTATGGCGCCTTTGTGGACCTGGGCGGAATCGATGGCCTGCTGCACGTCACGGACATGAGCTACAAGCGCGTCGGCCACCCCTCCGAAATCGTCAATATCGGCGACAAGGTGAAGGTGCAGATCATCCGCATCAACCGCGAAACGCAGCGCATCTCGCTCGGCATGAAGCAACTGGAGGCCGACCCCTGGGATGGCGTCGCGGCGAAGTATCAGATCGGCCAGAAAGCGACGGGCCGCGTCACCAACATCACCGACTATGGCGCCTTCGTGGAGCTGGAAGCCGGGATCGAGGGTCTGGTGCACGTGTCCGAAATGTCCTGGACGAAGAAGAACGTTCACCCGGGCAAGATCGTTTCGACCAGCCAGGAAGTCGATGTCATCGTCATCGAGGTCGACGAAGAAAAGCGTCGTATTTCGCTGGGCCTGAAGCAGGCAATCTCCAACCCCTGGGAAGATTTCGCCGACAAGCATCCGGTCGGATCGATCGTCGAGGGCGAGGTCAAGAACACCACCGAGTTCGGTCTGTTCGTGGGTCTGGACGGCGATGTGGACGGCATGGTCCACATGTCTGACATTGCCTGGGGCGTATCCGGCGAGGAAGCGCTCGACCTGCATCACAAGGGTGAGACCGTTAAGGCGGTTGTCCTCGACGTGGATGCCGAAAAGGAACGCATCTCGCTCGGCATCAAGCAGATGGACCAGGCCGAAGAGGGCGCGTCCAGCGTATCCGTGGCGTCCGGCGTCAAGAAGGGTGACACCGTCACCGGCGAAGTCGTCGATGTTCGCGATGGCGGCGTCGAGGTTTCCATCGAGGGCGGCGCGACGACCGGCTTCATTCGTCGTTCGGACTTGTCACGTGATCGCGACGAACAGCGTCCGGAACGCTACCAGGTCGGTCAGAAGGTCGATGCGCTGGTAACCGGCTTCGACCGTTCGAAGAAGCCGAACCTCAGCATCAAGGCACTGCAGATCACCGAGGAAAAGGAAGCCGTGAAGCAATATGGCTCGTCCGATTCGGGAGCGTCGCTGGGCGACATTCTCGGCGAGGCGCTCGGAAAATCTAAGGATGCCGACAAATCCTGACTTGAATATACATTAATTTCGACTAAGGGCACGTTCCAACGGCGTTTTCGCCATTGGAGCGTGCTTTTTATTGAATAATGTAACGCAGGTTAGTATGGCGAGCGCCCAACCTAGCTGACGTGCCTTTCCAAGAGGGGGAATATATGATCCGTTCGGAACTAGTCACTGCCGTGGCGGACGCACATCCTCATCTGACCGCTCGGGAAGCCGAGCGAGTCGTTGGAACGATTTTCGACTCGATCATTGATGCGCTGGCCGAAGGGCGCCGTGTTGAGCTTCGCGGTTTCGGAGCCTTTTCGACCCGTGCCCGCGATGCACGAACGGGCCGCAATCCCCGCACCGGCGACGCCGTCGATGTGGAGGCGAAACGCGTCCCCCACTTCAAGGCTGGCAAGGACCTGCGTGAGCGCCTAAACGCCTAAGCGCCGAGGACGCAGTCCGGGCCAAACTCGCCAGCGCTCTTTTCGTCTCGTCACCCTTTATGACGGGAATTCCGCACCGCGCATCCTGATGGCGGACCGCATTTTCTATGCCCTGTCATTCTGAAATTGCGTCTTTTCAGAATTGCCCGGACTCTGGTCACCCTCCGCATCCCATGCTATCCGCAACGTCATGCGCATTATCACGCTCGTCATCTACGTCCTCATCGGCCTGTTCATCGCGTGGTTCGCGTCGAACAATTTCGGGCGTGTTTCCATGTGGCTGCCTGGTGGTTACGAGGCAAACTGGCCGCTGGCGGTATATATGATCGCTGCCCTTCTGCTCGGTGCCCTGCCGCTTAGCCTGATGCATTCGATCAGCCGGTGGCGCTGGGAACGCAGGATCAGAAAGCTGGAGGCGGAGCTGGCGGCGCGCGAAACACCCGCCATGTCACGCGAAGCCGGTCCCCGACTCGAAACCGCAACGCCGCCGCTTTCGCCGCAATGAGCGGCAATCCGATATTCTGCGCGGTGGACACCGCCGACCTTTCGCACGCCTGCAATCTGGCCCGTATGGTGGCACCACATGTGGGCGGATTGAAACTTGGGCTCGAATTCTGGAACAGCCACGGCGCCGCTGGCGTCGCGGAGGTCATGGCGCGAGCACCGAAGGCACGGCTCTTCCTCGACCTGAAATTGCACGACATTCCAAATACCGTAGCGGGTGGGATACGTGCGCTTGCCAATGTGGACTTCGATATACTGACCGTCCATGCGGCGGGCGGACGGGCCATGATGCAGGCAGCAAAGCAGGCCGCCCCCGATCATGCCGCGGTGATCGGCGTTACCGTCCTTACCAGCCTCGACGACCAGGACCTTGACGATATTGGCGTTACCGGGACCAGCGCGTCGCAGGTGGCGCGCCTGGCGGCCTTGGCACGCGATAGCGGCCTGGACGGTATCGTCTGTTCTCCACAGGAGGTTGCGGAGCGGCGACGCGACTGGCCGGATGGACTTTTCGTGGTACCCGGCATCCGCCCCGTCGGTAGCGACGCCGGCGACCAGAAGCGTACGCTCACCCCGGATCAGGCAATGGCGGCGGGTGCCGGCGTTTTGGTGATCGGCCGTCCCATTACGCAGGCGACCGACCCGGCATCGGCGGCCAGCACTATCGCCGCCTCCCTGCGATGACACAGGTAAAGATTTGTGGCATCTGTGATCCACAGGCGCTCGCCGCTGCGCGAAACGCAGGCGCCAGCCACATCGGTTTTGTGTTCTTCGCGAAAAGCCCGCGCAATCTCGACCTGTCTGCTGCCCGCGATCTTTCCGTCCAGGCACAGGGGCTACGTCGCGTCGGACTGTTCGTCGACGCCGATGATTCACTGATCGACGCCGCTGCGCCGCTGTTGGACGCGATACAGCTTCACGGCGGGGAAAGCCCGGCGCGGGTCGCCGAATTGAAGGCGCGTACAGGCAGGGAAATCTGGCGCGCGCTCGGCATTTCATCGCGCGCCGACATTGCCGCGTCACGCGAATATCACGGCGCAGCCGACCTGATCCTGTTCGATGCCAAGCCACCTGCGGATGCTAACGTCCCCGGCGGGCGCGGCGTTCGGTTTGACTGGACCCTTCTGAAAGACGCGGCACCGGCCATGCCGTGGGGGCTGGCTGGCGGTCTGACGCCGGATAATGTGGCGGCGGCACTTGCCGCGACCAACGCCCCCCTTGTCGACACCTCCTCTGGTGTGGAAGACGCCCCCGGTCAGAAATCCCCGGCGAAAATCGCCGCCTTCATGGAAGCCGTTCGATCCGCATGACCACGAAATCCCTAAGAGCTGGACCCGACGAGCGAGGCCATTTCGGTCAGTTCGGGGGCCGCTATGTCGCCGAAACGCTGATGCCGCTGATTCTGGAGCTGGAGCGCGAATATCGCCGCGCCCAAGCCGATCCTGAATTCGAGCGCGAATTTCATCACCTGCTGCACCACTATGTCGGTCGTCCGAGTCCGCTTTATTTCGCGGAGCGGATGACGGACGCGATCGGCGGCGCCAAGATCTACCTTAAGCGCGACGAGTTGAACCATACCGGCGCGCACAAGATCAACAATTGCATCGGTCAGATCCTACTTGCCCGCCGCATGGGGAAAACCCGCATCATCGCGGAAACCGGCGCCGGACAGCATGGCGTGGCCACCGCCACCGTCTGTGCCCGCTTCGGCCTGCCCTGCACCGTGTTCATGGGTGCGGAGGACATGCGCCGGCAACAGCCGAACGTCTTTCGCATGAAGCTGCTGGGCGCCGACGTGCGCGGCGTCACGTCGGGCCGCGGCACGTTGAAGGATGCGATGAACGAGGCGCTGCGCGACTGGGTCGCGAACGTCGCGGATACATATTATCTGATCGGCACCTCCGCCGGCCCGCACCCCTATCCGGAACTGGTGCGCGACTTTCAAAGCGTGATCGGCAAGGAAGCGCGAGAGCAAATCCAGTCCATGGAGGGCAAATTGCCCGATATGCTGGTCGCCGCGATCGGCGGTGGCTCCAACGCCATTGGCCTGTTCCACCCGTTCCTCGACGATGCCTCCGTTCGCATGATTGGCGTAGAAGCGGCGGGCAAGGGCCTCGACGGCCGCGAACATGCGGCCAGCCTGACCGGCGGACGTCCGGGCGTTCTTCACGGTAACAAGACCTATCTGCTGCAGGACGAGGACGGACAGATTACCGAGGGGCACAGCATCTCGGCGGGCCTCGATTATCCCGGCATCGGGCCAGAACATTCCTGGCTGCACGAAATCGGCCGGATCGATTATCGCAGCGCAACCGATCAGCAGGCGCTCGACGCCTTCCAGTTTTTGTGCCGGACAGAGGGCATCATCCCCGCGCTGGAACCCGCCCATGCCCTGCATGTCGTGCGCGATATCGCGGAGGGCATGACAAAGGATCAGATCATCATCGCCAACCTTTGCGGTCGCGGTGACAAGGACATCTTCACCGTCGCCGACGCGCTGGGGGTCGAACTGTGAGCGAACGCCTTTCCGCTGCCTTTGCGAAAAACCGCGCTGCGCTCGTTACCTTCGTCACCTGTGGTGACCCGTCTGCCGAACAGACGCCTGCCGTCCTCGATGCCTTGGTAGAGGCGGGTGCCGACGTGATCGAGCTTGGTATGCCGTTTACCGACCCCATGGCGGATGGCCCGGCCATTCAGGCGGGCGGTATTCGCGCGCTGACGAACGGCATGACGCTGAGGAAAACCTTGGCGATCGCTGCGGATTTCCGGAATCGCCATCCTGAAACGCCGCTGATCCTAATGGGGTATCTGAATCCGCTGCTTTCCTATGGTGACGGGTTCGCGGCGGATGCAGTGAAGGCGGGCGTCGACGGCTGCATCATCGTCGATCTGCCACCAGAGGAAGACGAGGAACTAGGCCCCGCCTTCCGTAAGGCCGGCCTGCATTTCATACGCCTTGCCACGCCAACCACCGACGAGGATCGCCTGCCTGCCGTTCTGAACGGTGCCTCAGGGTTTTTATACTATGTCAGCGTCGCGGGCGTGACCGGAACAGCCAGCGCCGCCACCGCCGACGTGGGCGCAGCCGTCGCACGCATCAAGCGAGAGACCGACCTGCCCGTCGCAGTCGGCTTCGGCATCCGCACACCCGAACAGGCCGCAGCCATTGCACGTGTCGCGGACGGCGTCGTCGTCGGGTCCGCCATTGTCGATCTGGTCGGGGAAAATCCGAGCGACCCTGCTCCTGCCGTCTTCAAATATGTGCAAAGCCTGTCCGAAGCGGTTAAGTCGGCGACATGAGTTGGCTTACGAACCTGCGCCCGCGCCTGAAATTCCTTCAAAAGAAGGAGACGGCTGACAGTCTCTGGACGAAATGCCGTGGCTGCGGTCAGATGATTTTCCAGCGCGACCTGGAAAAGAATCTGAACGTCTGTCCCGAATGCGACTTCCACGAACGCATTGGCCCCAATGAACGTTTTCAGCAGTTGTTCGACGGTGGCACTCATGTGCGTCTGCCACTACCGTCGGTCGCAGATGACCCACTGAAATTCAAGGATCAAAAGCCCTATCCGGCCCGCATCAAGGCGGCGCGCGCGAAAACCGGCGAGACCGAAGCCTTCGCCCTTGCCCGCGGCCATATTGGCGGCGTCGATTCGATCATGGGCGTGCAGAATTTCGCCTATATGGGCGGTTCCATGGGGATGGGCGTCGGTTCCGCTTTCGTGGCAGGAGCGCGCGCGGCACTGAAGCATCGCCTGCCCTATGTGGTCTGCACCGCGTCGGGCGGCGCCCGCATGCAGGAGGGGCTGTTCAGCCTGATGCAGATGCCGCGTGCAACGGTTCTGATCGAGGAACTGAACGAGGCCGGTCTGCCATATGTCGTCGTTCTGACCGACCCGACGACGGGCGGCGTTACGGCCAGCTATGCGATGCTGGGCGACGTCCAGATCGCAGAACCCCGCGCCCTGATCGGCCTGGCGGGCCAGCGCGTCATAGAACAGACCATCCGGGAGAAACTGCCGGAGGGGTTTCAACGCGCAGAATTCCTGCTGGAACATGGCATGATCGACCGGGTCGTGCATCGGAAGGAATTGGCGGGCGTGCTGGGCCGCCTGCTCGCCATGATGACGGGCACCCGTACCGAAGCCCTGACTTCCGAGGCCTCGCGCACCGAGGCCGGATGAGGCCATGGCTACACGCAGGCGAGGTTTCGTATCGAACGGCTTGGGGGGCGTGCCGAAGAATGTTCATCGCACGCCCCCCGACGCGGAGATGAGGGACCGGATTCCGGGTGGCTGATCCGATCATTGGGGACGGCGCGCACGCCGACGATCCAGCGCTCAACGCCCTGTTGCAGCGCGCGCGCGCGCTGCACCCGCAATCCATAGACCTGACGCTCGGCCGGTTGGAAGCGCTGCTCGACAAGCTCGGCAATCCACATCGCGCGCTGCCACCGACCTTTCACGTCGCCGGCACCAATGGGAAGGGCAGCGTCTGCGCGTTTCTGCGGTCGGCGCTGGAGGCGGCGGGGCACAGCGTTCATGTCTATTCCAGCCCCCATCTTGTGCGGTTCAATGAGCGCATCCGCCTGAACGGGGCGTTGATCGGCGATGATGAGCTGACCGCATTGATGACCGAAATCATGGCGGTGAACGACGGCGCCCCGATCACATTCTTTGAACTGACGACTGCTGTCGCCTTCACCGCCTTTGCGCGCCACCCGGCGGATGCGCTGGTTCTGGAGGTGGGGCTTGGCGGCCGCTTCGATGCAACGAACGTCGTCGAAAAGCCGCTGATCTGCGGCATCAGCCAGATCAGCCGCGACCATGAAAAATTCCTGGGCTCCGAGATACTGACAATCGCGGGCGAGAAGGCCGGCATTGCCAAGTCCGGCGTTCCCATCGTGACGGCGCGTTATCCCGCCGCGATCGCGGGCAAGGTTGGCGAAACGGCGGCGCTGGCGGGTGCAAAGCTGATCCCGCGCGGCCTCGACTGGGACGCAACATTCTACAAGGGACAGCTTCACTATCGCGACAAGATTGGAAAGCTGACGCTCAGTGCCCCGCGCCTGCCCGGCGCGCATCAGCATGACAATGCCGCCATCGCGACGGCAATGCTGCGCCATCAAAGCGCACTTACCATGCCGGAATCCGCCTTGCGCGCAGGTCCGGGCTGGGCGCGCTGGCCCGCTCGGCTGCAAAAGCTGGATAGCGGCCCGCTTGTTGACCTGGCACCGGCGGAGAGCACGGTCTGGCTGGATGGTGGGCACAACCCCGCAGCGGGCCGCGCGCTCGCCGATTTTCTGCGCCGCATCAATAAGAACGACCAGCCGGTCCATTTGATCTGTGGCATGATCGAGGGAAAGGATGCTCGGGAGTTTCTGAAGCCGCTGGCACAACGCGCCACCCATTTGTCCGCCGTACCGGTGTCGGATCATGTCACTCAGACCCCGGACGAGCTGACCGCCATCGCAAGTAGTCTGGGCCTGACCGCCCGCCCCGCCGCGTCGGTGCGCGATGCGCTGCAGAAAATGCGCCCTGAGGAGACATCCTCTCCCGCCATCATCCTTATCTGCGGTTCGCTCTATCTGGCCGGAGAGGTGCTGAAGGAAAACGGCCCCCTGCCCGAATGAGCGGGGTTGTGCATCAATCCTTTCCGCCGGTCGTCGACGAGCGTACGGAAACCCTGATCCTGGGCAGCATGCCCGGCGCCCTGTCCCTGGAACGCGCGCAATATTACGCCCATCCACACAACCAATTCTGGCGTCTGGTGGGCAGCCTGATCGAAATTGATCTTCCCGCCCTGCCCTATCCGGACCGCTGCCAAGCGTTGCTGAGAAACAAGGTCGGCCTGTGGGACGTATTCAAATCCTGCACGCGGGAGGGGAGTCTCGACGCGGCTATCCGCGACGCCGAACCGAACGATTTGCCAGGACTTGCCGCCCGCCTGCCCCGGCTGCGGCTGATCGCATTCAACGGCGGCACCGCGGCCAAATCCGGCCAACGCGTCCTGACCGAAAATCGTGTCCCCCTTGCTGCCCTGCCGTCAAGCAGTCCGGCCTACACACTGGCATTTGAGGAGAAGCGGAAACGCTGGGCAGAGGCGTTGCGCGCGCCCGCTACCTGATAGGCTGTCAGCCCCTTTTCGGCATCTGCCTATTCGACTTTGCGATCCACGGGCACCTCGGCAGGCGCAGGTTCGGTGCCTGCGGTTCCGATCGCCTCGTCGACCAGCCCGCTTTTCATCATCCACCAGTAGATGAGAATGCCTGGCACGGCCGCCAGGGTCGTCAGCAGGTAGAAATTCACATATCCCATCGCCTCGATCAGGCCGCCCGCCGTCGTCCCGGTCAGGAAGCGTCCGGCAATACTGGCGGCGGCAGAGATCAGCGCATATTGCGCCGCCGTGAAGCGTAGGTCGCACAGGGCAGAGAAATAGGCGACGACAGCGACCCCGCCAAATCCAGAAGCAAAATTCTCAAAACCTATGGCCGCTGCCATGCCGATATTGCTGTGGCCCGCTGCCGCCAGCGCGGCAAAGCTGATATTGCTGACAGCCATCAGGATCAGGCTGAGCATCACCGATTTCTTCATACCAATTCGGGTATATAGCCAGCCGCCCACGAAAACGCCGACCAGCAACGCCCAAAAGCCAATCCCGATATCGTAAAAGGCGATCTCGTCATTGGTGAAGCCAAGGTCATCAAACAGCAGGCGGAATGTCAGATTGGCAAGCGTGTCGCCGATCTTGTGAACCAGAATGAACAGCAGGACGACGAACGCCCCGCTGCGACGCAGAAACTCCGAAAACGGCCCGATCACAGAGGCGACGGCCGATCGCATCCCCTTGGCGCGCGCCACCACTTTTCTGCGGCGTTCCGGCTCTCCCAGCACCAGCGCTGCGATCATGGCGGGGGCGGCGAACAGCGCGCAGACCAGATAGCCCAGGGTCCAACCGGACCGTTCTGCTACGACGAGCGCGACGGCGGCGGCGGCGGCGGCGCCGATGCGCCAGCCATATTGGCTCATGCCCGATCCGATGCCCAGCTGCCGCGGCTCAAGCAGGTCGATCCGATAGCCATCGATGACGATGTCATAGGTTGCACCTGCCGCTGCGAGCAAAATGGCTGCCCATGCGGTGTGGACGATGTCATTCGCGGGATCGGCAAAGGCGAGATTCACAATGGCCGCGATCACCAGCACTCCCGCCAGCAGCATCCATGATACCCGCTGACCCAAGCGGCCGATCAGGGGCAGCTTCACCCCATCAACCACCCAAGCCCAGGCCCATTTGAAATTATAGGCAAGAAACGCCAGCGCGAAGAGCGTCACGGTCGACTTCTCTATCCCGCTCTGTGCCAGCCGCGTCGTCAGTGTGGCAGCGATCAGCGCGAAGGGCGCACCCGATGATATTCCAAGCGCGAGCGCTGCCAGCGGGGCAGGTTCCAGATAGGGGCGGGCACCGGCAGGCAAGGCCGCACGGACGGGGGCGAGAAGGCTCATAAGCCCGCGCTAGCACCGACAGTAAGGAAGCGCGAGCCTGCGTGAGGCGCCAAAGGTCGGAGAGGCTGCCCAGACTTGACCACCCCCCTGCCCGCCCCCTTCAAGGCACTAGCTTTTTTTGGGCTTTCATCCGCATTACCATCCCTAGCCATGGACATAATCGCACCTCCGTTGCGTCCAACCTCCGGCCAGATTGCCTTGGCCCGCCGCATCGCACGCGGTGCCGAACAGCCCGCTACGGAGCCAAATAGCGACTGCACGACGGCGATTGATGCCGCTGTCTATACCGATCCAGATCGTTTCGTGCGGGAGATGGATTGCCTGTTTCGCGCCATGCCGATCGCCGTCGCCGTATCGGCGCTGCTGCCGAAGGCGAATAGTGCCGTGACGCATGACGGCTTTGGCGTGCCCCTGATCCTGACCCGGGATCGCCAGGAGCGAGTGCATGCGTTTCTGAACGTCTGTCGCCACAGGGGGACCCGCCTGCTGGACGCAGATGAGGTCGTCAGCGCGCCGCGGATAATATGCCCCTATCATGCGTGGGCCTATGCCGGCGACGGGCGCCTGACGGGCTTGCCGCGGCCCGAGACCTTTCCCGGCCTCGACAAGGAGACGCGGCGGCTGATGGAACTGCCCGTGCGAGAGGCGGGGGGCATGATCTGGGTCGGGCTGGACCGCAATCGCGACTATGATTTCTCCCTTGTGGAGGGGCCTCTCGCCGCCGATTTCGACGCCCTTGGTCTCTCCGGCATGCATCTTTACGCGCGCCGGACGCACCATGTTCCGGGCAATTGGAAGCTGATCATGGATGCCTTTCTGGAAAGCTACCATGTCCAGCGGCTGCATAGGAACACGCTGGCCCGTTTCTTTGCCGATGGAGAGGGCGCCGGCGACATGATCGGCCCGCATCAACGGTCTCTGGTCACGCGCGACTTTGATGCGGACGAAGTGGATATCGAAGATTGGGAGCAACTGCGCCGGGTCGGAACCTATACATATCAGATGCTGCCCGGCACGGTCATTGTCGCCTCACCCGACTATGTAAACGTCATGACGTTGATGCCGCAGGATGTCCGCAACACGCTGGTCGAGGATTTCATGTTGATCCCCGAAGCGCCGCAAACTGAGAAGGCAGAGCAGCACTGGGCGCGAAGCTGGCAACTGCTGGATGGTCAGGTGTTCGGACAGGAGGATTTCGGCGCCGTTGCGCTGGGCCAGCGCGGCCTCGATTCTGGCGCGGTGGGTGAAATGGTGCTTGGAACGCTGGAACAGGGGATCCGCCGCTTCCATGACGAAGTGGAAAAGCGCCTCTAACCGCACCCGCCGGCATAAAGGCAGAATGCGGGTTTCAGAACGCCATGCCCAACCCGGCCTGCCTGTCCCCGTCCTGCAGCTCGTCGCCGATGATGCGCGCGACGTGCAGCACATTCGTACTGCCGGGCGTGCCGAACGGGACGCCTGCCATCACCACCATGCGGTCGCCCGCGACAGCAAGCCCGGTCCTGAGGGCCATGCGCCGCGACTTGCCAACCATTTCCTCGAAATCCGACACGTCGCGCGTGTGGACGGCATGAACGCCCCATAACAGACCGATCCGCCGTGCTGTTTCCAGATTTGGCGTCAGTACCAGCAGCGGCACCGGCAGGCGTTCGCGGCTGGCACGCCGCGCGGTCGATCCCGAGGACGTAAAGCAGCTGACCACCGCACATGGCACGGTTTGCAGCACCTGGCCCGCAGCAGACGCCATGGCATCTGCCGTCGTCGGCTGCGGCATTGTTCGCGTAAAGTGCACGTGGCGCGCGAATTCCGGGTCCGCTTCCGCCTCCAGTGCGATGGCGTTCATCATCCGGACCGATTCTACAGGATAATCGCCGGCCGCGGTTTCCGCCGACAGCATCAGGCAGTCGGCGCCCTCGTAAATGGCATTGGCGACATCGCTGACCTCCGCCCGCGTCGGGGAGGGGGCGCCAACCATTGAATCCAGCATCTGCGTCGCAACCACAACGGACTTGCCCGCTGCGCGCGCCAGCTGGATGATTTCCTTTTGCGCGCGTGGCACCTTCTGCGGCGGCAGTTCGACACCAAGATCGCCCCGCGCGACCATCAGCGCGTCGGACAGTTCCAATATGCCATCCAGCGTATCCATCGCTCGCGGCTTCTCGATCTTTGCCAGCAGCGCGGCACGACCCGCAATCAATCGCCGCGCCTCTGCCACATCATCCGGCCGCTGCACGAAGCTCAGCGCAATCCAGTCGACCCCTTCATCGAGGGCAAAATCCAGATCTCGGCGATCCTTTTCCGTCAACGCTGGCAAAGGAATGACCGCGTCGGGCACATTGATGCCCTTGCGGTCGTTCAGCTCGCCATCGTTCATGACCGTGGTGACGATCCGCCCCGAATCGGCGCTGTCGATATGCAGGGCCAGCTTGCCGTCATTCAGCAAAAGCCGTTGCCCCGCCTCGACCGCGGCAAACACTTCCGGATGGGGCAGACCGACGCGGGCGCTGTTGCCGGGCGCATCGCCCCTATCCAGCGTGAAGCGGTCGCCCTCCTTCAACTGCACCGGCCCGTCTGCAAAGGTACCGATCCTGATCTTCGGCCCCTGCAGGTCGGCCAGGATGGTCATGGGCCTGTCCAGCTTCGCCTCCAGCGACCGGATATGGCCGATGACGGCCCGATGATCCTGGTGGCTGCCATGGCTCATATTGACGCGAAATGCATCGGCCCCGGCGCGGTACAGCGCCTCGGTCTTTTCCGCTGTGCTGGATGACGGGCCCAGCGTGGCCAGGATACGGGCCTTGCGCCGGCGCGGTTCGATGCTCATCACTAGGCTCATCTCCCGATTGCGAAGGGGCCGGCCCCCTGCCCGGCCTTTTCCGTCCCACGCCCGAAAGTGCAAGCGAAGGATTGATGATGACTGACAATGTCGACACCGCGACCCGCATCGAATTGGAGGCTGCCGCATTCAGGCGGTTGGTCGCCCATTTGCAACACCGCACCGATGTGCAGAATATCGACCTGATGGGGCACAGCGGATTTTGCCGCAACTGCCTGGGCGACTGGTATCTGGAGGCTGCAGAGGCGAAGGGCCTCGACATGTCCAAGGAGGAAGCGCGGGCCGCGATCTATGGCATGCCGCAGTCGGAGTGGAAGGAGCGGTTTCAGACCGATGCAACCGACGAACAGCTGGACCGGATGAAGACAAGCGTTGCGAAGAATCAGTAGCGCCGTCTACACCTGCGCCATCGCCATTCCCACGCGGGTGGGGATCCGTGACTGAGCCAACTGACGGTCTGCCTCGGCAACCCTGACGAGGCGCTCTTCCGGATTCCCGCTGGTTTGGGAATGGCATATTCATTTTGAACGATAGGATTCCCGACCATGGCCGACGCCACCCACTCCGCCGAGCAGCTGCGCCTGTTCATCGAAAGAATCGAACGGCTGGAGGAGGAGAAGCAGGCGATCGCCGATGATGTGAAACTGGTCTATGGCGAGGCAAAGTCCGAAGGATTTGACCCAAAGATCATGCGCATGATCGTGCGCCTGCGGAAGATGGACAAGGACGACCGCGACGAACAGGAAGCGTTGCTGGAAACGTACAAGGCGGCTGTCGGCCTGCTGGGTTAACGGCGGATACGGGCGGGTCGCGCAAAAATAACGCGCCCGCCCCGGCTGTCCTAGGCGGCCTGCTCCATGGCGAGGAACTTCTCGCGGCGCTGCTTGCGTAGCTCTTCCGGCGACAGGCCGTCCAATGACGACAGTTCTTCGGACAGCGCTTTCGCCAGCGACGCCATGACCGCTGGACGATCGCGGTGCGCGCCGCCCAGCGGCTCCTCCACGATACGGTCGATCAGGCCCAGTTGCTTCAACTCGCGGGCGGAAATGCGCATGGCGGCGGCGGCATCCTCTGCCTTGTCGGCGGAACGCCACAGGATCGACGCACAGCCCTCCGGCGAAATCACCGCATAGAAACCATGTTCGAGCATCAGGATACGATTGCCCGCGGCCATGGCGAGCGCTCCGCCGGAACCGCCCTCGCCCGTGATCGTCGCCACCATGGGTACGCCCAGACGCAGGCACGCCGCTGTCCCACGCGCCAACGCCTCTGCGGCACCACGCTCTTCCGCCTCGATGCCAGGAAAAGCTCCCGCCGTGTCAACGAAGGTCAGAACCGGTATCTGGAAACGGTCGGCCAACTCCATCAGGCGCACCGACTTGCGGTAGCCCTCCGGCTTGCCCATGCCGAAATTATGCTTCAGCCGGGATGCGGTATCGCGCCCTTTCTCATGACCGATGATCATGACCGGCCGCCCCTCGAACCGTGCCATGCCGCCGACGATTGCGGCGTCCTCCGCGAAATAGCGATCGCCTGCCAGCGGCTCGAAATCCGTAAACAGCGCCTCAGTAAAGTCGGAAAAATGCGGTCGCTCCGGATGTCGTGCGACCTGCGCCTTCTGCCAGGGCGTCAGATTCGCATAGATCCGCGCGAGTTCGCTATCGACCTTCTTTCTCAGCTTCTTCGTTTCGCTGGCAATATTGACCGGGCTGCCCTCGGCACTGCCTTCCAGCGCAACGATGCGCTCCTGCAGGGCGGCAATGGGTTTCTCGAATTCTAGAAAAGTGACCATGCCGCCGCTTTAGCAAGGCTTGCCGCGTGGGCAAACGGCGATCAACGGTCCGCCAGCGGGTGCTTCGCATTTACCAGCGCGACTAGCGCGTCGGACTGGACGTGGGTATAGATCTGCGTCGTCTGAATATCCGAATGCCCCAGCATCGTCTGCAAGGCGCGCAGGTCCGCTCCGCCCTCCAGCAAGTGCGTGGCAAAGGCGTGGCGCAGAACATGCGGGCTGATGCGATCGGGCGCGATTCCAGCAGATGCGGCAACCTCTCGTACGATTTGGAACAGGCGCACCCGGCTCAGGTGCCCCTTTCGCGACGGAAACAGGTAGATGCCCGTTGTCGGCAGTGTTTCCCTATGCTCCTGCGCCGCGATGGCGGCACGAGCGCCCAAGGGTACCAGCCGCTCCTTGTCGCCCTTGCCGCGCAGGATTGCAAAGGGCGTATCCGGGCGAATGGCACTGCGCGGCAAGGACACCAGTTCGGTCGCCCTCAGCCCCGATCCGTAGAGCAGCTCAAGAAGCGCGCGGTCGCGCAATGCGTGGGTGCGCCCCTCGGCAACCTGTCTTTCGGCAGTCTGGAACAGGGCCTCGATATCCTGACGCGACAGAACCTTGGGCAGGGATCGACGTGGTGCGGGACTGGGCATGTCCTCTGCCGGATTGTCGGCACGATGCCCGTCCGACTGCAGGAAGGTGAAGAAGCGCCGGATTGCGGACAGCTTCCTCGCCAGCGTGGCCGGCGCGGCGTCGGACCAACGGTTCGGCAGGGCCTCCAGCGCCGCCGGTTCCGCCGTGGTCAGCGTGCCACCAAGCGCCTCGCTGGCCTGTTTCAAATCACGCTCATAGGCAATGATTGTATTTGCCGTCGCGCCGCGTTCGGCGCGCATCATGTCCAGAAACAGCGCGATTGCTTCGCCGTCTGCCAGTTCTGCCGTCACGCGCCCCGCATATAGGCTTCGGCGGCCAGCATGCGGGCCTCGTCGCCCAGGCCTACTCTGCTCCATGCGGACAGGATCGGGCGCACGTCCTGTGGACGCACCCCGCTCCACCCGGTTTGCAGGCCGATCCCGGACAGGATCGCCACCTCGCCGCGGCGCCCGCTGCGCGCCGCGCGCTCCAGCGCCTCCGTATGGATATCCTCCCGCGCGGTAACGCCGAAATCCTCGTACAGGCTCCCCCAGCCTCGCCCCGAAATACGACCGAGGCCGGCAAGAGACGACAGCAGGCTGCGGATTCTGCGACGCGCCGCGTCGGCGCCCTCTTCCTCTGCAAACACGCGATAGGCGGACCGCATCAACCCGGGATTCAGCGGCACGACACCGCCCCGATCGGCCAGCAACAGCAACGCCCACCCCTCGAACTGAAGCGGCTCTTCCGCATTTGCCAATACCGGCCACCAGGCCAGCGCCTGATTGAAACGACCTGCGGAAAGCATGGACCGAATCAGGTCGGGCGCCGCTTCGATTGAATCGGCAGATGGCTCGATCAACGCAGCCGCCGGTGCCGTTGCGATCAGTGCGCCGAATGTGTCCGTCGACGTCTCTCGGTCCGCCCACAATTCCCGCATGGCGGAGATCCGTTCGCTGGACGTGCGGCCAGCATAGGCGGCGCGCATCTGCCGTGCGCTTTCCGGAACCTCGTCCTGGTCGGAGCGCGCAGAGACGGCTGCTGACACGGCGGCCAATTCCTGTGCGGAAACGATCCCGGCGACCGCCGCACGCGGTGCAACCTGCGCCCTGCGCTCCAGCGCGACCTGACCATTGCGAAACGCCCATCCCTTGACGCCCACAGGCGCATCGTCCCACAGATCGTCGGAAATCTCGAGTTCGCCAGCCGCTGCCATGCCGAATCTATAGGCAGTTAGGGAATCGGCCTCCGCCCAGTTAATGTTCGCCGCGCGGCCAATGCCGCTTGCGACGCTGGTGACGTGCTCCGCCAACAAAATGTTGAAATCATCCGCGTTGCCTGATCGGCGCAGACTGTTGAACAGGGCCGACGACGTGCCCTCGTCGCCCTCGAAGCCGGCACAGACGGCCTGCGCCAGCACCCAGAAATCGTCCTCTGAAATCGTGCGCGCCGTCGGCGCCAGCGGGCATAGCGCCGGCACATCGCCCGCGGCCATGTGAACCTGGCTGGCGACCTGATAGAGGCGCGGTGTGAAGCGATCGATCGGCAAACGGTCGATCAGCAGCTTTGCGCCATCGACCTCTCCCATCTTCAACAGCATCAGCGCGCGTGCCGCCACCCAGTCGGCAGCATTGATGCCGTTTGGCGTCGGTGCGCGCGACAACAGCGCGCGTCGCAGCACGATATGTGCCCAGCGGCTGGCAACCGGTGCATCGAGCCGATTCAGCAGAATCGACATGAACCTGCCTTCGGAGCCCGCAAAGGTACGCGTACCATAACCGCCTCGCGCAGGGGTCAGCGGACCGACATTGCCGATATTGGCGGTTGCCCTCCTTGTCGCCATTGGATCGGGCGCCGATGGCGGAGCCAGTGCGTCCATGGGCTGGTCGGCAGCGCCGAACTCCTCCCCCACTTGATCCAGCGTCGCTTCTGGCGTTTCGGCAGAACCGGGCGCCCCGGGCGTTGACGAGGGCGTTGACGAGGGAGAGGGCGTCGGTGAACGATCCCGCGGGTCCGGCTCCGATGGTGCGGGCGCCGGCGTTTCCTCGAACAGGTCCGGCAACAGGCTTTTCGGCGCGTTTTGCGTCAGGGCGGGTACGGCAAGCGCGAAAACTGCCGTGCCGAACAGGCCGGCTTTAAAGGCCGAGCGCATCGGCGCTCACTTCCTGCTCCATCGTGGATTGCTCTACGGGCACGTCCTGGAAACCGAACCAGACCGACAGGCCGATCAGCACGACCAGGATCAGGACAATCAACCACATCAAAATTCGGCCCAAAACTCACCACCTTTGCAATTCACGCTGCGCCCCTCGCAAGGGGCATGTGGGACGTGTATAGCGCGGCGCAGGATGCAGAGTGAACCGAAAACGACGGCAGGCCCCCTTGTGCTCGTAGGGCTGATGGGCGCGGGCAAATCCACCGTCGGCCGGCGGCTGGCGGCGCGGCTGCGCCTGGACTTCGTCGACGCGGATGACGAGATCGAAGCCGCAGCCGGGCTCTCCATCGCCGAAATCTTCGAACGTTACGGCGAAGCGCAGTTCCGTGATGGTGAGCGGCGCGTACTGTCGCGCCTGATAGAGGAGGGACGCGGCGTCATCGCCACGGGCGGCGGCGCCTTTATCGATCCCCATACAAGGGCGACCATTCTGGATCAGGCCGTCGCCATCTGGCTGGACGCTGATATTGAAATATTGGCCGACCGCGTCTCCCGCCGAAATACGCGGCCGCTACTGGCCGGCAAGGATCCGGCGATCGTGCTGAGAGAGCTGGCAGAGGTGCGCAATCCAATCTACGCGGAGGCGCACCTGCATATTTCCAGCTCTCCCGCGCCGCATGCGCGAACAGTCGACACGATAATCAAGGCATTGAAAGAGGGCGGTATCCTTTGACTCGCATCGACGTAGCGCTGGCGGGGCGCAGCTATCCCATATTCATCGAAAGCGGCATCAGTGCGCACGCCGGCATGCATATCCAGGGGCCTGGCGGCGACCGGCCACAAGTCATCGTCACGGACGAGACCGTGGCCGACCTGCATCTGGAAAAGCTGCGCAATGGCCTGAACCGTGCGGTTGAAACGATCATTCTGCCACCCGGCGAGGCGACGAAAAACTGGACGCAGCTAGAGACGCTGGTGGAACGCCTGCTCTCTTTCGGCGTCGAACGCGGCGATAACATCATCGCCTTTGGCGGCGGCGTTATCGGCGACCTGACCGGCTTTGCGGCGGCAATCCTCAGGCGCGGCTGCCGCTTCGTGCAGGTGCCGACGACACTGCTGGCCCAGGTGGATTCGTCGGTCGGGGGGAAAACCGCGATCAACTCCGCAGCGGGCAAGAATCTCGTTGGCGCGTTCCACCAGCCCAGCCTGGTTCTGATCGATCCGGATTTTCTTGCGACACTGCCGTCTCGGCACCTGCGAGCCGGCTATGCAGAAGTGGTAAAATACGGGCTGATCGGCGATGCCGATTTCTTCGAATGGTGCGACGCGCATGCGGCGGCATTGCTGGCCGGAGAAACGGACGAACAAACCCACGCCATCGCGGCCTCCTGCCGCGCAAAGGCTGCGGTCGTTGCGGCCGATGAGAGGGAAACGGCGGACATGCGCGCGCTTTTAAATTTGGGCCACACATTCGGCCACGCATTGGAAGCTGAGGGCGCCTATTCCGATCGTCTGCTGCACGGCGAAGCGGTGGCAAGCGGCATGGCGCTGGCATTTCGCTATTCCGCCCGTCGCGGACTATGCCCCGCCGAGGACGCCGGAAAAGTCGAGAGGCATCTGCAGGTACATGGCCTTTCCACGCGAATCCCCGACTTCGCTGCCGATCCGGACCGCCTGATCGCGCACATGCGGCAGGATAAAAAGGCCGTTTCCGGAAAAGTGGCGCTGATCCTGGCGCGGGGCATTGGACGTGCGTTCGTCGCACATGATGTCGACCTTGAGGATGTCAGATCTTTTCTGTCGGAGGAGATTGCCGGATGACCGAGACGGTTCCGCATATCAGCGTTGAAGCCCTTGGCGTTCCGAACGGCTTTTTCGGCCGTGAGGGCGGCGTATCGACCGGGGTCATGGCCAGTCTGCAATGCGGCTTTGGCGCCGACGACCCCGAGCAGGCAATCGCAGAGAATCGTCGTCGCGTGGCCGATACGCTGGTTCCCGGCGCCTCTCTGTCCAGTCTCAACCAGGTTCACGGCACCCACGTCGTCACATTGACGGAGCCGATCTGCGATTCTCCCAGACCGAAGGCTGATGCCATGGTCACGGGCAGGCCGGGCCTTTTGCTTGGGATATTGAACGCCGACTGCACACCCATTCTCTTTTCCGATGTGCAGGCGGGCGTTGTCGGTGCCGCCCATGCGGGGTGGAAGGGCGCGCTGGCGAATATTGCCGGCACGACGGTCGCAGCAATGGAGGCGCTCGGCGCCGAACGCGATCGCATCATTGCCGCCGTCGGCCCCTGCATCGCCCGCGCCAGCTATGAGGTGGACGAGGGTTTCCTGCAGCGCTTCCTTGCCGACGATCCTGCGCATGAGCGTTTCTTCACCGCCGGGCGCCCCGGACACCACCAATTCGACCTTGAGGCATTCAATGGCGCTCGTCTGGCCGCGGCGGGACTGACGCGCGTGATCCTGCTGGGCGAGGATACCTATGCACAGGAAAGCCGCTATTATTCCTACCGCCGCTCGACGCACCGGGCAGAGCCGGATTATGGTCGGCAGATAAGCGTGATTGGCCTGCCCCTGACATAAATTCGTCACCTCCTCCGTTGCCGGGACTGCCGCGGGGGGTTAGGCGGTCGGACGACGGACGGGGCCGAATCGCCGCCCCCAAGAACAGGGAACCGCCACGCCGATGAAGATCATGACCGGCAACGCCAATCTGCCGTTGGCCAAGGATATCTGCTCCTACCTCGAAGTATCGCTGACCGACGCCAGCGTTCGCCGGTTCGCCGACGAGGAAGTATTTGTGGAAATTCACGAAAACGTCCGTGGCGAGGACGTGTTCGTCGTGCAGTCGACTCCGGCGCCCGCAAATGACAATCTGATGGAACTGCTGATCATGATCGACGCACTGAAGCGTGCGTCGGCCAAGCGGATTACGGCAGTGGTCCCCTATTACGGCTATGCGCGGCAAGACCGGAAGCCGGGCCCGCGTACACCCATATCGGCCAAGCTGGTCGCCGACCTGATCACTACGGCGGGTGCACATCGCGTGCTGTCGGTCGATCTGCACGCGGGGCAGATCCAGGGCTTCTTCAATATTCCCACCGACAATCTTTATGCCGCACCGGTAATGGCCGAAGATATCAAGGCCCGCTTCGACATTGGCAATCTGACCATCGTCAGCCCCGATGTCGGCGGTGTGGTGCGTGCACGCGCGCTGGCAAAGCGCCTCGACAACGCACCGCTCGCCATCGTTGACAAGCGTCGCGAACGTGCAGGCGAATCCGAAGTGATGAACATCATCGGCGATGTCGATGGTCGATTCTGCATTCTGATCGACGATATCGTCGATTCAGCGGGTACTTTGTGCAATGCCGCCGCCGCCCTGACGGAGGCTGGCGCGTCAAAGGCGCTCGCTTATTGCACCCATGGCGTGCTTTCGGGCGGTGCCGTCGCTCGCGTTGAAAATTCGGTGCTGGAAGAACTGGTGATCACCGATTCGATCACCTTGCCCGACAATGCGGAGGATCATGGCCTGCGCAAGCTGACCATCGCCCCGCTTCTGGGGGAGGCGATCCGGCGTATCGCGGACGAAAGCTCCGTTTCCAGCCTGTTCGACTGAGGCGCGACTCAATCTTCCGGCGCAAGCACCTGAATGGTCTTGTCATATGAGGCGGATGACAGGCTGTCCGGCGTCACCACGACCGTCGTTCCGGGGGTCAGGATGCTCGCCAGTTTCTGCCGAAAATCCTCGTTCAGCACCAATTTAGCGCGCTCTTCCGGAGCCACCTGCCCACCTGAATCCTCCGCCGCGATTGGGACCCTCACCCATTGGAATTCGTCCCGGTCCGCATTGGCCCGCTGCAGGCTATAAACTTCAGTCAGTTCAACCGCCCGCTCCAGACGCACCGGCGCGCGGGCGATCTCTACGGCATTTCTCACCACGCGAAGCTGATGATCGGCGGCGCTGACCAAGATCGAAATCGGCCCCTTTTCCTGTAGCCAAGGTCTCCAAAGGGCATCCCCGGCAATGTCCGTTTCGCCGGACATTGCCGACCCTTCGCCCTTGCTCGCGGCGAGGCGCGGAACATCGGCACTGTCCGCAACGATAACGGTTATGCCGAGGCTGGTGACGGCGAACAGCTTTTCGGCAAACGCATCTGGCAGGCGGATACACCCATGAGAGGCCGGATGGCCCGGCAAATTACCTGCATGCAGGGCAATGCCATCCCAGGTCAGCCGCTGCATGAATGGCATGGGTGCGTCATTATACAGGTTGGATTTGTGATCCCGGGCCTTTTGCAAGATTGTGAAGACGCCTGTGGGGGTTTCATGTCCCGGTTTTCCGGTGGAAACGCTTGAAATGCCTATGATGACACCGTTTCGGTACACGTAGACCCGCTGCAATGGCAGGCTGATGAGGGCGGTTACCGGCCCCTCCGGCGACACCTTCTCACTCCACAGGAAATCACCCGGGGCAAGGTTCCGCACAGCCACCTCGACTGGGCCGTCGGAGAGCGGAAGCTCTTTTGCGAACGCAGGCTGCGACAACAGGGCGAGAAAAAGAAGAATGCGGATCATGTCGATCGCGATACACGAAACGGGGCGCGATTCACGCAGGAATTTGTCCCAAGCCACCCGGGCTCAGGCCACACAGGTTACCCGACGCGCTCTTTTTCCTTTTCGGCGCGCGCGGCCAATTTCTGGCGACCGTCGCAGTCGATGCTGATCGTGGGGTAATCGAGGTCGATGAGATTACGCAGAACGCCGGGCGCCGCTTCATGACAAGCTTCGACACTGTTGAAGTCGGCATCAACGATTTTCAAGGTAGTGCATGCACTGCCCGCATCGCCACATCCCATGATTGCCATAGCAACGAAGAATTCCTGCATCGTCTTGCCACCTTTCTGAATGGTCTAACCCTGGTGGCGACATTTTGTTCCCCTTCTGAACCCGACTTGAGGGAGGTGGACCGGCCCATTGTGGCAAATGGCGCTTATTCTTCCCATATATAATCCATGGTATCAGAACGGCGGACCCTGCTCCGCTTCCTCCCTTATTTATGGCCTGCCGAACGACCGGACCTCCGCATCCGTATCGCTGCGGCAATGGCGCTTGTCCTCGCATCGAAAGGTGTGATCCTGCTGATGCCCTTCGCCTATAAGGCGGCAGTCGACACGATGAGTGCGGATGGCGGACCGGCGGAATCTGCCCTGTGGGTCGCGATTGCGATGGTGGTTGCCTATTCGGGCGCGCGCTTCGGCGGCACCCTCTTCGACAATATGCGCAATACGGTGTTCGAAAAGGTAGGGCAGAACGCCGCTACCGAATTTTCCATGGACGTCTTTCGTCACATGCACCGGCTCAGCCTGCGGTTTCACCTGGATCGCCGCACAGGCGCGCTGACCCGGATTATCGAGCGTGGGACGAAATCCATCGATTCGATGCTTTACTTCCTGCTCTTCAATATTGCGCCGACGGTGCTGGAGCTGGCGGTGGTTTGCGGCATCTTCTGGGTAAAGCTGGGCCCGCCCGCAGTGGCGGCGATGCTGGGCGCGGTCGCCGCCTATATCATTTTCACACAGAAGGTGACGGAATGGCGGCAGGCCCTGCGCCGGCAGATGGTCGACCATGACAATCACGCAGCGCAACGCGCTGTCGACAGCCTGCTGAATTATGAAACGGTGAAATATTTCAACGCCGAGAAAATTGAGGCAGAAAATTACGATCGTGCGGTGTCGACCTATCGCGACAGCGCCGTCAAATCGGAAAACTCCCTTGCGCTGCTGAATGTGGGCCAGGCGCTGATCACCAACCTGACCATGGCCGGCGCGATGGCGTTCACTGTCTGGGGGTGGCGCCAAGGCCGCATGACGGTCGGCGATCTCGTCCTCGTTAACACGCTGCTGATGCAGCTGTTCCGGCCGCTCGACGCCCTTGGTTGGGTCTATCGCTCCATCAAGCAGGGCCTGATCGACATGGAGGAGATGTTTCGGCTGATCGATACGGAGGCGGAGATAGAGGACCGCCCGCGCGCCCGGCCGCTGAAGGTTGCGGGCGGTGAAATCGCCTTCCGCGACGTCGTCTTCCGTTACGAGGCAGACCGCACCATCCTGCATGGTCTGTCCTTTACCGTCCCGGCGGGCGGAACCGTCGCCATCGTCGGCGAATCGGGGGCAGGGAAATCGACGCTCAGCCGCATTCTCTACCGCTTCTATGAAATCGAATCGGGCAGCGTCTCCATCGATGGACAGGACATTGCGGACGTCACCCAGGACAGTCTGCGCGCGGCGATTGGGATCGTTCCGCAGGACACGGTGCTGTTCAACGACACGATTGGCTATAATATCGCCTACGGCCGCGCCGGTGCCACCCGCGCGGAAATCGAGGCCGCCGCCGAAGCTGCGCAGATCCACGACTTCATCCTGTCGCTGCCGCAGGGTTACGACACCCTGGTCGGAGAGCGCGGATTGAAACTGTCCGGCGGAGAGAAGCAACGCGTGGCCCTCGCCCGTACCATGTTGAAGAATCCGCCCATCCTGATCCTGGATGAAGCGACCAGCGCCCTCGACAGCCGCACCGAACAGGCGATCCAGGCGTCTCTTCGGGAAGTCGAGAAGGGCCGCACCAGCCTGGTTATCGCGCACCGACTTTCGACAATCACCGATTCCGACGAAATCCTCGTCATGTCGGCCGGCCGCATTGTCGAACGAGGCACGCACAATGCGCTGCTTTCGCGGCGGGGTCTCTATGCCGACATGTGGGCCCGCCAGCAGGCGGAGGCGGAGGCAGTTTGAGTTTTGGCTGGCAGAAGAACAGGCGTGCGCGCCCTACCGCCCTACCGCCCTACCGCCCTAACGTCCCGTAAATTCCGGCTTTCTCTTACCCAGAAACGCCGTGACGCCTTCCATGAAGTCCTTCGTGCGACTGGCCTGCATTTGATTGCGACGCTCGGTTTTCAGCGCATCGGACAGGCTGTGCTCCATGCAGTCGCGTACGCCCTGGCGAATCATCGCATAGGCCTGTGTCGGTCCGTTCCCCAAACGTTGCGCCAGCGCCGCCGCGGCGTCCATCAGCTCGGCAGCGGGCACAACCTTGTAGATCATGCCCCACTCCAGCGCTTTTGATGCCGGAATCTTTTCGCCCAGCATCATCATCTCCAGCGCGCGCGACCGTCCCACCACCCGGGGCAGCAACCAAGTGGATCCCATGTCTGGCACCAAACCGATATTTGCGAACGCCTGCAGGAAATAGGCGTCATCCGCTGCGATCACGAAATCACCGAACAGGGCGAGCGAGCACCCCGCCCCCGCCGCTGGCCCGTTGACGGCGGTAATGACCGGCACGTTCAGCGCCATCATGTTTTCAAGGAGCGGGTTGTAATGCGTTTCCAGCATTTTACCCGCGTCCGCCTTGCCGCTGCTGATATCATCGCCGATGGAGGACAGGTCCGCACCCGATGAAAAACCCCTGCCCGCCCCCGTCAGGACCAGCACACGTGCGTCTTCGTCGTCGCGTACCGCCTGAACCGCGTGCAGCATTTCCGCCAGCGTCGCCAGATTCAGGCCGTTCAGCTTGTCCGGCCGATTGATGGTCAGCGTCGCAATACCGCCGGCCTGTTCCAGTATGATATTCTCATAGGTCATATTGGCCCTTCCACAATTCGTTCAGCTTTGGCGCGACCATAGGCGCGCCGCCGCCGAAATGCTCTGGCGAAAGCGGCAGGTGCGGGCTGCGCTTGCCGATCAGCGGCGCGATCCGCGCGCCAGCTCGCTCAGCCACAGGGGATATCCGCCGATCAGATGCGGGCCCGCCACCTCCTTCGGCCAGGCTCCGAACAGGGTGATGCCCGCCTGCAACAGACGCACTGGATCATCCGACCCGAAGGCTTCGAACGCGATCGTCGTCCATTTCGACCCTTGCGCCTCTACCATCGTATATTCGATGGCCAGCCCCTCCTCGACTTCATCCTGTCCACCCGCCTCCTGCCAGCCCCCATCGGCGAAGCCCAGAACGCGGCTCAGGCGCTCTTTCCCGACGGCGATCGTGTTTTCATCGTTCAGCGGCAGGGCGACGCTTTCCGCCTTCACCCATGTTTCCGCCTGGCCGGACATTGCCGGCGGCAGAGAGATATCGGGCAAGCCCGACAGCATCTTCACCTCAACCGCGCCGCCGGCCCGGCGTTTTATGCCGATGTCCGTCTGCTGGCTGTCGGCGAGGTAAAGGTCGGTCCGAAACTCCCGAATGGGTGATACGCCGCGCAGGACCCAGTCGCGTAACGCGGGCATGGCATCCGCCTGCCACCACCATCTGATTTCCGCCGTTGGCCACATGGTCCCGCCCCCTTTATAGGGCTTCCTTAAAAGAGTTTTTACCTTGCGGTCCAGATGCCGCATCGTCGTCTCGCCTGCACCTACGGAAGGATCGATCTCCGGCTATGGACAATCTGGCCCACACCCTCGCGGGCGCGGCTCTCGCCGAGGCGGGATTGAAGGAAAAGACGGGCTTGGGTCTCGCCACCCTGATGATTGCGGCAAACCTACCGGATGTCGATATCATCGTGCTCGCATTCGGAGAGAACCTCGCCTACCGCCGGGGTGTCACGCACGGTCCCCTCGGCTTGGTGGTTCTGCCGCTTGTCCTGACCGCCCTGATGGTGTGGTTCGACCGCTGGCAGGACCGGCGCGGAAAGCGTCCGGCTTCCCGACTGCCGGTCCGACCCGGCTGGCTGCTGCTGCTCGCTTACATAGGTATCCTGACCCATCCGTTCCTGGACTGGCTGAACGTCTACGGGATCCGCTGCCTGGCACCGTTCAGCGACGAATGGTTCTATGGCGATACGCTTTTCATTATCGACGTCTGGCTGTGGAGCGTGCTGGCGATCGGCACATTCCTGTCGCAACGACGTCGGCGGGCAGGAAAGGACGCTCCCCGCATCCCTGCGCGCGCCGCCCTGGGCGCGGTCGTGCTTTATATCGGGGCCATGGGCGCTGGCACGGCGGTCGCGGAAAACCGCACCCGCGCGGCCGTGATAGCTGCCGGTTATGGAACGCCCAAAACGGTGATCGCCAGCCCGCCGCCAGTTAATCCGTTCCGGCGCGACATGATCTACCGTGCGAGCGGAAATATCGGCGAAGGCGTGGCGCGATTCACGCCGGGGCTCGACCTGCGGCTTGGCGAAGCTCCTTTTGCCGACAATATGGACGATCCGGCCGTGGCACGGGCGATGGCCGTGTCGAAGCCGCTGCGCGATTTTCTTTTCTGGGCCCGGACGCCCTATGCCCGAATTGAGGAAACCCCGATGGGCACGAATGTCACCGTCTCCGATGCGCGTTACGATGATTCGCCGAATGGCGGCACCTTCACCGTAAAGGTGGCATTGCCGCCCGAGTAAGGCCGAACCATCCCAACAGTGCCCATCCCACCATCAGAATGACGCCGCCCGTGGGCGCCACCGGCCCCAGGGACACCGCCAACAGAGCGCTGCTGTAAAGAGCGCCTGCAAACAACAGCGTTCCGGTCTGAAAGACGATCGCGGTAAGGATGGACGCCCGCCCCCTCAACAGGGCGAGAGCCGCAAGAGATGCCAGAGCGTGGATGAATTGCATGACGGTCGCCGTTCCCACCGTCGGCGGGAAGCCCATATGCGCCGCCGCCGCCGCCATCGCGACACCGGTCAGCCCATAAAGGGCTGCGATGAAGATCAGTACGCGCCCTATCATGCGACCGGCGCCGACAGTTCTGATTCCGCCTGCGCCGCTGCCGCCGCTTCCGCGGCAGCCTCCCACGCCAGCAGGATGGAGGGATGGCGAGCCTTGTGAGGCTGCGCAGGGCCAAATATCTCAAGCTCCGTAAGGGGGTGCGGCAGGGGTGTCCCCTCTGCCAGAAATCCTCGTAGCGCATCGGCCGCAGCGCGCAGTTCGGCAGCGTTCAGCCCCATCACCCGGCTTCCCAGCAATGAAGCCGATGCTTGCCCCAGCGCGCAGGCGCGAACTTCCTGGCCAAATTGGCTGACTTGTCCCGCCGCGTCCAGGGTAACATCGGCGGTGACACGGCTGCCGCAGATGGGCGAAACCTTTCGAACTGAGGCCTGCGGCGTCTCGAGCCGCTCGTCCAGCGGGATGGCAGCGGCCAGGCGCAGGATGCGGGTATTGTATAGCTGCTCTGACATTATCGATCGATATAGGGCGTGGTGCACACGCCGCCAATGCACGCCCGAGGGCCGAGGGCGCGGGCCATCATGCGCGGGGCGCTATTTTGCCCGCCCGTGTACAAACTGGTCGACCAGCGGATTGCCACTATTTTCCAGCTGGTCCACCGGGCCAGACCAGATTATCCGCCCCTCGTGCAGCATGGCGACTCGGTCGGCGATGATCTTCGCGCTTTCCATGTCGTGCGTGATGGTCAGGGCAGTGGCGCCGATGCCCGTGGTCAGATTGCGAATCAGATGATTGATCGTATTCGCACGGATTGGGTCCAGGCCCGTCGTCGGCTCGTCAAAGAAGATCAGGTCCGGGTTCGCCGCGATCGCCCGCGCCAGCGCCACACGCTTTTGCATGCCGCCGGAAATTTCCGCCGGGCGCAGGTCGGCGACCCTTTCTTCCAGGCCCACCTTTTCCAGCATTGCAACGGCGATGCGGCGCATCTCCTTCGATTTTCTTTGGCGGCCGCGTGTCAGGGCAAAGGTGATGTTGCGCCACACGTTCATTGAATCGAACAGTGCGCCGCCCTGGAACAGCATTCCACAGCGATCGCGCACTTCCTCACGCTCGCTGCGGGGCGCGTTGGTCATATCCACGTCGTCGATCAGGATCGTACCTGTGTCGGGCGGCATCAGGCCCAGAATACACTTCAGCAGAACCGACTTGCCGGTACCCGACCCGCCGATGATAACCAGCGATTCGCCCGGCGTGGCGCCCAGATTAACGCCATCCAGAACGATCTTGTCGCCAAAGCTTTTTCGCAGGCCGGCGATCTCAATGGATGCGCCCTTGCGCCGTTGTTGCCCGTCTTCCACCATCAGCCGAATACCAGCACGGTGATGATCAGGTTCGCCAGCAGGATCATCAGGAAGGCGGAAACGACGCCGTTGGTCGTCGCGCGTCCGACACCGGCGGCGCCGCCTTCGGTATGATAGCCGTGATAACAGCCCATCAGCGCCAGCAGGAATCCGAATACGCCCGCCTTCACCATGGAGGAGACAATATCGTCCCATTCCAGATAGGCGCGCGTGGTTTCCAGATAATTCGCCCCGTTGAAGCCCAGTCGATAAACCGCGAGGATATACCCGCCCAGCACACCGATGGCATTGGCAACCAACACGAGCAGCGGCATGACGATGGTACCGGCGAACAGGCGCGGTGCGATCAGGAATTGAAAGGGGTCGGTACGCAGGGTCTTCAGCGCGTCGATCTGTTCGGTCACGCGCATGGTCCCCAGCTCTGCCGCCATGGCGGAGGATACCCGGCCCGCCACCATCAGCCCGCCCAGAACCGGGGCCAGTTCGCGAACCATGGCGATCACCGTCACTGCAGGAACCGTGCTTTCCGCGTTGAAGCGGCTACCGCCGACATAGATTTGCTGGGCCAGCGCCGCGCCCGTAAAAAGGGCCGTCAGGCCGACCACCGGAAGGCTGAAATAGCCGAGCGAAATCAACTGCTCGATCAGCCGGATAGGATAATAAGGCGGCCTCATCGCGGACCAGATGGCGCGTGCGGCGAAAATGGACGCACGTCCGATAGAGGCGAACAGGGCAATAATGGCCGCGCCCGGACGAGAAAAGACCTGAATAAGCGTTTCCATCATATATACCGCCGCTGATAGCGGTGGCCGAGGCCAGTAAGCAACTCATATTGGCTCTGCCCCGAAACGGCCGAGGCCGCCGGCAGGTCATATTCCACTTCGACCCAGTCACCCTCGTCGACGGGAGCGTTGCCAATATCGACTGTCGTTAGGTCCATCGAAATCCGTCCGATGACAGGTCGCCGCTCTCCGCCGACGAGGACTTGACCTTCATTGGAAAAGCCGCGCCGATAGCCGTCGGCATAGCCGATGTTCAGCACCGCAACCCTCGTACCCACCTCAGCGCGCCACATACCGTTATAGCCAACGATATCGCCTACTGCCACGTGCCGGACAATGAGTACTTCCGCCTGGGGACGAACGACCTGCTGCAGGCATCCCGCCGCCATTGGATGCGGGACACCGCCATAGATACCAAGGCCGGGCCGCGTCATGCCGAAGGCGAAATCCGGCCCCCGGCATATACCCGCCGAACCGGCAAGCGCCGCACGCGGCGGTCTGACGCTCGCGACGATCTCCTGAAAGCGGCGCTGCTGAATATCGTTCAGCGGGTTGTCCGGCTCGTCCGCGCTGGCGAGATGGGAATGCAGAGTACCGAGGTTCAACCCGTCCAGCATTCCCGTCTCGAATTCACGCCAGCCAATACCCAGACGGTTCATTCCGGTGTCGACCATGACGTCGCATTTCCTGCCGGGCGCCGCTTCGCGCCAGCGGGCAATCTGCTCCTGACTGTTCAGGACGGGGACGATACCGGTTATCGGCTTCTCGCCTGGCCGCAGCCCATGAAGCGCATAAACGGTGCAACCGTCTGCCAGCGGCAATAGCCGCGCCGCCTCTTCAATCGTGGTGACGAAAAATTCCCGGCATCCGGCACCGGCCAGGGCCGTGACGACCGCGTCCGCGCCAAGTCCATAGCCGTTCGCCTTGACGGCGGCGCCCGTGACTGCGCCATGCGAATGGTCGCGAAACCAGGTCCAGTTTGCCGTCAGTGCCTGCAGGTCGATGTCGAGGCGCAGAGGACCGTCGCCGTTCGCGCCGGCAGGCGTCATTCCCATGACGCCAGCGGAGGAAGGCTCATCAATATCGCTTCGATATTACCGCCGGTCTTCAGCCCGAACAGGGTACCGCGATCATGCACCAGATTGAATTCGGTATAGAGGCCGCGATAACGCAGTTGCGCCTGCCGATCCTCCTTCGTCCATGACTCGTGCATGCGGCGCCGGACGAGCTTCGGATAAGCGGACAGGAATGTTTCGCCCACGTCCTTGGTAAAGGCGAAATCGGCATCCCAGCCGCCGATGTCCTCCGCGCTGGAAAGCCGGTCGTAGAATATACCGCCGACACCGCGGGCGCGCTTGCGATGCGGAACGTAGAAATATTCGTCGCACCACTTTTGGTAGCCGGGCCCGTCCGCCACCTCGTGCCGTGCGCAGCAGTCTTGCCAGTCGCGGTGCCAGTCCTCGGTATCCTCCGCGCGCGGCAAGGGCGGATTCAGGTCGCCGCCGCCGCCGAACCAGTCGCGTGTCGTCACCAGATAACGTGTATTCATGTGGACCGCTGGAACGTGCGGACTCACCATATGCGCCACCAGACTAATCCCCGTCGCAAAGAAACGAGGATCGTCGTCCGCACCCGGAATCGTCTTAGCGAATTCCGGTTCGAAGGTTCCCTCCACGGTAGAGATGTTGACGCCCACTTTCTCGAACAGGCGCCCCTTCATCCTGGACATTACGCCGCCGCCGCCGGGTTCACCGGACGGATCCTCTCTTTCCCACGACTTTCGCACGAACCGCCCCGGCGAACCGGACAGGTGCGTCGCCTCGTCTTCCAGCACCTCGAATTCCGCGCAGATTCGGTCGCGCAAGCTGGTGAACCAGTTGCGGGCAAGGGTTTTTCGGTCGGCGGGCGCGGTCATATTCCGCGCGCCTCTATGCGAAATTTCCGCCCGGTGCCAGTGAAGGTCGAACAACTCGCGGAACATGAGGTAGGTCTCGCGGCAAATTGCCCGTTGCACTTTTGCCCTCTGCGCGGCTATCAGGCGCGGCAGCATTTCAGATGGGGGCTGGCAGCGAGAACCCGCGCGCTCCCGCAACCTAAGAGTACAGGGACTTCTTCATGGCAACAGCTCCTGACGCCGGGGATCACACTGTCGGCGAAGCCGTCGGTCATTCTCCAGATGGTGTCCGTCGTCGCGATTTCATCTATGTCGCCACCGGCGCCTTTGCAGGCGTCGGCGCGGTTGCCGCCATATGGCCGTTCGTCGATCAGATGAACCCCAGTGCCGATGTGCTGGCGCTCGCATCGATTGAGGTCAATCTTGCTCAGCTGGCCGAGGGACAAGGGATCAAGGTGTCATGGCGCGGGAAGCCCGTCTTCATCCAGCACCTCCCGCCCGCAAAGATCGCGGAGGCGCAGGCGGTGGACGTTTCGTCGCTGCGTGATCCGCAAACATACGACGAACGCACTCAGGAAGGGCATCGCCAGTATCTAATCCAGATCGGCGTCTGCACCCATCTCGGCTGCATTCCTGCTGGTGTAGCCGCTGGCGAGGTGAAAGGCGATTTCGACGGCTTCTTCTGCCCCTGCCATGGTTCGCATTATGATGACGCGGGGCGCATCCGGAAGGGTCCGGCGCCAAAAAACCTTGTCATCCCGGAATATGAATTCCTGTCCGACACCAATGTGAGGATCGGCTGATGTCCTTTGGCTGGAGCAAACCCTACGAGCCGAAGAGCGATTTCGGCAAATGGATGGACGCACGTCTGCCGCTCCCTCGTCTGGTCTATGGATCGGTCGGCGGCGGCTATGAAGTGCCGAAGAACATCAATTATTTCTATAATTTTGGCGTTCTGTCCGGCCTCGCGCTGCTGATACAGATCGTCACCGGTATCGTTCTGGCCATGCATTACGCGGCCAATACCGAGGTGGCGTTCTCCTCCGTTGAGCACATCATGCGGAACGTCAATTACGGTTGGCTGATGCGCTACATGCACGCCAACGGCGCCAGCTTCTTCTTCATCGTCGTTTATCTGCACATGTGGCGCGGTCTCTATTACGGCTCTTACAAGGCCCCTCGTGAGATGGTCTGGATGCTTGGCGTGGTCATCTTCCTGCTGATGATGGCAACGGCGTTCATGGGATACGTTCTGCCCTGGGGTCAGATGAGCTTCTGGGGTGCGACCGTTATCACCAACCTGTTCTCCGCGATCCCGATCGTCGGCGACACGCTGGTGACCTTCCTCCTCGGCGGCTTTGCAGTGGACAATGCGACCCTGAACCGCTTCTTCAGCCTGCACTTCCTGCTACCCTTCGTGATCGCCGGCGTGGTGATCCTGAAGATCTGGTCGCTGCACATTCCCGGGTCGAACAACCCCACAGGCGTGGAAGTGAAGGGGCCTGCGGACACCATCCCATTCCACCCCTATTTCACGGCAAAGGACCTGTTCGGCGTCGGCGTCTACCTGATCGCCTTCTCGATCTTCCTGTTCTTCATGCCGAACTTCCTTGGGCACCCGGATAATTATATCGAGGCGAACGCCCTCGCGACGCCGGAGCACATCGTTCCCGAATGGTATTTCTGGCCATTCTACGCGATCCTGCGCGCCTTTACGTTCGACTTCATCCTGCCTGCCAAGCTGTGGGGCGTGATCGCCATGGGTGCAGCCATCGTGCTGCTCTTCTTCCTGCCATGGCTCGACTCGTCGCCGGTCAAGTCGATGCGCTACCGCCCGAAGGCGCGCATGTGGACATGGGTGCTGGCCGCGGACATTATCGTGCTGTCATGGTGTGGCGGTGCAGTCGCGGAACAGCCGTACATCATCATCTCGCAGATCGCGTCGATGTACTATTTCGCGCACTTCCTGATCATCCTGCCGCTCGTTTCGCGGACGGAGACGCCCCTGCCGCTGCCCGCATCGATTTCCGAAGCGGTTCTTAAGGGCAAGGAATCGACCGGCGCGCCCGCAGGGCAGCCAGACTCCGGTCCCGCCCCCGTCGCTCCCGAAGCTCAGCCCGCTGAATAGGACGCATACATGTTTCGTTTCATCTCCTACGCCATCGGGCTGGTATTCATCTTCGTACTGGCGCTTGCGGCCGTCACGGGCCTCATCGACTCTGCAGGTGCGGAAACCAGCGAGGCCGATCTGGTCCGTGAAGAATTCCACGCCTCCAACAAGGACGTTCATTGGTCCTGGGAAGGGCCGATGGGACTTGGCGTCTTCGGCGGCTTCGACGATCGCCAGTTGCAGCGCGGTTTCCAGGTCTACAAGGAAGTCTGCTCCAGCTGTCACAGCCTGAAGCGCGTCGCTTTCCGCAGCCTTCAGGATATCGGCTTCAACGAAGCCGAGGTGAAGCAGATCGCTGCCGACTGGATTAACGAAGTTCCGGACATCAACCCCGACACTGGCGAGACGACCACGCGTAAGGCCACGCCTGCCGATACGATCCCGCTCGTCTATCCGAACGAGATCGCTGCACGCGCCGCCAATAACAACGCGCTGCCGCCCGACATGTCGCTGCTGACAAAGGCACGGCCCCACGGGTCCGACTATCTTTACTCGCTGATTACCGGCTATGAGCCTGTCCCTGCCAACTTCCCTGAGGACCAGGTTTCAGAAGGGCTGCACTACAACCCGCATTTCCACAGCCTGTGGATCGCCATGCCGCCGCAGCTTTCCGATGGCCTCATCACCTATGCCGATGGTACGCCGGCAACGGTCGACCAGATGGGTCAGGACGTGACCGCGTTCCTGACCTGGGCGGCGGAACCGAAGATGGAGGCCCGCAAGGCCGCCGGTATCGGTACCATCGTCTTCCTGATCATCTTCACGGCCTTCGCCTACGTCGCATATCGCCGCGTGTGGGCGGACGTGAAGCACTGAGGGCTTCAGCGCCCTTTTGGCCGTCACTCCCTTTCGGGCGGCAATCCATAACCGGTCGCGCTAGACCGCATTGCAAACCACGCAGACTTATGGATTGCCGCTCGCCCGGGTCAGATATTTGACGTGACCGTTCTGGGCATCATTGGCGGCAGCGGACTTTACGATCTGGACGCGTTGGAAGATCGCGAGTGGCGGCCAGTCACGACCCCTTGGGGCAATCCTTCCGACGATTTGCTCTTCGGCCGTATCGGCGAGCGACGCATGGTCTTCCTGCCCCGGCATGGCCGCGGCCATCGCCTTCTTCCACATGAAATCAATTATCGGGCAAACGTCGCCGCGCTGAAGCTCGCCGGCTGCACCGATGTCCTGTCAGTAGCGGCATGCGGTTCCTTCCGGGAAGAGTTGCCGCCCGGCAGTTTCGTGATGATCGATCAAATCGTCGACCGCACGCGAGCGCGGGCGCGCACCTTCTTCGGAGAGGGGATCGCCGCGCACGTCGGCCTCTCCGATCCTATTTGCGGGCGTCTCCGCGGCATTGTCGGCGATGCTGCCGCCCAGGCCGAAATCAACGTCACACAAAATGGCACTTATCTCTGCATGGAGGGGCCGCAATTTTCAACGCGGGCGGAGTCGCGCCTTTATCGCGCCGGTGGCCTGGATGTGATCGGGATGACAGCCATGCCCGAAGCCGCCCTCGCGCGGGAGGCGGAGCTTTGTTACGCCGTCATGGCCATGGTCACCGACTATGACAGCTGGCGGGACGACGAGGGCGGCGCGCATACGGCAGACATCCTTTCTGTGATGCATGCCAATGTGGAATATGCACGCAACATCGTTACCGCCCTTGCCCGTCTCGATCATGGCGACCGCCAACCGTGTTCGCATGGCTGCGACAGGGCACTCGACCACGCCATCATCACCCCCCGCGCGGCATGGCCGGACATGACAGTCCGTGCGCTGCAAACGATTGCCGGACGTGTCCTCTCGTGACGATCGATCTGAAATCGTTGATTCGGACGATTCCCGATTATCCGCGCCGCGGCATTCGCTTTCGCGACATCTCGACCCTGCTGACCGACCCGGCCGGTTTCGGCGATGCCGTCGAACGCATGGTATCGCTTGCGCCCCGCGACATTGATCTGGTCGCCGGTATAGAGGCGCGCGGCTTCCTCTTCGCGGGCGCAATGGCTGCCCGGCTGGATGCAGGCGTTCTGATGATCCGCAAGTCGGGCAAGCTTCCCGGTCCCGCCATGGGCGCCGATTATGCGCTGGAATATGGTGCCGACCGGCTGGAAATGCACCAGAATTCGGTACCGAAAGATGCCCGCGTTCTTATCGTCGATGATCTGATCGCCACTGGCGGCACCGCCATCGCGGCGACAAAACTGATCGAAAGCGCGGGTGGCGAATGCGCCGGTGCCGTCTTCCTGATCGATCTGCCGGATCTGGGCGGTGCGGCCCGGCTTCGCGACAGCGGCCTCGACGTTCACGCCCTGATCGAATTTGAGGGCGAATAGCTCCCGCCCCGGCCATTTGCTTTCTCAAGACCACATGGCAGGATAGGCAAGATCTTTTACCAAAAAAGGGGTGGTCCCATGGCCGAACGCACGCTGCATCCTGAAACCCTGGCGCTTCACGCCGGCTGGCGCGCAGACCCCACAACGGGGGCCGTCGCCCCGCCTATCTATCAAACGACCTCCTATCAGTTTCGCGACACCGAACATGCCGCGAACCTGTTCGCTCTGTCGGAAATGGGCAATATCTACACGCGGATCGGCAATCCCACGACCGACATATTGGAACAGCGTGTGACAGCGCTGGAGGGCGGCGCGGCCGCCGTCGCGGTTGCGTCCGGTCAGGCCGCGTCCGCCTATGCGATCCAAACGCTCGCCCGCGCCGGGGACAATATCGTCAGCGGCACCGACCTTTATGGCGGCACCTATAATCTGTTCACCAACACCCTGCCGGACATGGGAATAGAGGTACGTTTCGTCGACCCCGCCGACCCGGACGCCTTCGCCCGTGCTGCGGATGACAAAACACGCGCCTTTTACGCCGAAACCCTGCCCAATCCGAAACTGGCCGTCTGCCCCATAGGCGAGATCGCCGCGGCCGGCCGACCGCTCGGCATTCCGCTGATCATGGACAATACGGCCGCTCCCCTCCTCTGCCGGCCGTTCGATCACGGCGCGGCCATCATCGTCTATTCGACGACGAAATATATTGGCGGTCACGGAACCAGCATCGGCGGCATGGTCATCGACGGCGGTAATTTGGACTGGGCGGCACATGCCGAGCGACAGCCCATGCTGAACCGTCCCGACCCCAGCTATCACGGCGTTGTCTGGGCAGAGGCGGCAAAGGCCCATGGGCCGGTCGCTTATGCCCTGCGCCTGCGCACGGTGCTGCTTCGCGATCTGGGCGCCGCGCTGTCGCCGCTCAGTGCATTTCAGTTAATCCAAGGTGTTGAGACGCTGCCGCTCCGCATGCCGCGCCACTGCGACAATGCGCTGAAGGTCGCCGCCTTCCTGAACGAGCGCAGCGGGGTGACCCGAACGATCCATCCGTCGCTTGCGACGGGGGTGCAGAAGGACCGCGCGCAGAAATATATGACCGGCGGTCTGGGTGCCTTGGTCGGCTTTGAACTGGCGGGGGGAGAGGCGGCAGGTCGCGCCTTCATCGACGCGCTGCAGCTGTTCTACCATGTCGCCAATATCGGCGACGCCCGCAGCCTGGCCATTCATCCCGCATCGACCACCCACTCTCAGCTGTCGTTAAAGGATCTGGAACTGACGGGCGTATCGGCCGGCTATGTCCGCCTGTCCATTGGCCTCGAACATAGTGACGACATCATCGCCGACCTCGACCAGGCACTGACGGCGGCGGGGGCGTAAACGCCTCCTGCCCGCTACGCCTCCATTTGCGGGTTCGTCGTTGGCCGCGTCGCCACCAGGACGATGGATTTCATGGTCATAACCGCCTGATCCTTTTGATTGAAGACGGTAACCAGCGAATGCACGGAACCCAGTTCCGGTCGCGACCGGCTGGGCCGCACATCGGTCACTTCGGTTTCCACACGCAATATGTCGCCGGGAAAGACCGGTTTCAGCCAGCGCAGTTCGTCGATCCCGGGTGAACCCAACCCGGCTCGCCTGTCGCCTTTCTGATCCTCCACGATCATCGCCATGGTCATCGCGCAAGTGTGCCATCCCGATGCGCTCAACCGACCGAAATGCGTCTTGGCCGCTGCTTCGTCATCCAAGTGAAACGCCTGGGGGTCATACTTGCGCGCAAAATCCAGCACCTCTTCGCGCGTGACCTCATAGCGACCAAACTGCGCCTTCGTACCGACGATCAGGTCTTCTAGATATTTCATGATTAGGATTCCTGCGCTGGAAAAAGGGCGACCGTCACCGCGCGTTCTGCCTCACACATTAAAGCGGAAATGCATGACGTCGCCGTCGCGGACCAGATATTCCTTGCCCTCCAGGCGCAGTTTGCCGGCCTCTTTCGCACCCGTTTCTCCGCCGCAAGCGACGAAATCGTCATAGGCGGTGGTTTCGGCGCGGATGAAGCCCTTCTCGAAGTCGGTGTGGATCTCACCCGCTGCATTCGGCGCAGTGGCGCCCTTCGGCGTCGTCCAGGCCCGCGCCTCCTTTGGCCCCACGGTGAAGAAGGTGATCAAGTCCAACAGGCTGTATCCGGCGCGGATGATGCGGGAGAGGCCGGTTTCGGAGAGGCCGAGATCGGACAGGAAATCGGCGCGATCGGCTGGGTCCATCTGGCTGATTTCCGCTTCGATCGCGGCGGATATCACGACGCTCAGCGCGCCTTCCGCTTCCGCCTTTTTCGCGACCGCTTCGGAATATGCATTGCCCGTCGCCGCTTCCTCCTCACCGACATTGCAGACGTAGAGCACGGGCTTGGCTGTCAGCAGCTGCGCCTGCTTTAATACCCGCGCCTCCTCGATATCCTTCGGTTCGGTCAGACGGGCGGGCTTTCCATCCAGCAGCAATTTCAGCGCCTGCCCCAGAACGCTGGCTTGAATCTTAGCTTCCTTGTCTCCCTGCGCCGCCTTCTTCTCGGCAGCGGGAACGCGGCGTTCTAGACTTTCAACGTCGGCCAGCATCAGTTCGGTTTCAACGACTTCGGCGTCCGCCACAGGATCGACGCGGCCATCGACATGGGTGATGTCGTCATCCTCGAAGCATCGCAGCACATGAACGATGGCGTCGACCTCGCGAATGTTCGCGAGGAATTGATTGCCGAGCCCTTCGCCCGAGGACGCGCCTTTCACCAGCCCGGCAATGTCGACAAAGGCCAGCTGGGTCGGGATGATCTTTGCCGATTTCGCGATCTCGGCCAGCTTGTCCAGCCGGGGGTCGGGAACGCCCACCTGTCCGACATTGGGTTCGATCGTGCAAAACGGAAAGTTCGCCGCCTGCGCAGCCTGCGTTTCCGTTAAGGCGTTGAACAGAGTGGACTTGCCGACATTGGGCAGGCCGACGATACCGCATTTGAAACCCATGTAATTCTCAGTCCTCTTTCATCCGCCAGGCACAGTGGCGGCAATCCGCGACACCATATGCAGGATATATATTGATGTGCGCCAAATTTCGCAGCTATGCCTGTACATCAGCGTCCGCTCTCATCGGGGCGTCAGAAGCCGAATGCAAGACCTGCGGCCGTGACCTGCTGGACATAATGCCCGCTGCCTCTGCGCGGAGGGGCTACCCTTCCCCTTGTGCCCACGGGCATCAGCGGCGATAGTTGGATCATGGCGCTGGCAGCACGCGAATGGCAATTCCGGATCGACCGGGGCGGCACCTTTACCGATATCGTTGCGCTGGGGCCGGATGGCCGCGTGACGACGGCAAAGCTGCTGTCCGATAATCCCGAAGCATATGACGATGCGGCGGTTGAGGGCATGCGGCAACTGACCGGCACGGCGAAGGGCGATGCGCTGCCGCCGCTCGATCTTCGTATGGGAACGACGGTTGCCACCAACGCCCTGCTGGAACGCAAGGGCGAGCCTGTTTTGCTCGTCATCACACAGGGCTTTGGCGACGCACTGGCGATCGGATATCAGGCGCGCCCCGAGCTCTTTGCGCGTCACATCGTCAAGCCCGCACCCGTCTATGCCGACGTACTGGAGGTGCAGGAACGGATCACCGGCGACGGCGAAGTTCTTTTGCCGCTCGACGAGGATCATGCCCGTGTAGGCCTCGCCGCCGCCCGAAAACGCGGCCTGCGCGCTGCGGCCATTGTCACCATGCATGGCCATGCCCATCCCGCACATGAGGCAAGGCTGGCGGAGCTGGCGCGGGAAGTGGGCTTTACCCAGGTTTCGGTCAGCCACGAGGTCGGCGCACTGATCAAGCTGATCGGACGCGGCGACACGACGGTTGTGGATGCATATCTGTCCCCCGTCCTCGACCGTTACATCGCCCGCCTGACCGCCAGTCTGGGCGAGGATGCGGACGTTCTTTTCATGCAATCCAATGGCGGTCTGTCCGAGCCCGGCCGGTTTCGCGGCAAGGATGCGATCCTGTCCGGCCCTGCAGGCGGCATCGTCGGCATGGCAAAGACGGCCGAAGCTGCGGGTTTCGATCAGATAATCGGCTTCGACATGGGCGGCACGTCGACGGACGTGTCGCATTATGCCGGCGAATATGAGCTAAGCCACGAAACCCAAGTGGCCGGCGCCCGCATTCGCGCACCGATGATGGCGATCCACACAGTGGCGGCGGGCGGCGGTTCCGTCTGCCGCTTCGATGGCGTGCGCCTGCTGGTCGGCCCTGAGAGCGCGGGGGCGGTACCCGGCCCGGCCTGCTATCGGCGGGGCGGTCCCATGACCATCAGCGACTGCAATCTGATCCTGGGCAAGGTACAGCCGGACCACTTCCCGCATGTGTTCGGCGAAACCGGCGATCAGCCGCTCGACCGCGCCGCATCGGAGCGTCGAATGACCAGCCTCCTCGACGAGATGGAGGCCGCGACGGGTCAGCGCATGGCGGCAGAGGATGCTGCACGGGGCCTGATCGACATTGCGGTCTCCAATATGGCGAATGCGATCAAGCGTATCAGCGTCGGGCGCGGACGCGACGTCACGCGCTATACCCTCGCCTGCTTCGGTGGCGCAGGCGGACAGCATGCCTGTCTGGTTGCCGACGCGCTGGGCATGAAACGCGTCATGATCCACCAGCATGCCGGCGTGCTCAGCGCCTATGGCATGGGCCTGGCCGACCGGCGGGCATCGCGCGGCAGGACGCTGGGCATTCCGCTGGAGGATCAGGACGCCATCACGAATGCGCGGCAGACGCTCGCCGCCGCCGCCCTCGACGAATTGGGAGAGGCGCGCGGCACAGAGACCGAGCCGCGGACCGAGACGCGGGTATTTTTGCGCTACGAAGGTACCGACCACGCCATAGAACTTGCCTTTGCATCGACCACCGAAATGCGCGCTGCATTCGAGGATGCTCACCGCGCGCAATTCGGCTTTGTCGGCGATGCGCCACTGATCGTCGAGATGATCCGCGTGGATGCAATTGCCGCGACCGGGTCGGGGCGAGAGAACAAAGTAGATCTGCCGGACAGTTCCGGCGAACCCATCGGACAAACAAACTATGCAGGGGCGCCGATGCCGCTTTACGACCGAAGCACCCTGGCGGGCGGGTTTTCGGTTTGCGGTCCTTCGCTGATCTTCGACAGCGTATCGACGACCATGGTGGAACCCGGTTGGACGGCGCAGGTCGACCGGCTCGGCAATCTAATTCTTGAGCGCACCGGATCGGCGGACAACATCGCCGAGAGCGACAGACACGCCCCCCGCGCTCTCGATTCTTCATCCGGCGGCGAAACGCAGGCAGTGGCTTCGCCGGACCCTGTCCGCCTGGAGATATTCAATGGCCTGTTCATGGCTATTGCCGAGGAGATGGGCGCGGCGCTGCAGCGTTCTGCCTCCAGCGTCAATATTCGCGAGCGGCTGGATTTCAGCTGTGCATTGTTCGACGCAAAGGGCGCCTTGATCGCCAATGCGCCGCACATGCCCGTCCATCTGGGTTCCATGGGCGCCAGCGTGGCTGCGGTCCGCGAAAGGAGCGGCAATGGCGTTCGCCCCGGCGACGTCTATGCGCTGAACGATCCTTATGCTGGCGGCACGCACCTGCCCGACATTACGGTGATCATGCCGGTTTTCCTGCGTCCGGAAGATGACGCCCCCGCCTATTGGGTGGCCGCGCGTGGTCATCATGCGGACATTGGCGGTATCGCCCCCGGGTCGATGCCGCCGGGCAGCCGCACGATCGCGGAAGAGGGCATATTGTTCGACAATGTACGCATCGTGACCAATGGCGCGTTTCAGGATGGCGAGGTCCGCGCACTGCTCGGCTCCGGCCCTCATCCGGCACGAAACCCCGATCAGAACATTGCCGACCTGAAGGCGCAGATTGCCGCCTGCGCGCGCGGCGCCGAACAGCTGCGTCGCATCGCAGCCGATTACGGGCGCGGTGTCGTCGACGCCTATATGGAACATGTGCAGGACCAGGCAGAGGCGGCCGTCCGCCGCCTGCTTGGCCGGATCAGCGGCGGCCATATGCGCTACGAGCTCGACCAGGGGGCCGCGGTTGAAGTGAGGGTCGATATAGAGGGGGACCGCGCAAGCGTGGACTTTACCGGCACCTCGCCCCAATTGGATGGAAATTTCAACGCGCCCTACGCGGTCGTTCGGGCCGCCGTCCTGTATGTCGTCCGGACGCTGCTCGATGAGGATATACCGATGAATGACGGCTGCCTGCGGCCGGTCGAAATTCACGTTCCCGAGGGGTCGATGCTGAACCCGCGCCCTCCCGCCGCGGTGGTCGCCGGCAATGTCGAAACCAGCCAGGTCATTTGCGACGCGCTGTTCGGCGCGCTGGGCGCGATGGCGGCGGCACAGGGCACGATGAACAATTTCACCTTCGGCAATGATTCCTACCAATATTATGAAACCATAGCGGGCGGATCGGGAGCAGGCGCCGACTTTGACGGCGCCGACGCGGTGCAAACGCATATGACCAACAGCCGCCTGACCGATCCCGAAATCCTGGAGACGCGCTTTCCCGTCGTGCTGGAGGAATTTTCCATTCGACGGGGTTCGGGCGGCGCTGGCCTTCACAAGGGCGGAGACGGGGTCGTTCGCCGTCTGCGGTTCCGCAAAGCGGTGGAGGCGAACCTGCTGGCAAACCGCAGGCGTGTAGCACCCTTTGGCCTCTTCGGTGGCGGAGACGCCCTGCCAGGTACGGCCCGGGTCGAGCGCGCCGATGGTACGATAGAAACCATCGGCAGCACGGGCAGCGCATCGCTGGCGCGCGGCGACGCCTTCCTGATCGAAACACCAGGCGGCGGCGGCTATGGAGACCCGGGCTAGCGGATCGCGATCCCATCCCGGCGGGATAGAAGCAGCGTAAATCCTTACACGTTCCGTCCCATATGCACTTGACGTTTACGCGCACCGTGCAAATCTACTGGACAAGCGGGGCCGCCGCACTGGCGCGGCCGGTTCCTGGGATGAGGAACCTTATATGCCTGCGTTTTCACGCGAACTTGAAGCTACCCTCCACAACGCGCTCGCCCAGGCGGCACAGCGCAGCCATGAATATGCGACGCTGGAACATCTGCTGTTCGCATTGATGTCGGACGAGCATGCGGGCGCGGTCATTCGCGCCTGCGGTGTCGATCTGGAAATCCTGGGCGGACAGCTGACGGAATATCTGGATAATGAGCTTGAGCCGCTGCGCACCAGCGCCTCGGTCGATCCCAATCCCACGGCCGGTTTTCAGCGCGTGGTTCAGCGCGCCATCCTGCACGTGCAATCGTCCGGCCGGGACGAGGTCACGGGGGCCAACGTCCTCGTCGCCCTGTTTTCGGAGCGTGAGAGCCATGCCGTCTATTTCCTGCAGCAACAGGACATGACGCGCCTGGATGCCGTGTCCTATCTCAGCCACGGCGTGGCCAAGAACGGCACCGCCAAGCCGAAGGTTGCGCAAGGGACGGAAGAGGCCGACGCCGCCGACACCAAGAAAAAGGGCAAGCAAACCGAATCGCCGCTCGATCAGTTCACCGTGAACCTCAATGAAAAGGCGAAATCGGGCAAGATCGACCCTCTGATCGGCCGTCATGGAGAGGTGGATCGCACGATCCAGATTCTCTGCCGCCGCTCAAAGAACAACCCGCTCTATGTGGGCGACCCGGGCGTCGGCAAGACCGCCATCGCCGAGGGCTTGGCGCGCCGCATCACGGAAGGGGACGTGCCGGAAGTCCTGAAGGACGCCGTCATCTTCTCGCTAGACATGGGCGCCCTCCTTGCCGGAACGCGCTATCGCGGCGATTTCGAGGAGCGGCTGAAGGGCGTCGTGTCAGAGCTTGAGGATAAGCCAGAGGCCATTCTGTTCATTGACGAAATCCACACGGTGATCGGCGCGGGCGCCACGTCCGGCGGCGCCATGGATGCGTCGAACCTTTTGAAGCCGGCCCTGTCATCTGGATCGATCCGCTGCATCGGTTCGACCACCTACAAGGAATTCCGCAATCATTTCGAGAAGGACCGGGCCCTGCTGCGCCGGTTCCAGAAGATCGATGTCACGGAACCGACCGTTGAGGACACGATCAAGATCATGCACGGCCTGAAATCCTATTTCGAGCGCCATCATGCGGTGAAATATACCCATGACGCGATCAAATCGGCGGTGGAGCTGAGCGCCCGTTACATCAATGACCGCAAGCTGCCGGACAAGGCCATCGACGTCATCGACGAGGTTGGCGCGTCGCAGAACCTGCTCGCAAAGTCGAAGCGCAAAAAGACGATGGGCGTGAAAGAGGTGGAGGCGGTCATTTCCACCATGGCGCGCATTCCGCCGAAATCGGTGTCATCGGACGATAAATTGCAGCTTGCGACGCTGGAACAGGATCTGAAACGCGTTGTATTTGGCCAGGACAAGGCCATTTCCACGCTATCCTCCGCGATCAAGCTGTCGCGCGCTGGCCTTCGCGAGCCGAACAAGCCCATCGGCAATTATCTGTTCTCCGGCCCCACGGGCGTCGGCAAGACCGAAGTTGCAAAGCAGCTTGCCTCCACTCTCGGCATCCCGCTGCAACGCTTCGACATGTCGGAATATATGGAACGCCACAGTGTCTCGCGCCTGATCGGCGCCCCTCCGGGCTATGTCGGCTATGATCAGGGCGGACAGCTGACCGATGCCGTGGACCAGAACCCGCACAGCGTCCTTCTGCTCGACGAGATCGAAAAGGCGCACCCGGACCTCTTCAACATCCTCCTGCAAGTGATGGATGCCGGAAAGCTGACCGACCATCATGGAAAGACGGTGGATTTCCGCAACATCATCCTGATCATGACGACCAATGCAGGCGCGGCGGAAATGGCGAAGGAAGCCATCGGCTTTGGTGCCTCCACGCGGGAGGGAGAGGATGAGGAGGCCATCAAGCGCTTGTTCTCGCCCGAATTCCGCAACCGCCTGGATGCAGTGGTGCCCTTCGACTATCTGCCCACGGAAGTCGTCGGCATGGTCGCGGAAAAATTCGTTCTGGAGCTGGAGCTGCAACTGGCAGACCGTGATGTCCACATCAGCCTTGGCGACGATGCGAAGGCGTGGCTGACGGAACGGGGTTATGATCGTCTGTATGGCGCCCGACCGATGGGCCGTCTTATTCAAACGGAAATCAAACAACCCCTTGCGGAGGAGCTGCTATTTGGCAGACTGATGCATGGCGGCGAGGTCGTGGTGCGTATGAAGGACGGCAAGCCTTCCTTCGAAATCACCGCAGCTCCGCCCAAGCCCAAGCGCAAATCGCCCGGCAAGAAGAAGGTGTCTGACGATGCGGAGGCCTCCAGTGCCGGCAAGGGGGGCGACGAAGGAGACAAGGTCGATGCATAATGACGGAATAGACTGGAAACGCACCGGCCTCGTCGCCGGTGCCGTCGCCGCGCTGATCGGCGTGTCACAGATCGATAATCTGTTCGATCGCGATTCCCGCGCTGGACTGGTCTGGCATTCTTCCGGCGACGATTTCGGTCTGCACGTCCCGCACGAACGTGCCGATGTGCGCGTCGAGGTCGATGCCGTCCGCGACCGGATGCAGAACATGGATGGGCGCCTTGCCAACGGCAGCGGCGCCTTCGAAGCAAGCTCGGATGCGTTCGAGCTTGAGATGGAACGTCTTGCTGACCAGCTCGAAAAGCTCGCCGACGAGCATGAGGATGCACGCGGCGCAGAACGCGCGGCAATCGAATCGCAGATGCGGCAATTGGGCGGGCGAATGGCGCAACTGACCACGGAAATGGCCGGCAACGCAATTAGCGAGGCACTGGGTCAATAGGCTGCGCCCAGCGCGGCGCCGGCGGATGATCGGCACTCCCGTCGCCTGACGCCACTGACGCGCGTCCGCACCGGACGATTAAGGCAGCGGCCGCTCGTGCTGTTCCGCACCACCAAGCGACCCTGCTATCGTCTCCACCTGCAAATGGCGGTCGCCCGGTTGGAAAGCTCCTCTAGCTGAAAAGACACGCGACACCCTCCAGCCGTCGTTCAGGTCAGCTTCGATGCTCGCCCCTCAGGCAGCGGTTTTCGTGAGTAATCTCTTATCCGTGCCGATGTGCGCGCGCAGAACGGCTCCTGGCGTCTGCCGTCTCTTGGGCATTGGTGCCTTGCCGACAGATTAAACGCGTCACCAGCACACGGCATTCCCGCGATGTCCGCAGATCTGGGCCACACATAAAAAAGGTCCGGCAAGGTTTCCCTTGCCGGACCTCTCAAGTCCGATCGGATCGGGCGCTCACGCCCCTCCTGATCTATTCGCGGTTGCCGAACAATTGCAGCAGGAACAGGAACATGTTGATGAAGTCGAGGTAGAGGGTCAGGGCGCCCATCACGATGGACTTGCCCATGAAATCGGTGCCTGCGACCTGGAAGTAGATGTTCTTGATCTTCTGCGTATCATACGCCGTCAGGCCGGCGAAGATCAGCACGCCAAGGATCGAAATGGCCAGTTGCAGGACCGACGATCCGACGAAGATGTTGATCAGTGATGCGACCAGGATACCGATCACACCCATGATCAGGAACGTGCCCATCCCGCTCAGATCTTTCTTCGTGGTGTAACCCCACAGGCTAAGGCCAGCAAAGGCAGCTGCCGTGGCAAAGAAGACCTGCGCAATCGACGTGTTCGTATAGGCCAGGAAGATATACGAAATGCTGACGCCCATCACCGTCGCAAAGCCCCAGAAGGTGGCTTGCGCGGCGAATGTCGACATTCTGTTCAGGCCAAAGCTGAGCGCCAGGACAAAGCCCAGCGGAGCCAGCATCACGACCCAGCGCAGAATGCCGCCGGAATAGAACAGCTGCTCGGCCATACCGCTCTGCGCGAACAGAAACGCGACGAGGCCGGTCAGCAGGACGCCGGACGCCATGTAATTATAGACCGACAGCATGTACTTCCTGAGGCCCGCATCATAGCTGGCCCCGCCGGCGCGCGGTACCGCGGTCGCGGATGCGCCATGCTGGCGGACGGTGAAACGAGGATCGGTACGGTTTACCATCGCTCTGTACTCTCTCCCAATCGTGCGCGCGCGATAGGCGCGACGCTCATGGGTGTATTGTGGGGTCGCGACACTCCAATTTCAAGCAAAACCGCTATAGGGTTCTCAGCGCCTGCGCCGGACGAACACGCAGCGACTGCCATGACCCGATCAGGCTGAACATGATAACCGTGATGGCACCGGCTGCGGTAATCCCTAATACCGGCGCCCATTCGGGTAACCAGTCCAGCTCGAACACCTGCGTCACGACGTACCACCCCCCCATCACCCCGAGGCTTAGTGCCAGGACAGAGACGGTGACGGCCAGTAGGACGAACTCAATCAGGAATGCGATCAGCACCTGCGTCCGGGTCGCGCCCAGAACCTTCAGCATGACGGCATCATAGGTGCGGGCACGGCGCGCGGCAGCGATGGCACCGATCAGAACGGCAATGCCCGCCAGAATGGCAACGGCGGCGGATGCGCGTATGGCTGTGGTCAATTGCCCCAGCAGTGCCTCGGCACTGTCGACCACATCGCGGACCCGGATCACACTCGCACTTGGAAATGCCTGGCCCAATGCCTCCGACAGGGCTCGATCGGCGCTGTCCGGCGCACGGATTGTCGCCATGAAGCTGTGCGGTGCGTTTTCGATCGGCCCCGGAGAATAAACCAGCCCAAAGTTGAACCCCATGGAGCGCCAGTCGATCTCGCGCAGATTGGCGATCCTTGCCTCCAGTGGCAGGCCGAGTATCGTCACCGTAATGCGATCACCGACCGCCAGGCTGAGATTTTCCGCAATCTCCGCGTCCATGGCCACGAGTTGCGGGCCGTCATAATCCTTCGGCCACCAGTCGCCTGCAACCACGCGGTTTCCTTCGGGCAGATCGGCGGCATAGGTCAGGCCACGATCGCCGCGCAGGATCCAGCCGCCTTCCGGAATTTCTTCCATATCGGCAACCCTGACATCGTTCAGCATCGTGACCGGACCGCGCAGGCTGGGAACGATGCGAACACCCGCACCTTCGGCGGCGCCTTCCACGACCGCCCGGAATTCAGGGGCCTCGCCAGAGGGGATGTCGAGAATGAAATGGCTCGGCGCCTCGGCCGGGATCGTCTGCTCGATCTGCCGTCCAAGATTGGTTTCGATGACCGCCAGCGTCGCGAACAATGTCAGGCCGAGCCCAAGGGCCACCGTCAGCTCCCTGGTCATCCCGCCCGGCCGCGTCAGATTGGCAAGCGCCAGCCTGAGGAGCGGCTGACGCGGGCGCGGCACCCGGCGGGCTGCGGCTGTAATCAGGCTGGCCAGCAGGCCAAGAATGATCAGGACGGCAACCGCCGCGGCGAGGAATCCGGCGGCGAACAGGGGCTCGCGCGCCTGCACAACCGCGAGGGCCGCAATGATCAGTGCGGCGGCGGCGATGATGGCGACGACGCGCGCCGGCGGCCTTTGCATCGTTTCAACGCCGACTCGGAACAGGCGGGCCGCCGGCACATCCCGCGCCCGGGTTAGCGGTACGAGCGCAAAAACCGTCGCGGCGAGCAGGCCATAAACGGCGGCACTCAACAGCGGCAGGGGATATATGCCCGCGCGCGGCGGCACCGGCAGCGCGTCACCGGCAATCTGGCCGACGATTCCCGGCACCAACGCACCGACAATGGCGCCCGCCATTACCGCCGCCAAAGCGACGATCCCGATCTGGATCAGATAAATGGCAAAGATCGTGCCCGAATCCGCGCCGATGCTTTTCAGGCTGGCGATGGATCGCGTCTTGGACGCCAGGTAAGAACCGACCCCGCTCGCCACGCCGACGCCCGCGACCAGCAGGCTGGTAAGGCCCACCATGGTCAGAAACTGCCCGGTATTCAGGATGAAACGGCGTGCGCCGGGGGCTGCATTTGTGCGATCCTGCACACGAAAGCCTGATTCAGGGAAAGCCTCTTCCAGACGCGTCGCGACCGCTTCCGGGTCGGCTGTCTCGGGCGTCCGGATGCGGTAATGCACGCGATAAAGGCTGCCCGGCCGCTCCAGCTGAGTCTGCGTCAGCCGCGCCTGATTTATCAGCAATGTGGGCCCCAGGACGAAGCCCTCCGCAACCTTATCAGGCTCCTGATCCAGAACGCCCGATACCGGCAATTGCGTCAGACCGATCCGCACGAAATCTCCAACGCCGACGCCCAGCTTCTCACTTGCCTGGCGTCCGATCAGCACTCCTTCTTGCAGCGCAGATTGAAGGCTGCCGCCTCCCACCAGCGTAAATTCGCCGTAAAGCGGATATGCGTCATCGACCGCTTTCAGCTCGCCGATCATCGACTCTTCGTCGGTGGAGACATTGGCCCGCATCTGCACGACCTCGGCCACGGCTCCCTCTGCGGCGAAGGATTGGCGCTCCTCCTCGGTTGCACGGCGCTGGGCAATGCGAACCTCAACGTCACCGCCCAAAATCGCCTGGCCCTGCGCTGCCAGCGCGGCGGCAATGGAGGATGACAGACTGCCGACACCTGCGATCGCCGCCACACCCAGAAACAGACAGATAGCCAGCAAGCGCAAGCCGCCCAGACCGCCCCGCAAATCGCGCAGCGCCAGCCGTAATGGCAGCCACTTGGTCATGCCGCCGCCCTGCCGCGCGGACGCATCCATTTTTGCCGCATCAACTGGCACGCTCGCGGTCGGAAATGATGCGGCCATCCTTCATCTCGACGATACGCGCGCAACGGACCGCAACCTCTGGATCATGCGTCACCAGCAGCAGCGTCGTTCCCTGCGCGGCCTGCCGGTCGAACAGCAGATCGATGATCTCATGGCCGGTAGTGCCGTCTAGATTGCCAGTGGGTTCGTCCGCGAACAGGATGGCCGGGCCCGGCGCAGTAGCACGCGCGATGGCCACGCGTTGCTGTTCGCCGCCCGACAATTGCGCGGGGTAATGGGTCAGCCGATGGCCCAGCCCGACGGCCCTCAGTTCGGCCTCCGCCCGCTCAAAGGCATCGCTGGCCCCTGACAGCTCCAACGGTACGGCGACATTTTCCAGCGCGGTCATCGTAGGCAGCAGGTGAAATGCTTGCAGGACAATGCCGATGCGGCCGCGACGCGCCCGCGCCAGCTGATCCTCCGACAGACTGCCGAACTCCGCGCCGGCGACGCGGATCGTGCCGGATGTCGCCCGCTCAAGGCCCGACAGCACTGCCATCAGGGAGGATTTGCCAGAGCCCGACGGCCCCAGCACAGCAACGCTGCCCCCCGCCCGCAGGCTCAGATCGACCCCCTTCAATATCTCGACCGGTCCGGCCGCGCCCGACAGCGTCAAGGTGACATTCAGTGCATCAATGACAATATCGTTCGCGGAACCACCATCCGGTTTCGCCATGAAGGAATGATCCCGTGCCAGAAAATTTTAAGCCGCACTCATATGGGGGCATCCGCGCCTTTGTCCATGCGGCACTGATGGTTCTGGCATTTGTGATGACGGCGCCGGCTCTAGCGCAGACAAAGACGGTTCTGGCGTTCGGCGATTCCCTGATGGCCGGGTATCAGCTCGACCAGGGCGACGGCTTCGCGCCGCAGCTGGAGCGTGAACTTGGCGAACGCGGCATAGATGCGCGGGTGATCGGCGCGGGCGTTTCGGGCGATACCAGCCGGGGCGGGCTACAGCGCATCGGATGGACGCTCGACAATCTGCCGGTGAAGCCGGACCTTGTCATCGTGGAACTGGGCGCCAATGACATGTTACGCAATCTCGACCCCAAACAGACGCTGCGCAATCTGAACGGCATCATTGAAGAGATAGACCGTCGCGGCATCGACGTGCTGATCGCAGGAATGCTGGCGACCCCCAATGTGGGCGAGGAGCGGTTCCGCTATTTCAACCGCATCTATCCCTTCCTTGCGCGTCGTCACGATGTGCCGCTTTACCCCTTCTTCCTGCGGGGCGTGGCAATGCGGCAGAAATATCTGCTGGAGGATTATCTGCACCCCAATGCAGAGGGCGTAAAAATCATCGTAGAGGGCATCGCCCCCAGCGTCGTGCAGGCGCTAAATTAGGCGATTTCCGGCCCGGCGCGCAGGTGACGCGCACCTCAGCTGGCGCTAAGACCGGCACATGCACCGCCTGTTCGTTGGCATAGATCCACCCTTCGACGTGAAGGAGGCGCTGATGGATGTCATGGGCGGCGTCATCGGCGCCCGCTGGCAGGACGAGGAGCAGCTGCACATGACGCTGCGCTTCCTGGGAGAGCGCAGCGCCGCGCAGGCCGACGATATCGCCCATACGCTTTCCCAGGTCCTGACCCGCCCCGCCACGATCACCATCGACGGGGTCGGACTGTTCGACCGGCGTGGTCGTCCGCACCAGCTCTACGCCCGGATTTCCCCGCCGGATGATGCGAAGCGCCTGCATCGCAAGGTGGACCGCGCGCTACAGCTGATCGGCGTGGAACCCGATACGCGCGCCTATCTGCCGCACATCACTCTCGCGCGCTTCTCCCACGGCGCTGGGCCGCTCGACGATTTCATGATCCGTCATGGCGATCTGCGGCTGCCTGCGTTCGAGGCGTATGAATTCTGCCTCTACGAAAGCCATTTGACCAATGAAGGCGCGCATTACGATATCGTCGCGCGCTATTCCTTCGCTCAGGGCGCGCTGCTCTAGCGAGAAAGCGCCTGCAAGAGGCCCGCGACACCCTCGTCGATCTGTGCGTACATCTGGCTGAACGCAGCCTCTTCCATGCCATAGGGATCGATCACGTCTTCCCCGTCTCGCCCCGCATGATCCATCAACATGGACAGGCTGGCTTTGGCATTTGCCGGACGCAGTTCCTCCAAATCCTGGAAATTGGAACGGTCGAGCGCGATCAGGTGCGTGAAATCGAACCAGTCCTGTTCGGTCACCTGCCGCGCGCAAAGGCCGGACAGGTCCAGGCCATTCGCGGTGGCGACGGCCTGCGCGCCCTCGTGGGGCGGCTGACCCAGATGCCAGTCGCCCGTGCCGGCGGAATCTACCAGAACCTCGATACCTGCCGCCGCTGCACGGCTTCGCAGCAGCCCTTCGGCAACCGGGGAACGGCAGATATTACCGAGACAAACGAAAAGAATACTGGCGTTTTGCATGGGTCTGTTGTCGCTATCTAAACGAAGTCCGCGCTGCTAGCCCTGACGTTCAATCGCCACAAGGCGTCGCATTCGGGGGAGGAACGCGCATGGCTGCGGAATCACGGGATGATGCCGAACTGCTTCAATCCCGACAGAAGGACGTCGGCAGTCCCTATGCGTGGTACGTTCTGGGCGTCCTCGTCCTCGTCTACATATTGAATTTCGTCGACCGGCAGATCCTTTCGATTCTGGCGGAGGACATAAAGGCCGATCTTGGCATCGACGACGGTCAGATGGGTTTTCTCTACGGTACCGCCTTTGCCGTTTTTTATGCCTTGTTCGGTATTCCGCTTGGCCGCCTCGCCGACATGTGGATGAGGAAGCGACTAATGGCCATCGGTCTTGCCGTGTGGTCGACAATGACGGCGCTCAGCGGTCTGGCGGGCAATTTCGCGCAGATCGCCGGCGCTCGCATCGGTGTCGGCATTGGCGAGGCAACCGCCAGTCCCGCCGCCTTCTCAATGATTTCGGATTATTTTCCAAAAGAAAGCCGCGCCACCGCGCTCGCCATTTATTCGGGCGGGCTTTATCTGGGCAGCGGCATATCCCTGTTCATCGGCGGCGCGGTCGCCGGGAATTGGAACGAGGCTTTCCCCGGCGGTCTCGCCCTTGCCGGATTTAACATCGTCGGCTGGCAGGCGGCATTTCTGGCGGTCGGCATTCCCGGTCTTCTGGTCGCCCTGTGGGTCACAACCCTGCGGGAACCCCTGCGCGGCATGTCGGAGGGAACGTATCAGCCGCCGGACCCCAATCCATGGCCGAAATTCTTTGAGGAACTGACAAGCGTCATCCCGCCTCTGACGCTGATCGACGCGGCCAGGGGCGGCATCCGGGGGCTGGTTCGCAACCTTATCGCTGCTGCCATCATCGCGGCGGCAGCCTATGGCATGATCCTGCTGACGGACAATATGCTGCAGTTCGGCGCTCTCGGCATTGGCGCCTATGCCGTCTTTTCCTGGTCGCAGTCCATCAAGCGGCGCGATCCGGCGACCTATGCGCTGATCTGGGGCACGCCCAGTTTCATCCTCACCGTGGTCGGTTTCGGCTCGATTGCATTCAACACCTATGCAGCGACCTTCTGGTCCGCACCCTATGTGCTGCGCACGTTCGACGGCGTTAACCCGGCCACGGTCGGCCTGATCCTTGGCGGCCTCGGCGCAGGCGGCGGCTTCATCGGCGTTGTCCTCGGCGGCAGGATTTCAGATCTGCTGAAGCGCCGCAATCCGGCCGGCCGCGTCCTCGTCGGCATTTTCGCCATCCTTGCCATGGCCCCCGCCCTTCTGATCCTGTTCACGACCGACAGCCTGCTCGTGTTCTACTTGGTTAGCGTCCCCAGCAATATCGTCGCCAGCACCTGGGTCGGCGTCGCCGCCGCCACCAGCCAGGATCTGGTGCAGCCGCGCATGCGCGGGGCGGCGACCGCGACCTATTTCCTCGGCACGACGCTGATCGGCCTCGGCCTTGGCCCATGGTTTGCGGGGGAAGTCAGCGCGCGTACCGGCGACCTGTCGACAGGCGTTCTCAGCCTGCTCCTCATGATGCCGGTCACGCTCATCTGCCTTTTCGTCCTCTACAAGCGCCTGCCGCTGGCAGAGGCGACCAAGGACGCCCGTGCCGCCGCCGCCATCGCGGCGGCTACTCCGCGTTGATCTCCAAAAGGTCCAGCTCCCGCCGCAGCCTTTCGATCTCCAGTTCATACAGGCGGCTGCAGTCCAGGCGCTTCGGCTGACGTCCCAGCGGCAGGGTGACGCGGGCATAAGCGACTGCCTCCTCATCGCGTGGATCGCTGATGAACGCCCGGTTCTCCTCTGGCAGAGAGGAACCGGCCCGGCCGACCACGCCAAAGTCCAGATAGGCGCCATTGGCGTTCATGCTCTGACTGCAGCGCGTGCCGGTTGCCGACTGGATCGTATCGTCGCCGCCCGATCCGCGCGGGGCCTGCGGCAAATAGATACCGTCCGTCGCAAGCGCCGGCGCCCAGAGGCTAAGACTTGCGACGAGCAATAAGTTTCGAGCAAACGCGCGCATCGATAGCCACCCCTTCCAGTGATCGGTCGAGTCTGGCGCAGACGCGGGCGCGCCGCTCTTCGCCTTTTTCGAGATTGTTGAATATGACCAGCACCCGGCGCCGCTGGCCCGGGCCCAGGACGGCGCTGGCCGGCAGGATGTCGATTGCGGTTTCGCCCGCCTCGCTGGCCCATGCCAAGGCATCCAGCCGGAACTTCTGCTGCTCATCATAAGGATTCATTACCGTCAGGTAGAAGCCCTTGCGCGGGCTGAGGGTCGCGCCCTCCGCCTTCATCGGACCTAGCCCGACGGCTTTCGCAGGCTGACCTGTCAGGAAGAATGCTGCCAACAGCGCGGGGACAGCCCCTCTTATTGCGAGCATGTCGCTACCGAGGAGACGGCATAATCGCCCGCGACGAAGCCGTTCGCGTCAGTGATCGTGCCGTCTATGGTGACGATATCCAGCAACAGGTTCGATCTATAGCTGCTCTCGCCACTGGTCATCGTCTGATTGGCACCACCCAGGGACGTATAGCCGACAGCGACCATGGGCGATCCGGCATAGGCCCCCGGTGACAGGCTCATCGTCGGTGCGGTGAATTCCACCGTAGGCCGCCCGCCGGTCGCGACCACGGCCAGAACGGCGGCTGCGCCCAGCGGCGCGGTGCTCGTCATGTTCATGCCGCTATCGTCAGCAACCAGACGCCCCGGTGTAGACAGGGTCAGGATACAGGAATCCAAGATCCCACCGATCAGGCTGACGTTGGTGGCGGCCAAAGCTGGCCCTGCAATCGTCGACATCATGACGGTCGCCGACAAAAAATGAATACCCCACTTGCTCATCTTGCATCTCCTTGCAAAACAGGAGGGGCGAATATTGCGTGGGGCGTATAATTACTGGTTACCACCTACAGACAACTTGATCCGAATCGGTCAGACCGATGTTCGGCGCTTCGTCGAATGCCATGCGGAACTGCCCTGCAGCCTGGGTATTTTCGCCGTATCGACGGCAGGGCGGCGCGCCTAGACAGTCCTGCACCGAAATAGGGGTGGTAAGGGCGCATGCCGGACTATGACTATATCATCGTCGGCGCGGGCAGCGCCGGCTGCGTTCTGGCAAACCGGCTGAGCGCCGATCCCGGCATCCGCGTCCTTCTTCTTGAGGCGGGGGGCAGGGACAGCTCGATGTTCATCCATTTTCCTGCCGGGCTGGGAAAGCTGATCACACCTGACCGGCTCGCCAAGGAAAATTGGGGCTATTGGACCCAGCCGCAGCAGCATTTAATGAGCCGTCGCCTGTTCTGGCCGCGCGGCAAGACGCTCGGCGGCTCCTCCTCCATAAATGGCATGGTCTATACCAGGGGCGCGCCATCGGATTACGACCGCTGGGCGCAAATGGGCTGTACCGGCTGGGGGTGGGACGATGTCCTGCCCTATTTCCTGAAATCAGAGAATTCCGAACGCGGCGCCAGCGATTTTCATGGCACCGGTGGACCGCTGCACATTTCGACACGCTCGATGCAGCATCCGCTCGTGGATGCATTTCTGACTGCCGGGACAGAAGCGGGATATTCGTTCAATCCGGATTTTAACGGCGCACGGTTGGAAGGGTTCGGACGTTACGACTCGACGACCAAGGGGGGCGCCCGCTTCAGCGTAGCCAGAGGCTATCTCACCCCGATTCTCCAGCGACCCAATCTGCACGTACGCACCGGTGTCCTGGTCGATCGCATCCTGTTCAGGGACCGGCGCGCCCACGCCGTCGCCGTTCGATTGAGCGGCACGGCGACGTCCTTCCCTGGCGGTGAGATCATTCTTGCGGGCGGCGCCGTCAATTCGCCCCAGACCCTGATGCTTTCGGGTGTCGGACCAGCGGACCAATTACAGCGTCTCGGCATCCCTGTCGTTCATCACGCGCCCGATGTGGGCGCAAACCTGCAGGACCATCTCGACCTTTTGCTGCAATGGACTATCCAGCGCCCGCTCAGCCTCAACAGCAATGCAAGGCGCATCAACCAGATGAAGGCGCTCGGCCTCTGGCTCGCCCGCAGGGGCGGCAGCGGCAGCTATATTCCCACCGTGGCAGGCGCATTTCTGACAACCCGCGACGGCCTCTCCGCGCCTGATATACAGCTTCACCTGATCCCCGGACTGACCAATCCGCATGGCCGCGGAACCATGGGACAGGTGCACGGCTTCTCCATTCATGCGTGCCAACTGCGTCCGGAAAGCCGCGGTACGATCACGCTCGCCACACCGGACCCAGACGAGCATCCGAACATAGATCCCGCCTATCTAAGCGCCCAGAATGATGTGGAGACGGTCCTGGCTGCCCTCGACATGACGCGGGAAATCGGCCGCCAGCCGGCCTTTGCCGCATTTGGCGCATTTGGCGCAAAGGAAGTCTGGCCCGGTCCCGGTGTCGACACGCGTGAACAGAAACTCGCGGCCATCCGCGAATGGGGCGAAACCATCTATCATCCCGTCGGAACCTGCCGCATGGGGCGCGACGACCGTGCCGTTCTTTCGCCCGACCTTCGCGTGAAGGGCGTAGAGGGGCTACGCGTTGTCGATGCCAGCGTGATGCCGACGCTGATTTCCGGCAATACCAATGCCCCCACCGTGATGATTGCGGAAAGGGCCAGCGACCTGATCCTCGCCGCGCGCAAGCACGCGATGGCAGCCTAGTCGCTAGTGCGCCTCTCGCGCGTCGAACGCGTGCCGGGCCTCGTCCATCCTCGTCCGGTTTGCGATTGCCCAGTCGCCCAGCACATTTACCGGCTGCAGCAGCGAGTGCCCCAATTCCGTCAACTCATAATCCACCCGTGGCGGAATGCTGGGTGTGACCGTACGCGTGACCAGCCCATCCCGCTCCAGCCCGCGCAGTGTGCGCGTCAGCATACGCTGCGAAATGCCCTCTATGCCGCGTTTCAGTTCGCTGAACCGGTGCGGTCCCTGGCCCAATGTCCGGACAACCTGAACGCTCCATTTGTCGCCGATCCGCGCCAGCACCTCGCTGACGCGCATACATGCCTCACTAGTGTGATCTGGCAGAGCTGCGGTCACATCCATGTGCCCCCGGTTACGAAAAGGTGCCGTCTTGCGGCTTTTCCGATCATATCCCACCTTCGACCCAGGCACCAAACGGAAGTGAGTAACAGAATGAAACTCCTGCACCTCGACAGCAGCATTACCGGCGAAAATTCCATCAGCCGCCAGCTTTCGGCGGATATCGTGGCGCGGTTGCGCGCGGAAAATGCGGATCTTACCAAGACCTATCGCGACCTGGCCGCGCAGCCGCTCGATCACCTTACTCTCGGGGATCTGCCCGCAGAGGGGGATAGCACGGAGGTTCTCGACGAATTTCTGGCCGCCGATACGGTCGTGATCGGTGCGCCTATGTATAATTTCACCATTTCCAGCCAGCTGAAGTCATGGCTCGACCGCGTTCTGATTGCCGGTCGCACTTTCAAATATACGGAGGATGGGCCGGTCGGCCTCGTTGGCGACAAGCGCGTCATTCTCGCCCTGGCCCGGGGTGGCTATTATGGTGCGGACACGCCGTCCGCCCCCAATGAGCATCTGGAAACCTATTTGAAGGTCGTTTTCAACTTCATCGGCATAGAGCCGGAATTCGTCATCGCGGAGGGCATGCTTCTGGGTCCCGACCACCGGGAAAAGGCGCTTGAAAGCGCAGGGCATCAGGTCATCGCGCTTCCTGCGTAAGGACCACGCGCCGCCGCCGGCTAGTTTGAGGTGAGCTTCATCCATGCCGGCGGACTGGCGCGCAGATCGACGGGAACCGGTCGGGGTCGATTCACACGCTCGGTGACTTCCACCCCGACAGTGTCACCCCGGCGCACAACCTGCCCGTGGGCGATCAGTTCATCGTCGGCGTAAATGGCGACGGGCCTCTCCGACAGACCGTCGGTCAGGTCGAATATGGCACCGGCTTCAACCTTCAACAGTTGCCCGATGGGCATGGGCGTGGCACCGATGACCACCGATATGTCGACCTCGATTTCCTTACTCACGCGCCTTGGCCTCCATGGGAACCAGATGACGTTTTCTGCCCGACCTTTGGTTAGGAGCGCGTAAACATGGAATGGCAGGTCCGGCCCGGTCTGACGCCCTATGACGACGCGCTTCTGGACATGGAGGTACGCGCAGCCGCCATTCACGAAGGAACGCAGGCAGAGCGCGTCCTCCTCGTGGAACATCCGCCGCTTTACACTGCTGGCACCAGCGCAAAGGTGGAGGATCTGACCGATCCTGGCCGCTTTCCCGTATTCCAGACGGGGCGCGGCGGCCAATATACTTATCACGGGCCGGGCCAGCGCACCGTCTACCCCGCCATCGACCTGACCAGGCGCAACCGCGACGTGCGCGCCTATGTCACCGATCTGGAAAACTGGATCATCGCGGCACTTTCCCGGTTCGATATTGTCGGCCGCGCCATACCAGAGCGGGTTGGCGTCTGGGTCGACACTCCGGCAGGGGAAGCAAAAGTGGCCGCCATCGGTGTGCGCGTCCGAAAGTGGGTCACCCTGCACGGTATGGCCGTGAACGTCGCGCCCGACCTTTCCCACTATGGCGGCATCGTCCCCTGCGGCTTGCCGGATTATCCTGTCACCAGCCTCGCGGCGCTCGGCACCGACGCGACGATGGCCGATTTCGACGCGGCCCTGCGAGACACCTGCCCCTTTGATGACTGACAGCCGGTGATCCCCGGCGGAGGCAAAATCTTACCTTAATGCCCGCCGGCGGCGACATAATCGTCGTGTCGGTCGCCAAAGCGGGTATATTGCGCTTCAAAGGTCAGGGGCACGATCCCCGTGGCACCATGGCGCTGCTTCGCGATGATGACCTCGGCCAGACCGCGCAGCTCCGCCCCCTTTTCCTGCCACTGGACGAACTTTTCGCTACCGTCCTCCGGCTTCTTCTGCGCGTGGTAATATTCCTCGCGATAGACGAACATCACGATGTCGGAATCCTGCTCGATGGTGCCCGATTCGCGCAAATCGGACAGCTGTGGACGCTTATCCTCTCGCTGCTCCACCTGCCGCGACAGCTGCGACAGCGCCAGCACCGGCACGTTCAGTTCCTTTGCCAGCGTCTTCAGGCCGCGCGTGATCTCCGAAATCTCCTGCACGCGGTTTTCCGCCGATTTCCGGCTCGTACCCTGCAACAGCTGCAGATAGTCGATGACGAACATGCCGACGCCCTTCTGCCGCTTCATGCGGCGTGCGCGGCTGCGCAGCGCGGCGATGGTCAGGCCCGGCGTGTCGTCGATATGCAGCGGCAGCTCGGTCAACTCCGCCGCTGCGCGCGACAGATCACGGAACTGCGACTGGTTGATGCGCCCCATGCGCAGATCTTCGGAATTGATGCGCGCCTGTTCCGCCAGAATACGCGTCGCCAACTGGTCGGCGGACATTTCCAGGCTGAAGAACCCGACGCCCGCGCCCGCCGTTTCGCCATCCGAGCGGTTCTTGGCATCGTCCATGAACCGTTTTGCACAGGAAAACGCCATATTGGTGGCCAGTGCGGTTTTGCCCATGGCGGGTCGTCCCGCCAGGATGACCAGATCGGACCGGTGCATGCCACCGGTCTTCGCATCGATCCCCTTCAGGCCGGTGGTCAGACCGGATAAGTTCCCGCCGGTCTTCAGCGCCGCAGCGACCATGTTCACCGCTTCGGTGGCCGCCTGGGTAAAGCTGCGCGCCGTACCGCCCGTCTCGCCCTGCTCCGCCACCTTGTACAGCGCCATTTCCGCTTCGCCGATCTTGGCCTGCGGATCGACATCCTCACTGGTGTCCGTGGCACTGGTGACGAGGTCGCGGCCAACGGTAACCAACGCACGAAGCAGCGCCAGATCATAGATTTGATTGGCGAAATCCCGCGCCGCGATCAGGCCGGCAGTGCCCTCCGTCATCTGCGCCAGATAGGCGGGACCGCCCAGGTCCTTCAGCGCCGGATCGTCCGAAAACAGCGGGCGCAGCGTGACCGGATTGGCCAGCATCCCCTTGTCGATCAGGTGCAGGATCTTCTCGTACAGTCGGGCGTGCAGCGGCTCGAAAAAATGATCCGGCTTCAACTTCATCTGAATGTCGCCAGCCAGATTATTGTCCAGCATCAGCGCGCCCAGCAGCGCCGATTCGGCGTCCAGATTCTGCGGGAGTTCCTGTCCTTGTCCGACGCCGGGGACGATCGAAGCGACATTTGGGTTCGTGGCCATGCGCACTTTCTAGCACAGCCGTCGCCCAGGCGCGCTATTGGTAAGTCGGGGGACTAGCCTGTGGAAAACCGTGGGATGGCGCGCTCTCGACACGAATGGCAAATCGCGCCAAAGCCCAGACATAATGGCACTCGCGGACAAGCTCGCCGCCTGGCAGCAGGCCGGTATCATCGATGCAGAGACCGCCGCGCGCATTGCCGCGCACGAGGATGCGAGTGCCCGCCCGTTTGCGCTCTGGGCTGTCATCGGCCTTGGGTGTCTTGCCCTCGCTCTCGGTCTGATCAGTGTTGTCGCGGCGAATTGGACGGACATTCCCGACGTTCTGAAACTCGTCGTGCATTTTACGCTCAGTGCCGCCGCCGCGCTCGCCGTCTGGTTCGGCGTGCGGCGTGACGCCCGCTGGTTTGCTGAGGGGGCGCTGTTCCTCCTGGCGGCGCTGATACTGACTGGCCTTGCCCTCCACAGCCAGATTTACCAGCTCAGCGGCGACATCTGGAAATTGCTGATGACCTGGCTGGCCCTTTCGGCGCCGGTCCTGCTGCTTGCCGGGCGCACGCGTCTGACCGCCTATGCCCTGGCCGGCATGACGCTCTGGGCAACGATCGGCTGGGCCAGCGCGCAGGTCGGCGAAACGCTTTCCGCGCATTTGGTCGAGGGGCTGGCGATGGCCGTGCCCTGGCTGCTGCTGGCAATCCCAGCCCTTATTCGCGAACGCCGCCGCTTTATCCATGGCCTTGTGGAGGTTGCGCTGATCGTCCTTCTGATCGGCGTCAGCCTTGCCCACATGGCATGGGCCGATCCCGTCACAGGTGCCGCCGCCAGCGACATGCGCGTCAGGATGGCCTTGGTGGCGGTGGTTGCAATGGCCGCGCTTTGGGCACAGCGGCGACGCGGCCCTCTGCCACAGCCGCTGCACCTTCCGATGGTTGCCGTGCCGTTCGTCGCGCTGTTCCTCGCTACCGCCCTGCCCCATGGCGACGGCCCGCTGCCGCGCTTCTTCGGCGCGCTTGTTTTCGCCGGCATGTGGGGATGGATCGCTTGGGCCGCTGCCCGCCTCGGCTGGCGCAGCCTGTTCGGCATTGCCATCGGCGCGCTCGCGATCAGGCTGTTCATCGTCTATTTCGAACTTTTCGGGTCGCTTGCCATGACGGGCGCCGGCCTGATCTTCGCGGGCGTGCTGCTGATCGGGCTGGCGCTCGGCTGGCGGCGGATATTCCAAACCTTCCGCAGGAACGCGCCATGAATCGCAGCCTGCTGATCGCCGCGCTGCTGCTGCCGCTCGCCGGACTCGCCGCCAGTGTCGGCATCAGGGAAAGCGAGCTGTCGCGTGCAGAACAATATGTCATGCCCGTCACCGGCTTCGATCCGCGTGACGTGCTGCGCGGCCATTACATCCGCTATCGTTACGACTGGCAGGTATCGGGCGACCCCCTATGGTGCCGGGATGGGGCCTGCCGAATCTGCCTTGCGGGCGACGCCCCCGACGGCAGCCGCGTCGAAATCCGCGACCTGCCGTCGGCACCATGTCCTAAAGAAATCGACTGGCAAGCAAGCGGCCTGACGCTCTATGCGGTGCCCGCGACAAGCGGCACTGCGGATGAGGCGGGCCAGCCAGCCCGCCTCGACGTTTCCGGCATTTTCTATCTTTCCGAATCCGACGCACCCGCCATGGAACAGCAAATGGCGGAAACGCCCATGGTCATGAACGTATTGCTGACGTCCAGCGGCCGCCTGGTGAATCAATCGCTGATCCCCTCGGCACCGCCCAGCCGGTAATAGTCGGCCACACGATCCAGCCCCAGGCAGAGAACGACTTTTCCCGCGCGGGCCGGCCAACCCATGGCCCGCTCCGCCGTCTCCAGCCCTTCACCGGCGCAGACGATACGATTCAATATATCCGACAGGCCCATTCCCGCGGCGGACAAGGCGCCCTCCAGCCGCCTTTTCGCCGCAACCTGCCGCTCAGTCGGCGACAGGCCATCGGGCGCGCCGCGCCGACTTTTTTCGACCGGCCCCGCATCCCACGCCATCGTGACGCGCGGCGACTGTCCCGCGGCCATGAAGTCGGCCCGCAGGCGGGCGCCGGCTTCGAATTGGCGATCCGTGATTTTGCCCCGAGTATGCAGCCAGGCAAGCGGCTCCTCCGCGCGGTTGACAACGCGCGCGCCCGCAACTGCTGCGGCGCGCGTCCGCTTTACATCGGTAGCATTGGCGATCAGGCGGTTCGGATATTCTGGAGCCTCGCGCCGCTGGACGTGCGCCATGCCCGGGCCACTTATGCGGAATGCCGCCCCGGATGCTTCGATCAGATCGTGCCGCTGCAGCCGTTCCAGCACATCGCCGCCGCAACGCTTCGATCCCACACGCCATCCACCCCGGGCATCCACCTGCATCGGCACGCCAAGGGCCATCTGCCTCAGCAATTTCGCCTCACCGCCCGTAAGTCGTACCTGCATCGCCACGCTCCTTGCTTTCTCACATGAAGAAACAGTTTGCCACGAGCCGTCAGGTGTAGGAAAGAACCAAATAGGCGAGGGACGCGATATTATGATAACCAGAATTAGGGAGATTCGGAAGGGCAAGGGCATGACGCTCGCCGATGTGGCGGCGGCCTGTCAGCCGCCGACGACACCCCAGACCATCGGCCGGCTGGAAACCGGCGCACGCACCGTCAGCGTCGATTGGCTGAACCGGATCGCCGCCGCGCTCGACACCCTGCCGGGGGATCTCGTCAAGCTGCAGGACCGGCCCGATATTCCGATCGCTGCCCGCCTGACGGCCGAGGGTGCCCAGCCCCTGGCAGCGCGTAGAAACTTTGCCCCGCCGCAGCTAAGCGGCGATCTGGTCGGCCTGGAGATCGAGTTTCCATTTGGCGATTACCGCCCGCGCGATCAGATATGGCTGGAACGTCTGCCGCCGGAGCGGTTCCGGGAGGCGACCAATCGGGACATTCTCGCTCCACGCCCAGCGGGTCGTTTCGCATTTGGACGGCTGGTCGACATGTTTGGTGCCCGCCTCAGCCTGTTACCGCCCCAGCATGGCGCACGGCAGATGGTTTTGGTCGACGTTCCCTGGATCGCGGTCGCCCGCACCCTGATCCGCGTGCTGTAAGGAACCACCGGACCCTGATCATTCGCTTCACGCACGATCTACACATATGTTAAGTTTTTGTCTTTGCAACGAAAAGCAGGTTCGTCCGTTCGTGGGGGACAGTGGGCAAAACTTTAAGGAGTACCTCGCATATGCGTATCGAAACCGATGAATCCCATGACCTGATCTCAGCTGAAAAGGTGGACGGTACCGCCATTTACGGTGCGAACGGCGACAAGATGGGCCACGTTAAAACCGTGATGATCAACAAACGCTCCGGCCAGGTGGCCCATGTGGTTGCCGACATTGGCTCTTTTCTGGGCATGGGCGGCGAATATCACGCCTTGCCTTGGGACAAGTTCACCTATGACACCGATCTGAACGGCTATAATCTTGACGTGACCGAAGAACAGCTTCGTGGTGGCCCCACCTTCCGCGAGGACAATTCACGCCAGGCGTTCGATCGCGATTATGAAACGCGGATGTACGGCTATTACGGCTCCACGCCTTATTTTGCATAGGATCTAACCGGTCACCGGCCGGACTCCTTTTCCCGGGAAGGGCTGCGGCTGCCTCGGCAGTCGCCGCCTTTCCTCCCTAAGGCGATTCAGCGATGGCCCTTAGAAGCTCTCTTCTTCGTAAACCTTCGAAACGTCGCCATTCCAGCGGCCATGATAGGCCTCCAGCAATCGCTCCGCCGGCGTCTTGCCGCTCTCGACGATCTCGAACAAGGGCGACAGGAACCCTGCCTCATTATCGCCCGCGGCGTTCAACCGTCCGCGTGCCGTAAGGCTGGCCTCGGCGATTTTCAGCGCCTCGCGTCCGATTTCCAGCAATGTACCGCCCGGCGCGATGGTCTTCAGCCCCTCTTTGGGGACATTATCGCGCAGCGCCGCCATGTCGTGCAGCGTCCAGTCCTTCACCATGTCCCACGCCGCATCCAGCGCCGTGTCGTCATACAGCAGACCGACCCACAAGGCTGGCAGGGCGCAGATGCGGTTCCACGGTCCGCCATCGGCCCCGCGCATTTCCATAAAGCTTTTCAACCGCACCTCTGGAAAAGCGGTCGACAGATGGTCGACCCAATCGTCGGCGGTCGCCCGCTCACCCGGCAAGGCATCCAGCCTGCCGTCGATAAAGCGCTGAAACGACTGCCCCGCCAGATCGACATATTTGCCATCGCGAACGGCGAAGTACATCGGAACGTCCAGCATATAGTCCGCCCAGCGTTCGAACCCGAACCCTTCATCAAAGACGAAGGGCAGCATGCCCGTGCGATCGGGGTCGGTATCGGTCCAGATATGGCTGCGATAGCTCAGATAGCCGTTCGGCTTTCCCTCGGTGAAGGGTGAATTGGCGAACAGCGCCGTGGCCAGCGGCTGCAGGGCCAGCGACACGCGGAATTTCTTCACCATGTCCGCTTCCGACGCATAATCGAGGTTGGTCTGAATGGTGCAGGTCCGCAACATCATGTCGAGGCCGAGGGAGCCGACCTTCGGCATGTAGTTCAGCATGATTTCATAGCGGCCCTTGGGCATGACGGGCAGGTCGGCACGCGCCTTGTCTGGCCACATGCCCAGCCCCAGAAAGCCTAGTCCCAGTTCATCGCCGACGGCCTTCGCCTGCTCCAGATGGCGTCCGGTCTCGGAACAGGTATCGTGCAGGCTTTCCAGCGCCGCGCCGGACAATTCCAACTGCCCCGCCGGCTCCAGGCTGACATTGCCGTCCGCACCCTTCAGCGCGATGACCTTCCCATTCTCGCGAATGGGCTGCCAGCCAAAGCGTTCCAGCTCTTTCAGGACGTCACGGATGCCGCCCTTCTCGTCGTAGGAGGGCGCGCGATGATCCGACAGGCGATACACGAACTTTTCATGCTCCGTGCCGATCCGCCAGCGGTCTTTCGGCTTGCAGCCGGTTTCAAAGACGCGGAGCACGTCGGCCCGGGTCTCAATGGGGGCGGCGATCTCGCCCTTGTCTTCGCGCGTGCTCATGGCCGCCGCTTACCCGCGACGAAAGCCCTGAGTCATCCTCGAATTTACGCAGAGCCGCCAATGGCGGCCTGCCACAGGGACAGGGCCGCCACCGCCGCCGTGTCGGCGCGCAGGATACGCTGGCCGAGACTAATGCGGCGCGCCACTGGAATGGCAGCCAGCCTCTGCCGCTCCGCATCTGAAAAACCGCCCTCGGGACCGATCAATATGGCGGCCGGTGCCGGACAATCCCCCAGAACCGCCAATGCATCGTCGCCACCGTCTTCATCGCAAAAAATCAGCGCCCGATCCGCAGGCCACTCGTCCAGCAGGGACGCCAGCTTCACGGCGTTCGCCAGTTCTGGCAGCGCGGTACGGCCACATTGTTCCGCCGCTTCGATCATGTGCGCGCGCAGGCGCTCGGGCTTCGCCTGCTGTGCTTCCACGCCGCCGGTGCGCTCGGTCAACAGGGGCAGCAGGCGCGCAGCGCCCAGTTCGCATGCCTTCTCGGCGATCCATTCATAGCGGGCGCGCTTGATCGGCGCCGCACATAACCAGATGTCCGGCACAGCCTCCCGCGGGCGCAGCTGGTTTTCCGGAATCAGAACCGCGCTTTTTTTCGACAGTACCTCTATTCGGGCGTCCCATTCGCCCGTCGCATCGTCGAACAACAGGACGCGATCGCCGACGGCCAGCCGCATGACGCTGCCCAGATAACGGGCCTGATCCGCATCGACGGCCACCGCGACACCCGCCGACAAGGGCGCGGCGACAAACAGGCGAGGCACGTGGCGGGACGACATGCATTCGCTGCATAATGACCGGGACGCTTTGTGTCAGCCGCGCACCCGGCTAGGACGCGCATATTATGTCCTCGCCCGCCACCCCCGACGCCGTCCGCCGCTCCGTCGTCGACATTCTTCCAACCGGGCTACAGCCCTGGGCGCGTCTTGCGCGACTCGACCGGCCCATCGGTACCTGGCTGCTGTTCTGGCCCTGCGTCTGGGGGGTATTTCTGGCGGGGGAGCCGGTGCGCGACATTTATCTCGTGCCGCTGTTCTTCGTTGGCGCCCTCGTCATGCGTTCCGCAGGCTGTGTCTATAATGATATCGTCGACCGCGATCTCGACGCCCGGGTAGAGCGGACGCGCGACCGACCGCTGGCCAGCGGGGCAATTTCGGTGCGCGGCGCATGGATTTTCCTTGTCCTACTGTGCCTGATCGGCCTTTTAGTCCTTGTTCAACTGAATCTCTTCGCCGCCCTGATTGCCCTTGGCAGCCTGGGACTCGTCGCCGCCTATCCCTTCATGAAGCGCATCACCTGGTGGCCGCAGGCCTGGCTGGGTCTCACCTTCAATTGGGGCGCCCTCGTGGGTTATGCCGCCGCGACCGGCACGCTGAACTGGGCGGCGGGCCTTCTCTATCTGGCTGGCATTTTCTGGACCCTCGGTTACGACACCATCTACGCTCTTCAGGATATGGAGGATGATGCGTTCGTCGGCATCAAGTCCAGCGCCCGCCGTCTTGGCGCAAATACGCAGATGGGTGTCGGCGCCTTTTATGCCGCCATGGAAATTTTTCTATTCGCGGCGCTTTGGATCGCGACCGGCAATATAGTGGCGGCGTTGATCGGCGCGACGCTTGGCGGCATCATATCGCTCATGCACGTGCGGCAGCTTTCCGTTCTTGCTTCCGCCCCGGCTCTTGCCCTTTTCCGCGCCAGCACCTGGACCGGCCTGCTGGTGACGCTGGGGATTGTCGCGGCTTTCATGCTGGCGAAATAGCGCCCCCTTCCCTATGTGCTGCCGGTGATTTCAGAAGCCGAAGCCCTCACCCATCTCGAAACCGTCCTTACCGCACTGAAGCGCGCAGGCGCGACCGATGCGGACGCCGCCTATGTCGGCGGCGACAGCGTCTCCGTCTCCGTCCGTCTGGGACAGGTGGAGGACATCAGCCGCTCGGAAGATGCGGAAATCGGCTTGCGCGCCTTCGTCGGACGCCAATCGGCAAGCGTTGCTTTGTCGGATTTCGCCCCCGCCGCTATCGAGGAGGCTGCCGCGCGCGCCGTCGCCATGGCGCGCGCAACGACCGCCGATGAATATGCCGGCCTCGTCGACCGGGATCTTCTGCTGCGCGATCCGCCGCGGGACTTCGACACCGACGATGGCGGCGAGATCGACCTGGCCAGGCTGGAGGCGCGCGCACTATCCTGTGAGGACGCGGCCCGCGCGGTAGAGGGAATCACCAATTCCGGCGGCGGCGGTGCCAGCGCCAGCCGCTCCACCTTTGCGCTTGCGACGAGCCACGGATTTGCAGCTGCACGCACCGGCACGTCGCACAGCATTTATGCCAGCGTCATTGCTGGCGTGGGTGAACGCATGCAGCGCGACTATGCCCAGTCGAGTGCCCGCCATCTGGAAGATGTCGAGAGCGCGGAAATCATCGGAACCCGCGCCGGTGAACGTACTGTCGCCCGGCTGGACCCCGTGAAGCCGAAAAGCGGCGCGCTACCTGTCCTCTTCGACAAGCGCGTCTCGCCCGGCCTGATCGGTCATCTTGCCGGTGCCATCAACGGCACCGCCATCGCGCGCGGCACCAGTTTCCTCGATGATCCCGAGGCGCAGCTGTTCGCCCCCGGTATCCGCATCGTCGAGGATCCGCACCGCCCGCGCGGCCAGCGCAGCCGCGCCTTCGACGGAGAGGGTGTTGCCACCAGTGTGCGCGACATCGTCGCCGATGGGCGCCTGACGGGCTGGTTGATGAATGCGTCGGCGGCGCGCCAGCTTGACCTCGCTCCCACCGGCCATGCTGCGCGCGGTACCGGCGGACCCCCGGGAATCGGCATGTCGAACGTCCACCTGCAGGCGGGATCGACACGCGTTTCCGACATGATTGCCGGTATCGACAGGGGCGTTCTGATTACCGAACTGATCGGGCAGGGCGTCAGCCTCGTGACCGGCGATTATTCGCGCGGCGCGGGCGGTTTCCTGATCGAGAAGGGCGAAATCACGCGCGCCGTCAACGGCATTACCATCGCCGGCAATCTGAAGGACATGTTCGCCCGCATGATCCCGGCGGACGATCTGGAATTCCGTCACGCCACCAACGCCCCCACCGTCCTTATAGAGGGTATGACGGTGGCGGGTGAATAGTCGGCAGGTCTCCAGCCTTCCCCCCTTTACGCGGGCAAGTGCCACAAGCGATCAGCGCGGCCCCTATCAATGACCACCGCCGCCCAGGATCTTGACCTTATTGCCGCTGCCGCCCGGCGTGCAGGGCAACGTGGCCTGGAACTCGCCGCGTCGGGATACCGCAAATGGGAAAAGTCCCCCGGCAATCCGGTGACGGATGCCGATATGGAGCTGGACCGCCTGCTCTCCGACCATTTGCGGGCGGAACGACCCGCCTATGGCTGGCTGTCGGAGGAGCGGGAGGATGACCGCGCGCGCCTGGACTGCGACCGCGCCTTTCTGGTCGATCCGATAGACGGTACTCGCGATTTCACCCGCGGTCGCCCCGGCTGGTGCGTATCCATCGCCGTCGTGGAAGCGGGGGAGCCGATCGCCGCGGCGATCTATCAGCCGCCGGCAGACATTCTCTATACCGCCAGCCGCGGCGGCGGCGCCTTTCGCAACGGGGAGCCGATCCACGTCTCGGAACGACGTGATCTTGCGGGCGCCCGCCTGCCTGTCGACGCCGATGTGCTTCGCTCCAAACATTGGCAGGGGCCGCAATGTGTGGCGGTTGCCAAGCCCAACTCCATCGCGCTCAGAATGGCGATGATTGCGGACGGAACGGCGGACGCCATGTTCGACGGCCGCGAAAGTCGCGAACTGGACATCGCGGCGGCTGTGCTGATCGTGACGGAGGCGGGCGGCGTTACCTCTGATACGGAGGGGCTGAAGCCGCATTTCAACAAACCGATCGCCCGCGAACGCAATCTGATCGTCGCGGCAACGCCGCAGCTTCACGAGCAAATGCGCCTTGAAGCCAAGGGGATGCTGGAACGCCGCCGGGCAGACCGGGAGCGGCGACGCGGCGGGTGAAACGCGGGAGAAACTAGTCCTCCCGCCGGGACATGCGCGTAACGCCCTAGAAAATCGAAAACAGCAGCAGCGCCACGCCCAGCCCGATGACCGGCACCACCACCGTCGTCGCACCGACGGCGGCATAGGCATCCTTGTGTGTTTCTCCGCACACCGCGCGGATCGTTGTTACGACATAGCCGTTATGCGGCAGGCTATCGAGCGCGCCCGATGCGATGGCGACAACCCTGTGCAGCTCCTCTGGGTTGGCGCCTTCCGCCAGATAATGCGGCGCGATCAGCGGCAGGGCGATCGTCTGCCCGCCAGAGGCGCTTCCCGTCAGGCTGGCAATGACCGTCACCGCGATGGCCGCGCCGATCAACGGGCTGCCGGGCAGGCTTTGCACGGCGTTCAAGGCTTCCTGGAATGCCGGCGTCAGCTGCGCCACCGAACCAAAGCCGACAACGGCGCAGGTATTGGTAATCGCGACGACGGCACCCGTCGCACCCCGGGAAAAGGCGCCCGGCATGGCGGCGATCTTGGGCCAGCCGACGGCGACGGCCGCAATCAGGCCGCTGCCCAGCGCCGCGATCAACGCCCATTTGCCCAGATCTTGCGAGACGAGAAACACGCCCAGGACCGCGGCGAGCGGCAACAGCGCCAGCAAAGGTGCTGGCAGGCTACCGAACCCGGCGGGCTCATCATCGCCCGCCCGGCTAACGAACCCCTCCCCGGCGGCAACGGCGCGGCGCACCATGCGCGAAATCCACGCATAGCCCATGATCGCCATCATGATCGCGACGACCAGGCTGACCTCCCACCCGGCATAGGCGGTGGTGCCCAGAAAGGGCATGGGGATCAGGTTCTGAATTTCCGGCGACCCCGCGCTCGTCATCGTGAAGGTCACCGATCCGAACGCCAGCGCCCCGGGGATGAAGCGCCGCGGCAGGTCCGCCTCCCGGAACAGCGCGACCGCCAGACCGTAGACGCTGAACGCCACGATGAACACCGACACCCCGCCATAGGTCAGCACCGCGCAGGCAAGCACGGTGGCCAGCAGCGCATAGCGGCTGCCCAGCTTTTGCGTAATCCAGCGCGCGACCGATGCCGCCGCACCCGATGCGGCCATTACCTCGCCAAAGATCGCGCCCAGCAGGAACATGAAGAACCAGTCGGCAAAAAATGCCGTGAACCCGGCCATATAGCTGGTCGCGAAATCCACCGCATCGGCAGCATCCGCCCCGGCGTCGACAAAGGGCGGCAATAGCGGCAGGCCCGCTGTCACGGCCACCACCAGCGCCGCCACCGGACCTGCAATCAGGATATTAACGCCCCGCACCGTCATCCAGATCAGCAATGCCAATCCGCCGACCAGACCGATCCAACTCATCATGCGTTCATGTCGGGTCCCTGATAACATTCAAGTTCTCAGGAACCGCCCTCCCCTATGTACGTTGGATGGGCTCCTAGAACAGTGGTGCGTAATTTAAAACGGGGGGTGAAGGTCCATGACTGATTTCGCGGTGCCCCGGCAGAATGCTGCACCGACCCCACCGGCCACATATGCGGCCTTGTCGACAACCCCTGATTAAAGTGGCTTAACCTATGGCGACCATTACCCTCAACACGAACGACACGACCACCAACAACGATGACACCTTGGAAAGTGTCGACGCTGGCACCAGTGCTGTCGGCATTAACGGCGACAACGTCAACTTTATCAATTTAGACGGTGGCATTGTTCGCGCCGTTCAGGGCGAGGGCGTTCAGGCACGCGGCGCCAACGCGACCATCGAGAATCGCCTCGGCGGCCTTTTTGAATCGGAAACGAGCGAGCCGATCATTGACTCGACCGGAGACGCCGCCGGCGTGACACTTCGCAATTTCGGTGAAATCAGTGGCCGCGTCATCCTAAGCACCGGCGATGACTCATATTTGCAGGCCGGAACGTGGGGCGTCCCCCTGAATCCGGATGGAACAATCATTGAGGGACTCACCGCCGTTGGTCTATCCGGCGGCGATGACCGGATGACGGTCGACTATTCGACCTTCGAATTCGACTTCCGCGGTGGCGCCCAATCGACTGCGGAGACACGGATCGGCGTGTTCGGCGGCGAGGGAGAAGATATTTTCACGGTCGATAACCTCGACGGGACCTTTCAGTATTTTCAGGTGGGGGAATTTGAAACACTCGAACTTAAAGCATCTAATGGCGCGGTCACTACCATTATAGATGCGTCATCTAGCGATTTTTTTTATACTGACCGAGATGGAGATCTTATAACCAACGAGATCGCCAAGATCGAAGTATTAGCAGGCGTAACGGCGGTTCTACGTGGAATTGAATTACTCGGCACCAGCGTGACAGGCGACGAGGGTGATAATTCTGTCTCTTTGGCTAAAAACTCAACCGTAGGCGACATCGATCTCGGCGGCGGTAACGACAGCTTCACGGCAGCAGCCGGCAGCACGCACGGTACAGTCCTCGGCGGCGCCGGGAATGATACGCTTACCAGCGAAACGGAAAGCGGCGCGACGCTTAACGGCGGCGTTGGCAATGATGTTCTCGTGGGCGGCGCCGGTGCCGACACGCTGACCGGCGGCGCGGGCGCAGACATTTTCCGGGGTACTTTGGAATCGTTCGATGGTGACACCATCACTGACCTTAGTTCGGAGGACAGCCTGGACATTTCCGGCGTGTATTATCTGCGTGAGTCAAATACGCCGCAGACCGCCACTTTCGTCACAAACGACGACGATGATGACTTCAGCCTTACCATTGATTCCGATCTCAGTTCGGCAGGCTTCATCACCACCGGTCAGGCTGCCGGGGAAACTTCATCCCGGATCATCGCGGATCTGGCCGACCTCGACGAGGGTGTCGCCCTTGCGGATGCACAGGTAAACGGCGTTGCGGTTGACGAATATCTGTCCAGCGATACGGCCACGGATTTCAGGGTGAGCCTGAGAGAGGCGGATATCACCGCCGATTTCGACAATAGCCTTGGCGTTTATGAGGTTCGCGGCGATGGCACCATTGCCGATGTTCGCCTGCTCTCCCTGAACGTAAAGGATGGCGGCACGTTCAATGTCCAGGATCTTGACGATGGCAGCACGCTGGGCTTCTTCATCGTGCAGGACGGTGCCGCTTCCCTGACGGACGGCGCAGTTCTCGACATCGACGTCAGCAGCGGCGACGCCGTTCTGGAGGTGGACGGCGCGGAATCCGACCTGACCATCTTCCTAAGTCACGACGCCGACCTCAACGTCGACAATTCCGAACACGTTGTCAGCGGCGCTGCGGAGGATGGCTCTGGCGCGCTCGCCATGGGTTTCGAGGATCTCGTCCGCACGGCCAACAGCGACGATGATTTCCAGGACGTCGTGTTCCAGGTGGACGCGCTGCTGCCGCCGGACCCGGTGGCCTAGTCCCTGATAGAATTGCATGGCAGGGGCGTGGATGGCGGATACCGCCGTCCACGCCCCTGCTGCTTTCCGCCTTCCTCTTTTCCACACCTTGCGTCAGACAGGTTGCGGGGACTCGGGGTCCACGATAACGACCGCGGGAAACTCTTCCCGACTCGTAATCTAAGGACATCCCTCCATGGCACGTAACAAGATCGCCCTTATCGGTTCCGGCATGATCGGCGGAACGCTCGCCCACCTCGTGGGTCTGAAGGAATTGGGCGATGCCGTGCTGTTCGACATTGCCGAGGGCATGCCGAAGGGGAAGGCGCTCGATCTCGCCCAGTCGGGTACTGTGGAGGGCTTCGACGCCGTCTTGAAGGGCACCAGCGATTATGCCGATATTGCCGGGGCCGATGTTTGCATCGTCACCGCCGGTGTGCCGCGCAAGCCGGGCATGAGCCGCGATGACCTGCTGGAGATCAACCTGAAGGTCATGAAGGCCGTCGGCGAGGGCATCAAGCAGCACGCCCCCGACGCATTTGTCATCTGCATCACCAACCCACTCGACGCGATGGTATGGGCGCTGCAGAAATTCTCCGGCCTTCCCACCAACAAGGTCGTCGGCATGGCCGGTGTCCTCGACAGTGCGCGCTTCCGCCTGTTCCTGGCAGAAGAATTCGACGTTTCCGTTGAAGACGTGACTGCCTTCGTTCTCGGCGGCCATGGCGACACGATGGTTCCGGTCCTCGAATATTCGACGGTTGCCGGCATTCCCGTTCCCGACCTCATCAAGATGGGCTGGTCGACGCAGGAAAAGATGAACGCCATCGTCGACCGCACGCGCAGGGGCGGCGGAGAGATTGTCGGCCTGCTGGGCAATGGCAGCGCCTATTACGCGCCGGCCAGCTCGGCCATCGCAATGGCCGATTCCTATCTGAAGGACAAACGCCGCCTGATGCCCTGCGCTGCCTGGCTTGACGGTGAATATGGCTGCGACGGCATGTATGTCGGCGTCCCGGTCATCATCGGCGAAGAAGGTGTCGAGAAGATCGTCGAAATCGACCTTGGCGACGAAGCGAAAAAGGGCTTCCAGGTCTCCGTCGACGCGGTGAAGGAACTGATGGAAGCCTGCAAGGGCCTGGACGGCTCGCTGGGCTGACCGAAGTCCCTTCCCTCCCGTCATCCCGGCGAAGGCCGGGATCCATCTCCCGCTGCATGGCATTGGGCAGAAATGGCGAACGGAGGCTGGGTTTATATCGTCGCAAACCGTAAAAATGGAGCAATCTACATCGGTGTTACCAATGATCTCGCCCGTCGTGTTTTGGAACACAAAGAAAAGCGAATCTCTGGTTTTACCAAGAAATATGGCTGCTCTCGGCTTGTCTGGTGCGAGCAGTTCGACAGGATCGAAGACGCGATCCGTATGGAAAAGCGCATGAAGGAATGGAAGCGTACCTGGAAGGTGCGCCTGATTGAGGAGCGTAACCCGGTCTGGGACGATCTGTCCCTGCACGGATTTTAGGAGATGGATCCCGGCCTTCGCCGGGATGACGGATTGGCGGAGAGACAACAAACATGAACATTCACGAATATCAGGCGAAGCAATTGCTCGCCAAGCATGGCGCGCCCATTTCACAGGGTTTCCCTGCCTTTACAGCCGAGGAAGCTGTTGAGGCGGCAAAGAAACTCCCCGGTCCCGTCTATGTGGTGAAATCGCAGATCCACGCTGGCGGACGCGGCAAGGGCAAGTTCGAAGGGCTTGGCGCCGATGCGGCAGGCGGCGTCCGCGTCGTGAAATCGGTGGAAGACGTCAAGACCAATGCCGAGGAAATGCTCGGTCGCGTCCTTGTCACGCACCAGACCGGCCCGCAGGGCAAGCAGGTCAACCGCCTTTACATCGAAGACGGCGCCGACATCGCGAAGGAATATTACCTGTCGCTGCTGGTGGATCGCGCGTCCGGCATGCCCGCTTTCGTCGTCTCGACGGAGGGCGGCATGGACATTGAGGACGTCGCGGAAAAGACGCCTGAAAAGATCATCACCATCACCGTCGACCCGGCCACCGGCTATCAGCCCCACCACGGTCGCGCGATCGCGGGCGCACTGAAGCTGAACGGCGAAACGGCAAAGAAGGCCGCGAAGCTCGGCAAGACGCTGTATGATGCGTTTCTCGCCACCGATTCCGCCATGCTGGAGGTGAATCCGCTGGTCGAAACCGGCTCGGGCGACCTTCTCGTTCTCGATGCAAAGATGGGCTTCGACGGCAACTCCCTCTATCGCCATCCCGACATCGCCGAACTGCAGGACGAGACCGAAGAGGACGAAGCCGAGCTGGAAGCCGGCAAGTACGACCTCGCCTACGTCAAGCTGGACGGCAATATCGGCTGCATGGTGAACGGCGCAGGCCTCGCCATGGCGACGATGGACATCATCAAGCTGAATGGCGCGGAACCCGCCAACTTCCTAGACGTGGGCGGCGGTGCCACCACGGAAAAGGTGACTGCGGCGTTCAAGATCATCCTTTCGGACCCCGCAGTGCAGGGCATTCTGGTCAACATCTTTGGCGGCATCATGCGCTGCGACATCATCGCCGACGGCATCGTCGCAGCAGCGAAGGAGGTAAACCTCTCCGTCCCGCTGGTCGTGCGGCTTGAAGGCACGAATGTCGACAAGGGCAAGCAGATCCTCGCCGACAGCGGTCTCCCCATCGTCAGCGCCGACAATCTCGGCGACGCGGCAAAGAAAATCGTAGCTGAAGTCAAGAAGGCAGGCTGAACCCCATGTCCATTCTCATCAACAAAGACACGAAGGTTCTCTGTCAGGGCCTGACCGGCAATACCGCCACCTTCCACACCGAAGCAGCAATCGCCTATGGCACGAAAATGGTCGGCGGCGTCGTCCCCGGCAAGGGCGGCCAGGAACATCTTGGTCTGCCGGTTTTTTCGACCATGCAAGAGGCCATGAAGGAAACGAAGGCCGACGCCAGCGTCGTCTATGTGCCGCCCCCCTTCGCCGCCGATTCCATCATGGAGGCGATCGAGGCGGAAGTGCCGCTGATCATCGCCATTACCGAGGGCATCCCCGTCCTCGACATGGTCAAGGTGAAGCGCGCCCTGTGCGGTTCGAAATCGCGCCTGATCGGCCCGAACTGTCCCGGCGTTCTAACCCCCGGCGAATGCAAGATCGGCATCATGCCCGGCAACATCTTCATGGATGGCTCCGTGGGCGTTCTGTCCCGTTCCGGCACGCTGACCTATGAGGCGGTGGCGCAGACGACGGCAGTCGGCCTTGGCCAGACCACGGCGGTCGGCATTGGCGGCGACCCCGTCAACGGCACGAACTTCATCGACGTCCTGGAAATGTTCCTGGCCGACGACGAAACCGAATCCATCATCATGATCGGTGAAATCGGCGGCAGCGCCGAGGAAGAGGCCGCCGAATTCCTGAAATCCCACCCGGTGAAAAAGCCGATGGTGGGCTTCATCGCCGGCCGCACCGCTCCCAAGGGTCGTACCATGGGCCATGCCGGCGCCATCGTGTCCGGCGGCAAGGGCGGCGCCGAATCAAAGATCGCGGCGATGCAGGATGCCGGCATCACCGTCGTCGATTCCCCTTCGGAACTCGGCACCACCCTGAAGAAGGTTTTAGAGGGCTGATTGGCCATCCACGTCATTCCCGCCTGCGCGGGAATGACGTAAGGGGCGGGACGATGTCACCGCCCCCCTCTCCTTCGCTTCTCTCGCCGCGCCCCGCGATCGGCTTCCTCATCGTCTTCGTTCTGGGTGTGCTGGGCGGTTTCGCCTTCGCCCCGTGGAACATAGCGCCCGCCATGCTGATTTCGCTGGCGGCGATGCTCTACCTTCTCGAACGGGCGGTAGAACGCGGCGCGACCCGAAAACATGCCTTCGCGCTTGGCTGGTGGTGGGGCCTCGGCAATTTCCTTGTCGGGCAGTTCTGGATCGCGGAGGCCTTCAACTTCCAGGCAAAGATGCCCGCCGCGCTCGGCTGGTTCGCCGTCCTTCTGCTCAGCGCCATCATGGCCTGCTATCCGGGCGTCAGCGCCGCCATCGCCTCCCGCTTCAAGACGGGCCCCGGTCCCCGCGTGCTCGCCTTTGCCGGCGCCTGGATGCTGACGGAATGGCTGCGCGGCTATCTTCTCTCCGGTTTCGGCTGGAACCCGCTCGGCGTTGTATCCCTTCCGCTGGGCGAGCTATCGCAGCTTTCGGCCCTCATCGGCACACTCGGCCTCTCTGGCCTGATTGCACTGACCTGCTACGGTCTCGCCCTTCTCGCCCTTCGGCGGACACGCATGGCGATGCTGCTGATTTGCCCCATCCTGGTGGGCATGGTCGCGCCGCTTCCTTTCATACAGCCGACACGCCTGACGGATGTCCGCCTCGACATCGTGCAGGCCAATATCGGTCAGGACGAGAAGTACGGCCCTGGCGCCATAGAGGGGGCCATCCGCCGCTACTCTGCATTGTCCCCGCCCCCGTCGAACAGCCCGCGCCTCCTCATCTGGCCAGAGGCGGCAATCCCGGACGTCCTCGACGAGCTGCCGGGCATGCGCGTGCGGCTGGCGCGGCATCTGGTCGGCCCCAACGACATGTTCATTCTGGGCGGGCTGAAGGCGCTGAGGAACGAGGAGGGCTACACCACCGCCGCCCATAACAGCATGTTCGTTCTGGGGCCGGAGGGGGGCATTCGCGATCGCTATGACAAGACTGTTTTGGTTCCCTATGGCGAGTATCTGCCGGCCCGTCCGCTGCTGGAGGCGATCGGCCTCGCCCGCCTGGCGCCTGGGGCGATAGATTTCATTCCCGGCACGGGTCCCCGTACCCTCACCCTGCCCGGCTACCCCGATGTAGGCGCGCTCATCTGTTACGAGGTTGTGTACCCTGAGGCGGCTTCCTCCCAGCCCCGGCCGCGCTGGCTTCTCAATCTCTCCAACGATGCCTGGTTCACCAATGAGGGCGCGGAGATGCATTTGGCCCAGGCACGCATGCGAAGCATTGAGCAGGGCCTGCCCATGGCCCGCTCCACCCCGACGGGGATCAGCGCGGTGATCGATCCCTGGGGCCGCGTGACGGCGGCGCTTGGCCGCCATGTGAAGGGCCGCGTGATCGCCATGCTGCCGGAGCCGCGCGCGCCAACCATTTTCTCGCGCGTCGGCACGCCGCTCCCCATGGGCATCGCCTTCTTCCTCATCGCGGCAGCCTTCTGGCTTTCGTCGCACGCCCGCAAGGCGCCTCGCCAGTTGGAGCGACAAGCGGCATAGCATATAAGGATATCTTTATATCCTCTCTTGCACCCGACCCTTGCGACAGTTAGACCCGGTCCAAATTCCTATTTCCCGACCGAAAGAGCCCCTGTCATGGCCCGCAACGACTATCTGTTCACCAGCGAGAGCGTTTCCGAGGGACATCCCGACAAGGTGTCGGACCAGATTTCCGACGCCATCGTCGATTTGATGATCAGCAAGGCGCCCGAGGCACGGGTGGCCTGCGAAACGCTTGTGACCACCAACCAGATCACGCTGGGTGGCGAGATCCGCTGTCCGGGTATGGTCGACGCCAATGACAATATCACCGACGAGGCAAATGCCGAGATCGAGGCCGCCGCGCGCGAAGCCGTAAAGAAGATCGGTTATGAGCAGGAAGGGTTTCACTGGGAAACGGCGGCCTTCACCAATCACCTCCATGGCCAATCCAGTGACATCGCGCAGGGCGTGGACGCCGGCTCTGACGGTTCCAACAAGGACGAGGGCGCGGGCGATCAGGGCATCATGTTCGGCTATGCCTGCGATGAAACCGACGCGCTGATGCCGGCCACTCTCGACTGGTCGCACCGCATATTGAAGACGATGTCCGACGATCGCCATTCCGGCCGTGCCCCGTTCCTGGAACCCGATTCAAAAAGCCAGGTAACGCTGCGCTACGTCGATAGAAAGCCAGTCGCCGCCACGGCGCTTGTCGTCTCGACGCAGCATGCGCCCGGCTATCATGAAGGCGCCAAGGGAACGGAGCTGGCAGATTATGTCCGCTCCGTTTTCAAGAAAGTGCTGCCGGAGGACTTCATCTCCGACGCGACGATCATGCACATCAACCCGACCGGCAAGTTCGAAATCGGCGGCCCCGACGGCGATGCCGGCCTGACCGGGCGCAAGATCATCGTCGATACCTATGGCGGTGCGGCGCCGCATGGCGGCGGCGCCTTTTCCGGTAAGGACCCGACGAAGGTCGACCGCTCCGCCGCCTATGTTACGCGCTACCTTGCTAAGAACATCGTCGCGGCGGGAATCGCCAGCCGCTGCACGATCCAGCTTTCCTATGCCATTGGCGTTGCGGAGCCGCTGTCGCTCTATGTCGACCTGCACGACACAGGCGAGGTCGATCCGATGAAGCTGGAGCTGCTGCTGCCGGAGATCGTCAGACTGACGCCGAAGGGCATCCGCACCCATCTTGGCCTCAACAAGCCGATCTATCGCCCCACCGCCGCCTATGGCCATTTCGGCCGCGATGCGGAGGGCGACCTGTTCCCGTGGGAACGCACCGATCTGGTCGACACGCTGAAGAAGGAATTCTAAACAACGCCGTTCTCGCAAGAAGGCAGAGGCCTTCGCGCAGACAAAGCCCCGGAATCCGCTCGGACTCCGGGGCTTTGTCTGCGCACGCCGCACCACACAAACGCGGCGCGCGCTCACCTGAGGTAGTGGTCAGGCGCGGCGGCGGCGCGCGAATGCCAGTCCTGCCAGGCCAAGACCAAGCAGGCCGATGGCCGCCGGGGCCGGCACCTCGGCAACCTCGTCGCCCAATTCCACGAAAGCGCTGGAACGGCCGATATAGATATCGCCAGTCAGCAATTGCGTGCCGAGAAGGAAATCGCTTAGCGACACGTGGACGGCATTGGTCTCGATACCGAGGGTATTAACGCCGTCACCAGTTTCGATCTGCTCGTTCAGAATGATCGAAATACCCAGCAGGTCCAGCAGGACGGTGTTCGGCCCGGCCGCCGTGAAGAGGCCCAGGTCGATGGACAGTGTATCGAGCAGCGTGCCTCCCAACGACGCATTTTCGATGAAGCTGGACCCGGACACACCGCCTGCGGAGGCAGACGACGTCGACGTGATCGCATCCGCGTCGAACGACAATAAGGTCGTCCCGATCGTTCCCGCCAAGGACTGGCTAAAGCTGAAATTCAGCCCGGCAATCTCCGAGGAGCCGGTGGCCATGGTGCCGCTTCCGGCCGCGGCGCCCTCGGCGGCTGCCGTGGTGGCACCGGCCGACACATCCAGCCCCGTTGTCAGCAAACCAAGCCCGCTGACTTCGGCATCGGCGCCGACATTTACCAGCGTTTGGCTCTCATCATAAGACGGTGGCGCTGTACCAGATGCAGAGACGAATGGGCCAATATCGGCAAATATCATTTGACCGACTGCCAAGTTAATGTCGACATCCGATCCCGCACTGGTGGACATAAATGCCGCCATTGCTGATGTAGATGGCACCGAGATGGTGCTAACGGCGATCAATATAGTCGATATCCTGTTGGTCACTTTACTCTCTCCCTATACTCGTGTGGTGATCCTTCACTAGCATAGAGCGTGCCAACACTGTCTTCCCTAGGGGGTTTAGCTCAGGTCACTTTAGTATGTCATTAATTTGTAAAGTCCATCGACACTTAGGCGCGCGTAAGGCTCGGACATTTCGTCACAGGTAACAGCGGACCCCCTCAGGCTCCTTGAAATAAGGGCTATAATTTTCAGATATTTACAAACTCGTCCGGTGCTTCCAGTCAGGGACCGCCAATGAAAATCTTAGGGTGTAAGAATTTTCGACGCACTTGCGATATTGGGATACTATTCCTGGCAAAGATGGCAGCAGTCATTATAACCAAAATAGGCTTATCCGCGCTTTCCCGTTATCTAGTACTTCGTTAATCCCGTCTTAAATGGTTAATATTTGTCTTGTCTGAAATGGTTATTACCACTGTCGATATGGATATTCCTGCGAACCTGCCCCTCTTGCCTATATTATTGTCGCGCATATCGCCGGGTAACTCTTGGCTATCCTTCCGGGGTAGCTTGCCCTCCCTGCATGTTCCGCCTCTCTTGATCCGCTGCCGCCAGACGCAATGCAAAGCTGGTTGCGCGACAGCGCAGGCTCGGTAAGCCGCCGTCTTCATGACAGCGCACAAACAGGGCGATCCGACCACCCTCAACCGGCTTTACGGCCGGTCCAAGGGGCATCGCCTGCGTCCATCGCAGCAGGCGTTGCTCGATCATGTCTATCCGGCGCTCGCCGTACCGGCGGAGGGGCCGATTACGTCGCAGACACTGTTCGACGATCCGCCCGGACGCGAGCGGCCCCTGCATTTCGAGATTGGGTTCGGCGCCGGCGAGCACCTTGCCTATCGCGCCGACCTGCTGCCCGATCACGGCTTTATCGGCGCCGAACCGTTCGTGAACGGTATGGTCGGCGCGCTACAGCATGTGCGCGATCAGAGGCTCGGCAATATCCGTCTTTATCTCGGCGACGCGCTGGAGGCGCTTGCGCGCGTTCCGGATGGCACACTCGCCATGGTGTACCTTCTGCACCCCGACCCCTGGCCAAAGGCGCGACATTCAAAACGCCGCATGATGAACCCCGGCCCGCTGGACCTGATCGCCGCAAAGCTGCGTCCGGGCGGCGTCTTTCGCATGGCCACCGATCATCCGGTCTATTGCCGTTGGGCCATGATGCAGATGGCCCCGCGCATCGCCCCCGGCGGCGATTTCGAATGGATGGCAAAATCTGCCAGCGATTTCCGCAACCCGCCCTCCGGCTGGCCGCTCACCCGCTACGCCGAAAAGGCCCTGCGCGAAGGCCGGGAACTGTGGTTTTTTCAGTACCGGAAAGTACGCGAGTGACTCTCAGCGCACAGGCTACCGAGCAGATGAACCGGCATTTCCTAACTGCCAAGATGATGGCTTCAGGCTGGTCGATATATTTACCGGTGTATGACGACGGCATCGACTTGCTGGCTACCAGAACAGATGCAAGTCACATCATTCGAGTGCAGCTCAAATCACGCTGGACGATCGGTCGAAAATATTTGGCTCGCGATATTTATATGGCGTTCCCAGACGGCGCAGGAGGAGATTGGTATCTTGCTCCCCATGCAGATTTGGTGACCATGGCTGGAAAGATGGGCTACACGAACACCACATCTTGGCAGAAAGGTGGATATAGCGTGGCGCGAATGCCAAAGCGCTTACGTGAGTGGATGAGCGCTTACCGACTGTCAGATCAATTGGTTGGCCTCACCCCCGCGGCGTAAGTCGCAACAGCCTCCCGCCCGAACCGTCGTCCATGTCTTCCAGCACATAGACATAGCCGTCCGGGCCCTGTTCGATCTCGCGGATGCGTTCTCCCATGTCGTAACGCCCGACTTCGCGGGCATTTTCGCCGTCTAGCGAAACCTGGATGATCGCCTGCGATGACAGGCCGCCGATCAGGCCGGTGCCCTGCCAGGCCGGAAACTTGTCTCCGGTGTAGATGACGAATCCGGCGGGGGAGATGACAGGCGTCCACGATACTTCCGGCGCGTTGAATCCGTCTCCCGCGCTGTGATCGGGAATATTGCGACCGTCATAATGGATGCCGTTCGACACCTCTGGATAGCCATAATTGTCGCCCTTGACGATGATGTTCAGCTCATCGCCGCCCTTCGGACCCATTTCATGTTCCCACAGGGTCCCATCGGGTGCAAAGGCGATGCCCAGCGGATTGCGATGGCCATAACTCCATATGTTTGCCGTCGCGCCGCCGCGATCCGCAAAGGGATTGTCCGACGGCACGCTGCCATCAGCGTTCAGGCGCACGATGGAACCCAGATCGTTGCTCATATCCTGCGCAGGGTCGAATTTCTGCCGCTCGCCCGAACTGATATACAGCATGCCGTCGGGGCCGAAGGCGATGCGGTGGCCGAAATGCCCCCGCCCTTCGACCTTTTCGCTCTGGCGCCAGATCACCTCCGCGCCCTCCAGCGCGCAGGGTCCCGCATCGGCACAGTTCAGCGTGCCTCTCGCGACCGCTGCGCCGCGCGTATCGTTCTGCCCGGCCTCGGCGAAGGAAATATAGAGCATGCGGTTATCGGCGAAATCGGGATGGGCGACGACATCGCCCAGCCCGCCCTGACCGCCATAATCGACCTCTGGAATGCCGGACACATCCGCCACCTGCGGCTCCGCGCCGTCGGACAGGGTAACGGTCTTCATCTCTCCCGCCTGTTCCGTCACCAGCAGTCGGCCATCGGGCAGGAACGTCATTGCCCAGGGCTCATCGAACTGGCCCAGTGCCTCGCTCGTAAACGGCATCTCGCCGGTGCCTGCCTCCTGCGCGGCGTCAGGCGCCGGGGCGGGCACCGTGTTCTCCTGGGCCGTCACGTCGTCGGCCCCGTTACAGGCAACCAGGGCGAGAATGGATGTGGCGGCAAACAGGCGAATCATGGCATGCTCCTTTGTCGGACGGGATGTCTCTTGCACCACCCAACGCGGCAGCCTATATCCGGGTCCATCTTCCACATGGTTAGCCTTTGGAAGCTGGCTCCGCCCCGCGGGACCGGCCGCGAGAGGGCTTTGCCGAATTTGACGGGAACATACGACGCTGGCCGACCTGTCCGCCATTGAAAATCTGATCGAGCCGCTGATAACGAAGCGCGGCTGGGAACTCGTGCGCGTCAAGATGACCACCGGCGAAATGGGCCGGACCCTGCAGATCATGGCGGAGGATCCGGCAACGGGACAGCTGGTCGTCGATCAGTGCGCCGCCCTGTCCCGCGACATTTCCGAACTGTTCGACGAGGTCGACCCCATCGAGGAAGAATATAATCTGGAGGTTTCGTCGCCGGGCATCGACCGCCCGCTGACGCGCCCCAAGGATTTCACCCTATGGGCCGGCCACAAGACGAAGGTGGCGCTGATCGAGGGGATCGATGGCCGCAAGAAATTTGTCGGCACCCTTCTCGGCCTGACGCAGGAAGGGGGCGAGGATGCCGCCAAAATAAAGCTGGATGATGGCTCCGACGCCGTGATGACCTTCCCGCTTTCTGATATACACAGTGCCAAGCTGGTGCTGACGGACGAACTGATCGCTGCGACGCAGCCCAAAAGCCTGAACTGAGGAAGCCTTACTGATGTCCAACGCCGTTACCGCAAACCGCGCCGAACTGCTCGCCATCGCCGACGCCGTCGCGCGTGAGAAGTCCATCGATCGCGGCATCGTCATAGAGGCGATGGAGGAGGCCATTCAGAAGGGCGCGCGCGCCAAATATGGCCAGGAAAACGACATTCGCGCAAAGATGGACCCGAACAGCGGCGAAGTCCGCTTGTGGCGCGTTGTCGAGGTGGTCGAGGCGCCGGAGAATAATTTCACGGAAATGTCGGTGGAAAAGGCGCAGGAACGCGAGCCCGGCGCTGCCATTGGCGATTTCATCGTCGACCCGCTGCCGCCCATCGAATTCGGGCGTATCGCCGCACAGGCCGCGAAGCAGACCATCGTGCAAAAGGTCCGCGATGCGGAGCGCGAGCGGCAATATAGCGAATATAAGGACCGCGCCGGAGAGATCATCACCGGCATCGTCAAGCGCGTCGAATTCGGCCATGTCGTCGTCGACCTGGGCCGCGCCGAGGGCGTCATTCGCCGCGACGAGCAGATTCCGCGCGAATTGCTGCGCGTCGGCGACCGCGTCCGCACCTATATAAAGGAGGTGCGCCGCGAACTGCGCGGTCCGCAGATCTTCCTGTCCCGCTCCGCCGGCGAATTCATGAAGCTGCTGTTCGCGCAGGAAGTCCCCGAAATCTACGACGGCATCATCGAGATCAAGGCCGTCGCCCGCGATCCCGGCAGCCGGGCAAAGATCGGCGTCATTTCCTATGACAGCTCCATCGACCCGGTCGGCGCCTGCGTCGGCATGAAGGGCAGCCGCGTGCAGGCCGTCGTACAGGAATTGCAGGGCGAGAAGATCGACATCATTCCCTGGTCGGAAGATATCGCCACCTTCACCGTCAACGCACTGCAACCGGCCGAGGTCGCCAAGGTGGTCATCGACGAGGACGAGAACCGCATCGAGGTCGTCGTTCCAGACGAGCAGCTATCGCTCGCCATCGGTCGCCGTGGCCAGAATGTTCGCCTCGCCAGCCAGATTTCCGGTCACCAGATCGACATTCTGACGGAGGACGAGGAATCCGCGCGCCGTCAGGAGGAATTCACCTCCCGCTCCACCATGTTCATGGAGGAACTCGACGTCGATGAAACGCTGGCACAGCTGATCGTGGCAGAGGGCTTCTCCGAAATGGAGGAGGTCGCCTATGTCGATGCAGAGGAAATCGCCGCCATTGAAGGCTTTGACGAGGATCTCGCCGAAGAGCTGCAGAACCGCGCCAAGGAAGCGCTCGACGTCCGCGAGCAGAAAGCGCGCGAGGCCCGCAAGAGCCTGGGCGTTTCCGACGATCTGGCCGCCATTGAGGGGCTGACGGAAAAGATGCTCGTCACGCTGGGCGAGGCCGGTATCAAGACGCTCGACGATCTCGGTGATCTCGCCACAGACGAGCTGGTGTCGAAGCGCGACGGCATATTGAAGGGCTACGACCTCGGCGAGGATGAGGGCAACCGCATCATCATGGCCGCGCGTGCACATTGGTTCGATGACGAGGACGCGGATTCCGCGGCCCCCGCCGCCGACACCTCATCAGGGGAGGCCGAAGATGCGGCAGTCCCACAATGAGCCTGTAAGGACGTGCATATTAACGCGTGAGACGGGCGAGCGGGACCTTCTGGTCCGGCTCGCGCTCGGTCCCGATGGTCAGGTCATGCCCGACCTGGGTGCGAAGGCGCCCGGTCGCGGCGCATGGCTGGGCGTGGACGCGCCGGCGCTTCGCATCGCTCAGAAAAAGGGCAAGCTGAAGGGCGCGCTCGGCCGCGCCTTCAAGGGAGAGGCGCGCTCGGTTCCCGATGATCTGGCGGAAATTATTTCCAGCGAAATGGAGCGCCGTACGCTAGATGGCCTCGGCTTGGAAATGAAGGCGGGCAACCTTGTTTTCGGCTTCGAACGCGTCCTGTCGGCGGCGAAATCCGGTGCCGCGAAATTGCTCCTCCACGCCAGCGACGGCGCCGAAGACGGCACCGCAAAACTGACCCGCGCCTTGCAAAATGGCGCTCCCGAGGCCAAGTCCCTCTTGTTGCCGCTGGACCGTGCTGCGCTTTCCATGGCGCTGGGGCAGGGAAATGTGGTACATGTCGCAGTCACGAATGCCGGGGCTGCATCCAGGATTGAGGCCGCCGCACGCCGGTGGAGGGCCTTTTCAGGTCTTGATGGTACGAACAGCGTGTCCGAAACGGACGCGAGCGAAGAGTTGCCCGTGAGCGGGCGGGCGAAAGGTGTTGAAGGATAGTATGAGCGACGAAAAGAAAACCCTGACCCGCAAGCCGCTTGGCCTGAAGAAGACCGTCGATGGCGGTCAGGTCCAGCAGCAGTTCAGTCATGGGCGCAAGAACACCGTCGTCGTGGAGCGCAAGCGCCGCTTCGTACCCAAGAAGCCCGGCGAGGAGGCGCAGACGCCCGAGCCGACCCCGGCGCCGGAGCCGACCCCTGCGCCGAAGCCCACGCCTGCGCCTGCAGCGCGTCCTGCGCCGAAGCCGCCCGCGCCGCGCAAGCCGTCCGAAATGGAGGCGACGCTTTCCCGCAAGGAATTGCAGGAAAAGCTGCTTCGCGAGGCAGAGGAAGCGCGCCTGAAAATGGCCGAGGATGCGCGCCGCCGCGAGGAAGAGAAGAAGAACGCGGCGCAGGAAGAAGAGCGCCGCCGCGCCGAGGAAAATGCGCGCCGCGCCGAAGAAGAAAGCCGTGCCGCCGCAGAGGCTGCCGCGCTTGAAAAGCAGGAGGCCGTCGCTGAGGAGACCGCAGTCAATGCGGCCGCCGAACCCGTCGTCACCGAAGAAGAGCGCAAGGCAAGCCCCGCCCCCCGCAAGAAGGAAGAGCGCAAGGAGCCCGTCAAGCCTCAGCTGCGCGGCGACAAGCGCCGTTCCGGCAAGCTGACCGTCAAGAACGCCATGCGTTCCGACGATGGCCGCCCCATGTCGATGGCGCGCCTGCGCCGCCAACGGGAGAAGGCGCACAATCAACACGCTTTCGATGCGTCAAAGACGAAAAAGCAGGTTCGCGATGTCGTGGTGCCAGAGGCGATCACGGTGCAGGAACTGGCGAACCGCATGTCCGAAAAGGGCGCGGACCTCGTCAAATCCCTGTTCAACATGGGGTCCATGGTGACGGTCAATCAGACCATCGACCAGGACACGGCAGAGCTGCTGGTCGAGGAATTCGGCCATAATGTGAAGCGCGTATCCGAGGCGGATATCGAGGTTGGCCTCGTCGCCGACGATGACGATGCAAAGGATCTGCAGCCGCGTCCCCCGGTGGTGACCATCATGGGCCATGTAGATCACGGCAAGACATCGCTGCTCGACGCGCTGCGCGGTACGGACGTAACGTCCGGCGAAGCAGGCGGCATCACGCAGCATATCGGCGCCTATCAGGTGACTCCGGAAAATTCCGGCCCCATCACCTTCCTGGACACGCCGGGCCATGAGGCTTTTACCGAAATGCGTATGCGCGGTGCCAATGTCACCGACATCGTCGTTCTGGTGGTTGCCGCCGATGACGGTCTGATGCCGCAGACAATCGAGGCCATCAAGCACACGAAGGCGGCGAACGTCCCGATGATCGTGGCCATCAACAAGATGGACAAGGAGGGTGCCAATCCGACAAACGTCCGCACGCGCCTCCTGGAACATGAGGTCATCGTCGAGGAAATGTCCGGCGACGTTCAGGATGTGGAGGTCTCCGCCCTCAAGAGGACAGGCCTCGATAAGCTGATCGACGCCATCAACCTGCAGGCCGAATTGCTGGAACTCAGCGCCAATCCGAAGCGCGATGCAGAGGCGACGGTGATCGAGGCGAAGCTCGACAAGGGCCGCGGCCCGGTCGCGACCGTCCTCGTCAACCGCGGTACGCTGAAGCGCGGCGACATCTTCGTCGTCGGTTCGGAATCGGGCAAGGTTCGCGCCCTGATCGACGAACATGGCAAGCAGGTGAAGGAGGCTGGCCCCTCGAAGCCCGTGGAGGTCCTCGGCCTCACCGGTGCGCCCATGGCCGGCGATCTGCTCACCGTCGTCGAAAACGAGGGTCGCGCACGCGAGGTCGCCGATTACCGCGCTGGCGAAAAGAAGAAGAAGCGTCTCGTCACCGCACCGACAAATGTCGATGCGCTGTTCGCCGCGCATGCCGACAAGATCGAGGAATATCCCGTTGTCATCAAGGGCGACGTGCAGGGCTCCGTGGAGGCAATCGTCTCCTCGCTGCAGGCGCTTTCCAACGACGAGATCAAGGTGCGCGTGCTGCACTCCGGTGTCGGTGCCATCACCGAATCCGACGTGACGCTGGCGGCGGCGTCGAACGCGCCTCTCTACGGCTTCAACGTCCGTCCCAATGCAAAGGCCCGCGAGGTCGCGCAGAAGGAAGGTGCGGAGCTGCGTTACTATGATGTCATCTATGATCTGATCGACGAGACCAAGCTCGCCATGGCGGGACAATTGGGGCCGGAGCGGATCGAGAATGTCGTCGGCCGTGCCGAAGTAAAGGAAGCCTTCCCGGCGGGCAAAACCGGCAAGGCGGCGGGCCTGCTCGTCACCGACGGCATCATCAAGAAGAACATCCGCACCCGCGTCACGCGCGACGATGTCATCATCTACAACGGCAAGGTCGCCAGCCTTCGCCGCTTCAAGGACGATGTCGACGAAGTCCGCGCCGGCCTGGAATGCGGTGTCGTCTTCGACAGCTTCAAGGACATCAAACCCGGCGACATGCTGGAAACCTTCGAGATCGAAGAACGCGAGCGGGTGCTATAAAACTCCCCCTTCCCTATCAGGGGAAGGGGCGAGCCGCCTGGTGACACCGGGGGTGGGATCCGCCTGCGCATTGAGAAATGTCGCCGTTCCAACACCGCCCCACCTCCGGCCCTCAGGGGGCGGAGAGAGAAGCAGATATGAAACACGTCCAAAGCCCTGAATCCAAATCGGTCCGCCTTCTCAAGATTGGCGAGCAGATTCGCCACGTCATTGCGCAGGTGCTGCAGCGGGGCGAGGTGAACGACCGCAATCTGTCCGACATGATCGTGTCGGTGTCGGAGGTGCGGGTATCGCCCGACCTGCGCCACGCCGCTGTTTACGTGAAGGAACTCGCCGGCCGTGACGAGGATATGCTCGCCGCGCTGAAGAAGAATGTCCGCTTCCTGCGTGGCCAGGTCGCGCGCGCGCTCAGCACGAAATATACGCCGGAACTGAAATTCCGCCTCGACGAGAGCTTTGCCGAAGCTGCGAAGATCGACGCGCTTCTGCGCTCCGAAAAGGTCGCGCCGGACCTAGACGAGGAAGAGTGACGGCCGCGTCCGCCCTCCACGGCTGGATCATCCTCGACAAACCCATCGGCATCACCTCCGCCGGCGGCGTCGCGCGGGTAAAGCGGGCCTTACGCGATGTTGGTTTTAAGAAGCCAAAGGTCGGCCATGGCGGCACGCTCGATCCGCTGGCAACCGGCGTCCTCCCCATCGCATTGGGGGAGGCGACCAAACTGACCGGCTGGATGCTGAACGGCGACAAAAGCTATGATTTCACCATTTCCTTTGGCACGCAGACCGCCACCGACGATCGGGAGGGCGCGGCGGTCGCGACCAGCGACGTCCGCCCCAGTCTCGCCGCGCTACAGGCGGTACTGCCACGTTTCACCGGGCCGATCCGGCAGCGCCCGCCCGCCTTTTCCGCACTGAAGGTGGACGGCCAACGCGCCTATAAACGTGCGCGTGCAGGTGAAGATATGCAGATGGCGGAACGCGAGACGACCATTCACACCCTCACTCTCTCGTCATCCCTCTCTGAAGTTTCAGGCCGGTCGCGCGTTAAGAAAATGGACACCGCCCCCGACGTTGATGACGATAGCCTCCGCCTGGACAGCATCACCTTGTCCGCCACCGTGTCGAAGGGGACCTATATACGCTCCCTCGCGCGCGACATCGCGGCGGCGCTTGGTACGGTGGGTCATGTCGCCATGCTGCGCCGTACCGCCTGCGGCCCGTTCAGCCTTGAAAAGGCGATCGCGCTTGACAATCTGATGGAAAGCGCGGATGTGCGCGCACTGGAGGGCGTGGTGCTCCCCATGACGGCAGGGCTGGACGACATCCCGGCTATCGCCGTTTCCCCCGAGGAGGCCAGCGTCCTGAAACACGGACAACAGCTATTCGGACGTCCCGAACCGGACGGACCAGCATTCGCGATGCTTGGCAATACGCCCGTCGCGATCGTCGCCGTAAAGGATGGCGTGGTGCGTGTGGAACGGGGCTTCAACATTTGAAATAATAAGGAGGCACGATGTCGATTACCGCCGAACGTAAGCAAGAGCTTATCAAGGAAAATGCCCGCGAAGAGGGCGACACGGGTTCCCCCGAAGTGCAGATTTCGATCCTGACGGAGCGCATCGCCAATCTGACCGAGCATTTCAAGGATCACCACAAGGACAATCATTCGCGCCGTGGGCTGCTGATGCTGGTGAACAAGCGCCGCAAGCTGCTCGACTATCTGAACGCGAAGAATCCGGAGCGCTACGAAGCGATCCGCACGAAACTGGGTCTGCGCCGCTAAGGGCAAGGATCTTTTGAGGGGCGCCCCCCGCGTGAGGGCGCCCTTCTCATATAAACATCACGCATTTTGAAGCCGGATTCGCGATGGGCGCGGGTTCGGTAGTAGGTTGCCGGGCGGGCATTTTTGTTTCGTTTCCGGCTTTTGGAAAGACGAAACAATCATGTTCGACAAACATATCGTAGAAACGAAATGGGGCGGCAAGAAGCTGACCCTGGAAACCGGGCGCATCGCCCGTCAGGCCGATGGCGCGGTTCTCGCGACTCTCGGCGAAACAGTGGTCCTCTGCGCGGTCACCGCCGCAAAGTCGGTGAAGTCCGGACAGGACTTTTTCCCTCTGACCGTCCACTATCAGGAAAAATTCTCTGCGGCAGGCCGCATCCCCGGTGGCTTCTTCAAGCGTGAAGGCCGTCCGACGGACCACGAAACGCTGACAAGCCGTCTGATCGACCGTCCGATCCGCCCGCTCTTCCCAGAGGGGTTCTATAACGAAATCAACGTTATCTGTCAGGTCCTCTCCTATGATGGAGAAAATGAGCCCGACGTGCTGGCCATGGTCGCCGCATCTGCCGCGCTCACCATTTCCGGCCTGCCCTTCATGGGTCCGATCGCCTGTGGCCGCGTCGGCTATGTCGACGGGGAATATGTGCTGAACCCGGCCCGCGACATCGAAAACAGCGAACTCGACCTCGTGGCTGCCGGCACGCAAGACGCTGTTCTGATGGTGGAGTCGGAAGCCAAGGAATTGCCCGAGGACGTTATGCTGGGCGCCGTCATGTTCGCGCACGAACATGGCAAGGGCGTCATCGACGCGATCATCGACCTGGCCGAGAAGGCCGCGAAAGATCCGTGGGAACTGACCCTGCGCGATGAAGCTGCGGAGGCCGACAAGGAAACCATCCGCGCTGCCGTCGGCGACCACATCGCCGCCGCCTACAAGCTGACCGCGAAGCAGGACCGTCAGGACGCGCTTGCGAAAGCAAAGGAACTCGGCCTCGCTGCTCTGGGTGAGGATCTCGATCCGAACCGCGTTTCGAAGGCGAACAAGAGCTTCAAGAAGCTGGAAGCTGAAATCGTCCGCGGCGGCATCATCAAGGACAAGACGCGTATCGATGGCCGCAAGCTGGATCAGGTTCGCCCTATCGAAGCGGAAGTCGCCGTTCTGCCCCGCACGCACGGCTCCGCGCTGTTCACGCGCGGCGAAACGCAGGCCATCGTGACAACCACGCTCGGCACGGCGGATTCAGAACAGATGATCGACGCGATCTACGGCCTGTCGAAGGAGCATTTCCTGCTTCACTACAACTTCCCGCCGTACAGCGTGGGCGAGGTTGGCCGTTTCGGCGGCACCGGCCGTCGCGAGGTTGGCCATGGCAAGCTCGCCTGGCGCGCGCTGCACCCCGTCATGCCGACGAAGGAGGAATTCCCCTATACGATCCGCGTGATCAGCGACATCACCGAATCGAACGGCTCCTCCTCGATGGCGTCCGTTTGCGGCGGCTCGCTGGCCATGATGGATGCGGGCGTTCCACTGAAGCGCCCCGTTTCCGGCATCGCCATGGGCCTCATCCTTGAAGAATCCGGTGAATTCGCGGTTCTGTCCGACATTCTGGGCGACGAGGATCACCTCGGCGACATGGACTTCAAGGTTGCCGGCACGTCGGAGGGCATCACGTCCCTGCAGATGGACATCAAGGTCGCCGGCATCACCGAAGAGATCATGAAGTCCGCGCTGGAGCAGGCGAAGGGCGGCCGTGCCCATATCCTGGAGCGTATGAACGACGCCCTCGGCGGCACGCGCGAGACCATGTCCGAACACGCGCCGCGCATCGAAACGCTATCGGTGCCAAAGGACAAGATCCGCGACATCATCGGCACGGGCGGCAAGGTCATCCGCGAAATCGTCGCCGAAACCGGTGCGAAGGTCGACATTGACGATGACGGCGTGGTCAAGGTTTCCTCCTCCGTCGGCAGCGAGATCGAGGCCGCGATCAACTGGATCAAGGGCATCATCGAAGAGCCCGAGGTCGGCGCGATCTACACCGGCAAGGTGGTTTCGCTGGTCGCGTTCGGCGCCTTCGTGAACTTCATGGGCGGCAAGGACGGTCTGGTCCACATTTCCGAGATCAAGGACGAACGCGTCGAAAAGGTCGAAGACGAACTTTCCGAAGGCCAGGAGGTCAAGGTCAAGGTGCTTGCCATCGACGACCGCGGCAAGGTTCGCCTGTCCATGCGCGTCGTCGATCAGGAAACCGGCGCAGAGCTGGAGGACACGCGTCCCCCGCGCGAAGACAAGCCCCGTGGTGATCGTGGCCCCCGTCGTGACGGCGGCGACCGTGGCGACCGTGGCGGCCGGGATCGCGATGGCGGCGGACGTGGTCGTGGCGGCAATCGCCGTGGCGGTGGCCGTGGACGCGGTCGCGACAATGAAGGCTCCGACAGCTCCGACAAGGGCGGCGAGGATGCCGGTCTGCCCGACTTCATCTCGGGCGACGACGACTGAGCACCCTGCGCCCCGGCGTAGAATGAAGAAGGGGGGAGGCCGAATGGTCTCCCCCCTTTTTTTCGGCATCCGCTTCCCGCCGCGTCAATCTGACATACGCACCATCTGATTTTCCCTGCGGAGGGATTTCCTATGCCGAGGGCACCAGCCCCCTTCCCACGCGTTTCCCGCAGGTGACTGCCACCGCCTCTTCCGCACAGCCTCCCCACCGTGCCTGGCTCGTCATCAACCCCTCGTCGCACAGTTTTACGGACACCCTGCTCTCCGACATCCGCAACACCGCTGATAAAAAAGGGCTGAAGATCTGCGGCGAATCCCGCTTTCCGAAAGAGGAACTGCCGGACCAGAGGACGCTGGAAGCGCATTCGGTCGACACGGTCATTCTGTTCGGCGGCGACGGCACGATCGATGCGATGGCCTGCCACGTGGCGGACTGGCCGGGTAATTTGCTGCTGCTGCCCGGCGGCACGATGAACATGCTGCCCCGGCGCCTGCACGGGGATGCCGGTCCCTGCGAGATCATCCGCGCCGCCTGCGAGGCCCCGGCGATCCGCTCCCTACCGTTCGTTCAGGCAGGCCCCCACCGCTCCTTCGTCAGCATTCTTGCCGGCCCCGCGGCCACCTTCGTTCATGCACGAGAGGCGCTGCGCGCCGGCCGGCTGCGACGTCTGTGGCGCGCGCTCGGCTTTGCCTGGCGGATCAGCTGGTCGCGCAGGATTCACGTAAGCGGCCTCAACGGCGGCTTTCGCCTCGTGATGGCAGAGGCGGGGGAGCAGGCGGAAAAAGGCAAGCTGCGCGTTGCGGGTATTCGCGCCCGTCATCTCGGCGATCTTCTGACACTTGTTCGTTCGTGGTGGGGCAGCAATTGGCGCGACGCGACCACGGTGGCGCAACTCGAAACGATCGCCGCCGAGCTCCGCTCCACCCGTCCGATCCACGCGCTGTTCGATGGGGAGGAGCGGATCCTTGAATCGCCCGTTCACCTGTCGGCGGGTCTTTCCAAGACGCAATTCTACACCAGCGGGACCGACCAATGAGCGTTCTTTTCCACATTTCCGACCTCCATTTCGGCGCGGAGGACAGCGCAGCACTGGCCTGGTTCGCTGGCCTTGTGCAGACAGAGGCGCCGGACGCGGTCATCGTCACCGGCGACATCACCCAGCGCGCAAAGAAACGCGAATTCGCTGCGGCGGCGGAGTGGCTTGAAGCGCTGCCCGTGCCGGTCACGGTCGAGCCCGGCAATCACGACCTTCCCTATTTCAACCTGCTGGAGCGATTCACCCGACCCTATGCCCGTCTGCGCGCCGTGCAGGACATGGTGAATGTCCCGCTGGATCTCAAAGATTGCACGGTCGTGCCCTTGAAAACGACCGCGCGATTCCAGCTCCGTCTCAACTGGAGCCTCGGTCATGTCGCCGCCGGTGCCATCCGTGAGACGCGCGCCGGTCTGTCGGCGGCGCAGGCAGACCATGTGAAGCTGGTTGCCTGCCACCACCCCCTTGTTGACCTCGCGGAAACGGGCACGAAGGGTCGCACAAGAAACGGCCCCCACGCCCTTCGCGTCATTGCGTCCGCAGGCGCCGACGCGGTGCTCAGCGGACATGTCCACACGCCCTTCGACCTCAATCGCCGCGTGCAGGGGGAAAATGTACGTTTAATCGGCGCAGGCACCCTGTCCGAACGTATTCGAGAGCACGAACCCAGCTTCAACGAAATCATCATCGAACAGGGCAAGATAAACGTCACCGCCCGCGTCGCCTGACGGTTCATATTTCCTGCGCGCGCGCTAAATCAGGGGGCTGACTCCCCAACGTTCGAAAGCCGCCATGACCGACCGCCTTATCCTGCGCCGCCCCGACGACTGGCATGTGCACCTTCGCGACGGCGACATGTTGCGGGCGGTGGCCTCTTACACGGCGCGGCAGTTCGCCCGTGCGATCGTCATGCCGAACCTTGCACCGCCCGTTACGACGGCCGAGGCCGCGCGCGCCTACCGCAACCGCATCATTGCGGCCGTCGATCCGGCGCTGGACTTCACACCGCTGATGACCTGCTATCTCAGCGATGATATCGACCCGGCGGAGGTGGAACGCGGCTTCTCCGGCGGCGTCTTTACCGCGGCCAAGCTATATCCCGCCAACGCCACGACGAATTCCGCACACGGCGTTACGGACATCCGCAATATCGACCAGGTCCTGTCGACGATGCAGCGGATCGGCATGCCGCTCCTCGTTCACGGCGAAGTCACCGATCCGGAAATCGACATTTTCGACCGGGAAGCTGTGTTCATCGAGCGCATCATGTTGCCGCTCGTCCACCGCTTTCCCGATCTTAAGATCGTCTTCGAACATATCACCACGTCCGACGCAGCACAGTTCGTGGCGGACAGCGGCCCCAACATCGCCGCAACCATCACGCCCCACCATCTGGAATTCAGCCGCAACGCCATTTTCCAGGGGGGCATCCGGCCACATTATTACTGCCTGCCCATCGCCAAGCGGGAAACCCATCGCCTCGCCCTGCGCACCGCCGCCACCTCGGGATCGCCGAAATTCTTTCTGGGCACCGACAGCGCGCCGCATATGCAAGGGGCAAAGGAAAATGCCTGTGGCTGCGCCGGCCTGTTCAACGCCCCCGTCGCCCTCGAAAGCTATGCCCGCACGTTCGAGGAAGAGGGCGCCCTCGACCAGCTGGAGGGCTTCGCCAGCGTCCACGGCCCCACCTTCTACGGGCTACCCGTCAATGAGGCACGGATCGTACTCCAACGCGGTGAAATGGACGTGCCCGCCGCCATCGACCCCGATGGCGCATGCGTCGTCCCCTTCCACGCCGGCGAAACCCTGCATTGGCGCTATGCCGGCCTGTGCGCGTGACGGAATACCCGTCATTCCTTCATCTCCCGGTCATTTCAGGCCGATAGAAGAGCCTTCCATGCGCCCCTTCATCGCCCTCGCCCTTTTCCTGACCCTGCCCGGATGCCTGGCAAAGGCCGTCGCCGACACGGCCGTCGGCATCGTGAAGGTGCCCTACAAGGTCGGTTCAAAGGCCGTCGACCTCGCCACCGAGAGCGACGAGGAAAAGAACGAGAAATACATAAAGCGCGAACGCGAGCGCGCCGAGGCCGCCTGCGAAACCTGGGAGGTGAACCGCACCCAGGCCGAATATTGGGCCAAAAAATCCGGCGACTGGTCCAACGTTCCACCCCCGCCCAACGCCCATTGCGAGTAGCTGGTAGTTCGTCAACCTGAGCAAATGCAGAAACCCGGTAAAGCGAAATTTACGAAACCTATTACATCGGCGGATCGTTTGCCTCTGGCTATCGCGGTCGTTAATCTCGCATCGTTCTTACCTCATCGTCGCGGCCGGTCATTTCCCAGCGAATTAGGGAAATGGGAATGGAACCGGCAGCGCGAAAGCGATCATGGAAGGACTTGATATCGAACGCGGCACCTTCCTGCATTGCAACTTCTGACAGCAGCTTTTCCAGTTCCACTTTGCCCATGTAGTATCCGATTCCATAGCCAGGCTGGCGCAGATACAGTTCGATGTCGAACTGCGCGACGGCGTCGTTCTCCTCCATCCATTTCGGCGTACGGGCGATGAGCGACTCGTTAGCTTGTTTCCAAGTCCACTCGTTTTTTTGCATTTTTAGCTCGGGAAGAACGCGAGCGGCACGCTTGGCGCCGAGAATATAGTCGATCTCTCGGGTTTTCGGCAGATTTTCGAGCATACCCGCCTGCAGAATCATCTCCTCCAAGTAAAACGCCCAGCCTTCGGTACGCACGCCATTAACGAAAAAAAGTCGGGGGGCGCCACGTACCGGCCGATCGTCGCGCGCTGCCTGCAAGCTGTCGAAAGCGTGGCCTGGAAGATTGTGCGCGCGCAGAGGCCGCCCATCGCGAAACTCGGCCTGAAAGAAAAAATGCAAATCGAGGGGTGGATCGAACAGTCCCGGTTTCGATGGATCCTTCTCGAACGGAAATTGATAGGGGCCTTCATCCGGGTCATGCTTCACATAATCCGGGATCGTCACCCAGTCGCCGTCGCGCAGAAATGCTAATAGGTCCTCGTCCTCTTTCATGCGCTTTTCATCGAACTCGGTACGTGTTGTTACCGGGTCCGGCATTGCGATACTGCGATTGCGGTGCTCTTCGATTTTCAGAAAGGCGACCTGCCGCTGATATTCCCGCTCCCCAATGACCGCGATCTCCTCGGGCGTGTAGGGCAGCAATAGGACGTGGCGTAAGTACCACGCGTAATTGTCTTCGCCGACGCCTCCATGTGCGGGAAGGCCCGCCTCGATCTGCTGCAACCAAGCCTTGTAGTCGGCCGCCGCGGCTTTGGCGCGCTGTGCCGACGGTTCGAGAGCGGGCTGCAACTTCGCCGCGCTGGCGGCAAGCTCCCCATAGACGTTTTCCTCAACCTCTTTCTGTACGATGGCGAGGCGCGCAAGATCGCCTCTCGGGTCGGTCAGATTTGCGCGCGCTTGTTTTAGCGCCTCTGGCACGGCGTCAAGTTTCGCCTTGAATTCAATTAACTCATCAGGGGCGAGTGGTAATTTCGGAATTGCTAGCGCTCCATGCATCTTGGGGCCAAAACCGAGATTGGTCGTGCTGTAATAGGCAGGGTCGCGTTTCCATGGTTCGACTACGCGATGCTGAAACTCCAGCCCGCGCATCTCTGCTGATACCACCATATAGTCGACGCGCTGCGCTATGGGCCAATCGCTATCGTCGATAGCCTTCATCCGCTTCTGAAGCTCTTTGAGTTGCTCAAATTGGCGCGCCATCGCGGCAGGAGAATAGTCTGGCACCCCGTTCACGACCGGCGGCGCTACAGAGCCGCGGAATTCCTCGTAGAGGGCAACCAAATCTGCATAATCGGCAGAAGCTGTTTTTGTCTGTGCAAAGGAAGGTGCTGCGACCATGAGGAAGAAAGACGGCACCGTCATTAAAGCGAGGGCAAGTCGCAGCTTCAGCTTCAGCTTCATTGTGCATCTCCCTTTATATTCGAGATAGGTTTTTTCCGAAGCGGTTGTTCCGCAGTGTTAAAGAAGCGGGTCAGACGCTCCATTGCTTCTGTCACGCGCGCCTCTGATTCTGATCCGAAGCAGACCCGCAGATGCCCTTCCCCGCCAGCACCATAAAAGGAGCCGGATTCAACGACGACATGCGCCTCCGTCAAAATTGCCATCGCGAGATCGTCCGACGCCCAGCCCGTTCCGCTTATGTCGGGAAAGGCATAAATCGTACCTTCCGGTTCCGCACAGAATACCCCAGGCATTTGATTAAGTGCCTGCACAACGATGTCGCGTTTGCGCCGATCGGCCTCCACCATCGCCCGCATCGCATCTTGTGGACCTTCGACAGCGGCACGCGCGCCTTCTTGAACAAATACATTGACGTGTGTGACATCGGTCATGGTGATACGCAAAATTGCCGGCATTAGCCGTGCATCGGCGGTCAGATAGCCGATCCGCCAGCCGTCCATGGAGTAGGCTTTCGTGAAGGCGAAACAGGTTATCGTGCGTTCCCGCATCCTGGGCAGGCTTGCAATGCTAACATGCTGCGCATGCCCATAGGTAATATACTCATATACCTCGTCAGACAGCACGAGAAGATCGTGTTCGATCGCAAGATCTGCGATGTGCTGTAGTTCTTGTGCGCTGTACACGCGGCCGGTTGGATTTGCTGGATTGACCAGGACGATCATCCGTGTTCGTTCAGTTATCTTCGCTGCAATTGCCGCTTTAGAAATCGAAAAATTATTTTCCTTATCGAGACCGGCGATTACTACCCTGCCGCCCGCGAGCTCCGTCTTAGCGATGTGCTGCGGATAATATGGGTCGAGCAGTATAACCTCGTCCCCCGGATCAATTGCCGCCATGAAGGCCGCGAATGATGCATGCGTCAGTCCATTGGTGACCAAGATCTCATCAGGCCCGTAGTCGAGCCGGTTGAAGTCTTTTAGCTTTTCAGCGAGAGCCTGACGGAAGGACAGGGTCCCGCGAAAATCGCCATAGTGGACGATGCCGGCATCGAGCGCGGCCTTTGCCGCTTCCTTAATATGGGCGGGTGTGTCGGCATGCGGCCTCCCAAACTCCAAGTGGATCAAATCGACGCCGTCCGCGTCAAGCTTGGATGCTTCGTCAAACATGCCAAAACTTTTTTTGGATGCCGCCGAAAGGCGCTGCGCCGGCCATTTCATATCATAACCTCCTTCATCACATTACATGTGAATAATTGCGTGATCTAGGATATTTTATGGTATTCGTCGCTGCTTCTTTTTTTTGGAGAATTTTTGGGCGGCGGCTTTCCGAACGCACGTGCCCACCAGCGGATCGATGCGGCTCTGTTCACAATGCAGGCGAGCTGGGTTTTCGTACGTATAATTCGCATGGCGCGCAGCTAGGCAGCACAGCGAACACCCACCGCGTCGCAGTAATGAGACACGCGACATGTCACGATGCGCGCGGAGGCTATTTTACTAATAATATTCGGCTATTGACTGGATAAAGCCATTCCAACCCGCGTTCCGTCACGACCCCATTATCCTCCAGAGGAATCTTGACCTTCTGCGTCCCCCATTCAGGTACCGGCGTATAAAGAAAAAGCTCGATAGAAAGAAAATTACTGGGGCGTAGCAAGTAGGTCATACGCAACGGATTAAAATCAGCCATTGATGGACCCGAGCCATGCCCCAAATCCCCTACCGAGTGGCTGCCGATTACGACATCCGATACATTACCATCCTCGCTCGGATCGTCATAGCGACCCAGGACAAGCCCCGGCGTTTCTGAAATTCTTCGATTAACGGCAGCCAGCGCATCCCCGGCGGTAACGCCGGGCCGGATGACGTCGAGGATCATCTGCCGAATTTCGATCGCTTTTTCGAACGCCCGCTGCACACCGGCCGGCGGCGCGTTTTCGCCTGGTTTCATCACATAGGCCATGCGCTTCATATCGGTGTAAGCAAGGAGGTAATTGACGCCCCAGTCCATGGTTATCAGATCGCCCGGCCGGATTATATGATCACCGGACACCGGCCCCCGCTCACCGGGCCCAAGGACGTAAATGCTGGGTATTCCGAAGCTGCTACCAAGCCCTTCCTTTTGCAGTTCTTCCATCATCCACCACGCGACATCGCCAGTCGTCGTATGGCCAGGCTCGATTACCTCATTCGACAGCGCTCGTTCGGCAATCGTCCGCGAATATTCACCGGCGCGCGCAAATGCCGCGATCTCTGTGACGGTATGCCGGGATCGGAAATCAGAAACCAGCTTCTCTGCCGATACCAGTCGTGCCGACAAGTCCGCGCCCAGCGCTTCACGCAACTTCCCGTGCTGGGAATAGCTGAGGCCATCGGCAGTGCCAATTTCACTCGCGATATTGATTCCGATGCGTTCTGGATCGCGCTCTTCCACGAATTTGCGCAGACCGGCTGGTGCAGTTTTGATGTCATATAGGGGGCATTGATCGAACAATGCGCCCCCTATACCCATCGCCGCGCGTTCGATCCGATCTTCGCCAAGGTCGGTAAACACGTAATAACCAATGTCACCAACATATCCGCCGCCGAGTGTTTCAGCGTTCGGGTCTGCATGACCTTCGCGCGACGCCACGATCCACATGTCGATGCCGTTTTCGCGCATTGCCGCCGGCAAGATCAGGTCAAGCTTGTCCTTGCTAATCTGGCAAAGCTGCTCCCAGCGCTGCTGCGCTTCTAGAGTCATTGCCGACCCCGGAGCTGCTGATAACAACACAGCGCCGACAAGAACTAGTCGATATAAAGCCCAGCGCATACCACCCCCTCCTCTCACCTAGCCTCGCCCAGGGTCTGACTCGATCATATCAATATTCACGCGATTAATAGCTAATTTTCGTGAATCTTCAATATTGAGGACCTATATAGCTCATCAAGACGGGCCGCCTTTGTCCGACTGGTTGACCGGATCATCGTCAGGACGCGGTGGCGACCTTTGGCGACCCCTTGAAGGCGTTAAAGCACATTGCAGATAACGAGGATTAGAGGCTTGATTCATGGCTAAATCGGTGAAGGCGCTCGCTCTCCCATCCAAAACTGCTTGATCGAGCAAGGCATTCGAGGAAAATATGAATAAAACATCAGTGCGTAAATCGATAATGAGAGCAGGGGAGATGATGGAAGATCGTAGTGATTATGATCCGAGTAGCCCGGCATTTCGGTTGGAAAACTCTCCATTTTATTTGATGACACACGCGGATTTCAAATATCATGAAGATATGGACAAGGTGCTGCACAAGCATGGCGTATCTAAACCTATCTATCGCGTGCTTACGGTGTTGCGTGAGCAAGAGCCTGCAAGTATCGGGGCTATTGCTGAGGCGGCGCTGACGAAGAGGTCTACTATCAGCCGCATCATCGACCGGATGGTCGAACAGGGGCTCGTTTCCACCGAACCCAATCCCGATGATAACCGTGTAACTGAGGTCAGATTGACTTCGATGGGCCAGCAAACGCTACGCAAGCTGACACCGATCGTCGGCCGGCAACTCGCCCGCGCAATGGAAGGCGTTAGTAACGAAGACATCGATCATCTATTGCGAACGCTCAAAAAGATCAGCGCAAATCTTAGCAAGCTTCCGATCGAATAGTCCCCTGCACTCAGCGGGCCGGTTCATCTACTACGATTTTGCCGTCCGCGATGACGTAACGAACGTCTCTAAGATTACCTAGAGAATCCAATGGATTTTTGCCGACGATCAGAATATCGGCGATTTTTCCCTGTTCCAATGTCCCCAGCTTATCGCCCATGCGCATGATTTCGGCTCCAACACGGGTCGCCGAGGCCAGCACATCCGCGTTGGTCATCCCCGCCTCGCTTAGATAGGCAAGTTCGCGGAAATAGGCGTCTGGATATCTAATCTCGTTCTCAAACGGAATGTCGGTGCCGACGCCAATTTGAACCCCGCTTCGATACGCCTCCGCGACGCGGTCCAGATGATCCTGCTGATCTATCACGAAACGGCGAGAATGGGTGTGATAAAAGCCGCCGGTCGGAATGCCTGCGGTCGGGTAGCCCCCGGTCAGCAAATTGTCGAAAGCACCGATCGTCGGCACGAAGGCAGTTCCATGTCTCTTCATCAGCGGCACGGCATCGTCGGACAATGCCAGCGGATGTTCAAGCGTATCAACCCCTGCCTCAATCGCCCAATCGGTGTACTTGCCATAACTATCTATCGCGACGGGCACCCCCAATGAGTGCGCCTCCTCGATGGCGGCGGCGATTTCTTCCTTATTGGCCGGTGCGCCCAGCTTGATCCAATCGACTAGGCTTCGCACCTCGTTCCGAACCGCAGCGCGCCATTCCCACGGGCCATTAAAACCTTTTGTAGGGCCCCCAAACGCAGGTTTCTGTCGGCCAGTCGCAGTCGAGGTTACTTCATCACCGTGACCTCCAGTGCTGGAAATTATGCTTCCGCTCCATAGAACCCGCGGACCTGTAATGATTTCGCGATCGACAGCCTCCTTGATCCGCAAGGCTACATCGTCAACGGTGCCCACATCCCTGACCGCGGTAATGCCCGCGCTGATCAACTGCTCGGCGAGCGCGACGCCACGAATGGCAGCACCTGCGGCGCTATCTGAATATCTACCAAAATCTTCGCCGCGCTGCTGCGTGAAATGAATGTGCAGGTCGATCAGGCCAGGCAGAATATAAAGGCCGGTGGCATCGATGGTTTTTGCCGAACCTGCGGGGAGAGGCGTGGACCGGGCAGGGCCTGCGGCAAGTATCCGATCGCCCTGGATGACGATGACAGCATCCTCGATCGCCTCGCCCCCGCGTCCGTCAATAAGGGTGCCCCCCGTCAGCACCATGATAGGTTCTTGGCTTCGGTCCACTGGAGGGATGGGCAAACGGCGAACGTCATCCGTGGTCGCCGGAATGGCGCGCGGCGCAGCATGCGCTGGGGCGAGCGATACACCGGCGCCAACCAGCAGGCCCACGCAAAGAGCGGTTCCCTTCAAAAGTTCACAAGTCCTTCGGAATAAACCAGCTTGCAGCATAATCGCCCCCTCGCGTGAATTTACACATGATTTATGTCGTTATTTTGTTGACAACACAAGGGGGGGGGTGGTTTGCCAAGGACCCACTCCATGCGATCGCGATGGGACGAGTGCGTTATGCGAGAGTCGATATCGCAGACGAAGCTGCAGGAGGAGTTGAGGCAGGCAATGGCGTTGGCCCAGGGCGGAGATTTCCGCCGTGCAGAGGCCTGTCTAAACCGAATACTCGCTGCCTCGCCTACGGACCCGGACGCCCTGCAATTGCTAGGAATGGTAGCGCGGAAACGTGGCGATCAAATTGCGGCCGCCAAACTGTTTCGCCAGTCTTTGGCCACCCGTCCCCGCCAATATCATGTCCTGAACAACCTGGGCAATTGTCTCATTGACCTCGGTCGTCCCAAGGAAGCGGTCCGCGCTTACACGCAGGCGTTGGAACTGAAATCCGATTATATTGACGCACGACTTAACCTCGCCCTGGCGCAAATGGCGCTTGGCCATCCTTCAACCGCGTATGAAACAGTAAAACCCCTTGCCCGCGTCCGGCCAGAAGACGCCCGGGTCTGGGGAATTCTCGGTCAGGCGCTTGGTGCAATGAACGCAGGCGGCCCTGCCGTCGACGCCTATCAGACAGCGCTGCGATTACGCCCCGGGCATGCCCCTTGGCTTCACAATCTTGCACTGGCGCTTCGAAGCGTCGGACGTGCGGAGGAGGCCCTGCCCATCCTTTCCAGTTGCGCGATCAGGTCCCCCTCAGATGCAAGAATCCATTATAATCTGGGCAATTGTCTACAGGATCTGGGGCACATCAAGGAAGCGGAGGCGGCTTATCGCCGCGCCCTGCAACTAACACCCACCGATGTTGCTGTGCATGATTCCCTCTGCCGTTTGCTTTGGCAGCATGGTCAAAGGGGCGATCATTTGAAAAGCTATCGCGCTGCCCTCGTAGAGCATGGCGATGATTCTGGTCTGCTTACCGGCCTCGCCTATCAGCTGACTCTAGGGGGAGACGCGCAGGAAGCGGTGAACCTGCTCGCGCCGGCGGCAGAGTGTGGCTTAGGTGGCGCCGATCTTCAATATCGGCTCGGGCAGGCACTGTGGTCTGCTGGCCAACCCGACAAGGCTTGCAACGCTTTTGATCGCGCTCTCTCTTACGATCCTGAGCATGCAGCAACGCTGAAAGAATCCGCCCGCTCTCTTATTATCATGGACCGGACCCAGGATGCAGTCGATCGGATCAAACGCCGGCTTGCTGCAGACCCCGCAGATCAACAGGCCCTGGCGCTGCAGGGAATTGCCTGGCGCCTCTCCGGTGACACCCGTGCAGCCGCCCTACACGATCCAGATTTAATCGGAACATTTGCGCTGAAGCCGAGCGATGGCGACGCCGCGACATTCAATCAGCACCTCGACACTGTGTTGACGGGGCTGCACCACGGACGACAGCACCCCCTCGAGCAAACGCTTCGCGGCGGCACCCAGACCACCGACGATCTATTCACTCGCGCTCTGCCGGAGGTGGCAGCGGTGCGAACCATGATAGAGCATGCCGTCCACGACTATATATCGGGACTGCCCGATGATCCCGCCCATCCCTTTTTATGCCGCAAGACGTCCAATTTCGCTTTTTCGGGATCTTGGTCTGTACGCTTATATGGCGGTGGTCATCACACAAACCATATCCATCCAGAAGGTTGGGTGAGCGCGGTCTATTACGTTGCGCTTCCTGACGCGGCACCTGCCGGTAGGGAGGGTTGGCTAAAATTCGGAGAGTCAGGACTGAACCTAGGTGACCGGGAAGAGCTGTTGTGCACTGTTCAGCCGGAGACCGGACTGCTCGTTCTGTTTCCATCCTATTTGTACCACGGCACTTACCCCTTTTCGGAAAATGGGCACCGTACGACGATCGCCTTCGACATCATCCCGGCACGCTGACCGAAGGCGCAGATTACCCGGCGGCGCGGCGCAGCGATCGCCAGCAAAGCGCACTCTCTAGCGCGGCGTTGCGGCAATCCAGGCATCCACTTTTGCCTCCAGCATCGTCATAGGCAATTGCCCTTGTGCCAAGATGAGATCGTGGAAGGCGCGAACGTCGAAGCGAGTGCCGAGGGCCTCCTCGGCGCGCTGGCGCAGCTCGACAATTTTCAATTCGCCAACCTTATACGCAACCGCACCGCCCGGCGCGCCGATATAACGCGCTAGTTCGGTATCTATGTTGATATCGGCAAGCGCCGTGTTTTCCGCAAAGCATTCGCGCGCTTTATCATAGTCCCACGCCATGACGTGGATGCCGGTATCGACGACCATTCGGCACGCCCTCCACATTTCATTCGAAAGGCTCCCGAATTTTTCATATGCATCACGATAGACCCCCATTTCGTGTCCCAGCCTTTCGGCATAAAGCGCCCAGCCCTCGCGGAAGGCCAGTAGATCGCGTGCGCGCCGGAACGAAGGCAGCGAACCATTCTCTCTGTTCAAAGCCCCATGCGTATGATGACCGGGCGCCGCCTCATGCAGGCTAAGCGCGGGCACCTCGTACAAGGGGCGTTGATTGAGGTGCGAGGTGTTGACAACGAAGGTTCCGGCAAACCCTTTCGCAAAATCACCGCCCCCGCCGCCCCGCGCAGTCGTATAGCCTTCTTCAAGGTCGCGCGGCACCGGAACGATTGTGAACGGCTGGCGCGGCAGAATGGAAAAATAACCGGGCAGGACGCCATCGATGCGTTTTGAGGCAGCGGCATATTTTTCAATCAATTCCTCCCGGCTCTCAGCGTAAAAGCGGGGATCGGTGCGCAAAAATCTTAACCAGTCAGCAAATGTGCCTTCAAAACCCGTCGAGGCGATCACCTCATCCATAGCGGCGCGAATGCGCTCAACCTCTGACAGGCCGAGTTCGTGAATTTCCTCGGCCGTCAAATCTGTCGTCGTATAATAACGCAGAAGAAAGTCATAATAGGCGCGACCGCCCGGTATTTCGGCAATGCCAAGCCCTTTGCGCGCCTTGGAACGGTAGGGACCATCGATATAGGCCAATGCCGCTTGCTGCGCGGGACGAATTTCCCTCTCGATCAACTCCTGCGCATCGGCGGCAATTGCAGGATATGCCTTCAAAGGGTCGAGCATCGGATCGTCTGCGACCGGCCGGGCAACCTGATTGCGCAACGTTTCAACGGCGACGTCGATCACCACTGCCGGGTGCGTCCACCCGGTCGCAACTCCGCGCTCCAGGTTTTCACGTTGCTCAGAAAAATAGCGGGGTATGCCGCCCATCCGGGCCACCCATTCTTGCGCTTCGGCTTCGGACCGCAGGTTCAGCCCTCGCGCCAATGCATAGGGTGTATTGTAGAACCCCTCATGCGCAACGAACGAGAAACGCCGCTCATCGAAGTTTATTCCTTCGATCCGCCAGCCGATCAGTTCACGCAGATAGTCGCGATTGACCCGATCCTCATCCACAAGGGATGAATCGTCGAGCGCATCGAGTTGCGCTGCGATTTGGGTCAGAATTATCTTTCGACTTTCCATACCCGAAGGCGTTTCGTTCGGCCAACCGGTGCGCGATCGGGACGGGTCTGATCGTCCGGCTTCCATTGGATAATCATCGGCAAAACGCTCGTAGCGTTCCGCAAGCTCGGAAAAGCCGGGCTCACCGGCGCCCAATAATAGCAAACTCGTGCCGCACAGCGAAAGCGCACGGCCGCAGCGGCGTTTTATGCTAGATGTCCAAAGTGCCATTCCGGCTTCCTTTCATCACAGACTGCCACACCACGCCGCATTACGACAGGTCAGGCGGGGAGAGATCCCCTCGCGGACCAGAACCACTATGCTGACTTCGAATTGATCCTCGACAAATACGCCATCGACATGAGCAGCTTTGGCAACATGGCCGCGGCAGAATAGAAGCGGATTGGCTTGGGTTTGCGCATCCGCACCGACAAGGATTCCGAATCCCCGGTGGCCAGCATGGCGGCGACTTCTGCGCCGAGAACCGTGTTGGTGGCGATACCGCGACCATTACACGCCTGAATTGCGATCGCGTCATCCCCCAAATCATATACTTCTGGCAGGAAGGATGTGTTCACCCATGCCACACCGCGCCACAGGTGGCCGATATCGGGATCGCGCATCGTTTCGAAATGCTCCCTCAAGCGGCTCCTCGCCTCGCGGTAATATCCCTCGTCACCCTTCAGGAGGAACGACATGGGGAAGGCAGAGACAAGGTGACCATGATTGTCGATCCGCGCCGTAAACAAATAGGGCACCTTGTCGGTAAAGCCCCCTCCGTTCGGCAGGATTGCACGCCGCTGAGCTGGATCCAGCGGGGTAGTAGCGAACTGTACGACATGGAGCGGCAGCGACGTTCTGCGCATAGCCGGGTGGAGTGCCGCATTACCCCCATTGGCCGCCAGCACGACACGCGGTGCTCGGATCGTCCCCGACGACGTCTGACAGACCCAAACATCCTTTTCCCGGTTCAGGGCCCTTACCGTGCTATTCGTAAAGACGCGCGCACCATTCAACTGTGCCGAGCGGGCCAAGCCGCGAACGTAACCGAGGGGGTTTAGGCTGCCTCCTTCTTCAAAACGGAGGGCGCCGCAATAGCGATCGGCGCCGAACAGCCGCCGCACCTCCTCGCCTTCGACAAAGCTGACCTTATGACCACGCACGCGCCACTGGTTCGCGTATCGGCGCTGATCTTCGGCCAGAGAGGGTGTGTGTGACGGCGTATAGAAACCGTCCTGTCGCGCGCCACAATCGATGCCATAACGCGTAATCAGGTCGAACACATGTTGCCCCGATCGACCGATCATTCCAGTCAGGCGTTCGGCATCCTTGTGCCCCAGCACCGAGCGGATGCTTTCAGGAGAATGACGAATATAGTCGGGCGCCACAAGTCCGCCGCTCTGCCCGGTGGCCCCGTCGCCAGGCTGTCCGGCCTCCACCAGAGCGACGTCTATTCCTTTTTCGGCCAGGGAGAGTGCCGTGGACATTCCGGCAATACCGCCGCCGACCACAAGAACATCTGCCTGTTGATCGCCCGACAATGACGTGAACGCAGGCGCCCGCGCGGCCGTCGCCGTCCATAAGGAGCTCGTCAGCGCTGTCGCGGAACGCTGGCGCAGGTTCGCTTTCTTTTTCATCAGCGGGTCGAAAGAAGGGTGTATCGCAAGAAGGTGGAACCTCCTTGTGACGTCCATTGATCGGACCGGGTCATAATAGCGAACTTTCTGCTCGTCCGGGGTCGAACGCTAAATCTCTTCACGCATTAAATGGGGACGCTGGATCGCCGCGTTGCGTTTCCCGTGCGCCTGGAAAGGGCGACGAAAATCAGGACGAAGCAGAGCGCAACGGGGGTGTTCATGATCATTGGCAGCGACATCTCGTTATTGCCAACTATAGAGACGGCAATGAAGATTGCGGTGCCTTCTTGCCGCATCAGATGCTCGATCCCAATGGCGATATTTTCGCGCCGATTAAATCCCGCGAAGCGCACAATGGTCATCACCACCCCTACCATGATCACATTAAGCGCAATCGTTATCAACAACAACGTATTGAGATTTTCGCGCAAGATGGCCGCTTGATCGTAAAGGATCACACCGAACGATCCAAACAGGACGACGGTCGCAATATTCTTCAGATAGCGCTTTACCGAAATTGCAAAGCCCGGCCTCCAGGCACGAACGGCGAAGCCAATCGTAGCCGGCAGCAAGGTGATCGAAAAAATGTCCCAGAAAAACGAACCGATGGGTACGTTAATGTCCGTTTGCAGTGCCATGAAATGGAGGAGCGCGAAATGCGCGTAGAAAGGGACCAGGACGATATACAACATACTGACGATCAGTGTCATCGACATTGATAGCGCAAGATCGCCCTTGGCCATGTCGGTGAAAAGATTCGACAGCATCCCCCCTGGCGCCGTGGCAAGGAGGATGAAGCCAACTGCCAGGGCCGCAGTCGGCGCCACCGTAAGGGCAAGTGATAGACCAATTAGGGGCGGCACTATCAGCATCGAACATACGCCAAAGATCAGCGCCCGCTTGTTGCGAAACACCAGCCGAAAGTCATTCGCGGTCAACGAAAGGCCCATTGATGCCATGATTGCGATCAGCGAGCCTGGCAACAGCCAATTGCTCAGCAAGGACATCAGCTCGTTATAAGTCATGGCGCCCTCTTAGGCAGTTTCGAGCGAGAGCGTGCAGGCGCCGTTGCGCCGGATTGTGCTACATGCAGCCTGCGCCTCGGCCATGTCTTCCTCGAGAATGCGGGCGCAGACATTGGCTTGGATCCAGCCAAACGGCATAGCGAGCCGGCCCCCTCCGCCATAAAAAAGACCGATGTCGTAAAAGTCGCCGCCCGGGGGGAGCCCCTTCGTGCTGCCTTCCCTCAGATAGGCCAGAACGATGTCGCCGGCTTCGGGAAACGACGTTGCGTTCTCCGCAGGGATAATTGGTTGCTCCATGCCCGAAGGGAGCGTACCGGCCGGTATCGGAACGGATATTTCCGGGCCAGTCCAGATCGCATGCATTGCCGCGAAGCCGGCCTTGCGTTCGGCAAGGTCCCAAAGAAAGGCAGCCGATTTCGGCGCTAAATCGTCCAGCAGGCGGCAGCGCGCAGATAGGCGCGAATTCGGTTCAACTAATCTGATAACACGCATACCGCTTCCGCCTTCTCACCCACCATCGCCAAATATTCTTCTTTCAGAAGGGCAATGGGAACGTTGCCGTTCTGCCAAAGATAATCGTGAAAACAGCGCAGATCGAAGCTATCACCCTCGCGAACCCGTGCTTCCGCCAGAAACTCTGCAGTCTGCATCTTCCCGATTTGATAGCTAATAGCCTGACCTGGCGAAGCAGCGAAGAACACAGCTTCCTCTTTTGCCGTCCTGCGGTCCATTGGCACCATCGTCTCAAGATAGGTCGCCGCGTCTTCGATACTGAATTCGCCAAGCGCCAGTTTCACATCGACCTCGACGCGCAGCGCGCGTAAACGACCGAAATTATAAATGATCTCGCGGGTTTTTGGGTCGTCCGCCCACAACCCCGCCTGCAGCATCATTTCTTCCGCATAAAAGCCCGTGCCCTCGTTGGCGCCGCTATCGTAATAATGTCTGCGCAGCGGATTTGGATGTTTCCAGCCGAGGGTAAGCTGAAAGAAGTGGCCTGGCACGCCTTCATGAACGATGATGGGCCTGGGGTCGCGCGCGATCGAAAGATTGAAATATCCGAGTTGGGGCGAAGGTTCAGGAAGATAAACAGTCGCATTCTGCCCCACACGCGTCCGATCCGTCAGATCGAACGTTCGCCCCAGCCAGCTTATCGGCGCCAAATATGGGGGGAATGGCTGCGCCCTGTAATGACCAGTCCATTCCGGAACCGTCAGCAACCTTTGGTCTCGCAGGAAATCACGAATTTTCAGCTCTTCGGCGTCAAGGCGCGCCGTCACCGCACCGATTGACTCGCCTATTGGCAGCTCAGCGATGTCCGCATTGCGGTTGCGTTCCAGCTCTTCGAACAACACCGAGCGAGCCCATTCCTGCCTGCCCATAATCAGCAGCTCGTCAGGCGAATAGGGATAAAGCGCGACGCTGCGCAGGAAGTAGCGATAGCTTTTCTTCCCGACCGCTGTACTTTCGGGAAGCCCAGCGCGCTTGGTTTTTAGATGGACTGCAAAGCTTGAAAACGCGGCTATTGCTTTTCCCGAGGCGGCGTCGAGACGTTCGCGCTGTGCCGACGTCGCATGAGGAGTCATCCCGTCGACCATGCCTCGCAGACTATTTGGGACTTCCGCAATCTCCTGCAGCGCCGCTTCGACGAATGGCGCGCGCATGTCGGTCAAATTGGCGCGGCCTGCAAGAAGGATGGCAGGTGCGTTTTCAAGGTGGCGGATGACGTCATCCACACGCGCGCTTTCAAGCGGGGGTGGTGGTAACAATATTTCAAAAATCGGATTAAGGGCCTGCGCTATATAAAAAGCTGGCTGCCGCCGCCACGCGGCGACGTGGTCGAGTTCCCAGCGTACGCGAGCGATCGCAGACCCAACCAGGCGATAGTCGACCTTCTCACTGATTGTCTGTGGCTCATTCGCCAAGCTCGCCCACTGCTTCTCAAACGCGGAGAGCTTGGCCTGCTGCGCAGCCACAGCCGCAGCCGACCAGTCTGGCGTCCAGTTTTCGGGACGAACAATTCGCGGAATATCATCGCTCGTTGCAGGTTGCGTGACGGCACGCCACGCCCAGAATTCAGCACCGAGATTTTGTACCGCATCCTGCGCCGACGCAACTTGCGCCGTCAACAGCACAGCTACGGCAAACATTCCGGCAACTGTCCGCCGAAACATTTACTTACTGCCCTTCAATTTATCGTCGAAGAATTCGATCATTTTCTTAAAGGCGAAACGCGCCTGGGGCAGATTATCGCTTGCCCAGGCATGGTTGGCACCGGGCAGCGTGACTAGTTCGAACATCTGCTCGCGCTGCACCATGTCGCTGACCAACGCCATCGTGTCGGAATAGAGCACCACGGGATCGCGTGTCCCATGGATGATCATCAAAGGATCTTCGATGCCTTGTGCTTGATAGAGCGCGGACTGCGCTTCATAGCGACCGGGCATGTCGGCCCCTTCGGGCGGACCCATGATCCACATCTGTGACGGATAAGCGTGCCATACGTTGGTTGCAGGCGCCCCGGCAATCCCCGCAGCATAAACGCCAGGCTTCTTAGCGAGAGACATTAGTGTCATCAGTCCGCCATAGCTGGACCCCCAGATTCCCACTCGCTTCGGATCCGCGTAGCCCTTTTCGACGAGATAGCGGACCCCGCTTTCAAGATCATTGATGTCCGTTTCGCCATAGCTCTCATACTGGGTTTGGTTGTGGTCTCTGCCCTGACCCCATGATCCACGGATATTGACGTTCAGGACGATATAGCCCTGGGCCACGAAATATTGATCGAGGCCCCACGTCGGGTGCGCACGTCGCCCGCCCCACTGATTTCGAACTGCATCCGAATAGACCGATCCGACAATCACGGGATATTGCTGCGCCGGGTCGTAGTTCGCAGGAAGGCTGAGCCGTGCGACGAGATTGGTACCATCGACATGGCTCGGAAATTCCACATAGCCAATATTTGCCCATGTCTGTTCATAGAATTCCGGTTGAGGCGATTTGGTTATTTGCGCCGCCACCTGCGGGCTGGCCGTATCGATAAGGTACAGTTCTGGCGGCGAGGTATCATTGCTGAACCAATCAGCCACATAACCGAAATTCGGGGAATAAACTGGTTCATGGGTGCCGCTGGTGTCACCGCTGACCCGCTCGATGGCACCGCCGGCTACCGGCACACGATAAAGCTGTCGGTCGGACAGGTAAGACTCGTTGGCGGTAAAATATAGCTGCTCGCTGCGCGCGTCGACTTCGAACGATGCTATCTCCCAGCTTCCACTGGTGATCTGTTGCGGCGACGCTCCCGCACTCCGCTGATGATAGAGGTGCAGCCAACCGTCGCGGTCCGTCAGAATGATCAGCCCATCGTCATCCGGCGCCCACGCGACCTGCCAATCCGGACGCAAATGTTTCGGCTCGAAATGTTCGTAGAAGGTCTCACGTGCAGCAGACGCCACGTCGTAGACATAGACGGTATGCCGCTTCGCCTCCATATCCGATCCGCTAACGAACAGGCGCGTACCGTCGCTCGATAGACCATATCCCCAAATATGATGCTTTGCATCGGGCCGCGCGTAGAACCGCTGGTCGCCCGACCCAAGATCCACGACACCGATAGTGGATTTGGTGGTTTCATCGCCTGGAAAGGCCCGGATCACGCGATTATTCTGCAGACCATCTTTGGTATAATAGAAAATGTCGCGTTCGGGCATCTCGCGATCGTCGGATTGCTGGAATGCAATCGTCCTGCTGTCTTCTGCCCACTCAAAGCTCTCGACGTAGATTTTGGGATCGTCCTCGCCCGCAATACGACGTGCCGCATTAGTGCCGGTCGCCGCGATATCGCGCACCCAGAGCACACCACCAGTGGCAACGCCGTTTTCTGATTCTACATCACTTCCGGAAATGAAGGCGAGCCGCGTACCGTCAGGCGACACAGCAAGCTTGCGTACGGCGTGCTTGTCATCTTCGATTTTGGTGATCACACCATCAGCGTCACGAATATGAAGCTGGCCGCCGAGCGCAAAAGCGACGCTGCCCTCGCCAGCAAAGACCGCCTGAGCGATCCCCTTCTCCTCCGCTTCCGGTTCGCTGTCACGCCCGATAAAGGTCAGACGGGTTTTCTGCTCCGTTTCGACAGAATAGGACCATATATCGCGAAAACTGTAGCCTTCGTCGTTCCACAGAAACAAGAATTGGGTACCGTCGGGTGACCAGCTATAGCCTTCCGGGCTAATGCCGATAAGGCTTTTATGCTGATAAAGTTCGTCGATCGACAGCGAAGTTCCCGCCACTTCCGATCCGCCATGTACCGGGGCATGCGGCGACGGGCGCTCCTGCGCTATTGCAGCCACCGACAAAAACAGCGCCGTGGCGGCTATGAACGACCTGAAAATCAACATTCTATCCACCTAGCCGAGGTTGCGTCTGCCCAATAGATGACGGTTCGGTCACGATGGCCTTAGCCAGCCGCGACCGACCGTTCTCAATCAGAAGTTTGACCGGAACCCGACAGTGAAGCGGCGCCCAATCGCGTCATATGTTTCCCGTTCATACAAATAGAATGGAGGGTCTCTATCAAAGAGATTGTCGATAGCGGCATAAAAGCTCGCATTCTCCATGACATTAAAGTTGGCGCTGAGATCGAAATAATGGACGTCCCCTGTTTCAGACACCGCCAGCAAAGGAGCCTCTAGCTCGGCCGCCCTCGCGCCCGCGATACGACCATCCTTCGCTGAGCCGATAAAGCGATGGCGAAGTGAAACCTGCAATCTTTCCATATCCCATGTCAGACGCTGGGTGAGGCGCCACGTCGGGTTGGCCGTCGAGCAACTGCCACCCCCAATGTACCCCGCACAATCGACTGGGTTCGCAATTGGGCTGCCCTGGGTAACGGAGTCGATTAGGTAGGTTCCCGCTATGTAGTAGTTGAGGCTGCCTGCGGACCCGAGGTTGTGGCGATAGTCGAGGCGATAATCGATACCAGATGTTTCCAGGCTTGCGATGTTAGCATTCAGCAACGGAACATCGTAAAGCTGGCCGTCTGGCGTTCGATTGCCCAGCGGCACGCAGAAGACGTTATCTAGCGACAAATCGCTGTTACATGCGGTTATTACCGCTTGGAGGCCGCCGCCAAAGGAGCCGATAGCGTCCACGATTTTGATATTATAATAATCGACGGTCAACTGCAGGTTCGGTACAAAATCGGGGCGAATAACTGCACCCACGGACCACGTGTCGGATGTTTCTTCTTGCAGGTTCGGGTTGCCACCAGTGATCGCCCGGATCTGTTGATTTTCCTGCTGGAACACGTCGATGACTGCGCTCGGTATACCTAGTGCGTCGACACAGAAATCGCGCTCAGCGGCAGTGCGTTCCGGGGTCGCGTTGCAGAAGTCGACCGCCTGCGGCGCTGTGTTAGTGGCCCCCGAGAACAGCTCGACCACGTTAGGGGCACGCACCGCGCGTTGATAAAGGCCGCGGAATTTCAGCGAACGAACCGGCGAGTATTCGCCGCCCAGCTTGTACGACCAGACCGAACCAGCCGTCGAATAGTCGGAGAAGCGGGCACCACCTTCAAATGCCAGCAGTTCGACGCCGGGCATGTCAGCCAAGAGCGGCACATAAAGTTCAGTATAAACCTCAGCAACATCAAATGAGCCAGCGGTCGGGCTGAGGCCGGCTGAGCGCGAGAGCGCCTTACCCATGACATAAAGCTGGTCAGGGTCAAACGCTGAGCTTTCCTTGCGGTACTCGGCGCCCAGCGACACTCCTACGTCTCCGGCTGGCAGCGTGAAGAGCGAACCCGTGATGTTCGCGCCTACCTGCTTTTGCCGAATCGTCGTGATATTGGTCAGATCAGTATTGATATAATCAATCATCTCTGGCGTCAGCGAATTTAGGCCGAAAGGATTTAGGACCACACAGTCGGGATCGTCCGTGGCGCAGGAATAGGGATCGTTCGGATCTGTAAGAAAACCATTCGCGAAATTATCGATCAGAACGCCGCCACCCTGGACGTCGGTGACTTTCGTCTGGCCCTGATTGTAGAAGAGCTCCCAATTCAGCCGATCCGTGAGATCACCTTCCAATCCAACGACGAAGCGATAGAAATCGCGCGTCTGATCGCTGGTGCGCGACCCGCCATCCAGCAACCGACGGTTGATATTCACCGGAACAAGACTGTCTCCGTCCCCGTCCAGATTGGCGCTGAGAAAATCGCGGAGTGTCGGATCAAGATAGGGATTACGGATATCCAGCTGAAAGCCCGGAATGAAGCCAGAGCTGCTCATCGGCACCGCGCCCAGCGTAGAATTGATCTTGCTGTGGACGTAGGAGCCTTCCCAAAACGCACTGACATTTTCGGTGACATCGTAATGACCGATGACCGTTCCCTGCCAGCGCTGCATCGGCATTTGCAGATTGGTGAAAGGACGGTCGTTGAAGCCGTCGCTCGGGCGATAGGCGCGCCAGCCCTCTGGCGCAAAGAAGATACCGGCCGTGCCGATGTTGTCGCCATAGGGGTCGGTCAGGCCGACCAACTGTGGGCTGAAAATGGTACCCTGTGGCGTGACGCCGTTGCCCGCCGGAATCAGGACGGGCTCCCCATCGACGATGGCGTCGTTAAAAAACTCGACGGCATGGTCTCGTGCAGCGCCCCGAACTTGGGCACGGTCAAAATAGCTGCCGTGGAAAACCATGTTCCCGCGGCCCTCGGCAAAATTGCCACCGACCGTGAGGCCAAGATTCAGCCGTTCGGCATCCCCTTCTTCGCTAATCCCATAGGAACCGTCGATTTCCAATCCTTCGAAATCGTCCTTCATCACGAAGTTGACGACGCCGGCCATTGCGTCGGATCCATAAACCGCCGAGGCGCCGCCGGTTACGACTTCAACACGTGAGACCAGTGAGGGCGGGATCATGTTAAGGTCGACAACGCCATCCTGCGACGCGCCGACGATCCTGCGGCCGTTTTGCAGTACCAGAGTGCGAACTGCCCCCAAATTGCGCAGATTGACGGTGGCCGAACCATTGCCCGAATTGGATTGCGCACCAGCGCCCGAAACCGCCTGTGGAATGGCATTGAGAAGCTGTTCTGTCTCGTTGGTTACCGCGAGCTTGATTTCCTCTTCGCCAACCACATTCACAGGGCTGTTAGCCTGCACGTCCGGGCGCGGAATCCGCGATCCAGTGACGACGATCTCGGTGCCCTCGCCTTGCGCGACCGGAGCCTGCGCAAACGCCGCCCCCATCATCGCCATCGACATGAACAGTGCCGAGCCGCCTTTCAGCCCCGCCCGAAAACTTACCACCCGCTGCATAGCCATTTTGTAACTCCCTGTGTGAACACCCGCCCGAGATTGCCCGGAAATCGACGCTCCCCATCGTCAATTCCGTCAACAGTCGTGTGATTTTGAGCATATTATCATTCATGCGTCAATTCTATGAAAAAAATAATGTGGCGCGATACTCATCGTCTTTGGATACCCTCGGTGGCTCCATACCTTTGAAATTAATAACCACGAAGGGTCGGCGGGATTTTTTAGATTCGGCGGACGTAGAGAGAGCGCACCATTGCCTGCGGATCGGACTTCCGGATGAGAGGCGCGAAAGTCCGCGCGCAGAATGCTCGTAAAACTCGATCAGCGGCACAAAAGAACTCTTGACCCATCAATGGGCACGCCACATCATAACAAAAATCACGCGCTTTTGGTTTTAATTTGGTCGAGCCAGTTCAGATGGACGGCAAGGTTCGGGAGGGAGGGTCTGATGCGTAAGACTTCTGTTTTAGCTATGGCTGCCTTGATGGCAGGTTGCGTAAGCATCCTTCCAGTTGCTGCCGCCACAGCATCTGCACAAACGACGGCTGATGCCCCTGCTCCCCCCGACGGAGAGCGCGGCTATGAAGAATTGGTAAGCCTTTTTTCCGAATTTAGGGAATGGCAGACCCTGACGCCCGTGAATGGCGTTGTCGATTATAGTCCGGCCGTTGTCGACAAACGACGCGCAGACCTTCGCGTCTTTCAGGCGCAACTGCCAGAATTTGCGGTTTCCGGATGGCATCGCCACCAACAGGTCGACTATCTGGCGGTACGCGCCCAGATGGATCTGCAGGATTTCACGTTGAACGTCACAAAGCCATGGGCGCGTGATCCCGGTATGTACGTCGATGAGCTTCAGCGGCTTGCGTATAATGACCTGCCTCTGAGCGGAGCGGATCTCGACGTATTTCGGACGAGACTGCAAGGTGTCCCTTCCTATTTGGCGCAGGCACGAACCAATTTGGACTCCGTGGCCGCAGATTATGCCGATCTTGCAATTCACAGCCTATCGAACGGAGACGGCGTCGGCCATGGCATGCCGTATCGATCGGTAGAGCCTGAGGGCTTGATAGGCTGGTTCGAAGACCTCCACCGGCGCGCGGCGGAGGAACAACCGGAACTGCTGCCTGATATAGAAGCAGCACAACAAGCAATCTCCGAGTTTCGCCAATGGCTGATTACGAGCAGGCCATCGATGACTGCATCTGCGGGTGTGGGAAAACCTGCTTACGATTGGTTTCTCACCAATGTTCGCCTGATGCCTTACGATTCCGATCAGATCGTCACGCTTGCGGAGCGCGAGTTGGAGCGCCACTGGGCCAACTACGTGACCGAGCGGCATCGCAACCGCAATTTGCCGGAATTGGAGCTACCAGAATCTGCGGAGCAGTATGAAGTACAGCTGGCCGGGACCGATGCGAAGATAAGGGAGTGGCTGCAGCAAGAAGAGATCATCACCATTCCAGACTACATTCCGGATACCTATCAGGAGGTTGGTTTCAACGCCCCATGGATCGTGCGTCCGAACGGCCCGATGTTTTGGGAACAGGTCCAGTTTCGCGACGCGTCGCCTGACCACCTCCATGCCACCTTCCCAGGTCATCGATTCGATGGGATGATCGGCAAGAGGGTCACCCATCCGATACGCGCATATATCAGCGACAGCGGGCGGACCGAGGGATGGGGCTTTTATCTCGAAGAGAGCGCAATTCAGCTCGGCTTGTTCGATGAGCGCCCCCGTACACGCGAACTGATTTATATTTTCGGTCTGTTCCGCGCAGCGCGGACAATCGGGGACGTTAAGATGCAGCGGAACGAGATGACCGTAGATCAAACGATGCAATTTTGGAAGGAATGGACGCCTTATCTCGACGACGATGTGGCGCGCGTCGATGCAGGAATTTATATTCGGCGTCCCCCTGGATATGGGATGACATACACGATTGGCGCGATGCAGTTGCAGAAACTGTTAGTCGACCGGAAACGACAGCTGGGCGAGGACTTTTCCATCAAAGGATATCATGATTTTCTAATGAACACGGGCCGCCTTCCCGTATCGTTGTTACGCTACGACCTTACTGGTTATGATGATGAAATAAGGGAGATGTGGGATCACCAGCCGCTGGCGGAAATCCTGCAGGTGCAAAAGACTGGCTGATAAAAAGCAGAGATTTCTGCAGCGTTCGCTGACCAAATGTCCGGCGAACGCAACAGTCGCACCCGTTCGCCGTGGGGATACGTGGCCGAGGTTTGCGTAGGGGCACCATTAGGGAGTCCCAGAGCCGCATTTTTAACGGCGGTGCGGACCCACTTACAGGGCACCGATCGGCCCGCCGGCTAAATACCCGCATCTCCGCAAAGCCTGCTGCCGCACCCGGCCACTATTATGGCTGGCTCATTACCGCGCGGGCGGAATGAAATGGAAATTCAGGTCGCGCGGGCCGGTGGAATCAGCCCTCGCCGGGTTCTGCCGAGAAGTATTTGTCGAACTTGCCTTCTTCGCCCTTATGTTCGTCGGCGTCGGCCGGTTCGGGCTTCTTTACCGTGATGTTCGGCCATTCGGCGGAATAGGTATTGTTGATTTCCAGCCATTTTTCCAGGCCGTCTTCAGTATCCGGCAGAATCGCTTCGGCGGGACATTCCGGCTCGCAGACGCCGCAGTCAATGCACTCCGACGGGTTGATCACCAGCATGTTCTCGCCCTCGTAGAAGCAGTCCACGGGACAGACTTCGACGCAGTCGGTATATTTGCATTTGATGCATGCGTCGGTGACGACATAGGTCATGGGTCGAAAGGCTCCGAAATAACGATCGGCGCCGTTCGTAGGCGCTTCGCCCCCTCAGGGTCAATCCTCGCTGACGCCGGTTCAGTCCGCAATCGCCTGACATGGCGTCCTCATTCCTCCGTCAGGTCGGAATAGAGGCTCCTTGCCATGGCGAACGGTCCTCGTCGCTCCGCCAGTGCCTCTACCCGAACGATTCGCACCGCCCCCGCCCTCGTAAAGGCCAGCACGCTGCCAATGCGGACGGTCGCCGATGCGCGTGTCACGACGCGGCCGTCGATGCGCAGCCTGCGGCTTTCCGCGAGCTTCTGTGCCTCCGATCGTGTTTTCGTCAGACGCGAAAACCACAGGAATTTGTCGACCCGCTGGCCACTTGCATCAGCCACAGCAGCAGCAGCAGCCTCAGCCGTCAAACTTTCAGATCCTTTAGCACGGCAAAGGGCGAATGGCGCGAAGCCAACGGTCGCTTGGGCGGCGGCCCGGCTTTTCCGCGCTTTGCGTGCGCCGGGGTGGGGCGCGGTGTCGGCCCCATGCCGTGCCACCGAAAGCCGTCGGCTTCCGCCACCTTGGCCCGCCTGTAACCGAGCGCGCGCATGACTTTCGCAAATCCCTCATTATCCAGGCCCAGGGTCGGCACCCATTTTTCCTCTGGCACGAAGGGGGCGCTCCCTTTCCGCGCCTTGTGCATCGCCCGCGCCAGCCGTTCGATCATGTCCAGCCGGATCGCCTGACCGCCCATCACCGCAAAGCCCGCGACAGCATAGAAGTCCCCCGGCGCATCAGGGTCAGCCGCCAGCGATACCAGACCCGGCCCCGGCGGCTCCGGCATGTGCTTCAGCCCGCCCGCGATTGCCCATAGCGCCAGCCGCCAGCGCGTCGTCGCGGGTCGCAGCAGCGCCGGGATGAACAAATGCGTGACACCGATGGTAACGCCGACGCGGCGCAGCAATTTTCGATCCGCATCGTTCATTGCCGCGAGGAGCGGCGCCACGCCCGCCTTTTCGATAACGCCCAGCGCCTCGATCATCTGCACCGCCAGACCGCGTGCGCTGGGGCTGACATCGGCTGCGACCGCCGTCTTCGCCAATTGGGTCAGCGGCGCCATTTGCCGCTCTATCTCGCTCGACAGCCAGGTTTCCAGCCGCGCCGCGATCCGCGCGACTGTCGCACTTTCCATCGTATCGAACGCACGCGCCAGGCGCAGCTGCGGCCTCAGGACAGTCGGCCCCGCATAGACCCGCGCCACCCGCGATCCGCGCCACAATATGCGCGGCGGCAGCTTTCCGGTCAGGGCAAGTTCGAATTCCGCATCGGGCGCGGCAACCAATTGGCCCGCGCGTTTGGCGCGCTCGCCCGACAGGCGCCGGTCCGCCGCCGCGACCAGCTTCTTTTGCTCGCCCGCCTTTGCGCCGGGCTCAGCCTCGAAGCGAAAGCCGGTCAACGTGCCGATCTCTTCGCCGCCAATGGCGACCGTCCCGTCGGCATCGACTTCGACCGGTAGCATGTCCGCGCCGCCCGCCAATTCGCGCATCAGCACCGATGTCCGCCGGTCGACGAAGCGCTGCGTCAGTCGCTCGTGCAGTGCATCGGACAGACGGTCTTCCACCTCCCGCGTACGCGCCGCCCATTTCTGTACGTCGTGCAGCCAGTCCTCGCGGTGGGAAATATAGGTCCAGGTCCGCGCAGCCGACATGCGATGCGACAGCGCGTCTATGTCGCCCTGCACGTCGTTCAGGCGCGCAACCTCGCTGGCGATCCATTCCGTTGGCAGTTTGCCATCACCCTCCGTCAAATGGCGATAGATGCGTCCCGCCAAGCGCGCATGACCCTTCGGCCCCGTCTTGCGGTAATCCGGCAGGCTACACACCGACCATAGCAGGCGCAGCCGGTCGGGCGTCGTCGCGCGCGCCGCCACGTCCGGGTCGTCGGCCAGCAGTTTCAGGACCGCCTCGTCCATGGCCCGCCGCGTCCGCACCAGATCGTCGCGGTCGGGCCGCATTTCCAGCGACTGAATCAGGCTGGTCAGCGAACGCCAATCCAGCCGCGCATTGCGCCAGACCAGCTTCTTTACCGGTGCGAAATCATGGGTGGTGATCGCCGCAACCTCACCCTCCTGCAGTTCCGGCCCGCCATTGTCGCCGAATACCAGCGTCCCGAACGTCCCGTCCGTCTGGTAGCGCCCCGCCCGCCCTGCAATCTGCGCCATTTCCGCCGGCGACAGCCGCCGCAGCCGCTCGCCATCGAACTTGGTCAGCCCGGCAAAGGCGACATGTTCGATGTCCATGTTCAGGCCCATGCCGATGGCGTCGGTGGCGACGATATAATCCACCTCTCCCGACTGATACATGGCGACCTGCGCGTTGCGGGTGCGCGGGCTCAGCGCGCCCATCACGACGGCGGCGCCGCCCTTTTGCCGGCGCAGCATCTCGCCCAGGCCATAGACCTCCTCCGCGCTGAACGCGATCAGGGCGGAGCGGCGCGGCAGGCGCGACAGCTTCTTCGGCCCGGCATAGCTCAGCTCGGAAAAGCGCGGACGGCTGTCGATCACCGCATCGGGCAGCAGGCGCCGCACCATCGGCACCATGGTGGAGGCGCCCAGCAGCATGGTTTCCGCCGTACCGCGCCGATGCAGCAGCCGGTCGGTGAACACATGGCCGCGTTCCGGATCGGCGGCCAGCTGCACCTCGTCGATTGCGATGAATTCGGGGTGCACGTCGGTGGGCATGGCCTCTGCCGTGCACAGCCAATAGCGCGCCTGCGGCGGCACGATCTTTTCCTCGCCCGTCACCAGCGCGACCTGCCGCTCGCCCCTTAGGGCGACGACGCGGTCATAGACTTCGCGCGCCAGCAGGCGCAGCGGAAAGCCCATCATGCCGCTGGCATATCCGCACATGCGGGTAACGGCCAGGTGCGTCTTGCCCGTATTTGTGGGGCCCAGGACGGCCGTCAGCTTCGCGCCGGTCATGCCCCTGAATGTGGCAGCGCGCCGGGCGCTTTACAACGCCCCAAAATCCTTTGACCGCCGCACATATTGCAGCAGTTTCGGCACATAGCGCGCAGCCACCCTCGGCCTAAGCCGCGCCCTTTCGGTCGTTCACATAAAAGGCGTAGCTGACATGCCAGAAGCTCCACATGGCGATGCCCAGCCATTTCGGCCCGTCCTCCATCAGATAGGCCCAGTTGCCAAAGCGCCAGACCATCTGTTCCTCCAGCATGTCGACGCCCACGGCTGTAGCGAACAGCGCCAGCGCTGCGGCGAATACTGCTGGCGCATGCAACAGATATTCCCGCCGGAAAATGATGATATGCCACAGGGTCAGCGCGCCCAGCACCGCAAAGGTATAGCGTTCCCGGATCTGCAGCGCCGACAGCTGCAATTGTTCGTGCATCATAAGAAATCGTCCACCCACAGCAGGGCGGACAGGGCCGCCGCGGCGCACATGAACCGGATTTTCCCGCGCGGCAGGTCATGCCGCCCCGACACTGCGGTGAACAGCAAGACCGCGCCCGTCCCGTACCACAGAAAGGAGCCCAGATTGGACACCAGGCCGTAAAAGGCGCTGATTTCCATCGTCGCGGCCACGTCGCGGGTCAGCACGGGCACATTTTCCGTGCCAATGAACAGGCCCGCCGCAATAACGACCATTATGGTCAGAAATGCCGCGAACAGCGCCAAAATCAGGGAGGATCGAAAGGTCAGCGGCGGGTTCCTGTACCGGGAAAGCGGATGCCGGACTCGGCCGCCGACTGTGTCATAAAACAGTCATTATGGACGAATTAACATTTCTTCAACCGAGGAATGGCGTGCCCGGCCACATCCTTTCAGCACGCTCCGGCACCGTGCCCGCCCCGCCCCGCCCCGCCCAACCAGGCAGGCAGGCAGCCAGCCTACCCCCAGCTATTGCCCATCTTCGTCTTCGCCTCCGCCGCCTTTCTCTCGGCGGCCAGGCGCACCATGGCCTCCTCGGTCATCTTGCCAAGCAGGGCGCCGTCCGTGTCCAATATGTCGCCATGCGGCGTGAACTCGGCCGATTGCCAATAGGGGCTGCGCGCCCGCACCAGCTCCTCCTCCGTCATGACGGCGTTCTGCAACAGGCGGCATGATTCCCGCGCCTCCGCCTCATAGGCGCGCAGATCGTGCAGGCCGCGCCGCTGCTTGTTGCGCACCGCCCCCGTTTCCGGGTCGAACAGAGGCGATCCGTTCTGGTCGGACAGGATCAAATCCTTTTCCTCGTCCAGCAGGCGCGCCACCGCCGTGCGCCAGTCCCCCGCCCCCGGCGCCCGCGCCGACTTGCCGCTGCCATAGGTTTCGGGCCGCCGCCGCTGTAACAGGGTTTTCAGCAGGCCGTCGGAATATCGCCGCCGCGTGCCCACCGCCTTGCCGTGGGACCAGACGGTCTCCTCCGTGCCGTTGATCGCCCGTTCAAAGGCGATCGCCTCCAGCTCGACCGTCGCGCGGTCCAGCGCCTGGTCCCAGCTGCGGGCAAAGTTCGCATTGCGCGCCCGCAACCGATAGGCAGAGGTCGTCGACAGGCCCACCGCCTTGCACGCCTCCGACACCACCCCGCTTTCCGCCAGAAAGTTCAGGAAGCGCGCCTGCCGCACCGCCGTCCACCCATCATGCCTGTCGCGGGCCGCGACGGGCGTGTGTTCGTCTTGCAGGATGGCCGGGTCTTCCTCGGCGGCCCAGCGCCGTGCAGTGCCGTCCGCGTCGTGTGTGTCCCGATCGTGCATGTCCGGGAGTATCGCTGATTCGGGTGGGTGTAGGAAAATGGTTTTCGATGTTGGTGAGATCTACACCTCGCCGCCCCCATAAGATGCCATTGAACACCCGCCGGTTTTCGACATGCGGCCTGTTGGGAAGAAGCGGCTCGATCACGCGCCATTCGAAGTCGGTCAGGTCATATCGGCTCATGCTGCCGCTGAATCAGAAGGCGGCACGATATGGAAGCCACGGGTTGTTACTCTGCATCAACGCTGCATAGTGGGTTGATGACCGCCGCTCGCACCTTTCTTATCGACGCTCTTCAAAGGGTTGCTGATGGGGGCGACATGGATGAAACCGAAATTGAAGCTGCTGTGCCTGACCCCTTCGCGCTCGACGATCTTGAGAAGAAAGCGTGGGAGGAGCTCAGCCATTGGGCAGACGACAAAGATATCCGCGTTCGAAACGAACGATATGCTGGCTACAAGCGCGATCGCATGCGCGAATGTATCGCAACGTTTAACGCGAGAGGCAAATAGCGGCTCAACCCTGGAAAAGGTATCATTTAGTCCTGATGTCAGGAAACGATTGGTGAACCCACCGAATAATTTCCTATAGACTGACAAGGTGTCATCGGGAGTTAGCGCTATGAACCATTATATAAAAGATGATTATTTATTTGCTCATATAAGCAAGTTATATAATTCAATTGATAAAAGCAAAATCAATATACAAGATACTCACTTATTTCGTGAATATCACATAGACTCGGATAGTTGGAAACTTCCTGATTTTTGGACTCTAATAAACAACCATTCCATAGAAAATGGAGACGAAATTTGGTATTGCTATGCAAATAAGCCTGATCCTTTAAATTATTTTAAATACTATTTTGGATGCTATCCTATTGTTATTGGAAATAGCTTTCCCTCCGGCAAGGAATTCGTTGAGCCTTTGGATATGAACCCTCTTGATAGCCCAGCAGATTCCATCACTAACCGGGCGGAACTTGTTTCTTTTTTCAGCAACAAGGCTAGCTGGCTCATTCAGTTCGATAATGTGAGCGAACGCGTCCATTTAAAGGTTTAGCTATACAGAAAAGCTCGAAGAAGCGTCTCGACCGCTCAAGCTTTATCCTAACGCCGAGGTAGCGGGTTGCGCTCGCGCTATGATTTTATGCCGCCAACGTTCGGTTAAATAACATAAATCATTTCATCGGTGAAAACGAAGCCAAAAACCGCTGCTCTGGGGGGCCTTCAGGATCCCAAGTAGTATGGACACGCTGCCACCCCACACCCTTCCCCCTTCCCGCCCCCTCTGCTAACACCCGGCGCAAGCCCGCCGGACCCCGCGATCCCCCCGCGATTCCCTCCCGGCGAAAAGTATCACTTTTCGACGAAAGACATCTGATGACACAGACCGGAACCGACAGCCTGTCCACCCGCAAGACCCTGGACGTGAACGGCCAGTCCTTTGCCTATTATTCGCTGCGCGCCGCGGCCGAAAAATACGGCAATCTGGACCGCCTGCCCTTCTCCATGAAGGTCCTTCTGGAAAACATGCTGCGGTTCGAGGATGGCGGCGACACGGTGGGCAAGGAGGATGTTGAGGCATTCGCCACCTTCCTGGCCGATGGCCGCGTCAATCGCGAGATTCAGTATCGCCCCGCCCGCGTCCTGATGCAGGATTTCACCGGCGTTCCCGCCGTCGTCGACCTGGCCGCCATGCGCGCCGCCATTGAGAAGCTGGGGGGCGAGCCAGAGGCGATCAATCCGCTGGTCCCCGTCGACCTCGTCATCGACCATTCCGTCATGGTCGACGAATTCGGCACGCCGCAAGCCTTTGAGGCGAACGTGGCGCTGGAATATGAACGCAACAAGGAACGCTATGAATTCCTGAAATGGGGATCGCAGGCATTCCGCAATTTCCGCGTCGTGCCGCCGGGCACCGGCATCTGCCACCAGGTGAACCTGGAATATCTGGGCCAGGCCGTGTGGACGTCTGAGGATGCGGACGGCCAGATGGTCGCCTATCCCGACACCCTCGTCGGCACGGACAGCCACACCACCATGATCAACGGCCTGGGCGTCCTGGGCTGGGGCGTCGGCGGGATCGAGGCAGAGGCGGCCATGCTGGGCCAGCCCGTTTCCATGCTGATCCCGGAGGTTGTCGGTTTCAAGCTGACCGGCGAAGTTGCAGAGGGGATTACCGCCACCGACCTCGTCCTGACCTGCGTTCAGATGCTGCGTGAAAAAAGCGTCGTCGGCAAATTCGTCGAATTTTACGGCCCCGGACTGTCGAAACTGACGCTGGCCGACCGTGCGACCATCGCCAACATGGCACCGGAATATGGCGCCACCTGCGGCTTCTTCCCCATCGACGCCGAAACCATCCGTTACATGCGCTTTACCGGGCGCGAGGATTGGCGCTGCGACCTCGTAGAGGCCTATGCCCGCGAACAGGGCCTGTGGCATGATGAAAACAGCGCCGACCCCGTCTTTACCGACACGCTGGAGCTGGACCTGTCCACGGTCGAGGCGTCGCTGGCCGGGCCGAAGCGGCCGCAGGACCGCGTCGCGCTGACCAACATGAAGACCGCGTTCGAGCGGGAGTTGGATGGCCAGTTCAAGAAGTCCGATGAAAAGGACAGGCGCGTCGCCGTTGAGAATGAAAATTACGACCTTGGCCATGGCGATGCGGTGATCGCCGCCATCACCAGCTGCACCAACACGTCGAACCCCGACGTGCTGATCGCCGCCGGCCTCGTCGCCCGCAATGCGCGCGCAAAGGGCCTGGACGTAAAGCCCTGGGTGAAAACCTCGCTGGCGCCCGGATCGCAGGTCGTGACCGATTACCTTGAAAAGACCGGCCTGCAGTCGGATCTGGACGCGCTCGGCTTTGACCTTGTCGGTTATGGCTGCACCACCTGCATCGGCAATTCCGGGCCGCTGCCTGCGCCCATTTCGCGTGCGATCAACGATAATGATCTGGTCGCCGCGTCCGTCCTCTCCGGCAACCGCAATTTCGAAGGGCGCGTGTCGCCCGACGTGCGCGCCAACTATCTCGCCTCGCCGCCGCTGGTCGTGGCCTTTGCGCTGGCCGGGACGGTTCGGAAGGACCTCTCCGTCGATCCCATCGGCGAGGGGTCGGATGGACAGCCCGTCTATCTGCGCGACATCTGGCCGACCAATCATGACGTGAAGGCGATGGTGGAATCCGCCCTCTCCCCCGCCATGTTCAAGGAACGCTATGGCCAGGTCTTCACCGGCGATGATCGCTGGCAGGGGATCGATGTCGCGGGCGGCCGTGTCTATCAGTTCAATGCATCGTCAACTTATGTGCAGAACCCGCCCTACTTTGAGGGGATGGACCTTAAACCTGCGGATCCAAAGGACATTATCGGCGCGCGCGCGCTGGCCGTGTTCGGCGATTCCATCACCACCGACCACATCAGCCCCGCTGGCGCCATCAAGGCATCCAGCCCCGCCGGCGAATATTTGCAGGCGCATCAGGTGGCTAGCGCCGATTTCAACTCCTACGGCTCGCGCCGCGGCAACCACGAGGTCATGATGCGCGGCACCTTCGCCAACATCCGCATCAAGAACCAGATGGTCCCCGGCACGGAGGGTGGCCTGACCAAGTACATCCCCACCGGCGAAACCATGCCCATCTACGACGCCGCCATGCTCTACCAGGAGGAGGGGACCCCCCTCGTCGTTCTGGGCGGCAAGGAATACGGCACCGGCTCCAGCCGCGACTGGGCGGCAAAAGGCACGATTTTGCTTGGGGTTAGGGCGGTCATCGTCGAAAGCTATGAACGCATCCACCGCTCCAATCTGGTCGGCATGGGCGTCCTGCCGCTGCAGTTCGCAGAGGGCGAAAGCCGCGAATCCCTCGGTCTGACGGGTGACGAGGTCTTCACCATCCAGGGCCTCGCCAGCCTCGAACCCCGCCAGGACGTGACAGTCGATTTCGAACGCGCCGATGGCTCCACCGGCAGCTTCACCGCGCTGTGTCGGATCGATACGCGTAACGAGCTGGAATATTACCGGAATGGCGGCATCCTGCACTACGTTCTGCGTAACCTCGCAGCCTGATCGGGACGCTGAAACAGGGGCGCGGCCATGCGTGGCCGCGCCCTTTTTTTGTGCCCGCTTTCCCCTCCCATCCTGACGCTATGGATGGTCCTGCACGCCGTGATAAGGCGTTAGGAGAACGGAGCCTTGAGGAGAGAGCCCTATGACCAGCACCCCGAAAAACACGTCCCGCACCGGCTTCGGCCTCAATCCGCGCGACGATCTCAATGACCTGCGCATGTCTGAAAAGGCGGTGCCGCTCCTTGAGAAGGTCCGCACGTTCATCGCCGATGTCGTACAACCGATGAGCGTTGAATTTCATGCGCTTGGCGAGGGTCGCGCCGACCGCTGGTCCTATGTCCCCGGCCAGTTGGAGCTTCTGGAAGGCGCCAAGAACAAGGCCAAGGAACAGGGTCTGTGGAACTTCTTCCTGCCCGACGCAGAAACCGGCGAAGGCCTCTCCAACCTCGATTACGCCTATATCGCCGTCGAGTTGGGAAAGAATTCGCTCGCGTCCGAAACCATGAACTGCTCCGCGCCCGACACCGGCAATATGGAGGTGCTGGAACGCGTCGGTACGCCCGCACAAAAGGAAAAATGGCTAAAACCCCTGCTGGCGGGCGAAATCCGCTCCGCCTTCGCCATGACAGAACCCGGCCTGCCCTCCTCCGATGCCAAGAACATCTCCATGTCCGCCGTCCTGGAAAATGGCGAATGGGTCATCAACGGAGAGAAATACTATACATCGGGCGCCGGGGACCCGCGCTGCAAGATCATGATTGCGATGGTGAAAACGTCACCCGACGCACCGTCGCATCTGCAACAGTCGCAGATTCTCGTGCCCATCGACACGCCTGGCGTTGAAATTCTGGGGGGCATGAACGTCTTTGGAAAGGACGACGCCCCCCACGGCCATATGCACGTCAAATTCACGAATGTGCGCGTCCCGAAGGAGAATATCCTGCTGGGCGAAGGTCGCGGATTCGAAATTTCGCAACTGCGTCTTGGGCCGGGGCGTATCCACCACTGCATGCGCGCCATCGGCCAGGCCGAAATCGCGCTGGATCTAATGGTGCAAAGGGGCATGAGCCGCGAAGCCTTTGGCAAGCCACTCATTCAACTTGGCAAGAATATGGAAGTGGTTAGCCGCGCCCGCATCGACATAGAGGCGATGCGTCTGATCGTTCTGAAGGCCGCCCGTGCGATGGACGTGCTTGGTAATAAGGAAGCGCGCGTGTGGATTTCCATCGCCAAGGCAATGGTTCCCGAACGGGTTTGCGAGATCATCGACCAGGCCATCCAGATGCATGGCGCCACGGGCCTGTCTCAGTGGACGCCCCTGGCCGATATGTACACGAAGCAGCGCACCCTCCGCATCGTCGACGGACCGGACGAGGTGCATCACTTCGTAGTCGGTCGCGCGGAAATGCGCAGTTACGGCAGCAACAGCTAAGAACGACGGATGCCGCCGACGGGGGGATCGCGACCCCGTTCCGTCGGCGGCGACAAGTCCGTGGCTACCGGTGTCCGCTACCGGGGCTTGCGTTCTCGCGCCGGCGCGGGACCGCCAAGAGCCCGCGTTACGCTAATGATTGAACAGGACCGGAAATTTGCGCTGGGTAAGCAGGTGCTGCGTAACACCGCCCAGAACCATCTCGGCCATTCGGGACCGTCCATAGGCACCCATCACGATCAGGTCGGCATCCACGCCTTTCGCAGCGTCGAGGATCGTGGCCGAATCCGATCCCTTTATCACCAATTCGTCGATTTCGACCTCAAGGCCGTGATGACCGAGATAGGCGGCGGCTGATCGAAGATCCTCGCGCCCGCTGTCTTGCTCTCCCGCCGTGACAAGGAGCACATTCTCCGCATGCTTCAACAAGGGAACGCTCGCCCTCAGCGCGCGCGCCGACTCTTCCGTCCCGTCCCATGCAACCAGAACCTGACCATTCGGCTCAAAGCGATCATGCCCGGCCGGGATGCCAAGCACCGGGCCGCTGATTCCGGCGACAGCCTCGCCAAGAAACCGCTTGCTGCTAAGCGGACCGCAATCCTCGTCAGTAAGGCTGACGACCGTCAGATCCGCGAGCAGCGCCTTTCGTCTCAATCCTTGCGGCGCGCCAACGTGCAGACGGCACCATGTCCATGGGACATCCTCCTTGGCCAGCTTCGCTTCCCACTTGTCGCGGAATGCCTGCCATGACGCCTCCGACTGCTTGCGCAGCTCGTCCGTGGGATAACCGGTCCAAACGCCGATCGGATAAGCGTCCACGACCAGCGCCGACAATGAAATGGAGTGACAGCACGTAAGATGAGCGCCCAAGGTCCGGCTGATCGCCAGTGCGGCCTCCATCCGGGAGGATTGCGCGCCGTCTTCGTTCATGTGCAGCAAGATGCTTTTCATCGACATTTCCTTCCGATCCGCTCCGCTCCGCATAGGTGCGGAGCCCGAAAAGCAGTGTGCAACGGCGAAGGAGGTTATTGTTTGACGCAAATCAAATTGGCAGAACAAGCGCGCCGTCGGCATTCGGTAGGCGCGGTCAGGATGCGGCTTCCTGCAGGCGCCTCGTGTCGATAACGTTCAGCCCTGATCTTCCGCGCCGCTGGATTATGCCATCGGATTCCAATGCGGTTATTTCGCGGCTGACAGTTTCGATGCGCAGGTCGAGCATGGCTGCCATCTCACCTCGCGTCAGCGGCAGGTTCAACCAGCCGTCTGGGTCTATCGCGCAACCTGGGCGGGCGCGTCCCGCCAAGTCGGCCAACAAGGCCGCCACGCGGGCACGCGCTCCCAGACTGGCCATTCGACTGTCGTCTAGCCGTGTGCGCTCCAGATCAGCCATGGTTCGGCGTAGTAATTCCCGCTCCAAAGGTCGATTTTGCTGGAGCGCCTCGGCGAAGGCGGCGCGTGAGAAGATACAGAGCTCGCTGTCCGTCAGCGCAGTTACCTGCACTGTTGAGGCAGACTGGAACGGCGATCCTACGAAGTCGGCGGGATAGACGGTTCCGACGATGCGTTCGTCGCCTTCCTCATTAACGACGACCATCTTGAGCGCCCCGCGCGTCAGGGTCGCACAAGCGCCGTCCTGGTCCCCTTGCCACATCACCGTTTCGCCCTTGCGCACGCTTCGACGACGGCCGCTGTCAGCAAAACGCGCAAGCGCGTCCCCGCCCAGAACATGGCAAATCGCCTGGGTTCGAACATCGCAGCCTGTGCATGCCGAAGCTTTTTCCATCACACCCATCATTCTCGCGCAAATTTGATGTCAGTCAAACTCGCTCTCCCTCCGCCATCTATCACAGGCGAACGAGACGGCACATCGCCGCTTAGCCACAGGAGACGAACATGATCATCGACACCAAGCCTGAACGGCAAGCCAGCCCGGCAGTCGCAAGGAGCAGGAGGCAGATCGAACCCGCTATCATCGGTGTGGGTCACAACCGCCCGCCGTCCGGCGTACCGGCGCCGATCCTGTGGGTTTTCGCTGGTTCCTTTGCCGTCCTCCTCCTGATGCTCAGTATTCCTGCAATGACAGCCGCCCCCATGCCGCTTGTTTTTGCCATCTGCCTGATCTGCCTGGTGGGCTATTTCGGCGGTGGCCTGATGTCGCCGATAGGTCGCGAATCGCTCGACCGGGTGGCGAAAGCTCCTGTCGAAACGGGAAGTGGCCTTCTGTCGGTTCGGGAAGCTGCATGGCAAATTCTGCCGCTCCCCATCGCCCTGACGGGATTTGGCATGTTTGCCGCTATCCTGAAGATGGTGATGCTATAGATAACACTGCGGAACAGCCAGGTTGGATGCCGTCTTTCGGGCCATCCTGGCATCCGCCACACAGCTTCCACCCTCATTGGATATTCCTATATATATTTAATTGCATATGTTAAGTGTCCTCGAAATTGCAGAGATGAGGACAAGTCATGCAGGATGGAAAGGGGCTGGTAGCTGCCGATCAGCCATTTTATTGCGAGCTCCGCGCGGGCCAACGCTCTCTTTGGTGTGCCTGCGGGAAGTCGGCGACGCAGCCCTATTGCGATGGCAAATCACATATAGGCACTGGCTTTTTGCCCGTTCTCTATCGGGCGAAGGCGGATGAAGAAGTTCTTTTCTGCGGATGCAAGCAGACATCGACACCGCCTTTCTGCGACGGCGCCCACAGCAATCTTGCCGGGGGTTATACGGATGAGGGTGATCGAGGGGAGGATCAGGCTGTTGCCCTGGTCAGTCCAGACCGCGAAGGCTTCGCGCGTCTGGACGGCGATTGCTATGTGGTCAGTCCGGGCAAGTCCCTGACTGACCTATCGCCTGACTGTCGGATCAGCGCGCTGGTGACACCCGATCTGGGGTCACGCCACCAGTCGCAATTCTATCTGGAGCTGGACCGGGGCCAGTCGCCCATGTTCGGCGCGGACGGAGAGGTCGTCATTTGGGTCGCCAAAGGTGAAGGCCGGATCATTATCGGCGGCGAACGCTTTGCGCTGTCGCAGATGAGCGGCGCCTTCGTCCTTGCTGACGAGACGTTTGCTTTGGAAGGTGAAAACCTTGTCTGCTATATTTCGGTGTGCCCGGCAGCGGATTCTCTTCGCATCGTGCAGGAACAAGCCGCCTTTCATGACGCACAGCCGGAACGAATGGGTCTGATCGATGAGGGCGCCCGTACCGAAATGGGGCCACGCTATTTTCAGGTGCTGCTGGACGATACGGACGGCCTGACGAATTCCGCGCAGTTCATCGGCCATATCCCAAAATCCCGCGCCAAGATGCATCGTCATCTTTACGAGGAGGCACTGATCATTGTTTCAGGCCACGGCATGATCTGGAACGAGACGCGCCGTGCCCAGGTGCGCGCGGGCGATGTCATCTTCTTTCCCCGCAAGCACGTCCATTCGCTTCAAAGCCTGTCGGAGGACGGAATGGACGTCGTGGGGTTCATCCATCCCGGCACGAACCCCGGGATCAATTACTATTGACCGTTCCGAGGGGGGAGCGGCGCCTCCCCCCTTCTAGAAGCGCCCCGGCCCCGCCTGGCGGGACAAGTCCAGAAGCGAGCGGCTTACCTGAAGGGCGGCAACGAACCTGTCCGCGTCCGCCTCGTCATTATAGGCATGAAAACCTGCGCGCAGCCTGCCATCGCGGCAGGAGGTGATGACGTTCTCCTTTGCCAGTGCCGTGACCAGCGCTTCGTCATCGACAGAGGGAATGGAAATCAGCGGACCGCGCCGCTCGTCCGCATCGGGATTGGAAAATGGCAGGCCGGCGTCCCTTAAACGCTCAAGCGTGTAGCGCGTTACGTTCCTGACCTGCTCGCCTATTACCTCCAAACCTATGTCCTCGATCAACGAGAGACCGGCCACGGATGCCACGCATGAGGGGACGGGCGGAGTGCCGCCCTCGAAGCGGCGCGCGGTCGGGCTCGGCCGGTGAGCGAAAATGTCCATCGCCTCTATGTCCGCCTGCGTGAACCAGCCGCTTGCGCGCGGGACAAGGTCGCCGATCAGATCGGATCGGACATACATGAAACCTATGCCGGCCGTCCCCAGCAGATATTTGAGCATGCCGCCCACACATAAATCGACGTTCAGGTCTCTTGGCCTGATCGGGGTGGTTCCGACGATCTGATAGGAATCGAGCACGAGCAACGCACCATTGCGGTGGGCCATGTCGGCGATTGCACGAATATCGTCGTCCGGAATCCGCCCGCCATGCCGGTAGCACACCTGCGAAATGGCGACGATCGCGGTATCGCCGTCGATTGCCGCCTCGAACCGTTCCAGCGGAATGACCGCCTCTTCGCTTTCATTTACGTGGACGATCCGCGCGCCGGCACGCTCTTGGGCGTGCCAGATCTGGGCGCTGGTCGGGAATTCGAAGTTCGATACCACGACCTTGTTGCGCTTGCCGCTGAAATCGAGAGCGCCGGCAAAGGAATTGAGGCCGGACGATGCCGAGCCGGTTATGGCGACTTCATCGGCGTCGACGGCCAAAAGCCTAGCGAGCTTGGCACGCACGGATTCCAGATCACCGACCCAGCCACCCCAATCTGCTCCGACCTCTACACGCGTCGCCATATATTGGTCGAAGGCGTCGCGCACCGATCCCGCGAGCAAGCCATAGGAGCCGCTATTGAGATAGGCCAGGCGCGGCAGAGACGCGAAATTGCTGCGAAAGGCGGCAATGTCGAAACTGTCTGACATATATGCATAACTCCGAAAATGGGATGGTAGCCACGTCCTGATGCGGTCAGGGCCTCACCTGATGACGCTATCCAGCAGCAGGATGAGAATGGCGGCAGGGACGACGTAACGGATCGAAATGTGCCAGAAACGGAAACCGGTGGGCGAAAACTCGCTGCTGGCTCGCCCGAGGGAGCGCATGGCCCATCCGGCGAACAGGGCGATCAGCAACGCATTGACCGGCAACAATATCTCGGCAATTCCGAAATCTAGGGCGTCGAAGAAGGTCTTGCCCTCGAAGCCCGGGACCATCGCCAGCGGATGCACATTGGCAAGCGGCCCGAAGGAGAGCAGTGACGGCAAGCCGACGAGCCATACGGCAAGCGCCGTGGCATAGGCGACCGTCGTGCGCGTCCACCCCGTCAGTTCCCTCAGCCAGGCAACCACCGGCTCCAGCATGCCGACGGCGGTGGTAAAGGCGCCAAGAGAAATAAGGGCGAAAAACGCGACACTGACCAATCGGCCCGCCGGCATGTCGCCAAAGGCGACCGGCAGGGTGACGAAGATCAGGTTCGGCCCCTCTGCGAGACCCAGACCGCTGGCAAGCACGATGGGGAAGATCGCGAGACCTGCGAGCATCGCCACCACGATAACGGATATGGAAACGATCCCAGCCGACTGCCCGATTGAGACCCCCCGCGGCAAATAAGCGCTGTAGGTCATCAGCACGCCGGCGCCGATCGCCATGGAAAAGAGCGCTTGGCCGAATGCGGTCAGGACGCTTGCCCCCGTCACCGCCTCGAAACTGGGCCGCAACAGAAAGACGATGCCGTCCCCCAGACCAAAGGTGATCTGGTTATAGATCACCAGACCGACCAGCACCACGGCCAGCGAGACCATCTTGATCCGCGAAATCACCTCGATGCCGCGCTGAACACCGATCGCGACCACCGTTGCTACGCAGAAGATGAAGGCGAACTGGATGAACGACTGACGGACCGCGCCGGCGATCAGCGCCTCGAACAACAGGCGCGAACTGTCGGCGTCCGCACCGGAAAAGCCGTTCAGCAGCGCCTCTCGGGCATAGTCCACGCACCAGCCCGCAACGACGCTGTAATAGCTGAGCCCGAAGAAGGGGACCGCAATGCTGAGCCACCCGACGACACGCCAGGCGGGGGAGGCATTTTCCGATCTGACCAGCCGCTTCATGGTTGCCACGACGCTGCCATGGCCGCGTTTTCCCATGACCATTTCCGCGATCATCACGGGTACGCAGAGGGCGATGACAAAGGCTGTATAGATGAGGACGAAGGCGCCGCCGCCGTTGACGCCCGCGACATAGGGGAATCGCCACAGGCTGCCGAGGCCGATGGCGGCCGCAGCGGTTGCCAGAACGAATCCCCATTTCGAGGTCCAAACCTCCCCGGTTTGCGAGGATGTTGAACTCTGCTCGTCACTAAAATCGGCCATGCCAACCCCTCCCTAACATCATATGTATTTGCATATACTTGTGTATGTGGCAAGCCGTGTCTATCAAACCGGCGGCAGGCCGGGGAAGGAGCGTAACCACGTGGATGAAGTGAGTGAAGATGGCGCGGACCAGCGCCCGCCCGCGGAAGATCTCGAAGCGGGAAATGGCTGGATCGCGAAGTACCTTCCCTACCAGCTTTACAAGGTGACGAACCTTTTGAATCAAAGGCTTCACAAGCGACTGAAGCTGACAGGCGTGAACCTTTCGCAGTGGCGGATCATGAGCGTTCTGCGTTCCTATGGTCGGTTGACGCTGTCACAGATCATTGAACACACCTTGATGGAACAGCCCACGGTCAGCCGCGTGGTGGCGCAGTTGGAGCGGGATGGCATTGTGACGCGGCACACTTGCGACGAAGACTCCCGGGTCGTGCAGGTGCAGTTGACCACGCAGGGTGCCAACACCTTCAACGAAATCGTACCGACGGCCTTTCGCCACCAGAAGATTGCCTTTGAGACACTGCCGGCAGACGAGTTGAAAAGCCTGCAGCAGACTTTGCGTAAAATCGAGAGAAACATAACGCAGGTTATCTAGTGACGACTGGAGAAGAAAAGCCGAACAGGGCCCCCGCGATCAATGGGGTGCACACCATGTTTTATTACGAGAACCTTCCCCGGGCGACCGAATGGTATGACCGGATCGGGTTTGAAAATGTGCTGCGCCTGGAGTTTGTCTCGATTTTCCGGCTAAGTAGTTCCAGCTATCTAAGCTTGGTCGATGGCCATCATGGCAGCCAGCGCCCCGTAAAGAAAAAGGGCGCGATCCTGTCGATCGAAACGACCGACCTGGAAGGCTGGCATCGACACCTGTTCACAAAGGATGTGGAGGGGGTCGGTGTAGGCCTCGACATTGGCTGTGGCGGGCGCACGGTTGAATTCAAACTAATCGACCCGGAAGGCTATACGCTGGAGTTTTTCCAATGGCTGTAGCCGGTGAACCTCGTCCCTCGGCCACAAACTTGACTCATGCATTTTCATATTTTACTGATCGCTAAAGCTAAAGCTGAGGGGGTCGAGTTTGGTCATGCGTAAGACGAACATATTCACGCTGCTGTGCGCCCCGGCGTTGCTCGCCATGGCCCAGCCGGTGCCCATCGATTCCACGACTGCGCAACTCCCGCCCGGCCAGCCGGCCCACCGGACCGCTGCCGCACCTGTCCCCACCATCATTCACGCCGGCACGCTTCTCGCCGTTCCGGGCGAACAGCCGATGCAGCAAGCTTCGCTGGTTCTCGTCGACGGCAAGGTGCAATCGGTAATGCCGGGCTATGTCGATGCGACGGCAGCCGGTCTGCCCGCCGATACAGAGATCGTCGATCTGCGCGACAAGTTCGTCATGCCGGGCTTCATGGACATGCACGTCCACCTCAGCTCTGGCGGTCCCAGCAGGACGGATCCGATGCTGCGCCTGCGCCAGCCTGCCGAATATTGGGCGATCACGGCCTACGCCAATGGGGTCGATACACTGATGGCGGGTTTCACGACGGTCCGGGATCTCGGTTCGACCGGTGACGGCCTGTTCGCACTTCGTGATGCGGTCGAGAGCGGCGTCGTGGCCGGCCCGAAGATCATAGCCGCCGGCGAAGGAATAAGTCCTACCAACGGTCATGCGGATTCACACGGGCTGCGCCGCGACCTGATGGAGGCCGAAGTCCGCCGCGGCGTCTGCGACGGTGCGGACGAATGCAGCAAGGCGACGCGTTCCGCCATCAAATATGGCGCCGACGTCATCAAGGTTCATGTCACGGGCGGCGTGCTGGACGATTCCAATGCGGGTACCGGCCAGCAGTTCACAAACGAAGAGCTTCAGGCCATCGCGGACGCAGGCCATATGATGGGCCGCAAGGTCACCACCCATGCGCATGGCAAGGAGGGCATCGATGCCGCCGTTCGCGCTGGATACGATTCCATCGAGCATGCAATGTGGGCCGACGAGGAAAGCCTGGAACTGATGAAGGAACACGGCACCTGGCTGGTCCCCACTGTGTGGCCCATAACATGGGTCGGCGATACGCGGGAAAAGATCGATGCCGGTCCCTTCGCCAATCTGCGTCCCAATTCCCTGGCAAAGCTTTATCAGTTGGGTGACCAGCCGAAGAAAATGGTCCGCATGGCCATCGAAAAAGGCGTCGGCATCGCTCTGGGCACCGATAATGGCATCGCGCCGCACGGCACGAACGCGCGCGAGATGCTGGAATATGTCAATGCCGGCATGTCCCCCATGGAGGCGCTGAAGACCGGCACCGTCAACGCATCGCTTGCAGGCGGGCTGCCCGATCGGGGCAAGCTGGAGCCGGGGATGGACGCGGACGTTATCGCACTCGACAGCAATCCACTCGACAATATCGAGGCCGTTCTTTCCGTTGATTTCGTGATGCGCGACGGCCTGGTTTTCAAAAAAGACGGCGAGCCAACGGGAATGGTGCGATGAAGAATTTTTCTATGATCCTGAAGACGGGCATTTCCCTCGCGCTCTGCTCGGCAGCGGCGGTCGCAAGCGCCGAAGATTTCATCGTGGACAATGTCACGCTGATCGATGGCACGGGCCAACCGAAGCAGACGGACATGTCGATCGGCGTCGAGCAGGGCCGGATCACCTTCGTCACTCCGACCGCGTCTGCGCCGCAGGTAGCCGGTCGGCATATCGACGGGGCAGGCAAGTTCCTGATGCCTGGATTGATGGACGTACACATCCATCTGCAGGGTGCACGCGGCGGCGACGGCCGACGGATGGTCGGCGTCGAGCGCGGCAAAAAGGGCGAGGCCGCATCCCTCCTGCCGCCGGAAGTGGAATATGACCAGGAGACCGCACACGAACTCGGCGTTCAGGCGCTGGCGAGCTATCTTTATTCCGGCGTGACCAGCGTTTACGACGCTGGCAACGTGCCCAGCCACATCATGGGGTTGCGCGCCGAGGAACGCGCGGGCGACATTCTGTCTCCGCGCATCTTTGCCACCGGCAATATCGTCACATCAGCCAACGGCCATGGTTCGTCCATGGCGATCAAGATTGACGACTGGGTCGAGGACCGGCCCACCCTGCTCGCCTATCTGGAAGAGCAGAAGCCCGATGTCGTCAAACTGACCTATGACGAACATGGCTGGGGCACGCGGCCGATGATCGACAAATTCCCCACCGAACTGATGCAGCAGATCATCTATGAGATAAATCTGCACGGCCTGCGCACCACGGCGCATACCTCGAGCGAACTGCGCGCGACCGAAGCGATCTTCGCCGGCATCGACAGCCTGGCACACCCCGTCATTCAGGGACCGATTACGGAGGAATTCGCCAAGCTGATGGGCGCTAAAAAGACGCCCATCGCAACCACGCTGACGATCGGTGAGGGTTACAGCCGGCTGGTCGAGCAACCCGAATTTCTCGATGAGCCACTCTATCAGGCTGCGCTAAGCGCTGAGGAGATCGCCACTCTGCGCGACGAAACGGCCCCGCAATGGAAAGAGCGCGGCTGGACCTGGTGGATGAAGGTGATGACGCCGGTCGCGCAGGAAAATATGCGCATGATCGATGCTGCCGGGGGTGTGGTCGCCATCGCGACAGACCAGACCATCGGCCCCGCCGTGCACCGCGAAATGGAACTGATGCAATCCGCCGGTGTGCCGGCCGAACGCATCATCGTCATGGCCACGTTGAACGGGGCCAAGCATCTGGGAAAAGACGATGAACTCGGCTCTATCGAGCCGGGCAAGTTTGCCGACATGGTGCTGCTTTCCGCCGATCCGACGGTCGACATCGACAATGCCAAGCAGATCACATGGGTGATGAAGAACGGCCAGTTGATCGATGAGGACAGGCTGTCGCTGGCGGGCGGACAACGTACTCTCCGCCGTTCGGAGCGCTGATCCGCCATATTCCCGCCGCCCATGTTAGGGGCGACACGTTCTTACCCAGTCGAGGTTCTTCAATGTCGAAACTTGCGCGCCGCATTACCGAAGCCTCTCCAAAGAGCTTTGGTATGTATGAAAAGGCCATGGCATCGGCCACGCCTGCGGCGGAGCTGATCCATCTGGAGGTCGGTCGCCCCTGTCACGACACGCCCGACAATATCGTCGAGGCGGCGGTCGATGCCCTGCGGCGCGGCGAAGTGCATTATTCGGATATGCGCGGCCTGCTGCCCCTGCGTGAGGCGCTTGCCGTAAAGCTGGCCAGTGAGAATGGAATGGACGTGGGCGTGGACCAGATCCTCGTCACCAATGGCCTGACCCATGCCGCCTTTGCGGCCATCATGGCGACCATCGATCCGGGTGACGAAGTCATCCACCTGGAACCATTTTATCCGCAACATGTCGGCAAGGTTGAGTTGGCGGGCGGCCGCATGGTTGCGGCCCCGCTGGATGCGGAAGATAATTTCCGCATCAACCCGGATCTGATCGAAGCCAAGATCACGCCCAAAACGAAGGCGATCGTACTGATCAATCCGTGCAATCCCACCGGCCGGGTGTACGACGCCAAGGAACTCCAGGCGCTCGCGGAGCTCGCAATCCGCCACGACCTTCTGATCTTCTCAGACGAGGTTTACGAGAAGGTCGTCTATGACGATGCCAAGCATATCAGCATCGCATCCCTGCCGGGAATGGCGGAGCGCACGATCAGCTTCTTCGCCTTCACCAAGGCTTATGCAATGGACGGCTGGCGGCTGGGATATGCGGTCGCCTCTCCTGCCCTTGTCAAGGCGATGCTGAACGTCACCACAAATGACGTGACGCACGTCAGCACCTTCAGCCAGCATGGCGCGCTGGAGGCAGTACGCAATGGCGAGACCGCCGTGCGGCAAATGAACAAGGAGGACCGGGAGCGGCGCGACAATATGGTTCAGGCGCTGAACCAGATGCCCGGTGTCCGCTGCGCCTTGCCCGAAGGCACGATCTACGCATTTCCCGACGTTCGCGCACTGGGTAAGCCTTCCCAGCAGATTGCAGAGGAAATCCTGGCAGAGACAGGCGTGGTGGTCGAGGCGGGCAGCTTCTATGGCGCCGCCGGAGAAGGTCATTTGCGGTTGTGCTTTGGGGCCGAAAGCGATGACAGGCTGGCCGAAGCGCTCAACCGCCTGAGCCAGTATTTCAACCAACGCACAAATGGCTAAGCTTGCCGCCGGAGTGCACCGCACATAGGTGAAAGCCAAAGGCTATCGCTACCTTGGCATCAACGGACCTCTCGGAAAATCTTCGCGACGCCTTGTCGGCCTTGCAATCGGGACGGGATGCCCAGGCCCTTTCCTTGCTGAATGCAATCCTGGCGCGCTGGCCCGAAGAGCCGGATGCGTTGCAATTACTTGGGCTGCTGAGGCGCAAGAACGGTGATCAGGAAGGCGCGGTCGAGTTTTTTCGGCGCTCCCTCGCCGCCCGGCCAGCGCAACCAAATGTGTGCCACAATCTGGGCAATGCGCTGCTTGCCTGCGGTCGCCGCAGCGAGGCTGAGGCTGCCTATGCCGAGGCCCTACGGCTGGCGCCCGATCATATCGATGCGCGGATCGCCCTGGGGGAGGTCCAATTCGAAGGCGGGAAAATCGGTCCTGGATGCGAAACCCTGGCCCGCGCAGTGGAGCAGGCGCCCGAAAATGGCCGCGCCTGGTCGTCCTATGGCCGCGCGCTGCGTGCCGCAGAGAAGTATGAGGAGGCGGTCAAGGCGCTGAGACGGGCCGTGCAGCTGCGCCCGGATCATGTCGGCACCCGATACAATCTCGCTGTCGCTCTGCGACTGGATGGACAGGCAAAGGCGGCAGCCGACATTCTGCAGGAATGCCGGCACGTGAAACCAGACCTGTTCGAAATTGCCTATGTTCTGGGGCATTGCCTGCAGGATCTCGGCCAGTTCGACGACGCTGCCGCGGCATATCGAGACGCGATCCGCATCGCGCCCACCTCTCGCGAGGCACACGACTCTCTCAGCCAGTTGCTGTGGCAGCACGAACCGGGAGAAGCCTTCCTGCGCAGCTATGCCGAGGTGCTCAGCCAATTGCCCGACGAGGCACCGCTGCTTGCCGATCTTGCAGAGAAACTGGGCCTGGCCGGGCGTACGGACGATGCGATCGGCATGCTGCGGCGAAGCCGGGTAAAGGGCATGGATTCGCCGGAAATCGATTACCGCCTGGGGCAAATGTTGGCGACGCAGGGAGAGGATCTCGACGAAGCGCTGACCGCCTTGCGCGCGGCGGCCACGGCAAGTCCGGTAAACCACGATTCCCGTTATGAGCTGATCCGTTTGCTCCTGCGTCTTAGGCGGCACGAAGATGCCGAGACCGCACTCGCCCCCCTCCTAAGCGCACACCCGTTCGACCAGCAGGCCATCGCATTGCGCGATCTGCTGTTACGACTTCGCGGCGATCCCCCCGCGCAAGGCGTGGATGATCTCGACCGTCTGATCTGGGCGGATGTGCTGGAACCACCGGAAGGATATGGCGGCGTCGAAGGTTTCAACCGCAGCCTGGCCCAAACATTGGATCGCCTGCACCGCGCGCAACGTCACCCGATCGGCCAGACCCTGCGCGGCGGGACGCAGACAATGGGCAATCTGCTCGACCGTAGCGAGCCTGAGATCGTTGCTCTGCGCGGCATGCTGGAAAAGGCCGTGGCATCCTATATCAAGCGGATGCCAGTCGCGCCCCGCCACCCGCTGTTCGGCAGACGCGGCAGCGGCGCGTTTCGCTTTTCCGGCTCGTGGTCGGTAAGGCTTTCCAGCGAGGGGTTTCATTTGAACCATATCCACCCCGCGGGCTGGATAAGTTCATGCTATTATGTGTCCGTCCCCCAAGAGATTGCCGGCGCAACAGATGGGGCGGGCTCTCTGAGCCTGGGGCAATCGAATCTTGACCTGGGACCAGAGGATCGCGCCTTGCGGCAGATAAAGCCGGTTCCTGGCCTGCTGGCGCTGTTCCCCTCCTATCTCTATCACGGCACGCTTCCGTTCAGGGCCGCCGAACCACGCACGACAGTAGCCTTCGACGTGATCCCCACATGACGTCGAACGCCACCTAGCGCCCACCATCGAACGATCACCCCAAAGAAAAAGGCCCGCCATTCTGACATGGCGGGCCTTTGACATGCCAAGCTGAATTCAGATCAGAATTTCAGCTTTGCACCCATGAAGAAGCGACGGCCGAGCGGGTCATAGGTGCTCGGATAGGTGTTCAACTGCTCCTGCGCACTGCCGATCAGGGGCTGGTGCTTGTTGAACATGTTCAGGACCCCGCCAAAGAACGACAGCTGATCGAGATCGAAGTCGAAGGACAGGTCGAAATAGTTCACCGAACCGACCTCAGGCACAGGCAGGGTTTCCGGCTCGCGCAGCCCGCTGGTGACGCGGTCGTCCTTGACCTCGCCGACATAGCGCCAGCGTACGCTGCTGGTCAGACGGCCTACGCTCAGGGTGACACGGGTGTTCGCCTTGAATTCCGGCATAGGCTCACCGCATGTCAGGCCGAATGCGCCCGCGCATTCGTTGATGCGGTCGGGCAATGCGGCAACCGACGTGACGTCGAAGCTGTTCAGCCAGTTTCCGTTGGCACCAATGCTGAGGTCCGCCGGGGCGCCGGCAATATCGCCGACCGGGAAGGAATAGTTGATGCCAAGATCGATACCATCGGTCTGGATCTTGCCGATATTTGCGTAGAGGACGCTGACGCCGCTGTCCAAGCCCGTGCCGCTGGTGCCGGTGCCCACGGTGCCGTCCGGCTGCCGCACGACCGCCTGGCAATAGGGGCTGGCTGCATCCTGAACCTGATTATAGCACAGATCGAAGACGTTGTTGATCGAGCCGCCCAGCCGCGAAATCGCGTCGTCCACGGTGATGTTGTAGTAATCCACCGTTACGAACAGCCGGGGGATCGGCTCCAGCACTGTGCCGACCGTGTAGGTATCGGTCGATTCCTCCTGCAGGTCAGGATTGCCGCCGACGATACCCGACACCTGGAAGCTGGGCTGAACGCCGCTGGTGCCGACAATGCCATTCGGGACGCCGGTTGCAACACAAAGGTCGCGGATTACGGAGTCGGTCGCAGCATTCGCCTGCGCGCACGGATCGCTTGCGGCTTCGGACACACGCGACTGAGCCGAGAACAGTTCCTCGACACTCGGTGCACGAACAGCGCGCTGATACTGGCCACGCAGGCGTAGCATGTCGAACACCTGCCAGGTGGCGCCGCCGCCATAGGTCCACACACCCTCTACGTTGTCGAGCGAATAGTCCGAATAGCGGAAAGCGCCGTTCAGTTCGAACCCGTAGAAGACCGGGACGCGCAGCTCTCCGAACACTTCCTTGACGCTGTAGTCGCCGTCCGTCGGCTCACCCACCTGCCCAACACTGCCGGTGGCCGGGTTGAACTGGGCCGCGACCTCGCGATATTCCAGACCGGCAGCGAAGCCGACCGGACCGGCGGGCAACTCGAACAGATTACCGGTAACCGCGCCCGTCGCCACTTTCATCGTGGTCTCATAGGTGCTGACCTGGCGCTCGGTAATGAAGTCGATGCCGGCAGGGGAAATATTCGGGCCGAAGATATTCAGCGGCACACATCCATTCGACTGGTCGGCGCAGACGAGATTGCCGTCATCATCAAAAGCGGTTGTAACACCCTGAGCATAACGTGCGGCGAGAATATTGCCCGTCGTCGTCAACGTGTTCTTGGACTTCGCATAGGAATAATAAGCATCCCAGCTGAGATCCGTCAGGAAATTATCGTCCAGAGAGCCAAGGTCACCGCGCAAACCGCCTACGAAACGATAGGCATCGCGATCATAGGTTGCATTACGGGTCGGACCTTCGCTGATGCGGCGACCGATGGAGACGGTCGTGTAGCCGTCGTTTCGCGTCGCGGCGGGATCGATGACGGGAAGGCCATCGGCGCCCAGCACCGGGTTATTATCGCTATCTAGCTGTAACGTGCCCTCGCTGGCGTCCAGTTCCTGGAACAGGTTCTGCAGGCCAGGCGAAAGGAAGGGGCTGTCAGTCTGGATCAGGTAGCTGCCCGTGACCGGCGTGGCGGCATATTGGGTACGCGCCCGGTTGGAGCTGTAAAGACCCTCGAAATAGGCTTCAATCCCGTCCGTGACCTCATAGTGCGCCATGCCGCCGAACTGGTTACGAATGAGCGGCAATTGCAGGTAATTGTCGGGGTTGAAGTTATAGCGGTCACCCGGAACAACAAAGGGGCTGACCTGGCCTCCGGTGTCGTCGAACTTGAAGCCATTGGACGTCAGATTGTTCAGGTCCAGGGAATTCAGTGCACTCTGCACGCCAGGCCGGGCCGCGAGCGCATCGCCAGCAGGCAGGCCGGCAACGCGACCGTTCGGAATGCCTGCACTACCACCGCAGGCAAGTGCCGGCGAACCATCGATCACCGTGTCTTCCAGGAAGCAGGTGGAGCGCTGGCGCGCATCGGCGAAGGTAGGCTTACGATTGTAGTAATTGTAGAAAATCGTGACGTTGCCGCGATCGTCAGCAAAGTTGCTACCTGCAACGACATCGAGATTATAGCGGCCGGAATCACCATCCCCGGTGATTTCATATTGGTTGGTGACCTCAATCCCCTCGAAATCATCCTTCAGAATGAAGTTGACGACGCCGGAGATCGCGTCGGAGCCATAAACCGCCGAGGATCCGCCCGTGATAAGCTCTGTCCGCTCCACCAAAGCGGTCGGAATGGTGTTCACGTCGGTGATCTGCCGCGCATCGAAGAATATGAAGCGACGACCGTTGACGAGGATCAGGTTTCGCTGAGCGCCAAGGCCACGCAGATCGAGGGTGGCTGCCGCGCTCGTCTCGTTATTCGTGAAGGCGCCTTCCCCCGGCACCACTTGAGGCAGCGTGTTCAGCAGACTTTCCACTGTTGCCGTACCCGTAAGGGTTAGTTCCTCTGAGTCGACCACCGAGATGGGTGACATCGATTCCGTCGTTGCATTTGCGATGCGCGACCCCGTGACGACGATCGTCTCAGCTTCATTCGCCGGCTCGACCGGCGCGACCTGCGCATGAGCAGCAGTGGCCATCGCCAGCGCCGAACTGGCGGTGCAGAGCAGCGCGGAAAGGCTCATTTTAAGTGCGTTGGCATTTACCATGTTTTCCCCCTTACGTTTGGACAAGTTACCCCCCCCAAACCGATCTAATTCCCTTGCCCACATCAGTACGATTGTCTGCCCACATGTCAATCCGATTACATATATAAATGTATTATTTCGTGCCTAAAACGTCGTGAGCGTAGCTTTTATGCAACAGGGTTAACCGTCCAGGCATATTTAACTAAGATTATGTATTATTTCGACGTTTTTGTCAGAAGGAGCCGACTTCCCTGCATCGGGCATGCTTCGATCCAAATACACGGGGCGCTTACGACTGTGCCGAGCGACGACAAGAATTTCCGTCGTCGTTGAGGCAGCGGCGGTATCTGGCGATGAGTCGTCATGTGCATATGGAGGCAACACGCCGCCGCCGGGCGGAGCGATCATCGCCTACGCGCGCCCCGATAAAATCAAATCCCCTCCGCGCGGGCGGCAGCCACAAATTAAGCTATGATAACACTAGAAATTCACGACCGGGCCGGACTATAGCGGCGGCAGTGCCCGTTGCCGCCGAGGATCGAGGGCCCCTCGCACGAAACTGATCGCTGCCTCGACGGTTGAGAGCGGACAGCCTGATCGGGCACGCTGGAGAATGCAGTTGAAACAAAGAGATGATTGGCATCTGACTGAAGCTCTGCAGTATGAGCATGGTCGAGGCGATCCATTTGCGGCAGCGGTTCGTGGCACCCGCATGCCCATGGTCATCACCGACCCATCGCAAGACGATAACCCCATCGTATTCTGCAATGTCGCGTTCCAGGAACTGTCCGGCTATGATCGAGAAGAGATTATCGGTCGCAATTGCCGCTTCTTGCAGGGTCCGAAAACGGACCGGGAGTCGGTGGCGCAAGTTCGAGAGGCAATTGCCAAAGGCGACGATATCAGCATTGATCTGCTGAACTATCGCAAGGACGGTTCCACTTTCTGGAACGCGCTCTATCTCAGCCCGGTTCGCAGCGACGACGGCCATATCAAATTCTTCTTCGCGTCCCAATTGGACGTCACGGATCGGGTGGAATCGCAGAGGCTTGCCAACGAGCGGAAAGAGGTTGTGGAACAGGAGGTCGAGCGGCGGACCGCGGACCTGAAGGCCGCCCTCGAAGCCAAGACCATCCTGCTGCACGAAGTCGACCACCGCGTAAAAAACAACCTGACGATGATAGGGTCGCTGCTTCGTCTGCAGGTCAGGACGATCAAGCATCCCGAGACATCTGCAAAGCTAGGGTCGATGCTGGAGCGTGTTGACGCCTTGGCGGCCGTGCACAGGCAGCTCTATCAATCCTCCGACGTCGGGCAGTTCGATATTGGAGATTTCGTCAAAGATCTGGCAACAGACACCATCGGATCCAGCGGTCGTTCCGACATCAGCGTCGAGATTTCTGCACACAGCATGATGGTGCCGGCCGCAAATGCCTCCGCGCTTGGCCTCATCCTGAACGAAATTTTGACGAATGCGATCAAACATGCGTTCGCGGAGGGCCGCAGCGGCACCCTTTCCGTCGTCACCGGCACCCAAGGCGCCGACATCGGATTTGTGAAAATCTGTGACGACGGCCCCGGGCTTTTAGCCGATCAGAGTTTGAAAAAAATGGGCACGACATTGATCAACCGTCTTTCGACGCAGGCCGATGCGACGGCGGTCTGGACCGATAATTGCCCAGGCACCTGTGTCACCGTTTCATTTCCAGTTGATAGGACCGTAGCGTAATGGGTCAGATGTTGAGGGTGTTGATTGTCGAAGACGAGATTCTGCTGGCGATGGATTTGGAGGCGTTGATCGAAGACAACGGCCATGTTGTCGTTGGCGAAGCAACCAGCCTGTTCGACGTAGAAAAACTCGATGACAACATCGCACCGCAACTCGCCCTGGTGGACATTCAGTTGGCGCGGAACACGAATGGTCTGGATGCCTGCGCCCTGATCCGCAGGCGGTGGCCAGAGGCGCTGGTGGTTTTCGTGACCGCAAACCTGTCGAAAATTCCGGAGGATTTCTGCGGCGCGCACGGGGCTGTGGGAAAACCGTTTTCCCATACAGGTCTGGCATCGGCCCTTAGCTATCTTGCCGAGGGCGTCTTCAATCCCCCGCCGGGCACCCCCAAACCAGCTAGCCTGGTTGCCTCCCCCCACCTCGAACCACGTCTAACCCACGCCTGACCCACGCGTAGAACGAGACACAAAGCACTTGCCGCGCGCCAGACCTTCGCGGGAAAAGACAGAAGGCAACTGAAAAAGCGATTGCGCGTTATGCCAGAAGCGGGGCAGCGCTTCGGCCGAGTGAAAGAGTGCGTATGTGGGCGGAGCGGCGAATCGAACATAAATTTCTGACAGACGGCGGCGAGGTCTCGCGGCGGATCGCGGCACATGACTGGTCATCGACCCCCCTGGGTCCGATCGACACCTGGCCCAGCACCCTGAAGCAGACGATCAGCCTGATGTTGCCCAACCCGGTGCCGCTCGTCCTCCTGTGGGGTTCCCACGGCGTCATGATCTATAACGACGCCTATTCGGCATTTGCGGGAGGCCGCGACAGCCGCTTGCTTGGCTCCAATGTACGCGAGGGCTGGGACGAGATTGCCGAATTTAACGACCATATCATGCGCGTGGGCCTGGCAGGCGGCACCCTCAGCTACCGCGACCACGAACTGACACTGCATCGGGATGGACGCCCCGAACAGGTCTGGATGGACCTGGACTATTCCCCTGTCCGGGGCGACGACGGCGAACCGGCGGGTGTTCTGGCTATCGTCGTCGAAACGACGGAGGCCGTGCGTGCGCGCCGACTGCTGGAGGAAAGCGAACGAAAGCTACGCTTCTTCGACGAATTGAGCCGGTCCGTTGCGGATCGCAGGGGTGCAAGTGAAGTTCTGGCGATCACCACCCGCATGACCGCCGAGCATCTGGGCCTATCGAACTGTGCCTATGCGGATATGGACCGGGACCAGAATGCGTTCACCATCAGGGGCAATTGGCATGCCCCCGGCTCTCCGTCGATCGTGAGGCACTATGACCTTGCCGATTTCGGGAAAAGAGCGGTGGAGGACCTGCAGGCAGGCCGCCCGCTGATCATCAATGACGTTCGGGAGGAGCTGGCGCCAGACGAAGCGCGGACATTTCAGGATATCGGCGTCGCAGCGACGATCTGCATGCCCCTCATCAAGCGAAAACGCCTGACGGCCTTGATGGCGATCCACGACCGTGAACCCCGGGTCTGGTCCGAATATGAGTTGAGCGTCATTCGCGAGGTAACGGAGCGGTCCTGGGCGCATATCCAGCGTGTCGGCGCCGAGGATAATCTGCGCGAAAGCGAGGAGCGTTTGCGGCATGCCCAGGTGGCGGGCGGAGTCGGCCTGTTCTCTATCGACATCGCCACCAGCATGATCAGCGCCACACCGGAATTCTGCCGCATCTTCGGCCTGGAGCCGGACGGTCCGATAACGACCGATGCAATCGAGAGCCTGGTCATTTCGGAAGACAAGGACATCATCTCCAACGACGAGCGCCGACAGTCGGGTGAAGCTCTGCTGGATGTGGAATATCGCATCCGCCGGCCCGATACGGGCGAGGTGCGGATCATAGCCCGCAAGGGAGAGTATGAGCGCGACGAAAATGGCAGACCGGTGCGCCTGGTGGGCGCGGTTCAGGATGCGACCGAGCGACGCCGCATCCAAAAGGCCCTGGAATTAAGCGAAGCGCAGTTCAGCGCGCTGGCGCAGAACATGCCGAACCATGTGTGGACGGCGCGGTCCGACGGAAAGCTCGATTGGTTCAACGACAGAATCTACGCCTATATCGGCGCCGACCCAAGCAAAGGCGGTCTGGACAGCGATAGCTGGACACGCGTCGTGCACCCGGATGATGTCCCGCTGGCCAGTCAGCGCTGGGAAGAATCGGTCCGCACTGGTCAGATCTACGAGACCGAGTTCCGCCTGCGCGGCGGGGACGGCAATTACCGCTGGTTCCTGGCACGCGCTCTGCCCCTGACTGACAAGAAGGGCGCCATAACGGCCTGGGTAGGAACCAATACCGAAATCGAAGCGCAGAAGCGCGCGGAAGAGGCGAGCGCGCAGGATCGCGACAGGCTTTGGGCGATCAGCCAGGACCTGATGATGGTCAGCGACTTTGACGGCATAATAAAAGCGGTGAACCCATCCGCCCGACGGCTATTGGGGTGGTCGGAAACGGAAATGGTCGGCAGCCGCATAGCCGACTTCCTGCACGCCGAGGACCAAGAGGCGACCTCGCGCGAAGTGTCCAGTCTGGCAAGGGGGCGGACAACGCTCGCATTCGAGAACCGCTATCGCTGCAAGGACGACAGCTATCGCCTTCTGGCATGGACCGCCGTCCCGGGCGAAGGCCGCATCCATGCAATAGCCCGCGATATTACGGAACAGCGAGCCGTCGAGGAGGCCCTTCGCCAAAGTCAGAAGATGGAGGCGGTCGGGCAACTGACGGGCGGCATCGCCCATGATTTCAATAATCTTTTGCAGGGTATCACGGGAAGCCTGGACGTTCTTGGCAAGCGTTTGTCGCAGGGTCGCCTCGACGATGTCAATCGCTGGCTGCTTGGGGCAAAGGCGTCGGCCGAACGGGCCGCAGCCCTGACCCATCGTCTCCTGGCGTTTTCCCGCCGACAGCCGCTCGATCCGCGGCCCGTGCGCGCGAATCCACTGGCATCCTCGATGGAGGATCTTCTTCGTCGAACGCTGGGCGAGAGCATCAAGCTGGAACTGGTGCTGGCCGGCGGTCTGTGGCTGACGCGATGCGACCCTAACCAGCTTGAAAGCGCCATTCTGAACCTCGCCATCAATGCGCGGGATGCCATGCCGGACGGCGGTACGCTTACGATAGAGACCTGCAATGCCCACCTCGACAGCCATTATGCTGCACGGCAGCGCGACCTGAAGCCCGGTCAATATGTCTGCATTTCCGTGACGGACAGCGGCACGGGCATGGATCAGGAAACCCTGGCCAAGGCCTTTGAACCATTTTTCACGACAAAGCCGGTCGGTCAGGGCACCGGGCTTGGCCTGTCCATGATCTATGGTTTCACACGTCAGTCCGAAGGCTACGCCCGGATCTATTCCGAGGTGGGAGAAGGGACGACGGTAAAACTGTATCTGCCAAGGTATTTTGGCCAGGCCGACGAGGACGAGCATACGCCGGGGCTGGAGGAAGCGCCGGAGGCAGGGACCGGAGAGGTCGTGCTGGTCATAGAGGATGAGGCGGTCGTGCGCGGCCTGATCGTCGATGTTCTGGAAGAACTCGGCTACCAAGCCATCGAAGCGGAAAATGGACAGAAGGGTCTTGATATCCTGCAATCGTCGCGCCGCGTTGATCTGCTCGTCACGGATATCGGATTGCCGGGGCTGAACGGCAGGGACGTGGTCAGGAGCGGCCGCATTGCCCGGCCCGACCTGAAGGTCCTTTTCATGACGGGTTATGCCGAGAATGCCGCCCTCGCCTCAGGGTTTCTGGAACCGGGCATGGCAATGATCACGAAGCCGTTCGCCATGGAGGCACTGGCGAACCGGATCAGGGACATCATCGAAGGCTGAAGAGGCTGTTCCCCTTTTTTCAAGAACTCTTGCGCCCCTCCTTCGTTGGACCATGGTCCCCACGGAAGGAACAGTGAAGATGACCGATCTCGATCGCAGGACATTGATGACCTCGGCCGCAGCGGCAGGCTTTGCCACGACCGCGGCAAGTCAGACCCAGGCGCAAGGGGTCCCATCCGCCGGAAAACCGCTGTCGGGGCGTGTTGCACTGGTGACAGGCAGCGGACGTGGGATCGGGCGCGCGTCAGCGGTCGCACTCGCCCGTGCGGGTGCCGATGTCGCCGTTCTGGACATAGCCGATCCCGATGCATTCCCATTCATGCCCTACCCGCTGGCGACCAGAGACGACGTCGCCGAGACTGTAAGTCTGGTCGAAGCGGAGGGGGTACGGGCGCTGTCTATTATCGCCGATGTTCGCGATCTTCCGGCAATGCAGGATGCTGTTACCCGGACGAGGGAAAGGTTCGACCGGATCGATATCGTTCACGCCAATGCCGGCATCAATATTGCCGACGACACGATCGAAAGCTTCGAACCCGATATTTTCGATGCCATTCATGCGGTGAACGTCCGCGGCGTTGCGAACACGATAAAGGCCGCCGCCGATGCCTTGCCGAGACCGGGCGGCCGGATCATCGTAACCACATCGCTGGCGGGCCGTTCCGGTTCATCGAGCTTTGCCTATGCATCGTCGAAATGGGGCGCATCCGGCGTCATGAAGGCCGCCGCCCTGAACCTCGGTCCCAAAGGCATCACCGTCAATGCGGTCGCGCCGGGGCCGGTAGAGACCATGATGGCCTATCGCGACGTGGGCGGGCGCTGGACGGATGAGACGCAGGCGGCGGCCGATCGTGCCGCACGTGAAGGCAATGTGCTGCCGGTCGACCAGACCCAGCCGGAAGCCATCGGACGTGCGGTGGTATTTCTCGCAGCGCCGGAAAGCGATCATATCAGCGGCATGACCATTGATGTGAACGCCGGCCGTTCGTCGAAATTCCTAAGCTGACGCCTGGGCGCACGAAGAAAACTTCCTGACAATATCCGTGCCGCACGGAACAGGCATGGCCGAGAGGATTTGAGCCTTTGCGCCACCAAAGGGGACCGCAGTAATGGCAGACTGGATCCGCAGCCTTGTCGAACAGGGTGGCTATCCGGCCATAGTTCTTCTGATGTTTCTGGAAAACGTCTTTCCCCCCATCCCATCCGAAATCATCATGCCGCTGGCCGGATCCACCGCGAGCACCGGCGAAAAGAACATCTTCCTGGTTATCGCGGCGGGTTGCCTTGGATCACTGCTCGGCGCGCTGATGTGGTATTTCGTTGGCCGCAAGATGGGGGATGAGAGACTGCAGAAATGGGCTGCCCGGCACGGCCGCTGGATCACCCTCTCCCCCAATGATATTCAAAAGGCCGAAGACTGGTTCCAGAAACACGGCACATGGGCGGTGCTTTTTGCCCGACTGGTGCCCACCATTCGCACGTTGATTGCGATACCTGCCGGCATCTTCAAAATGCCGCTGGCGAAATTCGTGCCGTTCACCTTAATCGGCACAATTTTCTGGGAGGGGGCGCTGGCTTATGCGGGATATTCACTGGGCGACCGATATCAGAAGATCGAACACTATCTGAATCCGGCGACCACGACGATCCTCATCGCCCTCCTGATCTACTATGTTTACCGGGTAGCGACCTTCAACCGGAAGCGAGCATAACGGCTTATAAAGACCTCGTCCGACCACGCATGCCCTCAGATTAACCTATGTAGTCAATCGCTTAATTAGCAGGGAACGCAATGAACGGCATCCCGTTCTCCCCCTACGGAGGACGCACCATGCCCGATTTTGAACGCCGCCGGCGAGAAATGGTGGACCGGCAGATCGCCAGCCGCGGCATTCGCGATGAACATGTTCTGGAGGCGATGCGATCAGTGCCGCGCGAAGCCTTCGTGTCCAAAGAAACGGCAGAGTTCGCCTATGAGGATTCGCCGTTGCCTATCGAAGCAGGCCAGACCATATCGCAGCCCTATATCGTTGCCGCGATGGTGGAGGCAGCGGAAGTCCGATCCGGCGACCGCGTGCTGGAGGTGGGTGCGGGCTCTGGCTATGCTGCCGCAATCCTTGGCCATATCGCCGAAGAGGTTCATGCCGTGGAGCGTCACGGCGCCCTCGGCAAGCTGGCCCGGGAGCGACTGCAGCGCCTCGGCTACGGCGGCGTCAGAATACATGTCGGCGACGGCAGCAAAGGATGGCCGGCCGCTGCGCCGTTCGATGCCATAC
>DFLT01000003.1 GCA_002375465.1 Alphaproteobacteria bacterium UBA3612 | reverse complement strand
CCCTTTTGCACGCCGGTCCACACACGTAGACAAACTTACGCACTAAGAGCACGTGATCCCGATCTGTACGCGAGAGACTTACGAGGCGCAGAGCTTCCGGTCGTTACACTTTGCGGTGAGCGTATGCGCCACTTGTTTCTTCATGTTGGGCTAGAATGGATCAGGAAGGGCAATAGCACTTTACGTTTTTCCTCTCTCCAGTTCGTCATTTTTCAGGGAGAGGGAGCTGTCCGCACCAAGGATATCCCCCTCGAAGGACGCCGGCAAATAATGCGCCTTGAATGGGAAGGTTCGCGGGATGACGAAAGCTTTGAGGCGATCGACGCAGCCCATCCACATTGGCAAATCGACGTACGCAATTTCGGGTTTAGCCAACCAGAGGTTCCTCATGATGCTCCACGCGCTCTGGAGGACGTGATGGCTACCCAAACACGTGGAACGTCGCTCGATTGGCTCGGGAGGGTTCATCTTCCAGTTTCCGCGCAGTGGGACCTGCATCCTTGGTGCGGGGCTGCCCAGCCGCGCTCACATGCCCGTTCGCCGGCGGACTTGCAAAGCCTGCAAACTTGGATGTTGGCGGCCTGCGATTATCTCCACAGGCAAATGTCGAGCGCGATTCGATAAATCAGCGTGTCAAAAAAATTTACGCGGCACTCGGCTGGAAGGCGAGGGCACGTCGACGCCGTCATGTGAAATTGATCATCGCGGCCAGGAAGAGAGGGTTCAGGGGCGTAGGTAAATCTACAAAACCGGACAAATTTGGGCCGCTCAGCGCGAGACGGCCCTCAGAGGCGCTTTACTTGCCACTTAGAGGCGCTTTACCTGTCATTCCGGGACGCTTTTTGTGCGGCTCGACAAAGCTGACCGGAAATGGTGCGCCCGACAGGATTCGAACCTGTGGCCCCCAGATTAGGAATCTGGTGCTCTATCCGACTGAGCTACGGGCGCCCGGGCGATCTCCTCACCTAGGTTCGGGGGTGGCGTCAAGCGTCTGATCGCCTCTTGACCGGGAACAGCAGCGGCATTGCGGGGACGCCTTCTTCATAAAGCGCCCTTGCTTCCTTGCGGTCTGTCTCGCCATAAATTGGCCGCGCCGCCTGCTCGCCATAATACATGGCGCGCGCCTCCTCGGCGAATTTGCCGCCGACATAGTCACTCTTCGCGACGGCTTCCGCCTGCGCTTTCGCCATCGCCGTCAGCGCTTTCTTTGCCTTTTCCGCATCGAAGGACGGCTGGTCTGCGCTAGGGGGAGGGAGGGGCCGCTCGCTATCGCGGCGCTGTCTCACATTACCTGATCCTGACCCCGGGCCAGTGGACGGAGACTCTTCGGCATGCGCGCCAGCCGCGGCCATCCCGCCAATAGCAAGGCGGCTGGGCAGTCGCTCTACCTCTGGGCTGTCGCAGAGCGGGCACGCGATCAGACCGCGCTCCCTTTGGCTTTCATAATCGCTCGAACTGCCGAACCATGCTTCGAAAACATGCTGGGCACCGCATTTCAGGTCATAGACGATCATATGGGCTCAATATGGACGCGATTATCGCGGGAGGGAAGACGGCGACGAATTTCGTCGATCTGGCCGAGGTCGATGTCGCAAATAGCCGTCCCCGGCTCCTCTCCCATGTCCAGCAATATCTTGCCCCAGGGATCGACGACCAGGCTGTGGCCATAGGTGGCGCGGCCATCCTCGTGCTCTCCGGTCTGTGCGGCGGCGACGACAAATGCGGTATTTTCGATCGCGCGGGCGCGGGCCAATATATGCCAATGCGCTGTGCCCGATGGTCTCGTGAAGGCGGCGGGGATGGCGATCAGGTCCGCGCCGGCTTCTGACAAGGCGTCGTAAAGACGCGGGAAACGGATGTCGTAACAGATCGACAGGCCCAGTCTGCCGGCGGGTGTTTGCGCGACCACGGCATTCGTGCCGGGTCGATAGGCGCTCGATTCCTGCCATTTGTCACCCCCGCCCAGATCGACGTCGAACAGATGGATCTTGTCATAGCGCGAAACGATTTCGCCGCGCGGATCGATCAGGAAACTGCGATTGGACAGGCGTTCGTGCGGCGGCGTACGGATGGCCAAAGAACCCAGGGCGATCCACACGCCATGCTGTCGCGAGGCATCCTGCATCGCTGCCAGAACGATATCGTCATCTTCCGTCCGGATGACCTGTTCCGCGCGCGCGCGGTTACGGTCCAGAAGCCCCGACATTTCGGGGGTGAAGACAATCTCCGCTCCCTCCGCAGCCAGTTTTGCTACCCCGTCTTTCAACATCTCGGCATTGGCGAGCGGATCTATGCCGCTGTTGGTCTGGACTAACCCCAGCCTCGTCATGCTTACTCCGCCAGCAAGGCGTCGAGTTCGCCTGCGCGCTCCAGCGCGGCCAGGTCGTCGCTGCCGCCGATGTGACGGTCGCCGATGAAAATCTGCGGCACGGTCGAGGCACCCGACGAACGCGCCAGCATTTCCTGGCGCTTTTCCCCGCCCATGGAAATGTCGATTTCGTTGAATTCAACGCCCTTGTCGGTCAGCAGCGCCTTGGCGCGGCTGCAATAGGGGCACAGGAATTTCGTATAGACGTCGATGGCGGGCACGGGTGAGATTTCCTCCTACTCCAATATTCATGCGGACAGGGCGCGGGCAAAGACTAGCACATCCACGCGCTCGGCGCCTGCCCTTTTCAGGGTGCGCGATGCGGCCTCGACCGTGGCGCCTGTCGTCATCACGTCGTCGATCAGAATGACATGCTGACCCGTCGCCAACGAACGATGCATCGCAAAAGCTCCCTGTGCTGCGCGAAAGCGCCCCGCACGGCTAAGTCCTGCGGTAGAGGAGGTGGGCCTGGTCCGTTTCAGCGTGTCGATCCCCAGCGGAAATCCACAGCGCTTGGCGAGCGCCCGTGCGATCAGACCCGCCTGATTATATCCGCGCTTGGCCAGGCGCTTTCGGTCCAGGGGAATGGGCACGATCAGGTCGGCTGCGGGGGGCAGGTGGCGTGCCATCATTTCCGCCATCAGGCGTGCCAAATGGGTCCGGCCGCCATGTTTGAATCCCAGCAGTACCGGAATGGCGTTACCGTCATAGCGAAGCGCCGCACGTGCGGTGTCATATGGGCGGGACGAGCCTGCGCAGTCGCCACAGATAATTCCGCCGGTTTCCCCGCTGGTCGAGAAACTGCCGGTCTCGAACGGCAATCCGCATGTCATGCACATCGGATCAGTTATAAAGCTAAGATCGGTCCAGCATTCGGCGCAGAAGCGATCGGGCTGATCGACGATTTCCCTGCAACCGGGGCAGCGCGGCGGCAGCACCAGGTCCAGGGCCGCGGCACCAAACCGGGTGGTGAGCGTGACAAGGTTCATTCGTTCGACTGCTGCCCCCTATACCCTACCAAGAAGGTTCGGCTTGCCTATATGCCAGCGGAATGAACGCTGAAACCAGCCAAAAGATCGAACCCTTCGACCGTCGTGCGCGCCGGCAATTGCGCGCCCGTGCCGCGCGCGAAGTCGCCGACTTCTCATTCTTGAAGAAGCATTTGGCGGAGGATCTTGCGGAACGGGCGGATGATTTCGGCCAACGCTGGGGCAGGGTTCTCGATCTGGGCGCGCATGATGGCTGTGCAACCGCAGCGATCCCTGCCGACCTGATTTTGCGCGCGGAGAGCGCCCTCGCTTATGCGCCAGAAATTGTGTGCGACGAGGATCGCTTGCCCTTTGCGGACGGCAGTTTCGACCTTGTCCTGTCGGCAGGCAGCCTGGCGAGCGTCAATGATTTGCCCGGTGCCCTGGTGCAGGTGCGGCGTGCGCTGCGAAAGGATGGCGTCTTTCTGGCGTCTTTCATCGGCGGGGCGTCACTTGGCGACATCCGCCACGCGCTGATCGAAATGGAGGTGCAGCAATCGGAAGGGGCGAGTCCCAGGGTTCACCCGATGGTGGACGCGCGCGAGGCGCCGGCCCTGCTGCAACGGGCGGGTTTTGCGGACCCTGTGGTCGATGTTTCCGAGCTCGTCATTCATTACCGGGAGCCGCTTGGCATGCTTCGCGACCTTCGCGGCATGGGGGAGCAGAATGTCCTGCAAAGCCGCGCGCGGAAACCGCTGACGCGCCGCGCGACCGCCGCGATGATTGCTGCGGTGGAAGGCCTGCGTGGGCCGGACGGACGTATCGCCGCGCGGTTGGAAATCATAACCATGACTGGCCGAGGCGTCTGAACGCAGCGGGAAGGCACGGGGGACGTGTTAAACGCCGCAGCTTTCCCGCATCTTGCGAACCCCCTCCGCGACGTCGGCATATCGCGGGCACGGGCACAGCACCCTGTCGTCGTCGAAATCCTCCTGCAAGGGTGCCCTCAGTTCGGCGAACCCAACCCTCAGCTGCTTTTCCTCGACGTCGTTGACCAGGCGCTGCAGCATGGCGATGCCGCTGGCGTCGATCTCGTTGACGCCGCGCATGTCGATCAGCAGACATTCGGCGTCCGGATGACGCGACAGCAGCGCCAGCAATTGATCTTCGCAATGCCCGACATTGCCGAAATAGAGAGAGCGGTCGATGCGAATGACCAGCACCGGCATACTGTCCACCTCAACCCCTTCACGATCGACAGAACGGAAGTGCACCGTATCTCCCCCCGTTTCGCCCAATCGCGTGACGCGTGGCAGGCTTGAAAACCAAAGAAATGCGATGATTCCGGCGGCGGCTCCCGTGCCAAGACCCCATTGGACGCCCATGCACAGAGTGGCCATAATCGTCAGGGCGATCACTCCTCCCTCAGTTCTTGAATGACGCCAAATGGCCAGCATCTCTTTCGGCTTGATCAGACCGAATACCGCGCTGATGACCAGTGCGGCCAGTGCGGCCTTCGGCAGATAGGCGAGCGGCGCGGCAAAGAAGAGCGCGACAAGGAGAACGATGGCAGCGCCGATTGCCGAGGCGAGTGGCGAGCGCCCGCCGCTGTCATGAAGCAATGCGGAGCGGCTGAAGCTGACCCCCGGCGCGTATCCTCCGGTTACAGCAGATGCGATTCCCGCTGCGCCAAGCGCGATCGCCTCCTGGCTGGTATTCAGCGATTTCCTCTGTCTTCCGGCAAGGGACTTCGAAATGGCCGTACCGGTCACGAAGATCACAATGGCAATGATCGCGGCAGAGGGCAGCATCGCGCTCCATGCCGCGACGTCGAAGGGTGGAAAGCCCGCCTTGGGCAGGCCGGAGGGCGGCTGCGGAACCGTCTCGACATCAAGGGAAAACCAGCTCACAAGCGCCGCGCTGACGACCAGCATCAGCAGTGGCGTCGATTTTAGCAGGGCGCCGCGTATCGGCGGGCGAACGCCCAGCTTCCAAAGCGCGGCGCCGCCGAATTTTTCGCTGAACAGAAGCAGCAGCAGGCCGCCGGCTCCGACCGCGAATGTCATCGCGCTGGCCTCTCCGATTGCCATGTGGATATTTTGCACCATGGTAAGCGCATCGCCGCCGCGTTCTGCGTCTATGCCGAGAAGCGGCGGAATCTGGCTCAGCGCGATTAGGACGGCGGCCGCTGCCGTAAAGCCCAGAAGGGCAGGGTCGCTTATGAAGTTCACGAGGCGCCCAAGGCGCAGTATGCCCAATGGAAGCAGAAGTAATCCGACCTCTACCGCGATGATCGACGCGGCGATGCCAGCCGGCATCTCAGCTCCGGCAATGGCGTCGGCAACCAGCAGGGACGGCAAGGCGACGGGGCCCACGCTCGTGCAACTGCTCGTTCCCAGGCAGGCATAGACGATGGGCGGCAGGATCGCCGTGTAAAGGCCGATTTCCGGCGGCAGTCCCGCCAGCGTCGCGTAGGCCATGGCCTGCGGCACCAGAAGAACCGACAGGATCAACCCGGCGACCAGATCGGCCATCAGGTCGCTTGTCGAATATTCGCGCAGCCAGCGAACTGGGGGAAGAAAGGTTTCCGCAACCATTTCATATACTCATAGCCACAAACAGAAGGAGTCAATGTCCGATTCACGCTTTTTGCAGTCTTTGATCGCGATAGGGCTTGCGTTCGCGATGACAGCCTATGAAAAGCGCTGCTAACTCACCTTCCGGGGGATTTTTCGAGCATGCGTAACGGTCTACTTCTTCTGGCCCTCACGGGCGTTCTTGCGGCCTGTGCCACCCCTGAACCACCCCCACCACCACCGCCGCCCCCACCGCCCCCGCCGCGCGTGGACCTTGCCGCGCCGGACACCTATTATTTCAATTATGTGCTGCCGTCCCGCGATGCGTCCGGCCAGTTTCAGACTCCCAATATCAATCTGTCGGAGCAGGAGGCGCTGTTTCACTTCCGTGCCGCAATGAACGTCGCGGCCCTGTCCTGCCGGGTGATTCCGGGCATGGACGTGACGGCGGAATATAATGCCTTCATCAAGAAATATGTTCGCACGCTTGCAAAGGCTAACCGCACGGTTGAACAATATTATATCGCCGAAGTAGAGGGCGGGCGTGCGGCACGCGACGCCCATCTGACGGCTCTTTACAATCATTTCGCGCGGCCGGGGACCTTGTCGGAGTTTTGCCCAGTCGCCGTAAAGGATGTGCGGGCTGCCCTCGATTTGCCGGATACGACTGCGGCAATCACTGAATACAGCCAGACGGCAACAGCGGCGCTGGAAAAGATCTTCCAGAACCACTTCGCCGAGATCGAGAAGTATCAGGTGACGTATCGCCAGGCCATGCGCGACAATGGCCAGACGCCGCCGCCATTGCCAACGGCCGCTCTTGATGAGCAGGTCGGCGCGCCGGGTGAAGCCATTTCGCCCGACGTTGCCGCCGCTGCCGCCACGGCGATCGAGGAAGCTGAAAAGGGCACGGACGAGATCGCACCCGTGGAAACGGACGCGCCGCAACAATAATCCGGAATCGCGACATGAGAGGCGGGACGCTCCCGCCTCTCATGTTCAGGATTCAGGAATATTGACGATCAGCGAGGTTGCACCGCCAAGCTCGCCTTGCGCAATTTGCTGATAGCAGGACACGGCGTCGGCCAGTCCCTCGACCTCCCGAATGTCGATCATCGGTGCGGCGAACGTGGCGAAATCGTCCCACGCTTCGTCAATTCTTTTCCGCACTTCGCCCGCGCTGCTGCGTTCTATCTCAGTTTGCATCGCATCAGGAGCGAAGAAGAATTTCGGCTCCGGTGGAGGAGTTTGTCCGGTTTTGCGGCCCTCTTCCCAATGGGTCAGGCCGACTGCCATCGAATAGCCCAGATGCGGGCCAAAGCGCTGATGCACGTTGCCGCGAAGCGTCCGGTCCCCGGCGATGTCGATATAGGCGGTCGGGACATCGGCAGCGATCTGGCCCAAATCCTCATAGGCCAGGACCTCGTCATATAAGCCGAGGTGGATGGCGAAGTCCCTATGGTTGGCCGAGGTCATGCCGATGATACTGGGAACCTCGCCTTCGCGCCGCTTGTAGTTCCATGCAGTTGCCATCGCCGTCTTGGACGATGCTGAGGAGATGATCACCTGCTGCGCGCCATAATCGGCGGCAATCTGCATCTGCTGCGCGATCAGCCAACCCGTCGTGAACAGCGGACGGAACAGCGCTGCCATATTTTCGCGTGCGGCATCCGGTTTTTCTTCGACATGATCATAACGGTTATAGATCGGCGACAATTCCTGCCGGTGCGGCGCCATGTCGGAAAAGCCACGAGGCGACACGTCGCCCACATCAATCAGCAGCATTTCCGCTATGGGCCAATAGCCGTAGACCCGCTCGCCGGGTTTGATACCGCTCGCTTCTGAGCCAATGCATTCGGCGAACCCCCACACGGGAAGGCTGCCATAGCCGTCCGGTGCAGGAAAGAAGCGCCAATAATTCAGCGCATCACCTGCGGCGGCATAGGTGATATTGTTGGCCGTCAGTGCCACACGCTCAATACGAAACAGCGCCTGTCCTTCCGCAAGCGAAGGCTGGCTACCGCCATCGCTCATCTGGGCGCGAGCAATATCGCCTCGTTCCACGAGCAGGCGGCGGCCAAAGACGCGTTCCCCTGCTTCATTATCTTCCGGGACTGACATGCTCGTTCTCCTCGTTGCTCCGCCTCAGTGTCGCAGGACCTTCGTCAGATTCCCATCTTCCGCTTCCTCATCTTGCCATAGCGGTCTTTTCGGGTCCCCGGCTTCCCCTCGGTCGCGCGCCCCGTGGGTCTCGCCACCTGCAAATCGGCTGGCAGACCTAATTCGTCGGCTTCCAGCGTGCGAATCTCGTCGCGGATGCGTCCCGCCTCTTCGAATTCCAGATCGGCGGCCGCCGCGCGCATCTTCTGCTCCAACTCGGTGATATAGGCCTTCAAATTGTGGCCCGGTCCCGGCGCGGCATCCTTGCGCTCGCCTGGTAGCCCGCGATCCTTGCCGCTGCGATCCGATCCGGCGTCCGCCATGGCGACGATATCGCCGACCGCCTTCGAAATGGTACGCGGCGTGATGCCATGTTCTTCATTATAGGCGATCTGCTTGGTGCGTCGGCGGTCGGTTTCCATCAGGGCACGTTCGATGCTGCCGGTGATGGTGTCGGCGTAAAGAATGACACGACCATCGACGTTGCGCGCGGCCCGGCCAATCGTTTGGATCAGACTGGTTTCCGAACGCAGGAACCCTTCCTTGTCCGCATCCAGAATGGCGACCAGACCTGTTTCCGGAATATCGAGCCCTTCTCGCAACAGGTTGATGCCGACCAGCACGTCATAAACCCCCAACCGCAGGTCGCGGATCAGTTCGATGCGCTCCAGCGTCTCCACGTCGGAATGCATGTACCGCACCTTGATCCCCGCCTCGTGCAGGAACTCCGTCAAATCTTCGGACATGCGTTTGGTCAATGTCGTCACGAGGCTGCGATAGCCCTTGGCAGTCGTCGCACGCAGTTCGCCGATCAGATCGTCCACCTGGCTCTCGACAGGCCGGATTTCCACCGGCGGATCGATCAGGCCGGTGGGGCGGATAACCTGTTCGGTAAAGACGCCGCCCGTTTGCTCCAGCTCCCATTTTCCGGGCGTCGCCGAGACGAAGGTCGTCTGCGGTCGCATCGCGTCCCATTCCTCGAACTTCAGCGGGCGATTGTCGATACAGGACGGCAGGCGGAAACCATATTCGGCCAGGGTCAACTTGCGGCGGAAATCGCCCTTCTGCATCGCCCCGATCTGCGGCACCGTCTGATGGCTCTCGTCGATGAACAGGAGCGCGTTTTCCGGCAGATATTCGAACAAAGTCGGCGGCGGTTCGCCGGGCAGGCGACCGGTCAGGAAGCGGGAATAATTCTCGATACCGGCACATGATCCGGTGGCGGCGATCATTTCCAGGTCGAAATGCGTGCGCTGTTCCAGACGTTGCGCCTCCAGCAGCTTTCCCTCTGCCTCGAATTCCTTCAGTCGTTCCGCCAGCTCATGTTTGATCGCGACCGTCGCCTGCTTCATCGTCGGGCCGGGGGTCACATAGTGCGAATTGGCGTAGACCTTGATGCTGTCCATCTTCGGCCCGCGTTCACCTGTCAGCGGATCGAATTCGGCGATCTCCTCGATTTCGTCGCCAAAAAAGCTGATCCGCCACGCCATGTCTTCCAGATGGGAGGGATAGAGTTCCAGCGTATCCCCGCGCACACGGAATGATCCGCGCACGAAATTGGTATCGTTGCGCTTATACTGCAGGGCGACCAGCTTGCGCATGATTTCGCGCAGGTCGACGCTCTCTCCTTTCTTCAGCTTGAAGGTCATCGCCGAATAGGTCTCGACGGAGCCTATGCCGTAAATACACGATACCGAGGCGACGATGATGACGTCGTCCCGCTCCAGCAGCGAACGCGTCGCCGAATGGCGCATGCGGTCGATCGCCTCGTTAATGGACGATTCCTTCTCGATATAGGTGTCCGAGCGGGGCACATAGGCTTCCGGCTGATAATAGTCGTAATAGCTGACGAAATATTCGACCGCATTGTTCGGAAAGAACGTCTTGAACTCACCGTACAGCTGCGCTGCCAGTATCTTGTTGTGCGCCAGCACCAGCGTCGGCCGCTGCAGATCCTGGATAATATTGGCCATTGTGTAGGTCTTGCCAGACCCGGTGACGCCCAGCAGCACCTGCGATTGTTCCTGTTGCCGCAGCCCCTCGACCAGCTCCGCAATTGCCGTCGGCTGATCGCCGGACGGTTCATAGTCGCTGATCAGCTCAAAGGGCTGCCCCCCTTCAGACTTTTCCCCGCGTTCCGGCCTGTGCGGCTGAAAGGCGGGCATGTCGCTGGGATCGGTGACGGAGGTGCGGATCGCAATATCGGACATGGGGGGGAGATAGGAGGCCGCTATCGCAAGCGCCAGCCGTCAGGAGCTCGCTGCGAAAGGCTTCATGTCGTGGATGTCGGCGCCGCCAGCATCGGCCACGCGCGCGCGGCCCATGGACCAGTTGGGCTGCATGCGTACCTGGGGATTCGGCGCGCACCAGATCTCGCCAGTGGCATCAATCGCCGTGACCCATAGCAAATTATGTTCGGCGCCATAATCGATGACGCCGAAGGCCAGGCCATCGCCGCGCCCGATGACGTGGAGGGGAAGGGGAGGTTCCAAACGTGTGAAGGACATGGGAAAGTTCCTGTCGGAGCCCGCAAGTGGGCTTCCTGCACTGTAACTGACAGACCCCGCTATTTGTGCCTTGATCCATGACTACCTGACCCGATTTTTTATTGGGGGTGGCCGTCCTCTCGCCAGCGCTTTAACATGGATCCTGGAAGAAATCAGAGGGGGGTTCTCATGAAAAAGCGCACGACGATGCTCATGGCTGTCCTGCTGGCGGCACCTGCCGCGGCGATGGAGCCCGGCATGTGGACGACCACCGGAAAAACGGTGGACATCGACATCGCGCTGCCGCCAGGCGTTCCTGCCAGCATGCGTGACATGATAAAGTCGCAGATGACGGGGCAAAGCTATTCCCAGGATCAGTGCATCACGCAGGCCGATCTCGATGAGGCCCCGGAAAAGATGTTCCAGGAGTCCGAGGGGAAGTGCGAATATGAACGCTTCGATATGTCGGGCGGAAAGCTGGATGCTGTTGCTGTCTGCAAGATGCAGGGCCAGACCATGCAAATGGTAATGACCGGCACCCATTCGGATAATGATTATCAGACCCGGATGACGATGACAGGGCAGGGCCAGATGGGCAATATGACGATTATCACTGAGGGATCGGGCACCCGCACCGGCGATTGCTGACCGGTTGCGGGGGCGCCGACCCGCTCAGCCGATCGGTTTCTCGTAAATCCGGTATGTTTTCGACAGCGGGCTTTCCAGCGCGTCGGCAATGGCGGTCATTCCCTTATTATCCTCCAGCACCCAGCCGAATTCGCCGACAGTGGCCGAATAATTCTTGACGGAATCGCGCCGGATCAGCTCGATCATCAGGAATGCCATGAATGTGGCCAGCCTGCCCGACTGGTGCGTTTGTCGAACGCCCATCAGGGGGACACGCATACGTTGAACCTGGGGCCGCCGCAGCCGCCACAGCAGCTTTGCCCAACCGAAGGGGAACAGCTTTCCGTGTAGATCGGCGGTCAGTTCATTAATATCGGGCAGGGTCATCATGAACGCGACCGGTTCACCATCCACTTCCGCGATGCGGATCAGATCCTCATAAACGATGGGCTTCAGCTTCTTGCCGACATAGGCAATCTCCGCCTCGGTCAGCGGCGTGAATCCCCAATTATCCGCCCAGGCGTCGTTCAGAATATCGAGGATCAGTGCCGCTTCCTCGTCGAAGCGCGCTTTGTCGACTTTTCGGACCTTCAGGCGCGCATTTTTCTCCGCCATGGCCACCATGCGATCGGGTGTTTCGGGAAAGCCCGCCGCTATGGGCAGTTCGTAGGTATATAGATCTTTCGCCTTTTCATGGCCCGCCGCTTCGACCAGGCGTTCATAATAGGCGTGGTGATGGCCCATCATGATGGTCGGCGGGATATGGTGTCCCTTCACCAACAGCCCCGGTTCGTCCCAGATGCTCAGGCTGAACGGACCCAGCATCCGGGTCATGCCCTCGGACCTCAGCCAGTCCGTCGCCACCTGCAGCAGGGCATCCGCGACTGCCTGATCGTCGATACATTCGAACATGCCCCATTGGCCCGTGCCCGGTCCCATATTTTCCAAGACCAGCTCGTCGATCTGCGCGGAAATGCGACCGACCATTTTCCTTCCGCGATAGGCCAGCCAGAACGCGGCGCGCGCGTGCAGAAACCAAGGATTGGTTTTCGCACCGCCGATAAGGCCGTGCACATCCGCCTTCAGCGGCGGTCGCCAGGCCGGATCATCATGGTAAAGGCCGTAGGGGAAATCGACGAAGGCGTTTCGGTCGGCGCGGCTGACGACCCGACGAAGAACGATTGGTTGATTATCGGGAGTGATCGCTGACGCTCGCTGATGCTGAAGGAAAGGAACGGCGCTCCTATTATGCCGCCTGCTGCCGTTCCAGTTCTTCCTTCACTTTCGCACGACGCTGCGGCGTCTTGAAGGTGCCGCCGGACTTTGCCGCGACCCATGGATAAAGCTTTGCCGCCTCGTCATCATAGCCCAGATTGAACACCGACGGGCTCTTCTGCGGGCGCTGCGCGCGCTCGTAAAAGGTGCCGAACAGCCGATCCCAGGTGAAATCGGTGATACCGAAATTGCCGGTTTCGTCGTGGAAGTGATGCGCCATGTGGCGCGCTTTCATCTTTTTCAGGAATTCATACTTCGGCTTGTACGCCAGATGCTGGATACAATGCACGAACTCGTAAAAGCAGGTCGTCAGCAGTCCTGCGGCCATCGCGACCGCCATGCCGCCGACGCCACCGATCAGATACCCGATTGGCAGCATCGCCGCCGCGATCGCAGGCAGGGTCGTGTAAAGCGCGCCGAAAAGGACCTCCAAATGGTTGGGGTCCTGATGGTGGTCGAAATGGATACGCTTCCACGTCCGCGCCGTCAGCCGCGATTTGAACATCCACTGGCCATGCAGGACGAAGCGGTGCAGAACGTACCAGACGAGCGGATAGAAGACGACGGCCACGCCTGTCGCTGCAAGAATTTCCAGCGTCGTTGGCGGGTAGGCAATCGCCACGCCGATCGAAATCGCCGCCAGGATCAGGTAGCCCTGAATGGCGTAATATTGGAAATATGCCTTCACCAGGCCGCGAAAGTCCATCTTGTCGAGATGATGGGATTTTTCCCACATTCCGAGTCGAAAGCCCTTTATCAGCTTCGCTACGCTACTCACGATCTCATCGCCCTCAAATCTGTTCATCAGCTTCGTCAAATTCGCATATTGCGACGCAATGCGGCGAAGATGCGGCAGGTCGTGGGTTGCCTCATGGCAATGCGGGCTGCGGGCCGCAACAATCGCTATTCCTCGGTACGGAAAAGCACGGCTTCCCCTACCAGAAAGAACATCAGAAATGGCCCCCAGGCGGCCAATATGGGCGGGGCTGCGCCAAATTGTCCCATCGCCAGCATCGCATTGTCGGCCACGAAATAGGCGAACCCCAGCACCAATCCAATGACCGTGCGTTTGAACAACTGACCGGACCGTGCCAGGCCAAAGCCGGCCACCGCCCCCAATAGCGGCATCAGCAGCGCTGAAAGCGGGGCGGAAAATTTGTGCATAAATGCCGTGTGCAACGCGTCCGTTGGTCGGCCGGCCGCCTCCAGCCGCTCGATTGCTGCCGCCAATTCGGATGTCGTGCTTTCGTCCGGATCGGGCGTTTCGACGGTGTAGCGCGCCGGCGCGATGCCGCGCCCCACGATCATTGGGCCGATCTCCTCGATCTGGGCGGCCGCGACGTTAAAGCTGCGCGTATCATCCAACTGCCAGCCGTCCGCAACAGGAACCGCACGGGGGCCGTTGGCGATCGCAACCAGGTCCGCGCCATTTGCGCTGCGCCGATAGACTGTGACACCGGTCAGCACCATGTCCGCTCCTGCGCCCTCGACCTGTTCGGCAAACAGAATATCGCTGTCGCCGATCTGCCATTCATCGAAGCGGGCCGTGCCAGGGTCGGCGGGAAGGACGCCGTAATCGGCCCCCTGCCATGCGTCCAGCCGGGCGTTGGTTTGCGGGAGCACGGTTTCCGAAAAGACAAAGTGCGCCACCGACACCAGCAGGGCGGTCGCCATCATCGGCAATAATATCTTGTGGGGCGACAGCCCGGCACCTTTCATGATGACGATTTCGGAGGACGTCGAAAGCGACGCCCATGTCACCAGCGCGCCCAGCAGCACGGAAAACGGCAGGAATGTGTCGACCAATTGCGGCGCGCGAAGCTGGACATATTGCCATAGCTCGGCATTGCCGTTTCCGCTGACCGCCAGGATCTTTTCGGATTCCGACAACAGGTCCAGCATTTGCAGGATACCGACCAGGACGAAGGCGAAGGCGACGATCCTGATCGCGAACATGCGCGCCTGATAAAGAGCCAGGGTATTTGATGGCCATGGCCGCATCATGAAGACGTCGCCTGCATGCGGTGGGTTTTACGACGAACGAACCGCCACAGTTTCTTTATCGGCTTCGCAAGCTGGGTGAAGGCGCTTTCCAGCATGCCAATGGGTTGCCCGGCCGGCTTGAACGCCAGAACATAGAAGAACCAGCCGCACAGCGCGGCAAAGGCGGCGAAGCTTGCCCATTGACTAAGCGCAATCGGTATATCGCCGGCCGCCCCGGCGCGCTCGGCCGTTTCCGAAATCTCATTATAGACGACCAGGATGATCAGCGCCGCGAACACCCCCAGCGCGCTTGACGATCTCTTCGCGGGAACGGCGAGTGCCAGCGCAAGCAGGGGAATGACGAGAACAACGACGATCTGTACCAGACGCCTGTGCAGGTTCGCCTCGATCGCACGCTGGTTCGCGGCACCAAAACTGGGGTTCGGATCGGCGCTCGCCTGCCACAGTTCCGGCAGGGTGAATTCCTGGTCGTCGGCGCCGTCCGCCCGGGCGCGAAAAACGTCGATGCGGGGCAGGGGCACGGCCAGGTCGTAATTCTGGAAACTCAGCACACGCGGTTCCGGGAATTCGGCTGCATCGTGAACGATAACACCCTCCTCCAGCCGCAACAGGATCACGTCGGGATCGTCGGTGGACAAAAACTGGCCCCGTTCCGCCGTTGCCGTTGCCGTCCGCCCGTCGGCGCGCTGTGTGTGCAGGAAAATACCGCGTAGGTCACTGCCGCTTTCCCGGCTCTCTTCGACGCGAAGGATCGTATCCTCCGCCACGGGGACGAAGGCCCCAACGTCGATGGTCGCGCCAAGCGCGCCTGACCGCAATTCGAATTCCAGCGCCTCATAGGTATATTGGGTGATCGGCTGGATGAACCCCACGATGCCCAGCGTCATCGCGCCCATTGCCAAGGCATAAAGATAGGGGACACGCAGCATGCGCAGATAGGACACGCCCACCGCGCGCATGGCATCCAGTTCACTGGACAGGGCAAGGCCGCGAAAGGCCAAAAGAATTCCGAGCAGCAGGCCGACGGGGATGCCGAGGCCCAGATATTGCGGAAACACATTCCCCAGCATTCGCCAAACGACGCTGACCGGACCGCCCTCGTTCACGACAAAATCGAACAGGCGCAACATCTTGTCCAGCAGCAACAGCATGGCAGCGACGACCAGCGTGCCCAATAGCGGCAGCGCGATCAGCCTGGCGATATATCTGTCTAAGCGGGCAGCGAGCATATCGGTGTTCGTTAGGCCCAGTCCTGCCCAGTTTTGCCCGGTGCCTGCCCAATTTTGGCCGCAACCGGAGGCAATATGTGATGTCCTGATGACGAAGGCATGGCTTTGCCCTTCGTCGGTGCACCGCGCAATAGCGCCCCGCATCAGAATACGCAAAGTCGGTGAGGAAGAGATTTTGAGATTCTACGGTAAACTTGTTCCGCTTTATCTGGCGAGCGCCGCTTTGGTGGCCGCCCAGCCCGCCATGTCGCAGGCTGCCACCGCAAAGCGTGAGATGCCGAATACCCCCTCGGCGTGCTATTCGAACGCGAAAGAACCCGCGGCCCTGGTCCGCGTCACGGGCTTCAAGGATCGCGCCGGTCAGGTGCGTATCCAGCTTTATCCCGACGACCCCGACAAATTTCTTGAAGGGGGGGAGTGGATCCGACGCGTCGACGTTCCGGTGTCAAAATCCGGCGACATGGATATCTGCGTGCCGCTGCCCTACTCCGGTGAAATGGCGATGGTCGTGATGCACGACCGCGCAAAGAACGGCAAACTCGATCCGTTCGAGGATGGTGCGGGGCTGCCGGGCAATCCCAGCATGAAGCTGGCCAAGCCCAAATATGACATGGCGAATTTTCAGGCGAAGGCCGGCGTGACGCCGATGACCGTCGTTCTCAATTACCACAAGGGTATTTTGGGCTTCGGCCCCGTGAAGCGGAAGTAAATCAAAAATGGCATCGGTCGCCCTCCTTTCCAATCCTGTTTCCACCGGCAATCGCGCCCATCTGCCCCGGGTGCGCGACTTCACTGCGCGGGTTCCGGAAATCTTTCATTACGAAGTGAATGACATTGCCGAGATTCCCAATGCGCTCAGAACGATCGCGCGTACCAAGCCAAAGGTGCTGGTGATCAATGGCGGTGACGGAACGGTCCAGGCGACGCTGACCGAAATTTATCACGGCAAGCCGTTCGGGGACACGCCTCCGCCAGTCGCCGTGCTGCCGAACGGTAAAACGAATCTGATCGCCGCCGACCTCGGCAGCGGTACCGATCCGCTGAAGGCCCTGGAACGTATCATCGAAATCGCCGAAACCGGCGTCGAGGATTATGTGACCCCGCGTAAACTGATCGCGCTGAACGACGGTCGGCTGTCGCGACCTGTCATGGGCATGTTCCTGGGGGGGGCGGGGCTTGCCTCCTCAATCCTTTATTGCCGTCATAAGCTCTACCCGCTCGGCCTGCCAAACTGGATGGCGCATTTTCTGACATCGGTGATGGCATTCCTCGTGCTGATCGTTGGATTGCCGGGCAAATGGGGTCCGGTATCGCGTGAAAAGCTGAGTGTGTCCGTTCGCCGTGACGGCCTGCTGGAGGGGCATTTTCTGCTCCTGATGGTCACGACACTCGAAAAGGTGCTGATGAACGTGCAGAATGGTACGTCCGCCGACCGCCGTCTGGGCGTGATGGCGATCGACCAGACGCGCGGCGCGGTGCTCCGCGCCAGCTTTGCGGCTATCTTTGGGCGGCTGGGACAGTCGAAATTTCGCGGCCTTTACATGGACAGCGGCGACGAAATCCGTATTTCAGGGACTCAGTCGGACGTCATTCTGGACGGGGAGCATTTTTCCGCGCCGAAGGGTGGCTCGATCATCCTGACACCCACTGAGCCAGTGAATTTCCTGCGGCTGGCGGCTTAGCTGCGGGGCGGTTATGCCCGCTTCCCATGCTGACCGACCTTTACAGAAACGAGCTGTCGAAGCCTGTCGATGCCCAAGTCCGCGGATTTGCCGCTGATGTCGCGGCACGCCATGCCGGTGCGCTCGGCGTCCTCTTTTATGGATCCTGCCTGAGAGAGGCTCGGCTCGACGGCCTGATGCTGGATTTCTACCTGATCGTCGACAGCTATGAACGGGCCTATGACCGCGCATGGCTGGCGCGCGCCAATGCTCTTGTCCCGCCAAATGTCTTCCATGCCCGGTGGCAGGGACTGGTCGCGAAATATGCGGTGCTCAGCCTTGACGATCTGCAGCGTGAATGTCGCGGTGAAACGCGCAGCGTATCGGTCTGGGCGCGCTTTTGCCAACCTGCGCGCCTCGCCTGGGGGGCAGGGTTGCCGGTGGCCGACAGGATCATTTCTGCCGTTGCGAACAGTCCAGTGACGCTGATGAACGCTGCGCGGCCGCTATTGCCGCAGGAAACGGACATGCGCTCCTTATGGTCTTCCGCCTTTGCGCTGACCTACGCGGCCGAACTCCGCGCCGAGCGCAAGGAGAGGCCGGGGGCCGTGTTCGATGCCGCGCCGGACTGGTATCGCTCCATCACGGCCGCAGCCCTGACGGAAGCGAAACTGGACGCAGAGATAAGCGGCACGCTTATTCGATTCAGGGACGCGGTTGATCGAAGGGCCGGGGAGCGTGCCTGGGCACGCCGGCGGCGCAATGGAAAGCTGATCTCCGTCGCTCGCCTCGCAAAGGCAACCGCCACGTTCGACGGCGGCATCGACTATCTCGCCTGGAAGATAAACCGCCACGCCGGCAGCGATATCCGCATTTCTGACTGGCAGCGCCGGCATCCAATCCTTGCCGGCATCACCCTTTTGCCGCAATTATTGAAAAGCGGCGCGGTCAAGTAACGGCACTGCCGACCGCACAGCCAATTCAGACCGCCGCCAGCCGCGCATGAACGTCCGCGGCAATTTCGTAACTTCTGATCCGCTTCTCGAAATCATGCACACTCGCGGACAGGATCAGTTCGTCGGCGCCGGTCTTTTCGATGAAGGAGGCAATGGTGTTCGCCACGGTGTCGGCGGAACCAATGGCGCTTGCCGACAGCATGCCCGACAGCCGCGCGCGTGCATCAGGGGGCAGATCCTTTTCGTACCCCTCGACGGGCCTGGGCAGCCGCCCCGGCGTACCGCGCCCCAGATTGACAAACGCCTGCAGGAGGGAGGTGGACAGAAATTGCGCCTCCTCGTCGGTTTCCGCGGCGACTACATTGTAGCCCAGCATGACATAGGGTTTCTTCAGCCTCTCTGACGGCTGGAAACGTTCCCGATAAATCCGGATCGCCTCGTGCATATGCGTGGGCGCGAAATGGCTGGCAAAGGCGTAGGGAAGGCCGAAATGTGCCGCCACCTGCGCACCATAGAGGCTAGAGCCAAGAATCCAGACGGGTACGTCCTCGCCCTCGCCGGGGACGGCGCGTACCGGCCCGCTGCCGGCAAAATAGGACATCAGCTCTTGGACATCGGCGGGAAACCGTTCCGCAGCCGCATACAGGTCGCGTTTCATTGCCTGCGCCACGACACCGTCCGAACCCGGCGCGCGTCCCAGGCCCAGGTCGATACGACCGGGGTGCAGTGCGGCCAGTGTGCCGAACTGTTCGGCGATCAGCAGGGGGGCGTGATTTGGCAGCATGATGCCGCCTGCGCCGACGCGTATCTTGCTGGTACCTGCCGCGACATGGCCGATAACGACGCTGGTGGCGGCGCTGGCAATGCCCTGCATGCCGTGATGCTCGGCCAGCCAGAAGCGATTGTAACCCAGACGCTCGCCGGCCTGCGCCAGCGCGCGGGAGTTCGCCAGGGACGTCGAAACGTCACCGCCCTCGACGACGGGGGAAAGATCAAGAATGGAAAAGGGGATCACAGGCCAAGTACGTCCTTCATGGTGTAAAGACCGGCCGGCTTTCCAGCCAGCCAGCGCGCCGCGCGCACAGCCCCGCGCGCAAAAGTTTCACGTGATTCAGCGCGATGACCGAGTTCCAGCCGCTCTCCATCGCCAGCGAAGATGACATCGTGGTCGCCCGCGACGGAGCCGCCGCGCAGCGATGCCATGCCGATCGCACCTGGCACTCTCTGGCTGTCCGGGCCGTCGCGCCCGCGTTCGGCCAGACGGCCCAGCGTTTCACCGCGACCTGCAGCCGCCGCTTCGCCCAGCAGCAGGGCCGTGCCGGATGGCGCGTCCACCTTGTGGCGATGGTGCATTTCCACGATTTCGATGTCCCAGTCCGGCCCCAGTGCCGCGGCAGTCTGCCGGACGAGTGATGCGAGCATGTTGACGCCGACACTGGTGTTCGCCGTCTGCAATACAGCTATATCGCGCGATGCTTCGTCAACCTGCTTCAGGTGAGACTCGGTCAGGCCCGTTGTTCCAATGACGATGGCGCATTTGGCCGCTAGCGCCGCATCCAGATTGCCCGCCAGCGCGTCCGGTGTCGTGAAATCGACCAGCACTTCGCAATCGTTCGCAATGGCAGAGGGGTTCGCGCAGATTGTCAGGGTACCGGTCAATGGCTCGCCGAGACATGGATGCCCCGGGCGCTCGGCTGCCCCGCCGAGTGTCACCCCGTCGGTCATTTCGACGGTCTCGATGATCGCGCGGCCCATGCGGCCGCCCGCACCCAATACGCCAATGCGGCTTGTCATGTTCTTCAGCGCTCCTATTCGTCCTTAAAGAGATGGAGAGCCCTATCATGCATGACAAGCCAGGAAACATCGTCATCCTGACCGGCGCCGGTATATCGGCGGAATCGGGTGTTGCCACATTTCGCGGTCCCGATGGCCTGTGGGAGGGGCACCGCGTCGAGGATGTCGCCACGCCAGAGGCATTTGCACGCGACCCCCGGCTGGTACAGAATTTCTACGATCAGCGCCGCGCGGCGCTGGCGGGGGTAGAACCCAATGCCGCGCATCTGGCCTTGGCGCGCCTTGATCGCGAATGGTCCGGGGATTTGCTGCTGGTAACGCAGAATGTCGACGATCTGCACGAGCGTGCAGGGTCGCGGCGACTGCTCCACATGCACGGGGAATTGCGCCGGGCATTCTGTCTGTCATGCGACGAGCGCCAGGATTCGCCTGCGACGCTGATCGAGGGGGCTACCTGTGCCGCCTGTGGGGCGTCGGAGGCATTGCGCCCCGACATCGTCTGGTTCGGGGAGATGCCCTATCATATGGAGCGTATTGAGGAGGCCCTGTCCGGGGCCGACCTGTTCGTTTCCATCGGGACGTCGGGGGCGGTCTATCCTGCCGCCGGCTTCGTTCGGGTGGCGGCCGCGCATGGCGCGCGCACCCTGGAACTCAATCTTGACCCCAGTGAGGGGACGTCGTTTTTCGATGAAGCGCGCCACGGACCTGCGGGAACCTTGGTGCCGCAATGGGTGGATTCGCTCCTCGGCTAGTCCGTCTGGTCCTCCAGGCCGTGCATATCATCGTCTGACATACCGAAATGATGGCCGATTTCGTGGATCAGCACATGGGCGACGAGATGCGCCAGCGTCTCTTCATGTTCCGCCCAATAATCGAGCAGCGGCCGACGGTAGAGATAGACGGTGTCGGGCAGGGCGCCTGACACCTCGACGGAGCGGCTGACATCATGTCCATGATAAAGGCCCAGAATGTCGAAGGGGGACTCCAGTTCCATGTCCCTCTGCACCTCCTCGGATGGGAAATCCTCCACTTTCAGGACCACGTCGGGCAGATAAGTCTGGAAAACCGGGGGCAGATCGGCCAGCGCCTGTCGCGCTATCGCTTCGATATCGTCAAGGGTCGGTGCGAAACCATGCGGGGTCGTCATGCGATCCCCCCCTAGAAACGCAAAGCACAGGAGGAAAGACGAAGATGAAAAAGCTGACCGAGGAAGAACGCGCCCAGCACTTGCCGAAACTGTCCGGCTGGAAAATTGCCGCAGACCGAGATGCGATTCAGAAAAGCTTTCAGTTCGACGATTTCGTCGCCGCCTTCGGCTTCATGACGAAGGTCGCCCTGCTGGCTGAAAAGGCGGATCACCACCCGGAGTGGTTCAATGTTTACAATAAGGTAGAGATCACACTTACCACGCACGATGCCGACGGTCTTTCGACGCGCGACCTGGACTTGGCAAAGCAGATCGACGCCTTGTAAGCGCCGCTAGTCCCGGGGCAGTGTGCGGCTGAACAGCCTTATGACATTGCCGCCCATGGCGGCGCGGACCTCGTCCTCGCTGAAACCCTGGTCCAGCAGGGCCTGCGTCATCGCCGCCATGCCGCTTGCATCGAAACCGGTGGTGACGGCGCCGTCGAAATCGCTGCCAAGGGCGACATGTTCGATGCCGACAAGGTCGCGAACATGTCGCATCGCACGCGCCGTTGCGGCCGGTGTCGGGGCACAGACGGCGCCGTCCCAAAAACCAATGCCGATCAGGCCACCCGTAGCGGCGATGCCCCGGATTTCGGGGTCGGACAAATTGCGGTTTTCCGCGCAAGTCGCGCGCACGCCCCCGTGCGAGGAAATCAGCGGCCGCTCAGCCATTTCAATCAGGTCGGCCAGTGCCATATGCGACAGGTGCGCCACGTCGACCAGCATGCCGCTTTGTTCCATGCGGCGTACCGCCTGTCGTCCCATGGGGGTCAGGCCACCCTTGTCCACGCCGTGCATTGACCCTGCCAGATCATTGTCGAAGAAGTGCGTCAGGCTCGCCATGCGATAGCCGGCATCGAACAGGCGGTCGAGATTGTCGATGCGCCCCTCCAGATTGTGCAGCCCTTCGACCCCCAGCAGCGCCCCCACGACCTGCTGTCCGCGCGCACGCTGGGCGAGCAGCAGGTCCAGATCGGCGTTCGTGCGTATCAGCAGAAAGCCGCCGGGCTCTTCCTGCGCTGCATCTGCCAGTTTCTCGGCATGATAGAGGGAGCGTTGCAGCAGGGAATCCCATGTTCGGATCGGCTGCAACTGAGCGACGGAAAGAGGCGTGATGTTGTCCGTATCGGCGCTGTTAGACTCGTAATTCTGTCCCCGCGGCGTCTTTGTGACGGATCCGAAGACCTGCAGCGCGACATTTCCGTCGCGCAGCCGCTGCAAATCTACATGCCCGCGTGCGGAACGCTCACTAGGATTGCGGCGCCACAGCAGCGTGTCCGCATGCAGGTCAGCGACAATCACCTCATTGTGCAGCGCCTGCGCCTCCTCCGAAACCCGCCAAAGCCCGGACCCCTCGATCCGGTTCATCGCGCGCTCCGCCATGGTGGGGACCAGCCAGAAAAACAGCACGATGATGATGGAAAAGACCGTAACCGTCGTGAAGAAGCGGCGAATTCTCCGCGCGGCGGCGGTTGCCGGTGGTTTCCCTTTCGACTTCGCCTTTCCCTGCGGGGCGGGTTTGCGCTTCGCTTTCGGCTTTGCCGCCATCAGGCTTTTTCCAGCGTGACGAAGCTGAAATCCGGCTGTCCTTCCGGCCCGGCATGGCGTTCCCGTGCGATTTCCTGCCATTTTAGCCTGTCGAAATCAGGAAAGAATGTGTCACCCTCCGGCGTGGCATGCACTTCGGTCAGTTCCAGCCGCGTGGCGGACGGCAGCGCCTGCGCATAGATTTCCGCGCCGCCGATGACGAAGATGGTTTCCGCGCGCGCCTTCGGATTCAGGCCGGCTTCCGCGATCGCTTCTGCCAGATTGGGTACGACGTGCGCCCGCTCCGCCTGCCAATCGGATTGCCGCGTCAGGACGATATTATGCCGGCCGGGCAGGGCGCCGCCCATCGATTCAAACGTCTTGCGCCCCATGATGCAGGGCTTTCCGATCGTCATCCGTTTGAACCGCTTCAGATCTTCCGGCAGGTGCCAGGGCATACCGCCGTCCTTGCCGATCACGCGATTTTCCGCCAGCGCGGCCAGCAGAACGATGTCGGGCCGCGTCATACCGCGATCGGCGCCTTGATCGTGGGCGCCGCCTCATATCCGTCCAGCCGGAAATCCTCATAGCGAAAGTCGAACAGGCTGGCACGGTCGGCAATATGCATTCGGGGCAGCGGCCCGGGCGTGCGAGTGAGTTGCTCACGCGCCTGTTCCTCATGGTTCGAATAGAGATGCGCGTCGCCCAGCGTCAGCACGAAGTCGCCCGGCGCCAGTCCGCTGGTCTGCGCGATCATCATCGTCAGCAGTGCATAGCTGGCGATGTTGAACGGAACGCCCAGGAAAATATCTGCGCTCCGCTGATATAGCTGACAGCTAAGCCGCCCGTTTGCGACATAGAATTGAAACAGGCAATGACAGGGGGGCAGAGCCATTGAATCGACCTCACCCGGATTCCAGGCTGTAACGATCAGACGGCGGGACTCGGGGTTTGTCCGGATCTGGTGCAGCACATTCTGCAATTGATCGACGACCCGGCCGTCCGCCGTTTCCCACCGGCGCCATTGCTTTCCATAGACCGGCCCCAATTCGCCATTCTCGTCGGCCCATTCGTTCCAGATGGAAACGCCATTTTCCTTCAGGTAGCGGATATTCGTATCGCCGGCGACGAACCACAAAAGCTCATGGATGATGCTTTTCAGGTGCAGCTTCTTGGTGGTCAGCACCGGAAAGCCGTCTGCCAGGTTAAAGCGCATCTGATGGCCGAATATACTGCGCGTGCCCGTTCCCGTGCGGTCGCCGCGCACGACGCCCGTTTCCAGGACGGTACGCATCAAATCCAGATATTGCTGCATGGCGGCAGTCATGCGTCACGCGATACATTTTGTGAAGTCCGCGTTTGCCGTTATGCGGCTTTCCCATGGGGGTGGCGACGACAGAGCAGTTCGGCTTTTGGCCGTATTACTGGGTGTTGACCCGCGACCTTTTGATGATGGCCGCCGTGGGTGTGGCCGTCTTCGGCCTCGATGAGTTGTTCGTCGATCTGACCTATATCGTGGGCAGTCTGCGGCGTCGATTCGGCGCCTATCGCCGCTATAGCCGATGGACGGAGGATGACGTCCCGCGCCGTGAACCTGCTGGGCGCTTCGCGATCTTCGTGCCGGCCTGGGACGAAGGCGACGTGATCGGCCCCATGCTGACGCGCCTGACGCGCACCCTCGATCACGCGTGCTACGACGTTTTCGTCGGCGTCTACGCAAATGATCCGGCCACCATCGCCGCCATCCGTCCCATCAATGACGAGCGCGTACACGTCACCGTAAATCCACGGCCGGGGCCGACGACAAAGGCCGATTGCCTGAACCATATCTGGCAAGAAATGCTGCGACATGAGGAAAAGGGCGGCTTTCGCTACAAGGGCGTCGTTCTTCATGACGCCGAGGACGTCGTCCATCCCAGCGAACTCAGAATATTCGATCATCTGATGCCACGGATCGCCATGGTGCAACTGCCGGTCATCCCGTTGCCGGATGCTGATTCTCGCTGGGTCAGTGGCCATTATCTCGACGAATTCTCAGAACATCATGGCAAGACCTTGATCGTCCGCGAAATGTTGGGCGCCGCGATCCCCTCTGCCGGGGTGGCATGTGCCTTTGGCAGGCAGGAACTCGGCGCTTTGGCAGAATTGCGTCAGCAAATGCCGTTCGATGCGGAATCGCTGACGGAGGATTATGAGATCGGGCTGAGGATATCGCGTGGTGGCAGGGGTGCCTTTGTGCGCCTGCCCGAGCGCAATGGCAGGGGCGCCGTGGCGACACGCGAACATTTCCCTGCGAGCTTCGACGCCGCGGTTCGGCAAAAGACACGCTGGCTGACCGGCATCGTGTTTCAGGGCTGGCAACGGCTTGGCTGGGCAGGGGGCCTTGCCGACCGATATATGATGCTCAGGGACCGGAAGCCGCCGGTGAACGCGGTCATCATTCTTCTGGCCTATGCCGCCTCGATCATGGCCGCTATTTCGGTGGTCGCCAGATGGGTCGATGCCGATGCGGCACGTCTGCCGACGCTGGTGAGGGGCGGCTCCCTCCTGTGGTATCTGATGCTTTTCTGCACGGCTTCGGTTCTTTGGCGGCTCGCGATGCGGGCGTGGTTTACCGCCCGGGTCTATGGCCTTGTCGAAGGGGCGCTTTCGATCCCCAGGGCGGTTATCGCCAATATCTTCAGTATCCTAGCTGCCAGACGCGCCCTTGGCGTCTATCTGACACTCATCGTGCGGGGTGAGCGCTTGCGCTGGGACAAGACCGTGCACAAATTTCCTGCCGCGGCAGACGACTGATGAGGCCGCTTTTCTGGCTTGCCCTGTTGGGAGCGCTGCTGTTCGGCTGGATGATCTGGCGCCTCGCCGTGCTGCAGGATAATGTGCGACTCCTTATAGCAGAGATGGGGCCGCCGCCCTCTGCGCCCGCTCCTGAACGGCCCCGCGCTCCTGCGGCCTCTCCGCCATACCCCACCCCGGCTGACGAGACCCTTGTTGCAGCGGCGGGTGCACCGGTGCCAGCCGGTTCGCCAGGCACGTTCCCATCGCCCTCCCGCCAAGGAGGCCACAGGCAAATTGCCCATGACCCGGATGCGCTTGCTTCTTTGCCCCTTTCTTCCATCGCGACTGATTCTCAGGCCACTGGGCCGAGCGCCGCGACCCTCCATTCTGCCAGCGCCCCGATCCGCACGGATATACCGTCTACCCGCCCAGACCCGTTCAATCTGGCAGAAACCGCTTTTACGCGGTTGCAAGCGGGGGACCGGCGGGAAGCGGCCGATTATTTCCAGCGGGCGCTGACAGAGGGCCCGGACCATCCCCAGGCTGAACTGTGGCGCGCGCAACTTCGCGGTCTCAACAAGCGGCTGTCCATTTCCGCATATTGGCTGGCGCGTGACGAGGCTACGGCGACGATCCTTCCGACCCAGCCGGTCTTCGGGGGAAGCCAATATGGTCTTGCCGCGTCATGGACACTCGATCCGCTCGCAAGGCGGCCAGTTTCAATCGAGGCGCGCATGACCGGCGCGCCTGCACAGGGCGGACAGCCGGGCATTGCCGAGGCGCTCGTAGGGGCGGGATGGCAATTGTTCGGCCGCGCAGCGCCTAAGCTGGTCGTCGAACAGCGTATCGCCCTCGGGGATGGCGGCATCAATGCAACGCAGATCCGCCTGTCCGGGGGCATGGCGACGGATCAGGAGAATGCGCTCGACGCGTCAGTATATGCCGATGTCGGAATTGTCGGCTGGCGGGATCGAGATGTGTTTGCGGGCGGGCAAGGGTTTACTGGCTATCGCCTGCGCGACGGTCTCAGCATCGGGGCGGGCGCCTGGGGCGGCATTCAAAGGGCAGGGAATACAATATCCGTTCTTGAGATTGGACCCGCTCTGCGTGCCCACGTCCCTATCGGAGCGGCAACCTTGGACCTGCGGGCCAGCTACCGGCGCGGAATTGCCGGGAACGCTGCGAACAATGATGGAGCCGCATTGACGGTCGCACTTGGATACTGACCACTGTTGCGGCGCAGCAATCCAGTGGCGACTCCGCGCATAGCCCGTTAAGGCAATCTGCCATGGATATTTACCTGCCGATTGCGGAACTAAGCGTAAACGCCGCCGTGATCATAGGCCTTGGCCTGCTGGTGGGCATTACGTCGGGCCTGTTTGGCGTAGGCGGCGGTTTTCTGATGACGCCGCTGCTGATGTTCTATGGCATTCCGCCCGCCGTTGCAGTCGCTTCTTCCGCGACCCAGGTGACGGGCTCCAGCGTTTCTGGCGCCATGGCGCATTGGCGGCGTGGCGGCGTCGATGTGAAGATGGGCGCCGTACTGGTTGCGGGGGGTGTGATCGGCGCGCTGCTCGGCTCTGTGCTGTTTCGCGCGCTGCAGCAGGTCGGCCAGATCGACCTGACGATCTCGCTGATATACGTCGTTTTTCTTGGTCTTGTTGGCGCATCGATGCTCATTGAGACTGTCCGCACGTTGCGGCGACAGGCAAAGGGGGGGCGGCCGAAACAGTCCCGGCGTCAAAATCGGCTTATTTCCGCCCTGCCAGGAAAAATGCGTTTTCGCGCGTCGGGACTGTTCATCTCTCCCCTCGCGCCGCTGCTTGTCGGCATGGTGGTCGGCATATTGACGTTCGTCATGGGCATTGGCGGCGGCCTGATCATGGTGCCGATCCTCATTTACGTCCTCGGCATGTCGGTTGGCGTCGTCGTGGGGACCAGCCTGTTTCAGATCGTCTTTACGACCGCGGCGATCACGCTGTTGCATGCCGTCCAGTCAAAGACGGTGGACATCGTTCTGGCTGCGCTGCTGCTGATCGGCGGTGTCATGGGCGCGCAGCTGGGCGCCAAAATCGCGATCGGCCTGCCCCCGGAAAAATTGCGCCTGGCGCTTGCCATTCTGGTGCTGATCGTGGCGGGGCGATTGCTGTTCGGGCTGACTGTCGAACCGGCGAACCTCTTCTCCATTCAGGTTGACGGCGCATGAGGTGGCTGCTGGCGCTGTTGACGTGGCTGGCTGTGCCCGCCGCGGCGCAAACCCCGCCCCGTTTGATCGCGGATCTGTCGCAAAGCCGGATCGACATCATCTATTCCTTCGCGGGTGCTGAGCTGCTTGTATTCGGCGCGATACAATATCCGGACGGGCGCACGCCCGACGAGCGCCCCGATATCGCCATCGTGGTGCGCGGCCCGCCAGAGGCAATCACCGTCAGGCGCAAGGAGCGGGTTCTCGGCCTGTGGCTGAATACGGATTCCGTTCGCTTCGAGACTGCGCCAACATTCTTTCGCGCCGCGTCCACCCGCCCCATCGCCGATATGGTGGACGAGCGGACCGCCGCCATCTTCGAACTCAGTCCGCAATATTTACAGCTATCACCCACTGGCGGCGCGGACGCGGCGATGGTGGCGGGGTTCGAGGATGGCTTCCTCGCCACATGGCAGGACGAGGCGCTTTACGGCTCGGACCCCACGGGCGTCGATCTGGTTGAAAATGTACTCTACCGCGCCCGCATCGACCTGCCGAGCCAAGTGCCGGTCGGCACCTATACGGTTGAAATACATTTGATAGAGGATGGTGACGTCCTGTCCTCCACGACGCGCACCATCGATGTCGACAAATCCGGTTTCGAGCGGGCGGTTTATTCGGCCGCTCAAGAGGAAAGCCTCAGTTACGGTATATTGGCGGTGGCGCTGGCGCTTCTTCTTGGATGGGGCGCGGGTCTCTTGGTGCGTAGATAGGGAAAAGCGGGAATGTCGGTCGCGGAACGTTTGAAGCTGACGGAGAAGGTGCAGCGTGTGCCGTCTCCAAAACTCGATCTCTTTCGCCTGCGAGATTTCATGACAGCCGAGGAATGCGAGGGCGTGATCGAACGGATCGATGCCAATCGCCAGCCATCAACAATTGCCGACGATTACAATAATGATCGCAGCTTCCGCACCAGTGAAACGTGCCATTTCGACCGCGGCGATCCGCTGATTGCCAGGATCGATCAGCGGATTTCCGCACTCTTGGATCTCGACCCAGCACTCGGCGAACCGATGCAGGGGCAGCGCTATGCCATCGGTCAGGAATTCAAGGGCCACACGGACTATTTCGAAGCGAACGGAGACGCGATCAAGACGATCCGCAAGATCCCGGGCCAGCGGACCTGGACGGCGATGATCTATCTGAACGAACCCGGCGCCGGCGGGGCGACCCGTTTCAAGGTCATTCGTAAATCGATACAGCCTGAGCGCGGCACGCTGCTGGCCTGGAACAATCTGAAGCCGGACGGTTCGCCCAATCCGGCTACCCTGCATCACGGCATGCCGGTGCGCGCGGGGTTCAAATATATCATCACCAAATGGTTCTGCGAACGCCCGTGGGCACATCCGCAATGAGCGGTGAAGGGGTCTCCGGGCGTCCGACAAATCGGACGCCCGGCTTTACCATATCTGATTAGAAGTTTAGCGACTTCACATTCTTGACGCCGTCAAGATTGCATATTTTCCACAGCAGCGGCTCGCTGACCGGCTCGTCGATGGCGACGAGCATGACGGCATCGTTGCCGCCAACGCGCCGGCCGAGGTTGAAGGTGCCGATATTGACGCCGGCCTCGCCGAGTGCGGAACCGACCGAGCCGATGAAGCCTGGCTTGTCCTCATTCTCGATGAACAGCATCGCGCCTTCCAGCTCTGCTTCCATGCGGATACCGAACAGTTCCACCAGACGCGGTGCATTGTCCCCGAACAGGGTGCCGGCGACCGAACGCGTGCCATCGGCCGTCTCTACTGTCAGGCGTAGCAGGCTGGAATAATCGCCTTCCTTGTCATGGCGCACCTCGGCGACGTCGATATCGCGTTCGCGTGCCATGAAGGGTGCGTTGACCATGTTCACCGATTCCGAAATCGGGCGCAACAGGCCCGCCAGGACTGCAGCCGAGATGGGCTTCATGTTCAGTTCGGCCAGCGCGCCCTCGGCCTCGATGGAGACACGACGGACGCCTTCCGTCATCAACTGGCCTGCCAGCAAGCCCAGCTTTGTCGCCAGCGCCATATAGGGCTTCAGGCGCGGCGCCTCCTCGGCGCTGACGGACGGCGTGTTGAGCGCATTCGTCACCGCACCGGTTAGCAAATAGTCCGACATCTGCTCGGCCACCTGAATGGCGACGTTCACCTGCGCCTCATCGGTCGAGGCGCCCAGGTGCGGCGTCGCCATGAAATTCGGCGTTCCGAACAGGGGGTTCGACTTTGCCGGCTCTTCGACGAACACGTCCAGTGCGGCACCGGCGACATGGCCGGATTCCAGCATTTCCTTCAACGCCGCTTCGTCGATCAGGCCGCCGCGCGCGCAATTAACGATCCGCACGCCTTTCTTCGTCTTTGCAAGATTTTCCTTGCTCAGAATATTGCGGGTCTGATCCGTCAGCGGCGTATGAAGGGTGATGAAATCGGCGCGTTTCAACAGGGTGTCGAGGTCAACCTTCTCGACACCGATATCGCGCGCCCGGTCCTCCGTCAGGAAGGGGTCGAAGGCAACAACCTTCATCTTCAGCCCCAGCGCGCGATCGGCGACGATGGACCCGATATTTCCCGCACCGATCAGACCCAGCACCTTGCCGGTGACCTCAACGCCCATGAAGCGGTTCTTTTCCCACTTGCCGGCTTGGGTCGACACGTCTGCTTCCGGCAGTTGGCGGGCCAGCGCGAACATCATGGCGATGGCATGTTCGGCGGTCGTGATCGAATTGCCGAACGGCGTGTTCATGACGACGATACCGCGTGCAGAGGCGGCATCCTTGTCGATATTGTCGGTACCGATGCCGGCGCGACCGATCACTTTCAGGTTCGGGGCGGCGTCCATGATGTCGGCGTCCGGCTTCGTTGCCGACCGAACGGCGAGGCCGTCATAGTCGCCGATAATCGCGATCAACTCGTCCTTGGAAAGGCCGGGTTTCTCGTCCACCTCGATCCCGCGATCGCGGAAGATTTCGGCGGCTTTGGGTGACATTTTGTCGGAAATCAGAACTTTAGGCATGGGAAATCTCCTTAAGGGAGTATCCTCCCCCTTGTGCGGGGAAAGGCGCAAATTTTGCAATCATAAGAGGGGTGGCCGCCGCAAACGGGCGGGGGCAGCCATCGCTGCGTTCGCGCCCCCTCCCCAAATGGGGAAGGGGCCTGACGTCAGCGTCCGGCTTTCACCTCTTCATAGGCCCATTCGATCCAGGGCAGGAGGCGACGCAAATCTTCCTCCTCGACCGTGGAGCCGCACCAGATGCGCAGGGAAGGGGGCGCGTCACGATAGCCGTTGAAGTCGTACGCAACGTCGCGTTCTTCCAGCATCTTGGCGATTTTCTTTGGCACGGCGGCCTGCGCGTCTGCGTCCAGCCCCTCGTACCAATCGCCCTGGAATACCATGCAAACGCCGGTATTCGTGCGCTGCGCCGGGTCGGAAACCATGTTGCGCAGCCAGGGGGTCGCCTCGATCCAGTCGGTGACGATCTTTGCATTGGCATCCGCGCGTGCGAACAGCGCCTTCAGGCCGCCAATCGACTTTGCCCATTCCAGGGATGCGATATAGTCTTCGGTTGCCAGCAGGGACGGCGTGTTGATCGTCGCGCCCTCGAAAATGGCGCGGTTCAGCTTGTCGCCCTTCTTGATGCGGAACAGCTTGGGCAGCGGCCATGCCGGATCGTAGCTCTCGATCCGCTCCACGGCTTTCGGGCTGAGGATCAGCATGCCATGCGCGGCTTCCGATCCCATGACCTTCTGCCAGCTATAGGTGGTCGCATCCAGCTTTGGCCAGTCCATGGGCTGCGCAAACAGCGCGCTGGTGGCGTCGTTGATCGCCAGACCCTTGCGGCCCGGCTCCAGCCAGTCGGTATTCGCAATGCGCGCGCCGGACGTGGTACCGTTCCAGGTAAAGACGACGTCATTATCCTGCGGAATGGAGGCGAGGTCGGGGATTTCGCCATAGTCCGCGTCAAGCGTGGTCAGCTCTTTCAGCTTCAGTTGCTTGACGGCGTCCTGAATCCACACATTGCCGAAGCTTTCCCATGCCGCCACCGTCGCGGGACCGGCGCCCAGCATCGTCCACATGGCGCATTCCAGCGCGCCCGTGTCGGACCCTGGCATTATGCCAATCAGATAATCGTCGGGGATGCCCAGCAATTCGCGGCTAAGGTCGATGGCGTATTTCAGGCGTGCCTTGCCGACGGCGGAACGATGCGACCGTCCAAGGGCTTCGGTTTTCAGCTTATCGAGCGACCAGCCAGGAAACTTCGCGGTCGGTCCGGACGAAAAGAAAGGACGCTCGGGTTTGAGCGTTGGTACATTTGACATTTAAGTCTCTCCTCACAGAGAGCGCGCGCGGCGTTGGGACCGCGTGGCCCGCCGCCGTACCTATTGGCCTCGCGTCGCATGTCAAACGGTCATTTGGCGCGGCGGGGCGTCGGCCGCGCTATCGCTCTAGGCAAAGCTGCTCGATCTTGTCGGCCGCCAGTGCCGCGGCATTCTCTACATCGCCCAGGGCAGCCTTGACCGCTGCTTCCTGCCGCGATGCGAAGGCACCGTGGTTCAGAAAGGCGGCGTTGATCGCTTGAGACAAATCGTCGTCGCGCGTGATGACTTCGCCCAGCGTCCAGTGCAGATAGTCGTGATTATCCTGCCATATCGCCGCCCCGTCGTTCAGAAAGACGCAGGGTCGTGGCTCTGCGATGAATTCATATACCTGGCTGCTAACGTCACCCAGATAAAGATCCGCCGCCCGCGTATAGCTCATGTCTACGCTTCTCTCGCTGCCGAAATCGACGATGATTCGCCCCGGTACGGCGCGTTTCTCCCATCGCGACTTCTCCTCCGGCGACAGTCGGTCGGCCAGCCGAATGTGGGGCGCGATGATCAGGTTCCAATCGGGCCGCGTGGCCAGGGCGTGCCACACCCGTTCGGCATTCGGCCATGACCCCAGCTTCTTGGAAAAATGCGGATTATAGAGGATCGTCCGACGGCTTATATCTAGGCCCAGCGTGGGCGTCGGCGTGTTTCCCAGAATATGGCCCAGCTTCACGGCGCCGGCGGCGGTGACCCGCTCGGCGGGCTGCAGGCCCGACGATATGATCCGGCTGCGGTCCTTGCTGCCTGCGGTGATCACATGATCGAATCGGGACAGGCGGGGTTCAAATCCCACCGCGCGATCGCCCGCCCCGTGGGGAATATGAACCATCTGCGGTGGCCAGCCCGGTATACGACCCAAAAAGGATGATGTGCGTTCCGTCGTCACCAGCGCATTACAGCGGGCCAGGTGCGGCAGGTTTGCAACGACGATGGGCACCTTCAGCGCTGAAACCGCTGGAAAACCGGCGATCAGCGAAGATATCAGGGGCGGGCGCCTGAACCGGGTCGCGACCAGATCCGGACAACCGCACTGGCGCGCGATGGCATCAAAGCAATCGACCTCGGCCTGCGTGGCGGCGAATGCGCGTACCTCGACACGCCCGCGCAGTGCCAGCTCCGCCGCGACGGGTGCGCTGTGCGCCACCTGATGACGCCCGCCAATATATAGAAAACCGACCTTAATACGCTTGGGCATTGATTCTTGACGGTCCTGCCTGTCTGCAAGCAGCAATGTCCTGACCGGATGGCAGGACGATGGCACTTGGCTGCGTTTTGTACCGTGCCTCTGGGAAAGGGTTCAATCTTTGCTACGGATACCGGTTGGTCGTCAAATTTCGGTCATACTCGCCCTAATGACATCGTTTCTACGGCCTCTCCATTTGGCATTGCTGCTGTGCGCTGCCCTGACGGCCTGCGCACCAGACAGACCCGTGGTGACGCGTCCGCCGTCGGCGGGCCCTGCCCCCATTCAGACGCCCGCTTCGGGACCGGCAGCACAATGCTATGCCTCGCTCGACCGTATGCCCGGCCTTCAATATCGCCCCCTGGCGCCACGCCGCACGACAGAGGGGTGCGGCTTCGACGATGGTGTTCAGCTGCTGCAGGTGGGCGTCCCCATAGCCGGCATTACCGCCATGTCCTGCCCGGTGGCCGGAGCGCTCTACCGCTGGATCGAGGAGGGCCTGCAGCCTGCGGCGCAGCGGCATTTCGGTCAACAGGTCGTGCGCATTACCAGCTATGGCACCTATTCCTGCCGCAGCGTCAACAGCCGCCCCGGCGCCAGGCTGAGCGAACATTCCTATGCCAATGCGGTTGATATCGCCGCCTTCGAACTCGCTGATGGCCGGACGATTGGCGTTGAAACGGGATGGCGCGCCGGGGGCGCTTCCACCGCCTTTCTGAAGGATGTGCATCGCGCCGCCTGCCAGACGTTTCAGATCGTCATCGGCCCGGACGGCGACCGCTTTCACCAGGATCATATCCATATGGACATGGGCCGTGGCCCCTATTGCCGATAGGGGCGGGGGCGCTATGCGCGGGCGCATGACAAAAGAAGAGAAGCTTCACGACCGCCTGTTCCCCACCAGTGCCGAAGATGCAGAGCGCGCGGCGCACGGTCCCACCGAGCATCCCGCCTACCGCCTCGCCTATCAGGATCTCGATTTCCTGAAGCGCGAGGATTTGCGTTCGGTGCGGCTGCAGCTCGAACTGCTGAAACCGGAACTGGTCCAGCAGGAGCGCGGCATCGAATCGACTTTCGTGATCTACGGGTCCGCCCGCATCCCGGAACCCGCCGCCGCCGAAGCGCGCCTGGCCGCCGCGACCAACGAGGAAGAGCGGCGAAAGGCCGAAAAGCTGGCCGAAAAGGCGCGCTTTTATGATGAGGCGCGCCGGCTCGCGCAGATCGTTTCCTCCCTGCCGCAGACAGACGATGGAAAGCGGAATTTCGTCGTCGTATCGGGCGGCGGACCGTCGATCATGGAGGCTGCGAATCGCGGCGCACATGATGTCGGCGCCGATTCGGTTGCCCTCAATATCGTTTTGCCGTTCGAGCAGGCGCCGAACGCCTATGTGACGCCGGAACTCAGTTTCCTGTTTCACTATTTCGCGATCCGAAAGATGCATTTCCTGATCCGCGCGCGCGCCGTGGCGGCATTTCCGGGCGGTTTCGGCACTCTGGACGAACTGTTCGAGACGCTGACCCTGATCCAGACCGGCAAGATCAAGCGCATGCCTGTGCTGCTGTTTTGCCGTGCCTTCTGGGATCGGATCATCGATTTCGAAGCTTTGGTGGACGAAGGGACCATATCGCCGGGTGACCTCGACCTGTTCCATTATGTCGAAACGGCTGAGGAGGGATGGCGGATCGTCGCCGACTTTTACGACATTGAAGAGGGCGCCGAAGTGTGACCCTTGCCGGCGGGCCTCTCGCCGCCCCTGCGGACCGGATCGCGACGCTGGACATCATCCGGGGTATCGCAATCTGCGGAATCCTGTTCATCAATATCTGGGTCATGGGCAGCGTTTCGGGCGTCGAATATGACGCCCGGCTCAGCGGTTGGGGCATTCTCGATCAGGCCGTCTGGTGGCTGCAGATGGTCTTTGTCGAAGGGACGATGCGCGGTCTGCTGTCGCTGCTGTTCGGTGCGGGCTTCGTTCTCATGTCTGCGCGGGCTGGCGCGGGCCGCTATTTCCGCAGAACTTTGATCCTGATCCTGTTGGGCGCCGCCCATGCGTGGCTGTTGCTGTGGCCGGGGGACATTCTCTTCGTTTACGGAATCGCGGGTTTGCTTCTCTACTTCGTGAAGGACGTGGATGCCCGCCCGCTTGTCGGCGCTGGCATTGCCATTCTGGTCTTTCTGGCGGGTCTGGGTCTCGGCGGAACGGCAGAGGTCGCCAATATGCGCGCATTGGCGGAGGGCGCGGCCGCCGCGGGCGCGCAGGCGGATGACGCCCGCATCGTGGAGTGGGCGGATTATCGCGCTTCCCTGAAACCATCGGCGGCGAAGATGGAGCGATCGCTGGAGGCGCGCGCCGGCAGTTTCGCCGAGAACTGGCACTATAAGCTGGGGGTTTCCAATGACTGGATGAAGCCGGAAAGCCTCGTCACGCTGGTCCTCGATGCGCTTGCGATGATGCTGATCGGCGCGGGGCTGATGAAATACGGTCTTTTGTCGGGCGAGGCTGATGCGGACCTCTATCGCTGGATGCTGGTGGCGGGATATGGCTTTGGCATACCGATCAGCCTTGCAGAATGGGGCCAGCTCTACGCCGCGAATTTCGCCCACCCGAACCCGATCCTCTTCTATTCCGACGAGATTGGCCGGGTTGCGATGACCATGGGCCATCTTGGTCTGCTTTTGTGGCTATGGCGGCGGGGGACCGGACGCCGTGCGCTCGGCATTTTTGCACCTGTGGGCCGCCTGGCGCTGACCAATTATATTTCCCAGACCTTGATTTGCCAGGGGGTCCTGTTTCCGGGATTTGGGCTGGGGCTCCACGCCCGACTGTCCCTCTCGCAGCTTTGGGGGGTCGCCCTTCTGATCCTCCTCGCGCAGATCGCGGCAAGTCATCTCTGGCTGCGCTATTTCCGCTTTGGCCCGCTGGAATGGCTATGGCGCTGGGGGACTTATCTGCGGCGTCCGGCTTGAGCATCGGAAAGAAAGCATTGTGCATGTCGGCTTGCGCGTTTCCCCGGTCGACGCCATGTTCCCGTCATAACATCGCAGGAGACAGTTCATGGCCACCACCGCCATCACGCCCGACAATTTCGATAGCGCCATCAAGACGGCGTCGGCACCCGTCCTCGTCGACTTCTGGGCTCCGTGGTGCGGCCCCTGCAAGCAGATCGCCCCCGCCCTGGAGGAGCTCTCCGACGAAATGGACGGCGTGACGATCGCGAAGCTCAATACCGACGATCATCCCGAACTCGCAGCCGAATTCGGCATTCGCGGCATTCCCACGATGATCCTGTTCAAGGACGGAAAGCCTGCCGCCACAAAGGTAGGCGCACAACCCAAGAGCAGCATCAAGGCATGGCTGGAAAGCGAACTCGGCTAATGCCCACCCACCGGGCTGGCGGCCGGATGGCCGTCAGCTTCGGTAATCGGCGTTGATCGTGATGTAGCCGTGCGTCAGGTCGCAGGTCCAAAACCGTGCGCGACCGTCACCCAGGCCCAGCGATATGCCGATATCGATGTCGCTGCCTTTCAGGTGCTGGGCCACCGGCGCCTCGTCATAGCCGTCGACCACTTCTCCATCGCGCGCCACCGTCACCGTTCCAAAGCGGATGGCGAGCCGGTCCCGGTCGGCGGGCTGTCCTGCCTTGCCCACGGCCATCACCACGCGTCCCCAATTCGCGTCCTCTCCTGCAATCGCCGTTTTCACGAGCGGTGAGTTCGCGACGGAAAGGGCAATGACCCGCGCACTTTCGTCGGATTCGGCGCCGTCCACATTTATGGTGATGAACTTCGACGCGCCCTCTCCATCGCGCACGATCTGCCGGGCCAGGTCTTCGCATACCTGGCGTAATGCACTGGCAAATGCATCCGCGCCGGGGCTGTCCATGCCTTCGATCCTGCTGCCGGTTCGGCCGGTGGCGAACAGCAGAACAGTGTCGCTGGTCGACGTGTCGCCATCGACCGTGATGCTGTTGAAGCTCGTTGCATTCGCGTCGTTCAACATGCTTTGCAGCATGGCGGGGGCGACGTTGGCGTCCGTGAAGATATAGCCCAGCATGGTCGCCATGTCCGGCGCGATCATGCCTGACCCCTTTGCGATCCCTACCAGCGTGACGGTCTCGCCGCCGACGACCGCCTGTGCAGTGGCGCCTTTTGGAAAGGTGTCGGTCGTGCCGATGGCCAGCGCTGCCGCCTGCCAGTCCGCACTGCCGAGCGCTTCGGCCGCGCTACCGAGCGCATCGAACGCCCGCTCTGCGGGCAGGGGGACGCCGATGACACCCGTGGCGGACAGGAACACCTCGTCCAAATTCAGGTTCAGTACCTCCGCCGCGCGGCTGCCGACGGCGTGGGCCGCTGCGGCGCCCTTCTTTCCGGTAAAAGCATTACTATTGCCGGAGGAGACGACCAGCGCCCGCGCAGTGCCGCCGGACAGCCGCTCCCGGCACCATTCGACCTCCGGTGAAGGGCATAGCGACTTCGTTGTCACGCCTGCGATAGTCGTACCTTCATCAAGAACGACTAGGGTCAGGTCCATGCGCGATTCGGGATATCGGTATCCTGCATGGGTGACCGCGATACGCACGCCCTCGACCGGCGGCAGTTCGGGAAAAAGGGCGGGCGCAAGCGGCGAACGTTCTGACACGGTGGGAATAATTCCTTTTGCAATTCTGGAATTCAAGGATTAGCCGAAGCAGGCCTCTCAGCCGAGACCAAAGAGTCGGGGGGTGTATTCAGGCAATAGCTCGTTCATTTTCTCGTGCTATCTTGTTTTCGTGGCGTACCGGTAGCTTGCCCACTTTCCTTTGTTCGGGGGGACTATCATGACAGATCGCGCGAGAGCGCGGCCAGAAGCCATACCGGTATCGAAGCCCGCAAGCGATTACAGGGTGGAACTGGCGCGGCTAAGTGCCGAAAATGCCGCTCTTCGTCTGTCGATAGCGCGGCATTCGACCGCTGAGGCGCGCCTGTCTCTGGCCCTTGAATCGACTGGGTTTGGCGTCTGGGACTGGGACATGAAATCCGGCGACGTCTGGATGTCGAACAGCGCGTTGTCCGTCCAGGGTTATTTGCCGGGGGAGGTAGAAACCCGCATGTTGGATGCGGAGGCCTATTTTCATCCGCAGGACTGGCCGCATTGGAAAAAACTGCTGACCCTTTGCGTAAAGGGCCGGTTGGACCTGATCGCCAACGAGCATCGCCTGCGTCACAAGGATGGCGGCTGGGTCTGGATTCTGGAGCGTGCCCGCATCGTGGAACGCGACGAAGCCGGTCGGGCCGTACGTATGATCGGCACGCGCGCCGACGTGACGGAACGGCGAGAGAGCGAAGAACGCGTGCGCTGGCTCGCGGTCCACGATCCCCTCACCGGATTGCTCAACCGCGCCCTGTTCGAGGAAATGCTGAGCGCGGCCATTCATTCCAGTAATAAGGAGGGCGGGCGCGCGGGTCTGCTGTTTATCGACATTGATGATTTCAAGGCGATCAACGATGAAAACGGGCATGAGGCGGGCGATGGCGCCCTGTGCCGCATTGCCGATCATCTGCGTGGCCTTTTTCCTCCCCCCGCGACGGTCGCGCGCATCGGGGGGGATGAATTCGGCGTGGTCCTGCCAAAGGTACGCAGCATGGCCGGGTTGAAGGCGCTGGCCAAATCGGCGTTGAGAAAGCCTGATGCGGGTGTTCCATCGATCAGCATAGGCGCGGCGCTTTATCCCGACCTTGCGACGAGCGCCCGGGATCTGCGGCGAAAGGCGGATGTCGCCCTTTACCGTGCCAAGGCAGCCGGAAAGAGCAGGGCCGTCGTTTATGACGGCGCGTGAAACACCGGCGCCAGGAACACCCAATTGATAAGGGACGCGGGCGGCGGCACTCATCCTGCGGGAACGTTTCGACAGCGTCCGCTTCATTGACCAGCAACCCATGCGTTCCTATGTCGCGCGAGCAGTTTGGCGTGGGCCGCGAATGATCGCGTCCGCCGATATCAAATTTGAGGGTAGTCCATGCTCGGGATGAATGCGCTGGCGAAGCGCCTGTTTGGCTCTTCCAATGATCGGTACGTGCGCTCGCTGCACCCCATTGTCGACAAGATCAACGCGCTGGAGGAGGAGTTTGTCCCCCTCGATGACGATGCGCTTGCCGCCAAGACTCATGAATTTCGCGAACGGCTGAAGAACGGCGAAACGCTCGACAAGCTGCTGCCAGAGGCCTTCGCCACGGTGCGGGAGGCGGCAAAGCGGCGCCTCGGCATGCGTCACTTCGATGTTCAGCTTATCGGCGGCATCGTTCTCCATCGCGGCGAAATCGCGGAGATGCGGACGGGCGAGGGCAAGACACTTGTCGCGACGCTGGCAGTCTATCTGAACGCGCTGGAGGGTAAGGGCGTTCACGTCGTTACCGTGAACGACTATCTGGCCAGCCGCGACGCCGCCTGGATGGCGCAGGTATATGAATTTCTGGGTCTTTCCGTCGGCGTTATCATCCCCGATCTGCCGGAACATGAACGCCGCCGGGCCTATGCCGCGGACATCACCTACGGCACGAATAATGAGTTCGGGTTCGATTATCTGCGTGACAATATGAAATATTCGCGTGGCACGATGGTGCAGCGCCCGTTCAATTTCGCGGTGGTCGACGAGGTCGATTCCGTTCTTGTGGACGAAGCGCGGACCCCCCTGATCATCTCCGGCCCGACGGAGGACAAATCCGAGCTTTACGTTAATGTCGATCGCATCGTTCGCCAGTTGGAAGACGACGACTACGAAATCGACGAGAAGCAGAAATCGATCATCCTGACCGAGGATGGCACGGAGCGCGTCGAACGCCTGCTGGAAGATGCTGGCCTGCTGGAGGGAGAGAACCTCTACGACATCGAAAACACGCAGGTGGTGCACCACACCAACCAGGCCCTGCGCGCGATCAAGATGTTCAAACGCGACAAGGATTATATCGTCAAGGACGGCAAGATTGTCATCATCGACGAATTTACCGGCCGCATGATGGAGGGGCGCCGCTGGTCGGACGGCCTTCACCAGGCTGTCGAGGCAAAGGAAAATGTCGATATCAAGCCGGAAAACCAGACTCTGGCGACGGTCACGTTCCAGAATTTCTTCCGCATGTATCCAAAGCTGGCCGGCATGACGGGTACGGCAGCGACCGAAGCGGCCGAATTCTACGAAATCTACAAGCTGAACACCGTTGAAATCCCGACCAACGTGCCTGTCGCCAGACAGGATTATGACGATCAGTTCTTCAAGAATGCCGGCGACAAATTCAAGGCGATCGTCGAGGCGATCCGCGATGCCACGCGCAACGGCCAGCCCGTTCTCGTTGGCACGACCAGCATCGAAAAATCCGAAATGCTGTCGGAATTCCTGAAGAAGGAGGGGGTCGATCATTCGGTCCTAAATGCCCGCTTCCACCAGCAGGAGGCGCATATCGTCGCCCAGGCGGGGCGTCTTGGTGCCGTCACCATCGCCACCAACATGGCGGGTCGGGGCACCGATATTCAGCTTGGCGGCAATCTTGATTTCCGTGTCGAGGACGAGCTTTCTTCCATGGAGGACGGTCCCGAAAAGGATCGCGAGATCGAGCGCATTCAGAAGGAGATCGAGGCGGAACGCCAGGCTGTGCGCGATGCCGGCGGATTGTTCGTGCTGGGCACGGAACGTCACGAAAGCCGCCGTATCGACAATCAGCTGCGCGGCCGTTCGGGTCGGCAGGGCGACCCGGGTGTCAGCCGCTTCTTCCTGTCGCTCGATGACGATCTTCTGCGTATTTTTGGCCAAGCCAATCTTCTCAACCGCATGATGCAATCCGGTCTGGAAGACGGCGAGGCGATTGAACATCCGTGGATTTCGAAGGCGATCGAGACCGCGCAGCGGAAGGTTGAGGCGCGGAACTACGACGTCCGCAAGAACCTGCTGCAATATGACGACGTCATGAATGATCAGCGCAAGGTGATCTACCAGCAGCGCGAGGAGGTCATGGATTCGGAACGCGTCGACGATGTGGTCGAGGAGATGCGCACCGAAACGGTCAGCGAACTGGTACGCAGCTACGCGCCGCCATCATCCTATCCCGAACAATGGGATGTTGCAGGCCTTTCCGAAGAGACGCAGCGCATCATGGGTCTCGACCTGCCCTTCACGGAATGGATGCAGGAGGACGCGGTCAGCCAGGAAATCTTCATCGACCGCATTACCGAACGTGCCGCCGCCGCGCTGGAGGCGAAGGTGGCCCAATTGCCAGAGGGCAAATGGTTCGAGGTGGAGAAGAGCTTCCTGTTGCAGGCCATCGACACGCGGTGGAAAGAGCATCTGGCGACCCTCGACGCTCTTCGCGGCTCCATTCATCTGCGCGCCTATGCGCAAAAACAGCCGATCAACGAATATAAGCAGGAGGCGTTCGAGCTGTTCGAGCGCATGTTGGGTACCATTCGCGAGGATGTGACGCGCATGCTGGCGAACGCCCGCCTTGCCGAACCGCGGCCAGAGCCGAAGCCTTCGGAATTCGTGACGACCCATATCGACCCCTTCACGGGCGAGGACGACAGTTTCCCGCATACGGAGCGGCCCGGCCCGGCCCAGCGCGCGCTGCCGCCCATGCCGGCAGGAACCGACGCCCGGATCAGCCGCAATTCCGCTTGTCCCTGCGGGTCCGGCCGGAAATACAAGCATTGCCACGGCGCGGGGGGTTAGAGGCGGTTCAGTCTCTTTGCTGGTCGGGTATGATTTCGCCCGCCGGCATGTCCCCTAACGTTTAGCGCCCGCTCTATTGGGGTCGAAGTCGGCATGGGTTCCGCGTGCGGAGATGGCATCGCACAGGCGCACCAGCGCGACGCCATAGGCGGCGGTTCGCATATCGATCTTTTTCTCGTTCATCATATCGAGAATTTTTGAGGCCGCTTTTTCGATCTGCTGCTTCAGGTACAGGTCGACATGGGTTGAATCCCAGGGCAGCCCCGCCCGGTTCTGCGCCCATTCCGCATGGCTGATTGTCACGCCGCCGCCGTTGGCCAGAATATCGGGAACCACCTCTACGCCGGCACTGCGAAGCGTGTCGTCCGCGTCTGGCGCGACCGGGCCATTGGCGATCTCCAGGATGGCCTTGCAACGGACATCGCTGGCATTTTTCCGCGTCACCACGCCGCCCAGGGCCGCCAGCGCAAGTATATCGCATCGCGCGGAGAGGATGTCGTTCCGGTCACCCCTCTCGACGCCGTCCTGCTTGGTGTCTGTAACGGAGCCGCCGGCGCGCTTCGCCGCCCTTAACGCATCCACATCCAACCCATCGTCGCGGCGGACCATTCCTGCGGAATCGGATACAGCGACGATGTGATGTCCGGCTTCCGCCGCGCGCGTCGCGAACCACGCCCCGGCATTTCCGAAACCCTGTAACGCAATGGTCAGCGGACCGTCACCGACCCCCAGTTCCCCGCGCACGGCCTGAAGCGCGATTAGCGCGCCGTGGCCGGTGGCGGGGGTGCGCTGCGGAATACCGCCCAGGGATGCAGGCTTGCCTGTAAAGGCGGCAGGACAGATCGACCCTAGCAGATCATTATACTGATCCGTCATCCACGCCATTTCCTGCTCCCCAGTCGCCACATCGGGGGCGGGGATATCGCGATCGGGCCCGATTATCCTGGCGAAGCGCCGTACCCACTGGCGCGCCAGCCTCTCCTTTTCCATCAGGGTCAGATCATTGGCATCGACCTGCACGCCGCCTTTAGCCCCGCCAAAGGGCAGTCCCATTAGCGAACATTTCATTGTCATCAGAAAGGCGAGCGTCTGCACTTCGTCGGCGTTGACGGACTGGTGGAACCGGATACCGCCCTTTGTCGGCCCCAGCGTCGAATCATAGCGGCACCGCCACGCCTTCAGCGCCAGCAGCGATCCATCGTCGCGCCGCAGCGGTACGGACGCGGCCAGCGTTTCCGCCGGATAATCCAGTCGCGTAACCAGCTCTGTATCGACGTTCACATGTTCGGCAGCGCGATGCATCCGTCCGCGCGCCGCGTGCAGCATTTCACCCATGCAGTGCTCCTCAGCTTATGTTGCAAGCAAAGGTGGCATCGCCATTAAGTTCCCTTATGTTGCATCGCAGCAGGCTGCGGCACATAAGCGCGGTCACTGAATTACGAAGGACTATCATATGGGATATCGCGTCGCCGTCGTCGGCGCGACCGGCAATGTCGGTCGCGAAATGCTGAACATCTTGCACGAGCGGGAATTTCCGCTCGACGAACTCACCGCTGTCGCCTCGTCACGCAGCCAGGGGCGCATGATTGATTTCGGCGACTCGGGGCAGGAGCTGAAGGTTCAGTCGATCGAGCATTTCGACTTTACCGGCTATGATATTGCCCTGTTCGCGGCGGGAAGCGGCCCCACCAAGACATATGCGCCAAAGGCCGCTGCCGCCGGCTGCATGGTGATCGACAATTCCTCGCTTTATCGCATGGAACCCGACGTGCCGCTGGTGGTGCCGGAGGTAAATCCCGATGCGATCATGAAGGCGAAGCGCAACATCATCGCCAATCCGAACTGTTCCACGGCACAGATGGTCGTCGCCCTGAAGCCGCTGCATGATGCCGCGAAGATCAAGCGCGTCGTCGTATCGACCTATCAGTCCGTCTCCGGCGCCGGGAAGGAAGCGATGGACGAGCTGTTTACCCAGACGCGCGCCATCTTCGTCGGCGATCCGAAGGAGAATCAGGTCTTCACGAAACAGATCGCCTTCAACGTGATCCCGCACATCGATGTTTTCCTGGAGGACGGCTCGACCAAGGAAGAGCGTAAGATGGTGCAGGAGACGCACAAGATCCTGTCGCCCGATATCGAGCTGACCGCGACCTGTGTCCGCGTGCCGGTATTCGTCGGACATTCGGAAGCGATCAATATCGAGTTCGAAAACGAGCTGACGCCGCAGGCGGCGAGGGACATCCTCAGAAAGTCGCCCGGCATCATGGTCGTCGATAAGCAGGAGGATGGCGGCTATGTCACGCCGGTCGAATGCGTCGGCGATTATGCCACCTTCATCAGCCGCATTCGCAAGGATCCGACGGTGCCGCATGGCCTCAACCTGTGGTGCGTCAGCGACAATCTCAGAAAGGGCGCCGCCCTCAACGCCGTCCAGATTGCGGAGCTTGTCGGCAGGAAACAGCTGAAGAAGGGATAATCCCGCTTCGTCACCTTCAATAGAAAAAGGGACGCTCCGAAAGGGGCGGCCCTTTTTTTTTAGGTCTGTCAGTGGGGGCGGCGGCGAACCGCGCCCCCATCGCAGATTACATTCCGGCGCCGCCGAAATTGATCTCCACGCGGCGGTTCTGCGGTTCGCGCACACCGTCGGCGGTTTCGACGAGCGGACGGCTTTCGCCGAATGCTTCCGTCGAGATGACGCCTTCGGGAACACCACGACCGACCAGATATTCGCGAACCGCATCTGCACGGCGCTGCGACAGGCCGACATTATAGCTCGCGCTACCCGATTTGTCGGCATGACCGGCAAGCGTGACGCTGGCCGAACCGCCTTCGGAATAGGCCGTTGCCGCACGGTTCAGCGTATCGGCAGCCTCTGACGTGACGTCGGACTCGTCCCAGTCGAAGAAGACCAGGAAATTATCGGCGACCGGCGCCGGGGGAGGCGGCGGCGGGGGAGGAGGCGGAGGAGGCGGGGGCGGAGGCGGCGGCGGCGGGGGAGGAGGAGCTGCCTCTTCACCACCAAAGTTGAAGCTCAGCGTTGCCAGCGCAGAATGGCTCTGGAACTTGCCGTCCAGTTCCGTACCGTTGCGTGCGACCTGCGTGTAATCAGGGATCCGGAAATAGCGGTACTTGACCCCCACATCGACCCAGCGGGCGATCGGATAATACAGCTCGGCGATGCCCTGATAGGCGAATTCCTCCGTCTTGTCGTCGATGAAGGCCACGCCAGGTTCATAGATCTGATAGATGTCGGCATCGATCTGTGCATAGCCGACACCGCCGCCGATGCTGACACCCACGCCGTCATTGCCGCCAATGTCCAGCAGGGCGTTCAGCATGCCTGCCCAGATACGCGTCGATCCGCCGGCACTGGTAAAGGTGCCGTCCGAATAATTGCCGGGCGCAAGCGGGTCGCGGCCCGTGACGCCGCCGCCCTGAAACCCGACCGGGGAGTCGTTCAATTCGACGATGTTCAGCTCGGCGACCTTGCGCGAGCCTTCCAGCTCGACGCGAAACATGCCGAAATCATAGCCCACGACCGCGCCGACATCATAGCCGTTGCTATGCTTCACGCGCAGGGGATCGTCAGAGGTCGTGTCGACGTCCGCAAGGTCGAATTTGATATCGCTGGCGTCGAAGAAGCCGCCCTCGACACCGACATAGGCGGCACCGTCGCGCGCCATGGCGGGCGCGGTGGCCATTGCCGACGATAGCAGCAGCGCCGCTACGAACTTGTTTCTGGTCATTGTGGAAAGTCCCCTTGAATCTAATGGCGGAGGGTTCGCGCAAATATTGTTGCAGGACCGCCGCCTACGCACCTTGTATGACAGTTTGACGTTGCGGGGACTGAAACTGGTGCAAATGCGATAGCTGTCGATCGGTCCAATGGCGCCTATGCTGCCCCTCGCCATCCAGACAGGAGATCGCCCGTCATGTCCCAGCCCTATCAGGAACTCAGCCGCTCGATCGCGGGCAAAATCGCCATCATCACGGGCGCGGCCAGTGGCATGGGCCGCGCGACGGCGCGCCTTTTCGCGGGGGAGGGCGCGCGTGTCGCGGTCACCGATCTGCGGCAGGAGGATTGCGATGCCGTCGTCGTGGAAATCGGCTCGGCTGGCCTGCCCGGATCGGCGCGGGCATGGGCGCTCGACGTATCGGATCCGCAGGCGATCCGCACCACGGTTGCGGCTATTGCCGAAAGTTCCGGCGGCATCGACATTCTGGTGAACAATGCCGGCTTTGCCCTGCCGGGCGACATTGCCGAGGAAAGTTACGAGGATAGCTGGCAACCGACGCTGGCGGTCATGCTCTCCGCGCATCAGCGCATGATCCGCGCCGCGCTGCCCTATCTGCGCCAGGCGGAACATCCCCGCATCGTCAACATAGCATCGACTGAGGGGCTCGGCGCGACGCCCGGCAACAGCCCCTATGTTGCCGCGAAACATGGTGTCATCGGCCTGACGCGCGGCCTCGCCGTGGATTTGGGGCGGGAGGGGATCACCGTCAATTGCGTCTGCCCCGGCCCTATCGTCACTGGCATTACAGAGGCGATTCCAGACGAACACAAGACGATCTACGCAAAACGGCGTGTACCCCTGCGGCGCTACGGTATCCCAGAGGAGGTGGCGCATATGACGCTGAACTGCGTCCTTCCGGCCATGAGCTATCTTACCGGCGCCGCCATCCCGGTCGACGGGGGCATGACGATCAAGAATGCCTGATGGAAAGGCTTTCGGGCCTTGAATGCATGTCGGCGCGCCGTCATCCCGGCGCGCAGCAACATAACTTTGGGATGCCACCATGACCGCCGTTCAACAGCACCACTTCACGACCTCTAATAATGTCAAACTGGCCTGGCATGAAATTGGACAGGGGCGGCCACTATTGCTGCTGCATGGCCTCTTCTCCAACGCGCAGATAAATTGGGTGAAGTTTGGAACGGCCGCGCGGCTGGCGGAGGCTGGCTTTCGCTGCCAAATGCTGGATTTCCGCGCACATGGCGGCAGCGGCGGTGATCCCTCGGCGGAATGGCCCGCCAATGTGCTGGCGCGCGATGTCGCCGAATGGGTGCAGCATCTCGGCCATGATGAATATGATCTTGGCGGCTTTTCCCTTGGTGCCCGCACCGCCGTGCACGCCGTCATCGATGGCCTCGCCCCGCGCCGCCTCGCCATATGCGGCATGGGGCTTCGCGGCATCACCGATCAGACGGCCGGGACCGACTGGTTCATTGACGCTGTATCGAACCGTGCCGGGCACAGCCTTGGCAGCGAAGAATATTTCGCCGTTCAGTTCATGAAAACGAACAAGGTCGATCCGGATGCCGCCCTTCGCCTGCTACGCGCTCAGGTTGACGCGGACGAACAGGACATCGCCGCCATCGACATTCCGACCGGCATCATCTGCGCGACCGATGATCGCTTTTATGACGATGCAAGGGCGCTGCAGGAATTGATGCCAACTGCAAGCTTTACGGAAATTCCCGGGACCCACATGTCGTGCGTGTCGAAGCCGGAATTCGGCGCGGCGCTCGTGGACTTTCTAACTGCTTGACCACACTGCGGCTTCGCGACCATTCTATCTGCATAGATCAGCCTTTTGGAGTATAAGAGTATGCTAAAGCCCATTTCCACCATCGCACTTGCCGTCGCATTGCTGTCGGGTTCCGCAGTCGCGCAGGCAGACCGCGCCGCCCAGACGGATCGCGCCGCGCAGGCGGAAACGCCGGCCGCGGCCTCCGCTGCTGCTCCCACGGTCGCCGATGCCGACGCCTTCGTGGTCGAGGCGGAACAGCGGCTTGCCGACCTCGCCCTCTACACGGCGAAGGCGGCGTGGGTGAACGCCACCTATATCAACGTCGACACCGACTTTCTGGCTGCGCGTGCCGGGGCGGAATACACGGTGGCCGCGGTCGAACTGGCGACCGAGGCCGCGAAATATGCCGACCTTCCGGGACTCAGCTACGATACGAAGCGAAAGCTCGACATGCTGCGTCAGGGAATGACGGCCCCGGCACCGAATGTACCGGGGGCGGCGGATGAGCTGTCGACCATCCTCACGGGTCTCAGCTCTACCTATGGCAAGGGCAGGGGCCTCTACAAAGGAGAGGAGACGCGCGGCAACGATCTGGAGGCGCTGATGGGGACAGAGCGCGACCCCGCGCTGCTGGAGGAGATGTGGCTGTCCTGGCACAAGGTCGGCACGCCAATGAGAGAGGATTATGCCCGCTTCGTCGAACTGTCGAACCAGGGCGCGCGCGAACTGGGCTATGCAGATACCGGCGCCATGTGGCGGTCTGGTTATGACATGGATCCCGACGCCTATGCCGAGATGCTGGACGCCAATTGGCAACAGGTGAAGCCGCTTTACGATCAGCTGCACTGCTATACGCGCACGAAACTCAACGAAAAATATGGTGAGGATGTGCAGCCTGCGACCGGCCCGATCCGCGCGGATCTGCTGGGCAATATGTGGGCGCAGGAATGGGGAAACATCTATGATGTCGTCGCGCCGGCGGGTGCGGGCGATGTCGGCTATGATCTGACGGAACTGCTGGAGCAGGCGCAATATACGCCGAAGGGCATCGTCGAGGCGGGCGAGGGGTTCTTCTCGTCACTCGGCTTCGCGCCCTTGCCCGACACGTTCTGGGAACGCAGCATGATCACCGCGCCTGCCGATCGGGAGGTCGTGTGTCATGCGTCGGCGTGGGACGTGGACAATGTGGACGACATCCGGATCAAGATGTGCACGAAGGTGAACGCTGACGATTTCGTCACGGTGCACCACGAGCTGGGGCACAATTATTACCAGCGCGCCTATAACCAGCAGCCGTTCCTCTACAAAAACAGCGCCAATGATGGTTTCCACGAGGCGATCGGCGACATGATCGCGCTGTCGGTGACACCGGACTATCTGGTGCAGATCGATCTGCTGGATCAGGCGGCGGTCCCGTCGGAAGACAAGGATATCGGCCTGTTGCTGCGTCAGGCGATGGACAAGATCGCTTTCCTACCCTTCGGCCTGATGATCGACAAGTGGCGCTGGCAGGTATTTTCCGGCGAAACCACGCCGGAGGAATATACCGATAGCTGGACTGAGCTTCGCCGCGAATATCAGGGCATCGTGCCGCCGGGCGGCCCACGTCCGGCAGACGCGTTCGATCCGGGCGCGAAGTACCATGTCCCGGGCAACACGCCCTATACGCGCTATTTCATGGCGCGCCTGCTGCAGTTCCAGTTCCACCAGGCCGCTTGCGAACAGGCGGGCTGGACGGGACCGCTGCACCGCTGTTCTATCTACGACAATAAGGAAGTGGGTGAGCGTCTGAACGCCATGCTGGAAATGGGCGCCAGCCGTCCGTGGCCGGAGGCGCTGGAAACCTTCACCGGCAGCAGGGAAATGAACGGCGACGCAATGCTCGCCTATTTCGCCCCGCTGCAGGCCTGGCTGGAGGAGCAGAACCGCGGAAAGCAGTGCGGCTGGTAGGGTAGCAGCCCTGTCCTGATATTGGTGGCCCCGTTCTAACCCGATATGTCTCTGCCGGAGGTTTCCGGCAGAAAGAAGAATGTCGTGAACAGGGCCACCGATACGACTGCGAACGTATACCACAGGCCGTTAAAGACGCCGCCCGTCTGCACGACGATCAATTGTGAAGTGAAGGGCAGCATCCCGCCGAAAATGCCCGTGCCTATGTGATAGGACACCGACATGGAGGTGTAGCGTATCCGCGCCGGGAACAGCTCCACCAGGATGGCGGCAACGGGTCCGAACGTGGCCGCCGACAGCAGGCTCAGCGCGATTACGCCGATCAGGACCACGGCGTCATTGCGCGTGGCGGGGTTGCTCTCCAGCGGATAGCCCGCCTCTGCCACTGCCTGTGCAAATCCCTCCGGATCGAAATTCAGCAGACGGACATCCGCAATGGCGACCTGAAAGCTTCCTTCCCGACGCGAAAAATTGATGCCGTTCGCGACGAACCATTCCAGCGACTTGGCGCAGTCCCGTTGCTGCACGTCGGCCAAGGCGGAGTAATTGCAGTCGTCCGGTACGCTGATGACAACCGGATTTTCCTCCAGCGCGCGATCCAGTTCCGGGTTCGCCGCTCCCGCGATCATGTGATAGATGGGAAACAGCAGGGCCAGTGTGACGGCATAGCCGGTGACGACCACCTTCCGCCGCCCGACGCGGTCCGACAACCAGCCAAAGAACACAAAGGCGGGGGCGGCCACGATAACGCCCCAGGCAATCAATTCGCGCGCATCCGCTTCCGATACGCCGCTCGTCGATTGCAGGAAGAACAGCGTATAGAATTGGGCATTGTACCAGATCACCGTCAGGCCGGCGGCAATGCCCAGCAGCGCGATCAGGATCAGGCGGACGTTGGACCAGCTGTTGAAGCTTTCCTTCAGGGGGTTTGCCGCCGACCGGCCCGCCTTCTTCATGGCCAGGAACACCGGGCTCTCGTTCAGCTTCAGGCGGATCCAGATGCTCAGCGCCAGCAGCAATAATGACCCCAGGAACGGGATGCGCCAGCCCCAGGCATTGAATGCCTCCTCCCCCACCAGCACAGTCGTGCCGATAACCACACCCAGCGCCAGCAGGAAGCCAACCGTCACCGACGCCTGAATGAAGCCGGTATAAAAGCCCCGCCTGTGCGCCGGCGCATGTTCCGCCACATAGATTGCGGCGCCGCCATATTCCCCGCCCAGCGCCAACCCCTGCAGGATGCGAATGGCAACCAGCAACAAGGGCGCCCAATAGCCGATTGCCGCATAGGTAGGCAGCAAGCCGATCGCGGCGGTGGCCAGGCCCATCAGGCTGATCGTGACAAGAAACGTGTATTTTCGCCCGACGCGGTCGCCCAGATATCCGAAAACGGCGGCGCCTATCGGCCGGACGATGAACCCGACGGCAAAGGTGGCGAGGCTGAGAAGGAAGGAAAGGCTTTCCGACTCCACCTGCGCGAAAAACAGGCGCCCCAGCAGGGCGGCAAGCGTGCCGTACACAAAGAAATCATACCATTCGAAAACAGTTCCAACTGAGGACGCGGTAATGACAAGCCTGTCGCGTTGCGGATCGATGGTGCGATCCGTGGCATTCACCTCAGTCACTCAAATCCTCCCCCGGCTATTTCGCTTGCGATTAGCAGCAGGTGGCCCCCGTGAAAATGATGAACAGGTGGCCCGCTATCTGCGGAAAAAGCAGGGGTACGCGACATAGGGGATGAACCGGCCTCGCGATGACGTTAAGACCGCCCCATGCTTGTTCACCTTTCCGACCGCAAAGTCATGCGTCTGCACGCGCCAGAGGAAGATCTGGTGGCGTTCCTGAACGGTCTCGTCACCAATAACGTCGCCAATGTCGGGGAGGACGCGCCCGTCTGGGGGGCGCTGCTGACGGCGCAGGGCAAGTATCTCGCGGACATGGTCATTTTCGCAGGCGGTGCCGACGAAGTGCTGCTCGATCTGCCAGCCCAGCGTTACGACGCTGCGGAGGCTGCGTTGCGGCGCTACCGCTTGCGCCGAAAGATCGATATTTCAGAAAGTCGCCAGCAGGTTTTCGCCGGCTGGAACGATCGCCTGCTTGTCGCGCCGGACGATCCGCGATCCGCAGCGCTTGGCAAGCGCTGGCTCGGCGCCGTTGAAAGCGTCACAGGCGAATTGGACGACTATCACGCCCACCGCATGCAGATCGGGATTCCCGACAGCGCCGATTTCATCGCCTTGGGCGAAGAGAAGCTGATGTGGCTGGAATCCGGTGCCGATCTTCTGGGCGGCGTCGACTTTACAAAGGGATGTTTCGTTGGGCAGGAAAATACCGCCCGGATGAATTATCGCGGTAAGGTCCGGAAACGCATTCTGCCGGTCACTCTGTCCGACGACCCGGGATCATCGCAGGATATCACCGCAGACGGAAAGCCTGCCGGTACGCTGACCGGATTTACCCACACGGCCGATGGCTGGATCGGCATGGCGCTGCTGCGTTTGGAAAAGATGGACCTTCCCATGGAAATTGGTTCGGTCCGGCTAAGCGTTCGCGTTCCCGATTGGCTGCCGCCGCGCACGAATACGGAGGGCGATGACCTCGTCGCGAACGAGCGGGAGGCGGAGCTTGGGTAGGAAGCGTCCGGATCCTCTGAAGGACCGGCGCCTGGTCATCGTGTTCGGCACGATGGCTGCCCTTATGATGGGGTTCTTCCTGCTGATCACTCTGTGAAGGGCGTCGGGTCTCTTATCCGGGGGGACGGGTCCGCCTTTTGATCTCTGCGGCGACCAGCCGTTCGACAAGCGGTGGCAGGTTCTCGTCCAGCCATGATTTCAGCATCGGGCGCAGCAGGTCTGCAACCAGACCCTCCAGCGTCTTGTCCGCCCCTTCATAGCCGCGCACCGCCGTCCCCGACAGCGTCTGCGCCGATTGCGCCCGTATTGCGGGCGTGTCGTCCTCCCGCTTGTCCGACAACACCTCATCTTCGACGCCGTCGCGAACGATGCGGGCCAGTTCCTGCAGCTCGGGGCTGGCTGACAGGTCGGGCGGATCGCGCTTTTCAAAGGCATCGGCGACCGTTCCCGGCCGTGGCGGTTCAACGGGTTGCTCGTCGCCTTTCGTGATGATCGAGCGGATCGATGCCAATATGTCCTGCATGGACTGTTGAGAGCGCGCGGAATCGGTCATGTCACGCTCTGCCTAGCGCTTGTCTTGGTGGACTTCACCTTATCCCTGATTGGGTCCCGCATCTGCGTCGGGGATGGGGTCGTGGGGCGTGGCATTGCCGGGTGTCTCGCCCGGAACCGCATCGCGCGGCGCGGGCAGCGTATCATCCGGCGTCGGGGCCAGCACGTCGGTACGCAGCGGCTGCGCATCGAATTCCGCTGCCCAGTCGAACCAGCGATCATCCGCCTCATCCAGATATTGTTCGGCGTTATAGACGGCGACGGGGATGTCGAGCAGTTCCACCTCCGCGCGTCCGATTGCCGCCAGCAGGGCATAGCCTGCGACATAGGCGTTCCGTTCGGCACGAACCACCTGCACCTGCGAATCCAGGAATTCCTGCTCCGCGTTCAGCACGTCCAGAATATTTCTGGTGCCGACCGTCTGCTCCGCCCGCGTGCCCTCCAGGGCCAGATCGTTGGCGTCCACTGCGGCGGTGGCGGCGCGGATCGTTGCGCGGGCGCTCAACAGGTCCTGATAGGCGGTGCGTACCGTCTCGATGGCATCGCGCTCCGCGGCCAGCGCATCCTCGCGCAACTGGTCCGCACGCGCCTGCGCGCTGCGGATCTGGCTGCCCAATTGCCCCTTGGAAAACAGCGGGATCGTCGCCTGTACGCCAATATTCTGCGTGAATTCGGTTTGTCTGAAGATCGCATCCAGACGCCCCCCGGTTTCGGGATCGAACTGCTGGGTGATGCCCCGGAAATTACTGTACCCCATGCCAAGCGTGGCATCGACGGATGGCAGGCGGGCGCCGCGCGCGGAGCGCACCTGAAAACGCGCTGCCTCCTCCGCCAGTTTCGCGGACTGGATGAACGGATTCTCGGCCAATGCAAGATCGACCGCCTGCGCCGGTGTACCCGGCAAAACGGGCAGCGGCGGCGGCGGCTGCAGATCCTCGGGCCTGTGCCCGACGACGCGCTCATAATTATTGCGGCTGGCCTCCAGATTGGCTTCCGCAGCAAGGAACTGGCTGCGGGCCAAGGCAAGCCGGGCTTCCGACTGGGCCACGTCGGTGCGGGTCACGTCGCCCACTTCGAACCGATCGCTGGACGCCTGCAACTGGCGCTCCAGCACCCGCACATTGTTTTCCGTCAATTCGACTTCCGACTGGTCGGAAAGAACATTCATATAGGCCTGGACCGTGTCGAAGATCAGCTGGTTTTCAATCGCGCGAAGCTGTTCGCGACCGGAAAGAACCTGCCTGTCGGCGGATTTGCGGTCATTGCGGATACGGCCGCCGCGGTAAACTGGCTGTGAAAGCTGAAGGTTCACGTTGAACGCACGGCTTCTGTCGTCGAACCGTCCGGGGTCGGACGTTTCCTGATCCAGGACGCCGTTGGCCGTCAGGGACGGTCGGATCGCCTGCTTGGACCGGATGAGTTCCTCGTCATTCAGCCTCTGGCCGGCACGCGCACTCGTAATGTCGGGATTCGTTGCATAGGCAGACGCCATCGCCTCCCGCAGCGTTTCCGCATTTGCGGTGGAGGCGAGCAGCAGCGCGGCGAGGGCAAGTCTGATCTTCAAAACACGAATTCCCGCTTTTTGCTGAAGCCCGGCAGGGCGGGTACATTGGCGTCGAAGAACCACGACCATCCGACATGGCCGCTGTACACCTTGCCAAGCCCTGCGCGCGCCACGCCTTCTTCCACCACCACGCCGACGATGCGGCCGCCCTCTGCGACCTGCTCGATCAATGCTGCCGGCACCTGTTCTACAGTGCCTTCGATCAGCACCAGATCGTACGGCGCGCTATCAGAAACTCCCTCGGACAAGGGGCCGCGAGAGACGCTGATCCCGTCGCCCTTCACGATGTCGCCGGAAAAGGCTTCCTCCTCTAAAAGGACGACGTCCGCTCCCATCTCGGTAAGCAGCGCGGCGGAATAGCCTGTCCCGCCGCCGATGATCAGCACGCGCTCTCCTGCACGCACGCGCGCGGCAGACAGCAGCCGGCCCAGCGTTAGCGGCTCCATCAGAAAACGGCCGTCCGCGATCTCGATATCCTCGTCATGATAGGCGAACGAGCGCATCGCGGCCGGGACATAGCGTTCCCTCGGAACGGACCGAAACGCCTTGATCAGCGCCGGGTCCACAACGGTGTTCGGGCGCAACTGGGAATCGATCATGTGGGTGCGCATTTTCGCGAAATCAGGCTCCATCACGGATCATCCTCACCTTGAATTGTCGGGGTGACTTATGCAGATAATACACCGGAGCCGCAAGCCCCGAGATTGGCGACCCTCTAAGCCTTTCGGTTGCGCTCGCCAAGCGTCGCTGATAGTTGCCGCGGCCTCCACAACTGCTTGAGGCCCGATGGCGGAGTGGTGACGCAGCGGACTGCAAATCCGTGTACGCCGGTTCGATTCCGGCTCGGGCCTCCATGCACTTGGCGGAAACTGCCAGGGGCCAAGATTCTTTCGGTCCGGTGCCATTGTTCATGGCCGACGCGACGCAAGGCTCGTGCCAACTATCCTTTCTCCGAAAACCTGGCCTTGTTCTGCTCCACTGTCCGGATTCGCACGCCTGGCGTTCGGTTTCGGACAGTGCTGTCGCGTCAATTTGCGGGAATCGGCAGGCTTGTTGTGTTCTTTATCTCGCTGACCACCACACTGGAATTCACCTCGCGTACGCCGGGCAGCTGTGAAAATTTCTGAAAGAAGAACTCCTCGTAATAGCGGATGCTTGGCACGGCGATCTTTATCAAAACGTCAATAGCGCCCAGCAGAACGTAGCATTCCAAGACTTCTGGCCAAGCTTTAACCTCGTCCTGGAATCGGCGCGTGGCCTCCGCATCGTGGGCGCTCAGCCGTACGGTAGCATAAAGGATCAAATCCAATCCTATCGAGGCGGGGTTCACCATCCACACCTGCCGCTCCAGCACGCCTTCGTCGCGAAGGCGCCGGACGCGACGCCAGCACGGCGGCGGGGTCATGCCCAGTCGGTTCGCAAGCTCGCTGATGGATAAGGAACCGTCTTCCTGCAGCGCCGACAGAATGGCGCGGTCCGTGGCATCTAAAGGTATTTTCATCTGAATTTGCCCGCTATTGGATAATAACAGTACCCGATATACGTATTACTGCATCTTTTAAATAGATGAATTTACCTCATGGCAAAGGCATTATTACTGCGCACCATCTGGTAGAGGAGTCGCAGCATGCGCGCGCTTTCGCAGGATCCCGACAATCGAACGGTCGTCGCTTCCTACTATCCGCATATCGACAGGCTGGACTTGGACTGGGTTCTGGCGCTGTTCGCGGCCGATGCGGTCTACGAACGCGCGGGCGCCGTCTATTCGGGTGTCGCGGCGATCTCCCGTTTCTTCAGGGAGGAGCGGCAAATTCGGGGTCTGCATTCGGTGCAGCGCATCTGGTCGGATGGCGACAGTGCGGTCGCTGTTGGCGAGTTTCGCGGCCACGGTGCCTCCGGCGATCCTCGAGAAGTTCGATTTGCAGATTTCTGGCAATTTAATCAGGACGGGCTGGTGCAGCGCCGGCAGACCTATCTTGCACTGGGGCATGATTACGTCCAAGAATAGATTTTGCCGCTGGCAGGAGCACACATTGGGGGACATCATGTACCAAAACAGGCGAGAACATCTCGCGCAGATGCTGGCCGTGGCGGGCCTGTTGGGGTCTGGCACTCGCTCCCTTGCCCAGAATGGCGAGGTCATTACCGCCAGGGTGCCAGAGTTCACGCCTTCGACTCTTGTCCGGATACGCGAATCGGCGGGGATCCCGGCGATCAGCGCGGCCTATTCCAGCGCCGGTGCGCAGCCGACGATCATTTCGGATGGGCTGCGATCCGCCGACGCTACGCGTCCGGTAACCGACAGCGACCTGTGGCATATCGGATCGAATACGAAATCGATGACGTCCACGCTCGTCGCGCGGGCGGTGGAGCAGGGCAAGGTCGGCTGGGATACCACCGTAGGAGAGATACTTGGCGATGCCATAGGGACGATGAAGGAGCCGTACAGGGCGGTGAACTTCCGCCACCTGTGCAGTCATCATGCCGGTTTGACCGGCGAGACGCCGGTTGACGGCTATGCAACGGACGAACCCAATCTGATGGTGGAACGCAGGCGGCTGTCCGCCTGGGCTTTGGAGCAGGATCCCATAGCAGCGCCGGGCGAAAAATGGCTTTATTCCAATACCGGCTATGTCACTGCGGCGGTCATGCTGGAAACTGTCTATGGGGAGCCGTGGGAGGCGCTTATGCAGGCGCATATCTTCGCGCCCCTGCAGCTCCGCTCGGCAGGCTTCGGTCCTCCGGGAACGGTCGGTCAACTCGATCAACCGCTGGGGCACGGAGTGGCAGAGGATCCGAAGGGCGAGGGTGCCCCGCTGGCGCCCGCGCGCCTCGGCGATGCTGACAATCCGGCGGATCTGCCTGGCGTTTATGGACCGGCTGGCTTGGCGCACATGTCGGTCACCGATCTGATCGCTTATCTGAACGTGCATTGCTATGGTTTAGAATCGTTCCTCACTCCGCAAAATTGGCAGGTCCTCCACACACCGCCTTTTACCGCCGACTATGCGATGGGGTGGCTGGTCCGCCCCGACGGGTCTCTCTGGCACAATGGCTCAAACCGGAAATGGTATGCGGAGACTGCGTTTCATCGCGAAAGCAACCGCGTTGCGTGCGTCACAACCAATAGCGGTGACCTCGAAAGCGCTACGCCGGCCGTGCAGGCGATCCTCAGCGCGGCCATGACCGCCTGATAAGAGGTTTTTCCTGCTGGTAGGATAGCATGCCGCAGCGTCAACAACAGGCGCGCGCGCTACCCGTTCCATCGGCTGCAGGGTGCGGGGCATGGGGCCGAAGGCCTGTAAGCTGCCAACAAAAAGGGCGGCGACGAAGCTGATCCAGCTCGCCGCCGCCCCATTTTTGTGTGCTTACAGGACGGCGGGCATCGCTGGCTCCATCGCCTCGACTGTGAACACGATGTCCTGATAATCGGCATCGATGTTGACCGTCTGGTCCTCAAAGGCGATGCGCACGTCATTCTCGGCCGTGCCCGTCGTGCCGGACAGGACGTGATCCAGACCGGTGACGTTCAGGTCGGCGTCGTGGCTGACCAACAGCGCGCGTTCGATGGCGCTGCCATCCACCGTCAGTACCGCCTCGCCAGAGCTGGTGTCGATGGCGAGATCGCCGTCGAAGTCGATATCGGCACCCTGCTGCAACACTGCGAAGTGCAGTTCATTGCCGGCGTCGATATCCTCTACCGTCAGCGCACCGTCCACGGTCTTCACATTCGCGGCCAGCAGCGTCACGTCGACGATGTTTCCGTCGCCGTCAATCTCATATGCCAGCAGCGAGTTGTTGAAGTCCGCCACTGACAGGTCATTTTCGAACGTGAGCGTATAGTCGCTGGCATTGTCGCCGTTCAGGTACAGCGAGGCGACCCCCATGCCGACTTGCAGATCATCGGAAATTGCCTGCATTTCGGTCAGGGTCTCACCGTCGATAATGTCGTCGACGCCGACCGTCAGTTCGTCTCCCTGACGACCGATCACGAAACCTTCCCGATCGAACTCACCCTCCAGGAAGATGCCGCCGGCTGCGATGTTGGAACCGCTGATCAGGAAACCGTCCTCTGCCTGCGTCACCCGCAGGTCCGAAGACGTGAGGTCAGGTTCCTGGATACGCAGCAGATCGCCCATGTGGAAGCCGATGACGCTGTCGCCCTGATGTTCGGCGAAGGTACCGATCACCTGATCGTCGCCGTCCCCAAGCGTGATGCTGTCATTGCCAAGGCCTGCGAAAATCTGGTCGTCGCCATCGGTGCCGGTAAGGGCATCGTCACCGTCGCCGCCCCTGATCTGCTCGACGTCGCCGGTCAGAACGGTGTCTTCGCGATATTCCAAATTCTGGATACGCGTGTCCTGCTCGACGGGGCGATCTTCCTCGTCGAACGCCGTCTCGGGCGTCCCATGGAACTCTTCCAGATAGTCGGCGAAGGCCTGCTGCTCACCCAGGATGTCGTCGGGCTCGGCACTCAGCTCTCCGTCGGTGACCGTAGCCGCCGCCGTGCCGTCTTCCGTCAGAAAGCGGAAATTGCTCGCATGATCCAGGAAGGGGTAGCCGTCACCGCCTGTGGCAAGGAACGACAGCGTGACAAGCGTGATTGCCATGTCCGCTGCCGCGCCTTCGACGAGAACGCCGTCGTCGTAAAGCGGGATCAGGCTGCCATCGGCTGCAACCAGCGCGATGTCGCGAACGCGGCTGCCGACCTCCAGCGTCTGGTCGAAGCTGAAGCGGACACCGCCGAGCTGCGGGAACCGACCTTCCGTGGCACCGGCGATGCCGCCGACGCCATGCTCCAGCACTGCCTTCAGGCCTTCGGCCGTGATGTCGAGCGCGATCAGCGAATTGTTGAAGCGCAGCGCATTACCGATGTCGAGTGCGGAGACGGCACCGTCTGGCTGCGGCGGCAGTTCAGCCACCTCGCCATTCGGTCCGGGGCTGGAGAAGGTGCCGATGGAAGCGCGGATACCGCCGCCATTCTTGATGGAAACGATGACGGCATTGTCATCCAGCTCTTCGCGGCTGCGCAGGGCGGCGGCATTGGCGTCCGCCGTCAAATTGCCGAAGTTCGTTTCTTCCACCCGGACGCTTTCGCGCGATCCGTCCAGATAGACGTCGGTATAGCCGAATACCTGGCCACCCAGATCGTCGATGATTTCCTGAACGGGAGCGATGACGTCACGTACCGCGTCACCCTTCGTGGTGCCGTCGGCAAAGGCGATGGCCTCCACCTCTTCCACGGTGATGCCATAGGCTTCCGCGACGTTTTCCATGGTGGCGGCATAGGCGCCGTTCACGTCCAGCCGCTCTTCCAGTGTTTCCGTGATAAGAACACCCTGCGCGTCGAAATCGACGGCGAGGCGGCCCAGATAGGTATATTCATTGTCCGTGTTGACGATCAGCGTCGGGCGGCCGTCCGCGCCTGCGGTCTGTATCGGGTAGTCGCCCACGAACTCGGCGTCATGGCCGGGGAAGGCAACCGCTTCGTCATTTTCATCGCCGAGGCGGGTATTGGACCCGCCGGCAACGATGATGTCGACGCCTTCCAGCAGCGGCGCCAGTGCCGTTTCCAGCTGGAGCTGCTGCAGGTGGGAGACGAGGATGATCTTGTTGACGCCCTGATTGGTCAGGTCGTCGATGACCGGCTGCAAAATGGCTGCCAGTGCCGTCATGTCATCCGCGCCGCCGCTGAGGACATCGATTCCACCGATGGAGGAGATGGCATCCAGGATCTGCGTCGTCGCGCCGACGATGCCGATCTGCTCGCCGCCTTCTTCGATAACCGCCGACGGAACAATACGACCGGCGAAATCGGAGGCAAGCTCAAGCCCTGACGTCGCGGTCGTGTCGGTGAAAAGGCCGCTGGTTGCGCTGTCGCCGGAAAAGTCCAGGTTGGCAGAGATATAGGGGAACATGGCCGCCTCAACCGCATCGGCGAAGACGCCAGTGCCGAGGTCGAATTCATGGTTGCCGATGGCCGATGCCTGCACGCCCATGGCGTTCAGGATTTCGATATCGGGGAAGCCATTCCCTTCCAGATAGCCTGCCGTCAGGAAGGGGCCGGGGATGTAATTGTCGCCTGCCGACAGGATCAGCGTATTGACGAAGCTGTCTTCGAAACCGTCGATCATGGCCGCGATCATCGGTGCCGTGTCCGTGCCCAGCGTGCCGACTTCGGGGTCGCCGAAGTGCAGCAGCTGCAGGGTATAGTCGACCCGCTCTTCCGGCGTCAGGGCCAGGTCGTAAATGGCCGTGGTACCCGATCCTTCATAGCTCACCGCGATTTGCGCCTCGCCGCTTGCGGAGCCCTCGGCGGGGATGAAGCGGATGATTTCCGGCGCAAAATTCCCATAGGCTGCCGAATCGATGTAATTAACGAACGTTGCACCCTGCGGATTGGTGATGTCGTAGATCATGATGCCGCTGTCGCGCTCCAGGCCGACAAATGCATAGATCTGGTCGCCCACCTGACCGACTGCGATGGCTTCCGGCTCCGGCCCCTTGGCGTCGGACCGGTTGTCATCGACGGTCAGCAGGTCTTCCTCGGCGATCGTTGCAGGATCGAAGTCGTCATTGTTGAACGCGGCGGGGACACGGGTGGCGGCGATGATCTGTTCGAAGTCGTCGCCCGAATCGAACACAACGTTGCCGGCGTCGTCAAAGATGGTGAACGAGCGGCTGCCATAGACGTACAGCACGTCATAATCACCATCATTGTCCACATCGCCATCAACGCCCGATATGGTCAGGCGGCCAAGCTGGTCGTCTTCCTGCAATGCGGCCGCGTTCGGGAATGCCGTGGGATCGAGGGTGACGTCCTTGATGCGGACTTCCTCGAAATCGCGGCTGTCGCCCTCGTTTGCGGTCAGGAAATAGGTTTCTCCGTCAATTTCCACCGTGGTGATGGAATCGGGCATGCGTAGGCCCATGACGGGGATGGTGCGAATGTCGATGCCGCTGTTGCGGTCGGAAGGATCGATGCCGTTGCCGGGCAGGGAATGGTCAACCGCACCGGCGCTGAAGATGTTGGTGAACTCCATCGTTTCCATGTCGAACACGGCGACTGCATTGGCCTCTTGCAGCGTCACATAGAGATTACCGTCGGCGCCCTCGGCGATATATTCCGGCTCGAAATCCAGTGAAGGACGGGAATCCGGAAAGGTGCGGATCCCCATATCGCGCAGCAGCGCCAGATCGTCTTCATCGAACACGTCGTCGCCGTTCATGTCGTCATAGGCTTCAAAGCCGAAGCTCTGCACTTCGCCGTCCGCCAGATTGATGACGGAAATGGTACCGGGGGCCATGTCGTCCTCTGGGTTCGGCAGGTCGCCGCGCTCGCCTTCATTGGCGACGAACAGGCGTGTGCCGTCTTTGGAAAATGTGACCATGTCGGGCAGGATGCCGGTTTCGTACTGCGCCAGCGCTTCGCCGGTGTCGGCGTCGAATGTTGCGATGATGCCGTTGCCGCTGCTGCGCGAGATCGCGGCGGCGATGACGCCGTCGCGGATGTCGACCGACTGCACACCCGCAAAGTCCGTGACCGTGCTGAGGTTGATGGACCGGTCCAGCGCGCCGGAGGCGGTGCTGAACACATCGATGCGGTTTTCCGCGCCGTTGGTGACGACGAACCGACCATTCTCGGTCGCGACGACCTCCGATCCTGCCTCACCGATGCCGCTGTCGAAAATCTGAGCGAGAGAAATGTCGAAGGTCGGTCTGTACATGATCCAGGTATCCCCTTTGGTGCCACACGATGCGGCGAAATTGCCGTGCGATGGCGGGGTTACGAAAGCCGCATGACAGTTTGCTGTCTGTTTTCATGAAGATTCGGCGCGAACTTTGTGACAGATCCATGACGCGCTTCTGATCGGCGTATTAACCACGCTTCGCCCGAGTTGACATTTCTTGTCCCAGAACGAACAAAGTGTCCCAATTGAGATTGGACCTCTGGGACCGGAACGCGGTGAATCGTCGGCACTCCAAAGGGGGTCCCGAGAAGGACAGATGATATGAAAATTGGTGAATGCCGTCGCGTGCGGATCAGAAGTCTTTCGATGAGCAGCTGCATGGCAATTCTTACGGCATTTGCAGTGGGGAGTGCGAACGTCGGGCCGTCCCTCGCCCAATCCCCGGTTGCGGATAACGCGCCTGCCGCACAGCCGCAGGACGAGGAATATACCGCGCTCATCCGCAAATATCTGACGGATGGCCGCATCACGACGGAGTTGACGGACCATATGCCGGTCGCGCCAGGCGTGCCGTCGCCGCTCGAATTTTTCGGTCGCATTCCCGGTACGCCCAGCGAACTGACCTACGCCGCCGATATTGAGCGTTATTATTACGAGCTCGCGCGCACCTCACCCCGTGTCCACACCATGTCGCTGGGCAAAACGGAGGAGGGCCGCGACCAGATCGTCCTTGTGGTCGCCAATGAGGAGGATGTGCGCGATCTTGAGGCGCGCAAGGCGGATCTGGCCGCGCTTGGCGATCCGCGCCGCACCAGCGCGGCAGACGCGCGCCGGATCATTCAGAACGGCAAGCCCATTTACTGGATCACCGCCGGCATCCATTCATCCGAAACCGGCGGCCCCGAAATGCTGCTGGAGCTTGCCTACCGCATGGCGGTGGAGGACACGCCCTTCATCGATCATATCCGCAAGAACGTCATCACCTTCATCACGCCCGTCATCGAGGTGGATGGGCGAGAGAAGATCGTCGACAATTATTATTACGGCAAGGAGACCGGGAAGGTTCGCCCGCCGAACATGTATTGGGGCAAATATGTCGGCCACGACAATAATCGCGACGGCATGGGACAGGCGCTGAAGCTGACGCAAAACGTCACCAAGGGCGTCCTCGATTGGCACCCCACCGTTCTGCACGATCTGCATGAATCCCGGTCCTATCTTTATGTTTCGACCGGCACCGGCCCCTATAATCCTTCGCTCAGCCCGCTTCAGTCGCAGGAATGGTGGCAGATCGCGCAGGCAGAACTGACTGAAATGGCGAAGCGGGATGTTCCCGGCGTCTGGACCTATGGCTTCTATGATGGCTGGGTGCCGAACTATCTGTTCTGGATCGCCAATACGCATAATTCTCTCGGGCGCTTTTACGAGGTGCAGAGCTATGGGCCGGACCCGCGACCGGAACTGAAACTGGCACCGGTGGACACCAGCCGGGAATGGTATCGCCCGAACCCGCCTCTGCCCGAAATCTCCTGGGGTCCGCGCAATAACGTGAACATACAGCAGTCCGGCCTGCTGTTTGCGCTGCACCGCGTCGCCACCGACCGGCAGCTTTATCTGGAAAATTACTGGACGAAGAACCGCCAGGCCATCGACGCGGGCAAAACGGGCGATATTAACGCCTGGGTTATCCCGGCGGATCAGGACGCCCCGCTGAACGCGGCGGAAATGCTGAACAATCTTCAGCGGCAGGGTGTCGAGATCAGCCGCGCCGACCGCGCCTTTACGGCGGGCGGTGTGAAGGTTGCGCAGGGCGATTATGTCATCCGCGCCGATCAGCCCTATCGCACACTCGTCGACATGTATTTGTCGGTGCAGAATTATCTGCCCAATTTCCCGCGCCCCTATGACGATACGGGCTGGACGATGCAGTATATGCGCAACGTCGACCTGCAGACGGTTAAGGACCCCTCGGTCCTCGACCGGCCGATGACGCTGCTGACCGATGAAATTCGGCGGCCCGGCGGTGTCAACGGTTCGGGCCCGGTCGTTCTCGTCAACCATAGCGGCGACAATGCGCTGGTTGCCTTGCCCTTCCGCCTGAAGGGCGCGAAAATCGAGGCGGCTGAGGCGCCGTTCGAGGCTGGCGGCAACAGCTATGCCGCAGGCAGTTTCATCGTGTCGGGTGCCGACCGCCAGGAGCTTTCCGGCCTGCTGGCCCAGCTTGGCTTAAGCGGGCAGGCGGTCTCCCGCGCCCCCTCCGTCGCCACGCATGAGGTGGTCGCGCCGCGCATCGGCTTCATGCACTCCTGGATGTCGACACAGGACGAAGGCTGGTGGCGCATCGCCTTCGATCAATGGGACATTCCCTACACCTATTTCGCCGACACGCAGGCGCGGCAGGGAAATCTGCGTGACCGTTATGATGTGATCATTTACCCGACGGTCGGCGGCACGCCGCGCGATCAGATCGTCGGAATCCCGAAAACAGACGGCGACCCCATCCCCTATAAGAAATCGGAACTGACCCCCAATCTGGGCGTGCTCGATTCCGCCGACGATATCAGGGGCGGGCTGGGCGCCGACGGCTTGGCGGCTCTGGAGGAGTTCGTCCGCGCGGGCGGCACCCTTTTGGGGGATGGCTCCACCGTCGAAATGCTCGCCAATTTCGGCAGCGCGCCCGGCGTATCGGTCGGCGAGGCGCCGTCACTTTATACACAGGGGTCGATCATGCGCGGCGTTTTCGCCGACAAGGAAAGTCCGCTGACCTATGGGTATAAGGGCGAGGAACTGCCGATCTATTTCGGCGGCGATCTATTGCTGGAGGTCAGCACGAGCAGTCGGCAGGCACGCAATCCCTATTTCGATCCAAATGCGCCCGGCAATCGCCTCAGCCAGAAGATCGAGCTGAACGTCAATCCACCTGAAATCGCGCCCTATGTCGCCGCGCCGGCACTGCCGCCCGCTGATGCAAATGAACCGCAGGGTGAAGGCGGCGACGAGGAAGATCATTCGCGCCCCAAAAGCCCGCTTACCGTGCCAAAACCGCGCGTCGTGATGCAACTGCCCGATCAGACGGACAATATGTTGCTCAGCGGTCTGCTCAGTGGCGGCGACGTCCTGAAGGGGAAGCCGCTGGTCGTCGATGTGTCGGTGGGACAGGGGCACATGGTGCTGTACGCGCTGCGGCCCTTCTGGCGTTCGCAAACGCAGGGCAGCTACTTCCTGGGCTTCAACGCCCTCCTGCACTGGAACCATCTGAATACGGGCGCCGAGGAAACCAAGTAGAGCCTGATAGGCATGGGGCGGGCGTTGCACCCGCCTCATGCTTCCCCGGTCAAGGTGTCAGATCGATCGAATAGCTGAGCGCAAATTCCAGCAGTTTCAGCGCGTCTGCAGGTGTCTCGCCTTCGAAACGCACGCTGCGCGCGCCGCTTCGTTCAACCTGTGGCAGCCATGACAGCACTTCGGCGGGCCGATAATAATGGAACGTCACGTCCATGATTGCGGGCGTATCCACCTTGAACGGCCGATAGCTGTCGATCTTTCCCACGGCGCGACGGGCTGCCGCCTGAATCTGCTTGCGCGCTGCGGCCGGTGTCAGCGTCTCGGCAGCATGAAAGCCGATCGCGCGCTTTACGGCGACGCCTTCTGCGCCGACGGCCTCCAGTTCCTTGATGGTCGCATCATCGCCGGTGATCAGGATGACGGGGACGTCGAACTGGCCCGCAACCGCGGCGTTGATATAGCCCTCCGATGCCGGCACGCCGTTCAGCTTAACCTCCGACAGTCGTGCACTGGAAAAGGTGTGCGCGCGAACACCTTCCATATTCGATGCGCTGGCATGATAGCCGATGAACATGGCGCCATCATATTCACCATTGTCGATGCCCTCGACCATGGAAAGGGGACGCGGCTCTCCGCGGATGATCAGCACATCTTCGGGCAACCCTTCCAGCGGGATGTTCTGCAGGCTTCCATGCGAATCCGATATGACGAATTCGGTGGCACCGGCCTCGCGTGCGCCGCTGATCGCCGCCAGCAGCTCGCCCAGCATGATCTGGCGGAACTCATTATATTCATTGCCGTCGTCGATAATCTGATTGGGCGTGACCGCACCGGCCAGTCCCTCCATGTCGACGGAAATATAGATGCGATAGCCGTCCTGCTGTGCCGCGGCGGGCGCCGCCGAAAGGGCGAACATCAACAGGAATGCTGTGCCCAGCCGCCTGATCGCCGCGCCAAATCGGCTCCCCTTTAAGGCATGGCCTCCAAGATGATCGGATATTGCTGTCACGGATTTCCCCTTTCGCGATGTCTGCGGAGCCAAGTGCTGGTCAAAAAGACACGCGCCGTCAATCTGAACAGGACATTTTCTCTGGCAAGGTTTCAATTGTCCTGACATGTTGGGACATATTTCTCAGCGAGGGGGCAGGTTATGAAGTTTGAGCGAGTGTCGATCCGTGCGGTTGCCGCGGCGGCCTTTGGGGCGGTGGCCCTGCTTCCGACTGGCGTCGCGGCGCAGGCTTATGACACGGTGATCAGCAACGGCACCATCGTCGATGGCAGCGGCGCTGCGGCCTATCAAGGCGATGTCGCGATAAAGGACAGCTATATCGTCGCTGTGGGCGACATTGACGAGGCGAATGCCGCCAACGTCATCGATGCACGCGGCATGATGGTAACGCCCGGTTTCGTTAATATTCACAGCCACGCCCAGCCGGATGCCGTTGCGACTGCGGTTAACATGCTGACCCAGGGCGTCACGACTGAGATCACCAATGCCGATGGCCATGGCACCACGGACATTAGGAAGCAGCTTGCGGGCTTTGCCGAAAATGGGCTCGCGGAAAATGTCGGACTTTATATCGGCTTCAACGCCGCCTGGGCGGAGGTGGTCGGGGAGGATGATCGTCGTGCCACGGATGCGGAAGTGCAGACGATGCGCACCTTGATCGAGGGTAATCTGGAAAGCGGCGCCTGGGGGGTTGCCTCTGGCCTCGATTACAAGCCCGCTTATTTCGCCGATGCCGATCAGGTCGTCGATATCGTCTCCGTCGCGGGCAAGTGGCGCACCAACTTTCCCAATCACGACCGCATCCGGCCAGAGGAGGGTTACAGCTCCTTCAAAGGGATGACGGAAACCATTGCCATTGCGGAGCAGGCCGGCCTGACGCCCGTCATCACGCATATGAAGACGCAAGGGGCGGAGCAGGGCAATACCCCCGCCGTCCTAGATATGCTGCGCCAGGCGAATGCGGGCGACAAATATGCCGCCACCGATATTTATCCCTACACTGCCGGCCTCAGCGGTCTTTCGTCGCTGAACGTACCCGGATGGGCCCTCGCCGGCGGGCGGGAGGCGATGCTGCAGCGGTTCGCCGATCCCGAAACCCGCGCGCGCATCATCGAAGAGGTAGAGCGGGCGATGGCGCAGCGGTTTGACGGCCCCGGCGGCGTCTATCTGTTCCAGATGGGCCGCGAACTGACCGACGTGATCGACGAAATGAATGTCCGCCCCGGCGAGGCAGTCCTTCGCCTGCTGGAGGATCAGGAGCACGCTGCAATTCTTCGCTTCGGCAAGGACGAGGACGTCATCGACTTCATGCAATATGAAAACAGCGCCATGGCGTGTGACTGTGGCGCCTCCCTTGAGAAGAAGGGGCATCCGCGCGGCTGGGGCTCATTCCCGCGCGTCCTCGGCCATTATGTGCGCGATGAGAAAGCGCTCAGCATGGAGGATGCCATTCGGAAGATGACTGCCCTGCCGGCGACGATCATCGGCATGACGGAACGTGGCTATCTCGCCCCCGGCATGCGCGCCGACGTGACTGTGTTCGATCCGAATACTATCATCGATCATGCGACCTATGAAGATCCGACGAAACCGTCCGTCGGCATCCGCGACGTTTTCGTCAACGGCGCCCTCGCGCTCTCGAACGGAGAGGCGACGGGCGCACAAGGCGGCGAAGTCGTCCTGCGCAGTGAACATATGCCGACCCGCCCGATGAACGCCTATACCGACGAGCGCAGCCTTTCCGGCGGCGGCAGCGTCACCAGCGGCGGCGAAGGCTTCGAAATCACCATGGATATTCGCCAGGATGGCAACAGCCGCTATGCGACCGGTTCGCTACGGCTCGTCGACGGCTCCGGTGAGGTCTGGAGTCCCTATCAGCTGGGCGTGCTGCAAACCGCCGACCAGTGGAGCAGCCTGACCGCCATAATCAGCAATCCGGACGGTGATCTTCGCCGCGTCACCATCACCACAGACGGCGGAGCGGATGGTGCGGCGGCGCCGCAGCTGCTGATCGAAGAGGATGACTGGGGTACGCTGTCGGGCCGCTGGATGCCCGGCGCACAACAGATGTAAAAGACGGAACTCCGCGCTATAAGCGGTACGCCAGTACCCGGGGGAGCGTGAAACAATGCAGGCCGGATTGTCGTCGCGCGCCCGCGTCAGGCGTGTTCCGTGTCCGCGAGGGGGCAGGGGCGCGTGAGGCCTGATACTCGAACCTGGTTCGGTCAGCCGCGCGGGCTGACCATCCTGTTCCTGACGAATATGTGGGAACAGTTCTCCTATTATGGGATGCGCGCGCTCCTTGTCTATTACATGACGAAGGAGCTGCTGTTCGAGCAGGAGGTGTCGTCCTACGTCTACGGCACCTACACCGCCTTCGCCTATTTCACGCCGATCTTCGGCGGCATCATCGCCGATCGCTGGCTGGGGAAGAAGCGCGCCGTCATCCTGGGCGGCAGCATCATGGCGGCGGGCCATTTCATGATGGCCTTCGAACCGCTCCTCTATGTCGCGCTCGGTACTATCGCGCTCGGCAATGGATTTTTCCTGCCCAGCCTGCCCAGCCAGATCAACGACCTTTACGGCCCGGACGATCCGCGCCGCCCCTGGGCCTATAATGTCTATTATGTCGGCGTGAATATCGGCGGCTTTCTGGCGCCGCTCATCTGCGGCACGCTGGGGGAGTTTTACGGCTGGCATTATGGTTTCGGTGCCGCCGGCATCGGCATGGTTATCGGCCTCGCCATCTATCTGTACGGACAACGTTACCTGCCTCAGGAACAGCGGGAGAAGATCGCGCCTGCGAACACGCCGCCACCCCCCGCCGAAAGCTTCAGGGAAACCTATTTGCTGCTGACCGGCCTGCTCTTCGCAGTGACGATCTTTCGCGGTGCCTATGAACAGGTCGGCAACACCGTTGCCCTGTGGGCCGATACCGGCATCGATCGCATGGTGGGCGGCTTCGAAATCCCGATGACCTGGTTCCAGTCGCTGAACCCCATGCTCGTCATTCTGCTGACGCCCATGCTGCTGGCCCATTGGCGCCGCCGGGCCGATTTGGGGAAGGAACATTCCCCGGTCCAGAAAATGGCCATCGGTGCCGGGATCGTCGGCATCGGCTATGCGGTGCTCTCGCTGGCATCGCTGCTGGTGCCCGTGGGACAGGCCAGCTGGTTGTGGCTGGCGCTGTTCTTTCTGATCTTCACTTTTGGCGAACTGCATATCCTGCCCAACGGCCTTGGCCTCTTTGCCAGGCTGGCGCCGCCGAAATTCGGGGCCAGCACGGTCGCGGCGTGGTTTCTTGCCAGTTTCACGGGCGGTCTTACCGCCGGATATGTCGGCAGCTTCTGGAGCGATCTTTCACACGCCGCTTTTTTCGCGATGTTGACGGGTATTGCCTGGGTTGCCGGCCTCGTTCTCCTGGCGTTCGATCATCCGGTGCGGCGCCTGATCACACAGCGTTTCGGCGTACAACCGCATCTCAGATGAAGGTTTGACAGTTTTCAGGGCAGGACATATTCGACCTGAACACGAAAAACCTGCAGGGAAGGGGGCATCTTTTGGGCAGTCTCGCCGGAACGACTGAAACGCAATCCGCCCCTGCCGGTATGGTGCTGCCATACCCCTATCTCCTGTTTCTCGGCGATGCCGATCCTTCCTTTGCAAAGACGGCCTATGGTCTGCGCGACTGGGCAAAGGATAAATGCGTCGGTGAATATCGCCTGCCGGGCGGGCATGCGACGACGGGATTGACTCAGATGACGCCGGTTGAGGCGCAAAAGGCTGGCGCCCGCTCCATGGTGGTAGGCATCGCCAATCCGGGCGGTATCATTCCCGAAGAATGGACGGCCGCGCTTGCCGAAGCGCTGGAGGCTGGCCTCGACCTGATCAGCGGGATGCACAGCCGCCTCTCCGATCTCGGCAATTTGGGCGAAGTCGCCCGGCGTACCGGTCGCCGCCTGATCGACGTTCGCATTCCCCCGGCGGGGCTTCCCGTCGGCACCGGCCGCCCACGCAGCGGAAAGCGTCTGCTGACGGTTGGCACTGATTGTGCCCTCGGAAAGAAATACACTGCGCTTGCCATCACAGAGGCTTTTCAGGCGCGGGGCGTCGATTGCGATTTCCGCGCGACCGGCCAGACCGGCATCATGATCGCGGGCGGCGGCATCCCCATGGACTCGGTTATTTCCGATTTTCTCGCCGGCGCCGCCGAAACGCTCAGCCCGGATGCGGACCCCGATCATTGGGACATTGTGGAGGGGCAGGGGTCGCTCTTCCATCCCTCTTATGCCGGTGTATCACTCGGCCTTCTGCACGGCAGTCAGCCTGACGTTCTGGTGCTCTGTCACGAGGCGCAGCGGACGCGTGTGATCCGTTATCCCGACTTCGCGCTGCCCAGCCTTCAGGAGGCGATGGACCTGAACCTTACCCTCGCCCGGAGGACGAACCCGGCTGTCCGCATGGGCGGGATCAGCGTCAATACGGCGGACATGTCGCCCGATGCGGCGGAACAGTGGATGGCGGATACGGCGGCGCGCCTCGCCATGCCGGTCGCGGACCCGGTTCGCGGTGGACCCCGTTTTCAGGCGCTCGTCGACAACTGCCTGTCCGGATGAGCCTGTGATGGCCTCCGAAAATATATCGAAGCCACAGGGATGGAGACCCAGCATATGATCCGGAAACCTTTTCTAAATCGCAGTTCAGCATTGTCGGTCGGTCGGCGTGCCGTGCCGCTCGCCTCCCTTGCTCTTCTCGCCGCCTGCGCGACGACCGCTGCTCCTGGCGCGGACGCGGGAACGCAGACGCCGCAGGCGCTCGCTTCCGGCGGCGAATATGACGTCGTCATTCGCGGCGGTACGATCTACGACGGTACTGGCGGCGCGCCTGTGCAGGGCGACGTGGCGATCGAGGGCGACCGGATCGTCAAGATCGGCGCGGTCGATGGCAAGGGCGATACAGAGGTCGATGCCACTGGAATGGCGGTGTCCCCGGGCTTCGTGAACATGCTCAGCTGGGCGACGCGCTCGCTCCTGACAGACGGCCGCGCCATGTCCGATCTGAAACAGGGCGTGACGCTGGAGGTGTTCGGCGAAGGCTGGACAATGGGGCCGCTGTCGCCGGAAATGAAGGCGGCGGCCGCACCTGCCGATGGCAGCTATCAGGTAGACTGGACCACGCTCGGCGAATATCTGGAGCATCTGGAGGAAAAGGGCATCTCCCCGAACGTCGCCAGCTTCGTGGGCGCGACCACCCTCAGAATTCATGAAATGGGCGAAAAGGACGTCGACCCTACTCCGCAGCAGCTGGACAATATGCGCGGTCTGGTGCGCCAGGCGATGCAGGAGGGGGCGCTGGGCGTCGGTTCGGCATTGATCTATGCACCCGCCAATTATGCCGAGACGCCGGAAATCACCGCGCTCGTTGGCGAGGCTGCGAAGTGCGGTGGTATGTATATCAGCCATATGCGTTCGGAAGGCGATGAAATCCTTGCCGCCGTGGATGAACTGATCGGCATTTCAAAGGCGACCGGCGCGCCTGCGGAAATCTATCATCTGAAAATGGCCGGCACCAAGAATTGGGACAAGCTGCCCGCCGTTATTGAAAAGGTTGAGGCGGCACGTGCTGGTGGCAATCGCATCACAACGAACATGTACACCTATACGGCGGGCGGTACCGGTCTCGACGCGGTCATGCCGCCCTGGGCGCAGGATGGCGGCATCGACGCGCTGGTCGAACGCCTGAAGGATCCGGAACTGCGCGCGCGTATCGCCAAGGAAATCAGCGAGCCGAGCGACGATTGGGAAAACCTGCTTCTCCTCGCAGGCGGCGCGGAGGGCGTCTTGCTGGTCGACTTCGAATCAGAGGCGTTGAAGCCCCTCGCCGGCAAGACGCTCGCCGAAGTCGCGGCGATGCGCGGCAAAAGCCCGGAAGAGACCGCCATCGACCTCGTCATCGAGGGCGGCAATGGCGTTGGCGCCGCCTATTTCATGATGTCGGAGGATAATGTCCGCAGCCAGACGGCGCTGCCGTGGATGAGCTTCGGTTCCGACGCGGGCGCTCCTGCGGCTGAGGGTGAGGCGCTGGAAAGCAGCACGCATCCGCGCACCTATGGCAATTTCGCGCGCCTTCTTGGAAAATATGTGCGTGACGAACAGGCGCTGCCGCTGGAGGAGGCCATTCACAAGCTGGCGGCGCTCCCTGCGGAAAATCTCGGCTTGCGCGGACGGGGCACGCTAGCGCCGGGGAATTTCGCCGATGTCGTGATCTTCGACCCGGCCACGATTTCCGATCACGCGACCTTCCAGGATTCGCACCGATATGCGACCGGCGTCCGCGATGTGTTCGTCAACGGCACGCAGGTCCTGAAAAATGGTGAGCACACAGGCGCGAGCCCCGGCACCGTCGTGCGCGGCCCCGGCTGGACCGGCTGGCCCGATGGCGGCAAATGCCCGGCTGACACTGCGGCGGCCGGATAGGCCACTCGGCGCAAATATTGGGGCGGCGGTCGTATTCGACCGTCGCCCCATATCGTCCAGAAACGAAAAAGCCGCCCCCCGCCATATGGCGAAGAGCGGCTTCCCTCAGACCTCCCGAACCCCCGGAAGGTCCAAAGCCTATTCGGCGGCGAACTGGTTCATCGTGTTATGCGCGCCGCCTGCTTTCAGAGCGGCCTCGCCGGCGAAATATTCCTTATGGTCGTCGCCCAGGTCCGAACCCGCCATATTCTGGTGGCGGACACAGGCGATCCCCTCGCGGATTTCCTTGCGCTGCACATTCTTGACGTAGCCCAGCATGGCCTGGTCGCCGAAATATTCCCGCGCCAGATTGTCCGTCGACAGCGCCGCCGTGTGATAGGTCGGCAGTGTGATCAGGTGGTGGAAGATACCGGCCCGCTTTGCCGCATCCTTCTGGAAGGTGCGGATCCGCTCGTCGGCTTCTGCCGCCAGCTCGGTGCCGTCATAATCGACGCTCATCAACCTGTCGCGATCATAGCCCGCGACATCCTTTCCGGCCTCGGCCCATGCATCATAGACCTGCTGACGGAAATTCAGCGTCCAGTTGAATGACGGCGAGTTGTTGTAGACCAGCTTCGCATTGGGAACGACTTCGCGAATGCGATCGACCATGCCGGCAATCTGTTCGATGTGCGGCTTCTCCGTTTCGATCCACAGCAGGTCAGCGCCATTCTGCAGGCTGGTGATGCAGTCCAGCACGCAGCGATCGGCACCGGTACCGGCACGGAACTGATACAGGTTCGACGGCAAACGCTTTGGACGCATCAGTTTTCCGTCGCGGTTGATCAGGACATCGCCCGGCTGGCCCGCGCCATCTACCTCTTCGCAGTCTAGGAACGCGTTATACTGGTCGCCCAGATCGCCCTCTTCCTTCACATAGGCGATCTGCTTCGTCAGGCCTGCGCCCAGCGAGTCCGTGCGCGCGACGATAACGCCATCCTCGACACCCAGCTCCAGGAACGCATAGCGGATGGCGCGGATCTTCTGCAGGAAGTCCTCGTGCGGAACGGTGACCTTGCCGTCCTGATGGCCGCACTGCTTTTCGTCGGACACCTGGTTTTCGATCTGAAGAGCGCAGGCACCTGCCTCGATCATCTTCTTTGCCAGCAGATAGGTTGCCTCTGCATTGCCAAAGCCGGCATCGATATCGGCGATGATCGGCACGACGTGCGTTTCGAAATTGTCGATCTTGTTCTGCAGATCGCGGGCCTTCACCTCGTCGCCTGAGGAGCGGGCAGCGTCCAGGTCGCGGAACAGACCGCCCAGTTCGCGCGCATCGGCCTGGCGCAGGAACGTGTACAGTTCCTCGATCAGGGCGGGCACGCTCGTCTTTTCGTGCATGGACTGGTCGGGCAGGGGGCCGAATTCGCTGCGCAGCGCCGCAACCATCCAGCCGGACAGGTAAAGATAGCGGCTCTTGGTGGACCCGAAATGCTTCTTGATGGCGATCATCTTCTGCTGGCCGATGAACCCGTGCCAGCAGCCCAGCGACTGCGTGTAATTCGCCGGATCGGCATCATAGGACGCCATATCCTCGCGCATGATCTTCGCGGTGTAGCGGGCAATGTCGAGCCCGGTCTGAAACCGGTTCTGCAGGCGCATGCGGGCGACCGCCTCGCCTTCGATCTGGGTCCAGTCATTGTGCGGCTGTACCAGATTCTGGGCGTTGGTGATTTCGGTATTGTAGGACATTCGGCTTCCTCGCTTTCTGATTGTCGCCTGAATACCCCGCCGGTGCCTGCTCGCGTAAGGGCCGCCAGAGTCATGCTGTAAGACTTTACAAGCTGCTTTTGTCATGTTGTAATGATGTGACAGGAGCGATTGTCATGGTAAAGAAAAGATCGGTTTATCTCGGCCCGCGCCTTCGCCGTTTGCGGCGCGAACTTGGCCTGACACAGGCAGAAATGGCCGCCGATCTCGAGGTGTCGGCCTCCTATGTCACTCTCCTGGAACGCAATCAGCGCCCGACGACCGCGGACCTCTTGATGCGGCTGGCGCAGGTCTACCGCATCGACATTGCCGAATTATCGGATGCCGACAGCGACAGTCACCGCACCCAGCTTGAGGGCGCGCTAAAGGATCCGCTGTTCGAGGGGATAGATATTCCGCCTTTGGAGCTGGAGGACCTTGCCGCCAGCTATCCCGGCATATCGGAGGCGATGCTGCGGCTCTATTCCTCCTACAGCAAGGGCCAGCTTGCCCTCGCCGATGCCGCCGCGCGAGAGGATGGCGGCGGCGGTCCCGATCCGGTTTTTGCCGTCCGCGAGTTTCTGGCGGCGGCCCGCAACCATTTTCCTGCCCTTGAAAATGCCGCGACCGCACTTGCCGAAAGGACGGGAGGGCGGGAGGGGTTCGCCGCCTATCTTCAGTCGCGCCACGGCGTTCGCGTGCGCCGCCTGCCAGCGGATGTGCTGGTCGGATCGCTGCGCCGTTTCGACCGGCACCGGCAGCAATTGATGCTGGCTGACAATATGGACGGCGCCACCCAGGCATTTCAGACGGCGCTGCAAATCGTCTATCTGGAATTGCAGGACGACATCACCCGCCTGCTGGGAAATCATTTCCAGGGCGGCACTGCGGAGCGGCTGGCGCGCCGGGCGCTCGCCAATTACGCGGCTGCGGCGCTGCTGATGCCCTATGAGCCCTTCCGGCAGGAGGTGGAGCGTCGCCGCTATGATGTGGAGGCGCTGGCCCGCCTCTTCTCGACCAGTTTCGAACAGACCGCGCACCGCCTGACCACACTTCAGCGTCCGGGGGAGGAGGGGGTCGCCTTCTTCTTCATACGGGTCGACCCGGCGGGGAACGTGTCGAAGCGGCTGGACGGTGCCGGATTTCCCTTTGCGCGCCATGGCGGCGCCTGTCCGCTGTGGAACCTTCACACCAGTTTTCAGCGTCCGCGCGAAGTCATGACGCAATGGCTGGAGCTGCCCGACGGCAAACGCTTCTTCTCGATCGCGCGCACCGTCACATCCGGCGGCGCGGGTCATCACGTTCCCCGTGTCGAGCGGGCTGTCGCGCTGGGTTGCGCGGAGGATCAGGCGAAAAGGCTGATCTACGCCGACGACGATCCGCAAGGGGCCGCGCGTGCAACACCCATCGGCGTGGCGTGCCGTCTGTGCCAGCGTGTCGATTGCCCGGCGCGCTCCGCGCCTCCTATCGGGCGGGAGGTTCTGACCGACGAATATCGCCGCATGGTGACGCCCATCAGCGTCGGCGACAGATAGGTGCGGCGCTGGAACGCAGGGGACGGCGGGAACACTGCCGCACCTCCGGCGTATTTGTTTTGTCATCCAGGGATGGCATCCTAGGCAGAGTGCATATCGAAGGGGGCTGCGAACAATGGCGGATGATATCAAGAAGGCGGGTCCAGACCGACGCTCCGTCCTGAAGGGAAGCGCGCTCGCCGGCGGTGTCGGCGCCATGCTCGCCACCAATGTCCGCGCTGCACAGGATGGCGAGCCTCGGGCGGCGGCCGCCGTGTCGCGTATCCCTGTCTCCCTCTCCGTCAACGGCCAGACGCGGGACGTCTCCGTCGATACTCGCGCGACTTTGCTCGATACGTTGCGCCACGATTTCGAACTTACCGGCACGAAGAAGGGCTGCGACCATGGTCAGTGCGGTGCCTGCACCGTCCACATCGATGGGGAACGCAAATTGTCCTGCCTGACCCTCGCCGCCACAGTGGAGGGCGCCGACATCGTCACCATTGAGGGCCTGGCAAAGGGCGACGCCCTCCATCCGATGCAGCAGGCCTTCATCGACCATGACGCGTTCCAGTGCGGTTATTGCACGCCTGGACAGATCATGTCCGCAGTCGCCCTCGTAAAGGAGGGGCATACCGGCAGCGACGCCGAGATCCGCGAATATATGTCCGGCAATCTGTGCCGCTGCGCCGCCTATCCCAATATCGTTGCCGCCGTGAAGCAGGCCGCGCCGCAAATGGGAGACGCCTGATGCGCCCGTTTCAATATGAACGCGCAGCAAGCCCCGCGCGGGCAGTATCCTCTGCGGATGCGGGTTCGAAATATCATGCAGGCGGAACGACGCTGATCGATTTGATGAAGCTGGACGTGTGGCGGCCGGAACGGCTGATCGACATCTCCGCGCTCAAAGAGCCGCGGATGACCCGGATCGAACGCAACGGAAAGGCACTCCGCATCGGCTCCATGGTCACCATGGCCGCACTCGCGGGTGACGAGGGAGTTCGCCGGTCGTGCCCGGTGCTGACCGACTCTCTCTGGCTGGCCGCATCGGCGCAGCTTCGCAATATGGCGCGCCTCGGTGGCAATGTGCTGCAGATGACGCGCTGCTCCTATTATCGCGACACGTCCTACGATCAGTGCAACAAGCGCGCGCCAGGATCTGGTTGCGCAGCCCTGGACGGGTCAAACCGTCATCACGCCATTCTGGGCACGTCGGACGCCTGCATCGCAACCTATCCGGGTGACTGGGCGCAGGCGCTGATCGCCCTCGATGCGGTTGTAGAGATCCTTGGAAAGGATGGTCCCAAATCCGTTCCTTTCGCCACCCTGCACCGGCAGCCGGGCAATCGCCCGGATGTCGAAACCACCCTTGCGGCGGGTGATCTCATCACTGCCTTCGTGATTCCGGATGCCGACTGGGCCAGGTCGAAATATCTGAAGATCCGGGATCGCGAATCCTATGCGTTCGCGCTTACCAGTGCGGCGGTCGCTTTGCGGATGGATGGCGATGCCGTCTCGGACGTGCGCATCGGACTTGGCGGCGTCGCTACGGTTCCGTGGCGCGCGACGGCGGCAGAGGCCGTTCTCAAAAATGCGGCGTTGAGCGAGGACACTGCCCAACAGGCGGCAGAGGCGGCCTTCGCAGGTGCCAACACATTGGAACATAATGCGTATAAGGTGGAACTCGGCAAACGCACATTGGTGCGCGCCCTGATGGACACCGCCGGGATGGAGGCCTGATCATGGCAGATGTTACGAACACCGCCGCCCCCACCATGGCGAATGCCGGCAAGCCGATCGCCCGTTATGAGGCGCGGCAGAAGGTAACCGGCGGCAAGATATATGGCGACGACCTCGCTGTTCCCGGAAAGCCGGCCCATGGCTGGCTGGTCACCAGTGCCATCGCAAAGGGCACGATCACCGCGATCGACGACAGCGCGGCAAAGGCCGTGCCCGGCGTCCTGATGATCATGACGCATGAAAACCGGCCACCCTTGCAGCCGATGAAGACGTTCTCGACGGGCGGCATCGGCCTTACCAGCCAGGAGCCCCTCGGCGGGCCGGAAATCGCGCATGATGGGCAGATCGTCGCCCTGATTGTCGCCGAAACCTTTGAGGCTGCGCGGGAGGCGGGGCGTAAGCTCGACATATCCTATAATGAAGGCCGCCCCGCCACGACTTTTGGTTCGCCCGGCGTGGTGCGCAAGACGACGAAGGAAGTCGTCGGGCGCGGCGGCGGCCCCACCCTCGGCGATGTAGAGGCGGCACTTGCCGGTTCCACACATGTTGTAGAGGCGGAATATTCGACGCCTGTTCAACACCATAATACGATCGAAATGTTCACCACCACCGCCTTTTGGGAGGGGGATCGCCTCACCCTGCACGAGCCCAGCCAGTTCGTTTGGGGCGCCAAGGTCGGACTTGCCAAGCAGCTCGGCATCGATCCCGACAATGTTCATTATGTCTCGCCCTTCGTCGGCGGCGCCTTCGGGGCAAAGGCCGCCATCGGGCACCGCACGCCCCTCGTCGCCTTGGCCGCAAAGCAACTCGGCAGGCCGGTGAAGCTCGTCCCCACGCGCGACCAATGCTTTACAATTGCAGGATATCGTCAGGAAACGAAAAGCAAGGTACGGCTCGGCTGCGACGCGGAGGGCAGGCTGACCGGGTACAGCCACGAGCTTGACGAATTCACGTCTCTTCTCGACCCCTATCATAATGGTGGCCTGGAAAATTCAGCCGCCATGTACGCGTTCAAGGCGGTTGGCGGCGACATGTTCCTCTCGCGCGGGGACCGCAACGTCCCCGTCTTCATGCGGTCGCCGCCAGAGGTGCCGGTCATCTATGCGCTGGAAAGCGCCATGAACGAACTCGCGGAAAAGGCCGGCATGGACCCGGTGGCGTTTCGAAAACTGAACGACACGCGCGTCAATCCCGTCAACGGCGCACCTTATACCAGCCGCTCCCTGAACGAATGTTTCGACGAGGCTGCGGCGTCTTTCGGCTGGTCGCGGCGCACGCCTGCGCCCAGATCGATGCGCGACGGCGATTGGCTGATCGGCTGGGGCTGCTCCATGGCGACCTATCCCACCTCCATGACGCCTGCCACCGCGCGCGTAACCCTGAATGCCAATGGGGGCGCGAAGGTAGAGGTTGCCGCCCACGATGTAGGAACCGGTGCGTATACCATCATCGGCCAGACTGTCGGCGAAAGGCTGGGCATCGATCCTCGCCGCATTATCGTTCAGTGTGGCGACAGCGACCTGCCGCCCGGCCCCGTGTCCGGCGGTTCCGTGACCACGGCCAGCGTGACGTCGGCGGTGGCAAAGGCATGCGATCAACTGCTTGCGAAAATGTCGGCATCCGGACCGATGTCGGACGAAGATCGCCGGGCCGCCTTCGATCGCATCGGCTCCAATGCGCTTATCGAATATGCCGAATGGACCCCCGCTGGCATGGATCCGAAACAGGCCAAGACGCTTTACGAGGGCGGCGTGCCGTTCGCCGGCGGCGCGGGAGAAGATCGCACCATGTTCGCCTTCGGCGCCGAAATGGTGGAGGTTCGCATCAATGAGCGAACGCGCGAAATCCGCGTTCCCCGCATGACCGGCGCATTTGCCGCTGGCCACATCATGAACCCCCGTACGGCGCACAGCCAGTATCTCGGCGGCATGATCTGGGGCATGGGCTCCGCCCTGCTGGAGGCGACTGAGATGGACCGGCTGCGTGGCCGCTACGTCAATGACAATATCGCCGAATATCTTGTCGCGACCAACGCCGACATTCCGCAGGTCGATATCATCATGGTGCCGGAGCAGGACGACGAGATTAACGTTCTCGGCGTCAAGGGTATTGGCGAACTCGCCAATGTCGGGACGGCGGCAGCAATCACCGACGCGGTCTATCACGCGACGGGTGTGCGTATCCGCGACCTTCCCGTCAGGATCGAGCAGCTTCTGGTTTGAAGCCACCTATTGCGCCTGAAGGGAAGTGGACACGGGGAACCGGACACCAACCGCACAGATCTGTGGTCCCGATGACACGCAGCAGGGAAAATCGACACGGGGTCCGTCTAAATTATTTTGAATAATAGGATTTAAGGCGCGATTTTCCACGGGGTGTTGGCGGAGACGTAGCCGCCGGGCGGGCAGAGGTCTTTCTCATTGATGACGAATGATCGTGCGCGTCTCACGCGCGCGCGCTGAGTGTGCGTTTTGTCCGGTTCGGCCCGAGCGTCGGGGTGTCCGCTTCGCCGGATCAGGGCTTGGGGACACCGCCGGAATGGTGTCGCCTTTTACGCTTCGCGCTCGATCCCCAACAGAAACGAATCGACGTTTTTGCCCAGATCGCCGACCGCATAACCACCCTCCATCACGATCAGCGTCGGCAGTTTCAGTGCCGCGATGTCAGCGCCCATCCTCTGGAAATCGGCCGTCTGCAGTTGGAAATGGGAAATCGGATCCTCGGCATAGGTATCTGCCCCGAATGACAGGATCAGGAAATCGGCCCCCCATTCCGTGATGGCGGACAGCGCACGCGCCAGCGCGGTCTTGTAACTGCTCCATGCCGTACCCTGTGGCAGCGGCAGGTTCAGCGTCGTGCCCTCACCCGGCCCCTCGCCGGTTTCATCCTCGTGGCCCCAGTAAAACGGATAGTCCGTCTTCGGATCGGCATGGATCGAGGCAAAGAACACGTCCTTGTCGCGGTAGAAGATGTCCTGCGTACCATTGCCATGGTGATAATCCACATCCAGGATCGCCACCCGGCGGGAATGCTGGCCGCGCGCATGCTGCGCCGCAATGGCCACATTGTTCAGATAGCAATATCCGCCCATATAATCGCGCCCGGCATGGTGGCCCGGCGGTCGGCACAGGGCAAAGACCGTCTTTCTGTCGGGCTCGGTCAGCAGTTGGTCGCACGCGGTCAGGGCGCATTGCGCCGACCAATAGACGGTCTCCCACGTCCCCTCTGCAATCGGCGTTGCGGCGTCGAAGGAATAGGCGCCGATGCGGGCATCGATCCGCGTCAGGTCCAGCGGACGCCGCCCCACCACGGGAAAGGTATAGCCGATCGCGTCGCCCGTTCTGCCGCTTGCCCGCCAGTCTGCATGTGCCGCTTTCAGGAAATCGACATAATCGCCATCGTGGACCGCGCGGATCGGGTCTTCGCCAAAATCCCGTGGCGTTTGGGTGGCTCCTAAGCTCGCCACGATATCTCGCGCGCGTTGCGGCGTTTCACTGAACGGCGCCCAGTCGCCATTGTGCAATTCTCTCAGCGGCGCATGAAGCAATTGGCGCTCGTCAAAAATCTTCAGCATGGACGTCCTTCCCTGATGCTCGTCTTGCGGGCCTAGTGCACCCGGTGACGGCGGCTTGCAACGGGAAGCGGGCAAGACATTGCGTCTCCCGGGCGAAAATAATTTGCTGTTTTGAGAAGGGCCAATACGCGCTATGCGTTGCGACGCAAATTTCATTGGACGGGGGAAGACGATGAAACAAATGCTTTCATGGACCATTGCAGCGGCTGCCTGCCTGTTGCCGTTCTCGACGAATGTGTCGGGGCAGGTCGCTCAGGAACCGCAAGTGCAGCAGGCTCAGCCTGCGCCTGCACCTGGCCCCGGCGGGGACTCCCCCGCCGCCGCTCTCGACGCTGCGGACAGCGCCGCCAGTGCAGCAGATGCCGCGCGGTCGGCCAGCACCTCAAGCACCCGCGACGGTGCGCATCCGCTTACGCGCGATGACCTCGTGACGTGGCTGGACGGCTATATGGAATATGCGTTGAAAAGCGCGGATATCGCTGGCGCCGTGGTGGTCGTGGTGAAGGATGGCGAGTTCCTAGCAGAGCGTGGCTATGGCTATTCGGATGTCGCGGCGCGTCGGCCTGTAGACCCGGAAACCACGCTGTTCCGGCCCGGTTCGGTTTCGAAGCTCTTTACCTGGACCGCCGTCATGCAGCTTGTCGAGCGCGGCGAAATCGACCTCGATGCCGATGTTAACCGCTATCTCGATTTCGAGATTCCGGCCCGCGACGGTGAACCCGTCACCATGCGCAATATCATGCAGCACACTGCCGGCTTTGAGGAGCAGGGCAAGGCCGTCATCATGCGCGATGGCGATCTGGTGCCCGCATATGATGAACTGCTGAAGGCGTGGATTCCGGAGCGGATTTTCTCACCCGGCACCACGCCCGCTTATTCGAATTATGCGACTTCGCTTGCCGGTTATATTGTTCAGCGGGTGTCCGGCGAACCGTTCGACGACTATATAGAGCGTCATATCTTTGCGCCGCTGCGCATGACGCGCTCGACGTTCCGCCAGCCCCTGCCGTCGGAGCTGGAGCCTCTGATGTCAAAGGGTTATTCGCGTGCCAGCGAACCGGCGCGGTCGTTCGAATTTGTCGGCCCGGCACCGGCCGGATCGCTGTCATCGCCCGGCGTGGACATGGGCCGCTTCATGCTGGCGCACCTGAATGACGGTGAACTGGACGGGCAAAGGATACTTCAGCCGCGCACGGTGGAGATGATGCACGATTCGCCCACCACGATCATTCCCGGCCTGAACCGCATGCAGCTTGGATTCTTCGAAACCAACGTGAATGGCCGCAAGGTCATCGCCCATCTGGGCGACACAGCGGATTTTCACACGTCTCTGCACCTCTTTCTGGATGAGGACACGGGCTTCTACGTGTCGTTCAACAGCGCCGGGCGGGAGGGGGCGTCCGGCAATCTTCGCTATGCGCTGTTCCACGATTTTGCCGACCGCTATTTCCCCGGTCCGCCCATGCCGTCGGCTCTCGATGCAGAGACGCAGCTTGAACATGCGTCACTGATGGCGGGAAATTGGCAGGTGTCGCGCCGGTCGGAATCGAACTGGGCCGCGCTGCTGGGCCTTTTGGGACAGACAAAAATTATCGTCACTGCCGATGGCAAACTCTCCATACCGGGCCTCACCACCCCCGGCGGCGGTGCGCGCGAGTGGATAGAGGTCGCGCCCTTCACATGGCAGGACCCGGTCACCAATGACCGTTTGATTGCCAAATTGCGCGACGGCCAGCCCTATATCTGGTCGTTCGACATGTTCTCCCCCTTCATGGTGTTCACGCGCCCTGCATGGTACGCCAACGGCGCCTGGCTGTTGCCCGCGGCCGGTATCGGTCTGGGTATCCTCGTCCTGACGATCCTGTTGTGGCCCATCCGCGCGCGCGTTCGTCGCCATTTCGGCACTGCGCTGTCACTATCCCGGCCGGATCTGCGGGCTTATCGGGCAAGCCGCTGGGGGGTGCTGGCCGTTGTTGCCGTCGTCCTGGCCTGGGGCATATTCCTGGCGTCTGCGGCGCAGGGGGATGCGGTATCCGGCGGCGGCCTGGACTGGCTGCTGATCCTGTTGCAGATTTTCGGGATCATCGCCCTGATCGCCGGGATCCTTGCCCTGGCGTGGAACCTGGTGCGCACATGGTCCGGCACTCGCGACTGGAAGGCGAAGCTGTGGGCGCTGCTGCTGCTGATTTCCGCAGTGTTGGTTGCCTGGGCCGTGTGGGTCGCAGGGCTGCTCTATATCGGCGCCAGCTTCTGATGGATTAGGGGCGGTGGCAGCGCAGACGCGCTGCCACCGCCCCGTCGAAATCAGGCCCACATTTCAGGAAGCCTGGTTCAGGCAGGTTCCGCCGACGAAATCGCCTGCTCTCCGACGATGTTCAGGCCATATCCCGCCAGCGCCACCAGCGTGTGGTGCGAATTGGTCAGCAGGACCATGTCCTGCACGCCCAGCTCTGACAGGATCTGCGCACCGATGCCGTAATCGCGCAGTTCGCCCATTTCGGGCTGCCCCGGCGCGGCATGGCCCGCCTTCAACTGAACGACCGTGGTCATGGCATTTTCCATCACCCGGTTGACGATGACGACGACCCCGCGCCCCGCCTCCTCGATCTGGCGCATCGCACCCTGCAGCAGGCCGGTGCGGTCGGACCGCTCGCCCAGGCTGTCGTTGAAGATGTTGAGCGTGTGCATTCGAACGAGGGTCGGCGTGTCGGGATCGATCTGTCCCTTCACCAGCGCCAGCGTCTCGGTGCCTACCGCCTTGTTGCGATAGGTGATGGCGCGCCAGTCGCCACCGTAGACACTGTCAAAACTGGTTTCGGCAGTTTTGACGATATTGTGGTCGTGTTTGCGGCGATAGGCGATCAGGTCGCGGATCGTGCCGATCTTCAGCTTATGTTCCCTGGCAAACGGGATCAGATCGTCCAGCCGCGCCATCGTGCCGTCATCGCGCATGATTTCACAGATGACGCCGGAGGGGTTGAGTCCCGCAAGACGCGAAACATCCACTGCCGCCTCCGTATGGCCGGCGCGAACCAGAACGCCGCCGTCGCGGGCGATCAGGGGAAAGACGTGGCCCGGTGTAACGATCGCATCGGCACCGCGGGAGGCGTCGATTGCCACGGATATGGTGCGTGCCCTGTCGGCGGCGGAAATGCCTGTGGTGACGCCCTCTGCCGCCTCGATCGAGGTGGTGAAGGCCGTGCTGTGCCGGGTGCGGTTATTGGCGCTCATCAATTCCAGGCCAAGCTCGCGCACCCGGGCACTGGTCAGGGCCAGGCAGATCAGGCCGCGCCCGTGACTGGCCATGAAATTGACGGCATCGGGCGTCGCCATCTGGCCCGGAATGACGAGATCGCCCTCATTTTCGCGATCCTCGTCATCCACCAGGATGAACATGCGGCCATTGCGCGCCTCTTCGATCAGCTCCTCAGGCGTTGCCAGATAGTGCTCGATCGTCGGTGCCACATTCATCTCCTTTGGGCCGATGTCGGTCAGCGACCGAGTACGCGTTGAACGATGGCCTCGGCCGCGTCCTCCGCGCTCATTTTCGTCGTGTCGACCTCTATGTCAGGGTTTTCTGGCGGCTCATAGGGGCTGTCGATACCCGTGAAGTTCTTCAGCTTGCCTTGACGTGCCTTTGCATAAAGGCCCTTTGTGTCGCGTCCTTCGGCGACTTCCAACGGCGTGTTGATGAACACCTCCATAAACTCGCCTTCCGGCAGGATGGCGCGGACCATGTCGCGTTCTGCGCGGAACGGAGAGATGAAGGCGGTGAGGACGATCAGGCCCGCATCCGCCATCAACTTTGCGACATCGCCGATGCGGCGGATATTCTCGATCCGATCCGCATCCGTGAAGCCGAGATCCCTGTTTAGACCGTGACGAATATTGTCTCCGTCCAGCAGGAACGTGTGGCGGCCCATCACGTGCAGTTTCTTTTCGACGAGGTTGGCAATGGTCGATTTGCCAGAACCGGAAAGACCTGTGAACCATAGCACGCATGGTTTCTGGTTTTTGATCGACGCATGCGCCTCCCGCGTGACATCGACCGCCTGCCAATGGACATTCTGACTACGACGCAGTGCAAAATCGAGCATGCCCGCAGCGACCGTCGCATTTGTCATCTTGTCTATCAGGATGAACCCACCGAGGTCGTGATTTTCCTCATAGGGTTCGAACGCAATGTCGCGGTCGGTATAGACTTCGCAGACGCCGATGTCGTTCAGTCCGAGTGTTTTCACCGACAGCTCGGCGAGTGAATTCATGTCGACGGCATGTTTCGGCTCTTGCACCGTGGCGCTGACCGTGCGCGTGCCCATTTTCATCCAATAGGCGCGGCCCGGCAGCATCTCGTCCGCATCCATCCAGACGATTGTCGCCTGAAACTGATCGGCGGTCTGGGGCGGGGCATCGGCGGCGGCGATTACGTCGCCGCGAGAGCAGTCGATTTCGTCGGCGAGAGTCACCGTGACCGACTCTTCGGCGACAGCCACATCCCGATCGCCGTCCATCGTGACGATGCGGGCGACGGTTGATGTGCGCCCGGACGGCAGCACACGCACGGGATCGCCGGGGCGCAGCGTGCCGGACGCGATGACGCCGGCAAATCCCCGGAAATCAAGGTTGGGGCGGTTGACCCACTGCACCGGCATACGGAACGGTTTCGCCTGATCGCGATCGCTGTCGAGTTCGATTGTTTCCAAATGCTCGATCAGCGTCGGGCCATCATACCAGGGCGTTTCTTCCGACTTGGAGGCGATATTGTCACCGGCAAGGCCGGAAAGCGGAATCGCTGTGAACTCCTTGATGCCGATCGATGTCGCGAATTCACGATAATCCGCGACGATCTCGTCAAACCGGCTCTCATCATAGTCGACGAGGTCCATCTTGTTGACGGCCAGAATGATATGCCTGATTCCGATCAGGTGCGCCAAATAGCTGTGGCGTCGCGTCTGCGTCAGCACACCCTTGCGCCCGTCAATCAGAATCACGGCGCAGTCGGCGGTGGATGCGCCCGTCACCATGTTGCGCGTATATTGTTCGTGGCCTGGCGTGTCGGCGACGATGAACTTGCGCTTTTCGGTTGCGAAGAAGCGGTACGCGACATCGATGGTGATGCCCTGTTCACGCTCGGCAGCCAGACCGTCGACCAGCAATGCAAAGTCGATTTCCTGGCCCTGAGTGCCGACGCGTTTCGAATCCGCCTCCAGACTTGCCAGCTGATCTTCAAAGATCATCTTTGAATCGTACAGCAAGCGCCCGATCAGCGTCGATTTTCCGTCGTCGACACTGCCGCATGTAATGAAGCGGAGCAGGGACTTGTTCTGGTGAAGCGCCAGATAGGCGTCGATATCCTCGGCGATGAGGCCGTCCACCTGATAGCTGCTGCTTTGCGTGGCCATCAGAAATATCCCTCCTGCTTCTTCTTTTCCATCGATGCCGCCTGATCATGGTCGATCGCGCGTCCCTGGCGTTCGGATGTGGTCGTCAGCAGCATTTCCTGGATGACCTCCGACAGGGTCGATGCTGTGCTTTCGACGGCGCCCGTTAGCGGGTAACAGCCGAGCGTGCGGAAGCGGATCGAGCGTTCCACGGGCTCTTCGCCCTCCTTCAGCGGGAAACGGTCGTCATCGACCATCAGCACCAGACCGTCGCGAACGACCGTCGGGCGCGGCGCGGCGAGATACAGCGGCACGATTTCGATATTTTCTGCCAAGATATATTGCCAGATATCCAGCTCCGTCCAGTTCGACAGCGGGAAGACGCGGATGCTCTCCCCCTTCGCCTTGCGGGCATTGTAGAGCCGCCATAGTTCGGGCCGCTGGCTTTTCGGGTCCCAGCGGTGGGTCGCGCTGCGAAAGCTGAAAACGCGTTCCTTCGCGCGGGATTTTTCCTCGTCGCGCCGGGCGCCGCCGAATGCCGCGTCAAAGCCATGTTCGTTCAGCGCCTGTTTCAGCCCCTCTGTTTTCCACATGTCGGTGTGAAGGCCGCCATGATCGAATGGATTGATGCCCCGCGCCTTAGCCTCGGGATTCTGATGAACGATCAGTTCCATTCCTGCCTCTGCCGCGGCCCGGTCGCGCAGGCGGTACATGTCCTGAAATTTCCATGTCGTATCGACATGCATCAACGGAAATGGCGGCGGAGAAGGATAGAACGCCTTCTTCGCCAGATGCAGCATCACCGCTGAATCTTTTCCGACGGAATAGAGCATGACGGGCTTTTCGGTCTCCGCCACTACTTCGCGGAGGATATGAATGCTCTCCGATTCCAGGCGTTGCAAGTGCGTCAGGTGCCGGGTTCCCTCTGCGGCGCCGGCGGTGGTCGTGTCGTTCATTTTATGCATTCCGAAATATCGTTACTGGGCAGCGTCGGTAAATGTGATCATATGGCTGATGTCGCCGCGTTCTTCGCGTTTGCGACCGGCCTTTGCCAGATAATGGGTGGTGATCTGCATATCTGGCCGGAGCGGCTCTATCACTTCCATGACGCGGTCATATTCCGTGCTCGCAATCTTCCATTCCCCATCGATGCGAACATAGCGGTCGCGATAGATCGCGCTGCCGGCCGTCACGTTCTTGCGTTCCAGCGAGATATAGATGTCCTCAAGGTACCAAAGGCCATCTGCGCTGTCGTCACCTGTAAAGGTGATTTCAGGCATATGACCCTGGTGCATGGCAACGGCGTCGGAATGAAAGCTGTTCAATATGAAATCCATCATCGCATCGCGCCCCTGCAGCTTTGCGACATAACTGCCACCGCGATATTCGACACTGATGTCATCCGTGAACAAGGTCTTCAGCAGCGCCTCATCCGCGGTATCGATTCCACGATAATAGCGGTGCTTCAGCAGCCGAATATCTTCAAGGTCGGACAGCTGTTGCAGTGTATATGGCATCGATCACTCCCGCTTGCGTACATAACCTTCTGCTGGGTTACGCATCTGCGAGGCGATGTGACATGAAAATCCACTACGCGCAATATCGTGGTCGGTCATTCGTCGAAATTCGTGGCGATGCTTGTTTCGCGATGCTGTTCCATGGCGGCGCGGATTTCATCCATCCGTGCGGTAATCGCGGCATAGGCATCCGGCCCAGCGATCAACTGACGCGGCGGTTTTTCCATATCCGCGACCGAGACGACCATCGCGGCCAACTTGTCGGGATCGCCCATTTGACGACCATCTGCCGATTTCACGAGTTCGATCCGCGCATGTACGCCGTCGCTATAGTCGCTGACGCCCTTTTCCCCGGTTTTGAGAGAGCGGCCGGAAAAGTCGGAGCGGAACATGCCCGGCGCGATCGAACAGACACGAATGCCGAGATCCTCCACCTCGCGCGACAGCGCTTCACTGAGCCCCTCCAGCGCGAATTTCGAACTGGAGTAAAAGCCTGTGGCCGGATTCGATATGCGCCCGGCGAGGGAGGAAATGGTGATGATCGAACCGGAACGGCGCGACCGCATCCCCGGCAGCACCGCCTGCATCATGCGCAGCGCACCGAACAGATTGACGTCGAACATTCCCTTGATCGAGTCGATATCCCCCTCCTCGATTGACGATACATAGCCATAGCCTGCATTGTTGACGAGAACATCGATGCCGCCAAAGCGCGCCTCTGCCTCGGCAACCGCGGCACTCACCTGATCGGGATCGGCAACGTCCAGTCGCACGGCGATGGCGCGGTCGCCATGCGCGGCAACCAAGTCCTTCACGTCGTCGGGGTTCCGTGCCGTGACGGCAACCCTTTCGCCGCGATTCAGTACATGTTCCGCAATTGCGCGGCCGATGCCGGTGGAACAGCCGGTGATGATCCAGCGGCGCTCGCTCATTCCGCGATCCTCCACAGATAGCTTTTCGCCCGCTCTTCCTGCTGCTTGCGGCGTTCCTCCGGTGTGACACGTCGGACACTCTCAGGAAGCTCGTGATCCAGCGAGTTGAAGGGGACGACGCGGCTTTGCGCGCCAAAGCCACGCCCCGGACGACCATCCTCAAATTCCGCCCAGCGCAGGGTCAGGAGACCTTGCGGCATGTCGCACGGGTCCAGCCAATTCCAGATGCCGGGATCGCGCACCGACACGACATAAGTCAGCGTATTGGGTGTCGTGCGGTGCGACTGGGTCAGGTTCAGCGAAGAGGTGCGATGCACGATGTCGTTGGTCGTGCCCCAGATGTTGGTGATGGGTGCCAGGAAATAATCGGCCCCACCCAGGCCAACCTCGATGATCAGAGCTTCGTCTTCCTTCAGATCGAAATGGCTCATGATATACAGCTGGTTGCGCAGCGCGCCGTCACTGTCGCGGTCGATGGTGAAATCGAACGCGTTCGCCGCCTTGTCCATCGCCTGCGCGTTCCAGCGCATGGTATTGTCGACATTCTTGATCAGCATCGCCTGTGCATCGGCGACTTTTTGATCGAAGGTGCGCTCCGGCGTGGTGGGCGCGCCGCCCAGCCGCTTTATCGCCAATTCGTTGGGCCGTTCATTGGCCCAGTCGGCGATGACGTCGCGGATGTAGAATTCGACCGCTTCGGGCGATGATTTGATGTGATTGGCGCGGTCGCCCTTATCATCCGAATCGACGAAGATTTCGAAACGTCCTTCATCGTCCAGGACAAGGCTCTTGCCGTCGAGTACGTCGACGGTGCCCATATGGGCATTCCACAGGGTGAAATAATTCTCGGTCAAGCGCGGGTCCGGCACCTTGCCGGTAATGACGTAGCGTTCGGCACCAGAGATCGGAATGACGCGATAGACGCTGTCGGGATTGTCGAGACCCCAGCGGGAGCCGGGTACGTCGACCCCGCCCAATTGGTGCGGAATGCGGGAAATCGTGACGACGGCGGGGCGCTGGGGATCGCTGTTCAGCGACCAGATAATCGCGCCGAACACGACTTCGTCATATTTGCTTTCGAACGCCTTGCGCATTGCGTCGCCGGGCTGCGCCTTTTCCAGCCAATAGGCGCGGCGATCCTCTATGGTCGACTGCATGCGCGGATCGGCAAGTACCTTCAGCGCCTCGCGCTCGAAACGCGCCTGTTCCTCGGTCGCAATTGGATTGTTCATCGGGCGATCCTTCCATTTTTCGATTACGCTAATGCGTAACGAAGGGGGGTCAATTGCTTCGCATTGTGGCATAGGGACCAATATCGTAGAAAGTGACGCGAAGCTGATCCGCGCGCCGAGCCATGTGTTTCCAAGTGCGGCCGGGACCGGCGATCCGAATGTGCGGGGGCAAACCCGCCGACGGCAGGGGAGAAATATGGACGGAGGATATCGAACCATTGAGGAGGTCGCGTCCGCCAATCTGCGGATCGAACGGCTGATCCAGGACGGCAGCGGACCGTTCGAGCGGGTGCACAGCATTCACCACCCGTCGCTCGTCTACATCCGCACCGGGCCGGAGGGGCCGGCGCTTGGATGTCTGGGGGAGCCGCGATCCTACGATGCCTTTGCGCCCTTTGGCACGGCGGTGCTGGTGCCGGCGCATGTGCCGCTTCACGTTCGTTCGCCCGGCTTTCCGACGCGCGAAATGATATTGTTGCGGTTCGACGATGCTCAGTTCGAGCGCCTGACGGGATTGTCGACCCTGACGGAGGCGGAACTGCGCGCCTGTGTCGACCTGCGCGCGAGAGATGTCGTGCCGCTGGTCGACCGGCTTGTCCGCGAACTGACCCGCAACGGTCCGGGCAGCGATGCCATCATCGCCGGCCTGTCGCTGACGATCCTGGGCGAACTGGCACATCATTTCGCGTCGCTGCGAGAGCGCGATGGCCAGCATAGCGGCGTTTTGGCGGCCTGGCAGATTTCGCGGATAGAGAAACGGCTGGAGCAGGAGGGCAGGGGCTTTCCGGATATCGAAGAGCTTGCGAAGCTGTGCGGGATCGGGCGCCGTCATCTGATGCGCGCGTACAAGGCGACAACGGGCGCGACGGTGATGGAGCGCGTGGAGCGCAGCATGTTCGAACGCGCAACCCACATGCTGGAGGAGGGGGACGTGTCGATCAAGGAACTGGCGGCAATGCTGGGCTTTGCCCGCCAGGGAAGCTTCTCAACAGCGTTCCGGCGCCGCTTCGGCATGACGCCCAGCGAATGGCGTGCTTGGCGGCGGGGCGACCGTATGCTGCACTAGCGGAGTTGGCCTAGCCTTCAGTTTCCAGCGACCGGCCCCGCGTCTCCGGCAAGGCGATCCACACGAGCGGGATGGCGAGGTAGGCAACAAAGCCCAGCAGGGTCGCGGCCGGACCTATGCCCCCCATCGGCGCCGTCATCGCGCCGAGGATCCAGGGTGCCAGAACCACGCCCCAACGTCCGATCAGATTATGGCACCAGCCATTCGCGGCGCCGCGCAGGCGCGTCGGGAACAGCTCTGAATTCAGTGTGTAGGCGGCGACCCAGACGCCGAGCATAGCCTGCAGACCGACAAAGGATGCGGCGATGACCCAATAGCCCTGCGCACTATAACAAAGCTGGGTTAGCCCGCCGAGCATGATCATGAACAGCGTCACGGTCAGGCGGCGACCGATGGCGTCCATCAGGAAGCCGACCGCCAGGTACCCCAGGAACGCGCCCCCCAGGCCCAGCGGTGCCAGGCGCGCGAAGTCTCCCGGTGCCCAGCCACGTTCCTGCACGACGTAGAGGGTAAAGAAGAGGGCGGATACCGAGGTGGCGAAATTGATGATGAACCACAACGCGCTCATCGTCAGAAAACGACTCCGCAATTCGCTGCCGATCAGGCTACGGAATTCCGCCATGGCGGTCAGGCGCGGCTCGGCCCGTTGGCGCGCCTGTTTCCATACCGGTGTTTCCGGCAGGTAGATGAACAATAACGGTAGCACGAGCAGCGGGGCTGCGCCTATCACGAACAGCAGGCGCCAACCCATTGAACTGGCAAGTGCCGGCTCCAGAGCGAGGAAGGGCAGGGCGGCGCCAAAACTGCCGCAGGCACCTAGAATTCCATTGGCGCGCCCGCGCAATTGCGGCGGGATCGTCTCGCTGATCAGCAGATAGGCGACGGCGATCTGTGTGACCATCAACAGGCGGGCGACAAACTGTATGGCGGTATAGCCAGCCACGCTGCCGGTCAGCACGGTGGCCAGCGACCCCAGCGAAAAGCCGGCAGCGGCAAGGATCAGGATGGGGCGCCGCCCGAAACGATCCGCCAGACGGATGAGGAACCAGGCGGCAATGGAGCCGAGCGCGATCACCGCCAGCGCCTCGCCCAGCCGTTCCGAGGAAACGCCGTATTCCTCCCCCAGATAGGGGAGGACGACACTCGTCAGGCTGATATCGAACCCCTCGAACATGACCACGATGGCCAGCAAGGCGATCAGGCCGACATGCCGCAGCGACAGCCGTTCAGCGACAACGGGTTGCGAAGACTCACTCATGCCGCATCCCCCGCCTCATCCAGTTCGAACACGCTCACCGGCGTCTGCACGACGCCCGTCTCTATCACATAGCGATCCCATGCCTCGATCAGTTCGGCAAGTACCTCACCGCGTTCCGGCGCAAGATCGTTGATCTCACCCGGATCGGCCTGAAGGTCGTAAAGCTGCCATTGGCCGACACCTTCCGGCGCGCGCATCCACACGGCCTTCCACGCCCCACGGCGGATCGCCCTGCGCCCGAACAATTCCCAGCCGGTTTCGGTACCGTCGGGATGTACTGCGTCGGCTTCTCCGGTCAGATGTGCCGCCATGGAGCGGCCCCTGATCGGTTCCACCCTGTTCCCGCGCCATGTTTCTGGTGCCGCGATGCCTGCCCATTCCAGCATGGTCGCCGGCACATCCATTGCGGTAGCGAAGGCGTGGCTGATCCCTCCGTCCGCCTCTATGCCGGGGCCGCACGCGACGAAGGGGACGCGAATGCCGCCTTCGGTAGGAAAGGATTTGTGCAGCCGGGAGGGCGCGGTGGCCGCCTGTGCCCACCGGGGGCCGTACCAGCAGCAGCTGGTCGGGCGGCCCAGATTTTCGGTGCTATTGTCGAAATGCTCGGCAATCTGCGCCTCGATCAGCTTGCCGACGATGGGCATGGCCTCAACCATTGCACCCTCGGCGCCATTGTCGGAAAGAAACATGATAATCGTATTTTCGAGCGCCCCGCTGCGCGTAAGGGACTCGATCACCCTGCCAATGTTCCAATCCATGCGGTCAACCATCCCGGCATAGACTTCCATCGTCCGGGCCGACCAGTCGCGCGCGTCCTGGTTCAGCGTATCCCACTGGCCGCCGCCAACGAAAGGATGTGGAACCGCGTCCTCGGGACAGAGGCCCAATGCGCGCATGCGGGTAAGTCGCTCTTCCCGCAATGTTTCTGGACCTGCATCATAGCGGCCTTGATAGCGCGCAATGCTCTCGTCCGGCGCATGGAGCGGCCAATGCGGCGCGCTGAACGGTAGATAGGCGAAGAATGGCTGCTCCTTTGGCCGCTCATCCAGATAGCCGATCAACCGGTCGGTGAAATAATCGGATGAGTAATAATCATCCGGTAGCGTCGTGATCTGCCGTCCATCCTCCTGATAGGCGGTCGCGACGATGGAAAAACGGTCCAGCCCCTCACCCGCGAAGTGGCTGGCACCCGCGGGCATCAGGGCAAAGGATTTGTCGAAGCCGCGTTCTGCCGGCGTGCTGCCCGGCGTCTCACCCAAATGCCACTTGCCGGAAAGCGCACAAAAATAGCCGGCGTCGCGCAGCAGTTCGGACACTGTGACAACCCTATCATTCAGATGCCCCTCATAGCCGGGCGCCCCCTGGAAATCGGGCTGCGCGACCTCCAGCATCGTTCCGATTCCTGCCAGATGCGGGTCGGTACCGGTCATCAGCATCGCCCGCGTGGGCGAGCAGGCAGGCGCGGAGTGAAAGTCGCTGAACCGCACGCCCCGCATCGCCAGCGCGTCCAGATGCGGCGTTGCGATCTCACCGCCGAAACTGCCTAAATCCGAAAAGCCGAGGTCGTCGGCGACGATGAGTAGAAAATTTGGACGCGTCACAAAGATGTCTTCAATGTAATTCCATAGGTGCGAGGGTCGCCCAAGATCGCCGTCGACTGACCCGTGTTGAAGGCGGAAGGATTGATGATGCTGATATATTCGCTGTCGAACAGATTGCGTGCGAACAGCGAAATGTCCCAGCCGCCATCATCCGCGCGGATGCCGATGCGGGCATTGGTCAGATGGTATCCCGGCGCACGTGAATCCGCCGCGAGATTATAGGTCGTGAAGAAGTCCGACCTGTATGCATGGTCGGCGTTCACATACAGCTCTCGGGAATTTGCTACCTCCACCGCATATTCGCCGCCGACGGACAAAGAATATTTGGAAACGCCCGGCAGGCGCCGGCCGCTTAGGTCGCAGATCGTCTGCAAACCAAGAAATTCGACCGGGCAGGGCGCATTTTCAAAACTGCGATATGTCGCGTCGGTGTAGGCGCCTGCAACGAAGAGGTTTAGCCCGCGCGTTGGGCGCAAACTGGCATCAAGCTCGAACCCTCGCGACCGTACCGTACCGACATTCGCGATATAGGCCGTTTGCGCGACTGCGGTATCGATCTGCTGGCTTTGGTAGTTTTTCACATCCTGCGTGAATGCCGCGAGGTTCAGCGTCAGCATCCGGTCGAAGAACTGTGTTTTCAGACCGACTTCATAAGCCTCAACCTTTTCCGGATCGATGACGCGTGGGGCATTTGTGGCGTTGAGGTTGAGGCCCCCTGATTTGAACCCGCGCGAATAGGTTGCGTAAGCCAGAATATCTTCTGCCGGGCGGACGGCGATGGTGCCACGGCCGGTCAGGTTGTTTTCGTCGGTGGAGGCCGAGAAGGTTGGGATATTGGGCGCAAAGGCGTTGCGGATCGCCTGCGCGCCGAACAACACCTCAGTCGCTGTCAGGGCGGGCCCCCGCTGCACCTGGCCAAAGGAGCCGTCCTTCTTTTCCTTCGTATAGCGAAGCCCGCCGGTCAGATCGACAGCGGGGCCGATGTGCCACGTTGCTTCGCCAAACGCAGCATAGCTCTTTGTGGAGGTGACGGCGGTGCCGTCCGCGAACAGGCCGTTCAGCGCAGCCTGACCGCCGATCGAGGGGCCGGTTGACCCCGGCGCTGGCCCCAACACCCACAGCGCCGCATCCGGGCCGTAGATCGTGAAGAAACTATCGTCGATCTGCTGCCAGAAATAATAGAGGCCCGCGACATAATCGACGGTGCGGGTGCCGTTGGAGGCGATGCGCAACTCCTGACTGAACTGTTCCTGCGTTTCCTTCACGCCCGCGCGGAGAAAAACGTCCAGACCGATGACATCGGCGTCGGTTTCCGGATCGAAGTTCAACTTGCGCCAACCGGTCACCGAGGTGATTGTCGCGGGGCCCAGATCGAGATCGGCAATGGCCGTACCGCCATAGGTTTCCAGCTTCACTGAGAAAGGCTGGTTGGTTTCCAGTCGCCGTTCATAGGGGTCTATTGGCAGCGGGGTATAATCGAACCGGTCGACACGCTGAAGGAAGTTCGCGGGAAGGGGTGAGCCGTCGACCCGCGTCGTCCTGATCGCGGTCGTGACGCCGATGCAGCAATTCTGCCGCTGCTCCGAATAGTCGCCGATCAGGCGGACGCGAAAGATATCGCTTGGTTCCCAAAGAAGCTGTCCGCGAAGGCCGAGGCTGTAGAGGTCATGCACGCGCTTGCCGGTGTCGCGGATCGTCTGGAACCCCTTGTCGCGGACAGTGTCGGTAAAGCTGAGCCGCACCGCGAGCTTGTCCGTTATGGGTGCGGTACCTGTCGCCCGCGCCTGTATCGAGCGGTAATTGCCAAGGCTGAGTTCGCCGCGCGCGGACGGTGTGAATTCAGGCTCCTGCGTCAGGATATTGATTGCGCCCGCTGTGGTGTTCTTGCCGAACAAGGTACCTTGGGGTCCGCGAAGAACCTCCACCTGCGCGATGTCGTAAAGGTCGAACGCGGACTGAGTCGGCCGACTGAGGTAAACCTGATCGACATAGACGCCGACACCATATTCCAGGCCCGGACTTGCAAAAGCAGGCGTCGCGCCGAGGCCGCGTATATTGATGTTGGTGTTGCGCGGGTTCGTCGCCGTCAGCTGCAGGCTTGGCGCCAGTTGTGCGACTTGGGAAAGGCCGACCGTCCCTGGCGCTGTCACCGCATCGCCCGAAAGGGCCGTCAGCGCGATCGGCACATCCTGGGCGCTTTCGGCGCGGCGGCGTGCGGTGACGATGATTTCGCCCTGAGCAGCGGGCGTTGCCTCGGCGCCCGACTCCGCATCCGGTGCGGTTTCATCTGCGTCTTGGTCGGCGGCGGTTTGTGCCGCAGCGGGGCTGCAGGCGCTGGCCAAGGCAAAAATGCTGGCCGTAGCGGCGAACATGATCCTAGCGATCCGCATCTACCCTCTCCCTGATATTATCTGCGCTTGTGTCGCGCCGTTTGTTCCGCATATGCTGATCCATAAGGGGCAAACATGTCAACTTGCGTAGCTTGACGCGACAAGGACAGATGTTGGCCAAAGCGACAAAATTGTCGTGCCTTGGGGAGAGACGAATGCGACTAGAGGGCAAACGGGCAGTCGTAACCGGCGGTGCACAGGGTATCGGCCAAGCCATTGCCCGGCGGCTGGTGGACGAGGGCGCGCGTGTCGCTGTTCTCGACCGGACGGAAGAGGCGGCTCGCGCCGCCCTGCAGGATCAGGAACGGCATCTGGGCATCGCCTGCGACGTTTCCGACAGCACCTCCGTCGACGCGGCGTTCGCCAAGGTTGCGGCGGCCTTTGGCGGCATCGACATTGTTGTCTGCAACGCGGGTATTGGCCGTGGTCCCGACGATGGCAGCGATCAGATGTATGGCGGCGCCGCACGCCGCGCCGAGCAGATAGCCGCCGGGGAGACGCCCACGGCGTACCCCGATCAGACCATCCATATGTCTGACGCCGGTTGGGCGGCGGTGCTGGGCGTCAATCTGAACGGCGCGTTCTATGCGGCGCGCGCGGGCTTGCGCGACATGGCGAAGCGCGACGCGGGCGGATCGATCGTCCTGATTGCGTCAACGTCCGCCGCCTCTGGCGAAGGACCGATTCATTACGTTACCAGCAAGGCCGGCATAGTGGGGCTTGCGCGCGGTCTGTCGCGCGAAGTTGCCTCTCGCGGAATCCGCGTCAATGCGGTCCATCCCGGACCGACGGATACGCCGATCATGGCAAATGTCCCCGACGCCATGCGTGACCAGATGGCGGCGGCGGTGCCGCTGGGCCGCATGGCCCGGCCAGAGGAGATCGCCGCATCAGTGGCGTTCCTGGCCAGTGACGATGCGAGCTACGTAACGGGGGCGGTTCTTGCCGCCAATGGAGGTTCCTATTTCTGCTGATGTGCGGCGGGTCCTGTTCGCCCCGTTCGAGGGGCGCAATCTGCGTTTGCCCAATCGGATCGTGATGTCGCCCATGGGCCGCGCACATGCGGTCGATGGCCGGCCCGACGATGGGTACGGCACCTATTTTTCACGCCGGGCGGAGGGCGGCGTTGCCCTGATGATCACAGGTGCAGCGGCCATCGCGCATCCGCTGGCCGACTATGACGGTACCGGTCCGCACTTTGCCGGGGGGCATGCGCTGGATGGATGGCAGGCAGTATTGGCCGAGGTCCATGCAGCCGGCGGCAAATTGATGCCGCAGTTGTGGCATACCGGTATGGAGCGGCGTACCGAGCACTTCCCCTCGCCGGAGGCCATTGGCCCCTCTGGATTGTCCATCGCCGACCTGGATGCGACGCGCGGCCCCAGCGGACGCGCGATGACCGCGGCCGACATGGAGGCGGTGATCGCCGGTTTCGCTGCGTCGGCGTCAGAGGCGCAGCGGCGCGGCTTCGACGGGGTCGAGGTCCATGCGGGTCACGGTTTTCTCCTCGACCAGTTCCTGTGGGCGGGAACCAATCGACGGCAGGACGAATTTGGCGGTTCCCCGGAAAACCGCGCGCGCTTCCCCGCCGCCGTCATTTCCGCCGTGCGTACCGCGGTCGGACCGGACTTCCCGATCCTCGTCAGGATGTCGCAGTTCAAGATCGGTGCCTATGAAGCGGACATCGCCAAAACGCCCGCGGAGCTGGAGCGTCTTTTGACGCCGCTGGCGGATGCGGGCGCCGATATTTTCCACTGTTCGCAGCGGGAGGCGTGGCAGCCCACATTTGCCGACAGTCCGCTGAACCTTGCCGGGTGGGCAAAAAAGCTGACCGGTCGCCCCAGCATAGCGGTCGGTTCGGTCGGCCTTGCCGGGCTTTTCACCGAAGAGGAGGCGGCAACACCGGGCGAGGCTCTGCCCGGCGTGTCGCTCGAAATGCTTGACCAGATTGCGGAGATGATCGGGCGGGGGGAATTCGACCTGCTGGCGGTTGGCCGCTCCCTGCTGGCCGATCCGGACTGGCCGCGAAAGGTCCGCGAAGGCCGTGATGAGGAATTGCGCGCGGTCGACCTCGCCGCGCTGACCACTTTGACGTGAAGGAATGGCTGCGATGAAACGGTTTCAGGACAAAATTGCCCTCATTACGGGCGCTGCCTCCGGAATCGGCAGGGCGACCGCGCTCCGTCTCGCGCAGGAGGGGGCGACGCTGCTCTGCGCTGACAGGGATCAGGACGGCTGCGCGGCGACGGTGGCCGAGATTGGTGACGCGGCAAGCACCCAGATGCTGGACGTTACGGATCCTGCGTCCTGCGATGAGGCCGTGGCGCAGACGGTGCAGCGATATGGCCGCATAGACCTGCTCGCCAATGTGGCCGGGATCGGAGGTTTCGGCCATGCCGCAGACATAGACGATGCACAGTGGCAGCGCATGATCGGCGTCAACCTGACGGGCGTGTTCCAGATGGTACGCGCCGCGCTGCCGCATTTGGCAAAGGTTCGCGGCAATATCGTCAATATTGCCAGCGCGGCGGGGTTGATCGGTACACCCTATGCTGTCGCCTATGCCGCATCAAAGAGCGGCGTCGTCGGCCTGACCAAGTCGATCGCGGTGGAATATGCCACACGCGGCGTCCGGGTGAATGCCATCTGTCCTGGCGCGGTCAATACGCCCCTGATCGCCGGCGGCTTCGACGATATTGGCGATGTGGAACCGCGCCTTTTCGAGCGTTTGACGCCACTGCTGGGCGATATGGCAGAGCCAGAGGATGTCGCCGCCGCCGTTGCGTTCCTGGGGTCCGACGATGCGCGCTTCGTAACAGGCGCGATCCTCAGCGTGGACGGCGGGCAGACCGCCGCCTAGCGCTCAGGCGGCACCTCCGCGCAACTGGTCGGGCGGCGTTTCGCTGGGCATAATTTTCAGGCATGGCCCTTTCTTCCAGCCGTCAGGCAGCGCGGGCTGTTCGCCCGACAGCCGTATCATCGCATCATAGGGCAGGGCCTGATCCGATAATGAGGTCAGGAATTCCAGACTGGCCCCTACCGTCCGGCACGCGTCCGTCAGGGCGGATCGATCCCCGCCCTCATCGGTTAGCAGGAGGATCGTGTCGCCAGCATCGCCGTCCGTCAGCACCGGTTCCGAAACGCCGGCCCGGGTCCGCTCCTGATCGAGGAAACGGCGCTCGTCCTCCCTCATTGTCGTCCCGGCATCGCCTGCCATTAGTTCGCCTATTTCTTCCAGCGAGCTGACCCAGAATTCTGAGATGCAGTCGAACCCCGGCTCGCCCGCATCCTCTGGCAGATGATTGCGGCGATACCGGCTGAACGGGAACAGCGGCATCGCCATTGGCGCATGCCGGGTCTCGTAATGCGTGCGAAACTCCGACCGGGTGGACCCTGGACGGCGCGGCATGAAGGCGATTGTCTTGGTCATTCCGGCAACATCCCCTCGGGGGCGTTGTAGGACCAACATTTTTCCTCGCGCCGATGGGAAATGCGCCAGCCAGCCTCGGTGCGGACCAGTTCGTCATTGTACCACAGGCCAATGAAGAAGACCCGCTCCTTGCCTTCGTGCTCCATCACCATGGGGTTGAACAGGATCGTCTTTGCCTTCGCGCGGTCGCCATCCAGATCGACCCGGGTGGTGGTCGACAGGTGCTGAAAGGCGGGAAAGTTCGGCATTGCCTCTGCCAGATAAGCCTTGGTTTCCGCGCGCGTGCCCTTCTTGCCGCCGAGTTCGGTATAGTCGACAATTGCATCCTCGGTGAACACACGGTCCAGCGCGTCCCAGTCCCGCTCGTCGATTGCATAGGCATAGCGGGTGATCAGATCCTGAATCTCAACCCGGTCGGACAGTTCCTGTAACGGCAGCATATTAAACCTCCCACATAGACATTGTTCTTTCTTCCAAAGATGCGCGTTCACGTGGCGGCTTGCAAATACTTTCGTGAAATGCGTATCCTCATGGGAAAAGATATTCGCAAAGATGGGGGAGTGATGGCACAGTCGGCAATTCTGCGTACGCCCGAGCAGTGCTTTGCAAATCTGCCCGGTTTTTCGTTCGCTCCGCATTATGTCGAGGTGCCGGACGCGCATCTGGGGCCCCTGCGCATGCATTATCTGGACGAGGGCGACGCGCGGCACGGCACCGTACTGATGCTGCATGGAGAGCCGAGCTGGAGCTATCTGTACCGAAAGCTGATCGGCCCGGTGGCGGACGCAGGCTGGCGTGCCGTCGTTCCCGATCATGTCGGCTTTGGCCGGTCGGACAAGCCCACGGATCGTTCGCTGTTCACCGCCGACCGCTTCGTCGCATGGATGCGGACCTTCGTCGAATCGCTGGACCTGACCGATATCGTGCTGGTCTGCCAGGATTGGGGCGGTCCCATCGGCCTGCGCGTGTTAAGCGAGATGCCGGATCGTTTCCGTGCCGTGTTTGCAACCAACACATTGCTGCCGAACGCAGAGCCGCCGCCGCGTGGCGTGGGCGACTGGCCGGGGCCGATCGTCGAGCCCTGGATCGCGCATTGCCGCGACAGTGATGATCTGGCGGTCAGCGAGGTAATTGCCGCCACCTGCGTTTCCCGGCCTGACCCCGCCGTGCTGGCCGCCTATGACGCGCCATTTCCGGACGCGGCCCACAAGGCGGCGGCGCTGGCGATTACGACGCTCATTCCTGTCGACGCCGCCGCGACCGGCATGGCGGAGAACCGCGCGGCGTGGAAGGTGCTGGATCAGTGGCAAAAGCCCTTCGCCACCGCGTTCAGTGACGGCGACCCCGCGACTGCGGATTGGCAGTCGGTGTTTCGCCATCGCGTGCCGGGTGCCGCGGACGCGCCGCACGTTACCATTCGAAATGCCGGGCATTTCGTTCAGGAGGAACAGGGCGAAGCGCTCGCCGACACATTGGTAGCGTTTCTGGACGGGCTAAATGACGGCCAGTGAACGACATAAGATAGAAGATATTGGGAGGACGAGTTGGAAAAGCTGATCTACGCATTGTGGCGCAAGGAAGGGCAATCGCGGGAGGCTCTGAACGATGCATTACTGGGTCCGGTGACAGAAGGCCTGCGGCCCCTGGTTCGCGCGCTTCGCATCAATGTTCAGGATGACGCGGTGGAGGGGGGAACCAGCCCCCGGTTTGTCGTCACCGAACCGCAAATGGATGCCATGGTTCAGATCTGGGTCGACACCAGCTGGTCTGTTCGCCGCGAGCCGATTGAAGCGCTGCTCAACGATGCCGCCGGCCAAGTCGCAGGATGGCTGGTGAGCGAATCCACGCCGCTGCCCAATACTCAGCACCCGCCCGTCGCCGGCGAGCGGACGGAGGGATTTTCGCAAATGGTGTTCCTGGAACGGCCGGATCATCTCGATTTCGACGAATGGCGAGATGCCTGGCAGGAGCGCCACACACGCGTCGCCACCGACACGCAAACGAATTTCGAATATATCCAGAATCTGGTGGTGCGGCCTGTCACCAAGGGTGCGCAGCCCTTTGCTGCGATCGTAGAGGAATGTTTCCCGCAAAAGGCGCTGCACGACCGGGAACTCTATTTCGATGCCGTCAATGATCCGGCCAAGCTGGACGCCAATTATGCCGCCATGATGGACAGCTGCGCCAATTTCATGGGTCCGAAGGGGGGCGACTGCATCCCGACCAGCCAATATGATATGAAGGTCCCCGCATCGCGAAATGCGTAACGTTCGGCCAATATTCCTGCGCAAAGCGTTGACCATGGGTCCGCAGAGCGGCATCCTGTATTCAATCTAGAAAAAAACATGCCTGGAGGAGAAGACACCATGACAGATCAGTCCGGTACGCCGCCCAAGACGGACCCCGCCACCACCGTCTATTCAGATACGGTGACAATCAACGCCCCCGCATCGGTTGTGTGGGAAGTGCTGACCGATCTTCCCAATTACGGTGCCTGGAATCCCTTCTGCATCGCCGCCAAATCCACGCTTGAAATGGGCGCGCCGTTGGAAATGACGCTCGCCAATTATACGATGCCGGGAGAAACCTATCCGAACGTCGAATATGTCTGCGCAAACGTGCCTGAAAAGCTACTGTCGTGGGAATTGCCGGATTCGCCGGAGATGCCGTACCCGGCACGCCGGGACCAGGTGATCGAGGCGGTCGATGACCAGAGCTGCACCTATTATTCGACCGACGCCTTTTTCGGTCCGAATGCTCAGCATGTCATGTTCTTCTGCAGCCAGTGGATCAAGCGCGCGTTCGACGATACCGCTGTCGCCCTGAAGGAGCGGGCGGAGGCGCTGCACAGAGAGCGCAAGGCCGCAGCATGAGCCTGCAGCTCGAGGAGATCGAGCTGATACGGCGGCTGAAGCACCGATATTCGCGCGGTATAGACAGTGGCGACATGGATCTGGTCGCCAGCCTGTTCACGGAAGATGCCGAAATCGACTATCGGGGCGGCAGCTATCATTTCGCTCTTCAGGGCCGCGACGTCATCATGGAGGCGCTGTCGCAGGCATTTCATCCGCGCTTCGTGGGGTCGCATACGGTGCATATGCCCGTCATCGACGTCCACGACGACGGGACGGCAGACGGGGAATGGACGCTCCTCGATTACGCTCTCGACCTCGATGCTGACAACCGCACGACGGTGGGCAGCGCCACCTACAAGGACAAATACCGGAAGGTGGATGGCGAGTGGCTGATCGCTCGTTCTTCCTATGAACGCGTGTACGAGCGTGTCTATCACGAGCCGGAACCGGGACTGACCGCGCATCTGCTCGCGCGCACGGGGGCGGCGGCATGACCGCTGTTCCTGACCCGGCGGCGGTGCAGGCGCTTCTCGATCGTGAAGCGCTGCGGACCCTGATTTACGCCTATTGCAATGCTGCCGACCGTCACGATCATGCCAAGATGCGCAGTCTTTACCATGAGGACGCCATCGACGATCATGGCGCGATGTCCAGCGGGCCTGCGATGGATTTCATCGACAAATTGCCCGAGATTCAGGCGCCGATGGAAATTCTCCATCACAATGTCACCACCATCAACCTGGCATTGGATGGCGACTATGCGGAGGGTGAAGTCTATCTGATCGCGCTTCATCGCGTGCGCGGAGAGGACGGGCCGTTCGACGTGCTGGTCGGTGGTCGCTATTTCGATAAATATGAGAAACGCGGCGGGGTGTGGAAATTTGCCCATCGCGCGATTGTCGCGGATTGGGCGAACATTCATTCGCCCTCCATCGTCGATCTGGAGCACCCTTTTCTGCATGGCGCGCATATCGGCAAGCCAGGGCCGGAGGATCCTTCATATGGCTTCTTTCGCCTGTTGAAGCGTGTCCAGCCATGACGGCAGGGCGTTGTAAATCCATAGCCTTGCTGCGTCGGCGCGCCGACCTAAACCGCGCCGACTTCATCGATTATTATGAGCGTCAGCACGCACCTCTTATCCTGTCGCTGCTTCCGGGCATCGTCGATTATCGGCGCAATTTCGCCAATTTCGAGAGTGCGTTCGTGTCGGACGGAGCTGCCCCCTTCGACTTCGATGTCGTGACGGAATTGTGGTTCGCCGACCGCGGCGCCTATGATCGGGCGATGGCAGTTGCGACGGCAGAGGATGTCGCCGCCCGTATCGCTGCGGACGAGGAAAACTTCCTGGATCGATCTGCAACGCGCATGTTCCTGGTGGAAGAACGGACCAGCCCGCTAGGCTGATCGTTCAGTCGATCAGCGCGCAATAGCGGAAGTCGTGCTTGATGAAGTTCTGGCCCAAGCTGTAGCGGACGCGCCGCACGCCCGGGATCTTGTCGATCGTCTGATGCAGGAATTCGGTAAGCTCGTTGCCGTCCTCCACCAGGGTCATGGCCAGCACGTCCGCGCGACCTAGCATGGTCGAAACGAAACCGATTTCCGGCAGTTCGGCAAGGCGCTCCGTCAACAATTGTATATCGGCGGCGGTGTCCGCCTCGATCCACAAATAAGCGAGGAACGGGTTGGTCAGTCGGTTCGCATTGGTGACAGCGGCGACGCGGATGACCTTATTATCCAGCAACCGCTTCAGCCGGGATCGGATCGTCCCTTCGGTCAGGCCGAATTCGCGGCCGATCTCGCGGTTGCTGACACGGGCATCCTGACCCAGGCGGTTGATGATCTTGTGATCCAGCTCGTCAAGCGGAATGCGGGTCATAGCGGCACCCATTCTGGGTTGTATTTCAGGATCTTCATTGAGAGGCCGGGGAACAGTCGTTCGACACCGTCCACGCGCGCAATGACGTCTGTCAGGATTCGATCCAGTTCCGCAATATCATGGGCGACGACCTGAACCTCCAGATCGTACATGCCTATGGTGACGTTGACGGTGATCACCTCCTCGAATTGGGCGAGTTCGCGCCCAACCTCCGCCGCCGAGCGACCCTTTACCTGGACGCCTACCGCGGCAATTGCGTTGAATCCCATGGCCGTCAGGTCGCGCATCGCGACGACGCGTACCGCGTCGCTCGATTCCAGCTTGCGCAAGCGGGTGCGTACCGTCGCCTCGTTTACGTCGATGGTACGCGCCAGATTGCGGTTGGAGATACGACCGGACTGACGCAGCTCAGCGATGATCTTTTCGTCAATGGGTTCGAGCGCAGGAGGAGGCGCGTCGTTCGGAACGGCGGTCGAGCGGCCGGGCGCCGCCTTTTTCCTCTTTGTCTGCTTCTCGTCCGCCACCGTCACCTGCCAATCTGATTAGAGCGCCCCCGGCGCAAACCCCCGAAGTATCGCAAGGCCATCATCCCGCCAAGGGCAAGTTCGCCGCATGCACCTATCTGATGATGGCCGGATGGGGGTCGCGCGGGGCCCCCAGCATCTCCCGAAAGGACGGAGGAGTACGGCCCTCGTCCTTGATGGAATAGCGTTCGCCCAGTTCCGCACCGATCAGCGTCTTGCCTGTCATCGTCATGCGTTCGGGGTCCTTGTGGACTGCCGCGATTAGCTTGCCGGTGAATTCGGGCGTCTCCGCATTCGCCATGATTTCTTCATATTGGTCCGGCCGATCCTCGATCGCCTTCATGGAGCGCTCAGTCTTTAGCGGACCCATCCAGATGGAGATCGCGGCCACGTCCTGCTCCTTCAGGTCGACGCCCATATCGGCAGCGAACTTGTCTACGCCGGCTTTCTGCGCGCCATAGGCGGGGCCGTGCATGTAGCACACCGAGCCGAAGGAAGAGGTAAAGGCGATCACGCCGCCGCCGGTTTTCACCATCAGCGGCGCGGCGTAGAAGCTGGCGACATAGCCTGAGCGCAGGCCCACATCCAGAATATCGACCAGTGCCAGCGGCCGTTCCCAGAACGGGCCGGGCTCGATCAGCGCGTCGTCAATGACGGCGGCATTGTTGACGAGGATGTCGAGCCGGCCCTGTTCCTCCTCCACGCGGCGGAACAGCGCGGCGACTGCCTCATCGTCGCGATGGTCGACGGCGACGGCAATTCCCTTCCCGCCGGCCTCGTCGATCGCCTTGGCGGTGCCGCCGATGGTTCCGGGCAGGGGCGCGTCGCCCTCTCGAACCGTGCGGCCCGTAACGTAAACTGTGTAGCCTGCGCCACCGAGGGCGCGTGCAATACCCGCGCCTGCACCGCGACTTGCGCCTGTGACGACGGCGACCGGACGATTTTCGTTGCTCATGAATTCTGCTCCTTAAGGATATCGAGAAAGGGAGGACGCTCGCCGCCGCCATCGACGTTAAGCGCGGCGCCCGTGACGTAGGATGCTGCTGGTGAAACCAGGAATAGTGCCGCCTCGGCTATTTCAGAGGCGCGGCCCAGGCGCTGCGCACCGATATTCGCGGCAATCGCGGCCTGTGCGGCCTCATTGCCATAGGTCGCCTCAGTCGATTCCGTTTCGATATAGCCGACGACGATGGCGTTGACGCGGATCGCCGGTCCCCATTCGTGCGCCAGACTGCGCCCCAGCGCCAGCAGGCCCGCCTTTGCGGCCGCATAGGCGGTGGTGCCGGGCGAGGGGCGCAGCGCCGAAACGCTGGCAATGTTGACGATCGCGCCGCCGCCTGCCGCCTGCATGTGTGCATAGGCGGCCTGCGACAGATTGAGAGGCGCGAGGAGATTGAGGGCGATAACCCGTTCGGCGAAGCGCGGCGATGCGGTCGCGGCCTCCGCCTCCGGCGATCCGCCTGCATTGTTGATGAGGATGTCGAGCCGACCGAAGCGATCCGCCACGCCATCGACGAAGGTCTTGGCGGCCTCCGGGTCGCGAATGTCGCACGCCACGAAATGCAGCGATTCCGGCAGGTCATCTGGTGCAGAACGACCGCAGACAATGACTGTGGCACCTGCATCGCTGAGCCGCGTGGCAATGGCGCGCCCAATACCGCGTGTTCCGCCCGTGACGATGGCGACCTTGTCCTTGATCGGCTGGGCTGAATTCTGATCCGTCAATTCCTGCTCCTGTGTCGGGCATTCCGCCCTGGTTTCAACGATTGGCGCGTGCCGCATGTCTTGCGGCGCGGCGGCCTGAGAAAATGCAATCGGCGAACGACAGTCCGCTGACATAGGTTTGCGAGGCAATGCCTACCGCCGTGCGGCCGGCGGCATAAAGACCGGGGATCGGCTGCCGTTCTGAATCGAGCACCGCGCCACTGTCCTCTGCCACAGTCAGGCCACCAAAGGTTATGACAGGCAGGGGCAGGAACTTGCTCTCTATCGAGATGTCCATGGCATAAAAAGGGCCGGTGGCAATGGGTTGCATATCTGCCGGTTCCTTGCCGAAACTATCGGCGATTTCACTCCGGGCGGCGCGATTATAGGCGGTGACGGTCCGTTCCAGCCCTTCCGCATCTATACCCACCCGCTTTGCAAGGGCGGCAAGCGTCGGCGCCTTCTGTGCGTTAAAAGCGAGGTTAAGCAGGGTGACGTCGCGCTGGAACGGCACCAATTTTGGGTCGCGCGCCTGCTGGAATGCCTTTTTACGCAGCGCCTTGTCATAGATCAGCCAGGCAATGCCGCCCTGGTGGTCGCCAATATGTTCGCCCAGTGTGGCGCCATAGACGGTTTCATCGACAAAACGTTCTCCGGCGCGGTTGACGACGATTGCGTCGGCCCACGCTTTGGGTGGATTTATGAAGCGCCAGGCGCTGATCTTGTCCATCAGGGCAGTCGCGCCCCCCGCCGTCATGCCGAGAACGATGCCAGATCCCTGGTCGCCCAGGGTGCCGTTGGGCATGCCCTTCGAATAGGTGGGGGCGTAGCGCTTCACCATGCGGCGGTTCATAATGAAGCCGCCCGCACTTAACAGTACGCCCTCCCTGGCGCGCAGGTGCCGCGTCACCCGCGCCTCGTTTTCGATCGCCATGGCTTTTCGCAGGTAATGGTTGCCCAGACCGATCGTGATCGACGCGAAGGGAATACTGGGGGGCAGAGCGGCCAGAAACACATTGGCACGAGAGATATATTTGGCGAAGCGCCGGGCGGCGCTGGTTCCCTCCGGGATCGATAGAGTTTTTACGCCAATGATCCGGCCGTCGCGGTCGCGGATCAATTGCCGCGCCTCGCTGAAACGGTGGAAGGACAGGCCCAGGGACAGTGCCGATCGGGTCATCGGCTCCGTAATGAATTTGCCGAGGCCCCAAGCCTTCTTGCCATTGCGGGCGAAGGCACGATGCCCGCGCGCCGCCGGCTTTGCGCGTTTGCGGTAGCTGGCGACCAGGGAATTGTCGGGGTGATAGAGGAACTTGTCGAGCGGCGGGTAGCTAGATTTCTCCTTCCAGACGCCGCCCGCCAGCTTGCCACCGTGCTTCAGGATCCAGTCGATGGTTTCGGGGCTTTCCTCTACGAAGCGGCGCAGGGTCTCCTCCGACACGACGTTCCCGGCCTCTATGCGGAGATATTTCAGCATCTCCTCGGGGTCGTCGTCCTCGCCCTCCTGCTGCTGGATGACGGTCCCGCCGCCGGCGTAGAAGACGCCGCCATTGGCTGCGGTCGATCCGCCGCCGTCATAGCGGTCGACGGCGATTACGCGGAGGCCGCGCTCGAGCGCCTCTACCGCCGCGGCGACACCCGCGCCGCCTAGACCGACCACCACCAGATCCGCCGCCTCGTCCCAGGCGATATCGTCCGGGGAGTCGACGGTCAGCGGCGCTTCGACCGACAGGCCGAGCTCTGCGGCCAGGGGGCTGGTATTCGAGGTCAGAACCGCACCGAAACCTGGCCCAGCACTTCGCGCGGACGGCCGGGCCGGGCGGCGATGGCGGCGGTGTAATTGGCTGTGCCGACAATATAATCGCGGTCGAACAAATTGGTGCCGATCAGCTGCGCGCGCCAGATTCCATCTGCGCTGGTCCAGCCGAGCCGCGCATTGACGGTGCCGTAACTGCCCTGCTGTTCTGGATAATTGCTGACGCCGCCAATGCCGTCATTGGCCGCGGTGAAATAGACCGCCGACTGGACGTGGGTGTCGGCGCCGATGGCGATTTCGCCTGAGTCGGCCAGGTCGAACGTGTAGCTGCCGCCAAGGGTTGCCGACCATTCGGGGGCGTTGTTCAGCCGCTTGCCCGACGCATCGAAGTTGCCAAAGGTTGTGACAAACGCATCGGGGTAGTCGCGGTACTTGGCGTCGAGGTAGGCAATGTTGGCGGTCAGCTCCAGACCGTTTACGGGACGGCCGACGATCTCTGCCTCAATGCCCTTAACGCGCGCTGTCGCGGCGTTTTCGGTGCGCGCGCCAAAGGAGGCGCCGATCTGCACGTAACTTTGCACCTGCAGGTCGGTATAGTCATAGTAGAAGCCCGTTAAGTTGAGGCGCAGGCGGCGATCGAGCAGATCGCTTTTCAGGCCCGCCTCGTAGGACCAGAGTTTTTCCGGGCCATATCCCGCAGACGCGTCGGCGGCATTGCTGGCGCCATAATCATAGCCACCGCTTTTGAAGCCTCGCGTGGCGGAGACGTACAGAAGCACGTCGTCGTTAGGCGTATAGTTGATTCCGAATTTCGGCGTCAGCGCATCGTCCGTGCGGCTGGTGTCGACGATGAAGGGGTCGGGCAAGCCGGGAACGCCGGCAAGCACGAAACCGTCCTCCGCCACATCCGGGTCGGTGTCGGTGCTGGCAGTGAAATAGTCCGACAGGAAATAGCGTTTCCGCTCTTTCGTGTAGCGCAGGCCGGCAACCAATGAGAGCTGGTCTGTAAAATTATATTCGGCCTGGCCGAAGAAGGCATAGGATCTGGCCTTCAGCTCCGGGCGCTGAATGTGGGATGCGCCGAAAGGGAAAAGCGTGAGCGTCAGCGGCTCGCGGTTCTTTTCCCTGAAGTAATAGCCGCCGACCACCCAGTTCAGAGTGTCGCTGTCGCCGGTCAGCGTCAGCTCCTGGCTGAACTGGTGCTGCCGGATCGGGCGCAACTGGTTCAGCAGCATGTCAGTCGAGCTGGCGTCGGCGTCGGCAATGATCGAACCGCGAAATTCGCGGTAGCCGGTCAGGTACCGCAATTCGATACCCGAACCAAGGTCGAAGCTGAGATCGCTGGAGCCGCCGTAATTTTCCAGCACCGTGTGATTATCCCGGTCCATCGAGACCTTGTCGAAATCACCGAGGATGGCATCATCGACCGGGTTGCCCGTCGGCCGGATCAGCTTTGGATAGGCACCGAATGCCCCAGACTGACGCGACCAGTCGGCGCGCACGAGCCATTCGCCAATGCCGCCAAGCGGAACCAGGATCTGACCGCGCACGCCGCGCGATTTCATGTCCTCTAGATCATTACCGGTAGAGACGTTCTCTCTGTAGGCATCGTGGCCCGAAACATCCGCGGCGAGGCTGGCGCGGATGTCACCGGCGATGGGACCGGAAACATAGCCCTGCAGAGCGTAGCGGTCATAGGTGCCGTAACCTGCCTGGACCTGCCCCTCCAGCGTGGACGAAGGACGCCGCGAGATGACGTTGATCGTGCCGCCGACGGAGTTGCGCCCGTAAAGCGTTCCCTGCGGACCGCGCAGAACCTCAATCCGCTCCACGTCGAGAAAGTCGCTGAGATAGCTGAGCGGACGCGCCAGATAGACGCCGTCCAGATGGATCGTCGTGCTGGGATCCGACCCGATGAACACGATGTTTGAGCCGATGCCGCGCAGGAAAAGCTGCGTATAGCCGGACAGGTCAGAAACCTGCAGGCTGGGGACATAGGTGTCGAGATCCTGCACGTCGCGCACGCCGCGATCCTGGAGATCTTCGCCGGAGAGGACGGACACCGCAATCGGAGTGGACTGAAGCGCGGTTTCGCCCATGCGCGTAGCGGTGACGACGATGTCCTGGATGCGGTCGTCGGCAATTTCGTCGGCCGGGGAGGACTGTGGACCATTCTGTGCCAGGGCCGGTGCGGCCATTAGCCCCAGGACGCTGACAAAACAGCGAAGCCAGACAGATTTTTGCATTCTAATTCCCCTCCCTCACTAGGAATTCCGTCGGTCTTTCGCCGCACCGGTAATTCACTACGAAAGAGCCTAGCCGCTCATCCATCACTCTGCAATCGGCGAATTGCCGATAGCTGGTTGACGATTTGCGTAGTAAACCTTAGCTCATCTTACGAATTCGGTGAGTTTGAGATCGGCCACGGAAGGGCCGGCACGGCTGCTGAAAAATGGAGAATGACGATGGGGATGGCGCTGAAAAAGGTTGATGCGACGGAGCCAACACGCGACGAGCTGGTGGAACGCGCACGCGAAATGATTCCGACCCTGAAGGCCCGCGCTGCAAAGGCGCTGGCGGACCGGAAAATTCCTGAAGAGACCATTGCCGAGATGAAGGAGGCCGGTTTCTTCCGCATCCTTCAGCCGCGGCGTTGGGGTGGCTATGAAATGCACCCGAATGTTTTCTTCGACGTGCAGAAGCTTCTTGCAGAAGGCTGCATGTCCACCGGCTGGGTTTACGGCGTCGTAGGCTGCCACCCCTATGAGATGGCGCTGTTCCACGATCAGGCGCAGCAGGATGTGTGGGGCGAGGACAATAGCGTCCTGGTGTCCTCCTCCTATCAGCCGGTCGGCAAGGTCGAGCATGTCGACGGCGGATTCCGCCTGTCCGGCCGCTGGGGCTTTTCCAGCGGATCGCAGCATTGCGACTGGGTGTTGCTGGGCGCGATGGTTCCTACCGAAGAGGGCAACCCGCCGGACATGCGCACGTTTCTGGTGCCGCGGTCCGACTATCAGATCGATGAAACATGGGAAACGTTCGGTCTGCAGGGCACCGGCAGTCACGATGTCGTCGTGGATAATGCCTTCGTTCCGGATTATCGCACCCACAAGGCAAGCGACGGCTTCATGTGCCAGAATCCCGGTCAGAAGGAGAATGACGGGCCGCTGTATAGCTTGCCATGGGCGCAGGTGTTCGTCCGCTCCGTCTCGACAGCTGCTCTTGGCGGCGCGCACGCGGCGGTAAAGGCAGCGGTGGAAATCGCCCAGAGCCGCATTTCCACGAATACCGGCAAGGCGTCCAAGGCCGACCCCATATTGATGGCGGCCATTGCGCGCGCGCATGCCCAGGTTGCCGAGATGGAATTGATGCTGGCGACAAGCTTTGACACGATGATGGACAAGGCGGAGCGTGGCGACGAGCTAACGCTGGATGAGCGCGCGACCTATCGCTATCATTCCTCGACCGTCGTGCGCCGCTCTGCTGAGCTGGTCGACGAACTGCTGCCACTGCTGGGCGGACGGGCCATCTATATGTCGAGCCCGATCGTTCAGCCCTGGCTGGACCTGAATGCGGCGCGCGCCCATGTGGCGAACGATCCAAATAATATGGCCGCAGACCTGGTGAACGGGCTGATGGGCGAGCCGCCTTCCTTCCTGTTCCTGTAATTCTTGGAAAAAGTGGAGGATGGAATGACGCAGGATTTGCGCCGCAAGAGCTATTCCGTGGCGAATGGCTATGAGATCAGTATCGCGGAAAAGGGCGAGGGGACGCCTATCGTCTTCCTGCACGGAAGCGGCCCGGGCGCTTCGGGCGCGTCCAATTTCCGTACCAATGTCGACGCCTTTGCGGCGGCGGGGCATCGCGTATTGCTGCCCGACCTGATTGGCTATGGAGAGTCGTCGAAGCCGGAAGGGATCGACTACACGCTCGATCTGTTTGCGAGCAGTGTCTACGAGGCGCTGGCGGCCGCAGGAGTGGAGTCCGCCGTTCTGGTGGGCAATTCGCTGGGCGGGGGCATCGCCATGCAGATCGCGTTCGACCATCCCGGTTTCGTTACCAAGATGGTGGTGATGGCACCGGGCTGCATCGAGGAATTGCCGGTATATTTCGCGATGCCCGGCATCAGCAAGATGGTGGGCGATTTCACCAGTCCCGACTTCACCGAGGACGATCAGCGCAAACTGGTATCCAATCTGGTCTACGATCCCTCAGTCATCACCGACGAACTGGTCGCCGAGCGCTATGCGGTCGCGCGTACCCAGCCGAAGGATGTGCTGTCGCGTATGAAGACACCCAATCTGGCGCCGCGCCTGGGCGAGCTGGATATGCCCATCCTGGGTTTCTGGGGACTGCAGGACGAATTCTGTCCGGCAAGTGGCGCGCAGCGGTTCCTCGATGCGTGCGAGGACGTGCGCTTCATGACCTTCAACAAGGTCGGCCACTGGGTTCAGGTCGAACGCTCGGCGGAGTTCAACCGGTATAGTCTGGCATTTATCGATGGCTGATACGGATAAGTGGGTAGAAAACCTGTATAAGGCGCTGCGTTCGGGTACGACCATTGCGCCGCTGGTATCCGTGGACCCTTCGCTGTCCATCGACGATGCCTATGCCATTTCACTGGGCACACTGGAGCGGCGCCGCGCGGACGGCGAAAAGGTCGTCGGCAAGAAGATCGGTGTCACGTCGAAGGCCGTGCAGGACATGCTGGGCGTCCACCAACCGGATTTCGGTTTTCTGACCGACCGCATGTGGATCGATGGCGAGACGATCAACATCGAGAAGCACGGGCTTATCCAGCCGCGTGCGGAGGCCGAGATCGCCTTCATCCTGAAGGATTCGCTAAACGGCCCGGGCGTCACCAACGAGGATGTGCTGGCGGCGACGGAGTCGATTGCCCCCTGCTTCGAGATTGTCGACAGCCGCATCGCGGATTGGAAGATCGGTATCGTCGATACGGTTGCGGACAATGCTTCTTGTGGTGTCTTTGCGCTGGGCGATGCGCGGGTCGATCCGCGCGGCCTGGACCTGCCCGGCCTGCATGTGACGGTGCGCAAGAACGGCGAGCCGCTGAGCGAGGGCTATGGTTCGGCAGTGCAGGGGTCGCCCCTGGCTGCGGTGGCCTGGCTGGCAAATACGCTCGGCGCTTATGGCGTGACACTGGACGCCGGCGATGTCATCCTTTCGGGGAGCCTCGTGCCGCTGGAAAATGCACGTGCCGGCGACCTGTTTGAAATGGAGCTGGCGGGCGTGGGCACCTGCGCCGTCCGCTTCGAATGAAGGAGACGCAATGTGGCTAAGGTAAAGGCGGCTATCATCGGATCGGGGAATATCGGCACCGACCTGATGATGAAGATGTTGAAGTCGCCGCAGAATATGGAGCTGGTGGCGGTCGTCGGCATCGATCCGGAATCCGAGGGGCTGGCGATGGCGCGCGAACGCGGCGTCGCCACCACGCATGAGGGGATCGAGGGGCTGCGCAAGCTGCCCTGCTATGCGGATATCGCGATCGCATTCGATGCCACATCCGCCGGGGCGCACAAGAAGCATGACGAGGTGCTGCGCGCAGACGGTAAGCAGGTCGTCGACCTGACCCCGGCCGCGATTGGCCCCTTCACGATTCCGCCGGTCAATATGGAGGCGAACCTCGACCAGCCGAACGTCAATATGGTGACGTGCGGCGGCCAGGCGACCATTCCCATGGTGGCCGCGGTCAGTCAGGTTGCGACCGTGCACTATGCGGAAATCGTGGCGTCGGTCTCCTCGCGGTCCGCAGGGCCGGGAACGCGCGCCAATATCGACGAATTCACGCGTACGACCGCCAGCGCCATCGAGCAGGTGGGCGGCGCCACGCGCGGCAAGGCGATCATCATTCTGAACCCCGCCGAACCGCCAATGATCATGCGCGACACCATCTTTACCCTGTCCGAAGGCGCCGATGAGGACGCCATTCGCGCGTCGGTAGAGGCGATGGTTGCCCGCGTGCAGAAATATGTTCCCGGCTATCGCCTGAAGCAGGCGGTGCAGTTCGAGCGGTTCGGGGACAATCACCCACTGAAGATTCCGGGGCAGGGCGAATTTACCGGCCTGAAGACCTCCATATTCCTGGAGGTGGAGGGCGCAGGCGATTATCTGCCCAGCTATTCCGGCAATCTGGACATCATGACCGCCGCGGCAAAGGCCACCGGCGAATTGCTGGCGGAGCGGATCCTCGAAGGGAAGAAGGTAGCGGCATGACTTTCGATGTGAACAGCCAGAAGCTTTATATTCAGGACGTTACGCTGCGCGACGGCATGCACGCTATTCGCCACATGTACGGCCTGGACCATGTACGCGACATCGCCAAGGCGCTCGACAAGGCAGGGGTCGCCGCGATCGAGGTCGCGCATGGCGACGGCCTGTCGGGCACCAGCTTCAACTATGGATTTGGCGCGCATACCGACTGGGAATGGCTGGAAGCCGTGGCGGAAGTGCTGGACAAGGCGGTTCTGACGACGCTGATCCTGCCGGGGCTGGGCACGGTCGAGGAACTGCGCCGCGCCTATGATCTGGGTGTGCGCTCCGTGCGCGTTGCGACGCATTGCACGGAAGCAGACGTGTCGAAACAGCATATCGGCATCGCGCGCGATCTGGGCATGGACGTATCCGGCTTTCTGATGATGAGCCACATGATCGACGCCGAGGCGCTGGCGCAGCAGGCCGTGCTGATGGAAAGCTATGGCGCGCATTGCGTCTATGTGACCGACAGTGGCGGTGCGCTGGACATGGACGGCGTGCGCGAACGGTTCCGCGCCTATGACAAGGTCCTGAAGCCCGAGACGGAGCGCGGCATGCATGCGCACCATAATCTGGGACTGGGCGTCGCGAACTCGATCGTCGCCGCGCAGGAGGGCGCGGTGCGCATTGACGCAAGCCTCGCCGGCATGGGCGCGGGCGCGGGCAATGCGCCGCTGGAGGTCTTCATCGCCGCCGTTGACCGCAAGGGCTGGGACCATGGCTGCGACGTGATGTCCCTGATGGATGCGGCAGAGGATCTGGTGCGGCCGCTGCAGGACCGGCCCGTCCGTGTGGACCGGGAAACGCTGTCGCTGGGCTATGCAGGCGTTTATTCCAGCTTTCTGCGGCATGCGGAAAAGGCCGCCGAGGATTATGGCCTGGATACGCGCACGATCCTCGTCGAACTGGGCCGCCGCAGAATGGTGGGCGGTCAGGAGGACATGATCGTCGACGTGGCGCTGGACCTGGTAAAGGCGCGAGAGGAAGCCGCGTGAGCGGCTATTCGCTGCACCAGCCCTGTCCGGTCGATGAAGTGCCGGCATGGGATTATGAAACCGATGTCGCCATCGTCGGCTTTGGCGCCGCCGGTGCCTGCGCCTCCATCGAGGCGGCGGGCACGGGCGCCGACGTGCTGCTGTTCGAGCGTAATTCCGGCAGCGGCGGAGCCTCCGGTCTGTCGGGGGGAGAGATCTATGTCGGTGGCAGCGGCGGCAGCGATGCGCAGCGTGCCGCCGGGTTCGAGGACAAGACCGAAGATTTCGCCGCCTATCTGAAGGCCGCAGGCGGACCATGCGTGGATGAGGCAAAGTGCGATCTTTATGCGCACGAATCGCTGAAGCACTTTGACTGGCTGAAAGCGCAAGGGGTGCCCTATCGCGGCAATTATCTGCCCGGGAAAGTCATCGAGCCGACCGACGATTCAACGCTGATCTGGTCCGGCAGCGAAGCGGCCTACCCGTTCTGCGAAATCGCGAAGCCGGCGCCGCGCGGCCATGTCATTCAGCATATGGGCTGGGGCGGGGGCCGCCCGTTCGTCGACATATTGGAACGGCGTGCGCGCGAACTGGGCGTGGAAGTTATCCCCGATGCGCGTGCGGTCGCCCTGATCGAGGATAAGGACGAAGGCTGCGTTGTCGGCGTCATCATGCGTATCGACAATGTCGACCGCTACGTGCGCGCCCGCAGCGGCGTGGTGCTGGCAACCGGCGGCTTCGTGATGAGCGAAGAGATGCGGCGGCGTTATTGCCCCGAGACCTTTCGCATCAATTCGCCCATCGGCGACAAGGATGACGGTTCAGGCATACTGCTGGGGATGAGTGTCGGAGGTGACGCAATCCACATGGACCAGTTCTTCACGACCTGTCCCTGGACCATGCCGGAACCGCACGCGCACGGTGTTTTCGTAAACCAGGCGGGACAGCGCTTCATCAACGAGGATTGCTATCACGGCAGGGTGAGCCGCTATGCCGTCGATCAGCTGGGCGACCGTGTCTATCTGCTGCTGGATCAGGCGCATTTCCTGCAGCCGATCGACCTTGCCGCAATGTCCATCGCAGGAACCGGCGATAGCTGGGAAGAGGTTGAGGCGGAACTGGAAATGGTGCCCGGTACGCTGTCGGCGACCATGTCCCTTTACAATGAACATGCCCGCGAAGGCCGCGACCCGCTGTTCGGGAAACGCGCGCCCATATTGACCCCGCTGGACCAGGGGCCGTTCGTGGCGCTGGAGCTGAATTTCGCGACGACCTATTTCAGCTTTTTCACGCTGGGCGGCCTTCACACCTCCGTCGATGGCGAGGTGCGGGGCAGGGACGGCGCGCCGATCCCGGGCCTGTTCGCCGCTGGGCGCTGCACATCGGGCCTGCCGGCATGGGGACATGGCTATAGTTCCGGCATGAGCCTGGCGGATTGCACGTTCTTTGGACGGCGCGCGGGACTGAGCGCGGCGGCGGCGAAAGCCGGCACGAAGGCACGCCAGATCGCCTGAACCAGAGGTGTTCGCCCGTCTAGTCCAAACGGACGATGCGCGGGCCTTGGGGGCCATTAGGGTGGGACCGGACCGGCACGAGACCGGATGGTGAGGAGAATGACACATGAAATTTTCAATTATCTATGAAGCGCAGATGGTGGACACCTCGCGCGAGGCCGAGGCTCGCTGCTTTGAGGAGATCGTCGAGCAGGTCATGCTGGCCGAGGAGGTGGGTTTTGACACCATCTGGGCCGTCGAGCACACCGCACTGACGCAATATGCGCACATGTCCGCGCCGGAGACGTTCCTGGCCTATATCGCCGGTCGCACCAAGACCATCGGCATCGGCCATGGCGTTGTCTGCCTGCCGCCGGCGATGAACCATCCGGTAAAGGTCGCCGAACGCATCGCGACGCTGGATATTCTTTCGGGCGGCCGCGTACATTTCGGCATGGGCAAGGGCGGCACGCAGCAGGAGGCTGGCACATTCGGCTATGACCTGGCCGACCTGCAGCCGATGATCGACGAGAGCATGTACCTGATCCCGAAGATCATGGTCGAGGACGAGATCGAGCATGACGGGGAATATATCAAGATTCCACGCCGCCCGATCCATCCGAAGCCGGTGCAGAATCCGCATCCGCCGCTTTATTATGCCTGCACGCGCGAAGCGACGCTGACGCTGGCTGGCAGCCGCGGCATTGGTGCGCTGGTTCTGGGCTTCTCCGGTCCGGAAGAGATCGCGAAGAAGAACAAGATCTATCGCGAAGCGTTCGCCAACCGAAAGGCGGAGGACCAGGTAGGTTATCGCCCCACCGAGCATCTGGCGGCATTCTGTGCAGCCTGCGTGCTAGACGACCGGGACGAGGCACGGCGTATCGGACTGCGCGGTCAGCGATTCTTCGCAGAGGCCATCGCGCACTGGTATCAGGGCGGTCCGAAGCCGACCCCGGTCGACCTGTCCGCCGAGGAGCAGGAAGCCGCGCTGGGTCAGAGCAAGGAGGCAATTGTCACCTATCTGTCCGAAGAGAAGATCGAGATCGGCGACGAGCACACCAGCAATTATGCCGTCGCGCAGGACGCCTATGGTACGCCGGAGGATTGCATCCGTTATGTTACCCGCCTGCGTGAAGCCGGCGCGGACGAGGTGCTGTTCCTGTTCCAGATGGGCGGTATCCCGCATGAGACGATCATGGAGACGATCCGCAATATCGGCGAGAAGGTGATCCCGCACTTCCGTGAAGCCAATCAAGAAGCGATCGCGGCCGAATGAGCGCGTCCGCGTTCGAGGGGCGCGTCGCACTCGTCACAGGAGGCGGATCGGGAATCGGCAGGGCGGCGAGCCAGAGGCTCGCCGCCGACGGCAATGCCGTGGTCGTGGCCGACCTGAACGAGGAATCGGCGCAGCATACCGTGTCTCTGATCGAGGCGGCGGGCGGCAAGGCGCTGGCTGTGCGTGCCGACATCGCCAGCGAGTCCGACAATGTGCGGATGTTCGACGCGGGCGAAGATGCCTTTGGTGGCATTGATCTTGCCTTTTTGAATGCAGGCATGCTGCAGCCCTATTTGCCGTTCGACCAGGTCACCAACGACATGTTCGACCGCGTGATGGGCGTGAACCTGCGCGGCACGTTCCTGGGACTGCAACAGTCGCTGGCGCGACTTCGCCCCGGCGGCGCCTGTGTCGTCACCTCTTCATCCGCAGGCATGATCGGTTTTGCAGAAGCGGCGGCCTATTCGGCATCTAAGCATGGCGTCGTCGGGCTCGTCCGTTCTGCGGCCGCCGCCTTTGCGGCGCGCGACCTGCGGGTCAATGCGATCTGCCCGGGGATGGTTCTGACGCCGATGAACGACTTTGCCGGTTCGGACGAGGTCGAAAATGCCGACGCCTTGAGCAATCCCGATTATCGGGGCGGGCTGTCCGCGCAGCATGTCGCCGAGGTAGCACTGTTCCTGCTGAGTCAGCGTGCCGCTGGCGTCAATGGACAGGCGCAGCTGGTGGATGCGGCGCTGCTGTCATCGTTCCCGCCGCTCCCCACCTGACGGCGGGCGGGTTTGGGAGCGATTGCAGGCAGGCTTCGGGATCAGGCGTCGCTATCCGCCGCTGGCGGTGCGGCGCTGCCGCGGCTGAGGCCCGGCAGGCTGTGATGCACCAGATGCACCAATTGCGACTGGCGCTTCACCCCGGTCTTGGCAAATATCGCCCGCAAATGCGCGCGGACCGTGTTCAGCGACACGCCGAGCGCCTTTGCCGCATTGGCCAGCGAAGCGCCACTGGCGATGGCAGTTGCGGTGGCCGCCTCCGCCTGCGTCAGCCCCAATGTCTCGCGTACGGCGTCGGCGGATATTTCCGGCGGATGCACGGGATCGTTCAGAAAGAGGACGAATGCCGGGCCACCGCTGGCCATGACATAATCGGGGGCATTGGCGCCGCCAATGACAAGCAACAGGTCGCCACGTCCAGACGGCCGCTCGATGCGGATCGTCACCGGAGCGGCGAGGTCACCGGCCTTTACCGTGTCGCGCAAATGCCGCGCATGCGCGCTGACGTCGAAGGTGACACGATCACCACTGAGATGAATGCCGTCTCCTTCGCTGAGGAGGGTGGAGGCACGAGCGTTGAGCCGGATCACCTTCCCCTCCCGATCGAGGATGATCATGCCGACGGCCATCTGGGCAATTGCCCCGGCGTAGATCTGCTGTTCCATCTTGTCCGCTGCCAGCCGGTCGAACAGGCGCAGCGCGATGCGGAGGTGGGGGACGAGGGATTCCAGACGCGCATGATCGTCGCGGTCGAATGGCGGCTGGTCGACATCGCGGGTCAGGCGCAGGCGCAATTCCAGGCCGCTCGCTTCCCCGATGTCGACGCCGATGACTTCATCGCTGCTCGTTTCGGTCAGGAAGGCGCGATAGGCGGCGTTGTGGCGCAGCGTATCGTCGGAAACGAAGTCGCGGAAATGCATGACCTTGCCCTCCGGCAGGCCCGTGAACGGATCGCCGGCGAACAGCCGCGCGGCATAATCCTGGCCGATGCTGGGATCGGCGCCGGGCGTCAGAATGATCCCCGGACGCTCGGCCGCCCCCGGCGTCAGGATCAGCGTCGCCCAGGTCGCACCCGAGGCGGCGGACAGGGCATCCAGAAATGTGGACCATGGTTCCTCGTCCGTAAGACTGTCAAACAGCGCCGCCAGTACGGCGGGCAGATTGTCATAGACGGCGTCGGCGCCGGGTTCTGATGAAGCATAGAGTTCGGACATTAGCGGAGAGTTAGAATGATTGACCCGATTTTGCAGCATGTGATTGACCAGATGGCCGAGAGTGGCTTTGCCCTGCCCGAGCCGATGACGGCGGAATCGATGCGCGCGGTACTGGATATGCCCATCCAGGGCGAACCGATTCCGGTTGGCGAAGTGCGGGATGTTACCGTCGCGGGGGCAGACGGGACGATCGCGGCGCGGCTGTATCACCCCGCGCCGGGCGAGGAACGGCCGCTGGCGGTCATGATGCACGGCGGCGGCTGGGTGATCGGTACGCTGGACACGCATGACGGATTGGCCCGCGTTCTGGCGCGGGAAAGCGGGTGTGCGATCCTGTCACTTGCCTACCGCCTTGCACCCGAACATCCGTATCCCGCGCCGCTGAACGACTGTCTGGCGGCGGTGCGCGAACTGCCGTCGCGCGCGAAGGAGTTTGGCGTACGCGCCGGAAGCTATGCGGTGGTCGGCGATAGTGCGGGCGGGAATCTGGCGGCGGCGCTATCGATTGCGCTTGCCGGTTCAGCCGACGCGCCCGTGTGCCAGGTCCTGCTCTATCCGGTCATAGATCGGGATTTCGAGACCGCCTCTTATCGCAATGCGCCAGAGGGCGGATTTCTGAACACGGATATGATGCGCTTCTTCTGGCAGCAATATGTCGGCGATGCGGAGCCGGACGGGCTGGCGGCGCCGATCCGTACGAAATCCCTGTCCGGCGTTGCGCCTGCCACGATCATTCTGGCTGGTAACGATCCGTTGCACGATGAGGGCTTCGCCTATGCGGTCGCGCTGCGCGAAGCGGGCGTACCGACCAACCTGCACGATTTTGCCGGTGGCATTCACGGGTTTGCCAGCATGGCGGGTGTCGCGCCCATTGCCGATCAGGCCGTCGGCCTGGCGGCGGCGGCGCTGCGCCAGGGGCTGGCGGCGGGATAGCAACCTATTGAGGGGCGGGCCGTCGGAACGCGGCCTGCCCCCTCCCCATCAATCCCGGGCGTTGATCCGGCAAATGTCGGCGGCGGCAAGATAGCCGAATGTCATGGCGGGTCCGAGCGTTGCGCCGGCACCGGGATAGGAATAGCCCATGACAGAGCCGGCGACATTGCCGACCGCGTAAAGGCCGGGGATCGTCGAGCCGTCTTCGCGCAGCACACGGGCACGTTCGTCGGTCACCAGGCCGCCATTCGTGCCGATGTCGCCCAGGTGCAGCGGGATGGCGTAGAAGGGCGCCTTTTCGACGGTGCCGAGACTGGGGTTCGGTGACACGCGGGGGTCGCCGTAAAGCCGGTCATAGGCCGCATCGCCCCGTCCGAAATCGGCGTCCTTGCCATTGGCGACCATGGTGTTGAAGCGGTCGACCGTGGCCTTCAGCGTTGCGGGGTCGAGTTTTGCAGCCGCCGCGAGCTCCTCGATCGTCGATCCCTTTACCAGCACTTCTCGCACACCGGCCGGCAGCATCGATTCGGGCATTCCCGGGATTACCGGGCCGGCAGGATAGCTGGCGCGGTAGCGCGAATCGAAGATCAGCCAGCTGGGGTCCGTCGCGGCGCCGGGCTTGTTTTCCGTCATCATCGCCTCACCGAAGCGGTGATAGGACAGTGCCTCGTTGGCGTAGCGTTTGGCCGCCTGATTGACGACGATCGAATAGGGGAGCGCGCGCTCCACCGTCGACAATCGGCTGCGATCCTCGCCAGGCACGCGGAACATCGGCGCCCACCAGGCGGAATCCATGTTGCGCGTTGCGGCACCGCGGCGTTCGGCCTCAACCAGCGTATCGCCGGCATTATTCACCTGCGATCCGCTGGCGAGCGGCGTGTCGTTCGCCGCCTTCAGATATTTCTTGCGAAGCTCCGCATTACGTTCGAATCCACCGGCGGCGAGGATGACGCCCTTGCGCGCGCCGATGCGGACGGTTTTGCCTTCGTGCTTTACCTCCGCCCCGACGATCTTTCCGCCCTCCTCGATCAGGGAGACCATGGGGCTTTCCAGCCATAGTTGTGTACCGGTCTGGTCGAGCGCATTGCGCAGGCCGCCCAGAAGCGCGGTGCCCAGCGTCAGGCGCCGGTCGCGCGGGCTGCGCAGCCGTTGCGGAATGTCCAGCATATAGCCCGCCATCACCTTGCCGATGGTTTTCCACCAGCCTTTTGGCCGGAACAGCGCGATATGCGTTTCCTCCAGCTTCCAGTTGATGCGGCCCCACAGGCTGGCGGCGGGGGAGGCGCGCTGCATCGTGTCGAACGCGGCGCGGTTCATCTGGCTGGCGTGCATCTGGCCGGGGATCAGGTGCGTACGGAATCCCTCGCGGCTGCCCTCAACCTCTGGATAATAATCGGGATAGGGCAGGGCGGCATATTGGATGTCCGCCTCCTTCTCTATCCAGGCGAGCATGTGGCGTGCATTTTCTACAAAGGCGCGGATCTGGGCGTCATCGACATTATCGGCGGTCAGTTGCCGTACATAATGAAAGGCATCGTCGAGATTATCGGCCTGTCCCGCAGCCTCTGCCAGATGACTGCCGGGAATCCATATGCCGCCGCCCGACGTGGCCGATGTGCCGCCCCACAGGGCGCCCTTTTCCACCACAAGGACCTCGGCCCCCGCCTTTGCCGCCCGCAGCGCCGCGACGAGACCGCCCGCGCCAGAACCCACTACGAGGACGTCTGTTTCCCGGTCGAATGCCATTCCTGCCCCATATTCTTTGATTTCGTTATGCGCAGTCTATAGGCGCTATTAAAACGCAAATCGATAGTAATCGGGCAAGGCGGTGCCAGACTCGTTGCGACCCGAGGGCGCACAGGTTTGGGGAGGATGGTTATGGAGGATCTGGAACGGCGGATCGATCGGCTGGAATCGATCGACGCGATCCGTCAACTGGCAGCAAAATACAGTTTGGCGCTGGATATGCGCGACGCAAATGCGTGGGTGGGGCTGTTTCCCGAGGATGTGCGCGTCGGCGACGGAAAGACCGGGCGTACGGCACTGCGCGCGTGGTTCGACGACACCATGCGCCGACAGTTTACCGGCACCTCCCACCATATTGGCGGGCATATCATCGAATTCGACGACCCCGATCAGGCGCAGGGCGTCGTCTATTCCAAGAACGAGCATGAAACCGGCGACGAATGGGTCATCATGCAGATGATGTATGTCGACCGCTATGAGCGCATCGACGGACGCTGGTTCTTTCGCAGGCGCCTGCCGCTTTACTGGTATGCAACGGACCTGAACCGGCCGCCGCTGGGCGAGCGCAAGATGCGCTGGCCGGGTGAGGAGCCATATGACGGCGGTTATCATGAATATTTCCCGTCCTGGAAGGCGTTCTGGGAACGAAGCGGCGACGATGGCTCGCCCGTTGCGGAACCGGCGCCGCTGGAGGGCTTTTTGAAGACGATGAGAAAGGACGCGGCCCCACCCCGCGTGCGGGTGCGCTGATGGCTGGCCTGTTCGATCCGGTACGGATGGGCGATCTCGACCTCGCCAATCGCGTAGTGATGGCGCCCATGACGCGTAGCCGCGCCGACGAGGAGGATCGCCCCACCGACATCGTCGTCGATTATTATCGGCAACGAGCGGGCGCGGGCCTGATCGTCACGGAGGGTGTGCAACCGAGCGCGGAGGGGAAGGGCTATGCCCGCACGCCGGGCCTTTACAATGATGGACAGGTCGCCGCCTGGCGCAGGGTAACGGACGCCGTGCATGCGGCCGGGGGCAGGATCGTCGCTCAGTTGATGCACGTCGGACGGATCGCCCATGCCGCCAACCGGCAGGCAGACGTTCCGGTGGTGGCACCCTCCGCCGTCGCGGCCAAGGCGAAGATGTGGACGGAGGCAGGAGAGTTGCCGACCGAAATACCGCGCGCGTTGGGGACGGAAGAAATACAGCGCGTGATCGCGGATTATGCGGACGCCGCGCGGCGGGCCATTGAGGCGGGATTTGATGGCATCGAGTTGCACTGCACCTCTGGCTATTTGCCGGCGCAATTCATGGCGAGCGGTACCAACCAGCGGACCGATGGCTATGGCGGTGATGCCGCCGGACGGACGCGCTTCGTCGTGGAGACGCTGCAGGCCATTTCGAAAACGATTGGGGCCGGGCGGACGGGCTTTCGCATCTGTCCGGGCAATCCGTTCAACGATCTGTTCGACGAGGACCCCGCAGAGACGCACGCCGTCCTGCTGCGAGGCCTCCGCGATCTGGGACTGGCTTATTGTCACGTCATCGCAATGCCGACGCCGCAGAAAGTGGATCAGCGCGCACTGGTGGCGGCGGAATGGAATGGGTCGACCATTTTGAACAATGATCTGGACCGGGACCGTGCGGCGCAATTGCTGGCCGAGGGTGCCTGCGATGCTGTTTCCTTTGCGCGCGCGTTTATCGCGAACCCGGATCTGGTGGAGCGCTTTCGCAGGGACGCCGCACTGGCGCCGTTCAACCCGAAGGCGCTGTATGGCATTGGTGCGGAGGGGTATTCGGATTATCCCCCACTGGCTGATTGACGCGTAAATGGCTTTCGCTGTTACTACGCAAAGGTGCGGTAGCAGTAGAATATGCCATGTATTGCGAACCGGTGGCTTGCCCATGCGACGCATTGTGATAGGCATTATGTAAGGCGGCGTACGACCGCAGGGATGGGGAGGATCCGATGAGTGATTTTGAGGGCCGCGTCGCGGTGGTTACGGGCGCCGGCGCGGGAATTGGCCTGGCCATTGTCCGTGCATTTGTGGAGGCCGGCGCCAGTGTGGTCGGCGTCGAAATCGATGGCGAGCGTGCGGATGCGCTGCGCGAGGAACTCGCGAATGCGGATTCCCGATCCATGGTGATCGAAGGGGACGTCTGTTCTGCAGACACGGTTGCGGAACTGGCATCCACGGTCGAGGCGAAGTTTGGCGGCCTGGACATTCTGATCAATAATGTCGGCGATTTCCTGATGCTGCACAAGCCGCTGGAAATGCTGACCGACGAAGAGGTGGAGCGACTCTACGCCACCAATCTGCGCCATGTCTTTTCAGTGACGAAGGCGATGATCCCGCTGCTGCGCAAGCGCGCGCCGGGCAGCAATGTCGTCAGCGTTTCGTCCATCGAGGGGTTTCGCGGGATACCGAATTGCGCCGTTTATGCAGCCTGCAAGGCAGGTATGACCGGATTTACGCAAAGTCTTGCCCTGGAATTGGGGCCGGCCGGCATTCGGGTGAACCTGATCGCGCCCGAAACCACCGATACGCCGCAGGTGCCGGTCTCGCAAATGATTGCGCCTGAACATAAAGAGCATACCGACAAGTGGATTCCGCTGGGCCGTTTCGGAACGGTCGAGGACATGGCCGATGGCGTGCTGTTTCTGGCAAGCCCCCGCGCCGCGTGGATCACCGGCACGACTCTCCATATCGATGGCGGGGCGCTGGCTGCGGCAGGCTGGTATCGAGACAATAAGGGAACCTGGACCAATCTGCCGGTCACCACCGGCAATGGCCTGAATTTTTAGGAAAAGGGAGATACAGCGATGAAAACGCTCGTTGTTGGCGGAACCGGCATGATCGGCGGCGCTGCTGCATTGCATTTGAAGGAATTGGGTCACGAGGTCACGATCGCCGGGCGCAATGCGCCGCAGGCGGGGACACCGCTGGGAAATTTGCCGTTTCAGCGCATTGATTATGTCGCAATGGATTTCGACCGGGATGCGCTGGCGGCGCACGATGCCATGGTGTTCTGCGCCGGCAACGATATTCGCCACGTCCCCGCCGACGAGGACGACGGGTTCTGGGAAAAAGCGAATTCCATCGGGGTTCCGCGCTTTTTCGAGGCGGCGCGCGATGCCGGTATCGGCCGGGCAGTCAATGTCGGCAGTTTTTATCCGCAGGCGATGCCATCGCTGGTCGAGACGAACGCCTATGTCCGTTCGCGCAAGGAATCCGACGATGGCGTCACGGCGCTTGCCACATCCGGCTTTGTGCCGATGAGCATCAATGCCCCGTTCGTTCTTGGGTCGGTGCCGGAATTGGTCGTGCCGATGTTCGCCGCCTACACCCAATATGCCGAGGGCAAGCTGGGCATGGAGGAATTCGTACCGCCGGGCGGCACCAATTTCATTTCCACGCGCTCTCTGGCAGAAGCGGTCGCAGGCGGTCTGGAGCGGGGAGAGGCCGGTGCGTCTTACCTGGTCGGCGACGAGAACCTGACATTCCAGGACTATTTCGGAATGTTCTTTGAGGCGGTTGGGCGCGAAAAACCCCCCATCATAGAAAAGGAACACCCCATGTTGCCGGATTCCGCGCTGTTCTTTGGCCGCGGCAATACGCTGTATTACGAGACCGACCCTCAGACCGTGGCGCTACTCGATTATCAGCGCAATGATGTGAAACGCGCGGTCGAGGAGATCGTGGCGCAATATCGCGGCGGCTGATCAGCGATGACGCCGATTGATCCCCGTTCACGCGGAGAAATCCTGAACCAACTGGCCCGCTTTGCCCGCGTGGTCGATGCGAAGGACTGGGATGCCGTCAGCGACGTGTTCGCAGATGACGTCGTCTTTGACTATGGCGATCTGGGAGAGGAGCGGGGCATTGTCGCCTTGCGCGACCAGTTTCGCCGCTATCTGGATAATTGCGGGGCGACCCAGCATTTGATCGGCAGCATTATCCTGAACCGCGATGGCGATCATCTGGTCTCTCGCGCCTATGTGCAGGCGCGGCACCAGGGGGCGGGCGGGCGCGCCGACCGTTTTCTGGATACTAACGGCGAATATGTCGACCGATGGGAGGAACGACCAGAGGGCTGGCGCATCGTTCGGCGTGATGCCGTCTGGGCCATCCACATGGGGGATTTTTCCATCCTGATGCCCGAGGACGCGGCCGCAACACATAATTGAGAGGAAAGATAATGGGGAACATGTCCGGACGTGTCGTCATCGTGACCGGTGGCAGCGAGGGGATCGGGTTCGCTACGGCGAAATTGCTGGCCACCGAGGGCGCCGACGTGGTGATCTGCGCGCGTCGGCCGGATGCGCTGGAAAAGGCGCGGGCGGCCATTGCCGAACATGGCACGGTCGAGGCGCGGCAACTGGATGTCGGCGACAGCGAAGCGTTTCGCGCGCTGATCACCGGTGTCGCACAGGATCGCGGGCGGCTGGACGGCCTGGTGAACAATGCGATGGCTGCCACCTACAAGACGATCGCGGAGCTCACGCTGGAGGACTGGCGCAAGGATTTCCGGGTGAATAGCGAGGCGGTGTTCGTCGGTACGCAGGCGGCGATGGAAATCATGGGGAAGGCGGGCGGTGGGTCCATCGTCAACCTGTCCTCTCTGAACGGGCTGCAGGCGATGCCAGCCATGGCAAGCTATTCCGCGTCGAAGGCGGCGTTGCAGCATTTCAGTGCCGTCGCGGCGCTTGAGGGTGCGGAACACGGCGTGCGCGTAAACGTAATCGCACCCGGCCAGATCATGACACCGGCGACGGCATCTTTCGTCGCGGCCGATCCTGCGCGCGAAAAGCGTGTTTCCGCAGCGATCCCGATGGGACGGGGCGGGCGCCCGGAAGAGGTAGCATATGCGATCCGGTTCCTGCTGAGCGATGAGGCCAGCTATATCACGGGCGCATGTTTGCCGGTGGATGGCGGTAAGCTGCCACAGCTATATGTGCCAGTGTAGGAACGAACCTCTGATCTTCTCTGGCGCTTGGGAGCGTATCTAATCGATTCGGAGCGAATTTAATCGACCGGCGACGGACAATGCTGCCGGTGGGTTATCGCCCGCCGTCGATACGGATGTCGATGGCATTGACCATATCCGCGCGGGGGTCGGCAAGGAAGGATACGGCATGGGCGATGTCGGCGGGCACGCCGATGCGGCCTGCAAAATTGTTCGCCATTTCCGTGTTCGCGCGTTCCAGGATGGTGTCCCTGTCATCGCCCCAGCCCGCCTCTTCGGCGATACGTTTCAACCACGCCTCTGGCCCGTCAGATAGGGTGAGGCCCGGGCTGACGCTGTTCGCGGTGATACCGGTATGGGCAAGCGACATGGCGAGACTGCGCGTGAGGGAGCGGATCGCGCTCTTCGCGGCTTGGTAATCCGGAATGATCGGTAGGGGGGTGTCGACGGACGCGCTGGACAATTGGATCAAGCGACCCCAGCCGCGTGATTTCATGCCAGGGACAGCCGCCTGAATCAGCCGCACCATCGATGCGACATTGGAATTATAGGTCGCGACCCACTCGTCGGGGCTCGCGTCGAGCCAGGGTGCCTGCGCATTGCCTGCAGCCTCACCACCGGCATTATTGACCAGAATGTCGATGCCGCCGCCCAGCGCATCCTCCGCCGCGTCGAAGACGGCACGAGCGCTGGCATCGTCGGAAAGGCTGCCCGCCGCCGTGCAGACATCGGCGCCTGCGTCCGCGATGGCTGCGCGTTGTTCCTCAAGCCGCTGTTCATTGCGTCCGTGCAGGCAAACCCTTGCACCGTCTTCCGCCAGCCGCGCCGCAATCCCGGCACCGAGGGCCGAGCTTGCGCCGGTGACAAGTGCGCGCTTCCCCAGCAGCGGGCGCGTCACGCGGTGTGTTCCAGCTTTACGCGCGTCAGCCGCGTTGCGGAGATCAGCCAGCGATCACCAACTTTCTGATAGCGATCCTCATAATGCCCCCACCCGTGCATGACGCCGGCGGGGATCACGGGGTTCCCCTCTGGAATCCACAACCAGTCTTCCATCGACCAGATTGCCTTCGCCTCCGTGGCGCTGACCACGTCGACGCGCGGCATATAGCCGAAATGCGCCGTCTTCACGCCATTCAGGACATAGGCATTATTCTGCGCGAACGCCTTTGGATCGTGATCGAGCAGCGATGGGTCGTGCGGTTCGACCGCCTCGCGCATGTCGGTTTCGGCATCGGGGGTGAAGATAGCCAGCAGGCCGTCCCAATCCTGTTCGTCGATGCAGCGGAAATATTCCGCCTTTGCCCGTTTCACACCCTCGATCGCGACCAGACGTTCGATGTCGTTCATGCCCTGCCATCCTCGTCCAGATAGGTTTCACGATAGGCGGCGAAGTCGCGTTTGATCTCCTCCCGATCCAGCGCGAAATCGTCGACGGAATATTTGTGCGGCGCGCGATCTTCGCGTTGGTTCGCCTCGATCCATTCTTGCATGCCGCCGACGATTTCCGGAGTGACGGGAACGCCCGTTTCCGCAAGCACGCGCTTGCCCTCGTCAATGGGGTTGGACGTCAGATCCGTGTAGCGCACATCGACGAAATCCGCGTCGCCAGCCTTTGCACGCATTTCCATGAACAGATCGAGCAGTTCCGCCAGCCGCTTTTCCCAGAAGGCGCCGATGCGCTTCCGGTCGACCGTCGACGCCATGCCGTACAGCGTGGCCATCATGCTGCAATAGGATGGCACGGTGGACAGCGGATCGCGGTGCGTCATGACGATCTTCGCACCCGGGAAGGTTTCGATGACACCGTCCAGGGCCATCAGATGGCCGGGCGTCTTCAGCACCCAGCGGGCGCCCTTTCGCGACTTGTCCTGCCACTGCAGCGATTGCAGCGCCTCCTTCAGGTCGGGATAGCAGCGCGTGCGGCTGTTCTCGATCAGCCAGCGCGCATAGCTTGGCACATAATACATGCCCTCGATCATGGTGCTGGAGAACATCAGGCCGAGGATGATCAGCTCCTCGTCCGACTGGTCGATGCTCATCGGGTGAATCGACATCAGGTCGGGCGCATGTTCCAGCATGTAATCGAGGTAGGCTTTCGCTGCCTCTCGCCGCGGGGTCGGATCGCCGGGGGTTTCCTCTGGGAAGGGGGCATAGTTCTGCGCCTCCCACCATTTGACGCCGGTCATGCCGGGGGCCGAAGAAAGCATGCGGTGGAGAAGCGTGCTGCCGGTGCGGGGCAGGCCGACGACCACGGCGGCCACGTCGACCTCCTCCTCCAGAATCTCCGGGTGACGCTTGATCAGGTCGACATGGCGCAGGCGGTTGACGAGCGCGGTGTTGATCATCGCCTGGGCGCCGGCCGCACCGACCTCGGTCAGTTCGGCCTCGCTGTTCAGGATCGGAATCAGGGCACCGAGATTTTCCAGCATCCAGGGATTGCCGAAATCGGTGAGGCCGGTCGCGTCGCGGGCCTCCTGCATCAACGTATCGCGGTCAGGTACCTGCGCGCTCTTGGTGTCGGTCAAACTGAATACTCCCCGTCTAGATGCCGTAGCCGCCGGCGACGGCGAGCTGTTGTCCTGTGGTATATCCCGCGCGGCTGGAGGCGAGGAAGGTGACGGCATGGCCGATCTCCTCCGCCTGTCCCCAGCGTTTCAGCGCGAGCGCCTTCTGCACTTCGGCGACCCATGCGTCGTCGAACTGTCCCTTCGCCATCAGATCGTGGAACATGCCGGCATCGATGACGCCAACAAGCACGCTGTTGGCGCGAATGCCGTATTTGCCTTCTTCCCGCGCAAGCCCACGGACCAGCGATTCGTTCGCCGCCTTGGGCGCGACGGACAGGCCGTCGCGGTCGGGCCAGCGCAGATCGCCTGCGGATCCCAGATGCACAAAGGAGCCGCCACCCGAGTCGCGGAAATGCGGCAGCAGCGCCTGCGTCGCGGCAAAGAAGCCGTGCACCTCTACATCGATCGCGCGCTTCCATTTTTCGATGGGCGTTTCCGACAGCATCAGCTGATCGACCAGCGGGCCGGCCGCCCAGACCATGGTATGGATGCGGCCATGTTCCGCGATGGCCGCATCGCGCGCGGCCTCGATCGTTTCGGGCTGCGTGGCGTCAAGCTGGTGCATGGATACCTTGCGGCCCAATTGCCGCAGCTCCTCGGCCAGCTTTTCCGCCGCCTCCTGCTTGTTGCGATACCCGATTGCGATGTCGCTGCCGGCGCGCGCCAGCTCCCGCGTGCTCGCTGCGCCCAGTCCGCCGGTTGCACCGATCACCAGCGCGGCGCCGCCGGGAAAATCCTGTCCTGCCATCTCCATCCCCTCGATCCGTCATCCTGACGCGATTCGCGACGGATGATCGTTGTTTGTGACAAATTGCAGACTAAAAGCTCTAAATCAACACGCATATATTGACATCAAACGCCCCCGAACGGCAAGGATGCGTAATGAGCCGGGGGTAAAACCGGACAATTGGAGGAGGAGTGCCCGTGGGACGGTTGGAAGGTAAAGTCGCGATCATCAGTGGCGGCGCGCAGGGGATGGGCGCGGCAACAGCCCGCCTGTTCGCCCAGGAAGGCGCACGAGTCGTTATCGGTGACGTCGTCGAAGAAAAGGGCAGGGCAGTCGCGGAGGAAATCGGCGATGCGGCTTTGTTCCAGAAACTGGACGTGCGCGAAGAGAGCGACTGGCAGCGCGTCGTAAAGGCCGCCACCGACAAGTTCGGCAAGCTGGACATCCTCGTGAACAATGCCGCCGTTACCCATTTCGGCGCATCGGAAGAGTTGAAGAAGGAAGATGCCGAGCGCGTGTTGGGCATCAATGTCATTGGGACGATGATGGGCGTGAAACACGCTGTCCCGGCTCTGAAGGCGAATGGCGGCGGCGTCATCGTCAATATTTCGTCCGTGGACGGCCTGCGCGGCTGCAACGGCCTGATTGCCTATACCGCATCGAAATGGGCGGTGCGTGGCATGACGAAATCGCTGGCCTATGAATATGGCCCCAGCGGTATTCGCGTCGTTTCGGTACATCCGGGCGGCGTCAACACGCAGATGGGCAATCCGGCGAACGAGACCGGTGAAGATCTGAACCGTCATTACCGTCGCGTTCCGCTGCAGAGAATTGGCGAGCCGGAAGAAATCGCACGGACGACATTGTTCGTATGCAGCGACGAGGCGAGCTACATCTCAGGCGCGGAAATCGCGGTCGATGGCGGGTGGACGGCAGGCCATTACGAGCCGGCCCTGCCCGGTGCGCCCGCGCATCTGCAGAACTGATATGGCGGTCGATCTATCGGGCAAGGTCGCACTGGTCACAGGCGCGGGGCAGGGCGTGGGTCGCGGCATTGCGCTGGCCCTTGCCCGGGCAGGTGCGGCTGTCGCAGCGGTGGGACGCCGCGCACAGAATACGGGAGAAGTGGTCGACGAGATTGTCGCCGCAGGCGGCAAGGCGCAGGCTTTCGTTTGCGACGTGAAGGATGCCAAGGCGATCGAGACGACCGTGGCGGAGATCACCAAGGCGCTTGGCGGCCTGCACATATTGGTCAACAATGCGCAGGAAGTGCCGCTTGGCCCGCTGCTTTCGGTAGAGGATTCGGCGTTTGAGGCCGGCTTCGATTCCGGGCCGCTTGCCAGTTTCCGGCTAATGAAAGCCTGTCACCCGCATCTGAAAAAAAGCGGCGACGGCGTCATCTTTAACCTGGCCACGTCAGCGGCGCGGCGCTGGGATATGACCAATTACGGTCCCTATGCGGCGGTCAAGGAGGCGACCCGTATTCTGACACGGGCGGCTGCGGCCGAATGGGGTGTAGACGGCATTCGCGTTCTCACCATTGCACCGCATGCCGATTCACCGGCGCTGAAATCGTGGATCGACAGTCGTCCGGAAGAGGCGGAAGCCTTTTTCCAGACGATACCCCTGCGCCGTGTCGGCCGTTGCGAAGAGGATATCGGTGAGGCTGTCGCCGCGCTGTGCGGGCCGGAATTCGGCTATCTGACCGGTGCAACCATTCCCCTGGATGGCGGGCAGGCCAATTTCGACTGATCAACGACTGGAGGTAACGCGCCATGGCTGATGCATTCTCCCCCGTGACGATCGGGCCGGTGACGCTGCGCAACCGCTTCATCCGTTCCGGGGCGAACGAGATGATGGTGCGGGACTGCAAGCCGACGCAGTCGCTGGTCGAACTGCATGGCGCAATCGCGCGCGGCGGCATCGGCATGACGACACTTGCCTATATCGCCGTGAGCATGGATGGGCGGACATTCGAGCATCAGGGCGTGCTGAATGCGGCATCGGTTCCGCATTATCGCGCCGTTTGCGACGCGGTTCATGCCGAAGGCGCCAAGATTTCCGCGCAGATCACTCATGCCGGCAGTTTCGTGCAGCACAAAAGTCTATCGACCCCGCGCGCCATGTCGGCAAGCGCGGGAATCGATCAGATGGGTGTTATGATGGGTCGCTTCTTTCAACGCGAGATGACCCGCGAGGAGATGAAGAAGGTAACGCAGGAATTCGTCGATACGGCCGAGCGTGCTGCAGAGGCGGGCTTCGATGCGGTCGAAATCCACATGGGCCACGGTTATCTTCTCAATCAGTTCATCTCTCCCCTTTCCAACAAGCGGAAGGATGAATTTGGCGGATCTGCGGAAAATCGCGTACGTTTTCCGGCGGAGGTGATGGCGGCGGTAAAGCAGGCTGTTGGCAGCCGCATGGCCGTGCTGGCGAAAATGAACCTGATGGACAGTGCCAAGGGCGGCCAGACGGTGGCAGAGGGGATCGTAACCGCAAAGGCGCTGGAGGCTGCGGGCGCAGACATGCTGGTCCTGACCGCTGGTCGCAACATCGAGTCGGTGTGGCAGATTTTCGGCAGCCCGATGCCCTATGACGATCTGGCTGAAATGCAATCGGGCCTCTTTGCCAAGCTGCAGTTCAAGATATTGAAGGCGAATACGCCTAAATCACTGAAATTCAGTGAAATGTATCTGCTCGATGCGGCGCGGCAGGTGCGGGCCGCAGTAAATACGAAGCTGGCCTATCTGGGCGGCGTCCAGTCCCTGAAAGGCGCCGAGACGGCGCTGGACGACGGCTTTGATGCGGTCGTGATGGCACGCGCGCTGGTTCACGATCCTGAACTGGTCAACCGCTTCCGCGCCGATCCCGAACATCATTCCGGCTGCATTGCCTGCAATCGCTGCGTGGCGGCGATGTACGGCCCGGCGGGAACATATTGTCCGCTTGTCGACAATCCGGTCGACCCGCGGCTGAACAAAATATTCGCAGGAGAGGAAATCGAACATGCTACTTAAAGACAAGGTTATCATCATCAGCGGCGTCGGACCGGGTATGGGGCAGGCGCTGGCCAAACTGGCAGCGAAGGAAGGCGCCAAGGTCGGCATGGGCGCCCGTAACCAGAAATTCCTGGATGAGGTCGCAGCGGAGATCAAGAAGGACGGCGGCGAAGTCGTCGCCATGTCCACGGACGTGACCAATGCCGATCAGTGCAAGGCGCTGGCCGAAGCAACCGAAAAGGCGTTCGGTCGGATCGATGGCCTGGTGAACAGCGCCTATGCCCATGGTGAATGGAAGCCGACGGACATCGCCGATGTCGAGGAATTCACCTCTGTCTTCAACGTCAATTGTTCCGGTGCCCTGCGCATGGCGCAGGCCTGCCTGCCGGCGATGAAGCGTGCGGGCGGCGGCGCGATCGTCAACGTGTCCACCATGTCGACGGTGAACCCGTTCCCGGGCGAGGGCGCCTATTCCGCGGGCAAGGGCGGCATGAACGCGCTGACCCGGCACATGGCCAAGGATTTCGGTGCCCACAATATCCGCGTCAATGTCACCCGCATGGGCTGGATCGGCGGCGCGCCCGTAATGGGACATATCGACCGCGAGGTGGAATCCGGTCGTGACCGCGACGAGGTGGTCGGCGAGATCACGGCGCGCATCCCGATTGGGATCATTCCGCCCGAGGATGACTGCGCAAGAGCGGTCCTGTTCATGGTTTCCGATTATTCAAAGGTGGTCACCGGCGCGTCGCTGGACGTCAATGGCGGCCAGTACATGGCGCCATGAGCGGGAACGAACAGGCGCAGAATGCGGCGCAGACATGGAAGGATTTTTGCCGGCGGCTGGAGGCCGCCGGCGAAATCGTGGCCAATGCCAAGGTGGCGGATACCGCCCTCGACCAGGCAGAAGGCTATCGGTACCTGACCCGTCTGCTGCGTATCGCGCTCGATATGAATCTCGAAAATGCGGATACCGATTTTCCGGGATTTTATGCCGCGTCGCATCCGACCGCCAAGATCGGCGCCGATAATCCCGACAATATCTACATGAATGCGTCGATTAACGCGGACCGGACCTATCGCATTACCGGCAATCGCGGCGGTGTTCCCATTCTCAGCTTTGGATCGAAGGCGAACCGCTATGCCATTGATGGCAGCATGGCATCGACCGGCGAACTCGATGCCGGCGACATGATTTTCGATGCGGACGGTAATTTCGAAGTGATTGCCAGCCGGGAGAAGGTCGACGGAAACTGGCTGCCGCTGGCGGACGATTCATCCATGCTGCTGGTCCGCCAGACGTTCCTGGATCGTGACAATGAACAGCCGGCGCGCGTTCAGATCGAAACATTGGATCCGCCACAGCCGACGCCCGATCCCCTGACGCTGGAAAAGCTGTCCGGTGGGTTGGAACGGTCGCTTGCCTTCGTCGAAGGTACGGCGAAAACATTCCTGAACTGGACGGACCAGTTCAAGGAAGAGCAGTGCAACAAGCTGGAAACCATCGATCAATCGATGTTTTTTCGTGCTGGGGGTGATCCGACGATCTTTTACCTGCACGGCTATTGGCAGCTGGCTGAAGGTGAAGCGCTGGTTATCGAGACCGAGGTGCCGGAATGCGGATTCTGGAATTTCCAGTGCGACAATGTGTGGATGGAATCGCTGGATTACCGCCATCACCGCATCCACGTGAACAAGCATGGCGCGAGCTATAATAAGGATGGAAGCATTACCATCGTGCTGGCGGCGCGTGACCCCGGCTATGGCAATTGGATCGACACGGCCGGTCATCAACAGGGCACGATGCTGCTGCGCTGGACCGGTGCGAAGGAGCACCCCGTGCCGACGACGAAAGTGGTGAAACTAGATGGATGATCTGGAACTGAGAATTGCGCGGCTGGAAGCCGAGAGCGAAATTCGCAAGCTGAAGGCGCGATACCTGAACGCTTGCGATGCGAAGAATGTCGACGCCATTCGCGCATGCTTCGTGCCCGATGCCAAGCTGGTCTTTCCGCCCATCGGGGAATTTGGGGTCGATGGCCTGATCGAGGTGTTCACGCAAATGGCGGCTGAAACGCCTATCGTCGACACGCATCACGGCCACAATGCGGAAATCGACATTGCGGGCGATGCCAAGAGCGCAAGCGCGCGATGGAATCTGGGCTTTGCCACCTATGACCCGCGCAACAAGTCGTTTCGACTGCTCAGCAATTTCTATACCGACCGTTATGCACTGACCGAGGATGGCTGGCGCATCACCTATTCCGAATCGCATCCGCGCAGCATCGTTGACGGTGTTCTGGGCGACGATGCGGTAACGGCTGGCTGGGTCGACGCATGAATTTGCTTGATGAGGCGCGGGACTGGCTGACGGAGGCGCTGGAAGGGCGGTTCGCCGACGTGCGCGGCATCACCGACTTGAGCAGCGGCCATGACCGCCGCCGCGAATGGGAGAAGGAACTGGGCGCGGCCGGACTGGCCGTTATCGGCTGGCCAAAGGCATATGGCGGCAGGGGCGCCACCATCGCGGAGCAGGTGGATTTCGCGCAGCAATATTCGCGGCTGCGGGCACCCTCACGCATTGCCCATATCGGCGTCGAGCTGGCCGGTCCCACCATCATCGCCTTTGGCACGGAAGAGCAGAAGCAACGCTTTTTGCCGCCAATTGCCGCCGGGACCCAGCTGTGGGCGCAGGGATACTCCGAGCCGAATGCAGGGTCCGACCTGGCAAATGTGCGGACACGCGCACGGCTGCAGGATGGCAAATGGGTGCTGGACGGGCAGAAGATTTGGACGTCGCTGGGCATGATTGCCGACTGGGCATTCGTGGTTGCGCGGACCGAAGAAGGCTCAAAGGGGCCGAAAGGCCTGTCCTATCTGCTCGTGCCGCTTGATCAGCCGGGAGTTACGATACGTCCGATCCGCCAGATGACGGGCGAGGCGGAGTTTGCCGAAATGTTCTTCGACGGCGCCACAACCGATGCGGCGAATATCGTCGGAGAGCCCGGGCAGGGCTGGGGCGTGGCGATGGCGACGCTGGGCTTCGAGCGCGGCGTTTCGACCGTCGTCCAGCAGATGCAGTTCGCCAACGAGCTGCAGGTGCTGATCGATACTGCGCGTGAAAACGGCCGGGCGGAAGATCCCGTCGTTCGCCAGCGTATCGCGGATGCGTGGATCGGGCTGCAGGTGATGCGCCACGGGCTGGTGCGAACTTTATCCGATGAGTCCGCAGAACAGCTTAGCGACGAAGGACTGACGTCGAAGCTATACTGGTCGCGCTGGCGGCGGGGACTTGGCGATCTGGCCATGGACGTCCAGGGCCTGGCCGGTGAAATCGGAATGCCGGACGAGGATTATCGCTTCGGCAAGCTGACCCAACTGTATCTGAGTTCGCGTGCCGACACGATCTATGCCGGGACCAGCCAGATCCAACGCAATCTGATCGCGGAACGCGGTCTGGGTTTGCCGCGGGAGCCGCGCGGGACGCAATAGCGTCCCGCCGGCAGCCGGGTGAGGTGCGCGGGTCAGCGCGCGACGAAACCGCCGTCGATGGGCAGCGGGTGGCCCGTGATGAAGCTGGCACGGTCAGAGACAAGGAAGACGACGCCATCGGCGATCTCGCTTGCCTTACCCATGCGATTCATCGGGTGCATCTGCGCCATGAATGCCTTGCTATCCTCCGGCACATGAGGGCCTGAGGTCATCGGCGTTTCGATGGCGCCGGGGCAAACGGCGTTTACGCGAATACCTTCGGCGGCATAGCGCATCGCGGCGGAACGGGTCAGGCCGATAACGGCATGTTTGCTGCTGCAATAGCCGGCGCCCGACAGGCCGACGAGACCTGCGACGGAGGCAGTGTTGACGATCGCGCCCGATCCGGCCTTTGTCATGTGACGCAGCTCTGCCGCCATGCACAGCATGACGCCGCGCTGATTGACGGCAACGACCTTGTCGTAAATGTCGACGCTTTCCCAGGGCGTGGACATTTCCTCGAGAGAAATGCCGGCATTGTTAAACGCGATGTCGAGCTTGCCCCATTTTTCGACGACACCGTCCACGGCGGCGTTGACTGCCGCTTCATCGGTGACATCGAGCGAAAGTCCATAGGCCTCTCCGCCCGCAGCCTCGATGGCGGCAACCGTTTCCGTCGGATCCTTCAGATCGGCAATTGCGACCTTCGCGCCTTCCTTGGCGAAGGCGATTGCCGATGCCTGACCGATCCCGCCGGCACCGCCGGTGACGAATGCGATCTTTCCCTCAAGCAGCTTTTCCATGTGCCGCGATCCTTCCCTATTATGATTATGTTGTTTCAGACGATCTCGAAAAGACCTGCGGCGCCCATGCCGCCCGCGACGCACATCGACACGACAACCCGGCGGGCACCACGGCGACGCCCCTCAAGCAGAGCATGGCCGACTAGGCGGCTGCCGGTCATGCCGAACGGGTGGCCGAGGGCAATGCCGCCGCCGTCGACGTTCAGCTTTGCATCGTCGATGCCCAACTTGTCGCGGCAGTAGAGTAACTGGCTGGCAAAGGCCTCGTTGATTTCCCACAGGTCGATGTCGTCCACGGACAAGCCTGCACGATGCAGTAGCTTCGGGATTGCGAAGACGGGACCGATGCCCATCTCCTCCGGCGCGCAGCCTGCAACCTGAAAGCCGCGATAGATGCCAAGGATCGGCATGCCTTCCTTTTCGGCAACATCCCGTGCGACCAGTACCTGTGCAGAGGCGCCGTCGGACAGCTGGCTGGCATTACCGGCGGTGATGTTGCTGCCCTCCGGCACCAACGTGCCGTTCTTGTAAACGGGTTTCAGCCCGGCCAGCTTTTCGGCCGTGGTGTCCAGGCGGATGCCCTCGTCACGGTCCAGCGTGACGCTCTCGCTGCCGGTACGATTGCCTTCCTTATCGAACAATGCCTTTTCCACGGTAATCGGCACGATTTCATCGGCAAAGCGGCCCTCCGCCTGCGCGGCGGCGGCGCGCTGATGGCTGGAGGCACTGAGCGCGTCCTGCGCTTCCCGGCTGATATAGTACCGTTCCGCCACGACCTCGGCCGTCTCAATCATCGGCATATAGGCGTGCGGTTCCGCAGCGATCACTGCTTCGGACCGGTTGCGGTAAGTCATCATGTGTTTGTTGAGGGTCAGCGAGATGGATTCGACACCCGCTGCCACCGCGACGTCGATATCGTCCGCCATGATGGAGCGCGCGGCGAGCGCAATCGCGGTTAAACCAGACCCGCATTTGCGATCCAGTGCAAAGCCCGGAACGGACTGGCCGAGGCCTGCCGTAGCGGCGGTTAGCCTGCCGAGATTATAGCTTTGTGTGCCAGCCTGGGTTCCGACGCCCAAAAAGATGTCGTCGACGCGTTTCGGATCGACGCCGGAGCGTTCCACCGCCGCGCGGACGACATGTCCGGACAGAACCGGCGCCTCGGTATCGTTGAACGCACCTTTATAGGCGCGGCCAATGCCAGTGCGCGCCGTCGAAACAATTGCCGCCTCACGCATTTGCCTGGGCCCCCATATGCATGTTTGATTCACCGAAATAAGCAATCATGGAGCTGACCTTTCCATCGTCCGCGAATTTGAAAAGATCGATAACGTCGATACGCATCGGCTGTCCCTGCTGCTCCAGATGGACGGAAAAGGCAAAGGCGGCGGTATCGGCATTGCAGCGAACCGGACCCTCCAGCTTCAGCTTCGCGCCGGTCTGCATCGACATCTTGTAGAAATCGAGAATTGCCTGATGGCCCACCTTTGGTGGGGTGCCGGCGGGGTCCTCGACTGAGGCGTCGGGAGCGAAGAGGTCGCGCACAGCCTCTGCATCGCCGCGATCGAAGGCATCGACATAGGCGTTGACGGTTGCGAGCATATGTTCGGTGCTGGGCATTTCAAGTCTCCGGGTAATAGCGGCTGATGGTATCGACGACGCAGGCGGGCTTGTCAGAGCCCTCCAGCTCTATGGTTATACGAACCGTCGACTGGATTGCGCCCTTGATCTCCTCGACATGGGTGATTTCGCCGACGCCCCTGATACGGGAACCGACGGGGACGGGGGCCAGGAAGCGCATCCGGTCGGTCCCGACATTCACGCCATGCGAGAAGCCGCGCACTTCGATCAGTTCCGGCAGGAAGGCATTGGCCAATGACATTGTCAGATAGCCATGGGCGATGGTTTTCCCGAACGGTCCTTCGGCGGCGCGTTCGGGGTCGACGTGGATCCACTGATGATCATCGGTGGCGTCGGCGAAACGATCGATGCGGTCCTGCGCGATTGTCAGCCAGTCGGTCGGGCCGAGAGCGGTTCCTTCTGCGCCCATAAGGTCGCGGGGGGATTCAAAGACAGCAGCTTCGGTCATGCGCGCTGGCTCGAAACGGAAAGCACTTCGCCAGTCATATAGCTGGCGAGATCGCTTGCCAGGAACAGCATGACATTCGCCACCTCCCACACTTCCGCCGGGCGGCCGAATGCTTCCCGCGAAGATAGTTCGGCGAGCAGCTCGTCAGTTGTGACCTTCGCCAAGAACGCGTGCATGGCTATGGAGGGCGCGACGGCATTAATGCGGACGCCCTGTTTTGCGGCCTCTATCGCGGAACACCGCGTGAAGGCCATCACGCCTGCCTTTGCCGCAGCATAGTGGGATTGCCCCTCCTGCGCGCGCCAGCCCAGCACGGAGGCATTATTGACGATCGCGCCGGACTGGCGCGCATACATTGCCGGCAGAAAGGCGCGTGTCATTCGCATCACCGAAGTGAGCGTCACGTTGAGCACATTGTCCCATTCCTGATCGGTCATGTCGACCACGTCAGCGGTGCCGCCAAGGCCCGCATTGTTGATCAGCACGTCGACCTGGCCGAGTTCTTTCTCCGCAGCCTCGCGCAGCGCCTGCACGGCATCTTCGCTGGTGACATCGCATAATTGCAGCGCGGGGCGGGTGCCGGTTTCCTCGGCAATGCGATCCGCTGCCTCCCCCAGGCGACGTTCGTGAAAATCGCTGATCATCAGCGTCGCGCCTTCCTCTGCCGCGCGCTTGGCGACGGCATAGCCGATGCCGGTACCGGCGGCGGCGGTGACGAGGACGGTCTTGCCGGCAAGCAGATTTCGGCCGACAGGGTAGGGCGGGGGATTCAAACTCATTCAGGCTGCCTCTTGCTGATCGTCAAACAGGTGACGTGCGATGGTTTCACGGTAGTGCGCGGGCGGATCGAGCAAAGTTGCCGACGCTCGTGCACGTTTGAAGAACAGATGCGCCTGATGTTCCCAGGTAAAGCCGATACCGCCATGTAATTGTATGGCGTCGCCCGCGCAGTGAAGGAATGCATCGCTGCAATAGGTGCGTGCACCGGCCGCCGCTGTTTCGGTCTCGTCGCCACTTTCCAGCGAACGGACCGCCCAATCGGCGGCAGTGCGGGCGCTGTCGACCATCAGCTTCATATCGGCGAGGCGATGCTTGACGGCCTGGAATGAGCCGATCGGCCGACCGAACTGGATGCGCTCCTTGGAATAGGCCACCGTCTCCTGAAGGGAGCGCGCGGCACCGCCAAGCTGTTCAGCGGAAAGAAGCGCGGCAGCGCGGGTGAGCGCCGTCCGAAGTGCCTTGCCGCCGTCGCCCGGCTGTCCAACGATGGCATCCGACGCCACCTTCGCATTGTCGAAGGATATGGTGGCGTAGGGGCGCGTAAGATCCAGGCTTGTCTGTCGCGTTACCGAGACACCGGCGCTGTCGGCGGGAATGGCCAACAGCGTAATGCCGTCCCAACCAGTGGTGCCCTCATTCCGTGCGGCGACAAGCAGCAGCGTCGCCACATGACCGAACGGCACATAATGGGCTTCGCCTGACAGGCTCCATTCATCGCCAGAACTGGTAATGACTGGGCCGATTCCGTCAGGGATGGGAGATCCGGCAGCGCTACGCATCGCCAGAGTTGCGATGGTCTCGCCACTCGCGATACCGCCAAGCCATTCGGCACGACGCGGCGTTTCGGAGGCGGCGAGGATTCCGCCCGCCAGGACGACGCTTTCGAACCAGGGAATGGCGGCCAGGACGCGGCCCAACTCTTCCATGATTAGCGATTGTTCGAGGACGCCGAGGCCGATGCCGCCGTCAGCTTCCGCGATCCCGGCACCCGCGAAGCCCATCTCGACGGCGAAGCCCTGCCATAGCTCCTCGTCCCAACCGGCCTCGCTTTCGATGGTTTTACGCAGCCGCTCAAACCCGGCCTTGTCGGTCAGGAAGTCGCGCGCTGCTTCTCGCAGCGCCGCCTGATCATCAGTCAGCGCCATGGCCATGATCAGCTCGCTCCATAGACGGGCTTCGCCGGTGTACGGCCAGCGACCAGCTTCTCAACGACCGCGCCCACTTCGTCCGGGCGCAGGCGGCGACCAACGTCATCGGAGGTCGGGCCGTCGGTCCACCCCTCGGAAATGCGGATGGTGCCGCCAAAGGGTTCGAACACCTGTCCGGTGACATTTCTGGACTGCTCGCTCGCCAGCCAGGCGACAAGAGGTGCGGTATTTTCAGGCGCGAACGGATCGAAGGCGCTTTCCTGCTGCGACGTCATGGTATCTGCAAAAGCAGTCATGGTCATGCGCGTGCGCGCGTTCGGTGCCAGCGCATTGGCGGTAATGCCATAGCGCCCCAGTTCCGCCGCCTGAACAAGCGTCAGTGAGGCAATGCCTGCCTTCGACGCCGAATAGGCGCTTTGTCCGATACTGCCCTGCAAACCAGCCCCGGAAGTCGTGTTGATAATGCGCGCATCGATGGGACGTCCTGCCTTGTTTTCCGAACGCCAGTAATCGACGGCGTGGCGGCTGGTGCAGAAGTGCCCGCGCAGATGTACGCGCGTTACGGCATCCCATTCCTCTGGCGTGCAGGAGACGAACATGCGGTCCCGCACGAAGCCCGCATTGTTGACGACCGCGTGCAGGCTTCCGAACGTGTCGATGGCGGCCTCTACCATGCGCTTGCCGGCATCCCAGTCTGCCACATCGCCCGTATCGGCGACAGCCTTGCCGCCCATCGCCTGGATTTCCTCGACGACCTGCTGTGCGGCGCCCTTCGTTTCGCCCGCTTCGCCATGGGTGCCGACACCCAGATCGTTGACGACGACGCTCGCGCCTTCGGCGGCGAGACCCAGCGCATAGGCGCGGCCGAGGCCGCCGCCTGCGCCGGTGACGATAACCACCCTGCCTTCACAAATTCCCAATGTCTCTCTCCCGTTCGGTTGGCGGTCTCAGTCGAGCCGCTCGATAATCGTTACGTTTGCCAGGCCGCCGCCTTCGCACATGGTCTGCATGCCATAGCGGCCACCGCGGCGTTCGAGCTCGTACAGCAGCGTCGTCATCAGCTTTGCACCGGTGGCGCCGAGCGGATGGCCGAGTGCAATGGCACCGCCATTCACGTTGACGCGCGACAGATCGGCATCCATTTCCTTTGCCCAGGCAAGGACGACGCTTGCAAAGGCCTCGTTGATCTCGACGAGGTCGATATCCGACAATTGCAGTCCGGCCTTCTTCAGCGCATGCCGCGTCGCCGGTATGGGCGCGGTCAGCATCATGATGGGGCTGTCGCCGCGCACCGTCAGATGGTGGATGCGCGCACGGGGTTTCAGACCATGTTCCTTCACCGCCGCCTCGCTGGCGATGAGGACGGCGGCCGCGCCGTCAGAAATCTGGCTGGAAACACCGGCGGTGATCTTGCCGCCCTCTCGCACTGGATTTAGCTTGGCCAGACCCTCAGCCGTGGTTCCGCGCCGCACCGTCTCATCCATGGCGAAATCGCCCACGGGAACGATCTCCTCGGCGAAGCGCCCGCTGTCGATCGCCTGCTCTGCGCGCGCATTGCTCTGAACCGCGAAATTTTCCATGTCCTCGCGGCTGATGTCCCATTTATCGGCGATCTTCTCGGCCGCGTAGATCTGGTTTACCTCCTCGTCTCCATAGCGCTCTTTCCAGCCGGGGGAGGTCGAGAAGGGCGTGTCGAAGCCATAGGGCTGGCCAGCATACATCGCTGCGGAAATGGGAATCGCGTTCATATTCTGGACGCCGCCCGCCATGATCAGGTCCTGCGTACCGGACATGACGCCCTGCGCGGCGAAATGGATGGCCTGCTGAGAAGAACCGCACTGGCGGTCAATGGTAACGCCGGGAACCGATTCCGGATAACCCGCCGTCAGCCAGCAGCTGCGACCGATATTGCCGGCCTGCGACCCGATGGCGTCGACGCATCCCCAGACCACATCGTCTACGGCAGCGGGATCGACGCCCGTGCGCTCGATAAGGGTGCGCATGGGGATGGCGCCAAGATCGGCGGAATGCCATTCCGCCAGGCTGCCCTTCTTGCGGCCAGTGGGGGTGCGGATGGCGTCGATGATATAGGCTTCGGCCATGATGTTACTCGCTTGCAAATGTCTGGTCGGGGGTAATCGGAAGGGTGCCGCCAAGGACCGCCTCATCGACCCGCTGCCGATGAAAGGCGCGGTCGCCCCAGGCACCGGCCAGCGCCCATGCGCGCTTCATCCAGAAGTGCAGGTCGACCTCGTAAGTATATCCCATTGCGCCATGAACCTGAATGGCGGTCTCTGCCGCAAAGACTGCGGCATCGGTGGCGGCGACCTTGGCGTGGCTGATATGAATGGGCGCGCGGGCATGGCCATGCTGCGCGGCATAGGCGGCACGCCAGATAAGCGGACGGGCGAATTCCAGCTTCACCGCGACACTGGCAAGGTGATGCTTGATCGCCTGAAAAGAACCGATCGGTTGTCCGAATTGTTCGCGCATCTTGGCATATTCGGTGGCGAGATCGAGCATCCGCTCACCCGCTCCCAAAAGCTGGGCCGCCGTGATCAGTGCGGCGCGATCAAGAAGGGCGTCGTCGGCGTCTGCCGACATGGGCGTGTAAAGCAGACGCAGCGGATCGACGCTTTCCAGTGCTTCGCACTGTTCTGGCGCGGCAATTGTCTTGCCGCCTGTCAGGACCATATCGGCATTCGCCAGATCGGCAATCCAGGGATTGATCGGGTGGGCAAGGGCCACGCGGAGCTCGCCGGCAGCCAATGCCTCTTGCCGATCACCGGCTAGCAGCGGCGCGGCGATCAGCGCGGTGTCTGCGATCGATTCGGAAACGTTCGCACGTCCCAGCTCGGTCGCGACCAGCACCGCCTCGATCAGGCCCATTTCAAGGCCCCCATGATTCTCCGGCACCAGCAGACCGGCAATGCCCATTTCGACGAGGCCGGCCCAGATGGCCGGGTCGCGGCGCTCGCCTTCGTCCAGGCGGCGAAGCACCTCCGGACCATGCTCCTTGTCGAGATAATCGCGGATAACGTCGCGCAAATTGCGCTGATCTTCGGTCAGGCGGAAATCCATGCGCGCCCCCTTTATCGCGGCAAGCCGAGCAGGCGCTCGGCAATGATGTTGCGCTGAATTTCGTTCGAACCGGCGTAGATCGGACCGGACAGGGAGAAAATATACCCTTCCAGCCAGGCATTCTCCTCTCCGCCCCCCTTGCCGCCGGGCAGAGTGCGGAGTTCCGCCGTCGCCCCCAGCAGGCTCATCGCGGCGCGGTGCGCCGACCGATCCAGTTCCGACCAGAATATCTTGTTGAGGCTGGCCTCTGCGCCGATATGCGCGCCGGCGATCACTTGCGACGCGACATGGTAGGTGTTGAGCGCATATGCCTCCGCATCCATCCACGCCTGCAGCACCGCCGCGCGTGTGTCGGGCGACGCAGTATCGGCATGTTGGCGGTAAAGCGCGACAAGGCGTTGAGCGACTGCCTGGAAACGGGCGGGCGAGCGCAGCATAAGCCCACGTTCGAACCCGGCCGTCGCCATGGCAACGCTCCAGCCCTCGCCCTCTCCCGCGATGCGGTTCGCCACCGGCACGCGCACTTCGTCAAAGAAGATTTCGGCAAAGCCGGTTTCGCCATGAAGCTGACGGATGGGCCGGATCGTCACGCCGGGCGCATCGAGCGGCAACAGGATAAAGGACAGGCCCTTGTGCCGCTTGCTGTCGGGGTCGGTGCGAAACAATCCGAAACACCAGTCGGCGAAAGCGGCGCGGCTGGACCAGGTCTTTTGCCCTGAAATCACATAATCGTCACCGTCGCGCACGGCGCGGCTGCGGATGGCCGCCATGTCCGACCCGGCATTCGGTTCTGACCACGCCTGCGCCCAGATCAGCTCGCCCTTTGCCATTGGCGTCAGGAACTTCGCCTTCTGCTCGTCAGTGCCATATTCCATGATCGTCGGGCCGAGCAGGAAAATGCCGTTCTGATTGGCGCGCAGCGGCGCGCCGGCACGCCAATATTCCTCCTCGAAGATCAGCCAGCGGATAAGGTCGAGGCCGCGGCCGCCATAGGCTTCCGGCCAAGTGACCATGCCCCAATTGCCGGACGCCAGCTCGCGTTCCCACGCGACGTGCTCATCGAAGCCCTCGCGCCCCTCCAGCGTCTTTAGCGGCGCCTTTGGAACGTGCGCCTCCATCCAGCTGCGAACCTCGGCGCGGAATTCCTGCTGTTCGGGTGTAAAAGCGAGATCCACGTTCAGTAGCTCGCCGTCTTCTTGGTTTCGACGAAGGCATCGCGTGCCTTCTGGCTGTCCTCGTGCATGTACATTTCCAGGGTGAAGCCCTGCTCGAACCGATAGCCATGGTCGACGTCGCGCGGTTCCAGGCCGTTCAGCGCCTCCTTGGCAAGCACAAGGGCCTTGCGCGATTTGGACGCAATCACCCCGGCGAAGGCGCGGGCTTCTTCAAGCAGCTTTTCCGGTGCCACCAGCTTTTCGATGGAGCCGATGCGGTAGGCCTCCTCCGCGCTGATCCGGCCACCGGTGAAGAATGCGGCGCGCACCTTCTGAATGGGGAACATGCGCTGTAAATGGCTGGCACCGCCCATCGCGCCGCGGTCGACCTCCGGCAGAGAAAAATAGGCTCCTTCGGCGGCGATGACGACGTCGGATGCGCCGCATATGCCGATGCCGCCGCCAATGACGAAATTATGCACGGCGCTGACAACCGGCACCTGGCAATTGCGGATCGCGCGAAAGGTGCGGAAATTGCCGCGATTGAGGTCAACGATACGCTCCGGGTGCGCCTGCATCTCCTTGATGTCGACGCCGCCGCAGAAGCCGCGCCCCTCGGCGCGGATCAGGATGCAGCGGACGCTTTCGTCTTCGCCAAGATCGGTAATGATGCCGGGCAGGCTGTTCCAGCCGGCACTGTCCAGCGCATTTACCGGCGGATGGTCGAGAATGACCTCTGCAAGGGAACCGGAACGTTCAATGTTGATAGGCATCAGGCTGCTCCCGAAAGAGAGGTTTCACCGGTCAGCGCACCGATCCGCGCGCGTGCCTCGGTGACAATGGAGTCGATAAGGTCGGCGCAGGATGGCAGGTCGTCGAGCCGACCGGCAACGAGCCCAGTCGCCATCAGGCCGCCATCGGCATCGCCCTCCACAACGGCGCGCTGGATCATCATGGGTGCCGCCGCGGCCATCATCGCCTGCGGCAGGCTGAGGCCGCCATGGCTGGTCATGCCGCGCGCCGCCTTCAAAAGTTCGCCATAGCTGGCACCGGTCTGACGCTTCATGCGGAGGCCACTCTCGACGGCGCGACGCCACAGACCGATGCCGGTGGATCTCTCGATTTCCGCCAGGGCAGGGTTGCGGATCATGCGCTGCGGCATGCCGTCAACCTTCGTTGTGACGGTGATGTCCCCCGTTCCGGCGCCGACATAGCGCGCCTTCACCGGATCCGGCGGCGCGCTTTCGCGGGTCATCAGGAAGCGCGTGCCCATGGCAATACCCACAGCGCCAAAGGCAAGCGCGGCGGCCAGTCCGCGACCGTCGGCGAAACCGCCCGCGGCGACAACGGGCACGTCCACCGCATCGAGAACCTGAGGCAATAATATCGTCGTGGCGACAGAACCGGTGTGGCCGCCGCCTTCACCGCCCTGAACGGTGATGATGTCGACGCCCAGTTGAACCATCTTCTGCGCGTGTTTCACCGCCCCGACGGTCGGCATGCAGAGGATGCCGGCATCCTTGAACCGGCCGATCATCTTGGCATCTGGCCCGCGACCAAAGCTGACGGCACGAACCTGATCCGAATTTTCGATGATGATGTCGACGATTTCCGCCGCACCCGGCTGGAACATGTGGAAATTGACGCCGAACGGGCGGTCGGTGCCGGCACGAACCTCTGCCAGCGCGCCCCGCAGTTCGGCAGGTGTCATGACCGCGCCAGCCAGGAAGCCGAACGCCCCGGCATTGCTGCTGGCGATTACCAGCGGCGGCGTCGCCACCCAGCCCATGGCGGTCTGCACTATTGGATAGTTGCAACCGAGAAGCTGGGTAAGCCGGGTGGACAGGGGATCGCTCATCCGTCCTTTTCCGAGGACTTGTTCGACGCCGCAGCACTCTTGCCCGTGACGCCGCCCAGGCTGTGGCCGGTCGTCAGATCGTTCTGGGCGTGCGCAAAATGATGCATGTGGAATACCGCATCCATCGCCGCGCGCTTTCCGCGCAGCTCATCGACATGGTTTACCGCCTGCTTTGTCAGCCACAGGCCGAGCTGTTGCTGCGCTGCCAGCTTGGCCGCCATAGCGGTCACTGCTTCGCGCAGCTCCTCGCGCGGGACGACCTTGTTCACCATGCCGAAATTGTAGGCGCGGTCGGCGGGCATGCGTTCGCCCAAAAGGAGAAACTCCTTGGCAACGCGCGTTGGCAACTCATACCCATGTGCGAAATATTCGACGCCGGGAATGCCCATCATCTTTGCGACGGGGTCCTGGAAAAAGGCGTCGTCCGATGCAACGATAAGGTCGCATACCCAGGCGAGCATCAGCCCCCCGGCGATGCAGGCACCCTGAACCATGGCGATTGTCGGCTTCGGCATGTCGCGCCAGCGACGGCACATGCCCAGATAGACCTCCTGCTCGCGCGTGTAGAGGAACTCCGCGCCCTTCTTGCCGACATGGTCCGGCAGCAGGTGAACACGATCAAAGCTTTTGGAGACGTCCCGTCCGGGTGTGCCAATGTCGTGACCGGCGGAAAAATGCTTGCCCTCTCCGCCAAGAACGATCGCCCGCACGTTTTCGTCGTCGACCGCGCGTTTGAACGCCGCATCGATGGCATAGGTCATCTGGCTGTTCTGTGCATTATTGTACTGCACCCGGTTCATCATGACCCAGGCGACATTGTCGACGACATTATAGGTGACCGGCTCGTCCGTTTCGTAGCGGACCTCCGGCGCGGCGGACGCATCTGCCATTGTCAGTTCCTCCGGAAGGTCGGGTTTTCCTTGAACGCAGAGGCGCGGGTGTTCTTCGGATCAAGCCGTTCGATCACCGTCATTTCCTCTGGCGTCGGCGGCGGGGATTCACCCAGATCGTCGGCGCGCAGCAACGGAAAGCCCGTTGCCTCCTGCACCTGGTCAAACGTTACGCCCGGATGAAGGGAGCGCACGCGGATTGCGTGGTCCGGCCCCTCGAAATCCATGACACACAAATTGGTGACGATCCGGCGCATATCAACCGCGTCCCGGTTCATGCCGGGCGCCCATCGGTCGGGATTATAGCCAACGCCGCATACGACATCGACTTCGCCTTCAACGAACATGCGCTTCGAATGGTGGCCGGCATACATGGAATTGATGTGGTTGATGCTGTTCCCCGGCAGGCCGCGCATGCCAAGCATGGCAATCTTGGGAGAATTATAGTCGCCGATTGCCGACAGGTTCGTCTGTCCCCAGCGGTCGATTTGCAGCGGGCCGATCATCACATGGCGACGGCCGGACCAGACAATGTCGAACACCCGGGAATAATTCATATAGCCGGACAATTCCGGCGTTTCGACCTTGCCGCCGATCACGCGCGGTTCCTCGACCAGGAACGCCTCTCCGTCGGTCATCATCAATTCGGGCGTATGGGTCAGCTTGGCCAGGCCCGCGCCGACGCGAGGGATGGCGCCGAATGCGGAGGCAATAATTTCGCCATTGCCGCGAAATGCATCGGCACAGGCGACGATCGCCACATCGGCAAGAGTATATTCGTCGGTCATCAGAGCCTCAGAAAACAGGAAGCGGAATGGCGGAGACGGCATCGGTGCCGCCGAAGCGTTCGAAATAATCGGCCTCACTGTCGCCGATCACAGTGTCTCGATAGCCCTGCCATCCATCCTCCGCGTCCGCGGCGGCAGCATAGGCCTTCAGCGCTTTCACGTCCCACCCATAATCGTCAGGGTTGCTGGTGGGATGGGCACCGCCCGGCGCCTCTACGACGCCGGTGACGAAGCAGCGTTCGTACCGGTTGGCCTTGGCGGTGTCGGCATCGACGGCGATGCGTTCCACGACCTTCTCCGCAGAGACATAAGTCCGCTCCGCAGCGCGGGCATAATATTCGTCGAAATAGGGATCGGCGCCCTGAACGAGCGTGTTGCCGAGCCGGTCAGCGACGTTCGCGTGCAGCAATGCCACGTCTAGGTGGATGGCCGGCATCGCCAGCAGCACCTCTCCATCGTCATAGGGCGAGGTGACCGTGCGAAAGTCCGGATTGACGGTCATCACGTCGGACCCAAGGCCGGTGCGCGTGGGCAGGAAGGGAACCCGCATGCCGGCAGCGCGCAAGCCCCATTGCAGCAACCCCTCGTCGAGTTCGCGCGCATCGACGCCGCCGCTTTGGCGAACCTGTCGGAAGAATGGATCGGCAGGAATGAAGTCCATCGAAACAAAGCCGTAGACCAGCTTCTTCACCTTGCCGGAGGCGAGCAACATGCCAATTTCCGGGCCGCCATAGGCGACGATCGTCAGATCCTTCAGATCACTGCGGATGATGGCGCGGACCAGGGACATGGGCTTGCGCCGTGGTCCCCAGCCGCCAATACCAATGGTCATGCCGTCGCGCAGCGTTTCGATAACCGCATCGGCGGTCAGGCGCTTGTCGAGGGCGGCACTCAATTTCCGAAATCCCATGTATGGCCCCAAAGGTCTTCCTTGGCCGTTACGGTCGGCGTGTAGCGCGACCAGTCGTGTGTCTGGATCCCATCGCAACCATATTCGATGTCGAAGCCGGAAGGCGTTCGCATGTAGAAGCTGATCATCTTGTCGTTCGTGTGCCGGCCGAGCGACGAGGAAATATGCACACCCGCCTTCACCGCGCGGTCAAGCGCCAGGCCGACCTCGTCGATGTTGCTGACCTCTACCATTGTATGGATAAGGCCGGTGGGGGAGGGGAACTCGGTGACAGCCACGGTGTGGTGACGCGGTCCCGTCGCGTGCATGAAGCTCATGCCCAGCCCCTGTTCCGGCCCATCGGGCAGCATGACGCGCATCTCGTCGCTGTCGCCGAAGCCGAGCAGATCCTTATAGAAACTGCGCGTCTCCTCATATTTGTCGGTCGGAAATACGACGTGACCCAGGCCCATGTCGGCAGTCACAAACTGCGAAACGCCGGCCGGTGAAACGAACGGCGTGCCCGCCACCGGATTGCCCCAGACCAGCTCCAGATGGTTGCCGCCCGGATCCTGGCACATGACCATGCCCTTCACCTGGCGATGCTTGATGGTGGCGGCATCGCCATCCGTCAGTTCGACGCCCGCATTTCGCAGTTTTGCCACGCCTTCGCGAAAAGCCTCCTCGGTAGGGAATTCCAGACCGGCGGCAATGAAGTGATCGCGGGATCCCTTCTCGATGCAGAACCGCCAGGGGCGGTCATCGATGCGCAGAAACAAGGTGTCGGCGTCTGATTCGGCGGTCGCGGCAGCACCGACGACTCCTTCACCGAAGCTGCGCCAGGCATCAAGATCCTGTGCCTCGATGCGTATGTAAGCGAGCGAGCGAACCCCCATGTCGAAATGCGTCTCCGATTATTATTGCTTGCCGGTTCCCTATCCGCAGGCAATCGCCGTTTCAAGCAGCTTACGTTTCAAAATCTGGAAATCAGTACGCACATTGTAGCAAAGTGCGCACAAAAACTACGTGTCGCGAAATATCGGGCGCTGTTCTGCCTTGTCTCTGTGTGCGAGCGCGCGCTATGCTTCGTCCCAAGTCGGAAAACCGACAATGGGAGGAGGCAGGATGATGCAGGGCTCGGCCGAATTGTGCATCCCGGAAATTCGTATCGGACCCACGGCGGGTACGGCCAATGGCTGAAGATACCATCCTGATCGACGATCTGGCCCACCCTGAGCTGACCCAGATGCAGCGCGACGCCATCGCCGCCGCCCCCGAAGTGCATATGAACGTCGAGGCTGTTCTCGGTGCGGCCCGGGCTGCCACCGGGCTGCAGGATTTCGGCGACGACGATTTCAAGGAACGGCTGGCGGTCTGGCTGCGCAGCTTCGACGAGGATGGCGGGCTTGGCCCCCTGGGGCGCGCGACCCTGTTCGGCGAGTGTGTACGCTATGCGAGCACGCGGCTGCGAGTGGAGGACCTGTTTCGCCGACACCCGGAAATTGGCGAGATCGATATCGACCGGCCCATCATGGTTGCCGGCCTGCCGCGATCGGGCACGACGCACTTAGTCAACATTCTGGCCACGGATCCGCGCCTGCGCTCCACGCCCCTATGGGAAACGATGGAGCCGATCCCCGTGCCGGGCGAAGCGGGCGAGCCGGACCCAAGGCATGTGCGAACGCGCGAGATGTGGGGCGGGTTCGAGGCGGTGCTGCCCCTGATGCCGGCGATGCACGAAATGGCACCCGAGCATGTTCACGAGGATATCGAGCTGCAAGGGCCGGACTTTTCCTCCTATCTGCCGGAATGGTTGAGCCGACCCTACCGCTGGCGTGACTATTATGATGCCCACGACCAGACGCCGCATTACCGCTATGCCCGGCGCGTGATGCAGGCACTGACCTGGTTGCGTGGACCCAATCGCTGGGTGGTGAAGTCGCCGCCGCATATGGAAAACCTGCCGGCACTGATGCGCGTACATCCCGGCGCGGTCGTGCCCATTACCCATCGGGACCCCGTTGCCGTGCTGCAGTCGGCGATTACGATGCTGGCCTATGGCGACAGGATCCGGCGGTCGCGGATCGATCTGACGGAGCTGGCCGAATATTGGATCGACCGCATCGAGCGGCTGCTGCGGGCCTGTGTGCGCGACCGCGACATGGTGCCCGATGACCAGTCGATCGACATCCTGTTCCATGAATATATGGCCGATCAAAAGGCCACCGTCGCCCGCGTCTATGCAAAGGCCGACCTGGATCTGACGGCGGAGGCAGAGGCGCGCATCGACGGATTTCTGGCAGATAATCCGCGCGGGAAACACGGCCGCGTCAGCTATGACCTGATTGGCGATTTCGGTGTCGATATCGGCGCGGTGAGGGAGCGTTTCCAATTCTACTACGACCGCTTTCCCGTGAAACGCGAAGCGGTGAAAGGGGAGCGGATATGAGCAAGCTGGAAAGCAGGAAGGCGGAACGCCTGCTGAGCGGCCGCGCCTGGGACGATTATTGCGAACAGGTCCGGCGCGCGGGCGGTCTGGTCGACCGCTTCGGTGACGATATCGACGATCTGGATCGTGCCGAATGGTACCGCTTCGTCACTCGGTTGATGCGAAATGGTTTCGAACGCTTCGTCGAGAATTGCGAGCCGGAGCGGCCCCGGCTGCGCGATACGCCATGGCGGCAGGGCATAAATTTTCAGTCGCCGGATCAGGACCATCTGCTGGCGGAGTTCGTCGATGGCCAGCACGATTACCGCATCACCGGCAATCGCGGCACTATTCCCTATTTCGTCATCGCGTCCTGGCGCGCGCCGCAGCCCGACGACATTGGCGCGCGCGATTGGGCGGAGGCGGGAGCGGAGGGTCTGAAGGAATTCGATCCGGCAACGCTGACCACCACCGGTTTCATACAGAGCGATACCATTCCGTTCGATGCCAATGGCGACTTCGAAGTCATCGCAAGCCGGGAAAAGCCGGAGGGCGATGTCGCCTGGCTGCCGATTACAGAAGATTGTGTCGGCCTGCTGGTACGTACCGTCTATCATCTGCGCGAGGAAACGATTGCGCCCAGCATGCGCATAGAGCGGCTGGACGGCGCCGCGCCGCGCCCCTTGCGTCCCGCAGACATGGCGGACGCGCTTGCCAAGGCAGGGCAGGTGGTGCTGGGCTATTGCGAACTGGTGCGGCGCTGGTGGCAGGACAATCTTGCCAAGCGCCCGAACCGCATACGCTTCAGCCGCGCGGTCTATCTGTCGAACGGCGGTGTGCCCGATCGTCATCATGGCTTCGGCACCTGGGAGTGCGCAAGCGACGAGGCGCTGGTGATCCGCTTCATGCCGGTGCCATGCGACTACTGGATCTTTCAGCTATGCAATATCTGGCAGGAAAACCTCGACAATTATGAGGATGGCGGCGGGCATGTGCAGAAGTACCGCGCCGCTGCCGAACCCGATGGCAGCATTTGGGTTATCGTCGCCGCCACCGATCCGGGCATTGGCGGCAACTGGATTTCGCCTGACGGACATGCCCATGGCGGCATGAGCCTGCGCTTTATCAAGACAGACAGCGAGCCGCCCGAAGTGACCCTGTACCGCGTGAAGCTGTCCGATCTTCAGCACGGCCGGCGCGAGATGCTGCAGGGTGAAACGCCTATTGTGAGCGGCGAAATCACCGATTGAGGGAGCGAGCGGATATGGCGTTTCAAAATCTGAGCTTTGATTATTCCGGGGCCAATGTGCTGGTGACGGGCGGCACGAGCGGACTGGGCGCCGCCATTGCCGCAGCATATCGGGAGGCTGGTGCGGATGTGACCATTACGGGCACACGCGCCGGTCCGGGCGATTATGATTCCGACCTTGGCGGCTATCGCTATCTGCAACTGGATGTAGAGCAGGGCGACCAGATCGATGCCGTCGCGGCGCAGCAGCAGCGGCTGGATATCCTCGTGAACAATGCCGGTCTGGCGCTTGCATCGACGGGCCTCGACGAATGGGACCCTGCGGTTTTCGACCGCGCGCTGTCGATGCATCTTTCTTCCGCATTTCGGATGGCGCGCGGCTGTTCGGATGCGCTGTCGCAGAGCCAGCTTAACGGCGGGGGGTCGGTGATCGGCATTGCGTCGATGACGTCCTTCTTCGGCATCGGGCTGATCCCCGGTTACGGCACGGCGAAAACCGGACTGTTGGGACTCACCCGTGTGCTGGCGGTCGAATGGGCGAAGCGCAATATTCGCGTCAATGCGGTGGCCGCGGGGCTAACGCGCAGCCGCATGACGGCAGGCACCTTCGACGATCCGCGCTGGACTGCGCCGACGCTGGAACGCACGCCCATGGGGCGGCTGGGTGAACCGGACGACATCGCCGCAGCAGTGCTGTTCCTGTCGAGCGGAGCGGCAAGCTGGATCACCGGGCAGGTCTTACCGGTCGACGGTGGATTTACCGTCTCGGGATGAACATCGTGATGCCCGACCTCGTCCTTGCGGCCGGCACCATGCAGGCCTTCGGTCTGCAGGAGCGACTGGATGCAGCGCGTGCGGCCGGGTTCTCCGGCATATCCCTGTTCGCCGCAGATCTGGAAAAATGGGCAGCGGAGGGTCTCGATGCCGAGACGGTGGGCGCCCGTATCGCCGATGCCGGCCTGTGGATCAGCGAGGTGGAGATCATTGGCAATTGGTTGCCGGGTGCATCCGGCAAGCAGGACATGCCGCAGTGGCTGGTCGAATTTCTGCAGCGAATGACGCCCGATCATGTCCTTGATCTGGCCCAGCGGGTAGGCGCGCGCGGCGTCAGCATAGCGGACCTGCTGGGCGCCGAGAATCCGTCATCGCTGATTTCGCGGCATTTTGCGGACATATGCGAAAGGGCCGCGCAGGCGGGGCTGTATGTGGCGCTGGAATTCATTCCCACGGGCAGCGTTCCGACGCTGGAGGCTGCGTGGGACGTGGTCGACGCCGCTGGTGCGCGAAACGGCGGGCTGATGATCGACAGCTGGCATTTCTTTCGCGGTGGCTCGCAGCTGGAAACACTGGTGTCGATCCCGGGCGACAGGATCTTTGCCGTTCAGATCGGCGACGGCCCCGCCGCTGCGGAGGCTGATCTCGATGAGGCAATGGCGCATTCGCGGCTGTTGCCGGGGGCGGGGGAGATGAATCTGTCCGCGCTGCAGGCATCTTTGGCAAAGACCGGTACAGCCGCCCCGGTGGCGGTAGAGGTGTTTTCCGATGCGTTTGCCGGTCGCAGCGCCGATGAAGTGGCGACGGAATGCATGAGGGCAGCAAAAGATCTGATCAAAGGGGACAAGAGATGAGCGAAAGACAACCGGGCGCCGTCGTCGTTGGAACCGGCTTCGGCCTGTTTACGCATGTCCGCGCGCTGAGGCTGGCAGGATTCGAGGTTCGGGCCATTGTGGGCCGCGACCGTGCGCGAACGCAGGAGCGTGCCGCCCCCCTGGATATTCCGCTGGCCACCGACCGGTTGGAAGAGGCGCTGGAAGATCCCGAAAACAAGGTCGTGACAGTCGCCACGCCGCCGCACGCGCATCATTCGCCGGTAATGGCTGCGATTGCCGCAGGGCGGCATATTGTCTGCGAAAAGCCTTTTGCGCGCGATCTGGATCAGGCGCGCGAAATGCTGGCGACGGCGCGGGAGGCCGGCATCATCCATATGCTGGGCGCGGAGTTTCGTTTCGACAGCGCGCAGGCCCTGTTGCGGCGGGTGGTCCGTTCGGGCGCCATTGGCGAGCCGCTGCAGTTTCTGCGCATCTTTCATCAGCCCGGTCTGCAGGATCCGGCAGAGGCTCTGAGCCCGTGGTGGGAGGATGCGGAACAGGGTGGCGGATTTCTGGGCGCATTCGGTACGCATATGATAGATCAGGTGCTCTCGACCTTTGGGCGTATCGAGCGCGTCAGCGCCGTCCTGCAAACCATGGCGCCCGGCCGTCCGCATATGACCGCCGACGACAGCTATGTCGTGCAGTTCGCCGGCGAGGGGCGGCTGCGCGGTACGCTGATGGCGGCAATGGCGGCGGCCGGCCCGCTGATCGTAGCCACCAAGGTGGTCGGCACGAAGGGCGGTGCCTGGATCCAGAGCGGCGCGCAGTTCGGTGATCCGGAGCAGGTTTGGGTAATGGATACAGGGGGAAGCAGGCAGGTGCCGATGCCGGACGACCTCGTCTATCCGCCGCCGACGCCTTTCCCAGTGGCCGATCTGATCCAGACCGAGCAGGACCGCTGGCACACGATGGGGATCGACGTGGAACCCTATGCCCGCCTGTTCCGTGAACTGCGCAAGCGGATGAATGACGAGGACGTCGACGCCCCGGAAATTGCCGCGACATTTGAGGATGCTGTGCAGGGGCAGGCGGTTCTGGACGCCTGCCGACGGTCGGCCAGGGAAAGCCAATGGGTGGACATTCCGCCGTCAATATAGTCCGTCTGGACGATGCGGAACGACGGCATTCCTGAAAGACAGGAGTGCAATTCAAACGTGCGCAGCAGATGCGCGAAGAATGATGAGGGATATAATGTTGCAGATGAAGATGTGTGGGCCAATCGTTGGTGAGGTGCTGGCATGACAGAGGTAACGGCAGAAACCGATCCGACGCTGGAAGCGATTGCAGACAAGACGAAGCTGGCGCTGCGGCGGCTGGCAAAATCCGTCATGATCATCACGGCGCGCCAGGACGGCGTTAATTATGCGATGGCGGCGACTGCGGTAGACGCGCTTTCCATGGAACCGCCATCCGTTTTGGCGTGCGTGAATCAGAACGCGTCTATTCATCCAGTGCTGCTGAAAGCAGAACGCTTTGCGATCAACATTCTCAGCCGCGCGCATGAGGATCTGTCGCATCATTGCGGCGGCCGTGTGAAGGGCGAGGCGCGTTTTGAAATCGGCAGTTGGGATCATGATGGCGAAGTTCCCGTGCTGGCCGACGCGCAGGCCGCCATTCTCTGCCGTTCGGATGCGCATTTCGAATATGGCACCCACAGCATCTTTGTCGGCAAGGTGGAGGATGTGCGCACGCATGGCGTCATCGATCCGCTGGTCTATATTGACGGTCGCTATACCGGCGTGAATGCTCTGATGATGGGATGATCGCGGCAAATCGCTACGCAAATCGCGTTGCGGAAGCCTAAATACTCTCCTATTGCGTAATCAAAAATTGGAGAGGGTGCGGTATATGATTCCTGAACGCGCGACAATGGGCGCGCTGCTGCGCGACGCGGCGGCGGCGTGGTCCGATCATCCGGCGATCGAGTGTGAAGGCGGCGAAAGCTGGAGCTTTGCTGAACTGCGTGTCCGTGCCGATGCGGTGTCCCGCACTCTGCTGGCACGGGGCGCAAGGCCGGGCCAGAGCATTGCCATATGGGCGCCCAATAGTGCCGAGTGGATCTTTGCCGCCGCCGGTGCCGAACAGATCGGCATGTCTCTGGTGCCCATTAACACGCGTTTCAAGGGCGGCGAGGCGAGCGAGACACTGAGCCGGGTCGAGGCGGCGTGGCTGTTCACGGTGCGCGATTTTCTGGGAATTGATTTCGCGGCGATGCTGCAAGACGCGGAGCTGCCTGCACTGAAGGAAACGGTGTTTCTGGACGATGATTTCGCCGGTTGGTGTTCCGCTGGCGATGGCGTATCCGCGGACGAGCTCGACCGGCATGTGGACGCGGTGAAGCCGGATGATGTTGCGGACATCCTTTTCACATCGGGTACGACTGGCCGCCCGAAGGGCGCGATGAGTACGCATGAGCAAAATCTGCGCAGTTTTGAAGCGTGGAGCGATGCCGTTGGCCTGCGCGCGGGCGACCGCTATCTGATCGTCAATCCGTTCTTCCACAGCTTTGGCTACAAGGCCGGGTGGCTCGCATGTCTGCTGCGCGGCGCGACCGCAATGCCGGTCGCCAGCTTCGATGCGAGCGGCATACTTTCGCGGGTTGCCTCTGCAGGGGTCACGGTGCTGCCTGGCCCGCCGACCATATTCCAGTCCTTGCTGGACGCGCCGGACCGTGCGTCGCATGATCTGTCGTCCCTGCGTCTGGCGGTGACGGGCGCGGCGAGCGTCCCTCCAACGCTGATCCGCCGGATGCGCGACGAACTGGGGATTTCCGACGTGCTGACGGCTTATGGCCTTACGGAAGCCTGCGGCGTCGTCAGCGCAACCCATTCGGGCGACCCGCCTGAGCTGGTTGCGAACAGCTGCGGAACGCCGATCCCCGGTGTCGAGGTGAAGCTGGTCGATCCTGAAGATAATGAGGTGCCGGTGGGCCAGCCGGGTGAATTGCTGGTGCGCGGCTTCAATGTCATGAAAGGATATCTCGATGACCCAAAGTCGACGTCTGAAACGATTGACGCGGATGGCTGGCTGCGTACCGGGGACATCGCCACACAGGACGCCGACGGGTATCTGCGCATAACCGACCGTGCGAAGGACATGTTCATCTCGGGCGGGTTCAACTGCTATCCCGCAGAAATTGAGGCACGCCTGCTGGACCATCCCGACGTGGCACGCGCGGCAGTCGTGGGAAAGCCTGACCACCGGCTCGGCGAGGTGGCCCATGCCGTTATCGTGCCCGCGCTGGGGGCATCGCAGGACAGCGACGCCTTTCTGAAATGGTGCCGGGAGGCGATGGCGAATTACAAGGCGCCCCGTTCCGTGGAATGGGTGGACGAATTGCCGCTGAATGCCTCCGGGAAAGTGCAGCGCTTCCTGTTGAAACAGGATAGCGCTGCATAATCCGCGGCAGCGGGATCAGGCGACCTTCAGATCCTCGTCGCTGCGCTTGTCGACCATGACGTGGCGACCGTTGACGCGCTTCTGAAATTCGTCGGCGCGGCCGATCGGGTTGTAGAACTGCTTGTACCAGATTCGGCACTTGTCGGTGGGCCCGTCGCCGCGCACCATCAATGGCGCGAAACATGGGCGCTTATGCGACCAGATTTCGAAATCCTGGCCGAACGCATCGGCACTTGCCTTCTGATAGGCGCGGGCGGTGGGGATATCCTCCTCCGTCGCCTGCTCTTTGTCGGTCTTCACCATCAACGCATGCCATACGTGGATCTTGCCGTCCTCAATGGGCGTATGGGCGATCAGCATATGGGTGGGAAAGGTGCCGCGCATATAGGATTGCAGGATTGCGGGACCGGTGTACCAGGTGTCGAGCTCCAGCAGGCCTGCACCTTCTTCTACCAGGGTGCGGTGACCGGCGCCGAAGATCTGCCACTGCACATGGTCTTCGAATTCATTGTAGAAATATTCGACATCGCGAGAGCCATGGATCGGCCCGAAATGCGCAAAGTCGGTCATATTGTCCACGACCTCGATCGGGTGTTGCGGCAACTCGCCCAGATCGTCGATTTCCCAGCGCACCCAGGACGGATCGTCCCACATTTCAAAGTCCGGCAGGGGATGATCCGGCTCATTGCCCTCTTCATCGTGCCACATCCAGATGATGCCGGCGCGCTCAACCACCTGGTAGGTATTGATGAAGGCGGCCTTTGGCGGCTTCTGATCGCTGTAGGGAATGTGGTTGCAGCGTCCGTCGGGGCCGAAGCGCCAGCCATGGAAGGGGCAGCGGATGGACTCACCCTCGATACGCTCATCGTCGCGGACGATATAGGACGTCTCGTTGCGACCCAGATGCGCGCCCATGTGCGGACAATAGGCATCGACCAGGCGGGCCGTGCCGGATTCGCCGCGGTAAAGCACCAGATCCTTCGCGAAGAAGCGCAGCGACATGGGCGCCTTGCCCAGTTTCGACGCGTCCGCAATCATATGCCAGCCGCGTGCGAACGTATGATCGCCCAGCCTGTATTCGGCGGTGGTTGCCATTATAAATCTCCTCTTCCCATGGGGTGGAATATAGTTCTTTGGGAAGGATTTTACCACGTCGAGGGCCCTTGTGGAATGCACACCGTCTGTGCAACCATGCACATATGGCCATCGAGTGGGATGACATAAGGGTATTCCAGACGGCGGTGCGGGCCGGCGACTACAGCACGGCCGCGCGTAAGCTGGGAATGGATCGCACCACGGTGGGGCGTCGGTTTGCGCGACTGGAGCGCGCGACGGAGCGCTCCTTATGGGAGCAGACGGTGTCCGGATATCGGCCCACGGAGGCGGGACAGGCCGTCTTGCGCGCCGCAGCGGCGATGGAGCGGGCGATGACGCGCCTGCAGGGGGATCTTGAGGGCGGTGGGCGAGAGGCAGGCAGCCCCCTACGCCTGGCGGGGACCGCCGGTATCGCCAATCTGATGCTGCCCTATTTCGGTCCTTTCGTGGCGCAACGGCCGGAAGTGGCGATAGAGATCGTCAGTGCAAAGGATGCGACGGCGGCCGTTCAGCAACGCCATGCGGATATCGGCATCACCATCGCGCGAACGAAGCCCGCGGATCTGGCCGGTGCCCGCATCGCCGATTTCGATCAGGCGCGCTACGTCCGCGAGGATACCGACCCGGCTCGCCGTGTCGCCTGGAGCCACGCCATGATGCTGGCCAACCCGCAGGCATGGGCACGACTGAACGCTCCGCAGGACCGGACTGCTGGCGTGGAAGTGGGGTCCATGCCGGCGATGATGGACGCGGTTCGCGCGGGACTGGGATCGGCGTGGATTTGGCATATTGTCGGCGATGCCGATGAACGGCTGAAACGCCTTGAAACAAAGGCACCTGCCTCTGCCGCGGCAGGCTTGTGGGTCGTACATCGCGGCGATCTTGCGGTTGAGCCGGCAGTCGCGGCCTTTCGCGATGCGGCGGCAGACATTGTGGCGCAGTTTATCGCGGGGCAGGAATAGGGGGAGGGAGATGGATCATGGCTGAATGGCAGCACCGATATGCGGCGATCAATGGGATTGGGATGCATTATGTCGAGCAGGGGGAGGGGCCGCTGCTTATCCTGTGCCACGGCTTCCCGCATTTATGGCTTAGCTGGCGCCACCAAATCCCTCGACTGGCGGCGGCGGGCTGGCGCGTGGTGGCGCCCGACATGCGCGGCATGGGGCAGACAGAGGCGCCCGCCAATCATCACGCCTACGATGTGCCACATACCGTCGGCGACCTGACGGGCCTGCTGGACCATCTGGGAGAGCAGGAGGCAGTGTTCGCAGGCCTCGATTTTGGCCTGTTCGCGATTTACGATCTGGCCTTTAGCGATCCGCAGCGGGTGCGCGGGATCATCGCGCTAGAAAATCCTGCCTGGCCGGATCGCCCCGACATTTCACCGCTGGAGGAGGCCGCGAAATGGGCGAAGGATCATTTTGTACATATTGACTATTTTCGACCCGTCGGCCCTGCGGATGCGGCGCTGGACGCGGCGCCCCGCGAATTTCTGCGCAAGGTCTTCTATGCCCTGTCGGGCGACTATCATTATCTCGATGTATGGAAGCATCCGCCCGGCACCACCTATCTGGACGCACTGCCGGAAACGCCGCCGCTGCCCTGGTCATGGCTGCAGGAATGGGAATTGGAATGGTATGTGTCGGAATATAGCCGGTCGGGCTTTACCGGCGGGCTGAACTGGTACCGAGCCATGGACCTGCGCTGGCACCAGCGTGCGTCGTGGCGCGGAAAACCCAATACGCGCCCGTTCTACTTCATAGGCAGCGAAAACGATGTCGACCTGGAGGCGTGGCACGGCGACGACCCGATTGGCGCAATTCAGGAGCAATATAGCGATGTGCGCCGGATCGAGATGCTGCCCAAGGCCGGCCACATGATCCAGCTGGAGCGGCCGGACGATGTCGGCCGCCTGATGGTGGAATTCCTGGCGGAGCTTCGCTGAGCCCTACTCGGCGGCCTCCGCGAAGGGCAGACATACCTGATCGAAGCCAAGCACATGCGCGACGCGGCCCAGGCCAACCCACGCAGCAACGCTGTTGGCAAGGTCGGCGATTTCCGCATCCGAATAGGCATCGTGCATCCGCGTCCAGAATGCGTCATCCGCGGAGAGCGCCTTTGGCTCCGTTCCGAAGCGTTCGGCGAATTCAATCGCCAGCCGTTCCCGTTCGCTGAAAACCGGCGACGTTCGCCATTCGGGCACGGCGGCATAGAATGCCTCGTCCGGGGCAGGTCCATTGTCGGCAACAGTGTGCGCGTCGCGCATGCCGTTCGCGGCGAACATCGCGCCCACGTCGCGCGCTGCGCGGAACTGCTGGCAGACCATGCAGCCATTGATTTCTGCCGTGCGGACGCGCGCACCCTCGAACTCTCGCAATGACAGTTTCGAATGTTGGTAGACCGCGTGGGAGAAGTGGCCGCCGGCCTTCATGATCTCAGGCGCCAGATGCTCGGCAGCGTAGCCATAGGGGTTGTCGGCATGATCCGCAGGTACATCGATCCGCATATTCCATCTCCCTCGTCGTGATGCCGCACAAGCGTTTGCAGCATTGTTGTCATTATCGGCTGCGTATACCCTAAGTAAAAACGACAAGACACCATGATTTGCGTGGCTGGGGAGGAAGCATGTCACAGAAAGGCCTGATTGAGCACCGGATAGAGTGCGCCGATGTCGCCCTGCGCGCGGTCGCAAAGGGGCAGGGGCCGCTGGTTCTAATGTTGCACGGCTTTCCTGGCCTGGCCTGGTCATGGCGCCACCAGATGGCGCCGATTGCCGAGGCGGGCTGGCGCGCGGTCGCGATCGATTTCCTGGGCTATGGCGGCAGCGACCGGCCGCTGGATCCGCGAGCCTATGCTGCAGATCGCATTCACCAATATCTACATGCGATTCTTGATTATTTCGGTGCTGAGAACGCCGTCATCATAGGCCAGGACTTCGGCGCACAATATGCGTGGAATTTCGCCGTGCGGAGCCCCGAGCGCACGCAGGCACTGGTGGCGACCATACCCTATGATTTCGATCTGGCGGGACGCGCGCTGCTCGGCCGAAAAGAAACCGCTGCGCCCGACGCGCCGGCTGCGCCGCTGGTCGCATCGCCCGATCACCTGCCCAGCGAACGCTTCGCCGCGATGGCAGCCGAACATTTCATTCACTTCCATTATTTCCAGAGGGTAGGCCCCGCCGACAGAGAATTGGGTGCGGCTGTTCCTGAATTTCTACGCCGGATCTTTCACGCGCTCAGCGCGGGGGGCGATTTATGGTCGTGGAAACAAAAGCCGATGGGGGGCACCGGCTATCTTGACGTTCTTCCGCCAGCGCCGCCTTTTCCCTGGCAGTGGCTGAGCGAGGAGGAATTCGCCACCTTCGTTGCGGGATACGACCATGTCGACCCGATGCGGCGTATGATCGGGGGGCTGAATTCCTACAGGACCGCGGACATCAACTGGCAAATGGGCCGCGAATGGGCCGATGCAAATGTCGATGTGCCGACGCTGTTCCTGTACGGGGCGGATGATCCGTCCTTCAGCTTCTTTCAGGATTGGGAGCCGCGCATGCGTCGGCGCGTTCCGGGCCTGCGGGATATGATCGCCATTCCGGGGGCTGGACATTTCGTCCAACAGGAGCGGCCGGAAGCGTTCAATGCGGCCCTGCTTGGCTTTCTTGAAACGCTGGCGACGTGATGCCCCTGCGTCTGGCAGGTCATCTGGGCGTCCGCGCACCCGACCAGCCGCTGTTCGCAAAAAGTGCGGCAGCTATTGACCCGCTGACGCAGATCGCGGCGATGGCGGAATACGGCCTGGCTGGGGTCTTCGATAATTTCCTGACCTTGCGTCCGCCAGAGGTACAGAGCGCGATGGGTGAGGGGCTTTCGGCGCGTGGAATGGCGATGGGGTCGTTCGTCCACGATCCGCTGCGATGGGATCAGCCGTGCTGGAGCAGTGGCGAGGCTCTCCACGCGCTTCCGGCGAGTTTGGAAGCAGCGCGGCGCAGCGGCAGTCGCACCATCAATTGCGTCACCGGTCTGGACCGGGGGCGGGGCCGACCCGAGCAATTGCGGGCGATGGCGGAAAATCTGGCGCGGGCGGCTGACCGGGCCGCGCCAAGCGACATCATGCTGTGTGTGGAGACGACACATGCCGCATATGCGCCCGGCGCGCTGATCGATAGCATTGCCGATGCAAAAGGCGTGGTGAGCGCCGCAGCGCATCCCGGCGTGCGGCTGAATGTCGATGTGGCGCATCTTGCCATGCACGGCATCGACCCGGCCGGGGCGATCCTTGAAAACCCGTCTGTGCTCGGCATGGTCCAGATCGCGGATCTGCCGGGGCGTGTGGAGCCGGGGGCAGGGAGTGCATCGCTCGACTGGGCAGCAATCATCGCTGCCCTGGGAGAGGCAGAATATTCCGGCCTGGTGGAATTGGAACTCGAACCGGCAGAGCCTGGAGCGGCGGGCGAGCGCGCGATGCTGTCGCGGCTCACCCGCCTGGGGCTGCTTTAGAAGGAAAAGCCCAGATCGATTCCGTAAGTGGCGGGATCGCCAAAGGAAATCGCCTGATTTTGATAGCCCTCGATGATGGAACCGGATCCGATCACGAAACCGGGATAACGCTTGTCCAGGATGTTCTTACCCCATGCAGCGACGGATATAGCGCGGCCGCCGCTCAATTCGAACGTGTAGGTCAATCTGGCATCTAGAAGTGCATAGCTCTCGTTGACCGGGGCATCGCGACCGAAGGGGACAGACGGACCGTCTCCTGCAGTGGTGAAAACCTCGTCCTTCCAGGTGTAATCGGCATGTGCCGCCAGCGTGCCGCTGGTGTTTTCGAGGATGGTCCAGTCGCCCGACAGGCGAACACTGTGCTTCGGGGTGAAAGGCAGCACGAAATAGCCGGAAATGTCGTCGCCGACATTCACTGGCGTTGCCGGATTGACCGCAGGATCGAAGATGGATCCGGCCGGTGCGTTCACACCCTTGATGGTCGAATCTACATAGGAATAGCTCGCCTGCAGGGTCAGCCCGTCAATCGGCAGGGCGGTGACATCCGCCTCCAGCCCCTTGACCGTCGCACGGCCCACATTGAACGTGTCGGAAAGGGAGGCATCCTGCGCGTCTGCCGAAATGTCGAGCTGTAGGTCCTTATATTTGGCGATAAAGCCTGCGAGGTTCACGCGCAGGCGTCGATCGAGAAGATCGCTCTTCACGCCCAGTTCGTAGCTCGTTACCGATTCCGGCCCAAAGGTCCGGGTAAAGGTCGGTGACGCCTCGTTAGATCCGCCGGCCTTATAGCCGGTGACGACCTTGCCGTAGATCGTCAGATCCCGGCTGGGCCGGAAATTGACGACCGCCGATGGATTGAACTTGGTGTTATCGACGTCGGTTTCGCCGGGGATATCCGCCAGCGGGATGATCGTACCGGCACCATTGAAACGGCGCGCCACCAGCGGAGATGTTTCGCCAAGGAAAAGGCGGGAAATCCGAACGCGGTCTGCGGAGCGTTCATCCTTGGTATACCGCCCGCCCACGGTGATATCGAGCTTGTCCTCCGCGAATTCCGGCGTCCAGGTCAACTGACCGTAGACTGCCTTCGAGATCGAATCGGCGTTGGTGGTGCGGTCGACGAGAAGCAGTTGATCGGGTGTGCCCGTGCCAATGTCGGCCTGCAGAACGTGGCTCGCATCCTCGTTGAAATAATAGAGGCCGACGACATATTCAAAAGAAGAAAACCCACCGACCGCCTGAAATTCCTGGGTATATGTCGTCGACTGCACATCGTCGAACGCCCAGAAAGGCGAAAGGAACGCCTCGACATAATCCTGCCGCGTATTGACGTCGACTTTTCGATAGGAACTCAGCGAACGCAGCGTCAGGTTCGATGAAGGTCGCCATTCGCCGACCAGGGTCATTCCGTCCGATTTGACATAGCTGTAGGGGAGATAAACTGGCCGATAGCTTTCCTCTGGATCGGAATCATAACCCGGGAACAGCAAGGGGGCGAACTCGTTTTCCGTGACATAGCGTACCGGTGTCGTGCGCTGGTTGCTGTAATCGGCAGAGAAATCCACCGTCACGTCGGGATCGGGTTCCCAGCGAACGGCGCCGCGGATAGCGTGCTTTCGATCTGCCTGGAAGTCGTTCGCATCCGGCACGCCGCTCGTATCCGGCGCGTTTTCCGCCCAACCATCGCGTTGGCTGTAAAGACCGGTCAGCTTTACCTTCAGATTTGCGAATTCCTCGAGATTCACATTCACCAAGGCGCGCCGATAGTCGAGATTGCCAAGTGAAAGCAGCCCATCGACGCCAAACTCGCCAGTCGGTTTCTTGCTGATGATATTGACGGCGCCGCCCGTCGTATTGCGACCGTATAGCGTACCCTGCGGCCCGCGCAGAACCTCGACGCGCTCTACGTCGGCCAGGTCGAACGTGGATGCCTGTGGCCGCGACTGGTAGATGCCGTCGACATACAGGCCGACGCCGCCATCCTTTGTGATGATATTAGGGTCGCCGATGCCCTGGCCGCGCATGAACAGAACCAGCGTGGTCGTCGAACTGGGGTAGGGCGCGAAATAAAGGCTGGGTGATGCCTGCACGACGCCCCTCAGGTCGGTGATGCCCTGCGCCTGCAGACTGTCCGCCGTGATCGCGGTAATGGCGATTGGCGTCTGCTGAAGGTTTTCCTCTCGCCGCTGCGCGGTGACAACGATCTCCTCGATGCCCCCGGATTGCACGGCGGAAGGCGCAACCTGGCCTGCATCCGCGGGTGCCTGAACCCTGTCCTCCTGAGCTTGTGCTGCCGCAGGCAGCAGGGCGAGGCCGCTGATGCCGTACATCAACTTCGTAATGATGCGCGTCTTACTGCTTTTCATGATTCCCTCCCGGTTCGTTTTTTCTGACGATCATGAACCATTTTTTGGGGATCGACAACAAAATGCGTACGAGAGCGTTGCATCTGCTACGCGATCAGGCAAATGGTTACGAAAGACGAAAATATCCGAGGGGGAGGATGGGATGGCGCACGCCGATCCAAGGAAACGCACGCTAGATCAGGTGGGATACTTGGTCGCCGATATCGATGAGGCGGTGAACCGATGGCACGAACGCGTCGGCCTCGCCCCCTGGACGATCTATCGTAACACGGTTCTCGATGGAATCTATCGCAGCCGGGAAACCCGCGTGGAGATCGACGTGGCGCTTGCCTATCAGGGCGATGTGCAGGTCGAACTGATCCAGCTGAAGGGCGGCGGACCGAACCCCTATCAGGATGCGAACGGCGCTCCGCTGAAAGGCATTCATCACACGGCTTGGCTGGTGGACGATCTGGACGCGGTGATCCACGAAATGTCCAGCCGGGGACTTGCCCCCGTCTTCAGGGCGAACAATGCGGCAGTACAGGTCGCCTATATGGAAGATCCCGACGAACCAAACGTGCTGTTCGAACTGATCGAAGGAAAGGAAATGCGCGCCATGATCGACGCTGGAATTGCGGAAACGAAAGCCTGGTCGGGCGGCGATCCGATCAGGGAGATCGACATGAACGCGGCGGCCGATTCCTGATGCCCCACAGCAACATACCAGCAGAAAGCGCCGATTTCGTCATCATTGGCGGGGGATCGGCCGGCTGTGTCCTGGCCAACCGCCTGAGCGCCGATGGCGCAAATAAGGTTGTCATGCTGGAGGCGGGGGGACGCAATAACGGCCTGTTGACGACAATGCCGGCGGGCATGGCGACGCTGATGCGTGACCGAAATGTCAGCAACTGGGCTTTTGAATCCGAACCCGTGGAGGCGCTGGGCGGACGCGCGACCTTTGTTCCGCGCGGCAAGGGCTGGGGCGGTTCCTCATCCATTAACGGCATGCTGTACGTGCGCGGCAATGCCGCCGATTTCGACCAGTGGCGGCAGATGGGTCTGGAGGGGTGGAGCTATGAAGACGTGCTGCCCTATTTCCGCCGGTCGGAAGACGGGCCGGGAGAGGCCGACCGCTACCACGGCAAGGGAGGGCCTTTGCCGGTGCGGTTCGGCCATTCTTCAGAGCCGCTGTATCAGGCGTTTATCGATGCGGGAAAGCAGGCGGGATATGAGGAAAGCGCGGACTTCAATGGCGAATCCCAATTTGGCGTTGGCCGTTATCAGGTAAATATCGAAGGTGGGCGCAGGGCGGGGGCCTTGCGCGCGTTCCTGATCCCCGCGCTTTCGCGTGATAATCTGATGGCGACGACGGGTGTGCATGTCACGCGTATCGTGACGGAGGCGGGGCGCGCCACGGCGGTGGAATACAGGCTCGGCGACTCTCCGGAAGTCGGGCGTATCACGGCGCGGCGAGAGATCGTTCTGTCAGCCGGATCCATGCAATCGCCGCAAATTCTGCTTTTGTCAGGTATGGGCGATCCGGAGGCTCTGCGCGACGTCGGCGTTGAGAGTGTCGCCGCCTTGCCGGGCGTAGGGCGCAATTTGCAAGATCATGTGGATGTTGCCGTTACCTATCGTTCGCCGCTGCCTTTGCTTTGGTCGCGCACGAAGGGCTTTCGCGCCGCGTTGATCGGACTGCGTTATCTGCTGCGCCGTGATGGGCTGGGCGCTGAAAATTCGATGGAGGTAGGCGGGTTCCTCCGCAGCCGACCCGAACTTGATCGACCCGATTTGCAGATCCAGTTCATTCCCGGGGTCATGGCGAACCATGGTCGCAAGGGGATCGAACCTTTTGACGGGTTTTCCCTGGATATGGTGGCGCTGCATCCGGAAAGCCGTGGGCGCGTTTCGCTGAGTTCGGCGGACCCGATGGCACCGCCGCGGATCGAGCCAAACCATCTGGCCACACCCGGCGACATGGCGACGTTGCGCGCGGCAATCCACATTGCGCGTAAGATTGGAACGCAGCCGGCGCTAGCGCCTTGGCGCATCGCCGAGGACGAGCCGGGCGCCGACATTGTGGAGGATGATATCATGGACGCATGGCTGCGCGAGAAATCCAATACGATCTTCCATCCCGTTGGCACCTGCTCCATGGGCCAGGCGGACGATCCCAATGCCGTTGTAACAGCTCAGTTGAAGGTGCGTGGAATCGATGGATTGCGTGTGGCCGACGCGTCGGTCATGCCCAGAATCGTCAGCGGCAACACCAATGCGACGACGATGATGATCGCCGAAAAGGCCGCAGAAATGATGCTAAAATAAGGTTCAGCCGAGGCTGAAGTCGGGCTGGGAGCGTTCTGCTATCATGCGATAGCGAGCTTCCAGCGCCGGATCCAGCGCCTCGGGCTGTGGCACGATCCAATATTCGCCCGCGTTCAGCGCCTGGAATACCTTGTCTGCGAAGTCGCCCGGATCCATGCCGTGTGCGCCGATCATGCCGCGCAAATGTTCGACGAAGCCGCCCGTCGCAGGATCGACGATTTCGCCGAATGGATCGTCGAAGATTGCCGAACGAACCGGTCCGGGCGCAAGCAGGCTGACGGACACGGGGGCGTCGATCATCGCAAGTTCGCCCTTAAGTCCCTCGGTCAGCGCAACGACCGCGAATTTCGTGGCGCTATAGGGACTCATTAGCGGGCTGGGCAGAAAGCCGCCAACCGATGCCGTGTTGATGATCCGGCTGGGCGTGCCCGCCTTCAGCAGCCTGGGAATGAAGGCGCGCATACCATTCAGCACGCCTTCCACATTTACGCGCCATGACGCCTCCCAACGTGCGGGCTCTATTTCCCAACTGAAGCCGGTCGCCATGATGCCGGCATTATTGAACAGCAGGGCGACGTTGCCCAGTTCGCCAAAAGCGCGCTCTGCCAGGGTATCCATCGCCGCCTGGTCGGTAACATCCGTCGGGACCGCGATGGCACCGTCCAAAGTCTTGCACGCATCCGCCAGCGCATCAGCATCACGGTCCACCAGCATGACACGCATGCCGCGTTCATGAGCAGCCTGTGCGAGGCCGAGTCCGATGCCGCTGGCGGCACCGGTGATAACGGCGCCTTTGTCACGCCACTGATAATCGGCCTCGCTCATGCCGTCGCTCAGTAGTTCAGCTTGAACTGGACAGCGAAACGGCGCGGTTCCGAGTAGAACTTACCGCCGAAGCCCAGCGCGCCGAAGTCGATACCGTAGAGCACCTGATCCTCATTCAGCAGATTCTCGCCGATTGCCGCGATTTCACCCCTTAGGCGGACCCCTAGCGGGATATCGGCAAGGGCAATTCGTGCATCCACGGTGTTCGTAGCGGGCGAAGAGACCTGCTGCTGGTAAGGATTCACCGCATCGTTAGGATAGAAAAACACTTTGCTGCGGTAGGAATAGGAAACGCGGGTCTGGATTTCGCCAAATTCCATCGGCGGGAAGATGTATTCGGCGGCGATGTTGGAATTGACCTTCGCTACGTTCGGGAATCGGGCTGAGTCCGCGATATCGCTGACCGTATTCGTTGTCGGGTCCAAAAACAGGAACTGTTGGTAAGTAGGGTCGGTATAACCGACGGCCCCAGACAAAGTGAGGCCGTCAACGGGAACCAACGTGACCTCCAGCTCCACGCCCTTGAACTCCGCCTCGCCAGCGTTGACCAGCAAGGTCGATGCGCCGCCGGTGCCCGCAGCAAATTGCGGCACCTGCAGATCGTCATATTGATTGAGAAACGCCGCCGCGTTGATGCGGAGGTGGCGATCGAACAGGTCCAGTTTTGCACCGACTTCGTATGATTTCAGCTTCTCAGGTTCGAACGAGTTCAATTCGTCCGCACGGGGGTTGAAGCCGCCCGACTTATACCCCGTCGAGAACTTACCATAAAGAAGCGCATCCGGTGTGACCTGATAACTGGCGGATGCGAGGAAGGAAATATCATCATATTTTACCGTGCCCTCTGCCGGACCGATCACTGAAGACACGCCATTTGCCTCGTTCTGAAGCAGAACCGATTTCTCGTCTTCCGTGTAACGGACGCCGCCGGTTAGCTCGAGTTTTTCCTCAAGTGCGCTCGGCTTCCAGCTGACTTGCCCGAATACGGCCTTGGATTTCGATTCCTGGCTATAGCGCGCCCGGGGGTTCAGATTGATGCCGAGATAGAGTGGCGGATTTCCCGTGCCCGCGTTCGCGTCAATGATCGCCGTAAGTTTCTGTTGGTTGTCCTCAGAGACCTGCTCCTCGAAATAATAGGCGCCCAGGACGTAGCTGAAGTCGCCTGTATTGCCGAGCAATTGCAGCTCTTCTGAAAACTGATCCTGCTTCTGCGGAGCGTTGACGCCGTTATAGGGTGTGACGGACTGAACACTCACGCCGCCTGTGACGGGGTCGAGGACCAGTCCCTTAAGATCGCCCTGGCCGCTAAGCCCCAGCACATTATCGAGCAGAAGATCGCGATAGCCGGTTATCGATTTTAGCGTAATTGCCGGGGAAACCTCCCACTCGGCAGTGAAATTGTGGCCCATGCTGCGCGTGCGCGACCGGAAATCGCCGGGAGCGCCTGGCGCCTGAAGCCCTGAATCGAGCCGCTCGTCCGCACCTACGAATTGCAGTGGTGCGCCGCCCAAATTGGGGGAATTGCCATAATATTCGAGCGCGGCGGGGCTGAGAGCCACCGTCTGAAAGAAGCCCGGGGCGCCGACACGATTGTCAAAGTCAAAGCCGTATGAGAGCTGCACATCGTTCAGGTCGGCCTTGATGGCGACGGCAACGGCGTCGGCATTCAGTGATCCGGGATCCTTGTCCGACGAGGTCAAGAGATTGTCGAAATATCCGTCGCGTTCACGGTGAAAATAGCTGATCGAAGCAGAAAAGGGCGATCCATCGGTGCGGCCTGTATCGACGCGGGCATGACCGAACCAGTCGTTACGCGAGCCGTAGCCGCCCCTCAGCGACAGGCCGAACTCGTCTTCCGGCTCCCGCGACACGAGCTGGATGGCGCCACCGGTCGTGTTGCGGCCAAAGAGAGTTCCCTGCGGACCGCGCAGAACCTCGATCCGCTCCAGATCGACAAGGTCGAAGATCGAGCCGGCGCTGCGGGCGATATAGACACCGTCGAGATAGATCCCGACCGCAGTGTCCAGACCCAGCGAAGGGTCGGTCTGGCCGATGCCGCGAATATTGATCGATGCCGCCGATAGCGAAGAGGATTGCTGGCTTATGATCAGGTTTGGTGCGACATCCGCGATCTTGTCGACCTCGGTAATATTCAGTTTCGCGATGGCACCACTGTCGAGTGCCGTGATTGCGATTGGTGTTGATTGCAGGGATTCCGACTGACGACGCGCGGTAACGACGATCTCTCCGATCTGTCCGCGGTTGACGTCCGCATTCGGCGCGGCGGGTTCGGCGGTTTCCTCGACGGGCGCAATCTGCGCATGAGCGGTGCCAGCAGAAATGACGAGCGCTATTGCGGTCGTGCAACGATAGAATAAAGCTTTTTGCAGCAGCATGATGTTATCCCCTCAAGAAAATAGCCGGCACCCGGCCGGTCGTCTTTTTGTGCCGCGACGCAATGCGAGAAACTTTTATCCCGGTCAACCATGTTCGCGTACAACACGGGCAAGATGCCTACGCATTGTGATGATTTTACAACGTTGCGTCGCTCTGGCCTGAAAAACTGCGCGATGGGACGCTTGCTCCGGTACTAACGACTTGCGCAACCATCGGCACTGGTTGCTACGCATATGCTTAATTTCAATGGTGGCGAGGATGCCGGGATCGGCTATAGATGACCCCAGGTCCGCAAAAAGATGGGTCTTTGGGAGGAACAGTAATGGCAGCAGGCCGGACGCTATCCGAGCTCGTAACTGACCGGGCGCGTATACACGTATATACGTATCAATATGAGCGCCCATCCAATCATACCCGCTCGCCGGGCCATGACCTCCTTGCACTTTGTTCCGATCTACCGCGAAGTTCCGTCGGATATTATTATACTGACAATGCGCGAAGTCGCATGATCGCTATGGGAAAGTTGATGTTCGTTCCGGCCGGCGCCTCGATCAGCGCCACCGGTCCCGGCGGCGATCGCCATTTATCCGTCTGCACCATGCCGGAGGGTTTCCTGCCAGCGAATTTCGATCCTGCGGACCAGCGCTTTCTGGCGATGTGCGGCGATGTCCGCGATACCAACATCTGGAGCGCGATGCAGCGCCTGAGCAGCGAGGCAAGCTGTCCAGGTTTTGGCAGCGATATCCTCGTCGACGGGCTCGCCACCGCCCTGCAGGTGGACATACGACGTTATTTCGAGGCGGCGAAGGTCCGGCTGAAGCAATATACCGGAACGCTCGCATCCTGGCAGTTGAAGCGGATCGAGGAGTTCGTCTACGCGGCGGAGGGTCAACGCGTCCGGATTGCGGACCTGGCATCCATTGCAGAGGTGAGCCCGGGCCATCTGGTCCGTACCTTCAAGCGCACCACCGGCCGCACCGTACACCAGTTCGTGGAGGAGGTGCGGTTGCAACGCGCCTGCATGCTGCTGCGGTCTGGCAATCAGCCGCTGAAGCAGATCGCCGCGACGCTCGGGTTCTCGTCGACGAGCAGTTTTTCTCTGGCCTTTCGCAAATCCATGGGGACAACCCCCGGACGCTTCCGCAGCGAGCAGCCCGTACTCAACTAACGGATGTGGGGAAGCGGGACGGTAGGCCGCCGTCGAACTTCCCCACCTGCTGCACGTGGTTCAGGCAGCCTGTTCGCGCTTTGGTTCGGCATAGAATTGCGAATAGAAACGCCGCCACCGGTCGATTTCGCCGTCGCCCTGGCACAGGATCGGGCGCGGTTCATAGATCTTGTGCTCCCAGATGCGCTTGTCCTGTTCCAGCTGCTTGTTGACGTCGGCGATGATCGCCGCAGCGACGCGCGCGCCAGGTCCTTCTGCCTGTTCCTTCGGCTGCGAGAAGTTGAAGCGGACATGTACCATGTCGATATCCACCGGCGTAACGGCCGCGATCAGCAGCGTTTCGGAAATGCCGGTAAAGCGGGTCCATGACTGACCCGGTCCCACGCTGACGGCGCGGATAGCACCATCCACCGTGCCGCGCGGCGTTTCCATCTTGGCGGAGATCAGCGTGCGGAGGACATGGCCGTCAAATTCGGTCTTCTGGTCGGGGAAGTCCGCCGTGCCGTGGGTGTAGCGGAAATGCGCCGTGTCGGCGCCGTTTTCGGCCATATCCTGAATGTGCACGTTGACGTGCCATTCGCGGCGCTGCCACTCCGACCAGGACGGGTCCGTGGCCTCAGGCAGCGTTTCGACTTCCCACATGGGGTCCGCGCCTTCCGGATGGTACCACGCCCAGATCAGCCGGTTACGCTCGACCACCGGCCAGGTCCGCATGCAGGGACGCTTCACCTGGGGCGGGATCGATTTGGAATAGGGGATGTCGACGACCGTTCCACGCTCGTCATAGGCCCAGGCGTGAAACGGACAAACGACGGCATTGCCTTCGACCCGGCCGCCATGACCCAGATGCGCGCCCAGATGACGGCAATAGGCGTCCAGCATGCGGGCCTGGCCGTCCTCGCCGCGCCAGAGCACCAGTTCCTTGCCGAAGTAGCGGATCGCCTTCACCTCACCGACGGCAAGATCCTCGCCATATTCGACGACGTACCAGCCAAAGGGCAAAGGAAGGGTGATGCCGCGTTCTTCTGCGCTCAGCGTGCGTTTAGCTGTAGCTGTCATCATAGCGTCTCCGGATCGATTTTCAGGATGCGCGCCGCATTGTCGCGCAGGAATTTGGGCCACACCTCGTCCTTGAAGGGAACATCGCGCAGTTCGCGGAAAATGCGTTCGAGGGAGAGGCCCGCCGGGAAATAGCCGGCATAGATGATCTTGTCGGCGCCGCGCGTGTTTGCGTAGTCGATGATCGCCTTCGGGTAGTGCTTCGGCGCAAAGGCGCTGGTCGCATAATAGAGGTTCGGGTATTTCAGCATCAGCTTTATCGCCAGATCCTCCCAAGGTTCTGCGCCATGACGCATCACGAAAACCAGGTCGGGAAAGAACCAGCAGACCTCGTCCACGCGCTCTACATGTTGCGGAAACATCGGCACGCGCGGGCCTGGCACGCCGACATTGACGAAGATCGGCAGGTCAAGCTCAACGCAGGTCGCATAGATCGGGTACATCTTGCGGTCGTCGATCGGCACCTGCGGGTTCAGGCCGCAGGGAAAGACGGACACACTGCTTAACCCGACATCATTATGCAGGCGGCGTATCTTCCGCACCTCCTCCATGCCGCGATTGGGATTGATCGGCAGGTCGAATGCGAAGCGACCGGGAAAACGCTTGGCGGCGTCGAGGACGGGGGAGCCGTCGTCAACGCCCGTCAGGGCAACCGCGATATTGTGGGCATCCATCTGCTCGATCGTATAGGCGGCATAATCGTCGACGCCCTTTGCCTTCGGCACATCCTTGAACATGTACTGGGCCGGCATCGCGAATTGATCGCGGCTTTCCTGGTCCATCAGCAGTGGCTTGAACGCTTCGTACCATTCGGAATTCGTCTCGCTGACGGGAATGCCCAGCAGGGTATCGATCACGCGAACATCTGTGGGGAACGCCATTTGGGCTACTCCTTGAACTTTGCTGCCAAAGCGCGGCGGTCCGCCTTGCCCATGGCATTCATCGGGAAACCGTCCACGCGGTGGACCGAGCGCGGTATTTTGTAGCGGGCAAGCTGGCCGCCGATATGCGCCTGAACCGCCTCCGGGTCGGGATCGCAGCCGTCTGCGGGAATGATCGCAAGGTGCAGCGTTTCGCCGAGCCGGTCGTCGGGGCGGCCAAAGGCCACGGCCTGTTCGACCTCGGGATGGCTGACGGCCGCATCCTCGACCTCTCCGCAGCCGATATTTTCGCCCCCGCACAGGACGATGTTCTTCTTGCGGTCTGAAATGTGAAGGTAACCGTCCTCGTCGATGCGGCCGAGGTCACCGGTGGCGATGTACCCGTCGTGCATCACCTCCGCGGTTTCCGCGGGGCGGCGGCAATAGCCGCGCATGGTCGTCACTCCCCCGACCAAAATCTCGCCGACCTCGCCGGGCGGGACATCGGCATATTCCTCGTCGACGATGCGCAGATCAACGATGGGCAGGGGACGACCAGTGGCCGTTGGCCGCTGTATCAGGTTCGCGCCACTAATGCCGTTCACCGAACCCGTTTCGGTCTGACCATAGCCGATGCCGACGGACAGTCCGGGAAAGCCGGCCCGCAATTCGTCGAGCAGCCGCATGCTGATGCCCTGGCCCCCGATCGACAGGAATCTAAGGCTGGAAAGATCCCGGTCCTTCCGCTCTGCCTTCAGCAGGTCCCACAGCATCGCGGGGCTTCCGGAAAAGCCACTGACCTTCTCTCGCTCCAGCAGCGTGAGAGCATCCTCTACCCGCCAGCGTTCCAGCATCACCATCTTTCCGCCGCGCCGCAGATTTGGCAGCAGGACGGCGATCACGCCGGCCGTATGGAACAGGGGGAAGACCAGCATGGCGCTGGGCTGCGACTGTGCCGCCATTTTTGCCAGCGCCGCGATATCCATGCCCGCCTGTGCGGCACCGTAAAGCGTCGCATAGTCGATAGCAGCCGCCATGTTCATCAACGCGAGATGTGAGATCAGCGCGCCCTTTGGATGGCCCGACGTACCGGACGTGAAGATAATAACACCTTCATCTTCCGGCTCCTGGATAACGGGATCCAGAGCAGGCGCCGCTGCGCTTTCGAAAAGATCCGGAAGCACCGCAGCTTTTGGAAAAACATCCGATCCGGCGGTCAGCCAAAGACGTTCGCGTACCACCGAATCGGGTGCCAGTCTGGCGACTATTTCCGGTTCGGCGATCAGGCCAGCCGATTCGGTTTCCGCTATGGCACTTGCCAGTTCGGCGGGAGAGGCCCTGTAATTGATGAGGACGGGGGTGGCGCCGAGGGCCGCGATGGCAATGAAGCCGATCACCCATTCTGGCCTGTTGTGCATGGCGACGGCGCAACGCATGCCCTGCGCGAGTCCTGCCGCCTCCAGTTCCCCCTTAAGAATGGCCGCGCGCCGCAGCACTTCCGCATAAGTCAGCGAATAATCCAGCCCCGTCAGACAGATCCGGTCTCCATGGCAGGCCGCCTCCTGAAAGATCGTGCCGAGCGAGCGGGGGGCGTTGCGAAATGCGCGCAGGCGTCGGCCGTCCAGGGTAATTTCGTGAAGTTCGAACGGCGCACCGGGGGCGGTCAGCTGATCCCTGGCGGGGTCTGGCCATGTCGAAGCAGAAATCTGCTCTTCGGAAGATGGACTTTGCATGCAGTCACTATCCCCCGACAACCGGCGAACAGCAACGTCCACAGCTCCGCTCGGCCACTTGATGATTCGATTGGAACATAGATGCGGAGATTCGAACATCCGTCGGCCACACCCGGCGACATCCTTCCCCTAGGATACTGCTTTCGCGACGCCGGCCCGTGCGGAGCAGAGAAAACAAATTCGGGTGGGGAGAGATAATGACAAATCGTGCACGGCGCATGAGTGCGCTTTCAGTTGGAACGGCAGTTTATCTGGCGCTGGCCGCGATGCCGGCCGCGGCGCAGGACGCGACAACGACACCTCAGCCAACGACACCTCAGGATGATGCGGTCATCGGCGACACCGCGGTGCAAAACCAGCAGGCCGACGATCCGTCCGTATCGCCGCAGCGCGGTGGTCTGCAGGAGATCGTTATCACTGCAGAAAAGCGCAGCGAATCGCTGCAGCGTGTTCCATTGGCGGTCAGCGCGGTCGATTCAGACCTGATCCTGCAGCGTAACATCACCTCTGCTGAACAATTGGGAGCGATCGCGCCGAACCTGACGACGACGCAGGGTCCGAATTCGACATCGCACCTGATCGTGCACATTCGCGGTATCGGCGAATCCGAGCCGATCCTGACCGCCGATGCGCCAGTCAGCGTCTACATTGATGGCGTTGTCGTAGGACGTTCCACCGGGTCGATTTTCGATATCGTCGATCTGGAACGTATCGAGGTGCTGCGTGGCCCTCAGGGGACACTTTACGGTCGTAATACCACGGGTGGTGCGGTGAATTTCATTACGCGCAAACCTTCTGAGGAATTCGGTGTTCGCGGCTTGCTTAGCTATGGCAATTATGATGCCCTGCAGGGACGCGTCACCGTCGATACCGGCAATCTGGGTGACAGTGGCATTCGCGCCACCGCATCCTATTTCCACAAGGAACGCGACGGATATGTCGACGACATAAACAGGTCGGACGATCAGGATCCGGGCGCCTATAATAATGAAGCAGCGCGCGTCGCCGTGGCGTTCGACAATGACACTGCAGTCCGCCTGAACTACACGTTCGACTGGACAAGATCCGATGCCGTTGCGCCAGCCAGCCAGTTGGCGGTCGTTGGGCCCAATCAGCTTGAATTTTTCGGCAATTCCCCGTCCTTCGGCGGAACCCCGCTTGTTGGCCCGTCGCTGGATCGCATTGACACCATCCGCTCTGAAGGCACGTTTGTGACGGACAAGACGCTCGCCCATACGTTGACGGCAGAGCTCGATATCACGCCCGATCTTATGCTGCGGTCCATTTCCGGCTACCGGGAGTGGGACAATGACACGCTCAACACCGACCTGGATGGCAATGAAGGCCTGCGTGGTCTGGTGGTAAGTCCGGGAACTCCAGGCGTGCAGCCGGTTTCGCTGTTCGGCGCGGACAAGTTTGACGAGCAGCACCAGTTCAGCCAGGAATTCAATATTCTCGGCAATATCGGCGATCGGTTCGAATATGTCGTCGGTGCCTTTTATTTCCGGGAGAAGGCGGAGGAGTCCAACCCTCAGGCCTATACGTTCGTGCTCGAGGTGCCCGGCCTCGGCCTGGGCGGCGCAAACCTGACGAACCTGCTGGAATATTCCACGATCAATGAATCGAAGGCCGTTTTCGGACAGGCTACGTTCGAAGTAACCGACAAGCTGAGCCTGATCGGTGGGCTTCGCTATACGAAGGACAAGAAAGAGCTTGAGCAAACCGGTCCGGCATCGCTGGTCCGCAATCTTGAGCGCTCTTTCGACGCGACCAATTATGCGGCGACGGTGCAGTATCAGGCCACACCAGATGTCCTCGTCTATGGCCGCGTTGCATCGGGGTATAAGGCGGGCGGCTTCAATGCGCGCTCCGTCAACTCGGGTTACGACCCCGAGGAGGTGACCAATTACGAGGCCGGTATCAAGTCGGAGCTGTTCGATCGTCGCCTGCGTCTGAACGGTACGGTTTTCTACGCCGAGTTGACGGACAAGCAGTTGAACCAGTTCCTGGCGGGAACGGGCGGCGCTGCCAGCGTCACGGTCAATGCCGGTAGCGCTAGCTTCACGGGCGTCGAACTGGAATTCGACGCGGCACCTGTCGACGGTCTCAGGATCAACGGCTCGGTGGGCTATACCGACCGGGATTTCGACACTTTCAACGTGTTCGATCCTGCTATCGGCGAGGAAGTCGATGTGTCGGACGAAGCGCAGTTCAGCTATTCTGCCAGCACGACCGCCAATCTGGGCGCGCAATATACGATGTACGATGTCATGGGCGGCGATCTTTCTGCCCGGCTCGATTACACCTATCGTAGTAAGATCAATTTCAACGTCGTGCCGCGTTTCGCCCCGTTCGATGACGACATCGCATCGGGCGGAATTGGCCTGCTGGATGGGCGGATCAGCCTGTCGAAACTGCAAATCGGCGGGGTAGATACGCAGATCGGACTATGGTCGAAGAACCTGACCAACGAGAAGTATCGCGTATCCGGGATCGATTTCGGATCGCTGAATTTCGCAACCAATACATATAGCTTGCCGCGGACGTTCGGTATCGACTTCCGCATCGAGTATTAATGGGAATGGGTGCCGAGCGCGCAATTCGCATAGCGGGCGGATCAGCCTATTTCGCTGACAGCGCGCTCGGCGTCCCCCAATTATTGGGGGCGGGGAACCTCGACTATCTGGTGTTCGATTATCTGGCCGAAGCAAGCATGGGCATGCTCGGTCGGATTCGAGAAGCGGACCCGGCCAAGGGCTATCCCGATGATTTCCTGACGGTTCACGTCGGGCCGCACCTGCATGAAATCGCTCGTCAGGGCGTCAAGGTGGTTGCGAATGCCGGCGCGCTGGACCCGCTGGGTCTGGCAAAGGCGCTGGAAGCGAAGATTGCAGAAGAGGGCCTGTCGCTGAAGGTGGCCGCCATTGGCGGCGACGAACTATTGCCGCTGGCGGATACGTTACGCACCGAGGGCGTACGGGACATGTTCACCGGCGCGCCTCTTCCCGACCGCTTGCTTACATGCAACGCCTATCTGGGCGGTTTTCCGATCGCCGAGGCGCTTGCAAGAGGCTCCGATATCGTCGTCACCGGGCGGATTGTGGACAGCGCGATCGTGCTTGGCCCGCTGATCCATGAATTCGGCTGGACCCGCGATCAGCACGATCTGCTCGCGGCGGGAACTCTGGCCGGGCATCTTCTGGAATGCAGTACCCAGATCACTGGCGGCACCTTCACCGACTGGCAGGAGGTGGATGGGTGGGACCGGATCGGCTTTCCTATCGGGGAGTGTCATGCCGACGGATCCGTCATCATCACCAAGCCGAAAGAGACCGGCGGCCTGGTAAGTGTCGGGACCGTTTCAGAACAATTGCTTTATGAGGTCAGCAACCCCGCAGATTATGTGGTCGCTGATGTTGCTTGCGACTTCAGCGATGTGCGGATCGAGGGCGTCGGTCCGGATCGCGTAAAGGTTGACGGTGCCAAGGGGCGCCCGCCCACCCCATATTTAAAGGTCAGCGCGACCTATGATGCGGGTTGGCGCACAACTGCGCTGACGCCGATTATCGGTCAGTCAGCGGGTGACAAGGCGCGGCGGCAGGCTGATGCGCTTATCGAACGCGGCCGCGCCTTGCTGCGCGGCAGCAATATGCCCGATTTCACCCGCACCTCCGCATTCGTGATCGGAGAGGAAGCGAGCTTTGGCGCGAACGCCCGTGTCACGGGTTCGCGCGAGGTCGTGCTGAAATTGTGCGTGGATCACCCCACGATGCAGGGTGCCGGTCTGTTCGCCCGAGAACAGGCATCCGGCATCACCACGATGTCGGTGGGGACGGCCATCAATCTTGCCACGACGGTCCTGCCGCTGACCGGCATTTTCGCCTGTCTGATTGATCGTACACGGTTAACCGCCACGGTTACGATGGGCGGGGAAAGCTGGGATGTCGCCGACGTAGCCGGGAAGGAAACGACTCCGCACCCGACGCCCGATCCAGCGGCGCCCGCCGCCGAAGAGCCGATGGTGGAGGTGGAACTCGTGGACCTCGCCTGGGCGCGCAGCGGCGACAAGGGCAGCCTGTTCAACGTCGCGGTGATCGCCCGCAAACCCGAATATCTTCCCTGGATCGCAGCGGCGATGGACGAGGGGGCGGTATCGCACTGGTTCGCCCATTGCGGCAGCGATGGACAGCCGCCGCGCGTTGAGAGGTTTCATGTGCCGGGCCTTTCCGCGCTGAACTTCGTTCTGCATGACTCCTTGGGCGGTGGTATCCTGATGGGCACCGGGGTCGACCCTGCGGCGAAGGGCATGGGACAGGTCCTCCTTCCATTCCCGGTCCCGGTCCCGAAATCCGTCGCGGACGGGCTAGCGTCGCGGCATCAAGCATCCGGAGCGTTATAATGAACGACTATTCCTACCTGATGAAGGGCATCCAGCAGATCGAGACGGACAGCAGCACGCTGGTCAGCTCGTCCAAATATCTGAACGATCCGCGCCTGCGCGACTGGGTGTCGACGCACCTGTTGCGGCGCAATGGGCCCGACGTCCCGACGCCATCGGATTCGATCAAGCTGGTCATGATCATGCGCGAGATCCAGGACGTCGATCACATCAACGCCCTCTTTGCCGCCGAGCGCGAAAAGAACCCGGCGCTTGATGCCTGGTTCAAGGAAGGATTTTCATCGACCTTCGAAAGAGAGGATCTCGCGGGATATGCCGAAGGCACCGTCGGCGGCACATTCTACAATCAGCTGAAGCAGAACGATCTGGAGGTCGAGATCGTCCCCCGTTTCGAACCGAAGGACGATTTCGAATATTTTCAGCTTCGCGCCGGGCAAACGCACGATCTGGAGCACATCATGGGCGCCGGTGGCTTTGACTTCATTGGTGAGCTGGTGCCCTATTATATGCGCCTGACCAACCTGTTCGTGCATATGAGCCCCGAATTGGCAGGCGAATTGTCCGCCTTTTCGATTTTCGGATCGACCCGCATCCTGACGCGGGCGGTGCTGCACTATCCCGAAACATGGCTGAGCGTGCTGGATGCTGTCGAGCGTGGTTCGAAAGTAGGCCGCGAATCCGAGCCTCTCTACTTGATGAGATATGAGGACGTCTTCGACCTGCCCATCGAGGAAGCGCGTGAAAAGCTGGGCGTTCGCGGCGCGCGCGAGGCTGATACGGCAACGCCGTCGGCTCTGTGGACCTGAATATGGTATCGACGCTGTCCTACACGGGTGCGAGCGGCCTGGAGCTTCGGGCAAGCCAGCAGGGTCCGCAGAATGGTGCCCCCGTCCTGCTGCTCCACGGCGGCGGGCAGACACGAAATGCCTGGGGCAGTTCGCTGGAGGCGCTGGCTGCGCGCGGCTTCAACGCCGTATCGCTTGATATGCGCGGACATGGCGACAGCGAATGGTCGCCCGACGGCACCTATGCGCTGGGCGCCTTCGCGGACGATCTTCGCCAGGTGATCGGAACATTCGATCAGCCACCTGCGCTGGTGGGTGCATCGCTGGGCGGCCTCGCATCGCTGCTCGCGGTGGGGGAGGCGCCGCATGCCACGGCGCGCTCAATCGTTCTGGTCGACGTGGTGCCGTGGATGGAGCCGAAGGGGGGCGAGCAGGTCGTCGGTTTCATGCGTAATACGTCCCGAGGTTTCGACACGCTGGAGGCGGCGGCGGATGCAGTGGCGGATTATCTGCCGCACCGACCACGACCGGAACGGCTGGACGGTCTGAAGCGCAACATGCGCAAGAAATCCGACGGCCGCTGGTATTGGCACTGGGATCCGGCCTTCGTCGCGCCGCAGGACGGCTGGGACATGGACGAGGTAAATCGCCGCCTGACAGAGGCTGTGCAGGCCGTGCCGGTCCCGCTGCTGCTGGTGCGTGGCACGAACAGCGAGATCGTATCGGAGGCGGGCGTCCAGCGATTCCGGGAATTATTGCCCACGGGAAAGGTCGTGGAGATCGCCGGTGCGCATCACATGGTCGCGGGTGATGACAATGATGCATTCCTGGACGCGCTGATGCCCTTCCTGGAACATGAGGGAGGAGAAGCAGTATGAGTGAGTTCGTCGCCCCCCCGCGCGAAGAAACGATGCGTCGCCTGATGCAGGGCTATGAGCGGGTGGCGCCTTTTGCCCGCGACAAGAGCTATACCGTCGCCGACCGGCTGGAGGAACGTGTTGCCGATTCCGCCGATGAGAATTTCATCCTGTTCGAGGATGAGGCGATTACCTACCGCGAGGCGAACGCGCGCGCGAACCGCATTGCGCATGCCGCAACACAGGCCGGGCTGAAGCGTGGCGACGTGGTTGCGCTGATGATGCTGAACCGGCCGGAATTCGTGCTGACATGGCTGGGCCTGGCAAAGGCAGGGATCGTTACGGCGCTGTTGAATACCAGTGCGACGGGTCCGGTGCTGGCGCATGCCCTGCGCCAGGTAAAGGCGAAGGCGGTGCTGGTAGGGTCTGAACTTGCCGAGCCGATCGCAGATCTGAGCGAGGAAGAGCGTCCCGCCCTGATCTTCGAACAGTCGGAAACGGGCGAGGACCGCAGCGATAATGGCTGGCGTGACTGGAACGCGGCCGTCGAGGCCGTGGACGACAAGGATCCCGACCCTGCCGTGCGCGACGGCATCGTGATGTCGGATCCCCTCTATTATATCTTCACGTCCGGCACGACCGGCCTGCCCAAGGCGGCCCGCATGAGCCACATGCGTTTCCTGAATGCGGGGGAGATGATGGCGGGCCTGATGGGCTTCGGCAAGGAGGACACGTTCTACTGTTTCCTGCCGCTCTACCATGGCGCTGGCGGAATGGTCGTGCCCTCGGTGGCCCTGGCGGAGGGGCGTCCGTTTGTCTTGCGCCGCAAGTTCAGCCGGTCTGGTTTCTGGGAGGACGTGAAACGTCACAATATCACCGCGACCTATTATATCGGCGAGGTCATCCGCTATCTGCTGGCGACGCCGCCCGCACCCAATGACCGCGACCACAGCCTGCGCGTGATGTGCGGCGCCGGGTTGAAATCCGAAGTCTGGACCGCCTTTGTAGAGCGCTTCGGTATCGAGAAGATCATCGAGGGGCTTGGGTCGACCGAGGCCAATTACGGCATCACCAACGTCGACAATCGCGTCGGCTCGGTCGGCCGACTTCCCTATCCGGAGGCGACGAACATCCGCATCCTGAAATGGGATATGGAGGCCGACGATCATGCCCGCGACGCCGATGGAAATGTTATAGAGGCTAAGCCGTATGAAGTGGGTGAGCTGGTCGCGGAGGTCCTGGGCGGCAATGGGGTCGGTGGCTTCTTTGAAGGATATACGTCCGAGGAGGCAACCGAAGCAAAGCTGATCCGCGATCTGTTCAAGCCCGGCGATGCATGGTTCCGCTCAGGCGACTTGGTTCGTTTCGACGAGGAGGACTATTTCTTTTTCGTCGACAGGGTGGGCGATACCTTCCGCTGGAAGAGCGAGAATGTCGCGACGCTGGAAGTTGAAACGGTATTGTCCGATTTCCCTGGGCCGTCGATCGTGAACGTCTATGGCGTCAAGGTGCCGCAGACGGAGGGCCGGGCCGGTATGGTATCGCTGACCTATGCGGATGCGACCGATTTCGACCCGGAGGCTTTCTATCGCTTCGCGGAGGAGCATCTCGCCCATTATGCGGTGCCGGTATTTGTCCGCATTTCGGCCGCGCCGGAAATGACCACCACTTTCAAATTGCGAAAAGTGGAATTGCAGCGTGAGGGATATGACCCTGCGCAAGCCGGCGACGACGTGTTGTTCGTCGCCGATCCGGAAGCACGCACCTATCAACCAGTCACCTCCGAGACGCTCGAGCGTCTCGGCATTTCCCCCTTCGAAGGAGCGCAATGATGGACGTCGATTACACGACCGAGCAGAAGGCCTTGCGGAAGGAATTCCGTGAATATCTTGACGGAATCATGACCGACGAAGTGCGCGAGGCCACTCGTGACGCGGAGAGCGGCCCCGCCTACCGCGCAGTCATAAAGCAAATGGGTGAAGACGGTTGGCTGACGCCCGGCTGGCCCGTTGAATATGGTGGTCGCGGCCTGGACCCCTTGACGCAGAAGATCCTCTTGGAAGAACTGGTGCTGGCAGAGGCGCCGTTCCCCTTCGTCACCGTCAACACGGTGGGCCCTGCGCTGATGCGGCTGGGTACGGAACAGCAGAAGGCGGACATCCTTCCGCGTATTGCGGCTGGCGAACTGATCTTTGCCATCGGTTATTCAGAGCCGGGTGCAGGCACCGACCTTGCCAGCCTGAAGACCCGCGCCGTGCTGGATGGCGACGAGTACGTCATTAACGGGCAGAAGATCTTCACCAGCGGTGCCGAGGGCGCGGACTTTGTGTTTCTTGCCGCACGTACAGACCCCGACGCGCCGCCGCACAAGGGCATTACGATCCTGATGCTGGACACGAAGGCGCCAGGCTTTTCGGTCTCCCCCATCTGGACGGTGGGCGGTTTCCGCACGAACGTCACCTATTATGAGGATGTGCGCGTACCCGCGAATATGGTCATTGGCGAAGTGAACGGCGGTTGGCGCCTGATCGCGGAGCAGCTCAACCACGAACGTATCGGTCTTGCCGCCTTAACCTACGGCGCAAATGGCTGCTTTGATCAGGTCACGGCGTGGGCGCGGGAGACAAAGGCAGGCGATGGAAAGCAGCTGATCGACGTACCCTGGGTACAGTCGGCGCTGGGTGAATCCTATGCCCTGCTGCGTGCGGTCGAGGTGATGGGCAATCGCGTTGCCGCTCAGGTATCGCAGGGTTCGACCCGTGCGGATCTCGCCAGCGGCCTGAAGGTCTTTGGCACTGAAAGCGTCATCAAGGTGATGCGTTTGCTGCTCGACGTGCTTGGCCCGGCGGGTCTGGTGCGTGACGGGTCCGCGGGTGCGGTGCTGCGCGGCAGGATCGAGCGTGAATATCGTAAGTGCCAGATCAACACCTTTGGCGGCGGCACCGCCGAGGTGCTGCGGGACATGGTGGCGCAGGTCGGCCTTGGCATGCCGCGGGGTGCGCGCTGATGACTGACGACAGCTTGCTGGCACAGGCCCGCGAATGGGTTGGCCGTGCCGCCAATCAGCCGGCGACGGCGCGCGACCCGGTGAACGTGCCGATGATCCGTCGCTGGTGCGAAGCGATGGGCGAGACGAATGCGATATATTTCGACGAGTCCGCCGCACAGGCCGCCGGTCATCCGGGCATCGTCGCACCGCCGGCGATGTTGGAGGTTTGGACGATGGCACCCTATCGGCCCGGTGGGCGCACCGCCGAGGAGGGTATGGCGGTGCTGAACCTCTTTGACGAGGCGGGCTATACCGGCGTGGTCGCCACCAATACGCGCCAGGAATATGATCGCTATCTGGTGCCGGGGGATGTCATTACCTCGACGCCGATCGTGGACGATGTTTCCGATGAAAAGCGTACCGCGCTGGGCATCGGGCATTTCGTGACACTGCGTTATGAATTCACAGATGCCTCGGACGAGCGGGTAGGGCGGATGACGTTCCGCGTCCTGAAGTTCAAGCCGAACCTGGCACAGCCGAAAGCGGAAGCGACGGAAGAGGGCGGCGAGAACAAATTCCCGCATCCCCGTCCGGCAATCACGCATGACAATGCCTTCTACTGGGAGGGTCTGTCCAATCGTAAGCTGTTGTTTCAATCCACGGATGGGCGTCTTCGCCATCCGCCGGGGCCGATGGACCCGGTCAGCGGCTCGCTGGAGTTCGACGTCGTTGAATCCAGTGGTCGCGGGACGATCCACAGTTTCGTCGTGATGCACCAACCGCGTCTGCCTGGCTTCGAATATCCCCTGCCGGTGGTGCTGGTAGAGCTGGAAGAGGGCGTGCGCCTGGTCGCCAATGTCCTCGATGCCGACCCGAAAGAGGTGGAGATCGGCCGCAAGGTTGAGGTCGACTTTGTCGAGGTCGAACCCGGCTACATTCTGCCCGCCTTCCGTCTTTCCTGAGGAATTTTAAATGGATTTCACCCTTTCCGATGATCAGCGCGAATTGCGCGATCTGGCGGCGCGCATCCTGGGCGATGCCACCAGCGATGAAGCGCTGCGCGATTTCGCCGCTGGCGACGAACCCTATAATGCTGATCTATGGCGTACGCTTGCGGAAGCGGGCCTGCTCGGCCTCGCCATTTCGGAACAGGCGGGTGGCCTTGGCCTGGGCGTCGTGGATCTCGGCCTGTTGCTCGAGGAGCAGGGCCGTACCCTGGCACCCCTGCCGCTGACGCCGACCATCGCGATGGCCGCCACGGCGATCGACCGCCACGGCAGCGCTGAGCAGAAAGATGCTTGGCTGCCCCGCGTCCTTGCCGGTGACCTGCTGATCACTGCGGCGGTAGAGGAGGTTGGCAATGTCGATCCTCACGCCCCGATGACAAAGGCGACGGCGGACGGCAATGGATGGCGCCTTTCGGGCGTCAAGACGGCGGTTCCCTATGCCGCTCAGTCCGCAGCGATCCTTGTTACCGCTCAGGCTGAAACGGGTCCGGCACTGTTTCTGATCGAACCCGACGCAAGCGGAGTGAGCATCGAAGCGCAGACGGGCACGAATGGCGAGCCGCAGGGTCTCCTGACGCTGGACGATGTGTCCATCTCTGGCGACGCGCTAATCGGTAATGTCGAAGATGGCGCGAAGATCGTTGCTGACCTGATCGCCCGCGGCCAGGTCGCCCTTTCTCAGCGCCAGGTCGGCGTTGCCGCAGAGGCGCTGCGCCGGACCGCTGAATATTCCAGCGGTCGCATTCAGTTCGGCAAGCCGCTCGGTTCCATGCAGGCAGTGCAACAGCGCGCCGCCGATGCCTTTATCGATGTAGAGGCGATGCGGTCCACGTCGCTGCTGGCGGCATGGCAGCTGGACCGCGACGAGCTGAAACCGGCGGATATTGCCAGCGCCAAATATTGGGCAGCGATGGGTGGCCATCGTGTCGTCCATACGGCGCAGCATCTGCACGGCGGCATGGGGGCAGACATTACCTATCCCATCCATCGTTTCTTTCTGAATGCGACGCAGATCGGCGAGACGCTGGGTGGCGCCAATCCCATGCTGTCCGTCATTGGCGCGGCCATTGCGGATGAACGCGCGGAGACACTGACATGAGCAATCAGATTGTGACCATTTCGGACATCGCCGTCGGCCAGTCACTTCCCGAACTGGTGGTGCCGATCACCGCCTCGGCCATCGTCGCGAGCGCGATTGCGACCAATGATTTCGAGAATGTGCACCACGATAAGGCGGCGGCGCAGGCCACCGGCGTGCCCGACATCTTCATGAACATCCTGACCACCAACGGGTTCGTACAGCGTTTTGTCAGCGACTGGTGCGGCGCTGCGGCGCGTATCGACAGTGTTGATATCAAGCTTGGCGCGCCAAATTTCGTTGGCGATACCATGAAATTGACCGGCGAAGTCACCGAGGTTCAGGGCGACAAGGTCGAAGTGCGTGTCAGCGGCCGCAACGCGATCGGCGAACATGTCGGCGCGACGGTGAAATTGAACTTCGGAGGTGCGGCATGAGCGGAACTCTATCCGGAAAGGCCGCAATCGTCGGCATTGGCGCGACCGAATTTTCCAAGAATAGCGGCCGATCCGAATTGCGCTTGGCCGTAGAGGCAATCACCACGGCTCTGGAAGATGCCGGCATCGACCGCGAAGAGGTGGATGGCCTGTCCACTTTCACGATGGACAATAACCCCGAGATCGAGGTTTTTCGTAACATCGGTGGCAAGTCGCTGAAGTTTTTCAGCCGCGTTCACTATGGCGGCGGAGCGGCTTGCGCGCCGATCATGCAGGCGGCGATGGCCGTCGCGACCGGCGTTGCAGAGGTGGTTGTTTGCTATCGCGCCATGAACGAGCGGTCGCAGTACCGTTTTGGCAGCGGTTACACGCCGCCGCCCGTGCCGAACGCGGAATCCGCCCATTACGGCTATTATGTACCATTCGGCTTGCTCTCGCCCGCATCATGGGTCGCCATGGCGGCGCAGCGCTACATGTACGAAAGCGGCGCGACGTCGGAAGATTTCGGACGTGTGTCCGTTGCTTGCCGGCGCCATGCCGCCAATAATCCGAATGCCTGGTTCTACGAACAGCCCATTACGCTGGAGGAGCATCAGCAATCGCGCTGGATCGTGGAGCCGCTCCACCTTCTCGACTGCTGCCAGGAATCGGACGGTGCGCAAGCGATCGTCGTCACGAGCGCCGAACGCGCGAAGAAACTGCGCCAGCCGCCCGCAATCATTCGGGCAGCCGCACAGGGGGCAGCGGACGACCAGCAGATGATGACCAGCTATTATCGAGAGGACATAACCCGCTTGTCGGAAATGGATCTGGTTGCGGAGCAGCTTTATGCACAGGCGGGCGTCAAGGCCGCCGATATCCGCACGGCAACACTGTATGACCACTTCACGCCTTATGTCCTTACACAGCTCGAAGCATTTGGCTTTGCGCCAAAGGGTCAGGCAAAGGAGTTCGTGCGAGAGGGCAATCTGGAAATCGGCGGACGGCTGCCGGTCAACACGAACGGTGGCCAGCTTGGTGAGGCATATATTCACGGTATGAACGGCATTGCCGAAGGTGTGCGCCAGGTACGCGGGACGTCGGTCAATCAGGTGCCGGGGGACGGCCCCGTGCTTGTGACGGCGGGGACGGGCGTTCCGACCAGCGGTCTGATATTGGGCCCCGCTTGACCCTCCGCGAGCGTCTATTCGTCGGCGTCCTGATGACCGGGTCGGCGACGACCGCGCTTGTCCTGGTGGTGCTGATCCCGGTGCTGCCGATGCTCGCCGAATCTTTCGGTGGCGGCAGTGAGGGCGCGCAATTATCTCAGGCGGTGATGACCTCTCCGGCGCTGGGATTGATCGCGGGCGGTTTCCTCAGTGCGGCTGCGGTAAAGGCGGTGGGTACCTTCCGCCTGTTGCTGGCGGGCCTCGCGCTCTATGGGCTTGCAGGCACGGCTGGCCTGTATGTTTCGGGCGCGCCGCTTATGCTCGGCTCACGGTTCCTGCTGGGCGTTGCGGCGTCTTTCGTCGGCATCGGGACGACCGCACTGATCGCCGCACGTTATGAGGCCGTAAAGCGGGCGAAGCTGCTAGGTATCAAGGGGGCCCTGGGTTCCGTCGGCGGAATAAGCGGCATCCTCCTTGGCGGCGAACTCGGCTCGTTAGGGGGCTGGCGGCTGCCCTTCGCGGTTTACGGCTTCGGCTTTCTGTTGCTCGCGCTGCTATTCATTGCGCGTGGAAAGGCGACGCAGCCTGCGCCTGTTGCCGTTCCACCACCGGGCACGGCAATGAAGCCGGATGCGAGCCTGCTGTCGCTGTGGCCATTCTATCTGGTTATCGTGGTTTTCGGCGTCGTGCTGATGATGACGACGACACAATTGTCCTTCCTGCTGGATGAAATCGGTATCGATGAACCATCGCAGGTAAGCCGTATTGCGGTGATGGCGTCAGTCGGGGCGATGATCGGCGGCTTCGGCTATGGGCGGCTTGCTGCATGGATCGGGCTTGAACGTATTTTCCCTGTCGCGTTCCTCAACTGGTCGCTGGGCCTTGGATTGCTCGGCTTCGCACAAACCCCGTTGGCGGCGACCATTGGGTGCGTGATTACCGGTATTTCGGCGGGGCTTTATATGCCCCACATGATCTCCACCCTGGCGGTGAAGGCGGATGACAAAATCCGTGATCGCGCCATCGCGATGCTTTATTCAGCGATCTTCCTGGGCGATTTCCTGAACCCGTTCGTTGTCGAACCGATGAGCGTCGCCCTGACGCGGCACGGCGCTTTCCGGGCGGTGGCGGCCTTCACCTTCTTATCGTTCCTATTCACGCTATATCGCTACATGCGGCGCCGGAACTGAAAACCTAAAAACCCACCCGCCACCGTGGGGCGGGGTGGGTCTTTGGAGGCATGGAACAGGGTGGCGGCGTGTCAGGCGGGCAGGGCGGTGTTGATGATTTGCGCCTGCGTATATTCCTCAAAACCCGCCTGGCCGCCCTCGACACCAATGCCGGATTGCTTTGCACCACGGAACGGGATGCGGGGATCGATTGCCATCAACTGATTGATCCAGACCGTGCCGGTCGACAGGCGCTGGGCGATTTGCGTCGCCCGCGCGACGTCCTTGCTCCAGATCGTCCCGCCCAGGCCGTAGGGCGTGGCGTTGGCGCGATCGACCAGGTCGTCAATGTCGGTATATTTCAGCACTGGCAGGACGGGGCCGAACTGTTCTTCCCTTACCAGCAGGGCGTCGTCGGCAATGTCGCGCACGATGGTGGGCGGGATGAAATAGCCCGGCCGATCCAGCGCCTTGCCGCCCGCGATGATGCGGGCATGCCCCCGCGTTTCATCCAAAAGCGCGGAAACCTTTTCGAACTGCTGCCGGTTCTGGATGGGACCGATCTGCGTTCCCTGCCGGGCGCCATCGTCGACGATAGCCTCCTCCGCCAGCCGCGCGAGTTCGGTGCAGAACTCGTCGTAAATCGCCTCCGGCACATAGACGCGCTTGATGGCAACGCAGATCTGGCCGGCGTTTCGCATTGCCCCGTTGAACACCTGTTGCGCCGTCTCGATGGGGTCGACGTCGTCGAGGACGATGGAAGCATCATTGCCGCCCAGCTCCAGCGTTATGCGTTTCAGGCCGGCCGCTGCTGACGCCATCACCTTCCGGCCGGTCTCTGTCGAACCGGTGAAGGACACCTTGTCCACCTCTGGGTGAGAGGAAAGCAGCGCCCCCAAGTCGTTTTCGTCGCAGATCAGATTGACCACACCGGCCGGCAGAATGTCTCGGCACACTTCCGCGAACAACAGCGCGGTGAGCGGTGTTGTGGGCGCTGGTTTTATAATGATCGTGTTGCCAGCGACCAGGGCGGGCGCAAATTTGTTCGCCAGCAGGATGACCGGAAAATTCCATGGCACGATGGCCGCGACCACGCCCAGCGGCTTGCGATATTCGACTGCCTGCTTTCCACCGCCATCCAATATGGTTTTTGGCTCATGCCGCATCTCCGAAAATGCGCGCAGCACATTGATGGTGCCCTTCATTTCGCCCGTTGCCTGGTCTAGCGGCTTTCCCTGTTCTTCGGTCAGCAGGGATGCGAATTCTGAAATGCGCGCTTCGATGGCGTCGGCGATCGCGGCGATCTTTTTGCCGCGTTCCTCGATCGGCGTCGCAGCCCAGGCGGCAAACGCGCGACGCGCCGCGGCGACCGCCAGTTCCAGCTGCGCCTCATCCGCCTTTGGGCATTGTGCGAACGCTTCACCGGTTGCCGGATTGATGACGTCGAATGTGCTGGCGCCCGGTACTGGCTGACCATCGATGGTAAGGTGGTATTCGCGTTTCATTTTCGAATTCTCCGTCGAGGGGCGACAGGCCCTGGCATTGTTACACAAAACCCGACCGTCGCTTTTACGCGACCGCCGATGCTCGCGAGGTCTGCTCTTCCGCCTCGGCAGTCTCCAGACCCATCAGCGTTGCGGCATTGGTGCCGATCAGGCGCCGGATATCATCATCGTCATATTCCAGATCGATCAGCATCTGGATGACATAGCGCAGCCCCTCGACCGGTGTCGGATTGCCGACCTGTCCCAGATCGGAGCCGATGATTGTGTTGGGAACGCCGCCCGCTTCGATCAGGCCCTTCAGGCCCTCCGCGGTGTAATTCTTTCCCTGCACGCCGGCCCACATGCAGCAGCTATGCTCCAGATAGGCACCCATTGAGGCGAGTTCGCCCAGATCGGCGTGGTTCGCGTCGATCAGAAAGCTGGGGTGATTCACCAGAAGGCGGGTAACACCGCGTTCCTTCGCTTCGCGGAACAGGGGCCAGATTTCGCTGATGTGCAGATGGCCCGCCGACAGGACGGCGTCATATTCGGCGATCTGGTCGAGGATCTGCTTTACCTCGTCCTTCAGCGCGCCGCGCTCGTCGATCACGGTCAGCATGGTCGGGTCGAGCATTTTCTCCTTGGTGGGAAGGAACTGCTTCCGATGGGAATGGCGAATGTGGTTCGCCGCGGAAAAGGTCGGCATCCACACCAGTCGCGCGCCCAGCTTGAATCCATGTTCGACCGCATAGGGGTTGAGGCCACCCGTTGTATTGTTCAGCGGCACGCCGCTCAGCAATTTGACCTTTCCCGGCATGATCTCGTCCAGCAGGGCCGCGACCGGCGTGACCGAGTAATAATGATCCTTGAACAGGATTGCGCGCAGGCCGGCGGCTTCACCTTCCTTGATGGCCTCGACATGGTTCAGCCGGCGGGGCATCACCGACGGGCCGGAATGGCAATGCAGGTCGATGGCGCCCTTCAGCAGGTTTTCGATGCGGTCGGTCATTGGTCGGAGTCCTGTGTTTTGGTCGTGTCCTCTGGCATTGGATATTCATCCGCGTTCAGCACCCAGCCCGGCTTCATTGAGAAGTCCATGCGCGGCGGGCAAAAGACATCCAGCAATCTGTTCAGTCCGGGGGCGATGCCCTGCGACGTATGCGTCGCGGGTGGCGGAATGACCGCCACGGACGGGGCGGCGATATGTTCATGATCGTCGTCCAGCCATTTTGTGGAATCACTGATCCAGGGCCAGCGCAGATGGTGGATGTAATCACCGTCCAGGGCAATGGAATATTGTTCGAAATCATCATGATGGTGCGGCGAAAGATTGTCCGCCGCGCGGGGACCGACGCGTCCGTCGCCGAAATTCACCATGATTGTGGAGCCCCGATACAGACGGCCAAAGCGGCCCTCCTCTCCCGGGATGCTGCCGGAATAGACGCGCACCTTGCGGCCGCCGACGGGGTCAGGCCAAGGCTGGAATTCGGCGACATTGGGATCGGGCTGCCTGTAGGCGGCGGCATTCACGCAACGCTCCGCCAGGTCAGTGGACCGGGTCGTGAAAAGGCGCAGCATCCGGCCACCCTTCCGTACCGTGACGCGGCTGTCGCCATCAGGTACAAAAGCGACGGCGCGGCCGCTCATGACGCTGGTTTCGCCCTCGAATTCGATTTCCAGTTCCGCACCCTCGTCCGGCAGGACGATTGCATATTCGTCGAGCTGCCCTATCCGCTCCAGAACGGCTCCATCCCCAACTTCGCTATACGCGACGATCATGGTCTGACCGCGCGCATACCATGTGCGTGCGAATGAAGATGTTTCCTGGGGATCCGTGTCGTAGAACGGTGCATAACTGGCGGACTGAAAACTTGTCGCAGCAGGTTTGGCAGCGCTCGTCGTGAGACTCGTCCGCAAATCGTTGCGACCGTACATAAAATCCTCTCCCAAGCGCTGTGCTGTTCTTGCCAGCCTTGGTCCAGACTATCCGGGGGGCAGCTATGGGTCCAATTCCTTCCCAAAGGCAGGCCGATACCTCATCGTTATCAAAACTTATTCTCGTGTATCCATATCTGGCTACTATCGAAGTGCTGTAGAAACGGCATTGGACATATCGGTCCGCGGCGGGAAATTGCGGTCGGCGTCACACAAGAACGCGGATTTGGGGATAGGAGAGCTGGATTGATGGCGACGGTGCAGAAGCAGGACGCGGACACCCCACGGCAAGCGGCGCAACGTGGCCTGACGCGGCTGTTTCGTCCCGGCTCGATTGCCATTGCGGGCGCTTCGCCTGATCCCAAGACGATGGGCGGCGCGATCCTCGCCAATTGCGACCGTTTCGATTTTGACGGGCCTGTCCACCTGATCAGCCCGACGCGCAGCGAGATCGCCGGTCGCCCCTGCATTCCGTCTGCGGATGAACTGCCACAGGGTGTCGATGCCGTGGTTCTCAACATTCCGCAAAAGGCCATTCTGGACGCGGCGCGGGCCTGCGCAAACAGGGGCGTCGGCGGCCTCGTCATATTCGCATCCGGCTTTGCTGAGGCGGGTGAAGAGGGGCTTGCCGTCCAGGAGGAGCTTGCCAGTATTTGCCGGGGGGCGGGGATGGCGATGCTGGGGCCGAATTGCCTCGGCTATGTCAATTATCTCGACGGAGCTGCCCTCAGCTTTGAACCCCTGCACCCGATGCCCGTCGGACAGCGGCGCAATGTTGCCGTCATCGCGCAAAGCGGTGCTGTCTCTTCGGCCATTCGCGCGGCCATGCTGGGGCGCGGCGTGGCCGTCTCTTTGGCGGCAGCCACCGGAAACGAAGCGGTTTCGAAGACGAGTGATGTCATCGATTTCATCGTTCAGGAGCGCAGCGCCAACGCCATTGCGATCTATGCCGAACAAATTCGTGAGCCAGCGGCGTTCCTGGCCTCCGCTATCGGGGCGAGAAACGCCGGCATCCCAGTTGTGGTTCTGCATCCGGGCCGTAGCCGCCGTGGACGCGAAGCGGCCCAATCCCACACGGGCGCGATGGTCGGCGATCATGCATTGATGCGTACGGCGGTCGAGAACGAAGCTGTCGTCGTGGTCGATACGATGGACGAACTGCTGGATACGGTTGCGCTGCTCCACCGCTTTCCAAAGCCGGCGACCGGCGATCTGGGGATTATCACGAATTCCGGCGCGGTGCGGGGGATGAGCTTTGACTTCGCGGAGGATGTCGGTCTGACGCTGGCGCCGATGACGGACATGACGCGGGAGCGTATCGCCGGATTGCTCCCCGCCAATATGGAAATCGACAATCCCCTCGACATCGGCACGACAGGCTATGCTGACGCCACGATTTTCCGCACGACCACGGCCGCTATGCTGGCGGATGAGAAGGTCGGCGGCTTGTTGCTGTCGGTGACGGGCGGCGGCCCCGCGCAGCAGCGGGCCAAGGCCGACGCCATCGTGCCGGAGGCGCTGACCTCCTTAAAGCCGGTCGCGGTGGCGGTCATCGGCGATGAATCGCCACTCGACCCCGATTTTCGCGCGGCCATGATTGAAAGCGAAACGCCGCTATACCGCTCGCCAGAGCGCGCGATGCGAGCCTTTGCGGCGGCTTCGCGCTATGCCGATGCGCTGAAGGGTGCGGACGATCGTACCCCACCCGCCACGGGCCTATCAGCTTGGCCGGCTGCGGGCGTTAAGCCGGAATATGTCGGCAAGGCGTTTTTGCGTGATCTGGGTATTCGGGTGCCGGACGGAAAACTGGTCAAGGATCGGGACACTGCCCGCACCGTAGCTCAGGAAATAGGCTATCCCGTCGTGTTGAAGGCGCAGGCGGCGGCTCTGTCGCATAAAAGCGACGCGGGCGGCGTTATCCTGAATATTGGCGACGAGGCGGCATTGCTGGCGGCATGGGACCGGCTGATGGCGAATATCGGCACGACCGAGATCGACGGTGTTCTGGTCGAGCGGATGAGCGCGCCGGGCGTCGAGATGATCGTCGGAGCTCGCCACCATGCCGAATGGGGCGCATCTCTGCTGGTCGGCTTGGGGGGTGTGCTGACAGAGGCGCTCGACGCGACGATCCTGCTGCCTGCCGATATCTCTCATGCGCGGGCAATCGATCGCATTCGCGGCCTTCGTGGCGCCCGCCTGCTCGAGGAGTTCAGGGGCCGGAGCGCCCGCGACGTGGAGGCCGTGGCAGATGCAGTGGTGCGCCTTGGCGCGGCCGTGCGCGCACCCATCGGCATAGAGGAAATCGAGATCAACCCGTTGATGGTCTACGGCGTGGGCGAGGGCGTGACGGCATTGGATGCCCTTGTCGTAACCCGCTGACCCGCCTCGCAAGAACAAAGTCATGGAAGGAACAAACGGCATGAACGACAGCGCACCAATACCGGGAGGGGACAATGTCCTCGTAGAATTCGAGGACGGCATCGCCTGGGTCTATTTGAACCGCCCGGAGAAGCGGAACGCCATGAGCGTCGATCTGGCGCGTGACATGAACCGGGTGCTCGACGAGCTGGAGCTTGACGACCGTTGCGGCGTGATCGTGCTTTCCGGCAAGGGCAAGGCCTTTTCGGCGGGCATGGATCTGCAGGGATTTTTTAGAAACACCGACGCCGTTTCCGATGTCGAGCGGCATCGCGCCTATCGCGAAACGCGGGCGTGGCAGTGGCGCACCCTGATGCACTATGCGAAACCGACCATCGCGATGGTGCACGGCTATTGCTTCGGCGGCGCCTTTACCCCCCTCATTTGCTGCGATCTGGCCGTGACGGCGGACGATGCCACGTATGGATTGTCAGAAATCAACTGGGGCATCATCCCGGGCGGCGTGGTGTCAAAGGCAATCGCAACGGTCATGGGCGACCGTGAAGCGATGTATTACGTCATGACCGGAGAGAAGTTCGACGGTGTCCGCGCCAAGGAACTGGGCCTGGTGAACGAATCCGTACCTGCGGATCGACTTGTCGAGCGGACCCGGGAACTTGCCAAGGTGCTTCTGGAAAAGAACCCCACCGTGCTGCGCCAGGCGCGCATGGCATATAAATATTCCCGCTATCTCGATTGGGAACAGGCGGCGGAATATCTGACGGCGAAGGGCGACCAGACCACGTTCGTGGACACCGAAAAGGGCCGCGACAAGGGCATGAAGCAATTCCTGGATGAAAAGACATACAAGCCCGGCCTAGGCCATTATCATCGCGATGCGGAGGCAGAGCAGTGAAGCGGCCCAGCGGCAAGCGCGGAGATGAACTGAGCGAGGTTGTTCCCGCATTTACGGAGATGACCGACCGCATTTTATATGGTGAGGTGTGGGAAAGGGAGGGACTGGCCAAGCGTGACCGGTCGCTCTTGACCATTGCCGCTCTTGCCACCGCAAACCGGCACCAGCAGCTGGAGGCGCACATCGGCCTCGCGCTCGACAATGGCGTAACGAAGGAGGAACTGGGGGAGGCGATCCTTCATCTCGCCTTCTACGCATCCTGGCCTGCATCGGTCACTGCATCGCGCATTTTTCTTGAGGTGGTGAAGAAGCGCGAAGCCGCCGATTGAGCGGCGGGCGGGCATTCCGGTTAGCCGGTCACCCCGCCCGCCTTTTCGACCTGCGACAGGTGGTGGTCGGTGTTTCCGAACATCATCTCCAGCACTGTCAGCCGCTGAAAATAGCGTCCGGCGGGATATTCCTCGGTCATGCCCATGCCGCCGTGCAACTGGATCGCCTGTTGACCGACGAAGCGTGCCGCGCGGTTCACCAATGCCTTTGCGGCCGCTACGTTGCATGATCTGTTGGCCGCGTCCTTGCGCTGAGCGGCAACCGCGTGAAATGTCATGGATTTTGCCTGCTCGATTTCGATCAGCATGTCCGCCGCGCGGTGCTGCAACGCCTGAAAGGATCCGATCGACACGCCGAACTGCTTACGCGTCTCCATATATTCGACGGTGATTTCCAGCAGTCGATCCATTGCCCCGACCATTTCTGCGCAAACAGCGGCAATGCCCTCGTCAATGGCGCGGGCGAGGAGTGCGCCGTTCTTGGTCGGATCTCCAATGGCTGCGTCCGCGGGCAGGTAAGCGCCGTCAAAGGCAAAATTGGCAACGCGACGCCCGTCCGGCGTGCGCATAGTTTTGATTTTCACGCCATCACTGTGGGGCGGCACGAGAAACAGGCCGATGCCATCTGCCATTCGGGCAGGGCAAAGCAGCCACACGGACGCATCTGCGTCGAGCACGGCCGTTTTCTGGCCGCGTAAACGCCAACCTTGCGCCATGGGATCAGCCTTGGTTTGGGGCGCATCCCAGTGCCAGCCGCTATTCGGTTCCCACAGGCACAGGGCGACGCGGTCTTGTCCTGAGATTATCCGGGCGAGCAAATCGTGCGCCCGTTCACCGCCCGCTTCCGACAGGACACGCCCTGAAAGAAGGGGCTGCAACAAGGGCGCCTCCGCCAGATAGCGTCCATAGGCAGTGAAAGCGATCATCACTTCTTCGGCACCGCCATATCCGCCATGCGCCTCAGGCAGGCTGAGCGCCGGAAGGCCAAGGTCGCAATAATCCTGCCAATGTGAAATCGGATCTGCGGCAGCCGCTTGGGCGTGCCCCGCCATCATCCGGTCAACGCTGTCGGAAAGCATCTGCTGTTCTTCGCTCAACCCGAAGTTCATGTGCGCTTCCCCAGTCCCAGCACAGCCTTGGCGAGGATGTTGCGCTGGATCTCGTTGGAACCGCCAAAGATCGAATATTTGCGAGAGCCGAAATAGGCGGAAACGATAGCAGATCGTTCACTGCCCTCCTCCGTGAGAGGGTCGCCTCCCTCCAAACTGGCGCCATTGCACATGGCTTCCGGCCCCATGGTGTCCAGCAGCAGTTCCGAGGCCCGTTGCAGCATTTCCGCTCCTTTCATTTTCAGGATCGACGTTTTCGGGTCCGGGCCGGCTGAGCCCGTGTCACCAGCGCTGCCCTCGTCGATCACGCGCATCTGAGTGATGGAAAGAGCCTGCAGCTCTATTTCCGCCCAGGTCAGCCGCCTGCGAAAGGCGGGTTCATCGATTCGGCAGCCTCTGCTTTGGGTTTGGCTCGCCCGCGCTCGTATGCGGGCCAGCCGACGGCGGGAAAAGCCAACATTGCCCATCGATGTCCGCTCCTGACCCAGCAGATATTTGGCGTAGTCCCAGCCTCTGCCTTCCTCTCCGATTAAATGCTCTGCGGGAACGTGGACATCGTCCAGAAACACTTCGTTGATGTGGTGAATGCCGTCGATCGATCGGATGGGCCGGACTGTTATCCCGGGGCTGTTCATCGGCATCACCATCATGGAAATCCCCTGCTGCTTGCGCTCCTCCCGCGAGGTGCGAACCAGACAGAAGATCCAGTCGGCATGCTGGGCATAGGTGGTCCAGGTCTTTTGGCCATTGACCCGATAGCCATCGCCCTCGCGAACCGCACTGGTTTTCAGCGATGCCAGATCGGAACCGGCATCCGGCTCTGAAAAGCCCTGGCAGAACCACATGTCCAGATTGGCGATCGCAGGGAGGAATCGGCGCTTCTGCTCCTCACTGCCGAACGCCGCGATGACGGGGCCGATCAGGGCGACATTGAAGGGCAGCGGTCGCGGCACCCCCATGCTGTCGATTTCCTCGGTCAGGATGGCGCGCTTTACCGCAGACCAGTCTCGCCCGCCCCATTCAACTGGCCAGTGCGGCACGGCATAGCCGGCGCGGTTCAATATCTGCTGCGCCTCGACGTTCCATTCGCGGGGCAGGGGCTGCTCTTCTAGGACGGCTTCGCGGATGCAGGCGCGTATATTCTGCTGCAGATAGCTCCGCACCTCTGCGCGGAATTCTTCTTCCTCTGGCGAAAAGCCCAAATCCATATATCACTCTTCCGAGGTCAGGGGTGTGGCACCGAGGATGAGGTCGGCAGCCCGCTCCGCCACCATGATGACGGCTGCATTGATGTTCGCACCGGGAATGGCGGGCATGATCGAAGCATCGACGACGCGCAGCGCTTCCACGCCCCGCACGCGCAGTTCGCTGTCGACCACGGCGTCCGGATCTTCACCCATCCTGCATGTCCCCGACGGGTGCTGTGTGATGCGAAGGCCCTGTTGGATGAAGCGGTCAAGTTCATCGTCCCCCTGACGCTCCGCACCGGGCGAAATCTCTCGCGACACCATGTCGTTAAGGGGTGGGGCGGCGAAAATTTTCCGAACCGCCTCAATGCCGCCCCTGATGTCGGCGAAATCGCGCGGCGTGGACAGCAGGTTCAGGTCGATGCGCGGCCGTTCCAGCGGCTCGGCGGAGCGCAATTCCACGGTGCCTCGGCTTTCTGGGTGTAATTGCATGACCATGACAGAAAAGACATGCTCCTGCCGCTTGCCGATCAGGGGCGTCCACAGCTTGGCGTCGAGCCGTACGGGCAGGAACACCAGCTGGATGTCGGGTTGCGTCAGTTCGGGGCGTGTTTTCAGCATCAGAATGCCGCTGGTGATCTGGCTGGCAAACGGACCGCCGCCGGTAAGCGCCCAGCGCAGGACGGAAAGCGCTGCCCGGTCCAGCCGCAGCGCATTGAGGAAGGTGTTTTTCCGACTGGCCGCATAGGTCATGTAGACGAGGGGATGCTCCGCCAGATTGCGTCCCACTGAGGGTGCATCTACGATGACGTCGATTCCGTGCTGCTCCAACTGGTTGCGCGGGCCGATACCGGACAGCATAAGCATCTGCGGCGAATTATACGCGCCGCCGCTCAGGATGACCTCCTTCTTCGCGCGGACGCGGTGCCGCACGCCGCTCCGTTCATATTCGATGCCCCACGCGCGACCGTTCTCGATGATGATGCGCCGCGCGTGGGATCTGTCGCGCAGGGTCAGGTTCGAACGTCCGAGCGCAGGTTTCAGATATGCGCGTGCCGTACTTGCGCGGCGACCGTTGCGGTCGACTGTGACTTCGCAGCGTGAAAATCCCTCCTGCCGTTCACCACTCAGGTCGGGACTTTCCTTATAGCCTGCGGCCTGCACCGACGCGGCAATTTCCCGTGACAGGAGGCGTTCGCCCTCGATCGGAGTTACATGCAATGGGCCGCTGTCGCCGTGATATTCGCCAGCGCCGCGCCAGCTGGTCTCCATGCGCCGAAAATAGGGAAGCACATCATCATAGCTCCAGCCCCGGCAGCCCATTTGCCGCCAGCGATCGAAATCGCCGGAATGGCCGCGCATATAGATCATTCCGTTGACAGAGGAGGAGCCGCCCAGAACCCGCCCGCGCGGAATGGGCAGGCTGCGCCCGCCCAGCTTCTCGTCGGCCTCGCTTTCATAACCCCAATCATAGGTCGGGTCGGATGCCGTCATCATGAAGCCCAGCGGCATGCTGAACAGCCAGTTGCGGTCGCTTCCCCCTGCCTCCAGCAACAGGACGCGGTCATCGCCACTCGCGCTTAGGCGATTTGCGAGGACGCATCCGGCGGAACCGGCACCAACGATGATATAATCGAATTCCTCATCCATGACGTGAATGGCTCAGATCAATCATCTGAATCGTGCGCATTCCTGAAACCGCGTCCATCCGTGCCTCCCCGCGCACCCGATCCTGTGCGGACCGATTATAAGCTGCAGACGTTTTGCCATGACAAATACCGTTCGACAACAGCTAACACCTTCGGTTAGGTCGCAGACTGTAAATTAACGTCGGGAAAAGCATTCTGGTCTCGAAAGATTTGAATTGGGAGGACTTGTATGACCGCTTCTGCAACGCCGAAATTGGCTGAGATCCCATCTCTGGATGCAGCGCGCGCCTTCGCAGCGCAGCGTCATCAACTGTACGTTGGCGGTTCCTGGGTGGACGCGCTGGAGGGGGAAACCTTCGCCACGCATGACCCGGCAACCGGCGATAAATTGGCGGATGTCGCAAAGGCCGGAGAACGCGATGTCGACCGCGCGGTGGAGGCTGCACGGGGCGCGATGAACGACCCCGCATGGATCGACATGAAGCCTGCGGCACGGGCCCGCCTGCTGGAACGTCTTGCCGATGCGCTTGAATCCTCTGTGGACGAGTTTGCGGCGCTCGAAACGCTGGACAATGGCAAGCCCGTCCGCGACGCGCGCAATTTCGATTTGCCGCATGCGATCGGCACACTGCGCTATAATTCTGGGTGGGCGACGAAACTGAACGGAGAGACAATCTCTCTTTCCGGTCCCGGTACCTGGCATGCCTATACGCTGAAGCAGCCCGTGGGCGTGGTGGCACAGATCGTCCCGTGGAATGCGCCGCTGGCGATGGCGGTTTCCAAAATTGCGCCGGCCCTTGCCGCCGGATGCGCGGTCATTCTGAAGCCCGCAGAGGAAACGCCGCTGACGGCGCTGCGTCTCGCAAGGCTGATTGAGGAAATCGGTTTCCCTCCTGGCGTTTTCAACCTGCTGACCGGCTTTGGTGAAACGGCGGGCGCTGCGCTGACGACACATCCGGGCGTCGAAAAAGTGACGTTTACCGGATCGACGGAAGTTGGTCGCCTGATCCTGCGCGCGGCTGGCGGGAATTTCAAACGTGTGACGCTTGAGCTAGGTGGCAAGACGCCCGTGATCATCATGCCGGACGCCGACGTCACGAAGGCAATTCCCGGCGCGGCCATGTCCATTTTCGCGAATGCCGGCCAGATTTGTAATGCCGGTTCGCGGCTGTTCGTCCACGAGCGCCATTTCGATGAAGTCGTGGAGGGCGTATCGAAGATCGCGCAGGGGCTGAAGATCGGTCCGGGCCTGGCATCCGATACGCAGATGGGACCGGTGATCTCTCCCACACAACGCGATCGTATTCATGGATATATCCGGCATGGGGTAGAGGAGGGCGCCAATCTGCACACCGGCGGGCACGAAATTGGCGGCGCCGGGAATTTCGTGCCGCCAACAGTCCTGACCCGCACGACCGCCGACATGGCGGTGCGGCGTGAAGAGATTTTCGGCCCGGTCCTCTGCGCCATGTCCTTCAGCGACGAAGACCTCGACCGCATCGCGGCAGAGGCGAACGACAGCGATTATGGCCTGGGGGCGGTTGTCTGGACCAACAATTTATCTGCTGCGCACCAACTGGCACGCAAGCTGAAGGCAGGCACAGTCCGTGTGAACGGCGGCGGCCTCGACCCGGCCTTGCCCTTTGGCGGCTTCAAGCAGTCCGGCTGGGGGCGCGAAAATGGCCGCGAAGGTATCGAGGCCTATACGGAGACGAAGGCGGTGGCGATGGCGCTATAGGCATGCTTTCAACCTGGTGCCGGCGCGCTTAATCACGCGTCGGCGGGTTCGGCCTTTGCCTCGGCCAGTCGGTCGGTTACCGTCTCCGCTGCCTCCAGCAGCAGATCGCGAAACGCATCTTTGCGCTCTCCTGTTATATAGTCTGCCGATCCAAGGAGAGTGAGGGCGGCCGAAATATCTCCACCGGGGCCGAAGATCGGCGCGGAAAGGCCCGCAAAATTATTGTTGAGACTTTCTACGGTCGACGCAAAACCCTGCTCACGAACATTTGCTGCGATCTTGTCGAGTTCTTCCTTTGGAAGCCGTCGCGACACTCCGCTGGCGCTGGCATCGTCCTGGATCTCCATGACCCGTTCAACGTCTTCGCGCGGCAGATGCGCCAGGAACACATTGCCCGTCGCGGATGTCGCCACGGGAAGTATATATCCCAGTCGCAGCGCAAAGGCTCCCTGCAGGTTCCCATCGGCCTTTGCCACGATACAGGGACCCCGATCGCCCCAGAGGGAAAGATAGACCGCGCACTGCGTCTCGTCCCGCAGCGGCCCCAGCATCCGCGACCCTATCCCCACCACGTCCGCCTGCCTGACGGCGGCCAGCCCCAGTTGGATGGCGAAAGAGCCGAGCCCATAATAGCCGGTGGCGGCGTCCTGGTAGGCCATGTTTTCGCGGATGAAGCTGACCAGGTACAGGTGGACCTTGCTGGGCGGCATTTCGGCACGCTTCGCAACTTCCCGCAACGGCAACAGGCCGTCGGCCATGCGCAGGACGCGCAACACCCGAAATCCCACTTCGATCGACTGGACGCGTCGACGAGATTGTCCGCTTGCCGCCATTAAAACCTTCGCCCGATTATGGTCGCGCCTTCCTGCCGGGACGTGGTGCTTCTGTCCAGTTTATGGCGATCCTCTCCGCAGGCAGTCGCAACAGGGGATCAGGCGGATTCCAGCAGGGCCTGCTTCCGCTTCGTCCAGCTGTTCAGTATATCGTGCGCCTCGTCCGCGGCCTTCTTCAGAAAACCCGGCTCTTCCGTGCGAGTGCCGATTTCAAGGCGCAGTCCGTTCGGGTCGAAGAAATATACCGAGCGAACGAATCCATGATCGACGACGGGCGTGGTCTCGACGCCATGCTCTGCCAGCCGTTTCTGCATGGCCTCGACATTTTCGACGCTGTCGGTCTCCATGGCAAAATGCTCTACCCACGCAGGCGTGTTCGGCGATGGCTCGGGTTTCTCATTATGCCCGAGGTCAAAGAACGCGATGTACGAGCCGTCGCCCAATTCAAAGAAAAAGTGAACATAAGGCTGCTCTTCGCCAGTACTCGGCACCTTTTCGCTAATCATGCAATTGACGAGAGGTAATCCCAGAATATCCTCATAGAAATGCCGCGTCTCCTCAGCGTCCCTGCAAGGATAGGCGAAGTGATACAGCCCATTAAGCTTTCGTGCGTCTGTCATGATATCCTCGAAAATTGGGTCAGCAGGACGATGCCCGTGCGCCAATAGCATCGGCAGCAGTAACCGCTTGTCAACCACAAATTGGGGATCCGACGGCGTCAGTTAATCTGAACCAGAGGCCAGTTCTCGATCGCCACTCAGCATTTCAACGAAGCGGTGCAGGGCGGCGGAATTGTCACGAATTCTGGATACGAGCAAGACGTCGAAACTCAGGTCCAGGTCGGTGATCGGCACCAGTCGGATGTTATGAAAGGTGGAAAGGGGCGGCGTCGCGGTGACGAATCCGATGCCCATGCCGGCCGCGACCAGGCTCAGCATGATGGAATTGGTCGTGCATTCCTGCACCACGCGCGGTGGATCCCCCGCAGCCAGACATGCCGCCATCAGCCGGTCGTAATAGCCGGGCGCGGTTTTGCGCGTCGGCCACAACACCGGCTCCTCGCTCAGCTCCGCCATGGCGACGGACGCACGTTCTGCCAGGCGATGGCCGTCGTGCACCGCCAGCATTGTTCGGCCGTTACCCAGATGGCTTTGCGCCAGCAGCGCCGCATCGCGATCGTCGATATGCGCGTCGTAAACAATTCCTGCGTCCAGCAGCCCGTCCTTGATCGCCATGATCTGCTGCATCGAGCTCATCGATCTCAGGTCCAGAACCACGCCGGGTTCGCGCTCGCGAAAGGCGCGCAGTCCATTGGATATGAAATCATGGCCGGAAATGATCTCGCTCAACCCCACGCGAATGGTGCCGATGTGGCCGCTCGCCAGCTTGCGGGCGCGATCGACGGCGCGGTCCACCTGCGACAGTATTTCTTCGGTTTCGCGCAGAAAGACATGACCGGCGTCCGATAGCCTGACGCCGCGGGGCAGCCGTTCGAACAGCTCGACGCCCAGTTCCTCCTCCAGGTCGCGGATCTGCCGAGTCAGAGCCGGCTGTGCCACGCGCAGCTGCAGGGCCGCGCGGCCGAAATGCTCCTCCCGCCCTATGGCGCGGAAATAGCGAAGATGGCGAAGCTCCATCGCCGATAGATGCCTTTCGGTTATCGAAAGATCAATAACAAAGAATTGGACCTATCGGTCATTGAAAGAGAGTTTCATCGCAAAGAAGGAACCTTGGGAAGCGATGATGACCGCGACGGCACTTCAGGAGCTGGATTTCGGAACGATATCGACGCTCGATGTCCTGGGCACGGACGTGGAGCTGTTCACTGCCGGGTCCGGCGCTCCCTTGCTGTTCCTGCACGGAATTGACGGCGTCGAGGGCGCCGCGCCGTTGTTGCGAGAGCTTGCGCGATCTTACTGCGTCTATGCGCCGTGGCACCCGGGCTTTGGCGCTTCTCAGCGTCCCGAAAATCTCGACCGGGTGGATGATCTTGGCTATTTTTACCTCGACCTGATGGCTGCGCTGCGGCTGGAGCGGCCAACGGTGGTCGGCTCTTCGTTCGGCAGCTGGGTGGCAGCGGAAACGCTGACGAAAGAACCCGGCCGCGCCTCGGAACTCGTTCTGATTTCGCCGCTTGGACTGCGTACGTCGCACCGCCGCGAAAGCCACGTCACCGACATCTTCATGCTGTCCCGGCGCGAGTTGAACGAGCGCATTGGCCGCTACGAGCCAGAACTCAGCGCCCTTCCGGAGGATCGTCTGCGCCGTGAAATGCGCGGGGAGGAGGCGCTCAGCCTCTATGGCTGGTCGCCCTACATGTTCAATCCGAAGCTGTCCGGCCGCCTGCATCGTATCGTCTGCCCCACCATGATCGTGTGGGGGGCGGATGACCGCCTGGTTCGCAGCGAATACCGCACCCGCTTTGCAAAGGCGCTGCCCCGGGCCGAGGTCCGCGAGATTGCGGACGCAGGGCACTGCGTCCACGCCGACCAGCCCGAGCAACTCGGTAAGCTGATCGGCGATTTCGCTGGCGTCAAAAACAAAGCCTGAGGAGATCGGCATGAAAGTCTGGCAGTTCAGCGAGCAGGCCTACCACCCCGCTTTCGAGGTTCCCGGCGCGATGCGCGTCACCCTGCCGCAGCATCATTGCGACCCGCAGACGGCCGGGCAATTGCTCAACCGCTATCTCGACGAATATCTGCTCGCCGACGAGCTTGGGCTAAACATCATGGTGAACGAGCATCATGCGGCGGCGACATGCATGTCGACGTCCTGCATGACGACGTTGGCGATCCTGGCGCGGCAGACACAGAATGCACGGCTTCTCGCTCTCGGCATTCCGCTCGCGAACCGTTCCAACCCGCTACGAGTGGCAGAGGAAATCGCGATGGTCGACGCGCTGTCCGGCGGGCGGCTCGAAGTCGGTCTGGTCAAGGGGGCGTCCTACGAGCTTTTCATGTCGAACCGCCAGCCCACGGGCTTCATGGACCGCTTCTGGGAGGCTCATGACCTGATCCTCGCGGCACTGGGAAATGAAGGTGACAATTTTTCCTGGGAAGGCGAGCATTTTCATTATCGTACGGCCAGCATGTGGCCGCGCCCGATCCAGCAGCCGCACCCGCCAATCTGGATGACTGCATCCAGCGCGTCGAGCGGACGCATTTACGGTAAGCTGGGCTATACCTGCGCGACATTCCTGTCGGGCGCCATCGCCCGGTCGGTGTTCGCCGGGTATCGTGAGGCATATGCCGAGCAATTCGGGCGGCAGCCGGAACGCGACAAGCTGGCTTATCTGGCGCTCATCGCCTGCGCTTCGGATCGCAAGACGGCGTTTCGGCGCGCTGAGGAAATGAAAAGCTATTTCACCACGGCGGCCAGGCTCGACCCGCAATTCCGCAATCCGCGCGGGTTCAATCCGGTGGAGGCAAATGTCCGCATGGTAAAATCGGACCCGAACGCGATGCGGCCAAAGATGCGAAATGGCAAGCCGCTGCCCGTCGATGGTTCTATCGAGGAATATATGGAGGCGGGCCTGATGTTCGTGGGAACGCCGGACGAGGTTTATGAACAGCTCGCCCGTTTCCATGACGAGACAGGCGGTTTCGGCAATCTGTTGATGATGGGGCAGGCGGGCGAACTGGGCCATGAGGACACGGTCGACAATTTGACCCTCTTTGCCCGCGAAGTCGCGCCGCGCCTGGCTGAACTGACGGACGTACCCGTCGAAGACGTACGGTACGAAGCGGTCGGCTGATGGCCACGGCCCAGCCCGTCCGAAGCGATGCACCTCATCTGGCCGAGGGCATCGCCCGCTATGTCGAGCTGTTTCGCGCCCAGCCAGCGGCGGCCGACTTATCGGGAATGCGCCTGAACGGCGATCTGACGGCGGGGCGGTTCAACGGACCGCACGAGCGACACATTCGCCGCTTCGACACCGCGATTGCGTTGCCCGGCCGCGAAGTGCCGGTCCGCGTCTTCGATCCGGGCGGCCAGGGCGAGCGGCCCGCGATCTGCTACTTCCATGGTGGCGGCTTCGCCCTCGGCAGTATCGAAAGTTTCGACATCGTCGCTTCGGAACTTGCCCACGCAGCGGGCGCCATCGTCGTCAGCGTGGAATATCGGCGTTTGCCGGAAAACACCTATTCTGCCGCGCAGGCGGATTGTGATGAAGCCTTTGCCTGGGTGTGCCGCAATGCGGGATTGCTGGGCGCGGACCCGGACGCGCTGTTCCTTGCCGGAGACAGCGTCGGCGCCCTTTTTGCGCTCGTCAGCGCCGCCAACGCCTGCGACGCGGACGGACAGAAAGCCCCCTCGGCGCTGCTGCTATTTTATGGCGCAATTGCCATGGATGGTGGCGATCCAGCCTATCGGGGTGCGCTCGACCCGCTACTTACCCCCGATCGCATCGAAAATTATACGCGGCTGTTTCGCGAATGCGGCGGCCCGGATGGCGGCCCTGCACCGGTCGATCGCAGCGACCTGTCAGGGTTGCCGCCGATCCATATCGTCGCGGCAGAACATGATCCGCTGCTGCACGATGCCCGGCGGCTTGAACAGAAACTCGCCGCTGCGTCGGTGCCCGTTACCTTTCGGATCGCGCCCGGCATGATCCACGGATTTCTGCGCGCTGCCGGCGTGTCGCCAGCTGTCCGAGAAGAAGTTCGCCTGGCCGTCCAAACGATGCCGGCCCTCACATCACAAATATCCGCCTGATGGGCGGAGAAGGAGACGATCTTGAAAAAGGATGAGCTTTACGAACGCGGTCGCGCCATGCGGCAGGATATGTTCGGCGAACCGGGCGTGCGCGGTATAGACGAGGCTGACGATTTCACCGATCCATTACAGGATTTGGTCACCCGTCTGTGCTTCGGTGACGTGTGGAGCCGCCCCGGCCTCGACCGGCGCACGCGCAGCATGCTGACCATCGCCATGCTGATCGGCCAGTCGCGCCCCGACCAGCTGCGCAATCATGTGAAGGGCGCCCTTGCCAATGGCGTTACCAAGGAGGAGTTGCGCGAGATCCTCGTTCACGCGTCGATCTACACGGGGCTTCCCTCCGTCTCGGATAGCTGGCGCCACGTCCGGCAGGCCCTGGAGGAATCTGGTGCTTACTGAGGAAGCGGAGATTACGGACACCGGCACTCCGTCGGCCGTATCCCCTATTGAAGATATTATCGAGGCGGCGCGGAACGGCAGGCCGTATATTCTGGTCGATGCCGAGGATCGCGAGAATGAGGGCGACGTCATCATTCCGGCGCAGTTCGCGACGCCCGCGGCGATCAATTTCATGGCGCGGCACGCCCGCGGCCTGATTTGCCTCGCTCTGTCATCGGAGCGGGCGCAAACCCTGCGTTTGCCTCCAATGGTGGCGGAAAACCGCTCCGGCCACCGCACCGCCTTCACGGTCTCGATAGAGGCGCGGGAAGGCGTTACCACCGGCATTTCTGCGCATGATCGCGCCCAGACCATCGCGGTCGCCATCGATCCATCAAAGGGATGCGACGATGTGGTGTCCCCCGGCCATGTCTTTCCGCTGGTCGCGCGCACTGGCGGGGTGCTGGTGCGTGCAGGCCATACAGAAGCCGCCGTCGATGTTTCGCGCCTGGCCGGCGTGCTGCCGGCTGGTGTCATCTGCGAGATATTGAACGAAGACGGCACCATGGCACGCATGCCGCAGCTGATCGAATTTTCGCGCGAGCATGATTTGCCGATCGGCACGATTGCCGACCTGATCAGCTATCGCCGCCGCACGGAACGGTCGGTCGCCCGTGTCCACGAGGAAGAGTTCGAAACCATCTATGGCGACGATTTTCGGCTGACAGTGTTTCGCAGCCTGATCGACGATCTGGAGCACGTTGCGCTGGTGCGCGGATCGATCGCCGCCGACCGGCCGACATTGGTGCGAATGCACCGTATGGATCTGGTCTCGGATCTTCTTGGCCCTCCTACTGCGCGGCGGGAATATGTGGCGCGCGCGCTGACCCGGATCGGACAGAGCGATGATCCCGGCGTCATGGTGTTCATTCGCGACCCTTCGGCCAAGGCTGTGTCGGAAAGGCGGACGAATTCAGCCCTGCCGACCAGCGACCAGCGCATCCGCGACTACGGCGTAGGCGCGCAAATCTTGCTGGACCTCGGAGTGCGCGACATCACCCTGTTGACTGACAGCGAGGCGCGCCTGTCCGGCATCGAGGGGTACGGACTCAACATCACTGGCAGAGAAAGGCTTAGCGATGATGGCAACGACTATTGAGAATTTCGCGGACCTGCCCTTGCCGGAACAAATGCGAATGGGCCTTCGCCGTCTGGGCAAGGCCGTTGCCGTCATCACTGCATGGCATGGGGAAAAGCGGTGGGCGATGACCGCCACCGCCGTCAGCGAACTGAGCATGGATCCGCCGTCCCTGCTGGTCTGCGTCAATCGCAATGCCAGCCTGTACGAGCCGCTGTCGCTGCGTTCGAACTTTTGCGTCAATATCCTTCATTCCGACCAGGCCAATATTTCCCAGGCCTGCTTCGGCGATAATAAGGGGGAGGCGCGGTTTCGGCTTGGACATTGGGATTCCGCCGCGTGCGGGACGCCTCTGCTGCGCGAGGGGCAGGCGAATTTCGTATGCGAATATCAGGACATATTGGAATATGGGACGCATGCGATCATCATCGGACGCGTCGACGAGGTGCGAATTTGCGGAGACGTCGATCCACTGATCTATCTGGACGGCTGCTATACCCGGGCATGTCCGCTGGCGCCGGAAGGGACGGCGGCGCAAGGTGAATGACGCAGAAGTACTGCTTGAACAAATAGACCATGCCTGCCGCCGCATGAAGATGGCTCAGTCGACCTTTGGTCGGCTGGCTGTCAACGACGGCAAGCTTGTGACCCGGCTGCAGCAGGGTGGCCGTGTCACCATCCAGACGGTCGAGCGGGTCCACAGGTTTATCGAGGAGCAGGGTGGCGCGTCGGCGGATGCCCTGCGCTCCGGCATCCGTGGCCTGCGAACGGAATTGCGCCCCGAACAGACATTCCGCTTTTACGATAATCGTCAGAAATATCTGATGTTCGTCAATACGACGACCGAAAAGCACATCATCGCCGACCGGGCGGTTGAGGAGATCAGCCGCACACAACCGCGCCCGCCCGCAATTCGACTGTTCGATGGCGGCGCAGGCGACGGCACCACGCTGGCGCGCATGTTGCGCGGACTGCACCGGCGCCATCCCTGGGTCCCATTTTACGTGGTCGCCAAGGAAATCAGCATGGAGAATATCCGTCTGACCCTTGAAAAAATGCCGGATCGCCTGCGCGAACATTCCGCCACGGTCCTGGTCATGACCAACCTGAAATATTCAGAGGCCGCGAATCTGCAGCCCGAAAATGCGGCCGCCGCCAGTAACATGGTGTGGAAGGAGGTCGCCCTCGAAGGAACCTCCGCCGGCGAATTCGAGGAGCAGATATCGCAGCTTGAGCCATTCCTGGCGCAGCATTGGCAAACGCGCATTGCGTCCTCCACCGGCAATCCCCTCTACAAGACGCCCGTGGTCCTGATCCTTTATCGCAAGGATCATGGCTTCATGCTGAATCCAATTGTGCCAAGGCGCGGTTATGCGGAGGCGAATTTCGATTTCGTCCTGCTGTCGCAGCCGTATCGCGCTCGCGCGCCGCTGGAATTCAAAACCGGGCGCGTCGTCACGCCGCTTGTGAAGGCATTGCGCCCGAACGGCACGTTGATGGGCATTCACAGCCATGGAAATGACCCCGGCATGGAGATCATCCGCCAGATCTGGCCCGACGAAAACCCGTTCGACACCGATCGAAAAACGATCATGGATGCCGTGGCGGATGATTTGGGACCGGCAGCGCGGGATTACCGCTTTCTCGACCTGACCGACGAACAGGCCCTATTCCGTTACGACATCCGCGCGCTGCCCTCGGAAATCAGTGAGGATATGCCGATCGGCAGTTCCACTTTGTTCGGTGCCTGGAACGCCGCCAGCTATGTCGCGCAGATCGAAGACAAGAGAATGGCCTCTGCATTGGCGAATGACAAATATCTTGAGGCGACCCGCAGCGTGCTGCAGCGCCATGGTGGTCTGTGGTTCAATGACGAGATTTTCATGATCGCGCGCCGCGGGCGTCTGCAATGAGCTCTATGACTTCCGATTCTGAACCCGGCCCTCAATGCCCGTTTTGCGGTGCAGCCTGGACGGAGGACATGCTGGCGGCCCTCGACCGGGCGACTGTCCATTCTGGCTGCGCCTGCTGCGACCACTCCGCCGCCGAACCCGCGACCGGCGCGGGGGAGCCATCGGAAGATATCAAATGCGCGGCCTGTGGGCGGGCTATTTTTCGCGCGCCGCCTTCACGGACGCACTGAGGATTTAAAAATGACCGAAACCGCCGCATTTCCCATCGTAGATGCCCAGATTCACCAGCCGTCGCCGCCGCGCGACGTGCCGGACGATCTGCCCGATGCGGCGCGACTGCTCATCAACGTCGAACTCGCGCGGGAGGCGATGGACAGCGTTGGCGTCGATGCCGCGCTGGTCGTGGCGGCGGCTCCCTACATAGAGGCATGCGTTGCCCGTTATGGCGATCGCTTCATTGGGGTGGAGACGTTCCAGCAAAAGGGCGACGAACTTGCCGGGGCCATCGAGCGGGCGCACCGGGACGCGAACATAGCCGCAGGACGCTTGCTCGTTACCGATTTCAGGACGACGGAATTGTCGGAGGCCTTCCTTTCGGGCGCGATGGACCCAGGATTTGAGACGGCGGCGGCACTTGGATTGCCTCTCTTTCTGTCTACCCATGGTCAGGCAGCCGCGATGCAGGCGGTCATCGAGCGGCACCCAAATCTCTCGATCGTGATCGACCATCTGGGTGTCAGCCAGCACCCTGTCTCGCCCCCCAGGGACGACCCCTGGGATCGGCTGGATGGGCTGTTGCGCCTTGCACAATTTCCAAATGTTCACGTGAAGATCTGCGGGCTGCCACTGCTGTCGCGTCAATCATATCCGTTCGCCGACACCTGGCCATATATGCACCGCGTCATCGCCGCCTTCGGGGCCGAGCGGCTGATGTGGGCCAGCGACTATACACGCCTTCGCATGGCCAAGACGGGGGAAGACCTTCGGCATCGCGGCCGACTCTACAGCGAGACGCGCGACATGCTGCTTCACAGCGACGAAATTGATGCCCAGCAAAAGGCAGCGATCATGGGGGGTAACTGCATGAGATTGCTGGGATGGAATCCGTCGGGGCGGCAGGGGCGGGACTGATCCCCTTTACAAACGGGCATGATTGTGTCAGCTAGGCTGTTATAAGCCTGACTGACAATTACAGCAGGCGGGGAGAGACGCCAGCTATGCCTATTGAACGATTAGATCCTGCTATTGACGCCCTCATTCCCCCTGGCGTCGACAGCGAAGAACTCGGACGCGGATATGGCGGGCCGACCGGCCCTGCGGAGGGGCCGGTGTGGATTTCGGACGGCGGCTATCTGCTGTTCAGCGATATTCACAACAGCCGCCGCATGCGCTGGGATCCGGACGCCGGCGTTACGGTCGACAAGGAAGACACGAAAAACGGCAATGGCCAGACACTTGACCGGGAAGGGCGCCTGGTAGTCTGTCACCATTTCAGCCGTTGCGTAGACCGCGAGGAAACGGATGGCAGCGTGACGGTCATCGCCGACAATTATCGCGGCATGAAGCTCAACCGGCCGAACGATGTCGTCGTCAAATCCGACGGCGCGGTCTATTTCACCGATCCGCCACCAAAGGTGCCGTTCACGCCGGTGGATCATCCGCCGGAAATCGACGCGGCGGGGGTCTATCGCGTTTCGCCCGACCTAAAGCGCATCAACATGGTGGTGCGGGATCTTATCAACCCGAACGGCCTGTGCTTCTCGCCGGACGAAAGCATCCTCTACGTCAATGACAGCAATCAGCATCGCAAGCTGATCATGGCCTATAATGTCGAAAAGGACGGCATGGTCGACCTCGGCAGTGCGCGCCTCTTCTGCGACATGCGCGGCGACGACCGCCCCGGCGGCCCCGACGGGATGAAGGTCGATGAACGGGGTAATGTGTATTGCACCGGGCCCGGGGGCATCTGGGTCATGGACCCTCGCGGTAAGCACCTTGGCACCATCCTTCTGGAGGGGCGCACATCGAACCTGAACTGGGGCGATGAGGATTGGCGCACCCTCTATTTCACCGGTGCGCGCAGCCTGCACCGCATCCGCCTTTCAATCACCGGCATTCCGGTTCCGCGTGGGCCACTCCCCGCCGAGCCGGACAATAAGTGAGGACAGAATCATGAAATTCGGCCTTTTTTACGAACATCAATCCCCGGCCCCCTTCAGTGCCGAGAAAGATATGAAGATCTTCAACAATGCGCTCGACGAGCTCGAGCTCGCCGACAAGCTTGGCTATGATTATGCCTGGCTGGTCGAGCATCATTTTCTTGAGGAATACTCGCATTCTTCCGCCCCCGAGGTTTTTCTCGGTGCACTGACGCAGCGCACGAAGCGCATGCGGCTGGGGCATGGTATTTCGGTCATGCCGCCTCTCATCAATCACCCCGCGCGTGTCGCGGAACGTATTGCGACGCTCGATCTCCTGTCTGGTGGCCGCATCGAATGGGGTACCGGAGAGAGCGGGACGGCGATGGAGCTGGAGGGCTTTGGCGTCGACCCCGACCTGAAAAAGGGCATGTGGAGGGAGGCGACGGAGCAATGCGCCAACATGCTGACGATGAACCCCTATCCGGGTTATGAGGGCGAGCATTTCTCAATGCCCTGCCGGAACGTCGTACCGAAGCCGATACAGGCACCGCACCCGCCCTTGTGGGTTGCCTGCTCGCGCCGCGACACGATTCTCCATGCTGCGCGCAACGGCATGGGCGCGCTGGTCTTCGGCTTTGCCGCCCCTGAACAGGCCGGCAAATGGGTGAAGGAATATTATGACATCATCAAATCCGATGAATGCGTGCCGATCGGTCACGCGGTAAACCCGAACTTCGCCATCGTCACGGCGCTTTCCGTGAACGAGGATGAGCAGGTCGCGATCGACCGCGGCTCGCAAGGCTTCAAATATTTCGGCTATTCGCTTGGCCATTACGCAGCTTTCGGGAAGTCCAAGCCGGGTCATTCCAAAGTCTGGGAAGGCTTTTTGAAAGCCGAGGACACGATTGAGGACAATCACGGCAATGGCGGCATCGGCACGCCGGAACAGGTTTACGATCACTGCAAGGCCTATGCCGATGTAGGCGTCGATCAGATCATCTTTGTGCAGCAGACAGGGCCCGCCAATCACGATCATATCTGCGAGTCCCTTGAGCTGTTCGCGAACACCGCGATGCCGCGCCTGCACGAAGGAGAAGAGGAACGCCTCGCCAAGAAAGAGGCTGAACTCGCACCCTATGTCGAAAAGGCCCTGGCCCGGAAGAAGCGCATGCCGGAGCCGACCGCCGATCAAATCCCCGACGTCCGCAGCTATGGCCTGCGAAAGAAGGAGGCCGGCCAGTTCGAGAATACCCGTTCCGATCGTGGCGGCGGACTGGCCGTCGTTGCGGACGATCCCATGGCGCCGGTTGCAGAAAATCCAGAAGACAAGCGCAAGGCCGCCCAGTCCGCAAAGGGTTGAGTGACGATGAAAAATTAGGAATGGAGCCGCTTCTTCAATCGCTGGGTTACGTCGTGATCGAAACGCGGCGGCTGGACGATTGGGGCGGCTTCGCGACCGGCCTTCTTGGTATGCAATTGGCGGATCGTGCGGCCACCGGCTTCAACCTGCGTACCGACGAGCGCGTCGGGCGTCTGTTCGTCACCGAGGGAGACCGTGAAAGCATTTCCGCCATGGGGTGGGAGGTCGCGGACGCCGATACCTTGGCGCAGGTTGCGGCCCGGCTCAGCGATGCAGGGCACGGCGTGGAAAGGGCGTCCGCATCCTTGATCGAACAACGCCGCGTCGCCGACATTATCGTTGCGCACGATCCGCTGGGCAATCGGCTGGAATTCTTCCATGGTGCCGCCCGGGCTACAGACAAATTCGCGCCGGGCAGGGCGATCAGTGGATTTCGCACGGGACCGCTTGGCCTTGGCCATGTCGTGCTGACGGCAAAGTCCGCCGATCAATTATTGCCGTTTTACACCGATCTGCTTGGGTTTCGCCTCAGCGACTATTCGCTAAGGCCATTTCGCGCTTTTTTCTTCCATCTCAACAGCCGCCATCACAGCTTCGCCGTGGTCCAGACCGGCGAGGACGGGGTCCACCATTTGATGGTTGAACTCAATTCCATGGACGATGTCGGTCAGGCGTACGATCTGGCGCAATTGGAAGAGGAGCGGATTGGGGTCACACTTGGCCGACATACCAATGATTTCATGACGTCCTTTTACGCGCGCACACCCTCATCCTTCATGGTCGAATATGGCTGGGGTGGCCGCTCGATCGATCCGCAAAACTGGCAGCCGTTCGAGTGCGACTATGGCCCCAGTTTTTGGGGGCACGAGCGATCCTGGCTCGGCCCGGAGAAACGTGCCGAGGCGTTGAAACTGCGCCTGGAGGCGGCGGCGGCAGGCCGAAGAGCGCCGGACTTTATACCCGAAACGAACAAGTCCGCGCCGGGCAGATAGCCTCGGTCTGATTCAGGCTGCTTCCTCGCTTGGCAGTTCGCCGGGGGCGCCAAGCCGCTGCGACACTTCGGCTGCGGCGGCAGATAGCAGCGACAATAATTCCTGCTGCTTGTCGTCCAGCATGAATTCCGCCGGACCCAGCAGGGTCAGGGTCGCTGCAATCTGTTCGTTATAATCAAAAATAGGTACAGAAATGCCGGAAAAATTGCGGTGCAACATTCCGACGGTCGAAGCGTAGCCATCCTTGCGCGCCTTTGCCAGAACCTTGGCCAGGTCGCGCTTTCCAACCGGCTTGCCGGCGCCGCGGCCCCCTTCATATCCGACCTGCGCGGCAAGCGCTCCTTCGGTTTCCGCCTTTGGCAAATGCGCCAGGAAGATCAATCCCGTAGCAGTTGTTGTCAGCGGCAGAATATATCCCAGTCGCACGGCGAATGCGCCCTGCAGGGCGCCGTCTGCCTTTGCCACGATGCACGGTCCCCGGTCGCCCCACAAGGACAAGTAGATCGCGCATTTCGTGCGGTCCCTCAGGTCGCTCAGGACGCCACTCGCCAATTCGACGACATCCAGTTGGCGTATTGCCGCCAGACCCAGTTGAATGGCGAAGGATCCCAGGCCGTAATGCCCAGTATCCGCCTCTTGATAGACGACCTTTTCCCTCACGAAACTGACCAGATACAGATGCACCTTGCTGGGCGGCATGCCGCTTCTTGAGGCGATTTCGCGCAAGGGCAGCGGCCCGCTGCTCATCCTCAGGACGCGCAGGATCCGAAACCCAACTTCAATTGACTGAACGCGGCGACTGGTTCCTCCAGCCTCGCTCAATGCCTTGCGCATTGTCGCTCCATTTCTCGCATGCCGCCTACCTGCCGTCGCAAGCCATCCGTGTCCAGTCATGGCGGGATTGGTCTTTGCGGCGGCGTCTAGATGTGTATGATATTGACGAACACTATTCGTTATGATTATTCAAATCGTCCGTAGGAAGGGCCGAAATTTTGAAAAAAAATATTAAGATCGGAATCGTCGGTGGGGGGATTGGCGGATTGACCGCCGCACTGGCGCTGATGCGTCGTGGCTTCCACGTCTCCGTTTTCGAACAAGCTCCCGAGCTGCAGGAGGTTGGGGCCGGGCTGCAGGTCAGCCCCAATGGCGTCAGGATTCTTGCCTCTCTGGGGATCGAGGAAGAGCTGATGAAGGCCTGCTTCGTCCCGCAGGGGAAGGAGATCCGGCTGTGGAATACCGGGGACACGTGGAAGCTGTTCGACCTCGGAACCGAATCCGTGGAACGCTACGGTTATCCCTACATCACCGTTCATCGGAACGATCTTCATCAGATCCTCTACAAGGCGGTAAAGGCGCTGGATCCACAGGCGGTGCGCCTCGCCAGTCGCTGCACCTCCGTCCAGCAGGATGGATCTAAGGTCACGGTCAATCTGGACGGTAAGCCGGCCGAGACATTCGACGTCGTCATCGGCGCCGACGGCGTGCATTCAAAGATGCGAGAGCAGCTGTTCGGCTCAGGCCCCGTGCAATTTACCGGCATCGTTGCATGGCGCGGTGTCATTCCGATGGAGAAGCTGCCGCGCGAGCTGGCAAAGCCCGTGGGCGTCAACTGGATCGGACCGGGCGGGCACGTCATTCACTACCCGATCCGGGGCGGCGAACTGATGAACTTCACCAGCGTTGTGGAGCGGCAGGACTGGCAGGTGGAATCCTGGTCCACCGCCGGAACAAATCAGGAGTTCCACGAGGATTACCCCGGCTGGCACGAGGATGTGCACGCCTATATCGAGGCGATCCCGACGCCCTTCAAATGGGCGTTGATCGCGCGTCCGCCAATGCAGGAATGGGTAAAGGGGCGCATTGCCCTGCTGGGGGATGCGTGTCATCCCTCGCTTCCCTTTCTCGCCCAGGGTGCCGTTCAGGCGTTGGAGGATGGCTGCATCCTCGCCCGAGCATTCGAGGAGTTCGATTCAATCGATCAGGCGCTGGACGCCTATCAACGGCTTCGCATCCCGCGTGCGACAAAGGCCGTGCAGGGTGCGAACGCGAATACGGAGCGTTTCCATAATCCTGCGCTCGCCGACCCTGCCGGTGCGCAGAAATATGTCGACGAACAATGGGCCGCGGACAAGGTGGTCGACCGCTATGAATGGCTGTTCGAATATGACGCAACCAGCGTCCCCTTCGACGACCTTATCTCGGCCTGAACTGAATTACGGAAAATTGAACCTATGTCCCTGAACGACAGCAAGGCCGCGTGGACGCGAACGCCACTCATCGTCTCATTTGCCGATAATCCGAAATTTACGGAAACCTATGGGTTTGCGGGAAATTCCGGCGCCGTGAACCTCGAAGGGCAGTTGCTCGGCGTGCCCAATTCACGGTCGAAGACGGTCTATATATTCATGCACCCGACGTCGGTTCTGCATCTGCTGCCGATGCCAACGGCGCTTGCGGATGCGGGGCTCGACGTGCTGTGCGCCGCCAGCCGCTATCCGCGGAACGACACCGCCCTTATCTTTGAAAAGGTTGCAATCGATCTCGGCAAATGGATCAGCTATGCGCGCGAAGAGCTGGGCTATGAGAAGGTCGTTCTGGTCGGCTGGTCGGGCGGCGGTTCCCTGTCACTCTTCTATCAGGCGCAGGCCGAGAACCCTGACATCACCGAAACCCCGGCCGGCGATCCCGTCGACCTGATCGCGGCAAATCTGCCGCGGGCGGACGGCGTGATCTTCATTGCCGCACACCTGTCGCGGGCCGAAACGCTGACGGAGTGGCTGGACCCGTCGGTGATCGACGAACTCGATCCCGACAATCGCGACCCCGAATTCGATATTTATTCGCCCGATTGCCCGCATCAGCCGCCCTATAGCGACGAATTTGTAACGCGCTTTCGGGAGGCGCAGCGCGCGCGCAATCGGCGTATTACAAATTGGGCTCAGGACGAGCTGGCCCGCCTGAATGCGAAGGATGGGCCAGAGCGGGAACGCGCGTTCGTCACGCACCGCACCATGTGCGATGTTCGCTGGCTGGACCCGCAGATCGACCCGTCGGAGCGGCGGCCGAACTGGACCTATATGGGCGATCCCCAGACGGTGAACGTGGGGCCGGTGGGTCTGGCGCGTTACAGCACGCTGCGGTCGTGGCTCAGCCAGTGGAGCTATGATCTGTCAAATGCCAAGGGGCCGATGAACGCGGCAAAGATCCATGAAACGCCCGTTCTGCAGATCGAGAATACGGCTGATGAAGCGGTACCCGCGACGCACAATCCCGCGATCCGCGATGCGCTTGCCACCCCCGATAAGGAATATCTCAGTCTGAAGGGGGCGACGCATTATTATGTCGGCCAGCCTGAACATCTGAAGAAATGCATCGACACCGTCATAGACTGGAGCGAGCGCAAGGGCTTGTTGCAGCGATGATCGCAGGCGTCGCTCCTTCTGTTCGACCGCTGAAAACCAGGGAATTAGAAGATCGCTATGAGGCAGGTTAAAAAGCTATTTCTTGCGGCGGGGGCGGCAGCGCTGGCGATTCATATGACGTCCTGGGCCGGGCCGGCAGAGGTCGATCATAACCGGTTGACTGCGGCGGACCAGTTTCCCGGCCAATGGATGGCGCCGGGCCGTACCTATGGAGAGCAGCGGTTCAGTCCGCTTTCCAGGATCAATGCCGATAATGTGTCGGAACTCGATCTGACATGGTTCGCCGATTTGCCCGTCGATCGCGGCGTCGAGGCGTCGCCTCTGATGATCGACGGAGTGCTTTATAATATCGAACCCTGGAATGTGACCGTCGCCTATGACGCGAAAACGGGCGAGGAGCTTTGGCGCTTCGATCCGCAGGTGGATCGTGAAAAGGGGCGCGACGCCTGCTGCGATATCGTTACGCGCGGCCTAGCTGCTTGGAATGGCAAGATCATCATTGCCACGCTGGATGGACGCGTCATCGCCGTCGATGCGAAGACGGGCAGCCCCGTGTGGAGCGTGGAAACCTTCGACCCGGTGTGGCCCTATACGATCACCGGCGCCCCGCGCGTCTATGACGGTAAGGTCGTCATCGGCAATGCCGGCGCAGAGGGTGCGGCGCGCGGCTATGTTACCGCTTATGATGTCGAGACCGGCGAACAGATCTGGCGGTTCTACACGGTCCCCGGCAACCCGGCCGACGGCTTTGAGTCCGAGGCTATGGAGATGGCCGCAAAGACATGGACCGGCGAATGGTGGAAGCGTGGCGGCGGCGGTACCGTTTGGGATTCCATCGTCTACGACCCCGAACTCGATCTCGTTTATCTTGGCGTCGGCAATGGCGGCCCGTGGCCACTGCGCTATCGCAGCCCGGCAGGGGGCGACAATCTGTTCCTGTCCTCAATCGTCGCATTAAGGGCGGATACCGGCGAATATGTCTGGCACTATCAGACGGTGCCCGGCGACGAATGGGACTATACCGCGACTCAGTCGATGATCCTGGCTGACCTCGACATCGACGGCAGACAGCGCAAGGTCTTGATGCAGGCGCCGAAGAACGGCTTCTTCTATGTTCTGGACCGCGCGACCGGTGAGCTGATTTCGGCGGAACCCTATGTCGCCATGAACTGGGCGCTGGGTATCGACGACGATGGCCGACCGATCGTCAATCCCGAAGCGCGTTATGGAGAGACGCCGGTAATCGTGTCGCCAGGGCCGGCGGGCGGCCATAATTGGAACCCCATGGCGTACAGCCCGCAGACGGGCCTCGCCTATTTTCCGGTCACCGAGATGTATATGGCCTATTCGGTCAACCCGGATTTTGAGCAGACACCCGGACAGATGAGCCAGTTGGGTATTTCGACCACCGGCTATGATCTGACGCGAAAGGCTGCCGCCGAATTTGCCGCGAAGTATAACAAGACCTGGCTGACAGCCTGGGATCCGGTGGCCCAGAAAGAAAGCTGGCGCGTACCCTATCCGGTTCGTGGGAGCGGCGGCATCCTGGCGACGGCGGGCAATCTAGTATTTCAGGGCACGGTGGGCGGCACCTTTGCCGCATATCGCGCCGATGACGGGGAAAAGGTCTGGGAAATGCCGGTCCAGCAGGTGCCGATTGCAGCGCCGATCAGCTATGAAATTGATGGCGAGCAGTATATCGCCGTCAATGCCGGTTGGGGCGGCGGCCTCGCCCACTCCACAAGCGCGAAATCGCTCGGCTTTCCCCTGTCGGAATCGCCACGCCTGCTGGTGTTCAAATTGGGCGGAACCGCTGAACTGCCGCCGGTCGCCGACGATGGTCCCGGCCTAATACGGCCGGAGGATACGGGCGCCTCTGCGGAAGTCATTGCACAGGGCGAACAGCTCTACGCCGATTATTGCGCCGCCTGTCACGGCGAACAGGCGCGCGGCGGGATCAAGGATCTGCGTATGATGTCGCCGGAAACCCACGCCGAATTCATGGACATCGTCATTGGCGGCTCTCGGCGCGAAATGGGCATGGCCAGCTTTGCCGATCTGATCAGCGAAGATGATGCACAGGCGATCCGCGCTTATCTGGTTGGCCGCGCGAACGAAGACTGGGATGAAATTATCGCGGAGTGATCGCAGGATGATAAGGCAAGACCTTCGAAAACCTGTATAGGGCAATAGTCTGGACCAAGTGGGACAGGGATATTGCCGGGGAGGTGCGCACAGCTTGGCCGAAACGTCTCCTCCTGCATCTCCTTTCAGTATTCCCCTTTACCGTTCGCTATGGCTGGCGAACCTTGTGTCAAATCTCGGCTACGTCATTCAATCGGTCGGCGCGGCCTGGCTGATGACCGAAATTGCCCGCTCACCCGCTATGGTTGCGCTGGTGCAGACCTCGACCTCGCTGCCGATCATGTTGCTGGCACTCCTTTCGGGGGCCATTGCCGACAGTTTCGACCGGCGCCGTGTAATGCTGGTCGCGCAGGGGCTGATGCTGTTCGTATCTTTGGCCCTTGTCTTTTTGTCAGCCAGCGACCTGATCACCCCATATCTGCTGCTCGGCTTTACGTTCCTGATCGGTTGCGGAATGGCGCTGAACAGTCCTGCCTGGCAGGCAACGGTCGGGGATATTGTGCCAAAGCCGGTCCTGCCTGCGGCTGTTGCCTATAACAGCATCGCCTTCAACGTGGCGCGTAGTGGGGGGCCTGCCATTGGCGGCGCGATCGTGGCGGCGGCGGGCTCTGCCGCCGCTTTTGCTGTAAACTGTTTCAGCTATCTGCCCCTGATCGCGGTATTGCTGCGATGGAAGGTGCCGCCGACGGACGAGGAATTGCCGCCGGAACGGATCGGCAATGCGGTCACCAGCGGCCTGCGATACTTCGTGATGTCGCCGCATCATTTGGTCGTCATCGCACGTTCTGCCATCTTTGCCATCTCCGCCAGCGCGGTCACGGCTTTGATGCCCGTGATCGCCCGGGACATTATCGGCGGCGGCGCGCTGATCTACGGCCTGCTGCTTGGCGCTTTCGGTGCCGGCGCCGTTGGCGGCGCCTTCGCCAGCGCGCGCCTGCGCCGCAGCCTCAGCATCGAAAGGATCGTGGCAATTGCATCATTGTTGATTGCCATCGGCGCGGCCGGAACAGCGCTCAGCGGCAGCCTGTTTACCGCGATGCCGGCGCTGGCGCTGGCGGGGTGCGGCTGGATTCTGGGCATGTCGACGCTGAACGTGACCATACAGCTTGCCTCTCCACGCTGGGTCGTCGCGCGGGCAATCTCGGTGCAGCAAACCGCGATCTTTGGTGGTATGGCGCTTGGCAGTTGGCTGTTCGGCATTGCTGCCGACAATCTGGGCATTCCGCTTGCCTTGGCAATTTGCGCCGCGCTTCATTTGGGCAGCATCATTGTCGGTCGCTTCCTCCCTCTGCCGGAATTCGAGGACCTGAACCTCGACCCGCTCCGCCGCTGGACGACGCCGGATACCGCCGTGCCGGTGGAGGCACGCAATGGGCCGGTGGCCGTCAGCATTTTGTATCGCGTCGCCCCCGCAGACGTTCCAGAATTCCTGAACGAGATGCGGCAATGGCGGCGCGTGCGACGGCGCGACGGCGCACGCCGATGGGCGCTGTACCGCGATCTCGCCGATCCCGAATTGTGGATAGAGCGCTATCACGTGTCGACCTGGCTGGAATATGTCCGCCATAATCAGCGGCGAACCCATGCCGATAGCGGTTTTCGCGAGCGAATCTTCGCCCTGCATAAGGGTCCGGGACAGCCTGAGGTGCACCGCATGCTGGAGGTTCACCCCGCCCATTATGTGGAGGTACAGCCCGGAAGCGACGGCTTCGTGGCGCGAGATTATAACGAGCATGCAAGCTGACGCGGTGATGAAGTTCTACGCCACCTCGCTAGGGCTTGGCTATATCTGCTGCAAAACCCGATTCAGAGGATCGCAGACGAAATCGCCCGGCGGCAATTGCCGTAACCCACTCAGCGGTGCGCTCTAACCCGCCGAATGGGAAAAAATGAAAGCCTACCGGCTTGAAGCTTTGATAATTTGGTGAGCCGGCAAGGTCGGTGATGATGGGGTCGGGGGTCGATTCCATCAGCAGGCGGGCAATAGACGCACCCCTCGACACTAGTGCCTTAGCAGACGGGCCGATGCCGCAAATGCGGGCATAGCGCATCAGCGTGCGTACTCCCGCAGGCCCTGCCAGTCCGATGCGCACGGGCACTTCCTCATATCGCTGGCGGAAATCTTGCAGCCACCATTCGATGGGCTTGGCGTCGAAGCAGAATTGCGTGACGATACTGGGCCGGATCGCCAACTCGCGCAGCTTCGCGATCTTGGCATCAAGTATATGATTCAGTTCCCCCCGATCCAGGCCGGGATGACCCTCGGGATAACCGCCGAGGGCCACCTCCTCAAGACGGGCCTCGGCAAAGGCGTGGCTGGCGATCATCGCGCTGCTGTCGGCAAATGGCCCGTGTGAATGTCGCGCATCCCCGCTGATCGCGAGTATCTTCCCGACACCGGCAGCATCGCTCAACCGTCCCAGAAGGGATGCCAGATTTGCTTCGCTTTCCACCATGCGGGCGGCGATGTGCGGTACGGGCACAAATCCCCTCTCTCGAATCCGGCGGGCGGCGGTAATGCGGGTGACGTCATCGTCCTTTGGCAACCAGGTGATCGAGATCTCACAACCCGGCGGAAGCATCTCCGCCGCGGCATCGAGTGTGTCTGGCTCGCCCGCCGCGATTTCATAGGATCCATTGCGCGCAAGTGCGACGATCCTGCCGTGCAGTTGTTCGGGCGCCGCCCTCGCGGCTCGCGCGCCCGGTCCAGCCTCTGCGCGCAGTGGGCGCTCAGACACTGCCGCTCTCCCGCACGACGACGTAGCTTTCGTCGTTGAACCACAGCTCGCCATTTTTGCGCAGGATCTTTCGGGTGGCGTCCAGATAGCCCGAATTGGTCATCGCCTCGGACAGGCGTTCTTCGTCGATCTGGGCGACATAGGTTGCGGCATTCCACGCGGCGAGCAAGGTCGATGTGCCGATTGACGCGGCTTCATTGTCGATCTCGTCGGGCAGCGTATGCATTTCATATCGGAACAGAGCTTCGGAACTTGGCAGGGGATTGAAACTGAACTGGTTTGCCTCGTCCCCCAGCGCCGCGCGCGTGGCATCCAGCAGCATGAAGCGCGATGTCGTGAACGGGTCCTCCTGCGGCCAGACCTGTTGAATGATCTCCAGCCCTGGATCATTTCCCGCGGAATGAATGCCGAGGAGCCGCCCCTTTTCCCGCAGGCCCCGGGCGAGCGGCGCCAGGATGCGCCCGGCCTTGAACTCTATGCTGGCACTCAGCCGGAAGGGTTGGCTGGCGATTATCAGATCATAATCTGCGCGCGGCGCGTCCTTTTGCGGAATGATGTCGTCCAGCAGGAACGCGCAATCCTCTCTATACAGGATCAGCGTTGTGGGCGTCTCCGGAACCAGGCTGCCGGTCTTTTCCGATACCTTCGTGCGCCAATTGCTGGCGAGAAACGTCTGTAGCTGCAGGATCTGGCGTTCAAATTCCGCAGTTGTTTCACCCTTCAGTGCGACGGTTTTCCAAACAATGCGGTCGCGCAATTCATTGTTGGCGGGAACCAGCCAGGGCGCGTCTGCATAGGAAATATTGGTTATCGCCAGAACTGTTTCGGGATGTTCGAAAAAGCGGTCCGGCATTTTGTCCAGCGTCAGGCGGACATCTTCGAGACTGATTTCCTTGCCGGATATGAGGAAGGGGAAACGCGGATAGGCCGCATGCATGGACCGCATCACCCGCGCCAGCACCGTGCCGTCGCCCATGCCCGCATCGAAGAACCGCACGGCGGGCGGCTGTGGCTTCAGCTTGGTCAGCTCGCGGGCGGCCCGGTCTGCGACGACCCATTTTTCAGAACAGGTATTCACGAACATCAGGTATTTCTGACGATTGTCGTAAAAACGGAAATCCTTGGGTGCCCTGCTATCCGGGGCATGGAGCGCTGCATCGTGATCGGGGTCCTGCGCCTGATGCTGATATTTCGCTGCAGTCGCGGCTTCGGCCATGATCGTCCCCTCGGCTATGCAGGTCGTTCGTCCTCAGGGTATCCCGTCGTCGGACACTGCTGTTGATTTGCACGATGCGGCCGCGCCGGCGGCAGGTGAACCATATTCGCTCCCAACCCGGCTGTGGGCCATGACCCACGCGCGGGACAGGACCGGGGCAGGGCAGGGATCAGAAAAAGTACAGCCGCAGGCCGCTGTCTGAAATTTCCCGCCGGGTGCGCTCATCGGGTACGATATCGTAAAACATCTGCAGCGCCGCGGCATAGGTCATCCGGTCTTCGCACCCGACATAGGGCGCGTCGCTTCCCCACAGCAGCCGTTCCGGACCGGCCACTTGCAGCAGTCGCGCAGCATAGCGGGCGATTGCTGCGGGCGGCAGGCGGAAGCCGGCGGACAGCTTTATCCAGGTGCGGCCGTTTTCGATGGACTTCATCGCCGCGACGAAACCCTCGCCCTCCATCTCCCCTTCGGATCGCAGCAGGGCGAAATGGTCGATGACGATCTTTACGCCTTGATCTTGGAGCGCCGGCAGCATCTTCGCCAGCTGCGGCCCTGATAGGTTCAGTTCCAGATGCAGATCCGCATCGGCAAGGCGGCGGACAAAGCGGCGAAAGCCATAGGACGACAGATCGGGCAGGGCGTCGCTCATCGCGATCTGAAAACGTACCCCCCGCACGCCGCGCCGGCGCAAGTCAGCCAGTTCCGTGGCACCTGTGGCAGGGTCCAGCATGACCGTCGCGCGCAGCCGGTCATGGGCGTCAAGGCATCGCAGCGTGTAATCATTATAATCGCCGAACAGGCTGGCCGCTGTCACCACGCCAAAGGCGACACCATGGGCATCGAGGTCAGCCAGATAGGTTTCGACGGGATAATCATAGCCGGGCCGTGTCCATGCCGTATCGGTCAGCGGCATCGACTGCGTGAAGACGTGGCAGTGCGTGTCGATGATCGGGGGGTCGGCAACCTCGCTGGTCAAATCGCGACTCCCCGCCCAAACAGCCTTTGTCCATTGTCGTGCAGAACCTGCACCCGCTCCTCCTCGCTCAACAGAGAGGTCGCGGCAATCGCCTGGGCGACCATGTCCCCATACGTCACGGTCGTATTACCCACATCCGACCCCCACATCAGGCGGCGCGCGCCAAAAACGTGCACCATTTCTTGTACGAAGCGGGCAGGGTCGATGCCGTTTTCCTGGAAGCGGTTCAGGTTTATTTGCGTGAATTTGAAATGGATGTTGGCTGCATCGGCAAGGGCGGCATGCTCGGCACCGACGGTTCCTTCGTCGCCGCTGTCCACCGCTGGCCAGCCGCAATGATCGATCGCGATCGGCGTGGATGGAAAGCGCCGGGCCAGCCCCTTTATCCGCTGCAACGCCGCTGCAGACGGCCGACCCGGTGCGTACATGACGACCATGGAAAGGCCCAGCGACGCGGCCATTTCCCAGCTTTTCAGAGCAGCCGAGGAATCCAGCCAGGGATACTCGCCCCTTTCGTCAGGATATCCGAACAGGCGAAGGCCGGCGACATTGTGCGCCTTTGCCAGTTCGCGGATAATTGCCGGCGTATCGGGTGCGGCGGCGTTCAGGATCAGGACTGTGGACGCGCGATCCGGGTGCTGATCCGCCACGGCCAGGGCATAGCGATTGTCGGTTTTATAGATCGTGTTGTACTGAACCGCCGCGCCGCCCGTTACGCCGGTCTCGTCCCACAGGTTCAACAGCCGTTCCGCGTCTATAGGGTCTTTCGAAATACGCTGCCGGATTGCATCTTCGCCTTCGCGTGCACCGGTGACGTCCACCGGATATGCGTCTGTGTCGCTGGTAAAGAAATGCGCGTGGGTATCAAACAGCTTGACCGCTGCGTTCGGCATCGGGTGTCCTTTCCAGATTGGCGGTCGCTTGCGCATCTTCTTCCGCCGCGCGCAGGTCGCGGGCGGCCAGGCGGTTGGCCATATGCATGGTAATGGCCGGAATGATCGCGATCGCGGAGAAGATGAAATAGGTCGCCATGCGGTCGAACCCGGCGCTCAACAGGAAACCGCCGATCATGGGTCCGATAATGGCGCCGATGCGGCCGAAGCCGACAACGAAACCGAGTCCGGTGTTCTGGGCCGCAGGCGGGTACATAAGCACTGAAACCAGGAACAGCCCTGTATAGGCACCCACGACGAAGAACGTCGTCAGCCCAGCAATGGCCAGCAGGATGATCGGCACGGGCGGTTGCAATCCAAACATGACCAGCGTCACCGCCGATGCGGTAAAGAAGATCGCGGTAAGCCGCCCCTCGCCCACCTTGCGCCCCCAGATACCCATGGCGAGGTGCCCCAGCGCGCCGCACAACCCCGTCACCATACCGCTCGCCGCCGCCAGCGTGGGCGACAGGCCCGCATTGGCGAGGATCGTCGGTTTCCAGTTCATCAGGAAATATCCGACGATGGCATATGTCAGCGATGCCAGCCACAGCAGGATCGTACGGTTACGCAGGTCGTTGGAAAGCAGCATGCGGAATTTCCCCTCGGAAGGGTCCGCTGAGGTCGACAGTCCGGAAATCACCAATTCCCGCAGATTGAGAATGCGCATCCGCTTTCCCAGCCGGTCCAGCTTGACCAGATCGCGTGCACGCTTCCTCGCTGCCAGAAAGGCAGGAGATTCTCCCAGCAGCATGAAGCCCAAGACAAAGGTCGCGACGTTCAGCAGACCTGCCGTAAAAAAGATCGCGCGCCAGCCAATCGGCTCCAGAACGAGCGTTGCGATCCCGCTGCCAAGGATCATGCCCACTGTAAAACCCGTGTGGAGAATGGCGAGCGCAAGGTTTCGCATTTTTTCGCTCGCGAACTCGGCGACCGTAGTGTTCAGGCAGACGACCAGCGTGCCCAAACCGATGCCGGTGATGAAGCGCAGCACGAGCAGCTGCCAAATATTTGAGACGATACTGGTCAGCAGCAGCGCTGCGGCCAGAGATCCAAGCGCGATCAGCATGACTGGTCGTCGACCGAGTTTGTCTGCCTGAGGGGCAACCAGAAAGGCCCCGACCGTCAGGCCGACGGCGGCGGCGCTGAACAGCGAACCGAGGACGGCGGGGTCCATCGCCCATTCCGTCGACAGGACAGGGGCGGCCAGAGCCAGCGACACCACATCGAAGCCGTCAGCGATGTTGGCGATACAGCAAAGTGCAATAATTGCATATTGATAGGGGCTCATGGTCTCTGGCGACCACCCGCGCGACTTATTCTGTACCGCTGCCACATTTGCCTCCCAAGCGACTGACGGTTGATCGGATCAGGACCATCCGCAAATGTCAAACATAATTCGTCTTTGACTAATTTGCTCTTGTCTCGAATATGTGTTTGTCATAATCGACCGATGTCCGTCATCCTAGAATGAAAACATTCAGGCGACGCTAGCCCGGTCGAACGATCCGGGGATGAAAACTAGCCGCTCTTGGCAAGGAATTTGGGGAGGTACGAAATGACGCGCGAACAATTGGAAACCGACGCACGGCTCAAGAACGGATTGCACCGGCGGGGGCTGATGGGAGCCAGCTTTTCCGTCATTGCTGCAATAACAATGATGACGTCGGCGCCGTCACTTGCGCAGCAGGCGACGCCGCCTGACAGCCGCGTCGATCCCGCTGCCGACCTCAGCGATCAGGCGGTTCCGGATGTCAGCGTAAATACGGCAGCGACCCCTGACGATCCGGTAAGCTATTCTTCCGCTGAGGAAATCGTTGTCACTGGCTCGCGTTTGGGGGACGGGTTCAGTGCGCCGACTCCGGTTACCTCTATCAGTGAACAGCAGATCGAGGATCGGGTCTTCGGTGCGGTCGCCGAGTTAGCGGCCGACATTCCGCAGCTGCGCATGAACTGGAACGTTGGGCGCTCCAGCGAGCCGGTCGGCCAGAACCAGCCCGACCTTCGCGCGCTCGGTCGCGAGAAAACTCTGATCCTGCTCGATGGTCGGCGCATTGCGGCGACGAACCCCTTTGGCGGCATCGATACGAACGTATTCCCGGTCGCTCTCCTTAGTGGCGTCGACGTCGTTACCGGCGGTGCGTCGGCCGCTTACGGTTCGGACGCCGTTGCGGGTGTCATCAACTTCAACCTCGATAAACGTCTCGAGGGACTGAAGGTCGATGCTTCTTATGGCGAATCCAAATATGGCGACTTCAAGCGGCCCATCCTCTCCGCCGCTTATGGCGACAGGCTGTTGGATGACCGGCTGCATGTAACCGTCGCGGGTGATTATTATCACAATACCGGGCAGACCGCGGTGGCAAGTCGTCCGTGGGGCAGAAATCAATCGGTCCTGTTCACGAATCCGCCAGGAACAGTTCCATCGCAGATAATTGCGGACTTCCCGACGTTTTCACGCATGACCTTTGGCGGCCTTATCACAGGCCAGCCGACGACCAGCCCGCTCTACGGTATCCAGTTTGGCCAAAATGGCGAGCCGCAGCCATTCGAGTTCGGCAATCCGGTCGGTACCGTTTTTCAGCTGAACGGTGATGGCGTGAATATTACCGACGAAGGGAATATCGGCGTCGATATCGAGCGCTATTCCGGTTTCGGGCGTCTTTCGTTCGAAGTATCGAACAGCACCAGCATCTGGGCCGACGCACTGTACAGCAAGGTCCAGGTTCTGTCCGATCTCGCTCCGAATTACGATAATGGTACGCTGACTATCCAGCAGGACAATGCATTTCTCGACGAAGGCATTCGCCAGATAATGATCGATAATGACATTCAGTCGTTTGGTTTCGGTCGCATGAATCTGGATGACGGCTTTTCCGAAAATAATAGCGATACCGAGGTCAGCCGCTTCGCCATTGGCGCAGAGGGTGACATTGCGGGTGGCTGGTCTTGGGACACCTATGCGCAAATTTCGCGCAACTCCTTTTATCAGGAATCCGTCAACAACCGCAGCGAGAGCCGTTGGGTGCGCGGAATCGACTCGGTCATCGATCCCAATAGCGGGCAGCCAGTCTGTCGCGTGAACGCGGACGGTAACGCGGCGAATAACGACCCGGCCTGTGTTCCGATCAACGTATTCGGCCCCGGCTCGATCAGCAACGCGGCAAAGGATTACTACCGGGGCACGTCCTTTTACGAGGCGGACATGGATCAGGATGTGTTCGGTGTGAACTTCCGGGGTACGCCGCTTTCCACCTGGGCTGGCCCCGTGGCATTTGCCGTCGGTGCCGAATATCGCCGCGAAAAAATCGTCAGCGTCAGCGACCCCCGGTCTGAAATGCGGGACTGGAGGTCGATCAACCAGCAGCCTTTCTCGGGCAAGTTGAACGTGAAAGAGGCCTATATGGAGGTCGGCGTTCCGCTTGCCGAGGGGAAGCCGTTCGCGGACAATCTCGAAGTCAACGGCGCGGTTCGCTATGCCGATTACAGTTCCAGCGGCGGCGTCGTCCCCTGGAAGATCGGCATGAACTATTCGCCGATACCGTCAGTGCGTTTCCGCGGAACCATTTCGCGCGACATCCGCGCCGCCAATGTCAACGAACTGTTCTCCGGACAGAATCAGGTCATCCGCGGCGAACCTGATCCCCGGTCGAATTCCAACAACTCCATCCCGCCGTCCTATTTCATTACGTCGCTGACGGGCGGCAATCCGAACCTGACACCGGAAAAGGCGGACACGCGCTCCATCGGTGTCGTTGTACAGCCTGAATTCCTGCCGGGCTTCAACGCGTCGATCGATTATTATTCCATCAAAATCGATGATGCGATCACGGCGTTGCCAGCAGCGACGATCATTTCCAACTGTTTCGTGGCCAATATTGATTCATATTGCGATTTCATCACCCTGGGCGCCGATAACCTGATCAATTCGGTGCAGGCAACGCTTTTGAACGTAAATACTGCCGAAACGTCGGGTATAGATTTCGAGGCGACCTATCGCATGCCGATCGGGCCGGGCTCGTTCAGCTCGCGGCTTCTCGTAAACTGGGTCGACAAGCTGCTTCTTGGTACTGAGGGCGGCACGATCGACTATGTCGGCGACCTGGCCACCGACTATTCCGGACAACCGGAATGGAAAGCCAATCTGGATCTGACCTATACCGCCGATACGTGGCGGGCGGGCATCTTCTTCCGCTATATCGGTGGCGGCAAATTCCGTTCCTTCTATGTTGATGACGTCAACCTGCCTGCCGACCAGAACGATATTAACGGCCGCCTCTACACCAACATCTCCGCGGCTTATCAGCTGACCGACGGCATCGAACTATATGGCAAGATCGACAATCTGTTTGACGTCGATCCACCGATCGCACCGAACTTCATCGTGCAGCCGACAATTGCGAATTCGCAAATGTTCGACAAGATCGGTCGCTATTATGTGGGAGGCGTCCGTCTTCGCTTCTAATCGACCAGCAGGCTCAGTTTGCGCACCGGGTGTCCCTTTGGGCGCGCCCGGTGCGCTTGTTCCTGATCATGTCGGAGAGCATTCAAGATGATGGACCCAGCGTCGCCCCAAGCCCGTATCAAGCAGGCGCCCATGGGCTGGTATCAATACGCCGTCGTCGCCCTATGCGTGCTTGCCTATGCGGCGGACGGCGTAGATGTCGTCACGCTTGCTTATGCGGGTCCGGTTATGATCGCCGAATGGGGCATATCCCCGGCGGCGTTCGGTGTCGCCTACACCGCTACGCCCGTTGGCATTGCGGTGGGTTCGATATTTCTGTCTCCCTTCGCCGACCGTGTCGGGCGCCGCACCATGACGGTCTGGATCCTTGGCATGTTGTCGGTGCTGCTTGTGGCGACGGCCATCGTTCACAATTTACCCCTGCTTCTCGGCCTGCGTTTCGTAACCGGCATTTTGCTGGGCGCCCTGGTGGTTACCCTGAATGTTACGGTTGCCGAATTCAGCAATGAGAAGCGCTCCAACTTTTTCGTCGGCGTTTTGCATACCGGATATTCCTTTGGCAGCATGCTGTGTGGGGCGCTGGCGGCGCTTTTGATCGAACCCTATGGATGGAGGGCGATTTTCTGGGCGGCCGCGGTTCTCAATTTCAGCTCATTTATCCTCGCATTTTTTCTACTTGCCGAATCCCCCGACTATCTGGTCGCGCGTCGACCCGCTCGTGCGCTTGAACGGCTGAACGCGACGTTCCGCCGAATGGGGCAGCCGGAATATGCCGAAATGCCGCCAGCGCCTCGAGAAGCAGCACCCGAGTCAAAGAAAAGGCGCGGCTTCTCCGTCTTTCCCAAAAGCCTCTGGTTGGCACTTGGGCTTTTGTGTCTCGCGGGCTTCAGCTTCACCAGCAGCGGCGCGTTCATGGCCGGGTTCAAGCCGCAGATTCTCGAGATGGCCGGTCTCGACATGACCCGCATCGGAATCGCCGGGATGTTTTCCTCTGGGGCGGGCATCATCGCCCATGTCAGCGTCGGCGCATTGGCGCGACGCGTGGGCGAAATCAGGATCACGATCATCTTCCTGCTTGCGACAGCGGTGGCCATGTTCATCCTGGCCAGCGTTCCAACTGGTGCCGTGATGGCGCTCATCGCAACGGCAGCACTTTGGGGCTTCTTCAATGTTGGCAGCTATACGGCGCTGATCCTGGTCAATCTGAACTTTTTCGACGCCACTCTGCGTAACACCAGCCTCGGCATCATGATGGGGTTTGCACGCATAGGCGGGATCGTCGGGCCATTGGCCGGCGGCGTCGCGATCGGTGCTGACCTGGGCCGCTTCTGGGTTCTGGCGATCTTCGGGTCGATCCTGATCATTCCCGCCTTGTCGGCATTCTTTCTCGCCATGACTCGTCGTGACCAGCGCATTGCGTCGTAAAACGCGCCGAGGCACGGGCGATGCGTAGTAACTCTGCCGCCTCTGAAGCGGTCCACCGGAAAGATGATGTCATGAAGCATGTTGTACCTGTCGGGGCCTTCACAGCGGTCTGCATATCTGGGCTGCTGGTCTCGGCCTGCGGCGAACAGGATAGCGGCGCGGTTACAACGGCCAAAGACATGGGCGAACCAGTCGTACGGCAAACCAGCACTCCGAGCATTCAGCCTGCTGAGGCAGACGAGTACGGCCTGCAGGATGCTGCACTGGATCAACCTGCTGAGGAGCAGCCGGTGACGGATGCCGGCAATGTGCAACTCGCGTCATATGCGACCGCTCCCACTGCGGCGGCCGCCGTTACTTCAGCGGCGCATAGCGCGCCGCAGGCTGAACCCGCAATGCAGGCATCGTCACCGGCAAAGCCGCCCGCATCATTTGCGATGTGTGCGGTTTGCCATAGCGTCGAACGCGATGGACCGAAGAAGCTGGGACCAAACCTCAATGGCGTATTCGGCGCTCAGGCGGGCGCGCAGAGCGGCTATAATTATTCGCCGGCAATGCGTGACCTGGATGTTCGCTGGACGCGCGAAACCCTCGATCAATATCTCGCCGATCCTAAGGGCTTCGTTCCCGGGACAAAGATGCTGATGCCCGGCATGAAGGATGCGAGCAAAAGAAACGAGATCATCGACTATCTGGAGGCACGGACATGAAGACAATCGCGATCATTGCAGCGGGCGTGGCGCTCGCTGGGCCCGCTGCGGCGCAGTCCCTGCGTCCCTCGCTCGACTATGCCAGCGCGGCGACGATCCGCGATACCTGCATTGCCTGGGCGGGGGAGCGTGATCTGAAAATAACGCTTTTCGTAATGGACGCGCATGGGCGGCCGATCACTTCCGCGCATATGGACGGTGTATCGACCGCAGCAGGCGAAATCGCCCGATGGAAAGCCGAATCCTCGTCGAAATCCGGCCGCGCGACGGCGGCTCTCGCCGCCATGAAGCCGCCCGCGAACATGCCGACGGTCGCCGCAATCGGTGGCGGCGTTCCGATTTATACGACCTACGGCATATTGCTGGGCGGGGTAGGGGCGTCCGGCGCAAAATCCGAAGAGGATGCTGCCTGCGGCACGGCTGGGGTAGAGGCGGCTGGACTAAGCGCCAGCCGCCCCGAATAGCCCTAATAGGCGTCGATTTCCTTCAGCGCCTCTGCCACCAGGCCCCAGCTTTCGACGCCGCCCGCGACGCCGATATATAGTGTCGTCTGCAACAGCGTTTCGCGGATATCCTCCTTCGTCGCGCCGTTCTGAACCGCGCATTTGGTCAGGCGTTTCAGCGGCACATGGCGGTTCAGCGCCGCGCAGATTGCCATGGTGATCAGGCTGCGTTCGCGCAGCGTCAGCCCCTCGCGCGACCATGTCTCGCCAAAGCAGGCGGACGTTACGAAATTTTCCAGCGGTTCGTGGAAATCGTCGGCCGCGTCCAGCCGTTCGACGCTTGCTTCGCCGAACAATTGTTTCCGCATTTCCCGGCCCTTCTGAAAGGCGGGATCGTCTGTCTTCAATGCCATGTCTGGTTCCTCTTTATTTAAGATAGGGCCGGGCGGCGTTGCCCAGCCATTGCATTTCGTCTCTGGCCGCTTCTGAAAAGCGCACCGCGCGCAAAAAGCCGTGCGGCATTGCCTGCGCCACGCGAAATGTCGTTGTCACGCCGTGGGCGCGAAGCCGATCCTCATATTCCGCATTTTCTTCGCGCATCCGATCATGCTCGGCAGCCAGTATGATCGTCGGCGGCAGGCCGTGCAGATCGTCGCGTTGAAGCGGCGGTGGTGGTGCGGGATCATCGCGGTCGCGGTCGCGATAGGTTTGAATGATTGCTTCCAGAACGGGCAGGGGCAGAACCGGATCAGCGGCCTCGCGATACGCAGTCCGCGTCTCGTCAATGTCGAACATGCCATAGCAGAGCAGTTGGCAGCAGGGCAGGGGCGCGGCACCGTCGCGTGCCGCGATCACCAATTGCGTCGCAATGAAGGCTCCGGCGCTGTCGCCTGCGACGCCAATGCGGTCACGATCGATCGACAGCAACTCCGCCATTTGCACTGTCCAGGCGAGCGTATCGACCGCTTCATCCAGCAGCGCCCGCGTGGTCGCCTCAGGCAACCGGCGATAACCGACGCTGATGACGACGGCCTCCGCAGCTTCCGCGAGGGCGGTGGCGAGTGCATCGTAACTCTCGATACTGCCGGTCGTGAACCCACCACCATGCAAATATACCAGCGCCGCGCGAGTCTCCGCCGTCGGGCGATAGATCCGCACGGGCGTTTCCCGGCCGGCGCTGACGACGAAACTGTCGACCACCGTCATCCCCTGTGGCCGCGGATAGGCGATGGCGGCGGCATCCCGATCCGCGATCAGGCGTGACTGTTCCAGCGAAAGCGTCCGCCCCACCGTGCCGGCGCGGACCGTCTCGATATATTCCGCCAGTCCGTCTGCGAGTTCGGGGGGGGCCGCCAAGTTCAGTTCCAGAGGCGCTGCGAGGCGATCGCCGCACCCTCAACCAGGGCGGACAGTTTGGCCCATTGAACCTCTGGATGGACCCGCGCCATGTTCCAGCCCTGGGAAAAGCCGCAATCCGTGCCCGCGATGACATTTTCGCGGCCTACGGCACTGGCGAAATTCTCGATGCGCATGGCGACCAGTTCCGGATGTTCGACCACATTGGTCTGGTGACTGACCACGCCGGGCACCAAAATCTTTCCGTCGGGCAGCTTCACATCCTTCCACACCGTCCACTCATGTTCGTGGCGCGGATTGGCGCCTTCGATGACATAGGCCTGTGCATTGATCTTCAGGATCAGATCGACGACCTCGGCCAGCGGCACGTCGGTCGTATGCGGCGTATTCATGCTGCCCCAGCACATATGATAGCGGACGCGGTCCTCGGGTATGCCGCGCAAGGCGTGATTATAGGCCTCGATCTGCATTTCGGATGCGCGCCGCAGATCCTCTGGGGAGGGATTGGGATTTCCGGGCAGCACCTGATTGCGCGAGGGCAGACCAAGGTCCAGCTGGACGACAAATCCTGCGTCGACGATGGCCTTATATTCTTCATGCATCGCATCAGCGAGCGCATAGAGATAGGCGGACGTGCTTTCGTAAACCTCGCCTGCCTCTGCATCGTCGCGGGCAGGGGTCGCCGACGGCATGAAGGCCTCGACGAATTCCTTGCCCTCCAGCGCGGCCTTGTAATTGTCGAGGTCCCGCTGCAGCGCGTCCTGGCCCTCATAGGTGATCGGACCGACCACATGGCTGCGTGGTATGGGGATCGAAACGGCCTCTCGAACCTTTTCCTCGTCCAGCTCCGGCGACATCCACATGGTTTTGTACATGGCATTATATTGCTTCATGAAGCCGGGGAATTCCTCGCTCAGCTTCGCATAATAGGCACCGCGTTTTTCTGGCGGCTGTTGTTCCAGCCCGCCCAGGCGATCGGTCACATAATTGTGAAAGCTCGGCTTCGAAATTTCGCCGTCGCTTGGAATGTCGATGCCGATTTCGGCCTGTTTCGCGACGACTTCGGCTACGCCTGCTGTAACATCGGCTTCGAACTCCGCCTCGTTCACCGGCTCGCCCAGGGCTTTGTGCATCATGTGCCGCAACACGTTTACGGGCCGGATCAGGCTGCCGACATGCGTGGTTAGGATGCGATCGGTGCTACGCTTCATACGATACTCCCCTTCTGATGCTATCGACTTCACTGACCGGCAGACGGAGAAGAAATTGCCGATTAAAAGTGCCGATTTATGAAAGCTTGGCTTATAGTATCTTTGGTGCCATGTTGAATGGAGTTTGTAAATAGCGACTCTGGAGACCATGCGTGAGACATGGCAGACGGGGGGCGCCAGAAGGGGAGAAAGCAGTGTTCGACGGGTCTGTCAGGCGCAAATTGGAGGCGGGAGACACCGTCTTTGGCAGTTTTTTCAAGTTCGATTCGCCCGCGATTGCCGAACTGTTCGGCTTGTCCGGCTTCGACTTTCTGATCATCGATGCAGAGCATGGCTGCTACACCCATGCGGGCATCGAAAATATCATTCGCACCTGCGAGCGCGTTGGCATGGGCAGCGTCGTGCGTACCCCGGACGCGGGCGAGGCAAATATCCTTCACGTTCTCGACAGCGGCGCCGGCGGCATCCAGGTGCCATCCCTGAAAAGCGCTGCGCAGGTTGAGGAGGTGATCCGCTACGCCAAATATTGGCCTATCGGGGAACGCGGTTCGGCCCGCGCCTGCCGCGCCGCAGGCTACGGCATGTCCGGTCCGGATTATGAGGAGCGGGCGAACAAGGAAACGCTGGTCAGCGTCCACGTCGAAAACAAGGAAATGGTCGAGGATATAGAGGCGCTCTGCCAGGTGGAGCATCTCGATGTCCTGTTCATCGGCCCGGGCGACCTCAGCCAGTCGCTCGGCCATCCCGGCAATGCCGGTCATCCCGATGTGGTGGCAGCCATCGACCGCGTGATCGAGGTTGCTGCCGGGCGAAAGCATATCGGCACCGTCGTCAGCAATGCCGAGCAGTTGGAAAGCTACGTCGCCCGCGGTGTCAAATATATCGCCTGGCTATCGGACCTCGGCCTCCTGCGTGGCGCGCTGAAATCGGCGGCCGCGAATTTCAATGCACACCGCAAATCCTGACACAGCAGAGATAGGACATAGAAGATGAAACGACCCGCTGGTGGACGTGGCCGCGAACTGAAGGAAGTCGCGCCTCTGCTCGACGAACTGACAGAGGACATTCTTTACGGGAAGGTCTGGGAGCGTTCGGAATTATCGCCCCGCGATCGCAGCCTGATCACCATCACCTGCCTTATCGCGCTGAACCGCGATCAGGCCCAGGGCCATATGGAATATGGCATCGAAAACGGTCTGACTGTGGAGGAACTGGGGGAGGCCATTGCGCATATCGCCTTCTACGCCGGCTGGCCGGTATCGGTCAGCGCGGCGCGAAAGCTGAAGACAATCGTCGATGCGAAGGCAGCTGAATAGCGCGACACGCGCAGGGGAGTAACTGGGATGACAGAAGCCGACGCCACCGCTCCTCGTTCCGAGCCGGTCGATATCGAGACCTTTCTCGACAATGTAAAATTTTCCGCATTTCATTGGCGCGTCATGCTTATCGGTGCGATGGCCATGCTGGTGGACGGCTTCGACCTAGGCGTACTCAGCTGGGTGCTGCCAATGGTTTCGGACGACTTCGGCGTCGAACGGACCGACCTTACCTGGGTACTTTCCATGCAAATGGCAGGAATGGTCCTCGGTGCGTATTTCATCGCGCCCATCGCCGATCAGATCGGCCGAAAGCGTCTGTTGATCTACTGTCTGCTCGCGGTTTCCGCCTGCTGCTTCGTGACGATCTTTACCCAAACCGTGTGGCAGCTTGCCATCGCGCGCCTCGTCACAGGCATGTTTGCCAGTGCGGTCATTGCCAATATGGTTGCGCTGTCCTCCGAATTGGCGCCCGCGCGAAAGCGGTCGACGATGGTGACGATCGTGCTTGCCGGATCCATGCCGGGCGCGATCCTGGGTTCGCTGATGCAGGCATTCCTGTTGGAACCGTTTGGCTGGCACATCGCCTTTTACATCGGTGCAGCTTTGCCGCTGATCCTTGTGCCGGTGATGATTACATTATTGCCGGAATCGCCAAAGTTCATCGCGACGCGCGACCCGAAGGACCCCCGATTGCTGGCGATCCTCGCCGAACTGAACCCGAACAATGATCCCATTACCATTGCCCCGCGCCAGGTAACGGAAAAGCGCCAGGGCGGTTTTACATTGGTAAAGGATCTCTTTGCTCCGGGGCTTGCGCTTCCGACCATATTATTGTGGCTCGGCTTCATTAGCTCCTTTGCCTTTATCAGCGCCGCCACGTGGAAAACGACGGTTTTCCGTGATCTCGTCGGACTTGAATGGCACGCCGTGGGCATCACCACCGGGATCGGTGTGATATTCGGCGCGGTCGGCATGGTGACCATCGGCATGGTGATCGACCGTTTTGGCTTTAAGGCGATCGTCCCGTCCTACTTCCTGATCGCATCCGCTGCGGCCATTGGCATGGCGATCTTTGCGCCGGGATGGGGGATGTACGTGGCCTTGGCAATTAATGCGGCGGCGCAGCATGCGGCACATGCGGGCCTCGCCTCCATCGCCTCCACGCTCTATCCTACCAGGAACCGCGCAACCGGCGTCGGCTGGGCCTACGGCGCGGGCAGGGCGGCATCGACCATCGGGCCCTTCTATGGGGCCTTGGCACTGGATCAGAATTGGGGGGCACTGGGCTATTTCCTTTTGCTCGCCGCACCGCTGGCATCCGCTGGTCTGGTGATCCTGTTCCTGCTGACCGTCAAACCCCTGACCACCATTGGACGCGCGACCGCGCACTAGACGGTTTCGCTCATTATCTCCCGCCCCCCAGTTACAACCGGGCGGCGGGAGAGGTGGCGATTTCCCTTTCAAATTTCTTGTGGATCAGCCGCGTTGAACGCCGGGACGGCTATATTCCGGCGTAAATTCTTCCGGCTTGGCACTGTCTTCCAACGAATTCAGCAGCCTGGTCAGGCTTCTTCGTAGGTCGCGCTGCTCTTCGGCGCTCAGGATTTTCAGAATATCGCGCTCGATCGCGCGTGAATCCCTGCGGCATTCGGCCAGAGTATCCGCGCCCGCCTGCGTCAGCCGCAATTCCAGGCGGCGCTTGTTCGTGTCGCTGACCCGGCGCTCGATCAGTTCCTTGTTTTCCAGCATCGCAATTTGCTTGATCATCGTCTGCGGCTTGACGTCGTACAGACGCGCAAGTTCTGCCGATGATGTGCCGGGCATGGTCGACAGCGTGGTCAGCAGGCGGAACTGAACGGCCGTAATGCCCAACGGCTGAAACACGTCCTCCAGGCGCACATAGGCCTTGTACTGCACCTGTTTCACCAGGTGCAGTATGGAATGTGTGCTGGCGGGGGCTTTGTTTTGCGTGGCTTTTGCCATGCGCGCCTATTGTCGGATCGCGCGGTCCGTGTCCAGTTGCCGCCCGCCTTGTCAGCCCGCCTTGTCAGCCCGCCTTCAGCCGCTTGGACGCCAGCGCCGCGCCCTCTGCCAGCGCAGACAGCTTTGCCCACACAATCTCTGGATGACCGACGCGGGACCCGATGCCGCAGTCGGTGCTTCCCTGCAGATTTTCCATGCCGACCAGGCGGCCATAATTGACCAGCCGTTCCGCCACCAGCTCCGGATGTTCGACCAGATCGGTAAAATGGCCGACGACGCCCGGCGCGATCATCTTTCCGTCGGGCAGCCTGGCATCCTCGAACACATGATATTCATGGGCATGCCGCACATTGCTCGCCTCGAACGTGTAGCATTGCGCATTCACCTTGTAGAGCAGGTCGACAATGTGCTTGAATTCTATGTCGTGCACGTGCGGCCGATGTCCGCTGCCCCAGCACATGTGAAAGCGTACCAGCTCCTCGGGCAGGCCGTTCAGCGAATGGTTGATGACTTCGACCGCAAATTCCAGATGCTTGCGATAGTCATCGACGGACCAGTCCGGATAGAACATCCACGCGGTGGCGAATTCGGGCTCGTCCAGCTGAACGACCAGGCCAGCATCGGTGATGGCCTTATATTCTTCGCGCATCGTTTCGGCGACGGCCATCATATAGTCTTCTTCGCTATCGTAATATGCATTGCGCGCGCCCGCACCGGCGCTCAGCGGACCCAGCGCGGCGATGAAGCCGTCGACATCGCCTTTCCCTTCCAGCCCCTTTTTCAGCGCGGCGATGTCCGCCTGGATTGCATCCTGGCCGACATATTCCAGCTTGCCCGTGCACACTTTCTCGTCGGTCTTGGGCTGTGGTTTCTTGCCCGGCGTCATGAATCCGGGGCGGACGGGTCCGCCCGCGCCCGCGAACCACAGGCCGGAGTCATAAAAGCCGGGAAAGTCGCGCCGGTCGCGCTCGCCTGGCCCGGCGCGTTTCGGCGTGGCGGACGGATCCTTGGGCAGCGTCTCCCAGCCGTTCACGCGCGCCTGCACATAGCCTGTGTAGCTGCCCATATTGGCCGCTTTCACATATTCGCCGTCATTGATGACATCCAGGCCGCACTTGATCTGCTTGTCGACGACCTCCTGAACCGCAACGGGCAGCCGCTTGTCGATCGCGGCGCGATTGCTGCCGGCATCCACCAGCAGTTCGTCCAGATCCGCGGGTCGAGGCAGGTTTCCGCCGTGCGTGGTAAGGATATGATCTGTGGAACGACGCATAATTATCTCCGTGGGTAGCGTGCGGCGCGTCAGCGCCGGCGGGTGAATTTCTGAATCTGATGATCGGCATGGGCTTCGTCGATCCAGCCGGGACGCAGCGCGAAGCTGTAGGTGACTTCGGCCACGTAAACATCGCCATGGCCGTCAACGGTAATGCTATGTGGGGCGATGAAATTGCCCGGTTCGTGACGCGCGGATGACGAGCCGCCCCACCGGTCCAGCACCTTGCCATTTCGGTCCAGAACGCTGACGCGGCCCGGTCGGTCTTCCATCATTTCACCATGGACGAAGCTTTTCTTTCCCTTCGGCCGCCACAATTCCGCGACATAGGCCAGGCCATCGCCGTCGAAGGCGATATCGCAGGGGCGCTGCACGTCGGTCCACTCATCCAGAAATTCCCCCTCTGGAGAGAATATCTGGATGCGATCGTTTTCGCGATCGCAGACGACGACCCGCCCTTTGGTATCACAGGCAATACCGTGCGGCAGGTGGAATTCGCCCGGTCCGGTTCCAATCTCGCCCCAGGATCCGATCAGCTCGCCCTCTGCCGTAAAGCGGTGGACGCGGCAATTTCGATATCCGTCCGCCACGAACAACTCACCGTTCGGCGCCACGGCAAGATTGGTGCAGCCGTTAAAAGGTCCTCCCGGATAGCGGATGCATTCGCAGGCATGCACTTCGTAGGGCGGGTTCGCCTCATACCCAGTATCCGATGGCTCGCCCGGTACACCCAGCGTCATGATCGCCTCTCCCTCCAGGGAAAAGACGCGAATGCTATGGTCGCCATTGTCGACGCAATATACCCGATCGTCAGGTCCGATGGTCAGGCCGTGCGCCATGGTGAAGATTTCGTCCCCCCACGCGCCGATGAAATTGCCGCCCCGGTCGTAAATCAGCACCCGATGGGGGAAACGTGTGAACAGGAAAACCCTGTCATTGGAGTCCGTGGCGACGCCCGTAACGTCACGGTGACTGACGCCTGCAGGCATTTTTTCCCAATGCGCGTCGACGTCAAATGTCGGCACGGCCATTTCCGCGGCATGCAGCATATCGTTCCCCAAGATGCGTCGCGTCCGGACGACACGGACAGTCATTGCGGCGACTATGGCGACCTCAGTTCGCGTTTGCAAATGATGAATGCCATATGATAACGGCGATTGACAATTTGCCCTCCCTGTTGCTCAGGTCGGGGTTACACCTGTGGGGAGAGGACCGGAATGTCCGACAAGGGCACGGCAACAGTTGATGTCGAGGAATTCCTCGACAATCTGAAATTCAACAGGTTTCACCTGACCATATTGATCATGTGCACGGCGCTCGCGGCCATTGACGGTTACGAGCTTTATGTCGTCGGATGGGTGCTGCCGAACCTGGCTGAGGATTTCGGGGTTGCCCGGACAGACATTACTTCGGCCATGATCGCGCAGCAGATCGGTATGCTGCTGGGTGCCTTTGTCATTCCGCCCCTCGCCGACCGTCTCGGTCGACCGCGCGTTCTGTTCCTCTGTTATGCGGGCATGACGTTGAGTGCGTTTGCCATTCTGCATACCACCTCGCTGGCGCCCTTTACCATCTGCCGTTTCATCGCGGGGCTTTGCGGAACGGCGATGATCCCCATTCTGGTAACTTTGGCGTCAGAGGCTGCGCCAAAACGCCTGCGGTCGACCATGAGCACGATTACCGTTTCAGGAACCATGATCGGCGCTCTTCTGGGCGCGGGAATGCAAGGCTTCGTGCTTGAACCTTATGGATGGCAGGGCGCCTTCTGGATCGCGGTCGTCCTGCCGGGAGTGATGTTGCCGCTCATCTGGTTTTTCATGCCGGAATCCCTGCGCTCGATCGCAGCCCGCAATCCCCAGGATCCGGAGATCAACCGTGTGGCAAAACGCATGCAGCCGCGCGGTGCGGCCCCGGTTGTTGTAACGGCGCAGCCGCGACCGAACCGGGACGGCAAGAAGCACACCATGGTCTCCGACATTCTCGGACCCGGTCATCGAATGAAGACATTGCTGATGTGGGCGGTCGCGATTTCCAGTTTCGTGTTCATTACCGCCGGAGTCTGGAAGACGACCATATTCAAGGATGTGATCGGCCTCGACTGGCAACAGGTGGCAACGATCAACGCGACGAACACGATCGCCGGCTTCTTTGGCATGATCTTCATCGGGGTGTTCATCGACCGCTTTGGGTTCAAGATCGTCATGACGGGCACTTTCCTGCTCGCCGCCGTCGGCGCGGTCATGATTGGCGTACTCGCGCCCGGCATCGGCATGTTTGTCGCCGTGGGCGCGATGGCCATATTTCAGCATGGCGGACAGGCGGGCATCGCCGCGATGGCGGCTGCGCTGTATCCCCCCAGTCACCGGGCGACCGGCGTTGGCTGGGCATATGGCGCAGGGCGGGTCGCCTCGATCTTCGCGCCGCTGTTCGGCAATGTCGTCCTGAACGGCAATTACGGGCCTATCGGAATTTTCGCATTGTTGGCCGTGCCGCTGGCATCCGCAGGACTCTTCTCCTTCTGGCTGATGAGCCTGCGGGATGCGCCAAAGATTACGCGGGCCGATCTGAAACATGGCTGAGGATGGGGCAGGGGCTACCGCGCCCAGGGTCGACGCTCACGCTCATATCTTCACCCGTGACATGCCGTTCGCGGCAGGGGCGCATTCTCGGCCCGACTATGATTATTCGGTGGAAAACTACCTTGCCGATCTGCGGGCAAACGGCCTTTCCCACGGGGTGATCGCTGCTGCCAGCCTTTACGGTGATTATAATGACTACACACTACAGGCACTTCGCACGGCGCCAAATCTGCGCGCGACCGTGATCCTGACGCCGGAAACATCCGCCGCCCGCCTGCGCGATCTGGCAGCGGCGGGTGTAGTTGGGGTGCGGTTGGTCTGGCGCCGGCTGCAGCAGTTTCCTGACCTCAGATCCGAACCGTGGGCTGGCTTCCTACAGCGGCTGGCCAATGCGGGCCTGCATGTCGAACTGCTCGCCGGTGCCGCCGACCTGCCCGCCCTCCTGCCACCCTTCATCGAAAGTGGCGTCCGGGTCGTGGTCGATCATTTCGGCGTTCCTTTGCGTGAGGAGGGGGCGAGCGGACCAGGCATGGCCGCGCTCTTCCGGGCGGTGGCCGCCGGTAATTGCTGGGTAAAGATTTCGGCGGGCTTCCGCCTGCCATTTTCTAACGCTCAGGCATGCACCGATCGGCTGCTCGCAGAGGCGGGGACGGAGCGCCTCTTATGGGGCAGCGACGCCCCCTTCATAAATCATGAGGCGGAGGTCGATTTTCCTGCCGCGCTGGCGCTCTACCGCCGCCTCGTTCCCGATGGCCATGTGCGCGCGGCCATCGACGACACCGCTATGAAACTTTATTTTTCCTGAAGGGGGAGTATTCCATGAACCGCAAAGAGCGCGCAATTGCGTCGGCCGAACTAGAGATGGGGTTGGCCGATTTCTGGCATGACGTCGATACGAACTGGGGGCGTCGCGCTGGCGAATATTACGCGCCGGAGGGTGTGTACCGCTCGGGCAAGCTCAATCTTGAAGGTCGCGAGGCCATCCAGGATTTCTATTCCTGGCGCGAAGCGCGGGGCGCGCGCGTTGCCGTGCACGCCTACAGCAATTTTCGCGCTGACTTCTCCGATGACGGCACGGCGGAGGCGACATGGTATATGCTGCTATGGGCCGCCGATGGAGAGGCGCCGTTGGAAAGTACCGCGCCGACCCGCATCAGCCGTGCAAAGGAAACGTTCCGCTGGGACGATGGTGAGGCGCGGTGGCTATGCACCAGTCGGACGCTGGAAAACCTGTTTCGCGGCGGTGCGCAGCTTAATTTTACTTGAACGCTAGTTACGCCGCGCGAACAGGCGCTTGCCCGTATCGTGCAAGACCTTGCGCCGTTCCTCCTCGTTAAGGAGGCCAGTAGCGGCGTTCGCCCGGCGAACCATATCCGCGAACTCGCCCTTGGTATTGCCAAAATCGGATCCCCACATCAGCCTGTCGGCGCCGTACAGATCGACGACGTGCCGCAGGAACTGGTCAGAGGGGATGCCTGCGGCGTCGAGGACGTTCAGGTTGATCGTCGTCAGCTTGAAATAGACGTTTTCGCTCGCCGCCAGTGCGTGGTGGGCTGCGCCCAGTCCGAAATCGGGCGAACCCTCCGCCGCCGGCCAGCCAATATGATCGAGAACGACCGGCAGGCGTGGGAAGCGTGCGGCCAATTCGCCAATCCGCGTCAGCGCCGCCTCGCTCGGCCGTCGTCCCGGCAGGTACATCAGGACGACCGCAATGCCCAGTTTGTCGGCCTCTGCCCAGACGTTGAGCGCCGCCTCGCTTTCCAGATAGGAATAATGGCCGGTGCTGTCCGGAAATCCCGTCATACGGATCCCAGTCACGCCGCGTTCGGTGACGAATTTGCGCAACAGGGCGGGTGTATCGGTCGATTGAGGATCCAGAATGACGACGGCCCCGATCCGATCGGGATGGGAGTCGCACACGTCCATCAGATAGCGATTATCGGTTTTATAGGTGCTGTTATACTGCACCCCGGCGCCGCCCTCCACATGGAGGCCATCCCATGATTTCAGGATGATCTCCGCCGTTGACGGGGCGGTGAGCACACGCTTTCGCAGCTCATCGGCGCCCTCGCGCGCACCGGCGGTATCTATCGGATATCTGGCGACATCATTGGAAAAGAAATGCGCGTGTGTATCGAACAGCATTGTCTCGTGCCTTTCTCCTGGCGCCCTAAATCCCGGCAGGCACGTCAGCAGCACGAATGCCATCCATGTCCTGACAGTGCGTTGCACGGATCTCGAACCTTCCGAAAAGGAGGGCACCCATGAAGGATGCCCTCCAGGCGGGGGAGGCGAAGTGGATCAGAATTTCTTGCGCACACCGACCATGAAATTCCGTCCAACCTTGTCGTAATATTGGCCGTTCACCGGTCCGTTCAGGATGATGTACGGCGTGGGGGGCGGATCCTTGTCGAACAGATTGTTGATGGCACCGAACAATTCGAAATCCCGATCTACCCCGGCAAAGATCTTGCCGAACAGATTGAAATAGGTGATGGCGGGAACCGTATTGTCGTTGATCGTGTTCGACGGCTGCGTGTTGTAAAGCACGTCCTGCTTGCCCTTGCTGATGAAAATCGTCTGCAGGGTCAGCTCGAAGCTGTCATTGCCAAGTGTCTGCGACAGGTTTCCCCGGAAGGTCGGGATTGCGCCCAGATTGGCCCAGCCATTCTCGCCCGCCCTGTCCACCGGCGGCGCGCCAGTACCTGAATCCACATATGCGTGGAAGATATAGGTGCCGCTGGCATTGATCGAATAACGCCCGCCATCGCCCATGAAGCCGACATTGGTGTTATAGTTCAGCGTCATGTCGACGCCTTCCTGCTCGAACGCGCCGACGTTCAGGGATCCGGCGACCAGGCCCGTCTGGATCCGGTCGTTCGGGTCGGCCGTGCTCGTGTCGGGGCCATAGCTGAACAGGCTACAGAAATAATCTTCGCCCTGGCTGCACAGATTGGCGATATTGACCGTGGAAAGGTTGGTAATCGCGTTGTTGATCTTGATATTATAGTAATCCACCGACGCACCCAGTCCACGCAGCGCTCCGCTACCGCGATAGGCGAAACCTGCCGTCCAGGTATCTGCGGTTTCCGCTTCTGCGTTTGGATTGCCAGCACTGGTATTCTGCGGAATGACGGCGTTCTTGGTCACTCCGTCCACGACCAGAGTGACATTGTTCGTCACATTACTGCCCGGGCTCGCTATTTCATTGATTGCGGGTGCGCGAATATCGCGGGAGCGCGCGACGCGGATGTTGAAACCGTCGAACGGCTCCCACACGCCGCCCAGTTTCCAGGCCGTCTGACCACCGACGCTGCTATAATCAGCATAACGGATGGCACCGTTCACGTTCAGCGTGCGGGCGCCCGGCAGGTCGTCCAGCAGGGGCACGGTCGCTTCGACGTAACCTTCCTTCACGTTGAACTTGCCCTCATACGGGACGGCGTTACCTGCTGTCAGGAAGCCGTTGTTCGACGCAACCTCGTCCGCCGTCAGTTCCTGCGTTTCCCGGCGATATTCGCCGCCGAACGCCACGACGACGGGGCCGGCCCATGTGTCGAAGGGCTCGCCGATGACGTTCGCAGCGGCCGTCAGCTGATCGTACTTCACTTTATTGATGCCTTCGCCCCAGATATATTCCTGGGACGCGATCGTGGAATTGCCTTCGCCAAACAGGTTCAGCGGCTGACAGCCGGCGGCAGCGGGGTTTCCTTCCAGAACGCCGCGGCACACTATGCTGCCGGTGTTGGGGTCCCGCACGGCGTCCAGCGCAAAATTCAGGTTCGCGCGAATGGGATTTTCAAATGTCTTGGATGTGTAGTTGTTAGCCCCGTAGGATACGTGTCCATCCATGCGCCACGTGTCGGCCAGCTCAACCTCAACGCCTGCCACTGCGTGCGGTGTCTCATTGGTGATCTCGTACAAATTATTGTCGATATCATAGGCGATACGGCTCATGTTGAAGCTTTGGACGTCCTCCGGCAGGCGATCGAGCACGCCTTGAGGGATGAAGGCGTTGTCGCGCTGGATCGTGACATTCGCCAGACGTATGGGAACGCCAGCCAGAGTGCCGACGGACCGTGACCAGCCGCCCTCCACATATGCCGTCACCCTGTCGGATATGTCATAATAGATGGAGCCATAGGCGGTCAGGCGTTCGACTGCGGGGACGAGGGACGTGTCGGTGATGATGGATTGGCCTTCGCCGCCGATCATCGTCGAACCGCCGGAAATTTCCCCGCGCTGGAAGGGGCGCAGCGTCCCGTCCGGATTGAACGTCATATCCCTCAGGCCGGGAATATTGCTCGTGATGACGCCCGCCTGGCCCAGATTATTATGGACATTGGGGGCAAGGATATAGGCTTCTCGACCATTGCTCGCCCGCTGTCCGTTGCTGACGATCAACTGCTCCTCGCGGCCCCAGTCGCGGCTGTAGATGTCGGGAACGCCGTTATTGTCGGAATAATCGGCGCTGATGACAACTTTTGCGCGATCATCGTCGAAGTTGGTGCCGGCGATGAAGCCGCCGCGGAATGTACGATAGTCGCCCTCTTCGGCAATACCTGTCTGTCCGACGACCTGAACCCCGTCATATTCTTTCTTCATGATGATATTGACGACGCCGGAGACCGCGTCCGAACCATATAGAGCCGAGGCGCCGCCTGTGACGACGTCCACGCGTTCGATCATGATGGTTGGGAACAGGTTAAGGTCGGTCGTCGTGGGCGTACCCAGATTGCTTGCGGGTGCGAAGGGCACGACGCGCGACTGGTTCACCAGGACCAGCGTCCGCTGACCGCCAAGCGCCCGCAGATCCGCAGTGGCCTGCGCCGGGCTGGATGTGTTGGTCGCATTGGCACCGGGTGAGCGGGTCGCCTTGAATGCCGGGTTCTGGTTCAGGACCTCCATGACGGTCGTGGCAGCCTGCCGTTCGATCGTGGCGTCTCCCACGACCTGTGTCGGCGTCGGCGCCTGCAGACCGTCCTGCGTTGTTCGGGACGCGGTAACGACGATCTCCGCAACATCGCCGTCATTCGCCCGGACGGTGGCTGGCGCCGCGGCGCCCTCGTCGGGGGCGCCCTCCTGTGCCCAGGCGGGTACAGCGATCGCTGTCATTGCCGTGGTCAGTGACAGAACCTTCAGCCATTGCCGGGTCGAGCGCTCGCAGGCGTGTATCATCGCTAATTCCTCCCCATCGATTGACGAAACTCAAGGTTCGTCTTTGTTGAATCGCATTCGTAAAAACGCAACGTTGATCCGCCTTAAAATTAGCTGATGACGAATGCAATATGATATATTTGTCTCATCTCAGGACGTCTTCACAGCCCCACGCTGCGGTGTTCTCGCCTTTCAGGACAGTGCGCCGCGCAGCCCTTCTTCTTCCACTTCGCCCTTTCGCGACGAGGGCCGGGCAAGCGCGCGAACCAAGGCAGTAGCGGCTCGGTTCGCCAATCAGCTACCGCCCCCTAATCAGGTAAGCGCGGGCGCGGCGGTGAGCGGAGGTACCGGGACCCTGCATCAGCGCGCCAGCGCCTCTTCATAAATACTTGAATCGATTAAGTCTTTAATCGCCTCTCTGCTGCGTGGGCTACGGCCCTCCTGCTCCGCTAGCCACACTTCCTCGGCAACCATGATGTCGAGAAGCTTGTCCGGAATGGCCGCAGGAAATGACAGATGCGACCATGACCCGGTCACGTCTTCCAACGCGAAGCCAGTACGTTCCGCAGCCAAGCGCTGCGCCGCCTCCGGGTTCGTCTGGAGCGCTGACGATGCATCGATAATGGCGCGTACCAGCGTGACGATCTGCTGGCGCTTCGCGGGGTCCTGCAGTTGCGCCGTGGTCGTGTTCAGATTGAACATCTCGCTATAGACTTCTGGATCGGTAAAGCTGATCAGATCGTCGCCCACTGCCTGGGCGGCACGTTCGCCATAGGGGTCCCAGATCGCAACGGCGTCCACCTGGCGGGTGGCGAGGGCGTTCGCCATTTCATCAATCGGGACGCGAACCGCTTCGATGTCGGAAAAGCCCAGATCCTCCTTTTGCAGCATGCGGTGAACGAAATAACCCGCTGACGTCGTGGGGATCGTCGCGATGCGTTTCCCCTTCAGGTCGCTAAGCGTTTTGATCCCGGCAGAGCGGCGGGCGACGATGCGGTAATGCCCCTCCGTCAGGGTCAGGATGATACGGATTTCCGGGTGCTCGATGGAATAGCGCAACGCCTGCGTCTCGGCATGCGTGGCGACATCGGCGGGGCCGGCATCGAACACGCCCGCAATATTCTCCGCGCCGACCAGATTAGGGATGGCGCCTTTCTCGACCGGCAGCCCACCGGGGTAAAAATCGCGTGCCGCATAGAGGAGGGGTGCCGATTCAATCGCCCCCGTATTTGCCCGTATGCGCAGATCCTGGCCGTCGGGCGAGGGGGCCCCCGGCGTACTGCAGCCGATGAGGGTCGCCGCCATCATTGTGACCAGCGCGCCAAAAGCAAAACGGGGTCGTCTCATATCTCGCTCCAATGACAGCCAGGGTGATAACGTCTAGATGCTGCCACCGGTTTGGCAAGGGGCACGCCGCGGAGTGATCTTCTGCGGGGTAAGAAATAATGCCAGCGCCCTGACAACAGGCAAAGGCCGCCCGCTGCGAATATTGTCGCTGAGGAATAGTGGGCCATCGCCCACTGCGATGTGTGGGAACGAATGTGGTTTATTCTCTGACACCCAAACGTCATTCTTAGAAAAAATTGGCTGCAAATAGTCAAAGAAGGCGAGCAGCTGATGATGAAGATAATGAGTTTTGGGTAGGAGGATGAACAATGGCCGTTCTTGAAGAAGAGCACACAGAACTTGTCGATCTGGACTCTGCAGAATGTTCGCCCAAGGCTGTTGATAGTCTTATATCACCATCCGATGATACGGAATCGCTTCCTATTCTTGATTTTTCCAAGATGCATGGGTCGGAACGGGAGCGCCAGGAGCTGATTGCAAAACTCAGGACAGTTCTGCACGAACATGGCTTTTTCTACATCGCAGGCCATGGGGTCGACCCGGAATTGATTTCCGAATTCATTGCCGCGTCCAAGCGTTTCTTTGCCTTGCCGGCGCAGGACAAGCTCGCCATCGAAATGACGCGTTCTCCGCATTTCCGCGGTTATAATCGCGCGGGCCTTGAACTGACCGGCGGTCAGCAGGATTGGCGAGAGCAGGTCGATTTCGACCGCGAGGAGGAGGCGGTGTCCGATGACTCCGGCGCGGTCATCTGGAAAAGGGCGCTCGGCCCCAATCAATGGCCGCCCGCAATGCCGGAATTGAAATCGATCGTGCTGCGCTATCAGGAGGCCGTGACGCAGCTCGGTATCGACGTCCTGAAGGCCATTGGACTGGCGCTTGGCCAGACGGAGGACGTCTTTGCGCCGATGTATCGCTCCGGCCCGCGCCAGCACCTGAAGATCCTCCGCTATCCCGGGCGCGACGGTTCCGGTTCGCGGCAGGGCGTCGGCGCGCACAAGGATGGCGGCCTTGTCACCATCCTTCTGCAGGACATTCTTCCGGGCCTTCGCGTTCAGTCGCAGGACGGCAGCTGGATAGAGGCGCCCCCCATTCCAAATACCTTCGTCGTCAACACGGGTGAGTTGCTTGAGCTGGCCACCAACGGTTTCGTACGCGCAGATGTTCATGCCGTCGACACGCCGCCACCGGGAACGGAGCGCTTTTCAGCGGCCTTCTTCCTGGGGGCCAGTCATGACGGAACGGTGCCCGTCATCGAGCTGCCGCCTGAACTCAAGAAGGTGGAACGCGGCGTCAGCACGGATCCCGCCAACCCCATTTTCCGCGAAGTGGGCATGAACCACCTGAAGGCGCGCATCCGCTCGCACCCCGACGTCGCGAGCATCCATTATCCGGAAATGGTCTGATCCATTTTCATCTTCCGGTTTCATCCCTCATGCCCACGCCTCCCGGCATGGCATGGGGGATGGCGCTCCGCGTGATTGCTTGTCGGAGGGCATGATGCGGAGGCGGCCTCCGGACACCCTACGGGTCCGGAGGTCGCAATGTGCACCCGGTCATCACTGGATTTTGGCGTCCTAGAACGCGAAGCGTGCGCCAACGCGGAAATACCGTCCAATCGCGTCGTGAAACGGGGATCCATTATAGCTGGGTGAGGTGATGGGCAGAGGTGCCAGGGGCGGGTCCACGTTGAAGATATTGTCGACCTGTCCATAGATTTGCCAATGATCGCCGATCTTGCCTGTCAGGTCGATGTCGACATAAGTTCGCGATGGGATGGAATTGTCGTCAATGTCGACACCCTCCTCATAGTCGTTCTGGTATGTGCCACTGTCGACGTAACGCACCTGAACGCCGGCGGCCAACAGGTCATCACTGTAACGGGCGGAAAGATTGCCGCGCCAATGCGGTACCCCGCCGCTGCGACCCACCTGTCCCGCGACATCGCTGTCCTGACCACTGACGGTAGTGGTCAGTTCGTCAATATAGGTCGCAAGCCCGCGGAAGGTGATGTCGCCGTTCCCGATTGGGACGCGATAATCGAGCGCAACGTCGAAGCCATCCGACTTCAGCGCGCCAGCGTTCACCAGCGTCGCCTCCACCCTGTTAATCGCGCCGCCATCGCCAAAGCTGATTGCACTACACAGCGCATCCTGGCCCAGGTTGAAGCAATTATCGACGATCTGCTGCCCTGTCAGCGATACGATCGCATCGCTGATATCGAAGGAATAATAGTCGAACGACAGCCGCAGGTTGCCGGCCCATTCGGGTGTATAGACGAACCCTGCGGTCCACGCCTTCGATGTTTCCGGCGTCAGATTGGGATTGCCGCCGGTCAGTTCCGTCACCGTGGGGTTCTTGATGTCCGGCGCAACGTCGCGCGGATCGATCAAATTACGGATCAGCTGGTTTTGTCCGGAAAACAGTTCGTTGACGCTCGGCGCCCGAATGTCGCGGGAATAGGTGCCGCGCACTCGCAGATCGGCGAATGGCGAATAATTGGCGCCCACCTTCCACGTCGTCACCGTGCCGCTGGTCGAATAATCGGTCAGGCGAACCGCGCCGTTCACGTCCAGCAGATATCCGAAGGGCTGATCGTCCAGCAGCGGGACGACGATCTCTGCAAAGGCTTCCTTTACATTGACGGATCCGCTCAGCGGTTTCGGGTTGACGGTGATATATCCACTCGCCTGGGAAATCGGGTCGGAGGAGGCATCGATGCGATCCTCTCGATATTCCGCTCCCACGGCGATATCCACGTCGCCCGCCCATGTCCGGAACGGGGAACCGGAGATGCTGGCCGAATAAAGGTCCTGCTCCTGCCGCGATTGCAGGACGGCTGTACCCAGATAATAATCAAGCGCCTCCTGGCTGATGGAGCCGTCGCCAAACACGTTGATCGGAACGCAATTTGCGATGTCGGGGTCGCTGCTGCCGGGGTTCAGCACCTGCGCGCGGCACACCGCCTGACCGCCAACCCGCACGGAATCTATGCCGAGCCTAAAGCGGCTAAGGTTGCGGTTATTGCCATCTTCGCGGTCGTAGTCATTGCGAAAGAATTGCGCCCCCACGTTCCAGTCCCATCCCGCGAACGCGCCATTGGCGCCAAGGCCATAGCGCCGGACAGTCGAATCCACTGTGTTGGAAAAGGGGCCTTCCTCGGTGGCGATGCGGCCCATGCGAAACGATGTCAGATCGTTAGCATCCAGGATCGACCCGATTTCGTCCGGCAGAAAAGCGTTGTCGCGCCGGATCGTCAGGGTCCCGCGATCGGTGGCCGTGGTGCCGTCGGAAAAAATATCGATCTTGGAAATCAGGGCATCGGCATACAGACTAACGCTTTCCGACACGTCGAATGTCGCGCGCCCAAAGCCTGACAGCCTTTCTACTTCTGGAAAGATATTGGCCTGCGGTGCCAGCGTTCCGCCATCGCCGCCCACCATGAAGGACGTGCCGACCAGGGTTCCATATTCAAATGGCCGAACGGTGCCGCCGGGGCCGAATTGCAGGCCGCGTAGGGCCGGTATGCTGTTCAGCGCGGTGACACCGCCGGAGGTCAGTTGCGAAAATCTGGCATTAGCGGCCGTGATACGGGCAGGGCCGTCGCCGGGATTGCTGACCAGTGCATAATCATCGCGGCCCCAAGGGCGGGATGATTGAAACAGCTGGCCGTCATTCTTGTAATAGTCGATGGACCCGACGACGTGGAAACGCCCGTCGGCAAAGCCATGCCCCGCCGCCGCCGACCCCGCGGTGATGGCCACGTCGCCATAGGTGGAAATGCCCTTCTGAACGTCCCCCTTCACCCCAGAGAAACGGTCGTCGAGGGTGATGTTGACGACACCCGAAACAGCGTCGGAGCCATAGGCGGCGGATGCGCCGCCGGTGACGATTTCGACCCTCTGGATCAACGCTGTGGGGATAACGTTCGTGTCGAATGCGCCGGTCGGATCGGTCGCGGCGACGCGGCGCCCGTCCAGCAGCAACAAAGTACGCGAGGGTCCAAGTGCGCGCAGATCGAGATTACTGGCGCCGACCGGTTCGCTGGATTGGCCGGTATTCTGGTTCGTGCGCAGTGCCGGAACATCGCTCATCAACTCCGATACGCTGCGAACGGCCTTATACTGTAATTCGTCTTGGCTGATCGCGGTTACAGGCGTTGGCGCATCGAATTCCGAAATACGAGTTCCGGTAATGACAATGGCTTCGCTGTCAGATGCGCCGCCTTCGTTCGCAGCAGCAGGAGTGTCGGCAACAACTTGGGCTGATGCCTGTTCATACCCAATAGATATTAGACTGATACCGGACAATAGCAGGCAGGACTTGAAATGTGTCATCGGAGATCTCCCCAGCTCAAATGTTTATTTATTTTTTGAGTCGGGCGGGACTCATGCGCTGACAATATCAAATGTGCAAGAATAATTCGTCATGAACAACAATCGTTCGCGATTGTCATATTTATGACCTTGGCTATCCATCATTGTCGAACCGTGCAGAGACCGGCGATCGATCGCCAGCAGGAGGGTTAAATCATGACAGACAGATTATCCGGACGTATCGCGATCATCACCGGCGCATCGTCGGGCATCGGTGCGGCAGTGGCGCGGGCGTTCGCGGCAGAGGGTGCGCGGCTCGTCCTGGCAGCACGGCGGCGGGAACGGCTGCAGGAACTGGCAGATGAGCTAGGGCCTGCGGATGTGCGCATATGCCCGACCGACGTCACCGACGAGGGCCAGGTAAAGACGCTGTTCGCCCAGGCCGGGGAGATGGGGCCCGTGGACCTGCTGGTGAACAATGCCGGCGCCACCACCCACGGTTCCGCCATCGACATGCCGCTGGACACCTGGCGGCAGACGCTCGACCTGAACCTGACGGCGGCCTTCATCTGCGCACGGGAAGCGATGCGCGCCATGGTCCCGCGCGGTCGCGGCCGCATCATCAACATTGGCAGCATTTCCGCGCAGGCGCCGCGCGACAATGCCATCGCCTATACGGCGAGCAAATACGGACTTGAAGGACTGACCCGCGGCCTCGCGCTGGAGGGGCGCCCGCACGGCATTACCGTCTCCATCATCCACCCAGGCTCCACAGCCACCGAACTCGCCGGAAAGCCAGAGGATCTGTCAAAGGTCGGGCCGAAAACCATGGCCGGTGCGACGGTCGCGCAGGCCATAGTGACCATGGCCTCCATGCCGGATGAAGCGAACCTCCTGTCGGCAACGCTGCTCCCGATAGAGCAACCCTATCTGGGCCGGGGCTGAGGGGCGGAAAATGGTGGATGCACCAGGGCTCGAACCTAGGACCCGCTGATTAAAAGTCCCTGAAGGAGTGTTGATTTTAAAAGGTATTTCCCTAACCTAGGGAAGAATGGCTTGCGGAGAATCAATCGGTTACAAACGAAAGTCCAACTGTCTTGGGGGCGTTTAGACACGAAAACGACGTCTTGTTCGGGCCCCGGAACTTGCGACCGTCCCGCGTGCCGCCCTGACGCTTACGCCATGTCGGAACATGCGACGATGCAGGCTGCTGATAACCAACATCATTTCCGGAAGTAGACCGGCTTAATCGGCACGGGTCAGCGATGAAGCTTGATCCGCAATCGCCCCGCTCCAGAACAAAGCCGCGCTACGAAATTTCCCCTCGCCGTGCAAAGATACTGTTCGTCAAGGTTCACTCGCGTTGCCACGGGGCGCGATCTGACGCGGCGCATCGGGAACGCGGGTCGAACGAAGACCTAAAAAGCCCCTATCCGCGCACGCGGGCCAGTCCTTCGATTACGTCGCGAGCGGTTGCAACGACGCCGAAGACGCCGTCTTCCACCGTTACCATATGGATCGCCGCATCATGGGCATATGCGTCGGCGCTCGCACAAGCATCAGGTACCAGCAGGCACTGGAACTTGCGGTCCGCCGCTTCGCGAAGCGTGGTATGGACGCATACATCCGTGGTGATGCCGCAAAAAAGAAGCTGCGAGATACCCTGGGACTTTAAAATGATTTCGAGATCCGTCTGGTAAAAGGCCCCATTGGCTGTTTTGTCGACCACGATATCGTCCGGTGCGGGCATCAGCTCCGGAAGGATTTCGTATCCGGGTCCGCCGCGCACCAGCGCAGTATTTTCAGGATCGGTCAGGTCGATGCCGGCACGCCGAGCTCGCCAATGATCATAGGGCGTAACATCGGCCAGGTCGGATCGATAACCTTGCCGCGTCCAGATAATGCGGCAGCCGGCATTGCGAACGGCAGCTACCATTTCTTTCACAACGGGAATGATCGAACGAAGTGGCGCCGGATCATAGCCTTTGCGCGCGAAATATCCGTCTTCATGAAGGAAATCCACCTGAAGGTCGATGACCAGCAAAGCCGTTTTCTTGGGGTCGAACTGCTCATCATAAGGGTAGTTGAAGGGCTGGGCGCGGATCATGGTCTGTCTCGATCTAGAATTTGAAGCCTACGCGCGCTTCGACGATGCGCGGCGGGCCGTAGTTTTCAATGTCGGCGAAGCCGGCAAAGTAAAAACGTTGCTGTTTGTAGGTGGTGTTGGTCAGGTTACGCCCGATCAACGCGACGTAGATGTCGTCGCCTGGCAGGTCATAGCGCAGATTGGCGTTGAGCAGCGCGTAACCCTTTTGCCTTTCACGGTCGATGTCCGCGAATTGAGGAAAATAGACCGCGCTTTGGTAGGTGACTTCACTGCGCAAGGTGATCTTGCCCGAATTGCCGAGTGTTGCGGCGTATTCGGCGCCGGCGGTGAAGCTCCATTTCGGCGACAGCGGAAGCGGCAGCCCGGTCAGTTCCGTCAAGGTGACCGGCGACACAAAGCCCTTGAGCTCGGAATTGAGATAGGCGGCATTCGCGTCGATCGTGAAACCGTCCGCGGGTCGCGCAACGAGCGAAGCCTCCGCGCCATAGATCGGCGCCTTTGCCGCATTGTTGACCTCGATGATGATGCCGTTTGGCGTAAACAGGACGGACCGCAGCTGCAGGTTGGTATAGTCGTAGTAAAAGCCAGCGAGCCCCAGTTCGAACTGACCATCCGCAAAGCTGTTCTTGCTTCCGATCTCATAGGCCCAGATCTTCTCCGGCTTATAGGTATTGGCCGTCGTACCAAGGTTGACGCCGCCGCTCTTGAAGCCGCGAGTCACGCTCGCATAGAGTTTCCCGCCATCATACGGACGATACTCCACGAGCAGCTTTGGCGTGAAGGCATCGTCCTTGGTCGAACCCGATGTGTCGATGGGCTCCGGAAAAAAGAGCGGAGCCGCAAATGAACTCTCCGCGTCCTGCTTCTCGTGCGTGTATCGGGCACCGGCGAGAACCGAGAGCTTTTCGCCGAGCGGAACTGTGATTTCCCCGAAGACGGCATAGCTTCTGCCACCGGTGCGCAAGCTCTGATCTGTGTAGAGGTAGGGGGTCGGATCCGGATAGTCCGCATCGATCTCGATGCCTCGGCTGTTGGAGGTTTCGCGCGAATAATAGGCTCCCGCCGTCCAGTTCACCGCGCCGGGCGTTCCACCGGAGAGCTGAAATTCCTGAGAGAAGAAATTATTGGTGGCGGTGGAATCGGTATAGCCGATGTGTCCGCCCGATCCGTCGACATCCGCGATATTGTCGGTGTCATAGTCGAGATGGCCGGTGATCGACTTGAGCGTCACGTCGCCAAGATCGAGGGTCAGCGTACCCGACAATAACAGACCTTCGCCAATGAAGCTGGGCAGGGTGTCAACGTTGATCCGGCGGGGCGACTCCCGCTGCGGAGGAAGGCTGGCGTAGACTGGTGAATCGGGGTTGTTGCTGCTGCCGAATCCCAACGTCCCCTTGTCCCGCGAATATTGCGCAGTCACGTCGGCCGTCAGCGTTTCCGTCAGGTCATAGCGACCGCGCAGGCGAAGGCCCATATAGTTGCGGTCATCAATTTCGCCGCCCAGCGCATTGAGATTACGCGTATAGCCATCGTCGTTCGCAAAGGCGGCACTGATGCGGACGCCCCCGCGCTCGTCAAAGGGAACGGTTACGCCGGCTTGCGCCGTCACAAGGTTATAAGACCCGTAGCCGACATAACCGTCTACGCCAAACCTATCGCCGGGCGCTTTCGATAGCAGGTTGATGGCGCCTCCGGTGGCGTTTCGGCCGTAAAGCGTACCTTCCGGGCCCTTGAGTACTTCCACCCGGTCGATGTCGAACATTTCCGCGAGGGCAAAGCGCAATTGCGGAATGTAAATTCCGTCGACATGGACAGCAACGGATGCGGACCCGGATGCGATGTTGGTCCCGACGCCGCGCAACGAGATTCGGGATGTCCCACCCGAAACCGCGATGTTCAGTCCCGGGCTGCGATATTGAAGGTCGGTCAACGAGTTCACGCCACTGTCTTTGAGCGCGGTTCCTGAAAAGACGTTGAGCGAAGCGGGAACATCGATCGCGCGCTCTTCGCGCTTTCGCGCTGTCACGATAATCTCGCCCGAGAGTTGCTCGTCGGCATCGGCGCTTGAAGCTTGGGCGCTCGAAGCTTGGGCGAAGGAGGGGCTGGGCATCATCATCGTCGAAGCGAGGAGCGGCAGCGCCACTAAGGATTTGGTCCGGCGCGAAATCCCAGTCAGAGCGTCAGTGGCTTTGGTCACGTGGTTTTCCCCCATTTAGCGATAGTCAAAATCACAGGCGTGCTCGGTGAGGAGCTTCTCGCCTGCTCAAATTGTCTATCGAGGCCCACCACGGGCCGATATGTCGTAAATATGACGGTCGGGGTGGGCGGCCGCATCCTGCGGCACCCCCCCGGCGCCCTGCGCTGCGGCCTGCGACGGTTGATGACACTGATCGGAGGGCGACGGCCTTCCAGGCGGGGACCGTCATGTTCATGTCATGGATCATCCCCGATCGGCCCATTAGCATATTCGAAGCTGAAAACGGGGTGCGGCAAGCGCCCCAACAGAAACGGGGGCCATCGCCATGACCACAACGAAACGAAACCTCGTGCGGGGTGCAGCGACGTGTCCGGGACACGGCCTGCGAAGCATCAGCGGGCGGAACCGCAAGGTGGCGGCAAGCGCCTCGGCGAGCCGTCGAGTTTCTCGACTGCGTCGCGCAGCTCTGCTGCTCGGCTTTGCCATTAGCCTCGCGGTTGGCGGCACGGCAAGCGCTAGGGCCGATGTTGATCTCGCGATTATCGGTGGTCGGGTCATCGATCCCGAAACGGGATTGGATGCGATCCGTAACGTCGGAATCAGCGGCGGCAAGATTGTCGCCGTTACCACTGACGATATTCGCGCTCGCCGGCTAATCGATGCGCGCAACCTGGTCGTCTCGCCCGGCTTCATCGATCTTCACTCTCATGGCCAACAATTGCCGGCCGCGCGCATGCAGGCGTTTGACGGGGTGACCACCGCCCTCGAACTTGAACTCGGCATGCTGCCGATCGATCGCTATTATGCCGAGATGGCGCGCGAAGGGCGTCCCATTCACTATGGGGCGTCGGCGTCTTGGGCCGCGGCTCGGCAGGCCGTCATGGACCAATTGCCGCTCACGCCTTCCATCGAAGCGTTTCAGAAGGCAGCCCATTTTCCAAATTGGTCCAGCCAGATCGCATCGGACGCCCAGATCGAATCGATGGCATCGATATTGCGCACGGCTCTCGACAAGGGCGCGCTCGGCATCGGGTTCAATCTCGGCTATGCGCCACCCAGCGGTCGTAAGGAATATTATGAAATCAATCGTCTCGCCGCCAGCTACGACGTGCCGACATTTACCCATGTCCGCTTTATCAGCACCGAAGAGCCGCTGAGTTCGTTTGAAGCATTCGAAGAGATGGTGGCGGTTTCGGCCTCTACCGGCGCGCATATGCATGTGTCGCACCTCAACAGTACGACGCTCCGCGACATCCCGCGTGTCCTTCGCCTGATCGCCGATGCCCAGTCCCATCAAGTGCCGATCACGGTCGAATCCTATCCCTATCCGGCCGCGTCGACTGTTATCGGCGCCGCGATGTTCCGGGGTCCGAACTGGCAGGAACGCCTTGGCGGGGTGCGATACGAGGATTTCGAATATGAAGGCAGGGCGCTGGACGAGGCTTCGTTCAAAGCGCTGCAGGCAAAGGATCCGGGTGCGATCATCGTCTATAAATATCTTCGCACCGATAGTTCGCCTCAGGACCAAGCCATGCTCGATCAGGCGGTTCTGTTCCCTGGCAGTGCGATCGCATCGGACACGATGCCCTGGACAGTGGATGGAAAAATGCAATCGGGCGATCAATGGCCTCTGCCTGCCAATGCTTTTTCCCATCCGCGCAGCGCCGGGACTTTTTCGCGCTTCTTGCGCGAATATGTCCGGGAGCGTCGCCTCATCAGCTTGCCCGATGCGCTGCGACGCATAACGCTGGTGCCTGCACAAATTCTCGAGAAAGCGGTTCCGCAAATGCGTTCCAAAGGCCGACTTCAGGTGGGGGCGGATGCCGACATCAGCGTCTTCGATCCCGAAGCAGTAACTGATCGTGCGACCTTCAGCACACCGTCGCAATCCTCTTCAGGGATGAGATGGGTCATTGTCTCGGGAACCCCGGTGATCGCAAAGGGGGTGCTCGACCGCAGCGCCTTTCCGGGACGCCCCATCCGCCGGCCCGAGCTGCCTGCCGCCGACTAGCCGCTGCGGTCGGCTGCCCCGGAATCCTGCTTGCCTCTCGCAGAGACCCACAGCCAATATATCGGGAGTCCGAGTAGAATAACGACAAGATTGGCGAGACTGGTGACCGGCATCTCGACAAAGGCATTGGCCAGCAAGGCCCCGCTTGCAAGGACGAATATGACAGGCAGGAAGGGATATAAGGGCACTTTATAGGGTCGCGGCAGGTCGGGACGACTTATGCGTAGCTTGATGAGCCCGATAACGCACCAGCCGTAAAAAACCCACATGCGCAGCACGAACTGCGCGGCCAGCTCTTCGAACGTACGGACCCACACATAGGCCACCGCCAACAGGGCGGTGACGATGATGGCGACATGCGGCGTCTGGAATCGATGATGGACTGCGCCGACCTTTGAAAAGAAGAGCCTGTCTTCCGCCATCGCGAAGAGCACGCGCGGGTCACAGGTCCCGCCCGCAAGGAGCGCACCGAATGTAGCGATGATGGCGGCAACGGCGATAATGGTACTGCCCCAGTCCCCCATTACGGCTCTTGCCGCGTCAGCGGCCACGAACGGGGAGGCCGCGATCGCGGGAACGGAAAGAGCGCTCAGGAAGGCGGCATTGATGAGCAAATAGGTGAGCATGACGAAAAGCGTGCCGCCGATCAGCCCAAGCGGAAGGTTGCGCTGCGGATTTTTGACTTCACCGGCCAGCGCAGCCGCTGCGGCAACGCCTTCGAATGGCCAGAGCACCGCAATGAGCGCGGCACCCCAGCCGCCCACGGTCGGCCTGAATCCCGGGTCGACCCCAGGCAAGGATACGCCTTGCGACGAAAGCAGGATTCCAGCCGAAAGACCAAGAAGGGCCAGGCCTTTTATGACCGTGAATAGCCAGTTGAACTGGCTGGAGAGCCGTATCGAAACGATGTTCACAAGGCTGACAAGCAGGATGGCGCCCGTTGCGAGCCATTTTGCGTAACCGGCGCCATGTGGATAGACGGCGGATATATAGTCCGCGAAAATGAGTGAGACCGCCGCCCAATTAGCGGGGTTGATAAGGAAGAAGGTCCAACCGAACAGGAACGCGGCCCGGTTGCCGAAAGCCTCCTGCAAATAAGAATAAAGTCCGCCCGAGCGCGGAAACATGGCGGCAAGTTCGGCGAGGCTGAGCGCGAGGCACATCGTGACCAGTCCGCCAGCGAGCCAGACCAAAAGGACGTTGCCAGGGGTTCCGACCAGTCCGGCGATTTCCGAAGGTGAACGGAATATTCCGCTGCCGATCACAATTCCGATTGTGATCGCGCCCAGCGACCAACCACTCAGGCGGCGAGGAAGATTGGAAAATTCCTGGGTCAAAGCTCGCCTCTTGGCCGGAAAAGGCCGAGGCTAGGCCCGCGCGCGCGGGAGCGAAATATCAAAGATAGCACAGAAGGGCGGTGAGATCGCCTAGCCGTCCAGCGTCAGGCTTCGCAGGAACAGGTCGAACAATTGGGCGGCTGAATGAACATCCAGCTTGAAATAAATATTGCGCTTGTGATTTGCGACCGTGCCGCCGTCGATGCTGAGGACACGGGCGAGCGACTTGGTCGAATGCCCCTTGAGCATAAGCTCGACGGTGTCGACCTCCCGAGGGGTCAACACGCCACCGTTCAGCCCTTCGATCTGCGTGCGAAGATCGAATAATGGGGCGCCCGATGCGGGCGCCTGAAGCGTCTGACGCTGCCAGTTTTGCTGCGCTTCGACGAAGGCGCAGACGAGCGGCGTCAAATCTTGGAGAATCTGCATCTCCGCCTTGTTGAAGAGATTGTCCTTCCCTTCGCGCTCGATGAAGATGTGGATCGATGTGTCCGGCGATGCCCGGACGACGTAGCGCACCTCGTCGACGACGCTCGTGTCATGGTAGAAGTGTTTGAAATATTCTGACTTTAGAAACGCCTCTGGCATGATGTCCTGCATCCGGAACAGACCGGTTGCACCTTCCACGGTCAGCCGATGAAACGGGTCGAGCGCATAAAGGCCATTTATATAATCGCTCATCCGGTTCTGAAGCCATGGCAAGCCGAGATTGGTTTGAGTGAGGACGGGGGGCGCGCTGTCTCGAAAAACATAAACGATGAAATTCTGGAACGGGATAAACGTCGCGAGCTCCGCGCAAAGCTCTTCGAACGCATTACTCTCTTGAACGGCCCGTTGCAGCCTGGCTGCCAGCCGCACGACGGGGGCCATCGCGGGCTGCGACTCTATATTTGAACCGGATTGAAATCCCGCACCCCCCATGACTGCTCCATATCATAACTATGACATATCGGACAACATGGGCCGCGATTATCTCTTTGACCATAGGCGAGCACATGGCTTGCTACGCGATGGCCGGGCGGTTGATGGCAGTTCCCGCACAAGCGATTGATGGCAATGGGGGCAGAGATGTTAACGATGCAAAGCTCCACCTGCGCGGCACTGTTTTCGGGCTTGGTCGCGGCTGCGCTTTCGCCGATTGCGTCCCAACGAGGGTCGCGTCCGGCTAGGAAAAAGCGTCAGAGGCGACAATTTCGGCCTCTCTCTACTTTTCTACGGCCCCGGCGCGTTAGCCTGACCGGACGGCAGGGCGGGGCAGGCGGTTTGGTCGGCGCGTTGCTGCTGGCGTCGGTCGCCTTGCCCGCCCGCGCGGAAGCCGATTTCAGCATCGAGCGGACAGAGCAATGGTCGATGACCTCCGCGAAAGGTGACGTCTATTCGGTCTCCATCGCCCTCCCGCAAATCCCGGCGCCAGCCACAGGATATCGGGTCATCTATGCACTCGATCCCCAGTGGTCCTTTGCGACGCTTGTCGAAACGGCGCGGCTTCAAGAAGACTTGCTCGGTCCTACCGTGATCGTGGGGATCGGATATCCGCAGTTCAGCAATGACCGCAGGATGTTTGACATGACGATCCCGGCGGATCGTGCAACCTTGCCGAACAACCGTTTCGATCCGCCCTATGGCGCGATTGGCGGAGCCGACGCGTTCCTGACTTTCATCGAAACCATGGTCAAACCAGCGGTTGCGAAGCGCGTTCGGATCAATGGATCGCAGCAAACCCTGGTGGGGCATTCGCTCGGCGGATTGCTGGTCCTGCACGCCTTGTTCACCCGCCCGGATTCATTCCAGACCTATGCCGCGGGCAGTCCGAGCATCTGGTGGGGGGACCGCGCCATCAACCGGGAATTGCAGGCTTTTGCAAAACGCGACTTACCTGCTCCCCGACGCTTGCTGATCACTGTAGGCGGTCTCGAGCAAAGATCATCTCCCGCGCAGGACGCACTGGCGGCATCCTCGGTAGCGGCAGAAGATCGCGCCGCCGTGGTGAAGATGAGCCGCTGTATCACGCGCGAGATGGCGCAGGTCGATCATGCTCGCTGGCTTGCGCAAAGATTACGCGACGCGGGGCCGCCGCAACTTGAGGTCAGGTATGTAGAATTTGATGATGAGGACCATCTCTCTGTGGTGCCATCCTTCCTTGCCCGCGCTGTGCGCTTTGCAAGTTCGGGGATGCTTGAACGACCCACGTCTCGTGGCCTGCGCTCCTCCAATTCTGCGCCGCCGTCGACGGACCTGCTGGCCTGTACCCGTCCTTTCCAATCGACGCCCGCCAAAAAATAGAGGTCACCCAGAATGCGAATTCTCACCTTCATGACACGTGCGGTCGCCGCATTGCTGACCAGTCCGAACTTTCACGCCTGGTCCCGACCCAACCCGACACATGAGTTTGTCATCCGGAGTGGCCTGATCATTCATGGCAGGGGGACAGCGCCCTTTACCGGCGGCCTCGCCATTCATCCGTCAACTCACATTTAGGCTTTTTCAGATTTTCGAGAGGAATTCGGCATGAAGATGGTTTTAGGAACGACGCTGGCAGTGCTTTTGAGCTGCGCGACAGTCAGCAATGCGCAGACGAATCCGCCAGCGGGCGATGCCGCCGTCGTCTTGCTCACGAATGAACTCGAACGCATCGCGAAGGATTCTGAAGGCGTTGTCGGCGTCGCTGCCTGGCGTCTCGATGGAGAGGGGCCGGTGATCGGAATGGCGCTTGATGAGCCATTCCCCATGGCAAGCACGTTCAAGGTCGCCGTTGCAGGCAAGATATTTGCCGATGTGGATGCCGGCCGGTTGCGCCTCGATCAGATGATTCTTCTTGAAGAGGATATGCGCGTGCCGTCCCCCATCATCGCCGATCACCTGATCCACCCCGGGGTCAGCCTCTCGCTTCTCAACTGGCTCGAACTCATGCTCACAGTCAGCGACAATACGGCGACCGATGTCATGGTGAAAATCGCGGGCGGGGCGCCTGCCGTCACGGCCTGGTTGCAGGAAAATAACATCACCGACGTCCGCGTAGACGAGGATACAGCGGCATCGCTTCAGCGGTTTCTGAAACTGCCGCGCGGCCCCTTCAACGCGGTCTACAAGGCGGCCGTCGATGCCGGCCAGGTTCCCGACGGCAGTCACACCCCGCACCCGCATTATTACAATGCACCTCAGAACACGGCGACGCCCCGCGGCATGGCGACACTTCTTACCGGCCTCTTCTCGGGAAAGTTCCTGAGTTCGGAAAGTACGGAAATCCTAACTGGTATAATGGAACGGACAACCACCGGCGTCGCCCGCATCCGGGGTCGCATGCCCGCGGGAACGGTCGTCGCCGACAAGACGGGAACGCTCGGCGGTTCGGTCAATGATGTGGGCGTCGTCACGCTGCCGGACGACGCCGGGCAGATCGTCATCGTGGCTTTCATCAAAAAGGGGCCCTTGGGGGAAGAAGGCGGCGAGCCAGTCATCGCCGACATGTCCCGGTCGATCCGCGACTATTTCCTGTTCAATAGCCCTTTCCTGGATCGATAAGGAGCCAGTCATGTCGACCGACAGGCTGACGATGAGTATCGCCGTTGAAGATCTGAAATTAAACAAACCGTTTCGCATTACAGGGCATCTGTTCACAAGTACCCCGGTCGCGGTCGTGACATTAAGCGACGGTGAAAATGCGGGGCGTGGTGAGGCAACCGGCGTCTATTATCTTGACGACAATCTCGACACGATGATTGCCGCGCTCGAAGACGTGCGGGGTGACATTGAAGCGGGAATCGGTCGCGCTGGCCTGCAAGATCGCTTGCCCGCCGGCGGCGCGCGAAATGCACTCGACTGCGCATATTGGGAACTCGAGTCTCGCCAGACCGGACGCGCAGTCTGGGATCTTGCTGGTATTGGCGAGCCACGCCCCCTCCTCACGGCCTTCACGCTCGGCGCCGAAGCGCCCGATCTGATGGCGAATGCCGCGGCTGATTATTCGATCGCCCGCGCGCTTAAGCTCAAACTGACGGGCGACCTCGCGGTGGATAGTGAACGCGTAAGGGTGGTCAGTCGAGCCCGCCCCGATTGTTGGCTCGGGGTGGACGCCAATCAAGGCTATGATGTGAAGGCGCTCGCGAAACTCCTTCCCGTTCTGGAGGCCGCGGGCGTTTCGCTCCTTGAGCAGCCATTACCACGGGGTGCCGAGGCTGATCTCGACGGCTTTAAGTGCTCCATTCCCATCGCCGCAGATGAGAGCGCACTGACACGCGCCGATCTTTCCGGGCTCGTCGGGCGGTTCGATGTCGTCAATATCAAGCTCGACAAGAGCGGCGGCCTGACCGAGGCGCTTGCGATGGCGGAGACCGCCCGCCAACTCGGCCTGGACGTGATGGTCGGAAACATGACTGGATCGAGCCTCGCGATGGCGCCAGCCTTCATTCTCGGTCAGCTGTGCGACATCGTCGATCTCGATGGGCCGACATTTCTCGCCCAGGATCGCGAGCTTAGCATCGAATATCGGGACGGAACCGTTTGGTGCCCCGAAACTGTCTGGGGCCGGTGTATCGGCGCCGCCTAACCCGGCCCCTTCCGACAAACGCCATTTGCCGAGCGCGAAACCAACATCTTTGACAAAGGGATTCTCATGACCACCACTGTCGTTCTGCCACAGCCCTATCTGCTGTTTCTGGGTGACGAAACCGAACCCGGCTATGCAAAGACAGCCTTTGGCCTTCGCGATTGGGCGCCCGAGAAATGCATCGGCGAATATGTGACCTCGGACGATGCAGTTGCGACCGGGTTACCCCGCATCAGCCTCGCTGAAGCCACCGAGCGAGGTGCCCGCTCGCTCGTGATTGGGGTGGCCAATCGCGGCGGGCTCATTTCCGCCGCCTGGATTCCCACTCTGTTAGAAGCCATCACCGTCGGGCTCGACCTGGTGAATGGACTTCATGCGAGGCTTGGCGATATTCCCGAACTGGTCGAAGCGGCAGCCCGCCACGGGCGCAGGCTCATCGACATCCGCACACCCCCTGCAAATATTCCCGTGGCAACAGGCGCGAAACGGACGGGCAAACGCCTCCTCACCGTCGGCACGGATTGTCATCTCGGGAAAAAATATACCGCGATGGCGCTGACCGCTGCGTTTGTTGCCCGTGGCAAGAACACGGATTTTCGCGCGACCGGACAGACCGGCATTATGATTGCGGGCGGCGGCATGCCGATGGACGCGGTGGTCTCAGATTTCGAAGCGGGCGCCGCCGAAATCCTTTCGCCCGCCGCTGCGGAGGATCATTGGGATGTCATCGAAGGGCAAGGATCGCTGTTCCATCCTGGCTATGCGCCTGTTTCGCTCGGGCTTCTCCACGGAAGCCAACCTGACGTGCTGGTGGTCTGTCATGAGCCCGGCCGCACCAGAATGCTGGGCACCGCAGGCTTCCCCGTCGCAACGGTTGAAGACGCCCTCGACCTGAACCTTCGCCATGCATCGCTCACCAACAAGGCAGTGCGATGTGCAGGTGTCTCGTTCAATACCTCCCGCCTGTCCGAAGAAGATGCGGTTGCGCTGATGGAGCGTGAAAGCGCGCGGCTGGGAATGCCTGTTGCCGATCCAATGCGGGGTGGGGGGCAATTTGATCGCCTGGTCGACGCGTGCTTGGCCTGATGCGCTGAATTGGACCGCAAACACTGAAGGCTCTGGACAGGCGAATGCTTCCCGACTTCGCCCTGAGGGCCCCGATCATTTGAGGCGGCTACGGATTTGTCCAACCGGCGCTGGAAGTCCATCCATATGATAGACAGCTAATCATGGCTGCCGCTCCAAGAACAATGACAGTTGGGAAATTAGCCTATCTGCTCGCGAACAAACTTCGTTCGTGCGGCAACTGACATCCGAGGGAGCGTGACCAGCGTGTAACCTAGCTCCGAATATACATCGATCATGGTATAATAGGTCGCTTCAGCTTCTGCCGGACTCTGTTTGCGTTCGGTGTCCTCCTGAAAGATGGCTGGCCAAGGCGGAGCGATGAAGACCTTGCTTGCATAGCGCCGCTGCTCGGCTGCCCGAATCGCGGTAGTGGGCACGGGCAGCCCGCACAGCCGCAGATAGCCGATTACGTCAGGAATGCCGCGATCAAAGATGACGGGACCGTCGGCGCTCGCGGCCTCACGGTAGGAACGCATTTCCCATGCTAGCATCAATGCCGCAAAGGCTTTTCGATCATCCCAAGGCAAAGCGGTGCCCCCAATGTCCGTTTGATCCTGGATGATCGCCCTGCCAGCCTCTGGCATGGTTCGGATTCCCTCGCCGGACAGGGCATTGATCAGACTGGTTTTGCCCGAACCCGGACCGCCCGTGAGAACGTGAAGATGGTCAGTCATTTTCTATGTCCTTCGTGGGCGGCACATCCCCTAATCTGCGCGGGAATGCCGTGACCCGGCTGGCGCTGGCGGAGTGCAGCGAAGCGGAGATTGCGACGATAACCGGGCACAGCCTCAAGGATGTCGGCGCGATACGCGACGCGCACTATCTGAAACGCGATTCCGGGCTGGCGGCAAGCGCCATTCGGAAGCTCGAAAACAGGGGAAACTCCCAACTGACCGCCCAACTGAGGATGGCGCGTCTGACTGGAAACCGGAAAAACGCCAATAAAAATAATGGTGGATGCACTAGGGCTCGAACCTAGGACCCGCTGATTAAGAGTCAGCTGCTCTACCAACTGAGCTATGCATCCACTGGGGCCGCGAAAGGGGCCGCCGTCCGGAGGTGGTACATCCGGGAAGCGGCGCATGTAGGGGCGTGTGCGACGCTTGTAAAGGCTTAGAAACGCCCCGGCCCGTCGCGCAGGCGTACACGGTCCTTCTGATGATGGATTGAGATCAGGATTCCCATCAGCAAAAGCGCCGTCAGCATGGCGCTGCCGCCATAGCTCATCAGCGGCAGGGGGATGCCCACCACCGGTGCGAAGCCCATGACCATGGCAAGGTTGATGAAGACATAGAAGAACAGCGTCACGGTCAGCCCCATCGCAGCCAGGCGGGAAAACACCGCCTTCGCTGTCAGTGCAGTATGGGCGCCCCAGCTAAGAATGATCGCATAGCAGAACAGCACAAAGAATCCGCCGATCAGGCCCCATTCCTCGGCCATCGTCGCGAAGATGAAATCGGTGTGCTGCTCCGGCAGATATTGCAGATGGCTCTGTGTGCCCGACAGGAAACCCTTACCGCCGACGCCGCCTGATCCGATGGCAATCTTGGACTGCGTGATGTGATAGCCTGCGCCAAGAGGATCCGCTTCCGGGTCCAGGAATATCAGCACGCGCCGCTGCTGATATTCCTTCAGCAGGAACTTTACGGCGAGCGGGACGCCGACGATGGCCGCGGCACCGGCGGTCAGAAACAGCCACAAGCGCGCGCCCGCCAGAAAGACGATCGTCGCCCCGCCCAAGATTATGGTCAGCGCCGTGCCGAGGTCGGGCTGCAACATGACAAGCGCTGCAGGAAACGCGATAACGATGGCGGGCAGGACAAGACTGCTTAGCGCCGCCGTCCTCACCCGTGGCAGAGTGTGGAAATAGCGCGCCAGGGCCAGCACTACGGCGATCTTCATCAGTTCGGACGGCTGCAGATTGATGATGCCCAGATTCAGCCAACGTTGCGAACCGCCGCCCAACTGGCCGACCGCCTCGACCCCCACCAGCATGACGAAGCATGCGCCGTAGAAGGGATAGGCCCATTTCAGCCAGAAGGTGACGTCGAACTGGCTCAGCACCAGCATCATCACGAACAGTGCGGCAAAACGTATGCCCTGATTCGTCATCCATGGCGCAGTCGATCCACCCGCCGCCGAATAAAGCACCAGCAGGCTGAACAGGCCGAGCGCCAATATGGCCCCCATAGGCAGCCAGGGCAGGCGGCCTATGCGATCAGGTAGGGCGAGGGTCGCCACGCGCGGCCTCCGTTTCGGGGGAGGGAACAAGCTCGGCGGAAATGCGGTCGCGGTTCCAGCCTTCCTCCAGCCGCGTCAGCGACTGCATCGCCTTGTCCTTGTCATACAGGAACGTCATCACATCCTTCGCGACAGGCGCCGCCGCCACCGACCCGCCACCGCCATGTTCGATGGTGACGCTGATCGCATAGCGCGGCTCTTCTACCGGCGCGAACGCCACGAACAGGCCGTGGTCCCGGTATTTCCAGGGGATCGAACCGCCCCGGTTTTTCGCGAGGGCGCGCACCTGCGCCGTACCGGTCTTTCCTCCCATGCGCACATTTTCCAGTGGCAGGCGGGATCGACCGGCTGTGCCGGCGGGCCCGTTGACGCATAGATCCATGGCATGCCGGACGGCGGCCATATGTTCGGGGTCAATGTCCACCGCTTCTCTGGTTTCGCCGACGCCGGCCAGTAGCGTCGGCATGATCTTCTTTCCGGATGCGACGCGCGACACCATTACGGCCAGTTGCAGCGGCGACAGGGCATTATAACCTTGGCCGATGGATGAATTCAGCGTCTCGCCCACCAGCCAGTCCTGATCGTAGCGCTCCTGCTTCCAGGCCGGGTCGGGCAGAATACCGCCCTTCTGGTTCGGCAATTGCAAGGTGTCGTAGGTCTGGCCCAGGCCCAGCTTGGCGCCCATGCTGTGGATGGCGTCGATGCCGATCTGCCGTCCGCGCGTGTAATAATAGACGTTGCAGCTTTGGTAGATGGATTTGTCCAGGTCGACATAGCCATGGCCGCCGCGACGCCAGCAGGCGAACCGGTGCCGACCCAGCTGATAGCCGCCATTGCAGATAACCCGGTCTAGCGGGTCGACGCCATTGGCCAGCGCCGCCAGTGCCGTGACCGGCTTGAAGGTGGATCCCGGCGGATAAAGCCCCTGAATGCTCTTGTTGATCAGGGGGTTCATCTCGTCCCCGGTCAGGGCGTCCCATTCCTTGTAACTGATGCCGTCGGACAGGGCATTGGGGTCGAATGCGGGCATGGACACCATCGTCAGCACCTCGCCCGTCATCGTATCGAGAACAACGACGGAACCCGATTCCGGTCCGATCCGCCGGGCCGCAAAAACCTGCAAATCGCGGTCGATGGACAGGCGGATATTCTCGCCCGGCGTGTCGGGGCGTGTATCGAGTTCGCGAATGATACGTCCGCGCGCATTGACCTCCACGCGCCGGGCACCGCGTTCACCGCGCAGCCGTTCGTCCATTGTGCGTTCGACGCCGTCCTTGCCCACCTTGAAGGCAGGGTGCAGGAACAGCGGGTCTTTATCCGCCTCCAGATATTGTTCGCGGGTCGGGGCGGCGACATAGCCCATCAGATGGCCGACGGCCTCGCCATCTGGATAATAGCGGCTGAACCCGCGCACCGGCTGCACACCGTCCAGTTCGGGCAGGCGGACATTGATGGCGGTATAGGCCTCCCAATCGACGTTCCCCGCCACCTGTATGGGCAGATAGCCTGGGCGCGTTCCCGCCTCTTCCTCGATCCGTTTGATTTCCTCCGGCGTCAGTACGATCAGTTCTTGCAACTGCCGCAGAGTGGCCGCGATATCGGGCACCTGTTCGGGGATCAGTTCCAGCGTATATTCCGGCTGATTGATGGCCAGCGGCTGCCCGGTCCTGTCGGTCAGCCAGCCCCGGCGGGGGGAAATCAGGCGAACCGCCACCCGGTTATCCTCGGCCAGCGTCGCGTATTTTTCCCCCTCGAAGACGCTCAGATACACCATGCGTCCGCCGATCAGAGCGCCCGCGGCGGCCTGCAAACCGCCCACGAAAAGGGCGCGGCGCGTAAATGTGCGGTCTCTTTCGACGTCCGATTTCATTCCTTGACCTTGTCGACAAAGCGGCGCTGCGTCCTGACGAAAATTGACGCGACCAGCGGAAAGGCCGCCAGCGTGGCAAGGCCCTGCGTTATGAAGGGCAGGGCGGGGGCATCCACCTCGCCCACCAGCAGGCACAGCCTCCATAAGATAAGCTGATATCCCAAAATGAAAGGGACCGATACCAGCCAGTCAGCCAACCAGTGCACGCGCGCCGTTCGCTGATCCATCCATATGATGGCCAACATGAACAGGGGCAGAAGCACGGCATTCACGCCCAGCGGCATTGCAAAGACCACATCCGCGACGATGCCCAGCGGCATGGCCGCCCAGACCGGCAATTGATTGGGCCGGTACAGCGCATACAAAAAAACGAGCGCCAGGCCCAGGTTTGGCCAGGCCGGCCAGGGCGTGAACAGCGGCGCGGTGGACAGGCAAAGTCCCACGAACACGATGATGGGGGCGATGAACGCACGCAGGCTGCTGGCGACGATGGTGCCGCGTTCCCGGTTGGACAGCGATCCCCATGGTCGGTGGCTTACATAACCCCGGTCCTTGATGGGTGGCTTCATGGGGCGGACGGCGAAGCCTGCGGCAGCGCCTGCTCCGGCGCATTGTCATCGTCGACAGGCGGCGACGGGGTCAACTCGCTGATATAGGGGCGGTCCACGATCACCATTTGGGCCAGGGATGGGATGGCTGCGGGACGGGCGCGGGGCATTTCTCCCCCCGTGGCGACGATGGTGCCTACGGGGATGCCAGGGGCGAACAGGCCGCCGTCACCCGACGTCACCAGCCGGTCGCCGATCGCCACCTGATTGGACGTCGGCCCGGTCAGGTCGACATCCATTGTCGGTCGGTTGGTCCCGATGACGAGGGCGGGCAGGCCTGTCCTGACAACGCGGACCGGAATACGGCTGGCCGGATCGGTGATCAGCATGATGCGGGAGGAGGAACGTCCGACTTCCAGCGTACGACCGATCAGGCCGACGTCGCTCCTGACTGGCTGGCCTGCATCGACGCCGTTACGAGACCCGCCGGAAATCAGGGCCTGCGCGGCATAGGCGCCTCCTGCCGCGCCGGAAACGGCAAACACGCCTACCTGCTCGGGTGCCGGATCGACGACGTCCAGCAGGCGCTTCATCTCGCGGTTTTCGCGCAGCGCGTTTTCGTATTTCAGACGCTCTTGCCGGTACAGCGCCTCGCGCCGTTCCAGCACTTTTACGCGACGGGCAGCGTCCATATAGGCGCTGGCATTGTTCCAGATCCCGGCCACCGTTTCCACCGGCACCTGCACGACCTGCCAGATCGGCGCGACCATGTCTGCGCCGATGCCGCGCAGCCCTTCGGACCGGTCCGGCGCGAACCGGCTCATGATCAGCAGGCCCAGCGCCATCCCGATGACCAGCAGCAGAAAGCTGCGTCCCAGGAAGGCAAGGGTCCGCTGTCGCCGCGTCGTGCCGCTTCGTACCTTTCGGGGCGGCCAGGCCACAGTCGCTTGTCTCCCTGTTCGCGGCGATTACTGCGTGGTCAGCACGCCTCGATAGACATCTTCTTCCAGCGCACGGCCGGTGCCGATGGCAACGCAGGTCAGGGGGTCGTCGGCGACCGTGACGGGCAGGCCGGTTGCGTCGCGGATCACCTCGTCCAATTGCCCCAGCAGCGCGCCGCCGCCGGTCATGACGATACCCTGGTCGACGATGTCGGCGGCAAGTTCCGGCGCCGTATTTTCCAGCGCCTGACGCACGCCTTCGACGATCTGGCTGACCGGTTCCGACAATGCTTCGGCGATCTGCGCCTGGTTGATGGTGATTTCCTTTGGCACGCCGTTCATCAGGTCGCGGCCCTTGATGTCCAGCGTTTCGCCGACTCCGTCGCGCGGCGGCTTTGCGGTGCCGATGGTTTCCTTGATCCGCTCTGCCGTCGTCTCGCCGATCAACAAATTATGATTGCGCCGCACATAGGACACGATGGAATCGTCCATCTTGTCGCCGCCGGTCCTGACACTCGTCGTATAGGCAAGCCCACGCAGCGACAGGACGGCGACCTCGGTCGTGCCGCCGCCAATATCCACCACCATGGACCCGATCGGTTCCGTTACCGGCATGCCGGCACCGATCGCAGCGGCCATCGGTTCGTCGATCAGATAGACAGAGCTTGCGCCCGCATTGTTCGCCGCGTCGCGAATGGCGCGTCGTTCGACGCTGGTCGAGCCCGACGGCACGCAGATGACGATTTCGGGGTTGGAGAAAAATTTCCGTTTCTGCACCTTCTGGATGAAATATTTGATCATCTGCTCGGCGACGTCGATATCTGCGATGACGCCGTCGCGCAGCGGTCGGATCGCCTCGATCGTGCCGGGGGTCTTGCCCATCATCATCTTCGCCTGGCTGCCGACCGCCTTCACGCTCTTGCGGCCGTCGATCATCTCGATGGCGACCACTGACGGTTCGTTCAGCACGATCCCCTCACCGCGCACATAGACGAGCGTGTTCGCCGTGCCGAGGTCGATGGCCATGTCTTGGCTCAGGAAAGAAAGAAATCGGCTGAACATGATGGAATCAAACTTTCGTTGCGAAAACGCATTGTTTCGGGATCGCATATCCTTAACGCAGCAACTTCCGCTTTGCGAGGAAGAGTTCGCGTCGGCAAGACGTCAAATCCTTCCCGTCGCATCCCGCTCGCGACCATGTCATGAGGGGGTTAAAAGAGTATATACCAAGGCCCGATTGTCATGCCCGCCAAGAAACGCGTCGACCTCCTGATGACCGAGCGCGCCCTCGTGGAAAGCCGCTCGCGGGCGCAGGCGCTCATCATGGCGGGGCTGGTCTATTCGGGCGAGCGCCGCATCGCGAAGGCCGGCGATGTGCTGGCCGCCGATGCGCCGCTGGAGGTTCGCGGAAAGGACCACCCGTGGGTTTCCCGCGGTGGGTTGAAGCTGGAACACGGGCTTCGACACTTCGGTATCGACCCGGCGGGCATGGTCGGCCTCGATGTCGGCAGCTCGACCGGAGGCTTCACAGACGTGTTGCTGACCCAGGGCGCGCGGCGTGTCTATGCTGTCGATTCCGGTACCAACCAGCTCGCCTGGAAATTGCGCCAGGACGAGCGCGTCCAGGTGCACGAACAAACCAACGCACGTCACCTGACGCCGGATCAGATCCCCGAACCCATCGATATAATTGTCTGCGATGCCAGCTTCATCGGGCTTGCAAAGGTGCTGGAAACACCGCTCGGCTTTGCGGCCCAGGGCGCTTTTCTCGTGGCGCTTATCAAGCCGCAGTTCGAGGCTGGACCCGCCCATGTCGAAAAGGGCGGCGTCGTCCGCGATCCCGCCGTCCACGAGCGCGTCTGCTCGGATGTGCGTGAATGGCTAGCCACCACTATGGGCTGGACCGTCCTCGGCATCACGCAAAGCCCGATCACCGGCCCGGCAGGCAATATAGAGTTTCTGATAGGCGCCCGCCTGGACCCCGCGGGGTGACTTAAACTTCGTATGTTCGGCAGTGAATGCCGGACGTAGGAAATGCCCGGTGCCGACCACAGCCCGACTCGGGCCCAATCACCGACAGCCAAACGCCGCGAACCAGGGCAATCTCGCCAGCTTCGCGGCGTTAGAGCCGACCATGGCGTGTCTGCATCAGGCCAAAGCCTCCCGCCTTGCCCTATTCGTCCATCTCTTATAGAGCGCGGCGCTTCCTATTCACATGCGGACGTGGCGGAATTGGTAGACGCGCCTGGTTTAGGTCCAGGTATCGAAAGATGTGGGGGTTCGAGTCCCTTCGTCCGCACCACTCGCCCGCTGCTCGCGACAGCTCAGAATAACAGAAGGCCGACATATACCCATGCGTATCGAAGAAACGAAGAACGAGGGCCTCGCCCGCGCCTACACCGTCACCATTCCGTCGGCGGACATGGATGCCCGTGTCGATGCGCAACTGACGCAGGTTTCGAAGACGATTCGCATGCCCGGCTTCCGCCCCGGCAAGGTGCCGACCAATCTGGTGCGCAAGATGCACGGAGAGGCGCTGTATGGCGAAGCCCTGCAAAAGGCCGTTCAGGAGGGCGTGCAGAAGGTCATGTCCGAAAAGGAACTGCGTCCGGCAGGCCAGCCTTCGGTCGACCTGAAATCCGGTGAGGCGGGCAAGGATGTCGAATTCGGCATGGAGCTGGAGGTCCTGCCTTCCGTCGATGTCGGTGATATGGAACCGATCAAGCTCGAAAAGCTCGTCGTAGAGGCGGGCGAGGACGAAATGCAGGAGGCGCTGCAGCGCTTTGCCGAGCAGCAGAAATCCTTCGAGGCAGCGCCCAAGAGCTACAAGGCTGCAACGGGCGATGTCGTCGCCATGGACTTCGTCGGCACGGTCGACGGGGAACCTTTCGAGGGCGGCACCGGCGAAGACATGACTGTGGAGATTGGCTCCGGCCGTCTCATTCCCGGTTTCGAGGATCAGCTTGTCGGCGTGAAGGCAAATGATTCGAAAACCGTGAAGGTCACTTTCCCAGAAGATTACAACGTCGCCTACCTCAAGGGTCGCGATGCCGAATTCGCCGTCACGGTGAACGAGGTTCGCAAGCCGAAGGAAGCCAAGGTCGACGACGAAATGGCAAAGAATCTGGGCCTCGAAGGCCTGGATCAGTTGAAGGAACTGCTCGGCGGTCAGCTGAATCAGGAACTGCAGAACCTCACCCGCACGCACATGAAGCGCAAGCTTCTCGACACGCTGGCGTCGCGTTACGATTTCGACGTGCCCCCCAGCATGGTTGAGGCTGAATTCGACCAGATCTGGCAGCAGCTTGAGCACGAAGCGTCCCATGCCGACGACAAGGACGCGGCGATGAAGGAGCTGGAGGCGGAGAAGGACGATTATCGTCGTATTGCGGAACGCCGCGTGCGCCTCGGCCTGCTTCTGTCGGAAATCGGCCAGCAGCAGGGCGTGCAGGTTTCCCAGCAGGAAATGAACCAGCTGATCTTCCAGGAAGCGCAGAAATATCAGGGCCAGCAGGAAGAGGTCGTGAAATATTTCCGCGAAAATCCGATGGCCGCTGCCCAGCTGCGTGCGCCTCTCTTTGAGGACAAGGTTGTTGATTTCCTTCTTGAAAATACGGAACTCGAAGAGCGCAAGGTCACACGCGAAGACCTGACCGCCGCAATTGAGGACGAGGACGAAACGCCGGAACCGAAGAAGGCGGCGCCGAAGAAAAAGGCCGCTGCAAAGAAAGCTCCGGCAAAGGACAGCGAAGCCGGAGAGAGCAAGGCGGCGGCAAAGAAGACTCCCGCGAAAAAGGACGACGCCGAGGACAGCAAGCCCGCTGCAAAGAAGGCGGCAGCCAAGAAGACAGCTCCGGCCAAGAAGGCGGCCGAGCCTGCTGCGGATGCGGAAGCCTCCACCAAGAAGGCACCGGCCAAGAAAGCCGCACCCAAGAAGGCCGCAGCCAAGACTGACGAAAAGGCCGACGCAAAGCCGGCAGCCAAGAAGGCCGCTGCGAAAAAGCCTGCCGCAAAGAAGTAAGCGTTCAATCCCCCCGTTTCGTTACGAGACGGGGGGCGGGCGCCCTTGACTTGGGCGCGCGGTCATCCGACTTCTTGTGATACGCAGTTCCCGAACGAAAGACCCACTATGCAAGACCCGATGTCCGCTCTCGTCCCTATCGTCATCGAACAGTCGAACCGGGGCGAGCGCTCCTTTGACATTTATTCCCGCCTGCTCAGGGAACGCATCGTCTTCGTGACGGGGCAGGTCGAAGATCACATGGCGACGCTGATCACGGCGCAGCTGCTCTATCTCGAGAGCGAGAATCCCAAAAAAGACATCTACATGTACATCAACTCGCCGGGCGGCGTCGTCACCGCTGGCATGGCGATCCATGACACCATGCAATATATCCGTCCTCGCGTTGGTACGGTCTGCATGGGTCAGGCCGCGTCCATGGGCGCATTCCTGCTCGCCGCGGGTGAGCCCGGCATGCGTGTCGCGCTGAACAATGCGCGCATCATGATCCACCAGCCATCTGGCGGCATGCAGGGTCAGGCCACGGATATCGAGATCCACGCCAAGGAAATCCTTCGCATCCGGCATCGCATGAACGAGCTGATGGCGAAATATACCGGGCAGGACATCGGCACCATCGAGACCGCTGTCGAGCGCGACAAGTTCCTGTCGGCCAATGAGGCAAAGGATTTCGGCATGGTCGACGAGGTGATGGAGAAGCGCCCCGTACCCGCCGAAGATGCCGAAGAAAAAAGCTAAATTATTGTAATGTAAAGGTTAACGCGCAGGGGCCGAATTAAGCTTCGGCCCCTGCGTACGAAACCAGGTCTGCTGGCGCTTGGCGTAGCGCCTCGTGTCCTGCTTCGCCTGATCCACTGCCTCGTCCAGGGCTACCTCGCCCCTCAGATAGGCGAGCAGGGGCGGCACGCCGATCGCCTTCATGACCGGCGCATCTGGCGATAGCTGCCGTTCCGCCAGAGCCCTGACTTCCTCCATCCCCCCTGCCTGCACCATCGCGTCGAACCGCGTATTGCAGCGCGCAAACAGGTCTGCCCTTGGCAAGTCGATCAGGTGGACCTCGGCCTCGACTTCGGCCCGAATGCCGCCCGCCGTTTCCTCCTGCCAGTCCGCGAGCGATCGACCGCTAGATCGCCGCACCTCCAGCGCGCGCGCCAGCCGCTGCGTATCGCTGGGCCGCAGCCGTCCCGCCATGACCGGATCTTCCCGTGCCAGCGCCGCTGCCAGATCGCCGGTAGACAGCCCGCGCACCTCGTCCCTTACGTCGGCGCGGATGTTGGGAACGGGCGCAATCCCGTCAAACAGAACCTTTAGGTATAGTCCGGTGCCGCCCACCAGAATGGGCAGGCACCCGGCAGCATGCGCCGCCGCGATCTCCTCCTTCGCCATATCCGCCCACTCTGCGGCCGACGCCGGCGAGGCGCCATCCCTGACACCATAAAGGCGGTGTGGGGCGGCAGCCTCTTCCTGCGGAGAGGGGCGGGCCGACAGAATGCGCAGATCGCGGTACAGTTGCGACGCGTCGGCATTGATGATGACGCCATTACGCGATCTCGCAAGTTCCAGCGCGCGCGCGGACTTGCCCGTGGCGGTCGGTCCTGCGATGACCGCCACCATCTGCTTATCGGAGGTCTTCATGTTCGTCGTCACTATCGTCGGCACCTCGGCACTATCGGTCCGCGACGCCGCGCTTGCCAGCGAAACCTGCGGCAGCGACAATCTGAATTGGATTCAGGAGGGGCGGGCCGTCGACCTCATCTGCCAGACGGACGAGCCCCGCCACCTGCGCGACCGGTTGGAGGATGCCCTCCCACACGCCGACATCTTCGTGCAGCGGCAGGATACCCGCGCCCGCCGGCTGTTCGTTGCCGACATGGATTCGACCATGATCACCGTCGAGTGCATCGACGAACTGGCTGATTATGCCGGCCTGAAGGCGGAAGTCGCCGCCGTGACGGAGGCGGCGATGCGTGGCGAACTGGATTTCGAGGGCGCCCTCCGCGAACGAGTCGCGCTGCTGAAGGGCCTCGCCGAAAGCTCGATCACCGACTGTTTGAACATGCGTGTGAAGCACTCCTCGGGCGCTAAACAGCTGATCGCGGGCCTGAAGGCGGCCGGTATCCGCACCGTCCTCGTCTCGGGCGGCTTCACGGCCTTTGCCGAACCGGTGGGGCAGGCGCTCGGCTTCGACCGGGTGGTGGCGAATGTGCTGCAGCGGCAGGATGGAGAGCTGACCGGGCTGACGGAGGGGCCGATCGTCGATGCGGCGCGCAAGCTGACCGTATTGGACGAGGAATGTTTTGCGCTCGGCATCACCCGCAGCGAGGCGATCGCGATCGGGGACGGCGCCAATGATCTGCTGATGGTCGAGGCGGCGGGGCTCGGCATCGCCTACCATGCCAAACCTGCGCTTGCGAAGGCGGCCGATGCAAGGATTCGGAATGGCGACCTGTCGACGGTGCTCTATGCGGTGGGGCTCGGCGCCGGCGCAGCAAATTAGGGTCCGGGCACCCTATTCGCAGGCGCGTACGGGGGCTGGTGGTGAAATCGTCATGTCATTGGCTGTGGCAGCAAGCGCGAAGGCCGACGATTCCTCGGTCAATTCAAACGACAGCGATACGCCATTCAGGGCGTGACCGGCGACGGTGCCGGCGATACCGCCAATGACCGGATGAACAAGGACGAGCGGACTGCCAAGCGTAGGGCGCGCCATGGTTTCGACGAAGGCGCCTGCGGCACTCAGCCTGCCAATGCGGCAGGGCCAGCGGGCTGCTTTCGTTGAGAGAATGCATATCGGGCGCGCGGATTTTTCGCTCACCCTGTCGTGCAGCCAAATCGGTTCAGCCACGCTTTTCCCCCGGATCCTGAATTTGATCGTTCGGCGCGGCTTAGGACGCCTGTCACAAATTTTTCGTTAAGCCACCGACACGATCATGGGCGTCTTTCAGACGATTGGCGCGACAAAGCAGGCCCGCCCGGCCGCCTCCAGCCGCCCGCACAGCGCGCGGGCTTCTGAACGATCTGCGAACTCGCCAATCTGCAGGCGGATCCCGCCATCGAATTGCAGGAATACAGGCTGCATGTCGCGTAGGATCTCGGGGTTTGCGGCCCGTATGGCCGCCCACGCCTCTCTCGCAAGGGGTTCTCGGCCATAGGCACCCAGTTGGACGCGGTAGCCACTGGCCCGTCGCACGGATGCAGTCGAGTTGGTTTCCGCGTCGATGGGGACGGCCTCGCGATTGGCAAGGACGCTGTCGCCGCGCGTGGTTGGCGGGGCGGGGGGCGTGTCGCCGCCAGTCTCCGCAACGGCCCGCTCCGCATTGCTGGCCTTCGGCTCCGCGCCGCCGCCATCGCTGCGGCCGGCCATCATGTCATCGGCGAGTTTGCGTCCCTGTTCCCGCACGGCGGGCGGCATATTCGCATCCATCTTGACGATCGCCCGCTCGGCTTGCGCCAGGCCGGAATTCCGCGCGACCAGCATATAGGCATAGGCGCGGGGCCAGTCCTTCTTCACCCCCTCGCCGTTGAACATCTTTATGCCCAGCATATAGTGCGCGTAGGGTTCCCCCGCGCGCTGCGCCTGCCGCCACAGGCGAATTGCCTCCTCATCTTGGCCCTTTCGCGCCAGAAAGATGCCCAGATAGGTGCGCGCCGGATTGTGACCCTTTTCGGCGGCGCGACGAAAGAAATCCTCGGCCTTTTCCAGGTCCTTAGGCAATCCTCGTCCCTGGCGGGAGGCGAGGCCCAGATTGAACAGCGCATTGGCGTCGCCCCGCGCTGCCGGGGGCAGCCAGGCCATCACGGCCTCCTTGTAGGCGCCTTGCTTCCATTTTTCGACGCCCTCCTTCGTCGACGCCGGTGCAGGCCCCGCGATGAACAGGGCGAGCAGGAACGTAGCGAGAAGGGAGGCGGTGATCCGCACGATATTCTTTCCGTGTTGATGGTGGTGCAAGACTACCTAACCGCCTTTCCTCCTGCGGGTCTATCCCGTCATCGCACGATCATGGCACAGCCGCGCTGAACTCGGCCTTTACCGAAAATTAGGCTGCTGCCCGTTAAACCCGGCCGACAAGGTTTCGTGTCTATGGATTGGGGTCGTCCAAATGCGGGTGCTGGCGATAGCGTCACAGAAGGGTGGATCTGGCAAAACCACGCTGTCCGGTCATATGGCCGTACAGGCGGAGCGGGCCGGTGCCGGCCCGGTCGTTCTGATCGATATCGATCCGCAGGGGTCATTGGCCGATTGGTGGAACGAGCGCGAAAACGATGCGCCCGCCTTTGCGCAGACAACGGTCGCGCGGCTGGCCGCCGATCTGGAGGCGCTGCGGCAACAGGGTTTCCGCCTGGCCGTAATCGACACGCCGCCGGCCATCACCGTCGCGATCCAGAGCGTTCTTTCCGTCGCCGAACTGATCGTCATACCGACCCGGCCCAGCCCACACGATCTGCGGGCGGCGGGGGCCACCGTCGATCTGTGCGAGCGCGCCGGAAAGCCCCTGATCTTCGTCATCAATGCCGCGACCCCGCGCGCGAAAATCACATATGAGGCTGCCGTCGCCTTGTCTCAGCATGGCACGCTTGCACCGGTCACGCTGCATCAGCGGACCGATTATGCAGCCTCCATGATCGACGGCCGCACCGTCATGGAGATCGATCCAAACTGCAAATCCGCTCTCGAGATCCAGGAACTCTGGTCCTACGTCGCCGACAGGCTGGAACGGAACTTCCGGCGCACCGTGTTCAATGTTCCGGGCCAGCCGATGGTCGGCGCCGTCGCGACTTCGCATCCGCGCGCCGCCGGGGGCTTTGGCCGCAAGGCCGCATTTTAGGGGGCGGGAACGATGATAACACCGGAAGCATCCTTCGGATCCCTGTCGGGCAGCCTGCTTGCACGAAAGGGCGGCGCCAGGCCCGCAATGCGCCCCCAGGCGTATCGGTTCAACCAGGGCGACAGAACCGCCGCCGAGGACGATTGCGGGTGGAACGATATGGGAGGCGCACACATGCTGACGCCCGAACAAAGAGAAACACTACTTCCTTCGGCAGACGGGCGGGGCGCGCAGCCGCAGGCAACGCCTGAGCCCGCGCAGATGCGCGCTAGCGCCGATGATATTGCTCAGCCGGGCAGGGAGGAACATGCTCCTCCCGTCGCATCGCACCATGGCGCACCGGCGCAGGATTTTGCCGAGGATGAGCAGGCGCTGGCGGAACAGTCGGCGTTTCTCGCGCGGCTGGCACGGGAAAGCGAACCCGACGATGCGCTCAGCATTCCGGAACCCGCGCGCCGGGAGCGGCCGCCCGTCACGCGCGCGGCTCCGGGGTCGAAGGCGAAATCGGCCTTCACATTGCGGCTGGACGGCCCGCAGCATCTGCGTCTGCGCTTGGCCACGGCCTTTGCGCACAAAAGCGCGCAAAAGCTCGTGGCTCAGGCGGTCGATGAATATCTAAGCAAGCATTTTCCTGATCTTCCCGCATGATGCTTATTCAGCGCTTCAAGGAGCATAACATGCCGAGCATTGGAGCAAGGCTATTTGCGACGACTGCCATCGCCCTGGCCGGACTGGCTGTCGGCGCCTGCCAAAGCATGCAGCAGAATGAAGCCGCATCATTGGAGAACGCGGTTCATACCAAGGCGCTGATTGAGGAAGTTGCCAGTCGGGCGGAACGTGGCGGCGAACGCCTTGCAGAGAGGGCCGAGCAGGCGCGCCGCGCCGGCGATCTCGATCTCGCCATAAACCTCGCCGAAAATGCGGTCGCTTTTGACACGGAGGATGAAGCGGCGCGGCGCACGCTTGCCACCAGCTACTTCGCCGCAGGACGGTTGCAAAGCGCCGCAGAGGCCTATGCCGACCTGATCGCGATGAACCCCGCCTCCGATACTTACAAATTCGGCGCGGCGCTTACGGCGCTCGCAGGCGGCGATACCGCGCGGGCACATGTCCTGCTTGGCGAACTTGCGGCTCAGCCGGCGTTGGCGGGCGACGTGGGCCTTGCCTATGTTCTGCTGGGCGAAATGGACCGTGGCAAATCCCTGCTGGAGTCGGCGGTTCGTTCTGGCACGTCGACATCGCAAACCCGGCAGAATCTTGCGCTGGCGCAGGCTCTGTCGGGTGACTGGAGCCTTGCCCGGGTGACGGCGGGAATCGATCTGCCACCTGCACAGGTGGACCAGCGCGTCGCTGAATGGGCCGCGCTCTCCATCAGTGAGGATACGGCCTGGCGGACAGCGATGCTGCTAAAGCTGAATCCGGTCTTCGGCGATCCGGGCCGCCCAGAGGCTCTTGCGTGGATACCGCCTGCAGATCCTTCTGCCGCGCAAACGGCATCTGCCGCGACCGAAGGCGCTGAAGGGGAAATGGAATTTCCTCCAGCACCTTTATCTGTCGATGCGGCTCGCGAAAGCGCCATGCCCAGGATCGACAAGGTGGACGTTCCTGTCCCGACGCAGCAGTCCGCACGCCTGTCCACGGCACCGACCGCGCCGAAGGAGTCTCAAAACGAAGACATTTTGTCACAAGCGAAGTCCGAACCTCAACCCTTGGAAGAAATTGAAAAGGTCTCGCAAATTTCGACGGCTCCAGAGCCTTTGCCAAAGGCAGGTCAGGGATCCTGGCTAGTTCAATTGGGCGCTTATGATCGTCCGCAGGGCCTCACTCAGAACTGGAAGGCGCTGAAGGTTCGCAACGAGTTTCTATCGAATTACCAGCCGATCCAGTCGAAAGCGGACGTCGAGGGGCGTACCTATTACAGGCTCTCCGTAGGGCGTTTCGACAATTGCGACGATGCCGGGATTCTGTGTGATGCGGTGAAAGCCGCAGGGGGCAATTGCTTCGTACGGAAAAGCAAGAATAATGCCTAAAACATTGATTTAACGTCTCTCGAAAAACTCTAGTAATCCGTTGAAACCCTGATTGCGACACTGCTGCCGCCAAAGCTGGCGACGCGGCCCAAGAGTGAGAAAGCGCGCGTCAGAGCGAATTCGATTTGCGTAGCGGATACCCCTTCCGTGTCGGTCGACACTTCGACATAGGTCCGCCTTCCCAGATATTCGCCGGCGGCGACACCGGTCCCCCGGCCTGTCTGCGCGTCGGCAGCGCTGATGCGCAGGCGATCGATGCCGATGGCACGCCGGACGGCGCCGATCGGATCCAGCGCGCTGGTACCGCCATTCTGCAAAGCCGCCACCGCTCCGGCCAATTGCAACGCCTCCGGGGCGGAAAGATTTGGGATCGACGTTCCAAACAATACCCGGGCGAGGATTTCATCCTCCGGCAGGGCGGGGACGGAGGACAGCGTAACCTCCGGCTGGCTGGAAAGACCGCGGATGGCGATTTGCGCGGTCAAACCCTCCACGCGCGCTTCCGCCCGAATGTTCAGGACAGGATCAGGCGGATAGGCGCCGCCAAAACGGACCTCTCCGCTTGTCAGCTCGAACCGTCGTCCGGCGAAATCATAGTCGCCCCGCAACAGCCTGGCAGTGCCCGTCAGGCGCGGTTCCGTGACGGGCCCGCCCAGGCGCAGTGCGGAGGACCATTCGCTATCAAGGCCAAGTCCTCTGACATAGAGCCGGTTATTGGCGGTCGTCTGCACGTCGAGCTGCCATGTGGTGTCGGCGCGCGCTTGGGGCGGGGCTCGAACGAGATCCGAGTTAACCTCGCGAACTTTCAGGACGGGGATCTGTTCGCTCAGTTCACGCCCGGCCGTATAGCTTGCGCGATCCACCTTAAGATCGCCAGCAATTCGGGCGCCTTCTTCCGGACTGCTTTTGATAGTGATGGGGCCGGTCACGCGCGTTTCCAGCGTATCGATATCGACCAGCGTGGTGTCCTGCGTCTGCAACCGGACGTCGATGGGGAAACCGCGCGACAGCGACAGATCGACGGTTCCGGAACCTGTCACCGTTCCCCCCTTTCGGTCGCGGCCAGAAAATTGATCCAGAACCAGACGCGATCCGTCAAAGCGCCCCTCCAGAACGATATCCTCGATCACGGTTCCGCTGGCGACGCTTTCAAAGCCTAGCCGGCGTGACCGCAGCGCGCCCTGCAGATCAGGTTCGCCGACCGTTCCGCCAATATCGATGCGTGCGGCAAGTGGGCCGCCCACGCCGATCGTGTCGATGCCTGCCAGCGGCCATATCGCCTCGGCGGGTCCGCGAAAGCGCAATTGGGCAGAGACGGGCGCCCGGGCAATGCGTTGCAAGACCGGGTCGGCCGCCGCGCCCGGGATCGACGGCAGACGTGCCTGAAAGCGCCCCATGGGTCGTCCGTCCTGCTTGAACGCTGCGCGGATGGCGGCGCTGTCCTCGTCGATCACCGCAATCATCGCGATGTCGACGGGCTGGGCCAGAATGCCGGTCTGGCGGGTGAAATCATTGATTTCGAAGGTTGCACGCCCGCGCGGCAGCGTTCCCGGTGCGAACCGGACCCGCACCTCTCCGGTGGCGATGCCGGACAGCGGAATATCTGGCAGTGCCAGCTGCAGCACCTCCAGGCCTGCCCGCCGGAACGTCGCGTTCAGCACCGCTTCGCCGTTCAGACTGCCCTCGATCGTGGCGTCGCCCCGGGGCAGATCCAGCGTGACCGGCGCCAGGCTCCAGCCGCCGCCATCCGTGCGGGTGATGCGGGCAGGAGATTCGAGACTGATTGGTGCCCCGCCGACATCGCCGTCAGCCAGCACGGCAATCCTGTCGCTCGCCATTTCCGCGTTCATGTTGAGGGCAAAGGATGTGCCGCGCCTGCCTTCTACCTTGCCGCTAATCCTGCCGCCGCCCTCCGCCAGATCGAACTTCCCTTGCGCGCTGGACAGGGTCAACGCGCCGAATCGCAGACCGGCAAGATCGAAGCGTCCGTCCGTGCGATTGCCGTCGGGCGTAATCAACAAATTGGCCAGCACGCTGCCGCGCCTTATCCCGACCGAAGGGTCCAGGTCGAAGCTGGCCGCCTTCGCACCTGCGGCGATGACGATGCGCTGATTATCGTCGACCTCGGAAAATCTTGCGGTTCCGTCGACGCCGGAACCCGAAATTGCCAAGGTTCCGGTAACCGGTACGCCGTCCGTCGGCGTCAGCACGCCGCTGGCCTTCACCCCCGCCAGTTCGATGTCCTGCAGCAGATAGCGGATTTGTCCTGGCCTGGTGTCGATCGCGCCCGTGGCCGTCAGCGGTCCAAGAATGGTGCTGCCGCGCGCCCTGAAATCATATTGGTCGGGGGCGGGAATGAACGTGCCGGAGATGTTCGAGATGGGCAGCCCCAGGCTGTAATTGTCCACCACGACGTCCGCACGCGGCCTGCCGATATCGCCGTTCAGCGTGACCGCCAGATCGCCGAACCGCTCCTGCACGCCGCGCCCGCCGAATTCGATCTGCTGCCCCAGACGGTAATATCCCGATCCCCGCATCGACAGCTCGGGCGCCCTGACGACGGCTTGCGACAGGGCGATGGTTCCGTCCGGGGTTCTGACGATGTTCGCTTCCCCGCGCGGCAGGCCGCCAAAAACGAAGCGGAGAAATTCATTGTCCAGCCGGGTCAGCCGCGCGTTGACGGGGCCGGAGATACGCAATTTTCGCGGCTGCGCGGGATCCGGCTGCAGGCGAAGGCGTCCATCGACCGCTGCCACCCCAAGGCCCGGTATCTGATAAGCGGGCAGATTCATCTTTGTACGCACGTCAAAGCGCCCGGTTTGCAGGTCCAGTGCGAAATTTGCGGTCGCGGACAGCATGCGTGTCGTCGCTTTCGTGCCGCTGCCACGCACCACCAGATCGTCCAGGGTTAGCGGGCCGCTGATCCGCGCGCGCTCGCTCAGCTGTTCGACCAGGTCGCCCGCACCTCTCAACCGGTCGAAACGGGCATCCAGCGTGAAGTCGGCGGGGGCATCGCTACCGCGGACGCTGCCCGTTGCGGTCAGCATGCCGACGCGCTGATCGCCCAGCGCGGCCCAATCGGCGCTCAACTCATAGCCCACCTCCGGTCCCGTCAGTGGTCCTTCCGCTGTCAATTGCAGCCAGATATTTCGACCTGTCAGTGTCCTGATCAGCGCGGGGGGATCCAGAAGGGCGATGCGCGCCTGCGCATCAAACAAATTCCCAAGCTGTCTGTCGGTCGCGCCGCGCGCGTCCAGGCTAAAGCTGTCCGCCCGCGCCTGCAGGATGAACGGAATACGCTCTTCATTGGCCGTTGCGCTGGCATCGATGCGCACGCCGTCCGGCGCCAGCCGTTCGACCATTCCGCCTGCCAACAGCGCGGGGTTGATCTGGCCGGTTACCCGAAAACGACCGTCGACGGCATCAACGCCCAGATTGGCGATCCTGCCGGCAATTTCATTGTCATCCTCGCCTGTATTCAACAGTTGCGCGACAAGCTTGCCCCGCCAATGCGACCAGCGGCCCTTGCCGTCGACATTCACGATCAGCCCTCGGCCAAGACCGGTCATATCATCCAGCACTCCGCCGGGGGGCGCGCGAACCTGCCCTTCCAGGACGAACCTGTCGGCATCCGGCACCGCATCGAGCAAAAATTGCACATGGTCGCCGCCCGTGGGACTCGTCGCGGCCAAGGCCACGCGCGCACGATCGTTCTTGGTCAGCAAATTGCCGTTGAGCGACAGGCGATGTGACTCGCCCGCCACCGCCTCCGCAAGAACGAGATTTTGGACGTGGACGCGGTCGACGTCGATATTGAAATCGGGCAGCAGCGGCCCGTCCTCTTCGCCGGGGCGCAGTTCGGGGATCCTCAGAAGATCGACGCGCGCAGCGCTGGCTTCGTCAATGTCGAGAAGATTGTCGAACAGAAAGCGCCGCGGATGCCAGTCGAGCCGGATGCGAGGGCTCGACAGAAATATCCCCTGCGGGTCGCTGATTTTCAGGTCGTGAATGATCAGGTCGCCATAAATGGAACCCTCCAGGCGCCCGACCTCCACGCGCAGGCCGCTTTCGGGGGCGATCCGGTACAATTGGCGGGCCAGGATGTTGCGACCCGCCTGCGTATCCGCAAGCAGCAGGAGAAGGATCCCCAGCAGCACCAGGGCAAAGCCCGACAGGGCCGCCCAGCCAAAAATCGCGCGCGCCCGCATCAAAACGCCTGACCTATAGAGACATAGACCGCGACACGCGCTTCACCGGGCCGGCGGTTGATCGGTGTCGCAATGTCCGCCCGGACGGGGCCGAAGCGGGTGAAATAGCGTGCGCCGATGCCGATGCCATAGCGCAGGCTGTCGAACGTCGGCGCGGCGCCGGTATACACCTGCCCCGCGTCGACAAAGGCGACGGCACCCAGATCACCGAAGCGGTAACGCCCCTCGATGCTTGCCTCGACCTTGCTGCGCCCGCCCAGGGGGTCACGGTCTGCATCGCTGGGGCCGACATTCTGAAACCCATATCCGCGCACCGACGCGCCACCCCCGGCATAGAAGCGGCGGGACGGCGCGATGTTACGCCGATTGGAACCGAGGATACTGCCCACCAGTCCGCGCAGGGCAATGACGGTGCTGTCATCCTCTGTCAGCGGCAAATAGGTAGAGGCGGCGACTTCTGCCCGGCTGTAGAAAAAGGATCCGCCCTCGAAAGAAACTTCGGGGCTCAGTCGGCCCAGCAGGCGAACGCCCTCTGTGGGGTTCAGCAGATCGTTGCTTGCATCAAAGGAAAGCTGCGCCGGGAACGCTGCGATATAGTAGGTTCGAAGCGCCGCCGGTACGCCGACAATGGCCGACCGATCGCGTTCCTGTGCCAGTACGAGCTCCGGCCCCAGCCGATAGGTCCAGCGCTTCTGCCAGATCAGGTTCGTTTCCCGCTCATAGAAGCCGGACAGCGCAAATCCGCGGCTGTAAAACGCATCGCGGTCCTGCTGAAATGCCGCGATGCGGCCGCCAATGGCGACATCGCGCGCTTTATAATTGGACCGCACGAAGTCGATTGCCGCCAGCCGTTCCTGCGTGCCGACCACCAGGCTGCCGGTCAGGGCGCCCTCCGGTCGCACGAAGTTCCTGTGTTGCCAGCTTCCTTCGATACGAAAGCCATCCTCGGTGTCAAAGGCGATCTGCGCCGCCAGTGTGCGTGGCGGCGAGGGGCTCAGCGCGACATTCAACTCAACCTCGGTCTCACCTTCGGGCAGCGTGTCGCCCCGCACAGGCGTGATATCCGCACTGCCGACCAGTCCGGTGGCAATCAAAGCGCGGCGAAGATCGTCGATTTCCTCGGCATTATAGACATCGCCGCGCTTGAACCGGGTCAGGCGGGCAACGTGACGGGCACCAAATGGCGGATCGTCCCCCGATACGATAATGTCGCCGAACCTGCCCCGCGGTCCCGGGTCCACCGCCAGATCCATCGATGCCAGTCTCGTTTCGTGGTCGATGACGATTTCCGGCTCCGCAACCTCCGCGAATGGGTAGCCTTCCCGGGGAAGGCGCAGGTTCAGTTCGGTGACGGCGGCCAGCACCTCCTCTGCCTGCACGGGGTCGCCCTCGGCAATGTCCAGCCCCTGTGCATCTACCTCGCCAAAACGGTAGAGCGGGCCGGTATCGACCTCAAAAACGACTGATCGGCGGTTGGGCTCGCCTTCGGGAATGGTTACCCGCACGTCGACCAGCGGGTCGTAATATCCTTCCGCACGCAATAATTGCATCAGGACGCCACGGTCCACCCGCACGCGACGGTTCAGCTCGGCCAGCGAAGGGACCACATCGCCTTCGCCCGCCGCCAGCAGTGAAAGATCGCGGAACTCGGCCGCGAACGGCAATTGCGAAAGCGATGCGCGCGACAGTTGATAGCGCAGCGGTGCCGCATCTGCCGTCAGGGCCTCTACGTCCTCATCCTCTTCCTCCAGCTCTCCGAACAGGCTGCGCCAGTCGGCTTCGATCTCTGGAATAGGGGGCAAGGGCGTGCGTCGGGGCGTGGATTCCTGCGCCCACACTCCGGGGGTGCCCGATAGGGCAAGGGCAAGGATGCTGAGCCGGACGCGCATGCCAACGCCCCTAACGCTCTCTTGTCTGCACGAAAGCTGAATTTCGTCGATATGAGCGGTCGCCGCGCCCGGCGGCGGCGGGCTGGTGCCGTTCAGCCCTGCTGTTGCCGCGTATTGTCGGTTTCCTCTTGTTCCTGCGCTTGCGGTACGCCGACCGTTCTACGTTTCGGCGGCGTGACTTCCTCGGCGTCGCGGGGCTCATCATTGGGGCGCTCGGGAACGAAGGACGGCCTTTCGATGCTCGCCGTCGCGCTTCGCAACTTGTTCGACCAGGTACGGGACAGGCGGGTAAAATATTTATCGCCCTCCTCGATCGTATGTTCGATCGGCTTCGACCCTTCGTGATCGCGCAGCATGACCATGTCGATCGGCAATCCCACTGCCAGGTTCGACCGCATGGTGGAATCAAAGCTGATCAGGCCGATCTTCGTCGCCTCATTCATGCTGGTATCGTAGCTAAGCGCGCGGTCCAGGATCGGCTTGCCATATTTGATCTCGCCCACCTGCAGGAATGGGTTTTCCGGGCGGCATTCGATGGCGTTTCCGGCATCGTAGATGCGGAACAGCTTGATTGGTTCCCGCCCCACACGGCCCCCCAGCAATATCGATGCTCCAGAGCGGATGCCGTCCTTTTTCAGCGCGTCGCGAACCTCGTTGCGGCTGCGATACAGGGCCTGTCCCACCAGTTGCGTTATTCGAAAAATGTTCGGCTGATTATCGATGGTGGCACGTTCTTCGTCACCCTTCTCCATCTCCAGACCCTCGTCCAGACGCGACAGTGCGGCCTGCGTCACAGACAGGCTGCCGGCCGTGCATATGGCAACGAAGCGGTCCGGCCGGTCATAAATATGCAGCTTGCGATAAACGCTGATATTATCGACGCCTGCATTGGTGCGGCTATCGGCCATCATCACCAGCCCGGCGTCGACCCGCATCCCTACGCAATATGTCATGAAAGCCCTTCGCGAACTATTGTTGTTGCGACTGACTCATAGCGCCCATCGTCTGCTTTTGCGACTGTCGAAGGGGGGTGGCGCCTGTCCTGGCGATAACATCCAGCGTTTCCATGCCTCCGCCCGTTCGGGTTCCAACGATGGGGGCCGCCTGCCGATAATCCATGCCTGCCGCTATCCGCACATAATGTTCGTCGGTCGAAATTCCGTGTGCGGGATCGAAGCTGACCCAGCCCAGACCATTCACATGTGCCTCCGCCCAGGCATGCGACGCGCTCTGATCGTTCATTCCATCCTGACGAAACAAATGTCCCGAAATATAGCGTGCGGGTATCCCCAGGGAGCGGCAGGCTGCGCAGAACAGATGCGCCAGATCCTGGCATACGCCCTTCTGCCGCTCGAATGCCTCGATGGCGCTGGTGGTGACATCCGTCGCGCCCGTTTCGAAGGTCATCCGTTCATATATTGCGGCAAGCAGCTTGTGCGTCTGGGACAGTTGATTGCTGGTCCCGGATGTCACGTCTTTCGCAAATTCAGTGATGACGGCGTTTGGTTTGGTCAGATCGGTGGTCTGTAAATAAACGAGCGCGGGCAGGGGGTCGGCCAGTCCCGCCGTCACGCCGCTGGTATTTTCGCAGTCGACCGTACCGCCTGCGGTGATGATCAGTTCGTCTGGCACATCATCGACGGTCAGCAGATGCACGATATTGCCGTGTGCATCTCGTTTTGACCGCAATCTCGCGTCGCAGTTCAGGTCGACCGACCATTTCCCCACGTTCTGCCCCTCGAAGCTCTCGGGTGTCAGACGCAGCAACTGCATCACCCGCTTGGGGCGCAGGCTGTAACGATAGGTGGTGATATGGCTGACCGTGATGCGCATCAGAACGAAAATTGCTCCCCGATCTGTCGGCTTAGCCGGTTATTGTCGTTGATGAAGGATTGCAGGAATTCGTGCAGCCCCTTCTTGTAGATCTCGTCCACGTCCGTGCGCCTCAGGTCCATCAGGATCGATTTTGCCAGGCGATCGGCAGGGCCGACCCGTCCGTGGGCCGCTCGCAGATCCTGCAGATATTCGTTGGTGATCTCCATGCAGTGGCACAGACTACGTGGCAGGTCTTCACGCAGGATCAGCAGGTCGGCGATCAGCCAGGGTTTCAGGTTCTGGCGATAGATATGGCGATATGCGGTCACCGCGCTGACCGACCTCAGCACGGCGGTCCATTGCGCCTGATCCAGCGCGCCGCCAACCGACTCTCCCTCAGGCAGCAGCGTGTGGTATTTCACGTCCAGCAGGCGCGCGGTATTGTCGGCGCGCTCCACCAGCGTTCCCAGCCGGATGAACCAGAAATTCTCTCCGCGAACCAGGGTCCGCCAGATGGCCCCTTCGAAATTGCGGACCTCCTGCTTCACCCGGTCGACCAGGTTCACCATGTCCACCGGGCGACCCTTCTGGCTGATGCGCTCGGACAATTCGATATAACCCTGATTCAGGGTCTCGAACGCCTCCCGCGTCAGGGCGGCACGGACGATGCGCGCATCGTTGCGCGCCTTCATGACGCAGGAACGGATCGAACTGGGATTATCGGGATCGAGCGCTAGGAACTGCGTCACGGCATCCCGATTTGGCGGCACATCCTTCGCGTCGAACAGCTCGGCAGTGCCGGAGGATTTTACCGCACTTGCCCAGCCGGAATTCTTGTCCGGTTGTGGCAGCGTTTCAAAGCGATAGGCAGCCTCCATCAGACGCGCCATGAAGTCGGCGCGCTCGACATGACGGCCAAGCCAGAACAAGGATGAGGCAGAACGACTAAGCATCAGTCTGCAAGCACCCAGCTGTCCTTGGTGCCGCCACCTTGTGAGGAATTTACCACCAGCGATCCCTCCTTTAATGCAACCCGCGTCAGACCGCCGGGAACCACACAGGTTTTTTCCGCGCCCGACACCACGAACGCCCGCAGGTCGACGTGGCGTTCGGCAATCTGCGAATTGACGACCGTGGGGCAGGTGGAAAGCGACAGTGTGGGTTGCGCGATATAGCCGTCGGGATCGTCCTTGATGCGCTCGGCAAATTCGTCGATCTCCGCCCGCGTGGCTGCAGGACCGATCAACATGCCATATCCTCCCGACGCATCGACGCGCTTGACGACCAGTTCCGACAGATTGTCGAGCGTATATTTGAGCGCATCCGGCTCGCGGCAACGATAGGTCTCGACGTTCTTCAACGCCGCCGCCTCGCCGGTATAAAATTCGACGATTTCCGGGACGTAGGAATAGATCGCCTTGTCATCCGCCACGCCGGTGCCGGGGGCGTTGACGATGGTGACATTGCCGCATTCATAGGCATCCATCAGGCCCGCGATCCCCAGGATGGAATCGGGGCGGAAAGCCAGCGGGTCCAGATAGTCGTCGTCGATCCGGCGATAGATCACGTCGACCCGTTGCGGTCCCTCGGTCGTGCGCATGTACATGCAGCCATTGTCGGCGAACAGATCCGACCCTTCGACTAGCTCGATCCCCAGCCGGTCGGCGAGGAAACTATGCTCGTAATAGGCACTGTTCAGCGAACCCGGCGTCAGGACGACGGCGGTCGGCTCTCCCCGTGCAGATTTGGGTGCGACGGCGCGGATCATATCCTGCAGATAGTCGATATAGATGTCGACGGGCCGGATGCGGTGTTCCTGGAACAGGGCAGGAAACAGGCGCAGCATCGCCTCCCGGTTCTCCAGCATATAGGCAACGCCGGACGGGGTGCGCAGATTGTCTTCCAGCACATAGAAATCGTCCTTGGTGCGGACCATGTCGATGCCGCTGATGTGGGAATAGATGCCGCCCGGCGGTTTGATCTGCGTCATGGCCGGCTGAAACTGCGGATTGGCCAGCACCAGTTCCGGCGGGATGATGCCCGCCTTCAATATTTCCCGCGGCCCGTAAATATCGGCCAGGAACATTTGCAGGGCATTGATGCGCTGCACAATGCCGGCTTCCAGGTCGGAAAATTCGCTGGCGGAAACAATGCGTGGCAACACGTCGAAGGGGATGATCTTTTCATCGCCCTGATTGCTGCCATAGACGGCAAAGGTAATTCCCATGCGCCGAAAGGCAAGCTCAGCGGCGCCATGCCGCTTGGCCAGTTCCTCGACAGACATTTCGCTCAGCCATTCGGACAAACCGGCATAGGGCGCGCGGACTTCGCCGCTGGTCCCATACATCTCACTGAAATTTTCTTGCAATGGCATCGCTATACCAAGCGCTGCGCAGCTACAAAGTTCCGCAGCGCAGCAAAATGAACGTCACGTATTGTTCCGTTGAAAAACAACCGACAAGTTGTTTGCAGGCATTTCAACGACATCTTCCAGTGTCAGCCCCTTCGCTTTTGCCAGCGTCACCACGTCGTCCAGTCGGCGTATGCCCCAGTCGGGGTTTCTCATCTTCAGACTTTCATCGAAAGCAAGATTCGACGGCGCGGTCGCAACGCCGTCCCGCAAGAAGGGGCCATACAGATAAAGATGACCGCCCCCTGCCAGGTTCCGGGACGCGCCCTCCATCAAGCCAATGGTCGCCGACCATGGCGAGATGTGGATCATGTTGATGCACAGGATCGCTTCGACCCTTTCTGACGGCCAGGCACCGCTCGCCGCATCCAGCAGGGTCGGCGCGGCCAGATTGTCCAGTTTCTCCGCCGCGCGGTATGCCGCGATGGAGGCAAGCGCCTCCTCGTCCCGGTCGGTCGGCAGCCACTGCAGGTGCGGAAACCGGCGCGCGAAATAGACGGCATGTTCGCCTGACCCCTCGGCCACCATCAGAACCCGGCCGCTGTCGGGCAGAAATCCCTCCAAAACATCGGCGATCGGCTGCCGGTTGCGAAGCGCCGCTGGAGAAGACCGCAGCCCGAGAGATTCCTGATCATTTGTCATGCCGTTCGCCCTTGCTGTAGTTCGGTCCCTTTAACCCATTAAGGAGATTAAGAGTGAGCGTAACGCTTTGGTTCAATCCCCGTTGCGGTACCGCGCGAAAGGTGCGCCAGTGGCTGGACGATAATGGGCACGAATATGTGCTGCGGGAATATCTGAAGGAACCGCCCAGCCGAGAAGAAATCGCGGGCGTACTGGCAAAGGGCGACATGCAGCCAACGGACCTGTTTCGCTCGAAGGAGGCGCTGGCACAGGACCTCGGTTTGCGGGGGTCGGAGGATCAGGACGCGATTCTCGACGCGATGGCCGCGAATCCCGTGCTGATCAATCGCCCCATTGTCATAGACGGCGACCGCGCCCGCCTTTGCCGTCCGGCCAGCGAGGTTGAGAGCTTCCTGGCCTAGCCTTCATCCTCGAAGTCGCGGACATGCTGGATCAGGCTGTCCATTTCACGGTCGGACAGCACGCCCTCCCACGGCGGCATCATCGGCGATTGTCCGACCGCGCTGCCGCCGCCGATCAGCACCTGCTTCAGGGCCTCGTCGCTGCGCCATTTGTGGTAATTCGGATCCGTGAAGTCGGGGACATAGGCGCCCAGTTCCTGTGAATCCGGGCCATCGCCGCGGCCTTCCGCGCCGTGGCAACGGGCGCAGTTCGTGCCCCACAGGCTGTTGACCTGTGCAGGGCTTAGCGGCGCAGCAGCGGGGGCGGCATTTTCTGCGATACGCGCCTCTTCCGCGGCGGCTTCGCCCTCATCGCTGTCGGATGAAACAAGCTTTGCTACCATTCCGGTGGGCTGGTCATTGTCGCCCATGACGGTGATCAGGATATTGCCGTCGGGTGCCTGGATCAGGCTGGTGGGCCCGCGTTGCGCGACATCCTTGGCGCGCGCCAGCACATCGACCGTTTCAACGGTTTCCGCATCCAGCGGCAGTGTGAAGACCTCCCCGGAATAATTGTCCAGGAAGACATAATGTCCATCCGCCTCTGCCACGACAGACCCGTGATAGGGTGATCCGCCGATCACGGAGCGCAGGAATGCCGTGTGCTTATATGTGTAAACCGGCGGATGTTCGGTGCCGATGATTGTCTCGGGCTTCGTCTTGCCGTCCTGAACTTCCCGGCCTTCGATATAGGGGAACTGGTAATTGCCGCCCTTTTCGATGCGGTTTACCTCCTCCCATACTGTGGAGCCGACTTCGCCCGCCCATAATTCGCCGGTTTCGCTGTCGAAGCCTATGCGGAATGGATTGCGCAGGCCCAGCGCCCAGAACTCCTCCATCGCATCGGGCGTGCCGACGAAGGGATTGTCGAGCGGGATGTAGTAATTCGCGCTGCTGCCATTCTCCGGCTGGCGGCTTATCGGCTTTGAAATCTCGCCGCCCTGCATGTCGACATCGATGCGGAAAATGCCGCCCTTGAACCCGCAATCGATGCGTTGATGGCAACTGGCGTCGGATGCTTCACCCAGCGCCAGATACAGCATGCCGTCGGGACCGAATTCTACCGATCCGCCATTATGATAGCCGTCTGCGTTCCGCTCCTGCGCGATCAGCGGCAGGCGCGTCGCGCGGCGCTCCTCCTCTGTCGACGGGGACATGTCGTAACGCTCCAGGCGGTTGGTTTGCCCATCGGCGCGGAATTCGGTGTAATAGACATACAGAAAGGCGCTGTTTTCGCTGTCGGTGCCGAATTGCGGGTGCAGGTCGAATCCCAGCGCGCCGTTTTCCATTTCCACGTCGCCCACGGCGGCGCGCAGGTCCAGCAGCAGCGTCTTGTTCATTCCGCTGGGATAATCGGTGCGATAAAGTCGCCCGTTCCGCTCCAGCACATACATTGTCGATGGGTCGCTGTCGGCGAACTGCACCATGATGGGCGTTTCAAACCGGGTGTCACCGACCGCATTGACCAGCGTGTAGGGCAGATCGCTGGCGGAATTGGCCGACACGCGCAGATTCGTGACAGCAGCGGCAAAATCGCGGTCGGTCGTGAATTTGTACGCCATCACGACCGGGGTCAGCGCGAATGCGACCACCAGCCATGCCCAGGGCGATTTCAGCAGGGTAAAGATATTGATGAACGCCGCGCCGAACGCCTTCGGCGCGCTCTCCACCTTTCGCATCTGGCGCACGATCGCAAAGGCGATCAGCAGGAACAGGACACTGAATATGGTCGCGTCGAGAAGTAGTTCCGGCGAAAAGTTCACACCGGTAAGAAGGAACAGGTACAGCGATGCGGCGATAATGCCTGTCAGAAAGGCGTATAGCTCCTTCGCGAACCGCCGGGCGCTGGCGAATATGTCCCAGCCATTGATGAAACGATTGGCGATGAATGCCAGCAGGACGGCGACAAAAACGCTAAGGATGACGGTACGCATGTCCGCCGCGCCGAACACGACCTCCGGCAGGTGCAGCAGCGCCTTTGGAATGATTCTGACCGATTGCGCCATTTCCGCGCCCAGGCGAACGCCGAGGGTGACGAGCAGCATTTGAAGTGCCAATATTGCAGCGCGTTTCGCCATGAAGCGATCCTCTTTCCTCTACCGTCGCCGGGCCATAGCGCGCCCATAGGCGAACCTCACTACAAAAGGAATAATGATGACCGTGCGTTTTGCCATTGCAGCGGCGACGCTGCTTGCTGCACCCGCTTTTGCCCAACCGGATGTCGTGGTGTCCGCCGCACGGACGGCACCACCCGCGCCCAGCGCGACGGTTCTGGATCGGGGGGATCTGGCGGCGATAAATACACCCAGCCTGACTGATACGCTTTCGCGCGCGTCCGGCGTCCGCGCCTTTCGCAAGGGCGGACTTGGCGGCAGCACCTATCTGGCCCTTCGTGGTGGCGAACCGAATTTCACTGCCGTCCTTCTTGAAGGGGCGCTGGTGACAGATCCCACCAACACACAGGGGGGTGGCTTCGACCTTTCCCAGCTCTCGCCGCATCTTGTGGAGCAAGTCGCGATTGTGCCCGGTGCCTTGTCCGCCGTGCAGGGTGCCGAGGCGCTGTCGGGCGTCGTTGACATACGCTTGCGTTCACCTGGGGAAACATTGGCCGGCGATCTGTCCGCCGACTTCGACACTGATGGTGGCAGCGATCTGGCCGGCACGCTGTCCGTGCCGATCGGTGATGGCGGAATTCTTCTTGGTGCCAATCGCTATGACCGGTTCAGCGAGAAACAGCAGTCAGGCCTCGAAAGGACGCAATTCATCGGCCGGGCAACGGCGTCGGCAGGGCCGGTCGCACTGGGCGCGACGGCGCTGCGCAGCGATCATGACCGCTCTGCATTTCCAGAAGACAGCGGCGGCGTTCTCCTCGCTGCAAATCGCGAGCGAGAGCAGCGGGAGGGCAGCTTTACATTGATGGCTGTCGATGCCGTGGCAACCGAAGGCGCTCTGCGTCCGGAATTGCGTGCCAGCTGGTCGCGGACGGATGCGCAGATCGACACGCCGGCGATCTTTGCCGGCATGTTCGATGCCGTTCCGGCGCTGACCAGCGACACGCGATTCGACCGTTACCAGGCCGATGCCGCGATCAGGTGGGATGCTGGCCAGATCCTGTCCGTTGCGGCTGGCGCGGGCTTTGTCCGGGAAACGGGCGACAGCGAAGGAATGGTGGATTTCGGCATGATGGTGCCCACCGCCTTCGATATTTCACGGGAACGCGTCGGCGTCTTTGCGGAGGCCACGACTGTCCCCGTCGAGCGGCTTGCGCTGACTGGCAGTGTGCGCATGGACGATCCCGAGGATCTGTCCGCCGAATGGACCTTCCGTACCGCCGCGGAATGGCAGCTTGCCCTGGCGGGGCCATCGGTTTTCGCCTCCTATGCCGAGGGCTACAGGCTCCCCAGCCTCTTCGCGCTGGCCTATCCATTGCTGGCGAATCCCGACCTGCGGCCAGAGCGCAGCCGGACCTGGGAAGCGGGCATCAGCCAGATGGTGGGAACACGCAGCCGCGTCACGCTGACCTATTTCGACACGCGCTATACCGACTTGATCGATTTCGACCCCGCACAGTTCACCAACGTCAACCGGGCAGGGGTCGATACGCGCGGCACAGAGGCAAAGGCCGATCTCTATCTGGGGCCATGGTCGATCCGGGGGACCGTGTCCTGGCTGGACGTCGATGTGCCGCCGGGAACGCCGTCTCTGCGCAGCCGTCCGGAATGGCAGGGCAGCCTGTATGTCTCGCGGGCATGGCAGAACGGCGTGAACCTTGCCCTTTCCCTGCTGGGTGCATCGGAAAGTGTGGATTCCTCAATCCCGACGGGCGTCACGGAATTGGGCGGCTTCGTCACCGTCGACGCGGCGGCAGAAGTGCCCGTCACCGACCGCCTGTTCGTTCGCGCGCAGCTGCGCAATCTGTTCGATGAAACCTATCAGGAAAGTGTCGGCGTCCCCGCGCTCGGCATAACCGCCAGCATTGGCGCCGGGGTCAGGTTCTGACCAGTCGATTCGCGGTCCTCAACAAAGCTGCTCCTGCCGCCATGTAGGGAAGCGGACACGAGCCTTGCAGGGAAGCGGACACCAACCGCACAGATTGGTGTCCGTCCTGCCACAGTGTAGAAGAAATCGTCACGAACTGATGAAATTAATTTGAAAAATAGGATTTCGGACGACATCATTTCATTGGTTTTACTCGTCGCGGTGGATCATCGGTCAGGTCACGCGCCGGGTCAGCGTCCGCCGCGCCCGCGCGCGCGCTGAGTGTGCACTTTGTCCGGTTTGCGGAACCGCACAGGGGCTGTCCACTTCGCCATACGGGGCTGGAAACGCCCGGATTTGGCGGTTCCGGTTTCCTAGCTCTTGCGGCTTAGCCGTTCGTAGACGGGCACGTAATTTTGGACGGTGCGATCCCAGTTTCGATTCGCTGCAACCCAGTTTTTCGCCGTCCGAATACGGCCCGGCCATATGTCCCGGTTCGCGAACAGGTGGATCAGGGCGTCGGCTGCCGCGTCGCTGCTGCCTGCGCGGAACAGGGTGCCGGTCACGCCGTCCTCGATCAGTTCGCGATGGCCACCCACGTCCGACGCGGCGACCATTTTTTCCTGCGCCATGGCCTCCAGCGGCTTCAGCGGCGTGACAAGTTCCGTCAGGCGCATCGGCTTGCGTGGATAGGCCAGCACGTCGACCAGCGAATAATAGCGGTCGACTTCATTATGCGGCACCCGGCCGGTAAAAATGACGCGGTCCGGCTCTGGCAGGCTGGCGGCCTGCGCCCTCAGTGCGTCCTCCCGGGGTCCGCCGCCAACCAGCAGCAGGCGGGCTTTGGGGCAGGCGGCTGTCAGTCGGGGCACGGCGGCGATCAGGTCGTCCAACCCCTCATAATCGTAAAAGGAACCGAGGAATCCAACGACATCCGCCTCCGCCAATCCCAACTCTGCGGCAAGGGCGTGGTCCTTCGGAACGGGCGTCCCGAACTGCTCCAGGTCGACGGCATTGGGGACAGTAAACAGCTTGGCGGGATCGATGCCGCGACCTTTCAGGTCGTGCAGCAGCCCCTCGCAGATCGCGCCGACCGCATCTGCCTGTCGGCAGGCACTGGTTTCCATGGCCTTCGTCATGCGAAACTTGAAATCGCCCTCCGTGCCGGTGCCGTTGCCGACTGCGGCATCCTCCCAGAAGGCGCGGATTTCATAGACCAGCGGCAGGCGCGCTGCGCGGGCGGCCTTCTGGGCGCCCAGAAAGGTCAGGACCGGCGAATGGCAATGAACGATGTCCGGCCGCTCTTGCCGGATCAACTGCGTGACCCTTTTGCCGGTCGCTTTCAGTTCACCCAGCAGGGGAACCCGCCCGGCGGTGGGCGAGCGGTAGAATGTCAGCCCCTCGGCGGTCTCCGGGTCCGGCCCCGACCCTGTATGGCGCGGCGTCGTGACCATGATGGGGTGCCAGCCAAGCCGCTTCTGCCCCTCGATCAGCGCCCGTGTGCGAAAGGAATAGCCACTGTGAAGCGGCAGCGAGTGGTCAAGGACATGCAGGATTTTCACTGGCTTTACGCCGCAGTACGGCGCCGCAGGTCGTCAAGACACCGGCCAGCGGTCGCGCCATCCCAATATTCTGGCTTTGTCGGCGCGGGCGCGTCGGCGGCAAGCGCCGCCTTCAGTTCGGAAAGCAGCGTTTCAGCCGTGACCAGCCGGTTGGTGCCCTGCGTGATCGTGATGGGCCGCTCTGTATTGTCCCTCAGTGTCAGGCACGGAATGCCCAGATAGGTGGTTTCCTCTTGCAATCCGCCGCTGTCGGTAATGGCGATGCCCGCGTCTTTCATCAGGGACATGAAGGGCAGATAGCTTTGCGGCGGCACAATCTGGATGCCGGCGTCGGCCAGCACGCTCTCCAGTCCAAACTCCGCCATTTTCCCCTTCGTACGGGGGTGCATGGGGAAAATCAGCGGCACATGCTTCGCCGCCTCCGCCAATTGGTGACATATGGCGGTAAATTTGTCGCGTTCGTCGACGTTGGACGGACGATGCAAAGTCACGATGCCGTATTTTCCGGGGGTCAGACCGAACTTCGCCGCGCTGTTCTCCGCGTCCAGTTTCGGCCGGATGATCTCCAGGCTGTCCAGCATCATATTGCCGACGCGGGTGACGCGGCTGGCGGGAATTCCCTCTGCGGCCAAATTCTCGTCACCGTCGGGGGAGGGGGTCCACATGACGTCGGACAGCACATCCGTCACCAGGCGATTGATCTCCTCTGGCATGCCGCGATCGCGCGAACGCAGCCCCGCCTCCAGGTGCACGACGGGAATGTGAAGCTTTGCCCCCACCATGGCGCAGGCAGCGGTCGAATTGACGTCGCCGACCACAACCAGCCAGTCGGGGCGCTGCTGCATCGCGATTTTCTCATATGCGATCATGACGTTGCCCGTCTGTTCGGCATGGCTGCCGGAACCGACCCCCATGTGATGATCCGGCTTCGGCAAGCCCAGATCCTCGAAAATGTCGTCGGACATGTTTGCATCGTAATGCTGCCCGGTGTGGATGAGGATAGGCGTGAAGTCGTCCGCCCCGGCGAGCGCGTGATAAAGCGGCGCGACCTTCATGAAATTGGGCCGGGCGGCGGCGATCAGATGGACGATTGCGGGCATGATCGTAGGGGCCTTCTGATAATGAGAGCGGGACCCCCTATGCGGAGGTAGCGCGAGGCTGTAAACCTGACGGCAACATAATGCCGCTATGCTACGGCAATCTTAAGGGCAATTGCCCGCAATTCGGGTTCAGGCGACCGCCCCATGATCGACAATCTTGCTCTTCTCGCCGCCCACGGAATGATGGCCATCTTCCTGTGGAAGGTGCTCAAATTCGAGAATGAACAAGCAAGGCAGAAGCGAAAAAATCCGTTGAAAAATCAAACGCGCAAAAATCGCGGACGCTGACCGGCAATGCGCGACCTCCTTCTTCTGGCGATCCTGTTCTCGTTTATCCTGGTGAACTTTCGGCTGCCATATTTCATGGCCCTCGGATATTTGTGGATCGACTTTCTACAGCCGCAGCGTCTCGGCTATTACGTATTCAACCAGATCCCGGTTGCCATGATTCTGGGCGCAGGCGCGTTTCTGTCGTTTCTGTTTCTCGATAAGGAAAAGAAGTTTCGCTTCAGCGCCCTGCAGACGCTCGTTGTTCTGCTGGTTGGGTATATGACTATGTCCACCTACGGGTGGATGGTTGTTCCTGACGGTGCCGTGAAGCTCGACTGGGTAACGAAAGCGCTGCTGTTTTCGGCTTTCATACCGCTCGTCCTGACCACGCGTGTGCGGATCGAAGCCGCGCTTGCGGTCATTCTGTTTTCGATCAGCGCCATCACGCTTTCAGCTGGTGGCAAGGTTCTGATGGGCGGCGGTGGCTATGGATCTTCATTGTTTCTCGTGAACAATAATACTGGCCTTTACGAGGGATCGACCCTGGCAACCACGTCGCTGGCAATCGTACCGCTGCTATGGTGGTTCTACAAATATAACAGCTTCATAAAGCCTTCGAAGGTTACATTCCTGGCCGCTTTGGGGATCACGCTGTCGATGGTGCTGGTCACGATCGGTGCCGAGGCACGAACCGGCCTCGTCGCGATGGCCGCACTGGCTGGGCTCGTGTGGCTGCGGAGCAAGAACAAGATGATCAGCGCAACGGCGCTGGTGCTTGTCGCTCTGATCTCCATACCCTTTCTGCCGCAAAGCTTCACCGACCGCATGTCCACCCTGGAGGCGGTGCAATCGGATCAGTCCGCGTCGACGCGTTTGGCGGTGTGGGATTGGACGCTGGGTTACGTGGCAGCAAACCCGCTTGGGGGCGGCTTTAACGTCTATAAAATCAATAATGTTACTATTGATATGTCGAAAACTACCGGTGAGGCCGGGAACACCGACACGACCAGTTACTCCGTTCAAGACCGCGCACGCGCATTTCACTCGAGCTATTTCGAAATGCTGGGCGAGCAGGGCATTCCCGGTTTTCTGCTCTGGATCAGTATCGTGGTCCTCGTTTGGATCAGGTCTCGCAACTTGGTGAAGACGGAGCGCAAACTGCAAAAGACGGAGCCGGAGGACAGTCCCCTTTTGAAAGAAAGCGAGTGGTTTCGAACGTTCGGCACGGCGATGTCGACGACGATCCCTGTCTATATGACCGGATCATTGTTCGTCGGTATCGCCTTGCAACCGGCCTTCTATCACTTCGTCGCGCTGACTGTCGCCATGACCTATCTGCGTACCGATCAAATCGCCGCCGCAAGGAATGTCCCGGTTATCGTCAAGCGGGCCAAACCCGGGGCACGTAATCCAAATACAAAATTGCGCCCCGGCGCGCTGCCTGCCGAATAAGCTATTTGTTCAAGGCGCCGATTAGGGCGTTTGTAAACGCAGGCAGATCGTCGGGATTCCTGCTGGTGATAAGATTGCCGTCGGTTGCCACTTCCTGGTCCACCACCTTGGCGCCAGCGTTCTTCAGGTCGGTGCGAACGGTGGGATAGGACGTGACGGTCTTTCCGTTCACGACGTCGGCCTCCACCAGCGTCCACGGGCCGTGGCAAATGGCGGCCACCGGCTTTCCTGCCTTAACAAAGGCACGCACCAGATCGACGGCCTGGGATTCGACACGCATGGCATCGGGGTTGGCGACCCCGCCGGGGATCAGGAGGGCGTCGAAATCGGCCGCACTCACATCGCCAAATGTACTATCCACCTCTATTGGATCGGACCAGTCGAGGCCGTCCATCGACCGTATTTCGCCCATCTCCTTCGAGGCCACGACGACTTCGACGCCCGCATCGATCAGGGTACTGCGAGGGTAAAAGAGTTCGGACTTTTCAAAAGCCTCCATGGAGATAATGAGAACACGCTTTGACATATATCAATCCTTTGTAATAAGGAGTTTTTCCCTCAACATGTCGATCGGCTTCTAGTTCCAGGCAGGCGCTGGGAACCCGGATGGCCGGGTCGGCGTTTGCATCATCACCGATGCCCCATGCGATCCCCAAACTCCGTTATGTCGACGACAGCGAACCGGGCCTGACCCGTCGTTGGCGTTATAAATCCTGGCACTATTTTCAGCCCGAGGGGCATCGGGTTACGCAAGAAGACGAGATTCAGCGGTTAAATTCGCTCGCCGTTCCGCCCGCCTATGAAAATGTCTGGTATTGCCGCTGGCCGAACGGACATTTGCAGGCAACCGGTCGCGATGCCCGGGGGCGCAAACAATATCGCTATCACCCGCAATTTCGTGAGGCGCAGGAGGCGGACAAGTTTTCCCGAACCGCAGCCTTTGGTGATGCTCTTCCGGCCATGAGGAAGCAGGTGGACGCGGATCTGCGCCGCCGGACCTTGTCGCGCGAAAGGATGCTCGCTGCGACCGTGCGATTGCTGGATATTGGCAAGTTGCGGGTGGGAAATGACAGTTATGCAAAGGAAAACGATACGCGGGGCGCGACGACGCTGACGGAGGACGACGCGGTGGTTCGCGGTGACAGCCTCTATCTGGATTTTGTCGGCAAGGGCGGGAAGGCGCGGTGCCTGCGCGTGCAAGATGCGGCGCTGGCGCGTCTTGCCCGGCGCTGCCACGACCTGCCCGGACAGCGCCTGTTCGCCTGGCGCGACGATGATGGCGAGGCGCACAGCGTCAGTTCCTGCGAAGTGAATGAGTATATCCGGGCGGCGATGGGCACTGATTTCACGGCCAAGCATTTCCGCACCTGGCATGCCAGTGTGATCGCCTTTCAGCAGATCATCGAGTCAGACGGAGGCCTGACCCTGAAGGCGATGTTGACCCCGGTGGCGGAGCAATTGGGCAACACCATGGCGATCAGCCGCAAATCATATGTGCACCCTGCCTTGATTGCATGTGTGAAGGAGGACGGGTGCAGGGACGCAGCGGGGTTGAAACTTCCTCGACGGACGGCTTATCTGTCGGCAAACGAGCGTGGTCTCATTGAATTTCTGAGGCGCGAAGCCGCCTGAACCCCGATCGCGGGGACATGTCCGAGGGGTTCCCGATGCAAGAGAAGATTACTGAACCCGTTTCGCGGGTCACGCAGTCGCTGGATCAGATCGCAGTGTGGGCGCGCGAGGATTCCCAGGACGCCTTGCTTTATGTGGGTGCGGCTGTCGTCCTCTATCTGGTCCTGGTCCTCATACGCGAGGGGCTGAAGAAAATTGCCGGCGAGCCTGACCGACACGGCGTTTACAGCTGGCGCGGAATCTTCGCGCGTATCATTCAGCGTACAAACAGTTTTTTCCTCGCGGCGGTGGCGGCTGAGGGTGTGATGCTGACGGCGGATGCGCCCGCTGGTTTCCAGACATTCATCAGTTTCCTCTTTACCGTCGCGACCGTCGTTCAAGGGGCCATCTGGGCGCGCGAATTCGTCCTGGCGGTCATCGCGCGCAAGGCCAATGATCCGCATGGCGACGAATCGACCTTGCAGACCGCTATGGGTATCATTCGTCTGCTCGTATCGATCATCGTTTGGGCGCTGGCCGTCATCCTGATCCTCGACAATCTGGGTGTCGATATCACGGCACTGGTTGCGGGTCTTGGCGTTGGCGGCATCGCGATCGGCCTTGCGGCACAGGGCATTTTCTCCGACCTGTTCGCCGCCCTGTCGATCATCTTTGACAAGCCCTTCAAGAAAGGGGACGTCATCAATTACGGACAAACGACCGGAACCGTTGAAAATATCGGGTTGAAAACAACGCGCATTCGCGCCCTCGACGGGGAGCAGGTGATCATCTCGAATACGAAGTTGCTGGAAGATAATATCCGCAACTTCGCTCTGTTCCAGCGTCGGCGCGTGATCCTGCAATATGGTGTTACCTACCAGACGACACCTGATCTCCTGGAACAGTTGCAGAAGGAGGTGGAAACCATTGTCGCCAACACGGAGGGTGCCACATTCGACCGCAACCACGCATTTCAGTTTGGTGCCAGTTCGATCGACTATGAGCTTGTTTTTTATTCGGAAAGTGCGGATTACGGCGAAATGATGCAGCGGCGGCAGGATATCATGTTCGCCATGGCGCGACGCTTCGCCGAACTGGACGTCGATTTTGCCTATCCCACACAGACGCAGTTCCTTGCCGGCCCGGACGGTCGTCCTGTCGACCCCCGCGGTGTTGCGGAGGCAGTCAGCTAAGGGGAGCTTTTGCTGGCCTTTCAGGGGCCGCTGCCGTAAGGGAATTGTCACGAACTTCCACGATGGCAGGACCCAGAAAACTTGGACGATAACACGCCCGTTACCGGCGGCGGCGACGACGATATCCGCCCCATCGACATCACGGAGGAGATGAAGACCTCCTACCTCGATTATGCCATGAGCGTGATCGTCAGCCGTGCGCTGCCCGACGTGCGCGACGGGCTGAAGCCGGTGCACCGGCGTATCATCTATGCTGCATTCGAAAGCGGCTATGTCGCCGGGCGGCCCTATCGCAAGTCGGCGCGTATCGTCGGCGATGTCATGGGTAAATATCACCCCCATGGCGACAGCGCGATTTACGATGCCCTCGTCAGGATGGCGCAGCCCTGGTCCATGCGCGTTCCGCTGGTAGACGGGCAGGGGAATTTCGGTAGCCAGGATCCCGACGCGGCCGCGGCCATGCGCTATACGGAATCGCGGCTTGAGCGCGTAACGGAACAGCTGACCACCGACCTCGACAAGGATACGGTGGACTTCATCGACAATTATGACGGGTCGGAGAGCGAACCGTCTGTCCTGCCGGCGCGATTCCCTAATTTGCTGGTGAACGGCGCGGGCGGCATCGCCGTCGGCATGGCCACCAATATTCCGCCGCATAATCTGGGCGAAGTCATCGATGCTGCGCTGGCCTATATCGAAAATCCGGCGATTACCGCCGAGGAATTGATGGAATTCGTGCCCGCTCCTGATTTTCCCACCGGGGGGTACGTCATGGGGCAGGGCGGCATGGCGTCGGCCTACACGACCGGCCGCGGCAGTGTCATCATGCGGGGGCGTTCGGTCATCGAACAGCGCCCGGGCGGGGCGGAACGCATTGTTTTTACAGAGGTGCCGTTCCAGGTCGGTCTCGACAATCTGGAAGAGAAGATCGCCGATGCGGTGAAGGACAAACGCATCGAGGGCGTCAGCGAAGTGCGCGACGAATCCAACCGCAACGGCGTGCGCATGGTCATCGAATTGAAGCGGGACGCGTCGGCGGACGTCGTCCTTAATCAGTTGTATCGCTATACCCCGGCGCAAACGTCCTTCAGCTTCAACATGCTTGCCATTCGCGGCGGGCGGCCGGAGCTGCTGAACCTTCGCGACATCATCGAGGCGTTCATTCGCTTCCGCGAGGAAGTGATTACCCGCCGGTCCAAGTTCGAGCTCGCCAAGGCGCGGGCGCGGGCACATATCCTGCTCGGCCTGGTCGTTGCCGTCTCGAACATGGACGAGGTGGTGCGCATCATCCGCGGTGCGGCAAGTCCCTCCGTCGCGCGCGACGAGTTGCTTGCCAAGGAATGGGACCTGGCGGAGATCGAGGAATATATCGCTCTCGTCGAAGGTGAGGGGGTGCGCGGCGCTGCAGTCGACGGCGATTCCTATCGTCTGTCCGATGTGCAGGTGAAGGCGATCCTGGATCTGCGCCTTAATCGCCTGACTCAACTCGGTCGTGAAGAGATTGCCGGGGAGCTGAAGGAAATCAGCTACACCATCGAGGATCTGCTCGACATTCTGGGCGATCGGGCCCGGCTTTACAATGTCATGCGCGACGAGCTGATGGAAGTTCGCGACGCCTATGCGACCGAGCGCCGGACCGAAATCCTGCCTTATCTCGACGACATAGACGACGAGGATTTGATCGAGCGGGACGAAATGGTCGTTACCGTGACGATGACCGGCTATATCAAGCGTGTGCCCTTGTCGGTTTATCGGGCGCAGCGCCGCGGCGGCAAGGGTCGCTCGGGTCTCAACATGAAAGACGAGGATGTCGTCACGCAATTGTTTGTGACGTCCACGCACACGCCGGTTCTGTTCTTTTCGTCCGCCGGCAAGGTTTATCGCCTGAAGGTCTGGAAACTGCCGGAGGGCACTCCGCAGTCTCGCGGCCGCGCCATGGCCAATCTGCTGCCGCTGGAGGAGGGGGAGACGATCTCCACGGTCCTGCCGCTGCCAGAAGATGAGGCGGAGTGGGGTGCGTTGAGCGTGATATTCGTTACCAAGAATGGCTCGGCGCGTCGCAATTCCATGGATCAGTTCACGAACATCCCGACGCGAGGGAAACTGGCCATCCGCTTCGACGAAGGGTCGGACGACGCGCTGGTCGGCGTGGCGCTTTGCACAGACGATCAGGACATCTTCCTGGCGACACGCAACGGCAAGGCCATACGCTTTTCGTCCACCGACGTGCGGTCCTTTACCAGCCGCACCTCGACGGGCGTTCGTGCCATTACGCTGAAGGACGATGACAAGGTCATGTCACTGTCCGTGATTTCAGGCGATGACAGTGCCGACATGATTCTGACAGTCAGCCAGAACGGCTTTGGCAAGCAGACCTCATCCAAGGAATATCGTCGTATCAAGCGGGGCGGGCAGGGCGTTGCCAATATCGACATGACGACCAAGACAGGCCCGGTCGTGGCGAGTTTCCCGATTGAGGAAGGCGCGCAGTTGATGCTCGTCACCGACCAGGGCAAACTGATCCGCATACCGACCACCCACGTTCGTATCACCAGCCGTACCACGCAGGGTGTGACGCTGTTCAAGGTTGCGGAGAATGAGAAGATCGTGTCCGCCGCAAAGATCCTGGAAGAAGACGAGGACGAGGATCACTCCGACGATCAGTCGACCGGCACGAAGACGGTAGAGGCGGATTCCTCAATCATCGATACGGAAATTCCGGACGGAGAATAAGTTCGGATAGGGGCAGCGGCCTACCCAGCCAGTTGCCCCTTGCCGTCACCAATCTCCATTTCGACATTTGCCTCTTCCAACATCGCGCCCCTTGCCCGCCGGGCGGGGCGCGGGGGCTTTTCTCCTGCGGGCCAGCCCTCCCGCTGTGCGGTGCGGTCCCCGTCGGTTTCTTCGGTCTGGTCGTGAAACAGCATGACCTGAGTTGGAAAGGGCAAATCGATGCTCGCCTCCTTGGCTGCATTATAGACAGCCGCGAGCACACGGGCGCGGGTCATCACCATATCCGTTCTTCTGGAAAGCACCCACCAGCGCATCTTCAGGTTGACCGTACTATCGGCCAATTCCCAGGGGAAGCACTCCGCGGGCGGCTCTATAAGGACTCCGGGCACATCCCGGATAGCCACGCGAAATATCTCTGCAGCGGAAAGCGGATCGTCACCATAGCCGATACCGACAAGATATTCGTCACGACGCTGGGCATGTGCCGTGTTCACGATGACGGCCTTTGTATAAATGTCGCTGTTCGGAATGATGACACGCCGTCCATCATAGGTTTCTATGATCGTGGCACGGCTTTCGACCTGCTCCACGGTGCCCTCGAACTCGTCGACGACGATCTGGTCGCCAATACCATAGGGGCGGCGAATGAGGATCAGCAATCCTGCGAAAAGATTCTGCAATATGTCCTTGAAGGCGAAGCCGATTGCCACCGACCCGACGCCCAAACCTGCCAGCACGTCGCCAGGCTGCACGCTGGGAAAGACGATGGCAGCGGCCGTCAGCAGGGCGGCAATCATAAAGACGCCCTGAACCAACGTGCCGATCAACGTTCCAAGATCGGGGCGTCCCCGGCGCGCGGCAAGCGAGGCAATGCCGCGCTTGACGAGTTTTCCCACAAGCCAGGCAATCAGCAAAAAGATGATGCCAGCAATGATGTTGGGTATCGAACGGTAAAAACCCGCGACGATCTCTCGCAACTGCTCGTTCACCAATTCCGCTGGCTGCCGAATGGTCGCGTCGACGGCATTTGCTGATCGATCCTGTTGAATGGCGATTCTCCTCCGACCAGACAATATTCATGCAACGGACGGTGCAGCAGCACGTTGCACGTTCAAGGCGTATTCACCCCGGCCCCTTCATATTAGGGTTTGAGGGTGGCAAAGATACGCCCGCTGAAATTGACGATTGGAGTCTAGCATATGAAATTCGTATCCCGTTTCGCCCTTGGTGCCGCACTTGCCATGGGCGGACTTTCCGCAACAGTTCTGCCCGCAACGGCGGTAGCTGCGCAGGAGGAAGCCGAAGCCTATTCGCCGGATTTCTCGAGGAAGTTTGTGAAGCCAATTTCAGAAGCTCAGGAGGCGATCCAGGCTGGTGATATGGCCACGGCAACCCAGAAACTGACAGAAGCCGAGGGCGTCGCTGAGAAGCCGGACGACCTTTATTATCTCAATCAGTTCCGCTTCAATATCGCCGACCAGACCGGCGACGCCGCTCTGCGTGAGACCGCGATCAAGGGAATGCTGGATTCAAACAGCGAGGCTATGTCGGCAACCGCCCGTTCCAGCCTGTATCAGGAACTTGGCCGGTTGGCGCTGGAGCGTGGCGACCAAGCCGCGGCAACTCAGTATTTTGAGCAATTGCTGGCTGCGGATCCTGAAAATCCGACGGCTGTGTTCAATGTCGCCGTGATGCAGTTGCAGGCCGGCGATGAGGTGGGCGCAATGCCTCGTTTCCAGCGAGCCATCGAACTGCAGGAAGCCACCGGCGAGCCTGCGGATCCCGCCTGGTACCGTCAGGTGCTGAAGATTGCGTATGACAATCAGCAGGATATTATGCAGCCTTCCTTGTCGCTGGTGCGCGCGCACCCCACCGAGTCGCATTGGCGTGACACGCTGGTCCTGTTCCGCGACGGGGCGGAAACGACCGATCAGTCCGATCTCGATGTGTTTCGCCTGATGCACGACACTGGTGCGCTGCAGCCGGAGGGTGAGGTGAATGGTCAGCGTACCCGCAGCGATTATATTGACTATGCGGATACCGCGAACAGCGCAGCCTATGTCGGTGAGGCGAATGCCATCATGGAAGAAGCAAAAGCTGCCGGCGATCCGGGTGCCTCCACCTCCTTCGCCCAGGACGTGAATTCCGTGATCCAGGATCGTCTCGGCAGGGACCGCAGCGAACTGTCTGGTCTTGCAGATGAAGCAGAGGGCGAGGCTACCGGAAGGCTCGCCCTGTCTACGGCCACGGCCTATTTGGGATATGGCGAAAACGAAGAGGCGGCGCGTCTATACCGTCTGGCCATGGAGAAGGGCGGTATCGACGAAGCCGAGGCCAACACCCGCCTGGGCATCGCGCTCACTCGCCAAGGCGATCTTGCCGGCGCCCGCGAGGCCTTCGCAAAGGTTACGGGCGGTACGCAGGGTGGCATCGCACGTTTCTGGGAGGCGCATGTGGACAATCTGGAGTCGCCCGCCGCTGCCGCGCCGACGCCAGCTGCCGCCCCGGCAGCCGCGCCGACGCCAGCTCCCGCCCCAGCGCCAGCTAACCCGGATTCAAGCGGTAGCTGAGTAACCTCAGGAGTGGATATTGAGGGGCTGCGCTGAATGGCGCAGCCCCTTTTTTTAGGACTGCAACGACAAGCAGGCCGTGCGTACACGCTTTCTTGCGATAAGCGGTTTATTGCAGGGAGGCGAAGTGGCTCCCATATGGACGACGACACACCTACCATGGCTCCAAATTTGGAGCTGAGAAAGCAGATTTCATGACAAGCGAAACCCTTCCCGTACTTCCCTTGCGCGATATCGTCGTATTCCCGCAGATGATCGTGCCCCTGTTCGTGGGACGCGACAAATCGGTAAAGGCGCTGGAGGCCGTGATGGCGGGCGATAAGCGTGTGCTTCTGTTGTCGCAGCGAGACGCGTCCGTGGAGGATCCGGATGGCGACGATCTGTTCGAGGTGGGAACAGTCGCCACTGTTCTGCAGCTGCTGAAGCTGCCCGATGGGACGGTTAAAGTGCTCGTCGAAGGACAGAAGCGCGCGCAGGTTGAAAGCCTGTCGACCGAGGGACCATTCTTCTCGGGTCAGTTCAGCCCCCTGGAAGATGTGGTAGAGGCGAGCGACGAGGTCGAGGCCCTGCAGCGCTCCGCTGGCGAACAGTTCGAGCAATATGTCCGTCTGAACAAGAAGATCGCACCGGAAGTCGTCGTTCAGGTGCAGCAGCTGGACGACCCCGCACGCGCCGCGGATGCAATCGCGTCGAACCTGAACGTCAAGATTCCCGACAAGCAGAAACTACTCGCCGAGCCGGATGCCGGTAAGCGTCTGGAGATGGTTCTGGGCCTGATGGAGGGCGAGCTTGGTGTCCTGCAGGTCGAGAAGAAGATCAAGGGCCGCGTCAAGCGTCAGATGGAGAAGACGCAGCGCGAATATTATCTGAACGAGCAGATGAAGGCGATCCAGCGTGAGCTGGAGGGCGACGACGACGTCGATGAAATCTCGGAATATGAGGAAAAGCTGGTCGAGGCGCGCCTGCCCAAGGAAGCGCTGGAGAAGGCCACGGCCGAGCTGAAAAAGCTGAAATCGATGGCGCCGCAGTCTGCGGAATCGACGGTTGTCCGCAACTATCTGGATGTCCTGCTGGGCCTGCCCTGGACGAAGAAGAGCCGCACGCGCAAGGATCTGATCGAGGCGGAGCGCATTTTGGACGAGGACCATTATGGTCTGGAAAAGGTAAAAGAGCGGATTATCGAATATCTGGCGGTGCAGACCCGCGCCAAGAAGGTCAGGGGGCCGATCCTGTGCCTCGTCGGCCCGCCCGGCGTCGGCAAGACCTCGCTGGGTCGTTCCATCGCGAAGGCGACCGGCCGCAAATTCATTCGCCAATCGCTGGGCGGCGTTCGCGACGAAGCGGAAATCCGGGGCCACAGGCGCACCTATATCGGGTCCATGCCGGGCAAGGTCCTGCAGAACATGAAAAAGGCGGGCACCTCCAACCCGTTGTTCCTGCTGGACGAAATCGACAAGCTGGGACAGGATTTTCGGGGCGATCCGTCCTCTGCCTTGCTTGAGGTCCTGGACCCGGAGCAGAATTCGAAGTTCAACGATCACTATCTGGAGGTCGATTACGATCTGTCGAACGTAATGTTCGTCACGACGGCCAATTCGCTGAACATGCCTCAGCCGCTGCTCGATCGGATGGAGATCATTCGGTTGTCGGGATACACTGAGGACGAGAAGGTCGAGATTGCCAAGTCGCACCTTCTGCCCAAGCAGATCAAGGAACACGGCCTGAAGAAGGGCGAGTTCGCCCTTGAGGATGACGCACTGCGCGACCTGATCCGCTATTATACGCGCGAGGCGGGCGTTCGCACGCTGGAGCGGGAAATCGCGCGACTGGCGCGCAAATCCTTGCGCCAGATCATCGAGAACGCCACCGAAAGCGTGACGGTCACGACAGATAATCTGGGCGAATATGCCGGGGTTCGGAAGTTTCGCTTCGGCGCAAGCGAGGAAGAGGATCAGATCGGCGCGGTGACAGGGCTGGCCTGGACGGAGGTCGGCGGCGAATTGCTGACTCTGGAGGCGGTTACGGTACCCGGCAAGGGGCAGATCCGGACAACGGGCAAGCTGGGCGACGTGATGAAGGAGTCGATTCAGGCCGCGCTGAGCTTCATCAAGGCGCGCGCGCCGGAATATGGCATAAAGCCCGATATTTTTCAGCGTCGGGACATTCACGTTCATGTTCCTGAAGGAGCAACGCCCAAGGATGGTCCGTCCGCCGGTGTCGGCATGGTCACGGCCATTATTTCCACGCTGACCGACATTCCCGTTCGCAAGGATGTGGCAATGACGGGTGAGGTCACATTGAGGGGCCGCGTCCTGCCCATCGGCGGGTTGAAGGAAAAGCTGCTTGCTGCCCTGCGCGGCGGTATCAAGACGGTTCTGATCCCGGCGGAGAATGAGAAGGATCTGGCAGAGATCCCCAAGAACATCACGGAAGGGCTGGACATTCATCCGGTAAGCCATGTCGATCAGGTGCTGGAACTGGCCCTGACGGCACCATTGGAGGCGATCGAGTGGATAGAGCCGGAGACACTTGCCACCGAGCCTGACCCCCAGGCGCCGTCAATTCGGCATTAAGCGCCACGAATTATTCCGGGAAAGCCTTTGACTTGCAGCGGGCCGGGACGTTTAAGGTTCCCGCCGCTGCAGGAGCGGCCGGTGTGTATGAAGGGGAGTGTTGATGAACAAGCAGGAGTTGATCGCCTCGGTAGCGGATCAGGCGGGGATCGGCCGTGCCGATGCGGGTAAGGCGGTAGACGCAGTGTTCGATAGTATACAGTCTGCATTGAAGTCCGGGGATGAAGTCCGCCTGGTCGGATTTGGAACTTTCTCGACAGCGCTGCGCAAAGCGTCGACGGGGCGCAACCCGCGCACCGGCGAGCCGATGCAGATCAAAGAATCGACCCAACCGAAATTCAAGGCTGGCAAAGGCCTTAAGGACGCGGTCAACTAAACTGTCCAAATGCCAGGGCCGGCCTGTTGCTTGTGGACGCGTCGCAGCCTTGGCATTATACGCGCCAGCTTCTGACATATGTGGGCGCGTAGCTCAGCGGTAGAGCACTGCCTTCACACGGCAGGGGTCGCAAGTTCGAACCTTGCCGCGCCCACCATGATTTCAGTGATTTAGCCTGCGATCACCTGCCTGCTAAATCTGCATCCCTCTCGTCGCGCATACGTGGCTCAGGCATCCTGGCGTTGCGGAGCCGGGCAGGGTTCCGTTCAATCCACTTCGTCGACCGCCCCTTTCCTTTCAATTTCGGTCTCTCCCGTCCGTTTGACCGGAACGGCTAGCTTACCCGTGTTACCGACGACGAGCCTCTAATCTTTCCTCGAGCGGGTGGTTTGGCCCCCGTCAGCCCGGTTCGGGAATAGCCTCCAAACTGGTTCAGGCGCGGCGGCGCGGAACGATCAGGCATCTCGTCTATTGGCTAGCGGATCCTTCAGTTTGATTGAGTGGTACAAATATATGTCCAAAATGATCTAAGTTAATGCATCATTTCAGGATAAGCCGTAAGTAGCTTTTTGTGACTGTAAATCATCTTTTTGTGCGGTGTTACTTAAGATGAAGGTGGACTCGTATCCAACAGTGACTGCAGTGATACCTTGTTTCAACGCGTCGAAGACTATTGAAAGATGTCTTCGCAGTGTTGCTTCACAAAGTATACCTTTTGACCAGATATTGGTTTGCGATGACGGGTCTACCGACGGAACTGCTGATGTTGTCAAATCCGCCGCAATTTCCCTTGGAATTAAAATAACCTTACTGCGGCAGGAGCATGCTGGCGTTGCAAATGCGCGGAACCATGCGGTTTCGCATGCACATTGCGATTTTGTGAGCTTTGTCGATGCAGATGATGAATATCACGCGGACACTTTAGCCAGCCTTAAGTCTATTCATTCGAAAAACACAGATGCCGTCGTTTGTTTCGGTGACGCGCTGCGCCGCGAGAACGGCAGAATAGGAAATCAAAGTTATTTGCGTCCGAAGCTGGTTGAAGAGGGCGTGGATTTCATCCGCGACGGAAGCTCCCTCAAGCTGGTGGATCCCTTTGCGCAGCTGCTTCCGGGCGCATTCATCGCGCCTGGAACGTTCATGATCAGGCGCGATGCGTTTCCGGCGGCAGGGCCCTGCGATCCGAAACTGCCCTCGGCAGTCGATCGGGACATGTTTCTGAATGTCGCGCTGCATTGCTCAGGCCCTTGGGCCTTCACGTGGGCAAAACTGGCGACAATCCATTATCAGTCGAACAGCCTCAGCTCTCGCGACAATGCTATACGCCATTCGATGAATGCCCTGAACGTACTGGAAAAGTATAGAAACTTTTTGCCTGAGAAGGGTGCGCATCTGGAAATTCTGTTGGGCGCTGAAAAGGAAAGTATTGAAAAGGCGCTTTATTGGGCAAGCGCCAAGGGGCCCTCTTTTGTTCATCGAACCTTTTTGGCAATTCCCTCGCGGCATAAGGATGCTGAGGCATATTTTTTGTATGGAAGGCGGCTAATCGAGAGTCTTCTCCGGGCACCGCTAAATCGACCCCTCTCCGAAAGAACAAATTTCCTCGATACCCTTCGCAGAACGCCTGTGGGTCGTCAGGCGGCGGGGGCACAAGAGTGTGAGGTTGCCAGTGACCGCTAGGGACATGGGTTCACGCGTCGGCAAATCGCTGGTCATTATGATCAGCCAAGCTGAAATGAAGGAAGATGGCGCGACCTGCTCCATCCCCGCGATTGTGGAGAACCGCCGCGTGCTTTTTCACGTGCCGGTTTCTAGGGTAACGCAACGCCAGATTTCCCCAATGGACAAGCAGGGCATGAAAGTGGTTCTGAAGGAAAATTTGAGGACCATCAGAAAAGTAATGCAGGAGGCGCTTGCGAAGCGCGGCGTGTCTTATTCCGATTTCATTGTTGTGGAAGCGTCATCGCAGAGATCCGTCGTTGCGGTTTAATTGCCATAGTCGTTCGCTCTTCATGGATGTTATTTTGGCAGAAATCTGGGCAAGGCGCGCTATTCCCGGCGGGAGCGGAGGATGCCTGTAATGGGCGGCATATATTGTAGATGAATCGCCTTGCTGCCACTCCTCATGACGTCGCGGTCGTCATTCCATGCTTCAATGCCGCGCCCTATTTGGCTCAGGCCGTCGGCTCTGTCCTGGAGCAAACGCTCCCCCCTTCTGAAATCATCATCGCCGACAACGGGTCTTCGGATGACAGTCTGAAGATTGCCTGTGCCCTTCGCGCTCTTTCCGATAAGATCGCTGTAGTCGAGGTAAAGGAGAAGGGCGCCCCCGCCGCGAGAAATACTGGATTTGCGTGTACAAGTTCAGAACATGTCATGTTCATGGATGCCGACGATGTGCTTGGGCCGAACGTACTGAGCGAGCTTTCAAGCCTCCTTCGTATCCAGCCCGGTATAGCAATAGGTAGCTGGTGTCGCCTTCAGTTGGAGGATGATGATTGGATGGTTCGGCCTCCGTCCTGTGCACCACGGCGGCAGGGCGATGATCCGATCTCGGCGTGGCTAAGGGGCTGGTACATTCCCCCTTGTGGTGTGCTGTGGTCGCGAGACGCTTTCCTTCACAGCGGGGGATGGAATCAGAGGCTCAAAGTCAATCAGGACGGGGAACTGATGATGCGGGCCTTCGCACTCGGTACGTCGCTGCAGTTCAGTGGGGACTGCATCTCCCTGTATCGCAGAGTGCCGGAGGGGGGCCAGCAGTCGGTCAGCAGCCAGCGAAACGAGCGGGATGGATTGCATAGCCGCGCGAGCAGTCTCCTCGAAATCAGAGAGGCGATCGAGGCGGCGGGGAGGTTCCATGAATGTCGGGCCGCTCTATCCGACGCCTATTGGCTGCTGGCCAAGGATGCCGCACCCGTCGATCCCGCCATCGCTGCGGATTTCAAGGATAAGGCGTCGAACCTGCTGCCCTTGGGCGAGCGGCTACGGAAAATTGGTGGGCGCTCTTCGGAGCCTCGGAGCTTGCCTGACCCAGCCGACGGTTCAGTTTATGGACGCGCCCCGGAATGGGGATTGGAAACCGCCGCACGCATCCCTGCGAGCTCTTCTTCGACGCTGGTAACTGCTAATGCAACCAAACTTCCCCGTGTCAGTGTCATCATACCGACCTATGCCCGCCCAGATGAACTGCGACGTGCAATGCGTAGCGTCCTGGGCCAGAGCATGGCGGATTTCGAACTCCTGGTCGTGGACGATGAACCGTCCGCGGCTATCGAAGCACTGGTGACCAGTTTCGACGATGCGCGCATTCGATATATCCCCCAGCCGGAAAATATGGGCGTGGCTGCCGCACGCAACAGGGGTTTGAGAGAGGCACGCGCCGCCCTGGTGTGCTTTCTCGATGACGATGATGAATGGCTGCAGGACAAATTAAGCCTTCAACTGGCTATGATGGATGAGCAATCATGTGACGTCGGTATGCTGTACACAGGTTCGCTGACCTACAAATCGGAGGATACCATCCTGCGCGATGAAGCGTGTCAGCAAGGTGATCTGTACGACGGGCTTCTTTTGAAGAACATTTTGCACGCGGCATCATCCAGCGGAATGGTGCGGCGTTCCGTTTCAGCAGACGTAGGGTTTTTTGACACTGATCTGCTGGCCATAGAAGATCATGATTATTGGACCCGGATCGCACGCAAGTACAAGATCGCATGCGTCAGCGAACCCCTAATCATCCATCATGACGAGCAAGATGGCGGGACCGGGGAGCGTCGCTCGCGTCACGCAGAACGAAATCGAAAAGCGCGGGATCAATATTTCACAAAGCACAAGGATGCGCTGAAACGACATTCATTGGCGCATGAATATTTACTGGAAAGTGTGGATCGAACGATGCGTCCGTCCGTTCGAAACCCGTCCGCCGGGCGACGCCTGGCATTTAATGCGTTTCGCCAAAAGCCTTTCGACAGAAGAACCGTTTCGGTCCTCGCCTCTCTTTTGGTGCCTGACGCGATTAAAAGGCCATTCAAGCCCGGGAGAACCTCATGATAAACGCCAATTCGAAAATCCGCGTGCTTTACGTCGTCCGAGAATTTCCACAGCTTTCACAAACCTATGTGAAGAATGAGCTGAAAGCTTTGGGTGATGAATATGAAGTGGCGATCCTGTCAATGAAGCCGGCCGATCGCCCGTATAAGAATCACCTGCCTTTCACGGCCTTGGAGTCCGCGGATCAGGCCGTGGAATTCGGCCAGGAATTCAAACCCGACGTCATCCATGGCCATTATTTCTTTGGCGTCGAATTGGTTGCGGAAATAGCCCAGCGACTGGGCGTACCCTATACGATCCGTTCCCACTCATTCGACGTGCTTCCCCTTCGTCCGCGCGGATTAAAACCGCGCATCAAGAAGCTGGTGGGACGTCCCGATGCGCTGCATGGATCTGCCGATCGCATCCGAAGAGCGCTCCCCCTGCTGAACGACGACCAATGTCTGGGAGTGCTTGGTTTTCCCTTTCAGCGCCCGTGGCTGATCCGCGAGGGGGTAGCCGAAGGTAAGATTATCGACTGCTTTCCCGTCGTTGATGTCGAAAGTTTTCGCGATCGCTCCCCCAATGGCGATGCGATAATGAATACCGGGGTGGTAACGCCGAAAAAACAGATGGATGACTTCATAGAACTGGCCGCCTCGATGCCCGGCCGGCAGTTCAATCTCTATCCAGTCGGCTATCATTCCGAACGTCTGGAAGACGTGAACAAGGCGCATGGCAGCCCGGTCCACTTTAGTGAGCTTTTGGAACCGGAAGAGATGCCCCCCGAATATAAGAAGCATCAATGGCTTGTTTATACCGCGAATTTCGACATGGCGACAGTCGGATGGCCCATGGCGATCGCAGAAGCGCAGGCGGCAGGCGTCGGCGTCTGCATGGCCAATATCAGGCCGGATCTGAAGCAATATATCGGCGATGCCGGCTTCCTGTTCGACACCATCGACGAGGCACGAAAGATCATCAGCCAGCCGGTTCCCGAGGACATACGCGAGGCTGGCTTCGTGCAGGCCGAAAAATCCAACATCAATAACCATATATCTTTGCTGACCGACCTATGGCCGACGAACCGCGTGGAAGCTATTGCGGCGTGAGGATTGGTGCGGCGATGCCGATGATCGCAGAACATCGATGATAAAGTCTCTGCTCGGACCCTTGGTGCAGCCGATCGCTGAAGCCGCCGTTGCGGCGGGTATTTCCGGTCGCTGGGTCGGCTATCGCTCCGTGCAGCAGGAAAGCCTGAAGGAATATGCCGGGCGCGCAGGCGATCGGGTCAAACTAGAAGTGGTCCACACCGCTGAGCCCGCGACCAATCCCCTGCCGAAAAATGTAGAGAATCTCCGGACCCTTCCAGCCGATCCCGGCTGGTGGGGCTATTCATTCCGGGATGTGCCGTCCCGGCAAAGCGGGGAGACACTGCGGGCGACTATGCCGAACTGCCTGATATCCTTTTACCGCGATCCGGCGCGCAGCAATGATTTTGTACCCTGTATCATCAACGAAGACAGCAAAGCGCTGATCACAAGGGAAATCCGCTACCGGTTCTGGCATGGTGAATTCATCAGACGTGCGGGGCCGCCGCGCCGCATCGAAAAAGCCACATGGTTTGCGGAAAGGGTATATCACAATTATTCGCACTGGCTGACCGCGCATCTGCCGAAACTGATATTGATGCAGGAGCTTGGCTTGACGAATGATCTGCTAATGCCGGCGGATCTGCCAAAGACGATGCGGGACTCGCTTGACATAATCGGCATCGATTTCGACAGCCTCCCTAAATTCGACATGAATTCGCCCCTTCTGGTCGGCGAACTTACCCTGTTGGAGACTGACCGTTTCCGGCCCGATCTGTTGCGTAAAGTGCCCGTCGCCTTCGGCGTACCCAGCCGCCCGGCCACCGGCCGCCGCATATTTATCAGCAGGGAACGCGCCGAACGGAGGCGTTTGCTGAATGAGGATGAATTGTGGAAACTTCTGGAGCCCGCTGGCTTCGAAAAGGTTTTCATGGAGGAACTCGATTTTCGCCAGCAGCTCGCCCTGATGAAGGATGCCAGCGTCATCTGCGCTCCGCATGGCGCAGGGATGACAAACATGCTTTTCTGTCCGCCGGGTGCGGTGATCATCGAAATGGCGGATCCGGGTTTCCCCAATCCCAATTTCTATGCTCTCGCCGCCGCTCTCGGCCATGATTATTACATTGTTGAGAGCACCTCCGTCGGCAGCGGGCATCCGCTGGAAAAGGATATGTCCGTCGATCCGGCTCGTCTGGAGGACGTATTGTCCCGCCTGCCGTGAGGGGCGTCGTGCCACGTGGACCTGTGCGTGTCCTTATCGCGGGCGAGCCGGCGACCCATTCAGCGCCCGCCCTCAGCATCGGGTCGGTATTGCAGGAGGAGGGGCTGCAGGTCAGCTTTTCGGAGGGCGCCGAAACAACCGACCAGCGCCGCTGGCTAAAGCTGGTGCGTTCGCATGACCTTGTCATCGTCACTGTCTACGGCAAGCCCACCCGCTATTTTGCCCGCCAACTACACATGGCGCGACTGTTCGGCTGTCGTATCATCCGCGTCTGGGTGGGTACGGACGTCCTAAGGGCCGCCGACGATCCAGAGGCCGTAGAGCTGACGCATTTCTTCGGTCGCGCCATCGATCTGAACATCGCCATGGCCGAACATCTTGTTCAGGAACTGGCCCAAATCGGTGTCGATGCCGTGTTCGTTCCGTCGGTAAGCCAGCTAAAGCCTGACAGTGTTCCCGATGATACCAGGCCGTGCCCGGCCGTCCTCGTATATCTGCCCGCCAGCAGGAAGGAATTTTACCGCGAACCTCTGATTGCCGAGACTATTGCGGCCAACCCCGATCTCTCCTTCATCATTGTGGGCGACGATACACATTGTCTGGCGCATTTCGGGAATGTCGAGAGCCTCGGGTGGGTGTCGGACATGCAGGGGGTATGGAGCCGGGCAGGGGTGCTTCTGCGCCTTACGCAGCATGATGGCCTGCCTCGCATGCTTCTGGATGCACTCGGGCAGGGAAAATACGTCATATATTCCTGGCCTTTGCAGGGGTGCTGGTACGCGACGGACGCAGAGTCGGTGAACGCGGCGCTGGCGGAGTTCAGGGCCGCGACCAGCGTCAATCATGCGGGTATGGAGGCGGTGCGCCGTATTGCCGGGGACGGTGGCGCGCAGCTTGCGGCGGCTGTTAGGCGCGCGCGGAGAAGCACCAGCCGCTGGCATTCCTTTCGCGGCATGATCTCCGCGCATCGTCGGGCGCGCGAACCCCGGCAGTAGGGAGGCGGGGGCTCAGGCTTTGCGCCGTTTTCGTTTGGCCAGAGCCATCTCGGTCAAATTCACAATCCGCCGCTCCGGGCCCTGCGGCGATCCCGAAAGCTTCCACAGGGCAAAGCTGACCGCCGGATAGACCGCCGCGCCCACCACCATTTTGATCGCCAGGGACAGGATGCCGGTGTCGATGTTCAGCAACTGCGGAATGCCAAGGCAGGCCGCTGCCATGGCAGATACGGACAGCACTGGCCGCCACAGGCGCGAAAGATAGTCCGCCACACGGACCGGCAGAACGGTGCGTACCAGCCATATATCGAACAGGATCATCAGCAGGCCGGACAACAGAAAGCCGCCGACCACCCCGTTGAAACCATAATGGATGCCGCCAGTGATCAGCAGGGGTGCGCGAATGGCCAAAAGGGCGAAGCCTCGCACGGTCAGCAGCTTTGTGCGCCCATCCTTCAGAACCTGGGAATGGGCATTGTTGACGATGAGCTGTGCCAAAAAGAAAATCGGGAGGAACTGCACCAGCGGGATCATCGCCAGCCACTTTTCGCCGAACACCAGCGGTACAGTTTCTTCGGCACACAGCGCAAACCCGACCATCAGGGGCGCAAGAATGGCGATGATCGTGCCGATCAACTCCATGTAGACATAGGCTTCGCGTTGCTTGCCCTCACGAACGGCGCTGAATGTGCTGTAAAACACCTTCTGACTGACGCTTAGCAAGATCGTATTGGGCATCTGGGCAAAGGATTTGGCCGTCGAGAAAATGCCCACGGCCGCCGTCCCGACAAACCGCTCCAGCACGAATGTATCTACTCGCGTCGCGAGGGCCACTGGGAAGGATCCAAGCGATACCCATACCGTGAAAGAGAACATCTCCCTGACGCCATAGAGAGAAAATTTCGGTCGAAACTTGTGCATCAGATAGCTGAACAGGACCTCCGACACCGACCCCCAGATAGACCCTATCACCAGCGCCCAATAGCTTTCGATAATGAGAGCCAGCGCGATGGTCACCAGAACCGTGGACAGAGCGTTATACAATAAAACCTTGGCCAGCGGGGCGAAGTTCATGTTCTTGCTGTGCATCAGCAGGCCGGGATTGACGAAGCCGATGCAGACTGATCCCAGCGATCCAGCCAAGAGGATCGGCATCAGTTTCTCATTTTCCAGAAAAACCGAAACCGGGTAAGCAAGGGCCGCTATTGCGAGCGCCATCAAAAGCCCGCGAATGACATTGATCGTGAAGGCGGTATTATATTTCCGCTCGTCAATATCGGCTTCACGGATCAGATAGCTGCCAGGCCCAAAGGACAGCACAAGGCCGACAACCTCCTTCACGCCAACCATGATCGCCAGGATGCCGAAATCGCTGGGCATCAGCAGGCGCGCGAGAATGACCGTGCTGGCCAGTCTGACAAGCTGAGCGATCAACTGGGAACTGACCATCACGCTCGCGCCCCGAAGCGTTTTCATCCCCAGCGTCAACTCGTACACTCCTGTTCAGTATCGGCCGCTATTGCCCGACTCTGGGTCCGGCTGACTGGATACGCGCTTTCCCATAGAGAAGCGACGCGTTCCAATCGTCTGAAAACCAGCGGTCTGTCCGCTCGGTGACTCTTTGGAAGGATGGCCGCTCTCAGGCCTTTTTGAGTGATCGAGTGGCGTTCTGGTGGCCAGACGGCGTGCCTCTTCGGCTGCGCGCTGGCCAACCAGATTCGTTATTCAACGCGGGATCTGGCGCCTGTTTGAATACACCGCCTGGTCGGAGGTGCGATCCCGTAGGGAGCAGTGGGGTCAGCCGGCCTGATCGCAGCTGAACTGCAGCGGACTCCCACGCCCCCCCTTCAAAGAAAAGTGCCTTACTGAACGCGCGCCTTGACGATCTTGCCCGGCTTTGCGGGGGGCTCGCCCTTTGGCAGCGCATCGACATGCTCCATGCCTTCGGTCACCTGACCCCAGACGGTATATTGTCCGTCCAAAAATTCCGCATCCTCGAAGCAGATGAAAAACTGGCTGTTTGCCGAGTCGGGGTTCTGCGCCCGTGCCATGGAGCAGGTGCCGCGCGTGTGCGGCTCTGAATTGAACTCCGCCTTCAGGTCGGGCTTGTCGCTGCCGTGCATGCCGGTGCCGCTGGGATCGCCGCCCTGCGCCATGAAGCCGGGAATGACGCGGTGGAATACGACGCCGTCATAAAAACCGTCGCTGGCGAGTTCCGAAATACGGGCGACATGATTCGGTGCCAGGTCGGGACGCAGCTTGATCCACACCTCCGCATCTTCCGAGGTGTCGAGCGAAAGGATCAGGGTCGTCGGGTCCGCCATGTCGGGGGTCTCCAAATAATAATGGGAATGGGATTGCACAGGCCATAACGGCTTGGCAGAAGGCTGGGAAGGGGCGCTTAGCTCAGTTGGTAGAGCATCTCGTTTACACCGAGAGGGTCGGCGGTTCGAGCCCGTCAGCGCCCACCATCCCCGTCGTGAGCCGTCCCGGCGCAACCTAGGTCGCCCTGATGCGTAGTCATCGGTGTAGAAACCTAATGCGGAGAACGTCCATGGCCGATATCTTTACCCTCCTGAAACGCGATCACGATCAGCATCGGGAGATTCTGGCGGAGCTTGCAGAGGCCGACGCCGATGCGCGCCAGAAACTGTTCGAAAAGTTCAAGGCGGAGGCGCTGAGCCATGCGAACGCCGAAGAGCAGACGCTTTACGCCGAAATGATGGGAGATCCCGACGAACAGGATGAAGCCCGCCATTCAGTGGCGGAACACAAGCAGATCGATGAATATGTATCGACGCTGGAGGAAATGGAAACGACCGGCGAGGACTGGAAAGCAACGTTCCTGAAACTGAAGCACAGATACGAACATCATATCGATGAGGAAGAAGAAGAAATGTTCCCGCATGCCAAAAAGCACATTTCTGACGAGCGTGCCGAGGAACTGGGCGGCAAGTTCGAAGAGCGTAAGCCTGCAGAGAAGAAAGAGGTAGAAGCTGCCTAGGTCCACCGGCGCGCGTCGCCGTCCCGAAGAAGGTTCCGAAGTGGTTTTGGGGCCGGTACCTGCAGAAGGTCCGGCCCCAAGGCATGAGGGGCGCGCGAAACCCTCGCTTTGGCTGATTATCTTGCTGGGTGGCCTGACCGCTTTCGGCCCGCTGTCGATCGACCTCTATCTGCCTGCACTGCCGGCCATCGGGGAAAATATCGGGGCAAGTCCCGCCCAGATGCAGCAGACGCTTGCCGCGCTGATGGCGGGACTTGCGCTGGGGCAGCTGTTTTACGGCCCCCTGTCTGACCGTTTAGGACGCCGTCCGCCACTGATCGGCGGCATCGCTCTGTTCGTCCTTGCCTCGGTCCTGTGCGTGTTTGCCGCCAGCGCGTGGCAGCTTATCGCGCTTCGTTTCGTTCAGGGGCTCGGAAGCTGCGCTGCCCTGGTCATCGCGCGCGCCGTGGTGCGCGACCGCTTCGATCATCAGGATACGGCCCGGGTTTTCTCATGGATCATCCTCGTCATGGGCGTCGCGCCTATTTTCGCGCCGCTGCTGGGTTCAACGATCCTGGCCTTTGCAAGCTGGCAGTACATATTCTGGCTGCTCGCTGCCTATGGGACCCTGCTCGGCTTCTGGGTGGTCCTATCGCTGGGCGAAAGCCGTACAGCGGAAACTGCCACGCTGGCGCGGGGGGAGAATTTCTTTGCCGGTATGATCGCCCTGTTCGGTGATCAGCGTTTCCGCGGTTATATGCTGGGGCAGGCGTTCAATCAGGCGAGCCTGTTCGCCTATATTTCCAGCGCGCCTGCCATCTTGATTCTGCAATATGGCGTGTCGGAAACAATGTTTGGCTGGCTATTTGCGATGAATGCGGCCGGCCTGATCGCGGGCACGCAGGTCAATCGTCTTTTGCTGGATAGATATAGCGCAGACAACATCATGCGGATTGCAAACCGTCTGGGTGTTTTGTTTGGCGGCCTTCTCATGGTGGTGGCCTTCACCGGTTTCGGCGGCATTTATGGAATAATGTCGGCGCTATTCCTGATCCTAGCCACCTATGGATTTGTCGCCGGTAATGCGAATGCCGGGGGATTGAGCGTTGATCCACGCCGGGCAGGCGCGGCATCGGCTCTGTTGGGCGCATGCGGTTTCGGCGTGGGTGCCATCGCGGCAACCGTCACGTCTTTACTGCCTTTACCCGCAAGCGAGGCTACCGCCGTCGTCTGCTTTGTTTCCTTGCTCCTCGCCCTTTGGTGGTTCCGGGGGATATTCAATCCACCGGCACGCCAGGCAGGCGCTTTGACGTCCTGATTGTCAGAGATGTTTTGACATGCTCCACATTCGGTGCGGACGTCAGTTCGCTGGTCAGGAATTGCTGAAAACCCTTTAGGTCGCGCGCCACGATTTTCAGCATGAAGTCGATCTCGCCGTTCAACATGTGGCATTCGCGGACCGGTGCCAGCGTGGCGACGTGTTTCTCGAACGCCTGCAGGTCGGCCTCCGCCTGGCTTTTCAGACTGACCATCGCGAATACGGTAATCCCGTAATCAAGCTCCGCAGGTTCCAGATCCGCGTGATACCCGTTGATGATGCCCGCTTCCTCAAGCGCCCTTACCCTGCGCAGGCAAGGAGGTGCCGTCAGGCCGACGCGCTGAGCCAGTTCGACATTGGTTAACCGTCCTTCCGTTTGCAAATGCCGGAGAATTTGCCGATCAACTTCGTCCAATTGATGTGTCTTCTTTCGCAATATGCCTCCCCGGAGAAATGCCTTTCCCCAAATTAATTCAAAAATGGTATAAAGTTACGTTTGCTGACAGGCAATGGATAGGGGCCCGCCCTAAAAAGCCGACTGCAAAGAGGATATTAAGCCCGCCCTGCTAATATGTGCTTTCCATAGATGCAAAGGTCTGGTTTTTCCTTTCACATGCGAATCGATCAGCGCCTGCGAACCGTAACGGCCTGGCCTGTCGCCGGCGATGCCGGTACCGTCGTCCGCGCGTGCATCCAATTGGTGGATGTCCTCTCGCAGAAAATTGACGGGGTACCGCCTGCCGATCGATTTACCGCCCTGCGCCGGCTCGTGCAGCTGCGAAGCCTGCTGGATGCCGACCAGCGCCGGCGGCTGTCAAAGGGCGCGCGGTCTCTCGGCGTGGGTGAGCGGGTGGAGCGGTTCCTGGCAGTTGCGCCCAGACGCACGCAGATCAAGGACGTGGACGCCCGCGAAGAGACCGCGAGTTACGCCGACGACAATAAGGCGAGGGATCCGTCGCCAGCACCGCGCTCAGCCCCCGAAGAGACCCCTGCAACAGTGTCGCCCGCTATTGGAGAGGCAGTATCGAACGTTTCTGAACTCATTCGCAGGATCGAACGGTTCAAGGCTGCAAGCGGGGCGGCCAGATCTGTTGGCGAGGATGTAGCATGGTCGTCTGACGCGCGGGGACTGATTACCCTGGGAGGTGCCGCATTTGGCGACGCCCAGAAATATCGGCTGGGAACCCTCGAATATGCCCAACCAGAGATCATGAACCGTCTGTTGCGCCGCTGTGCGCCCTTCAGGAACCAGAGGGTGGCCCGACCAGGATCGGGCTACCTGCTGCTGTCTGGCAGCCCGAAATTCGATCCCGACACGGGGGCATTCCTTGGCTATCGCGGCCGCGTGCGGGGCGATGGCGAAGTCGCTCTGCTGGGTGTGCCTTCCGACACGGTCGCAGAGGTCGCGCATGAAGTCAGAACGCCGCTGAACGCCATTCTGGGCTATGCGGAAATGATAGATCGGGAGGTTCTTGGTCCGGCACCGGAAAGCCATCGCAGGGGCGCCCGGGCTATTATCATGGATGCCCAACGATTGCTGGCGGCGGTCGACGCGTTGGGGGATGCCGCCGCGCTTGAGGATGGACGCGACGATGTCTCGGTTGGAGTGACAACCCACAAGGAATTGATCGACAGGCTGACCGAGGATTTCGCACCCTTGGCGTTAGAACGCGGTGTGCGCTTGAGCTTTGAGGCACCGGCAAACGCCTCGCCTTTACATGCGGAACCGACCACGCTTTATCGGGCAGTGTCACGACTGCTGACGGCTATCCTGGCGTTCAGCGATAACAATGCCACCATCCGCATATCGGGCGGACAGGGCAGCCTCTCCATTTCCATGCCAAGGGCGCTGATGAATATTGGCGAGCGAGCGCTGTTAACCGACCGTATTTCGGCACCAGAAGATGCCGACCCGCCGCTTCTGGGACTTGCCTTCACCTTGCGAATTCTCAAGCGTCTGGCGGCGGTGAATGGAGGGCGCTTCGCGATCAGCGATACCGCGTTCGAGATGAACCTGCCGCCGGTACGACCTCAATTCGACGCGGAAGTCTCGTAATCGCACCTTCCCCTCCCTAAATCTTTTTAGCAGACGAATCACAGAAGGGCAGGCCGCCAAATGGCAACAGACGAACATGTGAAGGTAGCGATCATCGGATCGGGGCCGGCAGGCTATACGGCTGCTGTTTACGCGGCGCGTGCGGCACTGTCGCCGGTGATGATCCGGGGGTTGCAGCCCGGCGGTCAGCTGACCATCACGACGGACGTTGAAAACTGGCCCGGCGAAACGTCCATCATGGGTCCCGACCTGATGATGAAGATGGAGGAGCAATGCCGCCATCTGGGGACCGATATTCGCGACGATATGGTGACGGAGGTCGACCTGTCGCGCCGCCCCTTTACCCTGAAACTGGAATCCGGCGGTAGGGTCGTGGCTGATAGCGTGATTATCGCCACCGGGGCGCAGGCACGCTGGCTGGGGATAGAGGGCGAGACGAAGTTCCGCGGCTTTGGTGTCAGCGCGTGCGCGACATGCGATGGATTCTTCTATCGGGGCAAGACGGTTGCCGTCGTCGGCGGCGGAAACACCGCCGTTGAGGAAGCCATGTTCCTGACGAATTTTGCCGAAAAGGTATATCTGATCCATCGGCGTGACGAGTTGCGCGCAGATGCAACGAACCAGGCGCGCCTATTCGCCAACAAGAAGGTGGAGCCGGTGTGGAACTCAACCGTCGCCGACGTCATTGGCGACGAAGATCCCCTTTCCGTCACCGGTGTAAGACTGACCGGCACCGACGGTGCGCCGGACCGGGAACTGGCCGTAAGCGGCCTGTTCATCGCAATCGGCCATGATCCCGCGACGCATCTGTTCAAGGGACAGCTTGATATGGACGAGGACGGTTATATTCGTACCGCCCCCGATTCGACGGCGACGTCCGTGGCCGGTGTCTTTGCCGCAGGTGACGTGAAGGATCATCTTTATCGTCAGGCCGTTACTGCGGCCGGCATGGGTTGTATGGCGGCACTGGAGGCCGAACGCCTGCTGGGCGCCGAGGAAACCGCCGAGCCGGAGAGTCTGGCAGCGGAATAGCCGCCAGGTTCTGCCGCGAGGGAGCGGCGGCCCGCGGGGAGGGGACATCAGTATGAGTGCGTTCGACTGGGATAAGCTGCGCCTGTTTCATGCAGTTGCCGAGGCAGGTAGCTTTACCGAAGGTGCCCGGCATCTCAGCATGAGCCAGCCCGCCTTGTCGCGGCAGATCGGCGCACTGGAAGAGGCGCTGGGCGCGAAATTGTTCCACCGGCATGCACGTGGCCTCGCGTTGACCCACGAGGGCGAAAAGCTGGCGGCAACCGCGACCGATACCTACGATCAGATCGAACGCACGCGGCAGTCGATAGAACAATCGCTGGGGAAGCCGACCGGCGAATTGCGCGTCACGACGACGATCAGCTTTGGCTCGACTTGGCTGGCGCGCGCCATGGCGGATTTCATGCCGCTATATCCGGAAATCTATGTTTCGCTGTTGCTCAGCGACGAGGATCTGGATCTCGCGCGGCGCGAAGCGGACGTCGCGATCCGTTTCGCCCCCCCCGTGCAGCAGGGAATGGTTTCAAAGCGGCTGGAGGCGGTGCGGTACAGATTATGTGCATCTCCAGCCTATCTGCAGGAAATGGGGATCCCCGACACGGCGGCAGATTTAGACCGCCACAGGTTGATCGGTTTCGGCGAACCGGCCCCAGGTCCGATTCGCGGCGTGAACTGGTCATTGGAAGTCGGCCGCACCGGACCGCCGCGCGTGCCGTCGCTGACAGTCAACAGCATCTATGGCCTTGCCCAGGCTGTCGAGGCCGGGGCAGGGATCGCGGCGCTGCCAAGCTATCTCATCATGTCGTCAGGGCGAATGAACGTGGTTCTACCGGACGAACAAGGGCCTGTATTCCGGACCTATTTCATCTACCCGGAAGAGTTGCGCGGGTCGATCCGGATGCAGGTAATGCGGGACTTCATTCTTAAACGCATGGCGTCCGAGCCATTGGATTTCACTCCGCAGGAGCTGAGAAGCATGTCAAGCCATGCACCTGTCGCATAGCTAACCTGCATTATTGTGCACTGCACAACGACTCGTCGATATTGCATATACTCTTCATCGGCGGCGGTCACGAACTGCCCCGCAGACATCGATCTTCTCCGCATCCTCCCCGCGGAATTTCGATTGGGCTCCCGGCTACTCCTCCCTCCCCAGCCGGGAGCCCCACCTGTCTCTCCCCACCTGCCTCCCGGCGGTCCTGTATCAGCTGATCTTTAGACGATCCGTCTTATCAACGCGGTTTTAGGCGCATTATGTGGTTGCCAACTCGCGAAGAGGAACAGTCGCATCCTGTGCAGGTCGGGACAGGTAAAATTCAGCGATCAGATTGCCCTCGCTCTCTCCTGACGAATCGAGCCCCTGCGCCTTCAATTTATCGAGAACGCCTTCCTGTTCCTCTGCGGAGGCGAATGCGCGTTGAATGAACTGCTCGCCTTCTAGCTTTTCGGTGACATATCCATGTTTCCCCAACTCATTGACGATAGGGTCGAAGGGAAACATGCGCAGGACGAAATTGGCCATCCAGGGCAGGCGTCCTTCGGCAAAGGCCGGGATCATCTTTGCAAAGCTGATTTCCGTCACGTAGCCGACGCAGCCCGTCGACATCACGAGATCGACGGGCGCGAGCGTATCCGCAGCCACGTCGGACAATTCGTCTTCTTCCAGATTTACTGCCATGCCGCGATCGAGAAGGCCGGTATTTTCGCCATAGCTGATCGCAGGTGAAGAGGGGTCGAGGCCATAAATAGCGGCGGAGTTTGCGACGGGCAGGGCGCTGAAGAACCGACGGTCGGCATCCGTCATCTGTTCCGGCGTGGCAGCGTCAAGCGCGGGGTCGGTCCAGCGCGCATAGAGATCGTCCATTTTGAGGTCATGCTTCAGCAATGCGGCATTCACGCCATATGAACAACCAACATCCAATGCGTGAACAGGGGCGTTCTTACGCTCCTCCAGATGCTGAATCAAAGTGGTGAAAACCGGTTTTGCAAGTTCCGGAATTCGGTAATCGACCTTCTGAAGCTCCCGGAAGTAATTCCGGGGGTCGGGGTGGCCGTAAATGTGAGACATGTCGGCTTTGGCGCTGTTGATTTCCTTATTAGTGGTAGTAGTCGGCATGATGTCTCCTTGAAGAGTGGCTGGAATTTGCAATGGCATCGTGCCATTCGAATGCCCCGGGACAGGCGAGACCGGTCCGGCAACGCGAAGAAGCGTGCAGGTCGTTCCTTGTTCTTTCATGCTTGTACCAGACTCGAGCCCACAGCCCAAGGGCAGTACGGCAGAAGTAAATGCCGTTCGCTATTACTTAATGTAAAGCAAGTTCGAGCTACGACCCTGTTTCTGTTTTGACGGGTCCCTAAAGGTGCTTGGGTAGGTCGCGCTGCTGGGCGTCAGGCTTCGCCCGCAGTATCAACCAAGGCAGCTTCCAGCGCTTCTCGGGGCGATTTTGCGCCCCAAAGTACGAAATTGAACACCGGGTAATAGCGTTCACACTCGTCAATTGCCGCCTCTACGACGGTTTCTGTCTGGCCAAGCGAGATGCCGCCATCACCGTCGCCCTCGTCCAGCATCACGCCGTGGCGGAAGGCGAGCGTACCGTCAGAGGACCACATTTCGAAATGACCGAGCCACATCTGCTCGTTGATGATCGATAGCGTCTCGTAAATCCGGCTGCGGCTCTCGATTGGGACGCGGACGTCGGGAAAAGCAATGAACTGAAGAACGCGCTCCTCGGCGCGCCAGAGCGCCCGCAACTGGTATTTGGTCCAGCTGCCGTCGACAGTGGCGACGATCTCGTCCTCGCCCAGTCGCTCAAAGCCCCAACCATGAGCCTCAAAATAATGTGCGAGCATATCGAGAGGCGGCGCCGCAGTGTCTACCTCGGCATATTCGATATCGATCATCAGGTCGAAACCCCCGGCACCTTCAACATTGCGTGAAGCTTGCCCGGACATCCCGAGTCCGCGCAACCCCGTCAATTGGAATTTCTGTGGATAAGGGGACGGAAGACCTACCAGATATAGTTATTCAGCGTCCTTTGGCGGGCTAGCAGACATTTTCGGCTGCTTTGGGGCAGGCTTTGCATCCGTCGATGCTTTGCCTTCAAGAGCCTCAAGGCGCGCGCGCAGTGCCTCGACCTCTGCCCGGGCATTCGCGGCCATTTCCTTGACCGCATCGAATTCCTCGCGGCTGACCATGTCCATGCCACCGACGAATTCCTGCAGCCGCTCCTTCATGCGGCCCTCCATCTCGCGACCCATTCCGGCCATGGTGCCGGCGGCGCCTGTCGCGAGGCGGGAAAGGTCATCGAAAAATTTGTTCTGGCTTTGCATAGGAACGTCCTTGTCTTGTGAGGGCCCAGATAGGGATTCAGCCATTTAGTTGCCAGATGCGGAAATTGAGGACCGCAGCGAACGATATCCAGACAAGATAGGGGACCATCAGCCACCCCGCCAGACGCGAAACGGCGCCCATGCGAAGGGTGGCAACCACGGCGGCAATGATCAGCGCCAAAATCAGGCCGAGGGCCAAATCAGGCCTCTGCATGCCGAAGAAAATCGGCGTCCAGAGAAAGTTCAGCACTAATTGCAACAAATACCAGAAACGTGCGCGGTTGAAGCTGTCCCGCCATATCAGTCCGCCGGCAGCACCGATCATGATGTAAAGCGCTGACCAAACCGGGCCGAACAACCATCCGGGCGGGGTCAGGGCCGGCTTCTGAAGGGCGTTGTACCAAGCTGCGCCGGATTGCGGACCAAAGAGAAACCCCAGGGCAATGCCTACCAGTAGGACGATAGCCGCGCCGATCAGCATGGCGCGGGCGGGAAGCGGTCGGTCTGTCATTTGGTGCTCCATTTGGTGGCCATTGCCAACCGCGCAGCTTTTGCAAATAGCGTCGGCAGGCCCGCATTCTCAATATCTGTAACTGAATGCCATAGCCCATCGGGACGCGGACTGCCGCTTATGTCTGCCGCCATTACGATAAGTGTCAGCCGAAAATGCGTAAATATATGGGATACCGGGCGTGGCAATTGGGTCCAGTCCGCCGCTGCCGGAGGGATGGCCGCCGACGGCGGGGTGGTGAGGAAATCGCTGGCAGGCAGAGCGCGCATGCCGCCCAGCAGCCCCTTTGCCGGGCGCGTTACCAGAAGGACATCCGGCCCATGGGTTAGCCACCAGGCGGTCCCAACGCGCTCAGGCTTCGGCGCTTTCTTGCGTTTTCGCGGCAGGCGCTCGGGACTGTGCCCGGCTGCCTTACAAAAGGGCCGGACAGGGCAGGCAAGGCATAAAGCGGACGTGGGGCGGCAGATCGTGGCGCCCAGATCCATCAGCGCCTGCGCATGGTCGCCGGGCCGATGGACAGGCGTCAGGCTGGCGGCATGGCGGGCCAGGTCTCGCTTCGCATCGGGCATCGGCGTTTCCACGGCAAAGAGGCGGGCCATGACCCGCTCCACGTTCCCGTCAACCACGACGCTGGGTCGGCCAAAGGCGATGCTGGCGACCGCGGCGGCGGTGTACGGGCCGATGCCGGGCAGCGTGCGGAGTTCTTCCTCCGTGTCCGGAAATCCGCCCCGCGCCACCACCTGGCGGGCGCATGCGACAAGGTTTCGCGCCCTGGCATAATAGCCCAGGCCTGCCCAGGCGGCGAAAACATCCTCTTCCGGGGCCTGCGCCAGCGCCTCGACCGTGGGCCATCGCGTCGTGAATTTGTAAAAATAATCCTTCACCGTCGCGACCACGGTTTGCTGCAGCATGATTTCCGACAGCCAGATCCGATAAGGGTCTGGCCGTGCCTGTGATCCGGGGGGTACGCGCCAGGGCAAGGCACGGGCGTGGACATCGTACCATCCCAGCAGTGCACATTGAAAAACTGAGGCCTCTATGGTGCTCATGCCCCGCTTCTGGCAGGATGAACACTTAATGGGCAAGCGCGGCAAATTCTCCTCCGACCGGATCGGACATGCACGCTCGGTCGCCGAATTGGTGACCCGGGTGGGCCGCAAGTCGTTCCACAAGTTCGGCTTTGTCGAAAGCGCCATTGTCGCGCGCTGGCCAGAGATTGTGGGGGAGGATGTTTCCCGCAAGTCCAGTCCCGATTCGATCCGCTTTCCGCAGGGCAAACGCGCCGGCGGAACGCTTAATCTGTCGGTCCACGGTGCGCATGCGCTCGCCATTCAACACGAGGCGCCGCAAATCCTGGAACGCGTAAACCGCTATTTCGGTTATGGCGCCGTATCGCGAATGGCCATTCGGCAGGGGCAGGCTGCGCCGAAGCGGTTGACCATAGCGGTTCGCCAAGAAGCCGAACCCCTGTCGGCCGAGACAACTCAGGAATTGAAGGCTGTCGCGAACGACGATCTGCGCAGCGCGCTCGAATCGCTCGCAGCGCAGATCAGTGTGACGAAAGGCCCGCCGAAAATCGGCTAGGCTATTTTTTCCAGCTTACGAAGGATCGCTGGCTACGGGCGGCGTTCAGCGCCGCAGCGGTGGGCTTGCCACTGGAATCCAGCTCGATGCGCCGCTCGAACTCAACCCCGAACCGATCGCCCTTCTCCCAGCGTACGGTCGCCGGCAGTGGCGGGGAGTCGCTGAAGCTGAGCAATATTTCTTCGCCGATCTGCAATTCCACGTCGCACTGAATGTGGGCGCCCGATTCCGAAATGTCGCGAATCAATACTTTGCGCTCCAGGTCGTCGACGCGGACGATACCGGCGCGGAGGATGCGCGCGCGTTCGTCGCGCTTCTTTATTTCTGTCAGTGCCGTCATGGCCGGGCATTGGCTCCAGTTTTATCGGCAAATAAATAGCGCGTGAGGATTAATCAGTCCTTTCAATTCAGCACGCTATCGACCGGCTCAGAGCGAGAACGCCGTCAGGTACGCCGTGGCCACGATCAGAATCAGAAGAGAGAGCGGCGCTCCCATTCGTGCAAAGTCGCTGAACAAATAACCTCCAGGACGCATTACGAGCAGATTGTTCTGATGCCCGATCGGGGTGAGGAAGGCCGCCGAAGCGCCGACCAGAACGACCAGAAGGGCCGCATCGCTGTCGAACCCTCTCAATTCCGCGATCTGATATGCGACCGGGCCCATGATGATCGCGGTCGCGACGTTATTGAGGATGGCCGATAGCAGAAGCGTAATCGCACCCAAGGCGAACAGCGCGGCCCACGCCGGTGCATCGGACAGTGTAGCCGACAGCCATTGCGAAACGTCTGACGCCGCCCCAGTCGTTTCAAAACTTTGCCCCACGGGGATCATCGCTGCCAGTAGAACGATGACCGGCCAGTCGATACTACGATAGATCTCATCCGCCGGTAGCAAGCGAAGAGCGGGGATCAGCGCCGCCGCGGCAACGAAGGCGATTGCTGGCGACGCGCCAAAAAAAGCAGTGGCGGCGATGGCGGTCGCAAAGATCCCAATGATCATTGCGGCGCGTCGATAATCCACATCCTGCAGGTCGTGGCGACCGATTTCCAGCAATCGCGCATTGGGAATGAATTCGGCGATCACCGACGCCGACCCATGAATGAACAGCTGGTCGCCAGCCTGAATTTCCATCGTCCTCAACGGCCGCTTTGCGCGTGCGGCACGGGGGCCGGCCGCTACGATGGAAAGGCGGCCCTCCGTCCGGCCGGCCACGGCATCATAGGCCCGACCGATCAGAAAGCTGCCATGGGCAACGGCGGTACGAACAGTGACGGCATCCGGGCTCTCATCGCGCCGGTGCACCGCCGTGTAGCCAGTTTCTTCCGCCAGATTCCATGGGTTCTTGCGCGATAGCACGATGATGCGTCGGCCCAGGCTGGCGCCCTGCCCAGATCGCCAGCGCCGCTCTCCGGGTTCATAGACCTTTAACAGGCGCGCTCCTGCCTGACGCAGACTTTCGCGCAGACCCGCCGTTCCAGCCGCTTGTTCCGGCACGATCAGTTCATAGACGCGCCAGGGGTTATCGACGCCGCGTACGACAGCCCGCCGGGTGGGTAAAAGGCGGAACCCGATGGCTGCCATATAGAGAAGGCCGACAATTGTGACGGCCAAGCCGACACCGCTCATGTCGAAAAATCCAAATCCGGTGCCGACATGATCGCGGCGGATCGACGAGAGGATCAGGTTGGGTGGCGTGCCGATCAGAGTCGTCATGCCGCCCAGAATGGTGGCAAACGCAAGCGGCATCAGCGCCGCCGTCGGTGACCGCTTTGCCTCTATCGCCAGTTTTGACGCGACGGGCATTGCGATTACCAGGGCGGCGATATTGTTCATGAAGGCGGACAGCACCGCGCCGATGATCATCACGATCATCAATTGCAGTTCGAATGGTGCGCTGCTTCGCGTAAGATGCCCCGTTACGGCGCTCGCAATGCCGCTCAGCTCAATCGCGCGGCCGATGACGAGAACGGCCGCCACCGTGATCACGGCCGGATCGGCGAAGCCCGCCAGGGCATCCCGCGGGGTCACGATGCCGACGCCCACGCACATGATCAGGGCGGTTAGCGCCACCAGATCGTGGCGCAGCCGATCGGTGACGAAAAGAACAAGCGCAATCAGCAGGACGCCGGCGCTTACCCACGCCGGGTCCAGCGCCGAGATCATCTCGTTCAGGCCGTCGAACATGGAACTGATCCGCGCAGCAGAAAGTTTTCGGTGATGATCGGTCCCCAGGTCATTAGTGCCCGTCTATAGAAGGACGGGACATATTGCCCCACACCTTTTGTGCTTGAATGAGTGCGCGTCGACCCCAGATAATCCGCAGCGAGACTGCGAGGTTCACCTAATGTTGACCTGAATGCGATAAAAGCGTCAAACTGGTATCCGTTTGGGGTGGACAAGCGTGCTCGGATGAGAAACAGGTTTATGATGGCGACCGCTTTCAGCGGGCAGGGGCGCCGGTTTTCGCGCTCCCGGAAAGGATTTTCATGACGAAGCTTACGGGCGGGAATGCAGGTGCCGGTGACGGATCGGGTGGCGATTCCAAGAATACGCTCTACTGTTCCTTCTGCGGCAAGTCGCAGCACGAGGTTCGCAAGCTGATTGCGGGCCCGACCGTTTTTATCTGCGATGAATGCGTTGAGCTGTGCAACGATATCATCCGGGAGGAGACGAAAACGGGTGTGGGCGACAAGAGTTCGTCCGGCGTTCCGACACCGCGCGAAATCTGCGATGTGTTGGATGATTATGTTATCGGGCAGGACTTTGCGAAGCGTGTCCTTTCCGTCGCGGTGCACAATCACTACAAGCGGCTCGCGCATGGCGCCAAGGGCGCTGATATCGAGCTCGCCAAGTCGAACATCCTGCTGATCGGCCCCACCGGCTGCGGCAAGACGCTGCTGGCGCAGACGCTGGCCAAGACATTCGACGTGCCGTTCACGATGGCGGACGCCACCACCCTGACAGAGGCCGGCTATGTCGGTGAGGATGTCGAGAACATCATCCTGAAGCTGCTGCAGGCGTCAGATTACAATGTCGAGCGTGCGCAGCGCGGGATCGTTTATATCGACGAAATCGACAAGGTCAGCCGCAAGGCCGACAATCCGTCGATTACGCGCGATGTTTCGGGCGAGGGCGTTCAGCAGGCGCTGCTGAAGATCATGGAGGGCACCACGGCCTCCGTTCCGCCGCAGGGCGGTCGCAAGCATCCGCAGCAGGAATTCCTGCAGGTGGATACGACGAACATCCTGTTCATATGCGGCGGTGCCTTTGCCGGGCTGGAGCGGATCATTGCCGACCGTCTGCAGGGCAAATCCATAGGGTTCGGCGCGCATGTTGCCGCCCCCGATGAACGCCGGACGGGCGAGGTGCTGCGCCAGATCGAGCCGGAAGATCTGCTGAAGCATGGTCTGATCCCCGAGTTCGTTGGGCGTCTGCCAATTCTCGCCACGCTTGAGGATCTGGACGAAGATGCGCTGATAACCATCCTAACCGAACCGAAAAATGCCTTGGTCAAGCAGTATCAGAAGCTTTTCGAGATCGAGGAGGTGACGCTTTCCTTCACGCCGGATGCTCTGTCGGCGGTTGCGAAAAAGGCGATTGCCCGTCGGACCGGCGCCCGAGGATTGCGGTCGATCATGGAGGGCATCCTGCTCGATACCATGTTCGAACTGCCGTCCATGGATGGCGTCGACGAGGTACGGATCGACAAGGACGTCGTTGCCGGCACGAAGGATCCCGTGCGCGTTTTTGCCAAGAAGGAAAAGAAGGTCGCGGACGACGCGGCGTAGCGCAATCGCCGCCGTTCGCGCTTTCGGTCGATGGGTTCCCACATGAGGAAAATGCCGGCCCGCGCGGCGGCGGTGATCGGGTTCGGTCTTCTGACGCTGGCGGCGTGCGTAGCGGATGGAGGGGTGGCCCCGGCGCCCTACAGCGTTTCGCGTGCCGCGCTGTCGGCGCATGTCGATTTTCTGGCCGATGACCGTCTTGAGGGGCGCCTCGCGGGATCAGCCGGCGACCGGATCGCCACACGGTACATCGCAGGGCAGTTCGCCGAGGCCGGGGCGGTTCCGCTGCCCGGCGGCATCTCCGACCAGAAAGTAGAGCTGGAGGGCGGGGGCACATCGCGCAACGTGCTGGCGATGGTGCCCGGAGTATTACACCCTGATGAATATGTGCTCTACATCGCCCATCATGATGGGCAAGGTATGGGCAACGATCTGTGCCAACGCGCCGACGAGAGCGACAATATCTGCAACAGCGCCGTCGACAATGCCAGCGGCGTCGCCGTTCTGATCGAGCTTGCGCGGCGATATGCCGAACAGCCGGCCGAGCGCTCCATTATTTTCCTTGCCAGCGCGGCGGAAGAGGGCGGTCTGTGGGGCGCCTATGCGTTTACGGAGGATCCACCGGTCCCCCTGTCATCCATTCGGGCCGTCCTGGGCCTCGATACCGTTGCGGCGAGAGGGTACACACGGGACGTCGTGCTGTTGGGTGCGGGACTGACCGATCTGGGGTCCATGGCAGAGGCTGCCGCTGTAGCAGAGGGCAGGCGGCTCGTTCGATCGCCGGAGGCAGACGATTTTTACGACCGGTCCGATCATTTCGCCTTTGCGGAGGCGGGAGTGCCCGCTGTCATGCTGACGGGTCTGTTCGCGCCTGCGAATGGCGGCCTGGCAGCGACGCCGTACATGACGGCACGCTATCACAGCGCGTCCGACGAGGCCGGGCCGGGCATAGACTGGTCCGGCGCACAGGCGGACGCTGGTCTGCTCTATCGCTTCGGGCGATTGATCGCGAATGCGGATCAGGCGCCCAAGTGGCAGCCGACATCGCCCTATCAGCGGCCCTAGCGGGGCTACCGATCCCGGCGTATAAGGCGGCGCTCCCCGATTCCCTGCCGCAGGAGCGCCCCCCTTGGTCAAGATTCGCGATGGCCTAACCTTCGATGACGTACTGCTTGTGCCGATGGAATCATCGGTCATGCCATCAGAGGTCAACCTGACGACGCAGCTGACCCGCGATATCGCGCTGAACATGCCGATTCTTTCTGCCGCAATGGATACCGTGACTGAGGCGGACATGGCCATCGTCATGGCACAGATGGGCGGCCTTGGCGTGTTGCACCGCAACCTTTCCATCGATGAGCAGGCGGCGGCTGTGCGGGCTGTGAAGCGCTTCGAGAGCGGCATGGTCGTCAATCCAGTTACCATGCAGCCGCACCAGACGCTGGGCGAGGCGCTGGAAACCATGGCGCGCTACAAGATCGGCGGGATTCCCATTACCGAGCCAGCCCGCGGCGGGCTGCCAGGACGCCTGATCGGCATATTGACCAATCGCGACGTCCGCTTTGCCGAAAATCATGATCAGGCGATTAGCGAACTAATGACGAAGGAGAACCTTGCCACTGTTCCGCTGGGTGTCAGCCATGACGAAGCGCGCAGGCTGCTGCACCAGCGCCGAATTGAGAAGCTGCTGGTTGTGGACGACGACTTCCGCCTTGTCGGTCTGATTACCGTTAAGGACATAGAGAAGGCGGTTACGTTCCCCTCCGCCACCAAGGATTCGGCGGGACGTCTTCGCGTCGCTGCCGCCACGACGGTCGGCGATGCAGGCTTCGAGCGGACGGAGGCGCTGATCGATGCCGAATGCGACGTCATCGTCGTCGATACCGCCCATGGTCATTCCGTTCGCGTTGCCGAGGCTGTTTCGCGTATCAAGCGGCTCAGCAACAACGTGCAGATCATCGCAGGTAATGTCGCGACAGGAGCGGCTGCCGAGGCGCTGATCGATGCGGGCGCCGACTGCATCAAGGTCGGCATCGGTCCGGGCTCTATCTGCACGACTCGCATCGTCGCGGGTGTCGGCGTACCACAATTTACCGCCATCATTGACGCGGCCGAGGCGGCTGCAAAACATGGCGTTCCGGTCATCGCCGATGGCGGCATTCGCACCTCCGGCGATGTGGCGAAGGCGATCGCGGGAGGCGCAGCGGCGGCAATGGTGGGTTCGCTGCTGGCGGGAACCGAAGAAGCGCCGGGCGAGACGTTTCTCTACCAGGGACGCAGCTATAAAAGTTATCGCGGCATGGGGAGTGTCGGCGCCATGGCTCTGGGCTCTGCGGATCGATATTTCCAGCAGGACATCAAGGACCATATGAAGCTCGTCCCCGAAGGGATCGAGGGGCAGGTTCCCTATAAGGGCGCGGCGAAGGATATTCTGCACCAGCTGGCTGGCGGCGTGAAGGCGGCTATGGGCTATACGGGCTCTGCCACTATCAAGGATTTTCAGGAGCGGGCGAACTTCGTGAAGATCACCGGGGCGGGCCTGCGCGAAAGCCATGTGCACGATGTCGCCATCACCCGCGAAGCGCCGAATTATCCCACCCGTTGACCTGCTCCATGGCAGCTAGTGACTCTGTCGATCGCGTCTCCGTGCGCGCTTCTATAGCAGGAGCCGCCGCATGACGCCCGCTGCACGCACCCAGGCCGCCATAGAAATTCTGGATCAGGTTATCGAATCGGCACGAAGTGGTGGCGCGGCGGCCGACGTGCTGATCGCTCGCTATTTCAAGACGCGGCGCTATGCCGGATCGAAGGATCGCCGCGCGGTGCGCGACGTGGTCTATGACTGCATTCGCTCATTGGGCGAGATGCCCATTTCCGGTCGCGCGGCTGTGCTGGGTGCCAGGCCCGACCTTGAGGATCATTTTGGCGGTGAAGGCCATGCCCCCGCTTCCTTGTCCGCCGACGAGCCGCGTGCCGAGCCTGGGCTGGCGCCGGGCTGGCTCCTCAAACGGCTGGGCGAACGAGCCGATCCCGCGCTTCTTGAACGCGCACCGCTGGATCTCAGGGTGAATAGCCTCAAGGCGCGGCGGGACGATTTGCTGCACCTTGGCGACCCGGTTGGCGACCTGCCCAACGCCCTTACCAACGCTCCTGACGATATCGCTCGTCGGCCTGAATATCTGCAGGGTCTTGTCGAAATACAGGATCGCGGTAGCCAGCACATCGTGCAGACCTGTGCGCCCCGTGCCGGGGCGACGGTGATCGACCTTTGTGCGGGCGCTGGCGGCAAATCGCTGGGGCTGGCTGCGGAAATGGCGAACACGGGCAGTATTCTTGCCAGCGACACGGATTGGCGCAGACTGGGCGAATTGCCGGCGCGGGCCGAGCGCGCGGGCGCGAATATTATCACCCCTGTACGGCTTAACCCGGGCGAGGAAAGGGATGCATTCGACGGAACCCGCGCCGACATCGTGCTGATCGACGCACCCTGTTCCGGCACCGGCACTTGGCGCCGCAACCCAGAAGCTAAGTGGCGCCTGACGCCGGAGCGGCTGGAACGTCTGACCGGCCTGCAGCGCCATTTGATTTCGGTGGGCGCGTCTCTGGTAAAGCCCGGCGGTGCGCTTATCTACGCGGTCTGTTCCTTGTTACCAGAAGAAGGCGCACGTCAGGCCGACCGTTTGCCGGCGGAAGGGTTTTCGGAGGTTTCGCGCGTAACGCTTATGCCGCAAATCGGCGGATCCGACGGTTTCTTCATCGCACGTTTTGAAATGGCATGATAGGATCCGCAGCAGGATGGAGAAGTTCATGAACAAGGCCGTTTTTATCGGTGCGCTCGCCCTCGCTGTCGGAGGGGTCTCGACCGTTGCCCTGTGTGAAACGCCAGAGCCACGCATTTCCGCACAGTCGATGAAGTTCACAACTGCCGGCGAAGGATTGCTGGGTGATCAAAAAGCCGAGGCGGCCATTGACCAGTTCGAAACCGCCCTCGCCGTCGATCCGAAAAATGTCCGCGCCTATATTGGTCTCGCTCGTGCTCATGACGCGCTGGGATTGCCGGGTCGTGCGGTGAAATTCTATCGCGAGGGGCTGACCATCGATCCATCGAACCTTACCGCTCTGGAAGAGCAGGGCGAGGCTCTGGTGGAACGTGGTGCCACCGCGCGCGCGCGCAAGAATCTCGAGCGCATCCGTGATCTTTGCGAACGGGAATGTACGCAGGCTACCCGCTTGGCGAGCGCAATCAGTGCTGGGCCGCCGCCAGTCGAAAGTGCGGAAAGCGTTTCCAAATCTGAGACTTTGCCTGACACGAACTGACGACGGTAAAGACGAGGTTGCCGCTGTTGAGCGGCGTTCTAATGTGCCTCAATTATTCGATTTTTGCAGTTCGTGCGCCAGGTCGACGAAGCCCGCGACGCTGATCGTTTCCGCGCGTCGTGTGCCGTCGATTCCGACCTTCTCCATCGCCTCGATCGCGCCGGGCAGGCCTTTTAAGCTCGTCCGCAACATCTTGCGGCGCTGTCCGAACGCGGCCTCCGTCAGCCGGGACAATGTACCCACCGCCACACCGGCCGGCGCCTCGATCGGTGTGATGTGGATGACTGCGCTCTCTACCTTTGGTGCGGGTACGAACGCGCGTGCGGGTACCTTCATGGCGATTGTCGCGCGGCTACGCCACTGGGCCAATACAGATAAGCGCCCATATGCCGCGCTGCCGGACTCAGCGACGATGCGATTTGCAACCTCTCGCTGAAACATAAGCGTCAGGCTGGCCCACCAGGGTGGCCAATCGGCCTGCAGCCAGTTCACCAGCAGCGCAGTGCCGACATTGTACGGCAAATTGGCGACGATATGTGCGCGCCCAGGGAACAAGTGCCGTTCTTCGACCTGCATCGCGTCGCCCTCGATCACAGTCAGACGCCCCTCCGCCACGGCGGCAATTTCCGATAGCGCTGGCAAGCACCGTGCGTCGCGTTCGACGGCAGTCACGTCGGCGCCCGCCTCCAGCAAGGCGCGGGTAAGTCCCCCAGGTCCCGGCCCGACTTCGTAAACGGCGGCTCCGTCCAGGTCGCCCGGTACGCGTGCGATCTTTGCAAGCAGGTTGGAATCGAGAAGAAAATTCTGACCCAGGGATTTCTTTGCGGCCAGCCCATGCGCGGCGATGACGTCGCGCAATGGGGGCAGGTTCAGTGGCATTCTTCGCGCGCGCGCATCCGCCGCTCAGCACAATCCGCGGCAACCTGTAACGCCGCGACCATCGCGTCCGGACGCGCAAGGTTCTTGCCCGCAATGTCGAACGCCGTGCCGTGATCGGGGCTGGTACGCACAATGGGAAGGCCGAGGGTCAGATTGACCCCTTCGTCGAAGTGCAGCGTTTTTACGGGGATCAGCGCCTGATCGTGGTACATGCAGACAGCCGCATCATATTTCGCGCGTGCCCTTGGATGGAACATCGTATCGGCGGGAAGCGGTCCCACGAGTGTGAAATCCTCATGCGCGAGCATTTCCATCGCGGGTCTGATGATATTTTCCTCTTCAACGCCCATCAGGCCGCTCTCCCCCGCATGGGGGTTGAGGCCGGCCACCGCGATGCGCGGATGCTCGATGCCGAAATTCTTCATCAGGCCACGCGCCGTGGCGGTGATGCGTCCGACGATCAGATCGACCGTCAGTAGCTCCGGCACACTGGCGATGCTGGTGTGCATGGTTACGGGCACGCACTTTAGCGTCGGTCCCAGCAGCATCATGGCGACGTTCTGGCTGGCGACACCGCAGCGTTCTGCAACAAACTCGGTCTGGCCCGGATGGGTAAAACCGATGGCGATCAGCTGAGCCTTTGAAATGGGTGCGGTGACCAATGCACCGGCCGCGCCCGAGCGGACCAGTCCGGTTGCGAATTCCAGTGCGTCCAGCGCGCAGCGGGCGCCCTCCAATGTCGGCTCGCCAGGGATGATTTCCTCGCGGTGTTCGACTTCGATCAGGGGCAGGGCGTGGTCACACACCTCGCGCGCTTGCGATGGCGCCGTGATGGTTTCCACCGGCCCATGCCAGCTCGTTTCCAGCGCCCGACGGCTTCCGACGGCGAAGAAGCACGGCAGGCCCCTGACCTGACGTTCAGCATAGGCCTTGGCGGTTATTTCCGCGCCAATTCCGGCTGGATCGCCAAGTGCAACTGCAACGGGTTCAATCAAGAGTCGGCCCCCAAAGCCGCATCAGCGGTAATCGATAATGGCGTCGCGACGGAGGTCGCGCAGATAGCGGCGCGCCATCATGTTGACGCGCTGTTCCTCCAGCTGTGCGAACATATTGTCGAAATTTGGCCCAGCCACCTGCGCCGGAGCTTCCCGCCCGCACATGGTCAGGACCTTCAGACCCTCCTCCAGCGAACCGAAAGGCGGGGTGGACTGCCCGATCTGCAGCTGCGTCATGATCGGCTTAAGCTGCGGTGGAAGATCACCCAAACGTATCTGATCATTATTGATCACTTCGCCGCCCAGCGAAGCAGCGACCGTTTCCGCACCACCGCAGCCGCCCATATTTTCGGTCTCCGACTGCAGGCGTGCGACAAGCGCCTGGGCCGCATCCTGCGTAATACCGCTCGGCAGGTCGATGCTGATCTGTTTCAGGCTGAGAATCTCATCATCCTCATCGGGGGTCAGGATTTGGCGTTTGTCGATCATCGCAAGGATGACGATTTTTCCCGGCAACTGAACCGGGCGGGTAATCTGGCCCTGACCAAGTTGCGACACGATGGGCTGCAGTTCCGGGCTCAGCTGTTCCGATTGCACCCATCCCAAATCACCCCCCAATGTCGCGGTGGAGCTTTCGGAATATTGCCGGGCGTAGGCGGCGAAAGACGCTCCCTGCTGCAATTGTTCCGCAATGCGTGTCGCGTTCGCCATGGCGGTCCCGGCGGTTTCCGGCGTGGTGAAGAAAACGAGTTCACCGATCCGATATTCGTCAGTACCCTTGGCCGCCTCCATGCGGGCGATCATATTCTCGACCTCGTCGTCGCCCACGTTAACGAAGGGCTCGACCTTGCGCCGCAGCAGGCGCTGCCAGGCCAGTTCGGCATGAATCTGTTGCTTGATCGCCATTTCGCTCGTTTCGCGCTCCGCGAGATATTCGCGGAACTGTTCCGGCGTCAGGTTGAAGTTTCCGGCTACGCGGGAATAGGCCTGATCCAGTTCCTGCTCTGAAATGACGACGTCATTTTCCGCGCTTTCCTGGATCTGCAATTTCTCGTCGATCAGGTTTCGGGCGATCTGCATCCGCAGACGGTCTTTTTCGTCTGCTTCGACAGGTGTGGGATTTGCTGCGAGGACAAGGTTGAGGCGCTGGTCGATGTCGGTGTCGGTGACAACGTCGCCATTCACGATGGCGCTGGCTTTCCGCACATTGGGGTCGACCGCGCGGCCCAGAACCGTGAAATCCTCGACTTCGCGCAAATTAGACAGGATCGGCACATTCTCAATGTCTTCTGCGGAGATTTGCGGCGCCGTGGTCTGGGCGAGACTCTGCGTCATGCCGACCGCGCCAACGGCCAAAATCGCGCCAGCGCTCATGCGAAGCGTCTTCTTGATCATTCAGGAACTCCGTGACTGAATATACGCCATGTCGGCGGACTGTAATAATTTCTTGTAGGATGCGCCCATAGCATGGGGCGAGCCCTCATGTCAGCAATCTGCCACCCTCTGGCTGAACCGGGGCTTAGCGCCCCAAATTCTTCAGGGATACGCGAAGCGTAAAACTGCTCCCCCGTTCGAAGTCTCGGTCGGAGACATAATCACGTTTCCATGCGATGCTGAACTCGAAACACTCATCCTCATAGGTCAGGCCAAGCCGGTGGCGGATAGGTTCGAAACCATCGGAAATACTTAGCGGGTCTTCGGCTTCGTCCGTCAAATCGACGATCATCGATCCGAACACAGACCAATAGCGGGCCAGCTGCAGCCGTCCGCCGGCGCGGACCTCCTCCCGATCTGCCAGATCCTCAATACCAATGTCGCGATTCAGCTTCAGATAGCCCAGCTTCAGATAGTCGCGGCGACCACCCAGCGTCACGTCGACCTCGTTGCGACGAATTTCGTAATCGTCCTTGTCCACCCGGTAACGGTGGGTCAGGTCGAACCGTCGGCCGATCCGCAACGTATTGCGCCCGACATAGTCTGAGAAATTGTCGTCCAGGCCGGTTCCGCTGGGCAGAATGGACGGCTGATCGTCCAGCCGGTAACTTTGCCCCAGTTCCGCCTCCAGCGCTACGCGCGGCAGTCTCAGGCGCCATTCTGCACCATAAGTCACGCGTGCGCCCCCCTCCCACCGGTCGTGCCCAGGGAAGCGGCTGATGTCGAAAAGGTTTGTCGATTCCAGATCTACCGAGCGGCTGTCTTCATTCGGGATGTCGTCATTCAGGCCCGTCGGCGACGCGCTGATCTGCACACGAGGGGTGATAATCTGCGTGCCGCCGAACGCCGGGCCGGCAAACGGCCATTCCACGTCCACGGCCGCTGCAGGAATAATCCGCCCGTGCCAGCCGCTTTCCCCCCGATAGATATCGAACTCGGCCAGATCGGCGTCCTCGACCCTGTATCCATCCGCGCGGACCAGCGCCGTCGCGGTAACGCGCTGACCCAGGGTCGTGAAGCCACTCGCCTTCCAGTCCGCGCCGGCGCTGAGCCGAAAAGTGTCCATGCCGTCGACGCGGGTGACGGCCGCGCTTGAGGCGTCCAGGGTAAGGCGGTCACCGGCCAGTGTGCTGGCCGGCGCCCAGTTGAAATCCACGACCGGCAGCGCAATCGGGATCAGTCCCTGGTCGTCGGTGGCACGAAGCCCCTGGAAAACCCAGCCCTCGACGCTCAGGAGGCTATCCAGCTCCTGACGCTGCAGCCGATAGAGATTCCGCAGCGTCGTGTCGCGGCTTACGTCGTACCGACGCAGGAATGTGTCGTCGCTGCTCGCCCGCAGGCCGAAGGTCGAACTCCATTTCTCGTCATGCTGCAGCTGTCCGTTGCCGAACAGATAGAAGCGAAGCTCCTGTTCCCGCCGTGCCGCAGCCGCGCCGATGCGCGTTTCCTCAACGCCGGAAACGGTGACGAGGCCGCCCAGCTTGATGGGGCCATCGGCCGTCAGATGGCGATATTCGAGACCGAGAGAGGGGTTCACCTCCGTATAGAGGGTCGGCGACAGCGTCAGGTCGCGATTGGGTGCCAGATCCAGAAAATAGGGTTGTGTGACGGATACGCCGGTCGAGCGGTCAATCTTCAGATCAGGTATCAGCAGGCCGCTGGCGCGCGCGTCACCGCTGTCCGAATGGGTGAGCGTCGGCAGCCAGAGCAGTGGAATACCCAGAAATTCAAAACGGGCATCGTGATATTTGATTTTGTGCGTATCTGGGTTGTGCGTGACGCTGCTGGCCTGAATTTGCCACAATGGTTCTTTGGGGCACCCCTGCGCGTCGACCACGTCGCACGGGGAATAGATTGCGCGGTTTAGTTCCGAAATGCCGGCGACGCGCGTTCCGTCCGCCGCAGCCAATCGGCCACCGTCTTGCAACACCAGCAGAAAGCCGTCGATCGCGCCGTCCTTCAAGGCGTCGGTAAGCTCTACTTCATTGGCGTAGATTTCATTGCCGCCGGGATCGATGACGATGACGTCGCCGCTGGCCTTCACCAGACCGGTGTTGCGTTCATAGGTCACCTGGTTGGCCGTCATCCGATAGCCAGCGCGAACCACCACCACTTCACCAACGGCTGTGACGACGCGCGTTTCGGGATCGTAGCTTAGTTGGTCGGCAGCGAAATCGATCGGCTCTGCTTCGGCGTCACCTGCCGCCGCCGTATCGACGGATTGCTTGATCGTGCCGACCGCGTCCTGCCCCAGCGCAGGCACCGCAGTGCTGGCAAGCAAAAGCGCACTTATCTTTAGAAACGCGGAAATGTAGGGATACTCCGGCAGGCCTGGCGCGTCTTCATATGGCTGCCCCCGTCGTGCGGCAAGCACGACGGTTGCGGCATGCGCCAGGCAGCGTAAGGAATGCGACGTACACAGAAGGACAAATATTTACATATGCAGATCGAATTCGTTTCCGATGCACCGCGCGAAGGCGCGGCTCTTGCCATTTTTGCCGCCAAGGATCTTGTGCTGTCGCAGGCTGCCCAGTCAGTTGACGAGGCTGCCAATGGCGCGCTGCGAAAGGCTGCGCGCGCCGGGCGTTTCACGGGCGGAGAGGGAACCGTGCTCGAGCTGCTGGATGGAGCAGGGACGAACGCGAGCCGAGTCGTGGTTTTGGGAACTGGCGAGGCTGGCAGCGGCGATGCGGCGCGGTGGGAAAAGATCGGCGCAACGCTGGCCGGTCAGTTGATGCGCTCTGGCGAAACGCGTGTGGTGGTGGATATGGGCGGTCTTTCCGATCTCGGCCTGGACCGCGACGAGGCGGCGGCGCATCTGGCGCTTGGAATGGCGCAGCGCGGTTATGCCTTCGATCATTACTTCACGAAAAAGCCCAAGACGCAGCAGATCAGCCTTGAGACCGTGCAGATTGCCGGTGCCGGGGATGCCGCCGCCGAAATGTGGGACGAGTGGGAAGGTGTCGCAAAGGGCGTCGCCTTTGCAAAGGACCTCGTGTCCGAGCCGCCCAATGTGGTCTACCCGATCAGCTTCGTCGAACGCATCAAGGCCCTTAATATTCCGGGCCTGAAGGTGGATGCGCTGGACGAGGACCAGATGCGGGAGGCGGGCATGAATGCCCTGCTGGGGGTCTCATTGGGATCTGAACAGCCCGCACGATTGCTCGTCATGGAATGGGACGGCACGGAGGGCGACCAGAAGACCAGCCATGTCTTCGTCGGCAAGGGCGTGACGTTCGATTCCGGCGGCATCAGTCTGAAGCCCGGTGCCGGCATGGAAGACATGAAATGGGACATGGGCGGGGCAGGCGCCGTTGCCGGTACCATGGTCGCTCTTGCCAGCCGCAAGGCAAAGGCGCGGGTCATCGGCATTTGCGGTCTTGTTGAAAACATGCCCGACGGTCGCGCGCAGCGGCCTGGCGATGTCGTAACCTCCATGTCCGGTCAAACGATCGAAGTCATCAACACCGACGCCGAAGGACGCCTCGTACTGTGCGATGCCCTGTGGTGGGCGCAGGAAACCTACAAGCCGGAGGTGGTTGTCGACCTCGCCACCCTGACGGGCGCAGTCATCATCGCCCTCGGCCATGAACATGCCGCCGCCTATTCGAATGACGATGGACTGGCCGGCGATCTGCTAAAGGCATCGGCGACAAGCGGCGACAAATTGTGGCGCATGCCGCTGGCCGAACGGTACGACAAGCAGATCGACAGCCAGATCGCGGACATGAAGAATGTCGGCGGCAAGGATGCCGGCTCCATCACTGCCGCTCAGTTCCTGCAGCGCTTCGTGCAGGATGGCGTCAAGTGGGCGCATCTGGATGTGGCGGGCACCGTGTGGGCCAGCAAGGCGATGAACCTGCACGACAAGGGCGCCACGGGCTTTGGTGTGCGCCTGCTCGATCAATATGTCCGGGACGTTCTGGAAAGCTGATCCCACTTATGGACGTCGGCTTCTACCATTGCACCCGGGCGGCGCCGCTGACCGTGCTGCCAAAGCTGGCGATGAAAGCGCTGGAGGCCGGGCACCGCGTTCTTGTGAACGCGCCCGACCCCGCGCAGGCGGAGGCCGTCGACGAGCATTTGTGGACCTTCGACCCCGGCAGCTTTCTGCCCCACTGTCGGGCGGGCGGCGAATATGATGCAGACCAGCCGCTACTGATCGCCGACAGCTTCGACGCGGGCAATGGCGCGGATCTCGCCATTGCAATGGGGGCGAGACTGCCGGGTTCGGACGCGCAATTTTCGCGCGTCCTCTACCTGTTCGACGGTGGAGACGAAGAAGCGGTCGCGACTGCGCGCAGGCATTGGAAGGCGCTGTCGGCGCGCGACAACGTCTTGGCGACATATTGGGCACAGGAAGAGCGGGGCTGGCAAAAACGCGCCTAGGGTTGGCACGGGCGCCGATATGCTTGCAAATTTGTGCGGCGCACCATATTCCGCGCGTCAAATTCCATCATATTTAACCTTCGGAGACCCGCCATGGCGCAGGAACGTACCTTTTCGATCATCAAGCCCGACGCCACGCGGCGCAACCTGACCGGTGCCGTAACAAAGAAGCTGGAAGATGCCGGCCTGCGCGTCGTTGCCAGCCGCCGTGTCAAGCTGACCCAGGCGCAGGCAGAGAAGTTCTATGAAGTTCACAAGGAACGTCCCTTCTATGGCGACCTGGTCAGCTTCATGACCTCTGGCCCCGTCGTCGTTCAGGTCCTGGAAGGTGAAAACGCCGTCGCCAAGAATCGCGAAGTCATGGGCGCCACGAACCCCGCCGATGCTGAGGCCGGCACGATCCGCGCCGAGTTCGCAGAGTCGATCGACGCGAACAGTGTGCATGGTTCTGACAGTGCCGAAAATGCCAAGCTCGAAATCGACCAGTTCTTCACCGAAGACGAAATCGTCGGCTGAATAACAGGATGATGCGGCCCCATTCCCCGGCTCGTTACCGGGGAATGGGTCACGTTTTAAAGCCAGCGTAGCTTACGAAATATCCATAATTCCAGCAGCATTATGGCAGCCATCGCGCCGGTTACGATCCAGAAGGCGTCATTGTCGGCGACGCCCGGCATTCCGCCGACATTGATCCCGAACAGACCGGTCAGGAATCCCAGCGGCAGGAAAATCGCCGCCACGATGGACAGCACATACATGTTCTGGTTCATCCGTTCGTTCTGCCGATTGGTCAGATCGTCCTTTGCCACCAGCGCGCGCTCTCGTATCTGGTCCAGATCCTCAAGATAGCGGTCGAACTGGTCGGCGCTTTCGCGCATCAACAGACACTCATTCTGTGCCATCCAGCCTGGCGGATAGGCCAGCATGCGTTGCATCGCGCTAACCTGCGGCGCCATGTAGCGCCGGACGAAAACCAGATCCTGACGCAGCTCTGAAACCTCTCCGCGCAAATCGTCGATGTCGCCATCGTCGATCCGCCCTTCGATAGATTCCATGCGTTCTTCATATTCATCGATGGCCAGTCCGACATAGTCGATGACCCTGGAAATCAAATGTTCGAACAGCACAGGCGCACTGGTGGGTCCAAGCGCTTCCCCCAGCAGTTCATCCAGCACGACGCGCGGGGTCCGCAAATATTCGTGACGCAGGCTGATAACGCGGTCGCCGTCACACCAAAGGCGCATGGCAACCATGTCCTCGGGCTCCGCCCCCTCATTCAAATTGATCCCCCGCAGGATCACCACATAGCCTGATTTGCCCTGAAAGGTCCGCGGCCGGGCGGATGGATCAAGCAGCGCCTCGATCGTGATCGAGGTAAGGCCGCTTTCCTTTTCCAGCCATTCGTGCACGCGCGGGGAGCCGGCGTCGACATGGATCCACAGCGGACCATGCGTCGCGTCCCAATTTGCAATGTCGGCCCAGTGCAAAAGCTTCCCACCGCCAACGCCGTCCATCTGCACGGCAAACAGCAGGCCATCTTCTTCGGGAACGTCGTCGGCGCGCAGCGTAGCGGGTACAGAATCAGTCATCACCTATCCATGATACTGATTGCCGCGTGGCGCAAATCGCGTGATGCTTGGCCGCATCTTGGGAGAGAGCACATATGGCAACGCAGCCACGGGGCGACAGCCCGCTATTCGATCCATCGCAATCGGAACTGTGGACCAGTCGTAGCTGGCCTGACCTGTTTACGGCGATGCGCGCCGCCGATCCGCTGCATTACACCCCGCAAAGCCATTATGGCGCCTATTGGTCGGCGACGAAGTACAAGGATATTCAGGAGATCGAATCGCTACCGAAGATCTTCTCATCCTCCTGGCAATATAGCGGCATCACGATCGCCGACGCGCCTGAGGAAATCCAGGACGAGGATCGCATGCCCATGTTCATTGCCATGGATCCACCGGAACATACGCCGCAGCGGCGTACCGTCTCGCCGAAGTTCACCCCCTCTGGAATGGCGGCGATGGAGCCCGATATTCGCCAGCGGACAGCGACGCTGCTCGAGTCCCTGCCGCAGGGGAGGCCGTTCGACTGGGTAGACCGTGTGGCCATCGAACTGACGACGCAGATGCTGGCTCTGCTGTTCGACTTTCCGTGGGAACAGCGCCGCAAATTGACCTACTGGTCGGATTGGGCCGGCAACGTCAACGCCGCGCTGGACCCCGAATCCGCGAAACAGCGCATGAACGTCATGTACGAGATGGGCATGTTCTTCGCCGGCCTGTGGGAGATGAAGAAAACGCAGGAGGGCGGCGACGATTTGATCAAGATGATGCAGCGGTCCGAAAGCATGGCGCATATGCCGGAACGTATGTTCATCGGAAATCTCATCCTGTTGATCGTCGGGGGGAACGATACCACGCGCAATTCAATGACCGGCATTGCCCGCATCATGTCCCTGTTTCCGGCGGAATGGGCCAAGCTGAAAGGCGAGGGGGAGGGGTCAAGACTGGTCAAGAACGCCGTTCAGGAATTGATCCGCTGGCAGACGCCACTGGCGCACATGCGGCGCACAGCGGTCGAGGACTATGATTTGCGGGGAAAGCGAATTCGCGCAGGGGACAAGGTGGTCATGTGGTACGTCTCCGCCAATCGGGACGAAGATATTTTCGAGGATGGCGACCGCTGGATGCCCGATCGCGAAAATGCCCGCCGCCAGCTTGCCTTCGGCTATGGCATCCATCGATGCGTCGGCGCGCGCCTGGCAGAGATGCAGTTGACGATCCTGATCGAGGAAATGCTGAAGCGCGACATGCGCCTTCTTTGCGAAGGCGAGCCGGAACGCGTCGCCTCGCCGTTCATCAATGGCTATCACAAGCAAATGGTGACGATGACGCGGAGTTAGAGCGCCGCAACGCCGCTATTCAGGTTTGTTTTTAAAGGCTTTCCGCCATCTCGCTAAGCTCCAGCCAGCGATCCTCCGCTGCGGCAAGGTCAGCACGCAGCTTTTCGAGGGCGCTTCCCAGCTTCAGCGATGCCTCCGCGCCATCCTTGTACAGCGCCGGATCGGCCAGTGCCGCCTCGTGCACGCGGATATCCTTTTCCAGTCCGGCGATGCGATCCGGCAGGGTCTCAAGCTCGTGCTTGTCCTTGAACGTCATCCTTTCTTCGCGCTTCACCGGAGCGGCGGGGGCGGCAGAGGATGTTTTTGCCTTTGGACGTTTGCGTTCGCGGCGCTTCTCTTCCCAATCGGCGAAGCCGCCCGCAACGACGTCAACGTCGCCGGACCCGTCGAGGCCAACGACCATGGTCACGGTCCGGTCGAGAAAGTCCCGGTCATGGCTGACAAGGAGGACCGTGCCGTCATAGTCGGAGATGACTTCCTGCAGCAGGTCGAGCGTTTCAAGATCCAGATCGTTCGTGGGTTCGTCCAGCACCAGCAGGTTGGAGGGACGAGCGAATTCCCGCGCCATTAACAGCCGGGACTGCTCACCGCCGGACAAACTGCCGATCTCCGCGTCGATATAGGATCGGTCGAACAGGAAATCCTTCAGATATCCGACGATATGCCGTTGTTCGCCCCGCACATCGATCCAGTCGGTGCCGTTGGTCAGCAGGTCGCGTACACGCGCACGCGGCTTCAACAGGCTGCGCTGCTGATCGATGGTGATGCCGGTCAGCGTCTTTGCATGTCGCACACGGCCGGTGTCAGGTTCGATCTCCCTGGTCAGCAGTTTCAGCAATGTCGACTTGCCAGCTCCATTGGGTCCGACCAGCCCGATGCGGTCGCCGCGTTGCAGCCTCAGGTCCAGCGGCTTGATGATTTCCCGGCCGCCATAGCTTTTTGAAATGCCCTTTGCATCGATGACGATCTTCGCCTTGGCATCGTCGGATTCAAGCGCGAGCTTTGCCTTGCCGACCTGTCCCAGCATCTCGGCCCGCTGCGCGCGCAGATCCCACAGCTTTTCCAGGCGGCCGACATTACGCTTGCGCCGCGCCGTAACGCCCTTCACCAGCCACGCCGCTTCCTGCGCCAGCTTCGTGTCGAGCTTGGCCGCCGCGCGGGCATCCTGTTCGATGACCTCCTCGGTCCATGCCTCGAAGCCGCCAAAGCCGATATCCGCGCGCCTCAGCTTGCCACGGTCCAGCCACAGCGATGAACGGGTCAGGCGCTTCAGGAATTCGCGGTCATGGCTGACCGTGACGAAGGCGCCGGAATAACGCTCCAGCCATCCCTCCAGCCATTCGATGGCGGCAATATCCAGATGGTTGGTCGGCTCGTCGAGGAGGAGCAGGTCGGGTTCCGATGCCAGCGCGCGAGATAGTGCTGCCCGCCGACGTTCGCCGCCCGATGCCGTTCCTGCCTGGCGATCCAGATCGATTCCCAGCTGGTCGGCAACGGCTTCCACCTCATGTGCGGCGGGCGCGTTCTTCCCGTGGAGCGCGAAATCGCGCAATGTATCGAATGCGCTGACATCGGGGTCCTGCAGCAGGGTGACGGTTTTCGTCCCGGGTCGCTGCTTTCGCTCACCCTCATCGACCTCGATTTCTCCGGCGATCAGTCGAAACAACGTGGTCTTGCCCGCGCCGTTTCGGCCGATCAGCGCCAGCCGGTCACGTTCGCCAACAAACAGATCAAGGTCGCGAAATAGCCATTCGGTCCCCTGATTCAGACCGACAGATTCAAGAGATACGATTGGGGCTGCCATAAAGGTTGCGCTAGGTTCAGAACCTGTTCAGTGCAACAGTGCCAATGGCATCAAATCTGATCCGAGGGTATTCGCGCGTTCCCACCATGGCTGTCCTTTCCATCTTAATCGCTTTTGGCGTTTCCCTTGCCGCGTTCGGTGGTCAGGCAATGGAACAGGTGAGTGATCAGGATGCCGCGCGCGCAGGCGCACAGGCAGGCCGCCTGATGAACTTCGGCGAATTGCGCGACCGGGTGGGCGCACGGGTCGGCGGACGCTTCCTCGGCTGCGACTGCAATCCCGACGCCGCGCGCTATCGCATGCGCTTCATGCGCGGCAATCAGGTGATCGAGGTGGACGTGGACGCGCGTAACGGCGATATCCTTCGCACCCGCGAATAGAAATAGCAGGAGGCGGCGCGCATGCGCATCTTGATTGTCGAGGATGAACCTACGCTCGGTGAACAGCTGAAGGAAACGCTGGAGGGGGCCGGCTATGCCGTCGACCTCGCGACCGATGGCGAGGACGGCCACTTCCTGGGCGACACGGAAAGCTATGACGCGGTGGTTCTGGACTTGGGCCTGCCCGAAATGGACGGGCTAACCATCCTGGATAAATGGCGGAAGGCGGAGCGGGACATGCCTGTCCTCGTTCTCACGGCGCGAGACAGCTGGTCGGACAAGGTGGCGGGGCTTGATTCCGGTGCTGACGATTATTTGGGCAAGCCCTTCAAGATGGAGGAGTTGATTGCGCGGCTGCGGGCGCTTATCCGCCGTTCGGCTGGGCTCGCCTCTTCCGAGCTTGAGGCGGGCGATGTGCGGCTGGATACCCGTTCGGGCCGCGTGACAAAGGCGGGCTCGCCCGTTCGCTTGACGGCACAGGAATATAAGCTGCTCAGCTATCTGATGCACCACAAGGGCAAGGTGGTCAGCCGTACCGAGCTGATCGAACATATTTATGATCAGGACTTCGATCGGGATTCCAATACGATCGAGGTGTTCATCACGCGCATCCGCAAGAAACTTGGCGCGGACCTGATCGAGACGATCCGCGGGCTTGGCTATACGCTGGACGACCCGGACAGCCGGGCGGCCTAGCGTCAGTGTCTCTCCCTGCATGACGGCGGGAAGACCATTGCCGCTATGCTGAAGCGTACGCTGCCTGCCGATACGCGAGCGCCCCGGCCTTTCGGACGCCACTCTCTTGGACGGCGGATGCTGGGCGTCGCGGCGATCTGGGTGGGCGTGATGCTGCTGACCGGTGGCTTCATTCTGGACCGCACGGTCCGTTCCATCATCGCCAGTAATTTCGACGATCAACTGGAAAGCAGCCTCGACACGATGATCGGCAGCGCCGAACTGTCCGACGAAGGCGAGGTAAGGTTCGATCCGCAGCTATCCGACCAACGGTATCTGCAAGTCTATTCCGGCTATTATTGGCAGATTTCGAGGGCAGGGCAGCAGCCATATCGCTCGCGCTCGCTGTGGGACGGGGCGCTGCCGGTGGACACCTCCACTGCCAAGAGGGGAATGCAATTCCAAGATATTTTTTTCGGCGGTGAGATGCTGCGCGTTGTCGAGCGGGATGCGACCCTGCCCGGCTCGTCGACTCTGTTCCACTTCCAGATTGCCCAGGACAGGACGAAGCTGGACGCGCAGTTAAGGCGGGTCAGGGTCACGGTTTTGATCTCCCTCGGCGTTCTTGGACTTGGTCTGCTGATTCTGTCCGCACTGCAGGCCATTTATGGGCTGCAGCCCTTGCGGAGGGTGAGGGCGGAGATCGCTGCGGTACGATCGGGGTCTGCGCAGCGGGTGGCGACCGACTTCGTATCCGAAGTCGCGCCGCTGATGCATGGCATCAACCAGCTATTGTCGGAGGCGGAGGAACAGGCGGAAGATGCCAGGCGCCATGCCGGCAACCTTGCCCATGCATTGAAGACGCCAATGGCAATTCTTGTCAACGAGAGCACGGGAAAGGACACGCCGCTGGCGGCCGTGGTTCAGCGCCAGACCGGATCGATGCGCCGCCATGTCGATTATCATCTGGCCCGTGCACGAGCGTTGGGGCGCCGCGGCGCTCTCAACATGAGAAGTCCTGTCTGGCCTAGCCTGGAAGCGCTGCGCCGCACGGTTGAACGCATGTACCCAGGCCAGGTTACCATCGACCTGGACGGGGAGCGCGATCTCGATTTCCTGGGGGAGCGTCAGGATCTGGAAGAAATGGTCGGCAATCTGATCGACAATGCCGCCAAATATGGCGGCGGACGCGTATTCGTCACCCTATCTACGGAGGGTGCGGACATGATTTTGATAGAGGTCGAGGACGACGGACCCGGCATCCCCCCCGAAAAGCGAGACGCGCTCTTTCAGCGCGGTGCCCGCCTGGATACAGATAAGCCCGGAACGGGTCTGGGCCTCGCCATCGTGCGCGATGTTGCGGAGATCTACGATGGCATGGTCGAACTGGGAGAGAGCGAGGATCTGGGCGGCGTTTGTGCCCGCCTGATACTGCCCCGCGCCGCGCGATAGCGGCACTGCAACTGGGTTGCGAGCACGGACGCTAGCACTCTCCGATTGGCTGGGGACAATGCAAAGCGAAGCCTTGAGCGTAGTCCAGACCCAGTGATCTGAGATGCGGGATCAGCTCATCCAGTTCGACCGACTCGGCGATGGTGCGCATATTCATCGAACGCGCGACCTTGGCTACGGCCTCGACGATAATCTTACCCGCCGGCTGATCGACAGTGGCGTTGACGAACTCACCATCGATCTTCACGAACTGCACGGGCAGGCGGCTCAAATATGAAAACGATGCCATACCGCTGCCAAAATCATCCAGGGCGAACCTAAATCCGATATCTACCAGCCTCTGCATCGCCTCGGCCGTCCGTTCGATATTATAAATGGCAGCGGTTTCAGTCACTTCGAAACAAATCTGGGATGGAGAGATCAAGGGATACGCAGCCAATGAATCCTCGACAAAATCTTGAAATCCCTGCGTACTCAGGGTCATTGCCGAGATGTTGATGAAATAGCATGTGCTATGGCGCTGCTCTTGTGGCTGCACCTGAAGGTAGGCAAACGCCTTGCAGATGATATGTCGATCAAGTTCTTCAATTAACCCGTAGCGTTCAGCCGCCGGGATAAATCCGGCAGGCATGATGGTCTCGCCACTTGGATCGCGCAAGCGTGCCAACACCTCGTAGAACAGCGGACCTTCTTCTTCGGCAGACTGTAGTGCAAACATTTTTTGGGCATATAGGCTGACGCGATCTTCCCGCATTCCCTCTTTCAAACGCGTGACATTGTCCATGTCCCGCTGCTGCTGACGCACTTCTTCATCGCTTGCGGAACTGATCTGGACACGATTTCTTCCTTTTTCCTTCGCAAGGAAGCAGGCCGCATCCGCCAATCCCAAGGCAGATTCGAACGACATTCCATCCTGTCCTTCGAAATTCGCCACCCCGATACTTAACGTGATGCCGTATCGTTTCCCCCTCCAGACAAAACGAATATCTCGGATCGCCGCACATAAGCGGGTGGCCAGGACAGTCGCATCCTTCGAACTGCAATTGCGCCTTACCAGAGCGAACTCATCGCCGCCCAGACGAGCCAGGAGATCGTATCCGCTGCAGTGGGACTTCAGCGTCTCCGCGACCTCCATCAAAAGCTTGTCGCCGGCAGCATGGCCGCAACGGTCGTTGACGATCTTCAGATGGTCGACATCCATGCAAAAGAGCGCATGGGTCCCAGGTTCGTCTATTTGTTGCGTTAAACGGGCAAATTCGCGCCGATTGTAGAGCCCTGTCAATGGGTCGTGTGCAGCCTGGTAGATCACCTTCTGCGACAGAATATGTGCCTCGGTGACATCGTTTCCCTGAACGAAGATGCCGCTCACCTTATCGTTGGAATCATGTATTGGTTGATAGACCAGATCAATATAACTTTCCTCCAGCCGACCTCCGGCGGTGCGCTGCAATTCAATTGGCATGGCGCGTCCGATGAATGGTACTCCGGATGAATAGGCGTCATTCAGCTGATCGACGAAACCTTGGTCGATAAGTTCCGGCATGACATCAACTACCCGTTGCCCGATGATCTTTCGGTGGCCGACCAGTTGGTAATAGGCATCATTGGCCAGTTCGAAAACGTGCTCCGGTCCTCTTAAGACGCAGATGAAGCCAGGGGCTTGCTGGAAAAGCCGGTGAAGCCTTTCTTTTTCGCTGACCAGAATATTCTGCACATTACGCGTCCAACGCTGGATGTCGCCGCGCGTCCTCGGATACGGCATCGCGTCCTGAATGCTCTGATTGGCGCGACGTAAATATGTCAGTTCAGTAATATCTTCCGGACAGTGAAGAATGCCGAGCAGGGCACCATCGCTTCGAAGGAGCGGAACGTTGGACACGGTCCAGTGACGTTCCTGAAGACCGAGATGGTCGGGAACTGTCGTGGCATACTGCATATGGGGAATGTGATGAGCTTTTCGGGTGGTCCGCACCCAATCAAAGGACTCCCGAAGTGTCTTTGTCTGCAAATCGTCCGACCCGGGGAAAAGTTCGAATATCCTTTGACCAACCATCGCCGCCCGCTTTACGTGGGCGACCTGCTCATAGGCAGCGTTGCACGCCAATACGGTCAGATCGCAATCAAGATGCATTGCCGGGAACGGCGCCATTTCGAAGGAAACTCGAAACTCATCCTCCGTGGTAATTTGTCCCATTGCCTTTTCCTCCCCCCGAGTCATTGGCACTAAGGCATATTCAAGAGCGTTTTAAAAGCCTTGCTCACAAGGCTTTTTTTGCGCTGCAAGGCTTATGGGCCGGGGGCGGGGTTCGTAATGTCGGTGATTTTCAAGACAGGCCGTAGCGGTTCAAGGTACGAGCTTCGCTGCCCCGCTTGTGCCCGCCATTTAGCCAACCGCATGCACTGCAGAACGGCTGACTATATGGCAGGCTCAGGTTCGATCCGAAATCAGGTTCAGCGGCACCGCGATACATGCCTGGCAAGTAACCTAGAATGTTACGCTTCGACAACTTCTGGAATCATTCCCTTTTTGGGGATCACTCTCTCAGCTTTGCAGCGAAGAATCGGCTGCTTTCCTGCCACAATCTTTCCCAGCTTGAATGCTGGATCAGGTCATGGGCCTCGCCCGGCAGGATGACTGTCCGAACGTCCACACCCTTATCGCTCAGCTTTTGGTGCAGATCGATGGTTTCTCGCACGTCGACGTTCATGTCGCGATCACCGCTGACCAGCAAGACGGGGGATGTCCAGCCGTCAATGGCACCCAGTGGCGAGGATTTGAACGCCAGGGGCTTGTCGGCCTCGCCGACGCCAAACAGTTTGCTCGGGTTCTGGTGGCCCGGCGTTGGTGAAGGCCAGCTCCAATCGTAAACCCCGTGCACTGCAACGCCCGCGGCGAACAGATCCGAATCCCGGGCAAGAGCCTGGGCTGTCAGCAGGCCGCCATATGACCCACCCCAAATGCCGATCCTTTCAGGATCGACATCCTGGCGCTGTTCAAGCCACCTGCCTGCGCCGAGCACGTCGGCATATTCCGACGCGCCGCGCCAGGCGCGTCCCGGCGCTTCCCGGAATTCGCGGCCATATCCCACGCCGGAACGATAGTTGATGCTCACGACCAGATAGCCGAGTTCGGCCAGACGCCGGTTCATGGCGAAATCACCGGCGTAATAACTGCCGAAATGAAAAGCCGGAAACATCTGCCGAGGCGGTCCGCCATGTACGTAGATCAACGCGGGGTGTGGGCCCTCGGTTGACGGACGAAATAGCTGTGCCGGAACGGTGGCGCCGTCACTCGCAGTGATCCGAACCACTTCGGGCGCCGGGGCGGCGAAGTCGTGCGCGTAGCCATAATCGGCGGGAGCTTCGGCAAGTTCAAGATTTCCTGAACCCAAATTCAGGATTCGCAGTAGCGGCGCATTCTCCTCGTCGCTTCCGGTAAAGGCGACGTAGCCCCCGTCTCCGACGGTGCGCGCCAAACCCATGACGACGTCGTCGCTGGGAATTGCACGCTCTTGCGCAGTCGAGACGGTGATCCGTGACAGCTGGCGAGTGTCGATGTTCTCGCAATTATGTATGACGAAGAGACTGTCGGAGGCGACAAGCTCGCTTTCGGCAACTTCGCAGTCTGTCGGCGTGAGCGCGCTAGCGGCTCCGCCCGACCGAGGGATCGCATAGAGCCGGGCCCAGCCATCTTCCTCCGAGCGGACGACGATATTGCGGTCATCTGCCCACCTTAGATGTCCCTCCGGATCGTCGGACATCTGGCTGCCCGCCTTGCCGTCCGGCTCATACAGCGTTCGGACTTCCCCGGTTTCCAGATCGACAGTTTCCACAGCGAAGGCCTGATTTTCCGTCAGGTCATATGAAATCGTGTGTTCGCGCGCAGGCCAGCGAAGATAGGCGATCGTTTGGCCATCAGGTGAAAGTACGGGGGAACTCAGGCGATTTGGCCCAGTGACCAGCCATTCCACCCGGTCGGCGCCAAGTGTGTATTTCCCTAAGAACGACCAGCCGCCGCGATCCTGGACGAAGAATAACGTCTTTCCGTCATCCGACCACAGTCCCTGATTGAATCCCGCGCCGCCCGGAACAAGAACGCTCGGCTCTGACGAGGGGTTTTCAAGATTGACGGCCCAGAGGTCATTTCCCTGGCGGTAAAGCATCCGCTTACCGTCTGGCGAAAATTTAGGATTGAAGCCGACGCCGATCTTGATCGGCTTTGCACCGACCTTCGTCTCTATCAGCCAGAGCGTTGCCGAAGGCGCCTCTATCAGATCCGCAGGATTGAAGGCTTCGCCGCTTCCATTGAACGGCACCCCGGTGTGAAACGCTACATATTCACCGTTTGGCGCCGTAGCGATACTGGTGATCGGTTGCCCATCCACATCGGACTGGCTGAAGAGCTTGACTGGCTCGAAATCGGGCGCGCGCGCAAACATCAAGCTGCTGTCGTTACCCTGACGCATCAGCCATGAAAGGGCCGGCGCGTCCGCAGCGCTGATGTCGGTTGCCATGGGGAAATCAAGGAAGTCCCCCTCGCCGCTGACCTGCGCCGAAAGCGGCGAGACCATGAGCAGTCCCACAAGCGCAAGACCGGTTTTGATTGCGGCCATTTTAGTCCCCTTTTCGCTCGGCAGTTTGGGGGGCATTCGCATGTTAAAATCCCCCGACCTTAATAAACTAGTTAATGCCCAAACCGGGCGCGGCTAGTAAGGCCGACCCGTTCGGGCCGATCTAAGCCTGATTAGAGAGGTAGAAGACCTAGAAGGAGTTTTGTCAACGCTGGGGGACCGGCAGGAAAGACATTGTCTGGTGGCGCCTGATCGCTCGCCGATATCCATGACGGGCGGGGGCTTTACTATCTGCTGAATAATCGCCTGAAAGCACAGATTTTCAACGATATGCGGCAGCATAGGACGCTCGGCTGGATGCCCCGTGAGGATTCGAACCTCAATTGACGGAGTCAGAGTCCGCAGTCTTACCATTAGACGACGGGGCAATGCCGTGAAGGCGCGCGATATAGGCGGCGTGGCGATCCTGTCAACGTGCTGTAACCGGCCGCCCCTTGCGGATTGACCTGGTTTCGTTATTGTCGACGGCAAGTTACCGCACGTGCACCGATTTTCGCGCGAGCGGCTGAATTAAAATATCGGTAGGTTTCCATATGGCGACGCATGCCCCGGCACCCAGTCGACAGTCGGCCCGGCGCTCCTCCTACAATAATCGTGCACCTGCCGGTCGCAGGGCCAGGCACGATCATGTTCCGAAGGCGCGGCGTACCTATGGTGCGCTGGACCTGGGAACGAATAATTGCCGCCTTCTTATCGCCCGGCCGAGCCCGGATGGCTTTTACGTCATCGACGCATTTTCCCGTATCGTCCGTCTGGGCGAGGGATTGCTCGACACGGGAAGAATTTCGGATGCAGCCATTGCAAAGGCGCTCGATGCCTTAAAGGTCTGCGCTGAAAAGCTGGACCGCCGCGACACGTGGATCACCCGGAATGTCGCGACGGAAGCATGCCGCCGCGCCACAAATGGTCCGGAATTTATCGCGCGCGTGCATGAGGTCACCGGCATCGCCCTCGACGTAATCACTCCTGCGGAAGAGGCGCGCCTCGCCGTTCTGGGCTGTCAGGCGCTGCTGTCGCCGGAATATAGCCACGCGCTCGTCTTCGACATTGGCGGCGGTTCTACGGAAATCAGTCTCGTTGAAACGGACGGACGGCGCGCGGTCAGACAGCTTGGCTGGAACAGTGTACCGTGGGGGGTCGTGTCGCTGACCGAGACGGAACGATGCCCGCAGGACACGGTCGAGGCACGTCTTGCCTCCTATCATCGCATGCGCGCCCGGGTTGCCGGCAATATATCGCAGGCCATGGACCGCCTTCTGCCGCCCGATGGGTTTGAAAAGCTTCAGCTTCTAGGCACCTCTGGCACCATCACCACCTTGACCAGCCTGCACCTGGGCCTGTCGCACTATGACAGGTCGCGGGTCGACGGCGCGTGGGTCGAGAACAAGGCGATGCGCGCTATTGCGGACAGCCTGTCCCGCATGAGCTATGAGGAGCGGTGCGAGCAGCCCTGCATTGGCCGCGACCGCGCCGACATGGTCGTCGCCGGCTGCGCCATTCTGGATGCGATATTGGAGGCCTTCCCTGTCGAGAAGCTGTGTGTTGCCGACCGAGGCATTCGGGAGGGTATATTGCGCACCTTGATGATGCGGGATGGGCATTGAGATGACGGCCGGTAAATCGGGCATAGGCCGCGGCGGCACGGGCAAGACGCGGGTAAAGACGGCGCGCCGGCGTTCGGCGCAGTCGACGCGATGGCTGCAGCGACAGCTTGACGATCCCTATGTAAAGGCAGCCAAGGCACACGGATATCGCAGCCGCGCCGCATTCAAGCTGATCGAAGTCGACGAAAAATTCGGGCTTCTGAAGCACGCGACGCGGATTGTTGACCTCGGCGCCGCGCCGGGTGGGTGGGTGCAGGTTGTCCGTGAACAGCGGCCGCGCGCGGGCATTGTCGGGATCGATCTTCTCGATATGGACCCGATAGACGGTGCGCACCTGCTGACCATGGATTTCCTGGACGACAAGGCGCCGGAGGCGATTGTCGCGCACCTGGATGGCATGCCGGATCTGGTGCTGTCGGACATGGCCGCGAACACGATCGGGCATCGTCAGACGGACCATCTTCGTACCATGGGGCTGGTCGAAGTTGCCGCCGACTTCGCCTATCGCTACCTGGTGCCGGGCGGCGCATTCGTCGCAAAGGTGCTGGCCGGTGGTGCCGACGCAGGGTTGGTCGCGGACCTGAAGCGTAATTTTACGACGGTGAAGCACGTCAAACCCCCCGCCAGCCGCAAGGGGTCGTCCGAATGGTATGTGGTCGCCCAAGGCTTCAAGGGCGGCAAGGAACAGGAAATCGCATGATGCCGCCAAAGCCTGAATGGGAACACATTGGGCGCCTGTTCACCGCACTGCCCTGGGATGTGCGGGAATGGGGGGATGCGCTGCGGGAGGCGCGGCAGGAGGTGCTGGCGTTTGTTCGTGCGGTGGCGCAGGCAGGAACCCCTGTCACGCTGTTCGTGCGACCTGACGATACCGTTGACGTCGACGGGATCGATACAGTGGAGCTTTCCTATGGCGATATCTGGCTGAGGGATTCCGGACCGGTCTTTGCAGATCAGAAAGCGCACTGTTTCCGCTTCAATGGCTGGGGCGGCAAATATGTCATGAAGGGCGATGAAATCGTCGCCGAAGCCATTGCGCAGCAGCTTGATACCGAAGCCGTCATGCATGATTTCGTGCTGGAGGGCGGCGCCATCGACCATGATGGAACCGGCACCGCGATCACCACGCGGCAGTGCCTTTTGAACCCGAACCGAAACCCGGACATGTCGCAGGCCGATCTGGAGGCAGCGCTTGCCGATACGCTTGGGCTGACCCGCATCGTCTGGCTGGGGAATGGGTTGCAGAACGACCATACGGACGGCCATGTCGACAATCTGGCGCGCTTCGTCGCGCCGGGTCATGCCGTCGTTCCATTTCCCGATGGCGGCGGCGACCCAAATGCGATCGTCTATGCCGATGCGGCCATGGCCCTGTCGGGGGCGGGATTGCAGGTATCGCACATCCCATCTCCGGGCCGGGTTCTCAATGATGATGGGAATGTCGTCCCCGCCAGCTATGCCAATTTCGTGCTGACGAATGAGCTGGTCGTTGTTCCGCAATTCGGCGTCGAAAATGACCAGGCGGCGGTCAGTGCGCTGGCTGAGCTGTTCCCCGGTCGGCGCGCCATTGGCCTGTCTGCGCGGGCTATATTGGCCGGCGGCGGCGCCTTTCACTGCATGACGAACCAAGTGCCGGAATAAGCTGTTCATGACCCAGATTACTGTCGCCGCCCTGCAACTGGCGTTCACCGATGACGAGCAGCAGGACATTGCCGCGACCGCCGATCGTGTGCGGCAGGCAGCTTCCCAGGGGGCCAACCTGATTTTGCCGCCTGAATTGTTTCAGGGGCATTATTTTTGCCGGGAAGAGAAAGAGGCGCACTTTGCTCGCGCCCGCCCGGCGACAGGGCATCCGGCGATCGAGGCGATGCGGGCCGTTGCGGCGGAGACAGGCACCATCATTCCCACCAGCTTCTTTGAGGTCGAGGGGCCGCTGTTCTACAATAGTCTCGCCATGATCGATGCCAGCGGCGAGGTTCAGGGAATTTACCGCAAGTCCCACATACCGGACGGTCCCGGATATGAGGAAAAATTCTATTTCCGGCCGGGAAATGGTGGCTTTCGCGTTTGGGATTCCCCCTTTGGCAAGATCGGCGTGGGCATTTGCTGGGACCAGTGGTTCCCGGAAACCGCGCGGATCATGGCGCTGATGGGCGCGGAAATCCTGCTCTATCCCACCGCAATCGGGTCGGAGCCTGAGGAGCCGGAGCTGGATACCGCGGCCATGTGGCAACGTGCGATGCTGGGCCACGCCGTGTCCAATACCATGCCCATCGTCGCCGCGAACCGCGTCGGCACGGAGGGGCAGGGGGCCGCGGCGCAGACATTCTATGGCAGCAGCTTCGTCGCCAATGAATATGGCGAGAAACAGTCGGAACTGGACCGCACCGAAACAGGCTTTGCCATCGCCACATTCGACCTGGAAGCCGCCCGCGCGCACCGCGCCAGCATGGGTTTCTTTCGTGATCGACGGCCAGACCTTTACGGTAAGCTGGTCGAGGCCTGATCGCGGCGCGCCAGCGGATCAGCGCGCGTCCCGTTCCTGCTCTGCCATCCTGAAGACGTCGGCGAACATTTCCGGCGTCAGGCGGCCGGTATTGGTGTTGTAGCGGCTGCAATGATAGCTATCGATCAGGACACGGCCATCGGGCAACTGATGCCGGGCACCGTGGCCGAATTTGAAGTGGTTGAGGGTCAGGCCGTAAACCTTCATCACCTGCTGATGTGCAATCAGACCCAGCGCGATCAGAACATGGACATTGGTTAGCGCCTTCAGTTGCGCGTCGAAAAATCGGCGGCATGTCTTGATCTCTTCCGGCGTCGGTTTGTTCTGCGGCGGCACGCAGCGCACGGCATTGGCGATATATGCCCCCTTCAGACGAAAACCGTCATCGGCGCGGGCGTCATAGGTCCCCTCTGTCCAGCCGAAATCGGCAAGCGTGTCGTAGAGCAGGTCACCGGCCCAATCGCCGGTGAAGGGGCGTCCCGTCGCGTTGGCGCCGCGCAGCCCCGGCGCGAGGCCGGCGAAACACAGCCAGGCATCGGGATCGCCCCAGCCGGGCACGGGAGCGTTGAACCAGTCCGGATGCTTTTCCTGCTGTTCGTGGCGAAAGGCGACGAGACGCGGGCAGAGCGGGCAGTCGAGCGGCGGCTGCGGAATATCGGCAAGGGTGGGCATGGCGCCCCCTCTAGTCGCGAAGTCGGACGAGGTCATCCCGCTGGCGACAGACCTACCGACGCCTTCGCCGGGGGCGGCAGGTGATATAAGGCGCTGCGCATGTCCATCATCATTGCCCTGGGTTCGAATCGTCCGCACGGTCGCCATGGCCCCCCCGTGCGCGTCATCGAAGCGGCGATCGATGCGCTGGCGGAGGACGGCATTCGCGCCGTTCATCGTTCCCGGATCATCGATACGCCGCCGCTGGGACCATCGACGCGGCGCTACGCAAATGCGGTGATCAGCGTGGAGACCAATCTGCCGCCAGAGGCGCTGCTGGATGCGCTGCACCGGGTGGAAGACCGCTTCGGCAGAAAGCGGCAGCGCAGATGGGGTGCCCGCGTTCTGGACCTGGACCTGATCGCCTATGATCAGGAGGTGCGGGGTGCGGGGCGGCTGCAACTTCCCCATCCCCAAATGTCCCTTCGTTTCTTCGTCCTGGGCCCGATGCTGGAAATTGCCCCCACATGGCGGCACCCCATATTGCGCCTGACCGTGCGGCAGATGCATGCCCGCCTTACACGTCGCCTGTGATACAATGGCCAAGGAGGCGTTGACCGCAGCGGCATGGCCTTCTACATCGCCGGTCCGGCTGTGGGTCCTTAGCTCAGTTGGTAGAGCAACTGACTTTTAATCAGTAGGTCGCTGGTTCGAACCCAGCAGGACTCACCAGCCGGCCCCGGCCTCCAGAATATCGCCGCCGCCTCCAGAACCGCACACCTCCCCAAATGGACAAAACGGACACTCAGCGCGCGTGCGCGCGCCTGCGCGTGAGGAAACATTATATAAATCGAACATGACCGTTCCTGCTTTGTTCCCGATGAAGTCCTATTTTACAAGCATGAATCATTGCTGGTTGGACCCAAGAAGCGTGTTCGCTTGTTGTATGTTTTTGGCAGTGCGGGCGGTCGAGGGGGCCTGTCATTGCGTTTTCGAACCCGAAGCCGAAGCGAGGTTTGATATGTTCAGGCAAAGAAATGCCGCCGCATGAGAATCGTAAAAATTGGTCTGATGGCGGCGGGACTCGCGAGCCTTTCCGGATGCGATCAATATCCCCGCGACATTTCTGGCACGGGCGAACGCATAGAGGAAACAGGCCGTTTGCGGATCGGACTGATTGACGGAACGGACGCTGTTCCGGCACAGCCAGTACTTGAGCAGATTTCAGCGCATTACGATGCCACTCAGTCCCTTTCGACAGGGTCGGCCGAGCATCTGATCCGCGATCTGGACGAGCAGAAACTGGACGTGGTCGTGGGTGAGTTTGCCAAGGCATCGCCCCTGGCGAAAGAAGTCAGCTTCTCTCATTCCATTGGCGTGCCCGAACCGGCGGACAAGAAGATTCCTGTCCTGCGACTAGCAAGAAAAAATGGCGAGAACGGCCTCATCCTGTTCACGGACAGGATAACGACACCATGATCCACGCCGGGTGCATCCCCGAGCCTGTCCGGCAGAATCTGTCGAAGGCGCGGCCGCTTGCCTGGTGGACGCTGTTCTGGATCGGCAATGTCGCGCTGCTGATGTACCTGGCGATGGGATCCAGCCAGGCGATGAAGACGGCATTTATCGAAGATGCGCTGAGTCTGGTGCCATCGATCGTGTTTCTGATTGCCACGTCGCTGGAGGGCAAGCCGGCGACGAAATTCTATCCTTTCGGATTTCGGCGTTTCAACAGCCTGGCTTTCATGGTGGCGGCAACCGCCCTTCTGTCCATAGGCGCCTTTACCGCGTTCGAGGCGACGATGACGTTAGTGAGGATGGAGCATCCCACCATCGGCATGGTGAAGCTGTTCGGGCGGGAACTCTGGCTTGGATGGATCATGATTGCCGCCCTGGCATATTCGGCCGTTCCGCCCTTCATATTGGGCCGCAAGAAATTACCGCTGGCGCAAGAGCTGCAGGATAAAATCCTGTTTACCGACGCCAAGACGCAAAAGGCCGATTGGCAGACTGCACTGGCCGGCATCGCTGGCGTGGCGGGGATCGGATTTGGTTTTTGGTGGGCCGATGCCATCGCCGCGTTGGCTATTTCACTTTCGATCCTGCGCGATGGATGGATGAACCTGAAAAAGGCCGGGGCAGAACTGGCCGACGGACTGCCGCGAAATCTGGAACATGATCGCCCGGATGCCGATGCCGAACATGTGCGGCGAAGGCTGGCCGCCGAATTTCCCGATGCCGACATCAGGATGAGGGAGGTCGGGCGGTATATCGAGGCGGAGGTGTCCGGTGTGGCGTCGCCGGACTCGATAGATCTGGCGCGCTTCGCGCCGCAGGAAAGGCGTTGGCGGCTGGACAGGATTACGTTCGTTCCACTGTTTGCGAACGATCGCAGGCCCCCCCCTCGTGAAGAAGTAGGCCATCAGCTAGGAAGTGGCATGCCGAGACACGAGATGGGACAGCTGAACGGAAATTCCGTGGACCGCATCACAGCCATTTTGAAGAAGGCGGATCGCCGGAACCTGATGATCGCAACTGCAGAAACTAATCCGGACCAGTTCAGGATCATCGACTATTTCGTGTCTCCAGTCGCCCAGGAAGCGGTGGAAGCGGGGAGGGAGCGGTGATGCGCATTTTCGCCACGGCCTGTCTGTTATTCCTGACGTCATGCGGTTCCACAACCTATCCCGGGATCGACCTGTCGGGGCGTCCCGCCTCCGAAGAAGCCTTCGAGATACAGCAACTGGCTTTGCGGGCCGAGCTGGGCGACAAAGGCGCTCAACTGGAACTCGGACAACGCTATGAGACCGGTGACGGCGTGCTGTGCGACGTTAAAGTTGCGCGCCGCCTGTATGAACAGGCGGCGACGAACAGCGGTGGCAGACAACAGGTCTATTCGCCGCCGGTTGGCGATGTGCCGGGCCAGATGATGGTGGTGGATATTGGCCGCGAGCAAAATGGGCTCCCGGAAGCGCAGGCGCGTCTCAAAGCCTTGCGCTGGCGCTGCGCGGCGGAGCCAGCCGTATGAAAAGGGTTCTAAATGACTAATCCTGATGATGCACCGCAGAGCGCAGTTGAGATGCATGCAGCGCGCCTTTCAGCGGTAAGAGCCGTCGATCCGGAGCTTGCCGAAAAGGTCGAGCAATGGATGGCTGAATTACGCGAAAAGAAACCGGATTTGGCGGCCGAGCAGGATGCAAGGTTTCTCAGTTATTGGAACAGAAGCTTATCCTGGGGTGAACGGGAAGAGCGGCGTCTTGTTGAACAATGGGAACGAAGGACCGCTTATAATGCTGCGAAAGCCGCGACGCCGAACATTCCTTACGATCCTAAACGCAAGCGATACTATTTGATGAGTAAGGATTGGGGCGATTTCCCAGATGACGTAATCAAGGGAATCGAGTTCGAAAACCGAAACAGCGCGTTTACAGCTGACAATATTCAAGAGTATCGGATGCGCGACTCCCGAAGAAAATATCGCACCGGCGATACCGTGTTATTGGAAACCCCGCGACTTACCATTCCGGACAGGGAAGTCGGTCTTTTAGACGTCTATGATGCCGATTTGATGAAATTTATCGTATCGGAACGTTTTAAAGCTATTCTAGCGGACATCGATCCGGGCGGCATCCAGACCTGGGCGGCGGTTACCAAGACGAAAGATGGGCGCGATGGACCCCGCTACTGGATCGTAGAGCCGACGCGGCGACTGGACTGCGTGGATGAGGAGCGGTCCGACATAACGCATATTACAGAAGCGCGGGATATTAACACGGGGGAGATGCTTCCCACCATTGGATATTCCGATCTAAACAATGTGTTCATGAATGAAAGCCAAGTCGGCATGGCGCATATATTTCAACTATTATTGAAAAGCGTGCTCATCATAGATGAGGCAATCGTCGATGCTTATCGAGCAGCCGGATTAAAAGGGGCATTGTTCACGCCGCTACAGCCGCGAATGCCGGAAGAAGATCGAGAAGCAGCAGGCTACGAGAATAGTCGATACTGGGTGATGAGGGGTTATAAAACATGAACGATTCCCTTCCCACGGGAGAACACGCCCTCGAAGATGAACGTGCCTGATGACTGCGTTCGTTCCGTTGTTTACGAACGATCGCAGGCGCCGTGAAGAAGTAGGGTATCAGGAAGAAAACGGCATTCCGAAATTGGATATTGGACAGGTCGACGATAATTCTCGTGACCGCATCGCGGCCATTTTGAAGGCGGCGGATCGGCTGGAGTTGATGATCGCGACGGCGGAAAGCTGCACCGGTGGTCTGCTGGCGGCGCTGCTGACCGATGTCGAGGGAGTCAGCCATGTCTTTGAACGGGGGTTCGTCGTCTATGGCAAGAACGCGAAATGCGATCTGCTGGGACTGGAGGAAGAATTCGTGGATGAATGCGGCGAAGTCAGCCGCGCCGTCGCCGAGGAAATGGCACGTGGTGCGCTTCACCGTTCCCGCGCGCATCTGGCCGTGTCGATTACAGGGTTCGCGGGGCCAGGTGGCGAAGGGGACGAGGAGGGACTGGTGCATCTGGCCCTGGCCACGCGCGAGGGGGCTTTGCTTCATCGCGAAGAGCATTTCGGCGCCATTGGACGGGATGGGGTGCGGCAGGCGACGATCGAAAGTGCGCTGGAGATGATGGAACAGTTGCTGCGGGGGAAGTGACAGCAGCAGGGGGCGCGCTCGTCGCCCATCCCGCGGGCAAGGAGGCTCCCATCCCGACGTTAGAGGCTTGCACCATGGTGCATTCGCGCGGTCCGTCCCTTCACCCGTGGGTGCGGCAAGCAAGCGCTTGGCGTATGGGCGAATTGGCGGCAGGGCAGGGCGCATGGAAGATGCCGCCCCCCTGATCATGACGGCCCTGATCGAACGAACCGCTCTGGCGCGGTTCGATGCGTTACGTCGGGAACATTTCCCGCCCGAACGAAACCTGCTGACGGCGCATCTGACGATGTTTCATCATCTGCCGGGAACGCGGGCCAGCGATCTGCTGGAGGAAACCAAGGACGCCGCACGCCATGAACAACCGATGCGGGCACGCGCCGCACGGATGCAGTTCATGGGCCGGGGCTGCTCCATCCTGATCGAATGCGCGGAATTATGCGATCTGCGGGACAGGCTGCGCAGCCTGTGGGAGCCATGGTTGATCCCGCAGGATCAACAGCGCTGGCGGCCCCATGTCACGGTTCAGAACAAGGCTGAACCCAAAGCCGCTCGCGCTTTGTACGATCGGCTGGACCGCAGCTTTTCCCCCTGGATGTTCCAAATCGATGGCGTCACCTTATGGTGGTATCGAAACGGGCCGTGGGAAAAGCTGCGCGATGTCCGGTTCAGATGAAAATCGTCAGGAAACGGAGCCGACATCGTCGCAGCTGAGTCCGAACGCGGCGAGACCGGCTTCTAGAAGCGACGCGAGCATGGGCGTTTCCATAAGTTCATCGACAATGTCGGTGCCGCTTTCGGTAATCGCCTCCTTCGCGTCCTCCCATTCCGACGCTTCATAATCGCCGCGGCCAATTGCCATCAGCGCGTAGAGTTCGGCCTGCTCATCCTCCGAAAGATCGGCAATGGCGGTCGCGATTTCCTCTTCTACCGAGGAGTTTGCCTCGTCATCCAGGACATCAATCGAATCGTCATCGCTGGCATTGCTGCCGTCATCCGGATCGGTGCCGGGCACCTGGGCATCATATTCGCGGGCACGGACGACGATGCGACATACTTCGTCGAGGGAAATCTCCATATCCATGATCTGTGCTTCGTCCTTCTGGTCAATGTCCAGAGGCAACGGGACCGACGCGGACTGGTTCCCTGCCGCGCCGCGAACCGTAGCGTCGATCAGGCGAACCGGAGTGAGCCCGGACAAGGCGAGCGCGGAAGTTTCAGCATCTTATTTCAAGCGGGAGTCATGCTTCATCGCCGTAAATGGCGGTCGTCAGCGTACCGTCGGCCAGCGCCATGCCACGATACATGCCAGGCGTGTTGAACGAATAGACCGGGGTGCCATCGGCGGCCACGGCGATCACGCCGCCCGCGCCGCCCATGCGCCGGATATCCGCCTGTACCGTGTCCGCCGCCTGCTGCAGTTCCTGGTCGCGATAGCGCATTTCCGCACTGATCGTCGCGGCGGCATTGGCGCGAATGTAGAATTCGCCGGACCCGGTCGCCGAGACCGCGCAGCCGCGATTGTCGGCATAGGTGCCGGCGCCGACAATGGGGGAATCGCCGACGCGACCGAATCGCTTGCCGGTCAATCCGCCCGTGGAGGTGGCAGCGGCGAGGTTTCCCGCCTTGTCGCGCGCTACCGCGCCCACCGTACCGAATTTCACCTCCGCATCGAAGACGCCGTCGCCATCGCCGGCTGCGGCGGCCTCCTGCATGCGGCGCAGAGCCTCCTGCCGCTCCGCCGTCACGAAATAATCATTGGGTGCCTGCTCCAATCCGCTCTGTTCCGAAAATATGTCGGCGCCATTGCCCTGCAACATGACGTGCGGGCTGTGATCCATGACGGCGCGGGCGAGGCGTACGGGATTGCGGGTTTTCGTAACCCCCGCCACTGCGCCGGCATTGCGGTCGGCTCCGTTCATGATCGCAGCGTCGAGTTCAACCGTCCCCTCCGCGTTCAGAACGGCGCCATGGCCGGCGTTGAAACCGGGATGATCCTCCAGGACGGCGACCGCCGCCTCTACGGCGTCCACAGCAGCGCCGCCGTCCTGAAGAACCGACTTGCCAGCCTGCAGCGCCGCCGCGAGGGCAGCACGCTGCCCGGAATCATGTTCCGCCGTCATTCCGCCACGTTCCAGCATCCCTGCGCCGCCGTGAACGACCAATGCCCAATCCTGCATGTCGCGCGCCTCCAAACATCAAATAATATTAAATTCAGCAGGTCCGGGCGCCGATATGGCGGTCCCGAATGTCAACGCCCGGCTTAGTTTGTGCAGCCAGCGGCGGCAATGCGGGCGAACGTCGTTGACCGTTCCCGCACAGCCGCCTATATCGCGCGCCTTCGCGCTGGAGCGTATCCATCCATTGGTGGGATCGCTCCATCGGGGCGGAGTAGCTCAGTCGGTTAGAGCAGTGGAATCATAATCCATGTGTCGGGGGTTCGAATCCCTCCTCCGCTACCATTCCTTGATCCGGAAGCTTCCACTAGCTTCCGCATTTTTCCATAAATCGAAAGAAAAGCAGAGGGTTGCGGGTGATTCGCGTCCGCATGCGCCCATGGTCTTCCACATGCAGCCAGATTTGGTGTGGGGGTATTTTGGGGGTATTTTCGCGGAGTATCGGAAAGGAGCGATACCCCCAATGCCTCTCACGGAGATTCAGGCCCGAAATTCCAAGCCACGCGAGCGCGCCTACAAGATGGCCGACGGGGAGGGCTTATTCCTGTTCGTACAGCCGAACGGGTCAAAGTTATGGCGGATGAAGTACCGCTTCGCGGGCAAGGAGAAGTTGCTCTCGTTCGGCGCTTACCCAGATCTCGGGATAGCTGCCGCGCGCGACAAGCGCACAGCCGCAAAGGCGTTGCTAGCCGAGGGCAAGGATCCAATGAAATCCAAGGGAGAAGTGATCTCGCAGGAAGGAGCCACCTTCTTCGAGGTCGCAAAGCGCTGGCATGAAAATCGAAAGAGCGCGTTGAATGCCGCGCACGCCGAACGCGTCTGGTCGCGCATGGAAAGGGACGTCTTTCCAGTCATCGGCGAGAAACTCGTGAATGAAATCACGGCACCCGACGTCCTGGCAATGATCCGCAAGATCGAAGCAAGAGGCGCGCTCGATATCAGTCGGCGTGCGAAACAAGGGGTGGGGCAAGTCTTCCAGTTCGCAATCGCGTGTGGTCTGACCTCGAACGATCCGACGACGCATTTGCGCGGGGCTCTAAAGCCGCGACCAAGAGTGAAGCATATGAGCCGGCTGCCGCTCAGCGAGTTGCCCGCATTCATCGAGAAGCTGCATGCCTACCAGGAAGATGGCGAACGACGGTCCGCCATCACCCGTGACGCAGTTCTCTTTGCGCTCCTGACTTGGGTTCGAACCAAGGAACTGCGTTTCGCCGCCAAATCCGAGTTTGAAGACCTGGGCGGAAAATCACCTGTCTGGAGAATACCAGCCGAGCGAATGAAGATGGGACGAGAGCATTTGGTACCCCTCTCGCAGCAGGCAACGCACATCGCGAAATCCATGATAGCAGCAGCGCCTGGCGAGTTTCTCTTCCCGGGCAACGGCCCGAACAAGCCGCTTTCAGAGAACACAATGATCTACGCGCTCTATCGCCTCGGATACCACAGCCGCCAAACCATACACGGCTTCCGGGGCTTGGCGAGCACTTGGGCCAATGAGCAGTTGGTCGAGTTCGGTAAGCCGCCCATGTGGATCAGGAAATACCATGAGGATTGGGTCGAACTACAGCTCGCGCATTCGGAGAAAAACGACGTGCGTGGAGCTTACAATGCCGCTGAATACCTGGCTCCTCGGCGCCGGATGATGCAGGACTGGGCTGACTATCTGAGCGGCGGGAAGGTGATCGACATCAAGAAGGCAGGGAAGCGCGCAGCCTGATAACTATGGCTTCGATCAGACCGGTCCAATCCAGTCTGCGCGCAAACGATCTCGACCTGCGACAACCCCCTCGACAATCACCGCTGATCCGACGAATTCGCATTCGGGTTCTTCGCTCTCGATGATCCAGACGACTTCGTCTGTCGTGGTCAGGAACATCCCGCGTCTGCCGCGGGTTAAAATTCCCGAGACGCGTATTCGACCCGCACTCACAACACCCCCCGTTCAAAAACGCCAATGGCGCAGCACTTCGCGCACATAGGCCGGCGTCTCGCCATTGCGAGGAATACCGCCTGCGCGCTCGACGGCACCTGGACCTGCGTTGTAGGCAGCGAGGGCCAGATGAACTACCCCGAACTTGTCCAGCATCTGGCGTAGGTATCGGGCCGCACCCAAGATGTTCGCCTTGGGATCGAAGCGATTTGAAACGCCAAGGTCCCGCGCTGTCCCTGGCATCAATTGCCCCAAACCTGCGGCCCCGGCCTTGCTGATGGCCATCGGATTATATCGTGATTCCGTCCATACAAGAGCGTCGAGAAGGCCGCTTGGTAGCGAGTATTGCGCCTCAGCAGCGTAAACATGAGGAAGGTAGCTTGCCCGACGGAATCCCGATGGCGCGCTGCCTTGGGGCTTTGGATATCGATAGGGCAGATAGGTTCGACCCGCATCGGTAGCCGGCGGCTCGGACGAGGCCGTTGGAGGCTTTCTCCAAATGCCATGTTCGACGAGAAGGAAGCCATCAGTCCCTTCTGCAACGCGGAAGCCGTCGGTCGTCAACTCCGAGGCAACGGTCATCTGAGGGGGCTCCATCTCCTGCGCGTGAGCGGGGAGGACGGACCCAAATCCTGTCGTTGCCCCTGCAACTACTGCCCATTTCAGTCTCATTCCCGAATCCTTTGGTGGTCGAATCGGGAAAGAACATATATAGAACATCTGATGTAGGAAAATGAAACGTCAGCGACGCAGAGCGGAGGCTGCGCGGGTGGAGGCAAGTTACGATGGAGATGCCCCCATGCACCAACACCGATCATCCCAATTCCAAGGTCTGCAACTGGAAAACCGCGCGCGCAAGATAGTCGAGCAGCTGGGCGGTGCCTGGTCGCGCTCGCGCGGAATGTGCTGCTGCCCGGCCCATGACGACCGCACTCCTTCGCTAAGCATCACACTCGGAAAGCGCGCAATTCTTGTTCATTGCTTTGCCGGCTGCACGAACGAGGCGGTGTTAGAAGCCATGGCCGGGCTCGGAATACGAATTGCGGACCTGTTCGATGGCACGAGTGGTCCGATCGTGGCCGAACCGCGCGAGGAAGTCGCCAATCGGAATGCGCTGAGGCTCTGGCATGAGGCGTCGACCATCGCTGGCAGCCCCGCCGAGAAGTACCTCGTGTCCAGAGGCATCAAGATTTCTTCGCCGGAGCTGCGTTTCCACCCACGTATGCCGCTTGGGCCAAAGGGTGCTGTCCGGTTTCTACCCGCGATGGTGGCGGCCGTGCGCAATGATGCCGGAATTCTGGCGCTGCACCGCTCCTTCCTTGACTTCGACAAAACCAGCTTGGCTTCTTTCGATCAGCCAAGGCGTGCGTTAGGCAGCCCCGGTTCTGGCGCGGTGCGTTTCGCGTACCCGGATGGGGGGCGCCTTGGCCTCGCAGAAGGAAACGAAACGGCCCTCTCAGCGATGCAAATGTTCAAGGTTCCCTGCTGGGCGACGCTGGGAAACGAACGCTTCGGCTTGGCCACAATCCCGGAATCGGTGCGCCAGCTGTATCTCTTTGTCGACAATGATGCGGGCGGGCGCCTTGCTGAAGAGCGTGCGCGAGAGGCCTACGCTTGCGAAGGGCGGCTGATTGTCACCAGGCGTCCGGAGCTAACCGGCGACGACTGGAATGATGTGCTCATGCGCTCAGTCCGAGCTGCGGTCTGAATGTCGGTGAGAGGAAAGCGGGCTTGGGGTCTTGTGAGGCCCCCGGGCGGATCCATCCGAACGGACACCCGGACAAACCCAGGGCCTCTTCAGGAGGTCTCTCATGTCACACGCAAATACCGCTTTCGCATTTTCCGATCCCGCCGAGCCGCAAGTGCTGGCAGCGGCGAGGGCGCTGGCCGCGCGGCTCGCTGCAGATCAAGCAATTTCACGGCTCACTGTGAATGCAACAATGGCCGATCACTTCGGCGGTAGCGACGCCGAAGGACGCTGGTCCGTACGCGATGCCCATGCCGCACTTGAATTGGCGCAGGTGTTGTTCCTGGCGCAGGCAACTGAATTCTCACCTGCAATGTCTTCCAGCTTCGCCGATGAGGCATTCACGCACCTCGAACGTCTGGTCCCGACCCAGTCCAACCGGAGCGATGAGCAGATCGAGTGGCAACAATTCGCGACGCCGCCCCGTCTGGCCTGGATGGCTGCAAAGGCATGCGCGATTTCTGCCGCTGAACTGGTTCTCGAGCCGTCGGCGGGGACCGGGATGCTGGGCGTATGGGCAGCAAAGGCAACTGCGCGTCTTGCTCTCAACGAGATTTCGCCGCTGCGCCGCGAATGCCTGGGCGTCGTGTTTCCGGAGGCGACAGTCACGGGATTTGACGGGGAACTGATCGACGAACTTCTCACGCCCGACGTGGGTCCGAGCGTGGTGCTGATGAACCCGCCATATTCACACGGTATCGAGAGGGGCCACGATAGCCGCACTGGCGACCGGCACTTACGTTCTGCCTGGAAGCGCCTTATGCCCGGTGGCCGCCTGGTCGCAGTGATGCCCGAATGGTTCGAGCTTCCGAAGTTCCTCGCCGGGATCGCTGGTCCCCTCTCGTTGCGCCTCAACGCGACGATCGAGCGCGGTTTCATCAAGCAGGGCACCTCAATCTCAACCCGGCTCCTGATTCTCGACAAGGCTGAGGATGGTACCAGCCCGATCATCGCCCAGCCGGCAAACTTTGCCGAGCTTCATCTGCTGATCGATATGCTCCCTGACCGGGTAAGCCTGCCCGCGGGACCCCGCATCGGCATCAAGCCAGCATTGCCGCTTCGGCTGGTTGCGAACAGGACGAAACCAGTTCCACTTAAGGTCCATCCAACCGCTGCGGCGCCGTCGATCCTGCCGCTTGATTTTACTCCGCTCGAAGCACCTGCGCCGATCGAAAGCCAGGTTGGGCATTATTTGCCCTACCGGCCGAGCCGGATCTCAATTGCAGATGCTGTCCCGCATCCGACCCCCCTGGTCGAATCCGTTGCGATGGGTTCGATAACCGCACCCGTGCCCGAAGTGGTGCCTCAGCTTCCGTCGAACCTCATTGCTGGGGGCGTCCTATCCGCTGCGCAGGCCGAGACCCTGATCTATGCCGCAAGCGCGCATGCCCGCGATCTGCCGGGACGGTTTGAGCCCGACGACAAGGGCTGCGCCTTGAAGGCGAGCGCCGAGGGGCACGCCTACCGCATGGGCTACTTTCTTGGTGACGGAACTGGTGCAGGGAAAGGACGGCAGGTCGCTTCCGTCATCCTCGACCGGTGGGTGAGGGGCGAACGGCGCCACATCTGGATTTCCAAGAACGAAGCTTTGCTCGAAGATGCCCGCCGCGACTGGAGCGCGCTCGGCGGCCTTCCCATCGACGTCCAGCCCCTTGGCCAATGGAAGCTCGGTGTCCCGATCGGGATGCGCGAGGGCATACTCTTCGTGACTTATCCGACACTGCGTTCGGGTCGAAGCGACGCGACCCGGCTCGATCAGATTCTCGAATGGGCAGGGGAGGACTTCGACGGGCTCATCGTCTTCGACGAAGCCCATGCGATGGCCAACGCCGCAGGCGGGGAGGGCTCACGTGGTAAGGTCAAGGGATCGGAGCAGGGCATTGCCGGTGTTCGCATCCAGAATCTGCTGCCGCGCGCCCGCGTGCTCTACGCTTCGGCGACCGGGGCATCCGACGTCAATAATCTCGCCTATGCCACCCGTCTTGGCCTTTGGGGTCCCGAGACGGCTTTTGCCAATCGCGAAGCCTTCGTCGCAGATATCCGCGATGGCGGTATCGCTGCAATGGAACTGGTCGCGCGCGATCTGAAGTCACTGGGGCTGTATGCGGCGAGGGCCCTTTCATTCGCCGGAGTTGAGTACGAGATTCTCGAGCATTGCCTGACCCCCGACCAGGTAGCGGTTTATGACGCCTATGCAGACGCCTGGGCAATCATTCATGCCAACCTGCGCGAAGCTCTCGAGGCAACGCGGATCGTCGACACTGACAGTGGCGAGACACTCAATTCAAGTGCCAAATCGGCTGCGTTTTCGGTGTTTGAAGGCACCAAGCAGCGCTTCTTCGCGCAGCTCCTTCTATCCATGAAGCTGCCGAGCCTGCTGCCTGCGATTGATACGGCACTTGCCGACGGCAACGCTGTTGTAGTGCAACTCGTCTCGACCGCCGAAGCCATGCTCAACCGCCGCCTCGCTGATCCCTCCGATGCGGAACGTGAAGCACTCGAAATCGATCTCTCCCCCCGCGAATATGTCTTATCCGGATCTCCGCATAAGACGTTTTCTTTGCAGTCAGGATTTATGTCGAGCGGTTCGCATGCAGGCGCGGATTTTCGGGATGAAGACATCGATTTTACTCCAGATAATTAAGGAGGATGGAGATGTGCGGGGTGCACGAGACCTCTGGGACTATGCTCGTTTCCGAACGTCGTTGAGCATCATGATCAGCGGATCAGCTGGTGGCTTGAATCGGCCAGGCTTGACGGTTGGCGACCCATGCGCTGCGAGGATTTGTAGCTTTTCCTCGGGATCGGCCCGCAGATAGGCTTCCGTGCTTTGAATGCTGGCATGCCCGAGCCAGAGCGCCACTTTGCGAATGTCACCGGTCGCGGCGAGCGTGTGCATTGCGCAGGAATGCCGGAGCACATGAGGCGTGACCCGTTTGCCCAGCAGAGATGGCTGCTTTTTCGCGGCCGTGGCGACGTGCTTTGCCAGTCTGAACGCAAACCCGTCGCGGCCCATCGGCACACCATTGGCGTTGAGGAATATCTCCATTGCCTGGCATTGCGGCCTGACGGCCAGCCAAGCCCGCAGGGATGCCTGCGTCTCGCGCCACAGGGGCAGGACACGCTCGCGTCGCCCCTTGCCGACGATGTGGACCGTGGCAAGCGAGCGTTCCGGAAGGTCTTGCATCTGTAGCGACAGCAGCTCGGCGACACGCAGGCCACCAGCATAGGCGAGGTGCAACATGGCCCGATCTCGCGTGCCCAAGCGGGACCGGGGATCGGGCGCATCCAAAAGCGCGGTGATCTCGTCACGTGTCAGATAGTCGATAAGTGTGGTGTCAGTCCGCTTTGTTGGCACGGAACGGATACGCAGCGCGAGATCGAGGCAGACAGGGACGCGATACTCGACATAACGGAAAAACGCCCGGATCGCGGCAAGCCGGGCGTTGCGGGTTCTGGGGCTGTTCTTACGGGCATCCTCCACATGGTCTAGGAAGGCGATGATCAGTTCGGGATCGAAATCCTCAATCGTCAGGTCGGTGGGTCGCCGCTTGAGCCGGTTGGCCGCGAACCGGACCAGTAGCGCAAAGCAGTTCGCGTAGGTCGTCACCGTATGTGGGCTGACATTGCGCTCGCGGGGAAGATGATCGCGCAGAAACGCGGCGAGATGGGGAGAGAGCGCGGTCATGCGGCGTCTCCCAAGAAGAGCTGCTCGCCTGCGGCGGCGATGTCGCGAAGCAGGACCGGCGTCGCCTCGAGATACCAGTATGTGTTGGCGATATCCGCATGGCCAAGATAGGTGCTGAGCGCCGCCATATGATGGGCGATGGCTTCCCGATCGCGCGGACAGGACTCCAGCGATCGAACAGCGAAAGTATGCCGCAGGTCGTGAACGCGAACGCCGGGGGACCCGGGAGGACCACGAAAACCCAACTCACGTGCCAATCTGACGAAGATGATATAGGCGCGCGTTGTGCTGGGGGCGTGCCCCCGGGAGTGGACGAATAGATCCTCGCCGTGGGCGCCGAGCTTCCGCCTGATGGTAAGATATGCCTGTAACGCTTCGTGGGTTGAAGGTTGGATCGGCAAGAGGCGTTGCTTGCCGAACTTCGCTTTGCGGATGACGAGACCGTCGCCGGTGACATCATCACGCCGCAGCGCGAGTGCTTCGGAAAGGCGCAAGCCCGTCGCTGCGAGCAGCCCGAACAGATAATAGTACGTATGCGGACTAATCTTGCCCTTGGGCGGAAGTTCGAGGGCGGCCAGCATGATCGCCCGAACCTGCTCTGGCTCCATAATATGGGGTGTCGGTCGTGGCCGCTTACCCTTGCCGAAGACGCCCGCCGGGGGCACCTGATGCTCCTGATCCTCCGCATGGGCATAGAGGCAGAAGCGGCGCAGGCGGTCGAATCTGTCTCTTGCCACGTTCTGGGAACTGGCTGTCCGGCACCAATCGTAAATCCGTTCGACGTTGGTGTGCCGGTCGCCGAAGCCAGAGGCATAACTGGCGAAGAGGTCGAGCGTTCGCTCTTGTTCGTCGAACTTGCGGCCGAAGCTGCGATGGAGTGCGACATAGCGTGCGATCTGATCCTTCAGCATGCTACATCTCCTGGCCAGTCCTGGGCGACCTTCAGCAACATCGGGATGTCGACCTTGGCGTAGATGGCGGTCGTCGCTGGAGAACGGTGGCGCAGTATCGTGCCGACCGACTCAAGGCCGGCCCCGGCGCGCAGCATCCGTGTGGCAAGCGAATGCCGGAAGGCGTGGGCGCCCGTCGGCACGCCCTCGATGGCGCCTCGATCGAATACACGCGCTACGATGCCGGCGATCTCGGCCGATGAACTGAACGGTCGGAAAGGAGGTTGTACCCGAACGAACAGCCGTTCCTCATTGATCGGCGGGCGAGCCCGTTCGAGATAGTCGAGGATCGCGTCCCCGGCGTCCTGTGGCAACGGCAGGCGATCGGGTCGTCTGCTCTTGCCGCTTACCCGTAGATATCCGTTGTTCCAGTCGATATCGGTCATGCCCAACTGGCAGATATCGCCGGCCCGTAATCCGAGCCTGGCCAGCAGCAGGATGATCGCCTTGTCGCGGATCTCCACTGCGGTATTTGCCTGGCAGGATGCGACGATCTTCTCGATCGTCGCATCGTCCATGTAGCGCGGCAAAGTCGCGAGCCGATAACGCCTTATAGGTGGTAAAGCGTGCTGCAGTGCCGGTTCACACTCTGCGCACGAGACGAGAAAGCGCACATAGCTCCGCATGATGCCTGCGATGAGCGAGGTGGAACCCGGCGTCTCGCCGATGCGACTGCTGACAACCCGCCTAATGGCAGCCGCGTCCAGCTTCGATGGCTCACCCAGCGCCGGGAGCCAGAGCTTCACCTCTCCGCAGTACCGCCGGATCGTCGCGGCGGAACTGCCGCAATGGGCCTTTAGCCATGCCTTGTAGGCAGCCAGGTCGTCATCTTCATCATCCCGGCGATCGACTTGCGAAAGAATATGCCGGTCACGCAGAAACCCGAGGAAGCGCCGCGCACCTTTGCTGCGGCGTAGCGGTCCGTGGTGGCCGACCAGCGTCCCGCGCTTACGGTATACCGGGCACCGACAGTCGTGGCCGGCATACTGGACAACATGCTTGTCAGTGACATCTTCCCAGCACAGGCGAGAAACCCGAACCCAGGCAGCAAAGTGCGCTGCCTCTGACCGGTAGCTTTTGATGCTCGCCGCGCTGTAATGCTCTTGCACGAGAAACGTCGCGTAATCCGCCAACAGCGTGTCGAGGTGATCGACATCATCGGGCACGTCGACAACGCCGTGATCTTCCAGGAAGCGGACAAAACGCCGGACCTTGCTGGTGAACGCCGGCCGGTTGGGCTCATGGCGGGAAAAGCCCCGACAGTGGCACCTGTGCTTCTCAAAACGTCGAATGACGGTGTCATTGACCGCCGAGATCACAACGCCCTGCTGCTCGACCCAGAACAGGAAGTGGCGAGCGGCCGCCCTGTAGAGCGCTGCTGATCCCGCTGCGCTCCCTTGGAGAGAAGAGTGGAAGGCGGTGGATAGAGCATCTGAGGTGGGAGCGTCTTTGCCCCAAGGCTCGGGGCGTCCGAATGAAACAATCGTCTTTGGCAACATGGTGATTCCTTCAGCTCGTTGGGCTGGAGCCACCTTAATTATCTGGAGTAAAATCGATGTTTTCATCCCGAAATTCCGCGCCTGCACGCGAACCGCTCGACATAAATCCAGACTGCAAAGAATACGTGGTCGATTACCTCACCAAAAGCTTCCCGGTTCGGTTGATGGCCGTGTTTACGGACGAGAATGGCAATGCCCGGTCCGAACCGATGAGTGATGAGAATGGTGCTCCTGTTCTCTGTCGTTCGGCGCTTGCCGCGCGCGATCGCATGATCGAGCAGCTCTGTGCCTTGCCGCCGATCGCGACGGCGCTCGATGCGATCATCGAACGGTTCGGTGTCGATCAGGTGGCCGAAGTCACCGGTCGTACCCGCCGCCTGATCGTCGGACGCGATGGACGCCAGGTGCTCCAGTCGCGCTCTCCGCGCGCCAATGTCGCCGAGACGCGAGATTTTATGGACGGGACAAAGCGAATTCTGGTTTTCTCCGATGCCGGTGGCACTGGCCGCAGTTATCATGCCGACCTCGCGGCAAAGAATCAGATGCGCCGGGTCCACTTTCTGCTTGAGCCGGGCTGGCGGGCCGATGCCGCAATTCAAGGGCTTGGCCGTACCAACCGCACCAATCAGGCATCTGCCCCGCTGTTTCGCCCGGTGACCACCGATGTGCGGGGCGAACGGCGGTTTATCTCGACCATTGCACGACGGCTCGACAGCCTCGGGGCACTGACCCGCGGGCAGCGCCAGACGGGCGGGCAGAACCTTTTCGATCCTGCCGACAATCTCGAGAGCACCTACGCCAAGGAGGCGCTTCACCGCTGGTTCGGCCTGCTGTTCGCTGGCAAGCTGGAAGCCGTTACGCTATCTCGGTTTGAGGAATTGAGCGGGCTCAGGGTCGAAGGGCCCGACGGCGGGATGGTCGATGACCTGCCAACAATCCAGCGCTGGCTCAATCGCATCCTCGCGTTGCCGATTGCTTTGCAAAACGGCATATTTGACGAGTTTCTCGGCCTCGTCGAAGCGCGGATCGATGCAGCACGCCAGGCCGGCACGCTCGACATTGGGGTCGAGACCATTGCGGTCGAGCATTACGAGGTGCTGACCGACACGCTGCTGCGTACCGATGCGATGTCGGGCGCAACGACGCATCTCCTGGAACTCGAGATTGCCCGCGCGCTCAAGCCCCTGCGTCTCGAACGGCTCAAGGAGCTCTACGGCTTTTCAGGTTCGCGTCAGCAACTTCTGCGTAATGCGCGCTCAGGCCGGATCGGGCTGCTTGTCCCGGCGCGTAGTCTGCTCACCGACGAAGGTATGCGTGTGGCCCGCTTCGAGCTTGTCCGTCCCTTGAAGCACGGACACATCACCGCCGATCAACTCGCCGAGAGCAGCTGGGAAACGGTGGATCCAACCGAATTTCGTCGCCATTGGCAGGCGGAGGTCGATGACGCCGCCACAAATCACAAGCGTGAGCGACTGCATCTTGCAACGGGCCTGCTGCTTCCGGTGTGGGACAAACTCCCTTCTGACTATGTTCGCGTCAGCCGGATTTTGGCGCGAGACGGACGCTCGCTGTTAGGCCGGGAGGTTCCGCTCCATTGCGTGCTCGAACTATGCCAGGCGCTTGGGCTTGAAGACGAACATGCCTTTTCGGCAGAGCAAACCGTCCATGCGGTGCTTGGGACAGGGCGGCCGATGCAAATCAAAAGCCGCGAGGCGCTTACGCTCAAGCGCAGCCTCGTCAATGGCGCGCAGCGGCTCGAACTGGCTGGTTGGTCGGCGTCGCGCCTCGACTGGTACAAGGCACATGGGTGCTTCACCGAGATCATACGCTATCAAACGCGGCTTTTCGTCCCGACGACGAACGCAGTGGCGGTCTTGGCGCGGCTTGCAGGCTTAAATTGACGCATCTTGCCAAATGGCATTCAAAGTGGTATATACTGCCATATGGAGAATGTTTATGTTAGCACTGCAACCCGTTGATACCCTCCCCCATGCCTTTCGACCCGATCCCATAACTCAGGAGGAAGCATCGGCGATGTTTCGCGCCGTGCTGAACCTGTTTGGGAAATGGGAAGTAACGGACGAACAGGCAGCGACTTTGCTCGACATGCCGGTTCGCTCCTACCGGCGCTGGAAGGCTGAGGGTGCGGGCCGTGTCTCGCGCGATGGTGCGGCGCGGCTCTCCAACCTGATGGGTATCCACAAGGCGCTGAGGATCATCTTTTCCGAAGCCCAACGTGGCTACGCCTGGATCAAGGCAGGTAACGCCGCCTTTGCCGGAGCGAGCGCGCTCGATGTCATGCTTGGCGGCGAGCTGACTGATATCATGCGGGTGCGTCGCTATCTTGATGCCGAACGTGGTGCCTGGTGATTGATCCCAAGGCAATTCCGGTTGCCCAGGTCGAGTGGAAAGGTGCTGTACGAATTATCCGCAGTGCCTTTCCTCCGATCGACCTGTTCGAAGATATCGCAGACCCCGCAGATTGGCCGCTGCTGATCTCTGCCGAGCAAAAAACCAATCCCCGCATTATGGCGACGATCGGCAATCTCGATCTGGTACCTGCTGACCGCCGGGTAGGGGGCAACGGCGCATCCTATCTGATGACCCCGTTCACGCATGTCAGCACTGACCGACCAAGTCGCTTCACCGATGGGACCTACGGCGTCCTATACGCGGGGGATGCATTCGAAACTGCGCTGTTCGAGACAATCCATCATCATGCCCGCTTCATGGCTCGCACTCTAGAAGTGCCAGGCTGGACCTCACAGTTCCGTGAGATCATCCTTTCAGTAAGCGCCGATCTTCACGATCTCAGGAGCCTTGCCGCTGGCGATCCCGCGCTTGATCCCGACAACTATGCTGCATCGCAAGCCCTCGCTGTTGAGATCAAAGGGGGCGGGGCCGAAGGTCTTGTCTATCCGAGCATCCGGCATCCGGGTGGTGAATGTGTCGGCTTGTTCTACCCGGATTGTGCATCCGACCTGACTCAGGGACGTCACCTCGACTACCACTGGGACGGAATGGCTGTCGATCTGGTTCGAGACGCTGGTACAGGGGCGGTGTTTCGAGTGGTATGTACTTGAAATGTGCGCGACATTGAGCAGCGAGCAAATCAAAACTGTCCGAACCCGCGCCCAGAAGGCGATATCTCCACTGAAACCAGCAGATTTCAGCACGCGCGCGCCGAAGGGATTTCTCTTCAACGCAAAGCGCACAGATGCCGGGCGGACGCTGCCACCATATTACCTGGTCTACTTTCTCCTTGTCGACTTGCTGGGTTTCACGAATCTAGGTCAGTTCGAAAAGGTGGCCTGGTCAGTCCCGGTGGAATATGATGGGCGGCCCTTCCTTGTGGAACACCGCAAATTTGGATTGGGCGTCTTCGCGGCCAATGTTCCAGAAGACGAAGAGGCGGCTGCCGAAATTGTCAGATTGATCCACAAGGCCACTAAAGCGGCGCAGCCTTATTTTGATTGGAGGGCTGAGCAGGCAGCAAAGGCCTCCCACCTCAATGTCGTCAACCGCTCGCCCGAACTGTTCGAACGGCTGAATTTCTATCTCGATCTTTATGACGACAGGCAACAAGAAGCGGAGGGGCGGAAGGACGAGCGGGTTGTCACCCATCTTAGCGATATGAGTTATACGGTGGCCTTTCCGGCAGTCGAGCTCAATCGGGAGGCCAAATGGCTAGGTCTCTCTGCCATCGAATGCTTCTTTAGCTGGACTGAGCATGTCTTCATCCACATCGCCATCCTTCGCGGTAGCTGCGCCACAGGGGAGGATGTCGCCAAGCTCGCAAAGGCGGATTGGGCCGAAAAGTTCAAAGCAGCGCTGGATATTACCGACCCCACCACGAAACAAATTTACGATCAGCTCGCCATAGTCCGGCGTCAGCTTCGAAACTTCGTTGCCCATGGGGCTTTCGGGAAAGACGGCGAGGCGTTCCACTTTCACTCGACGGCTGGGGCTGTACCGATGCTTTTGCCTCATCGGCGTGACCGCGCTGTTTTGAAGTTTGGACAGGGTGTCGATTTCGTGGCCGCTGAGGCCATCGCACTTATCCGGGATTTCATCGATCATCTTTGGTCAGGCTCACTCGAGCCCGCAAAGATACACATTCAGGACTATGGTCTGCCCCTCAACCTGACCAAGGTGGTCGACGGCGACTATGCACGCGCTATGGCTTCAGTCGACGCCATGGAGAGCTATGCCGATTATCAAGCGCACTTTAACGATCGCTACGCAAACATGGATTTTTGATCGGTCTTAGACGGAAGCCGCCGCCAATGCCGCCTCGCTACGCAGCGGCTCCTTGGGAAATTCATCCCAAGTTTGGCCATCAAGCGTTCGGCCAGTCTTCTTCTTGTTGACGCCGCCCCATTGTTTGAAATGGAAGGCCACATCAGCGCTCTGGCAATGGTCGCGTATCGATCGCACCCAGCTAGGGTCCATCGGTCTTGTCAATCGGCGTTCAATCGG